>NZ_CANMXB010000001.1:0-1210000 GCF_947501785.1 uncultured Litoreibacter sp. | reverse complement strand
GCAACGCCGCCACGGTGCAGGCGGATAACAACACAAAGAACAGCAGTTTCAGCCGCTCCGGGTTCAACCCGATGGACCGCGCGTGGCTTTCGTCAAAGAAGGTCACCATCAGGTCCTTCCACTTCACCAACAGGATCGCCAACGACACAAACCCGATGATCGCCAATTGCAAAATGTCGGAAGGGGAGATCGCCAGCACATTGCCCAAAATGATCGTCTGAATGTTGATCGAGGTCGGCGATAGCGACACCATGAACAGTCCCAGCCCGAAAAACGAAGTGAAGATCAGACCGATAATAGCGTCCTCTTTCAGCCCCGTGCGCTGGTTCAGAAACAGCATCGCGCCGCCCGCCAATCCACCGGCAAAAAAAGCGCCCAAGGCAAAGGGCAGCCCCAGCATATAGGCCCCGGCAACGCCGGGCACGATGGAATGGGACAACGCGTCTCCGATCAAAGACCACCCCTTAAGCATCAGATATGCCGACAGAAAAGCGCACACGCCGCCGACCAGGGCCGACACCCACATCGCATTCAGCATGTAGGTATAGGCAAACGGCTCAAGCATCGCTGTGGTCCCCGTCATCGTGGTCTTCGTAGATCACGAACGGCCGTTCATCATCGGAAATCACGGTCAGTCGCCGCTTATCCTCGTCATCATCATGCAGGTCCGCGCCTTGCATGACGAAATGCCTCAATACGCCGCCAAAGGCGCGTTCCAAGTTCTTCGAGGTAAAGATCTCCTCCGTCGGCCCATAGGCCAGCACGGTCCCCTTGATCAGAACGGTGCGGTCGCAATACTCCGGCACCGAGCCAAGGTTATGGGTCGACACCAACATCACGCGGCCTTCGTCGCGCATTTCGCGCAGCAGTTTGATAATCTCGTCCTCGGTCTGCACATCGACACCGGTAAACGGCTCATCCAGCAGGATAACCTTGGAATCCTGCGCCAAGGCACGCGCCAGAAACACGCGTTTCTTTTGCCCGCCGGACAGCTCGCCAATCTGGCGTTTGCGGTAGTCGATCATGCCGACGCGGGTTAGCGCGTCTTCCACGGCGCGGTGATCGGCAGGCTTGGCAATCCGCAAGAACCCCATATGCCCGTAGCGGCCCATCATCACCACGTCTTCGACCAGAACGGGGAAGGACCAATCCACTTCTTCCGCTTGAGGAACGTAGGCTACCACATTGCTTTTTAATGCATCTTTGACGCTTCCGCCGAGCACTGAAATGCTGCCAGACGCCGTTGGCACGAACCCCATAATCGCTTTGAACAGCGTCGATTTTCCCGACCCGTTCACGCCCACAAGTGCGGCAATCGTCCCCGTTGGCAGCTCAAAGGACGCGTCCCGCAGCGCCGTATGCCCGTTTCGGTACGTGACCGTGATGCCTTGGGCCGTCAGTCCCGTCACTTGGTTAACCCCGCGGCAATGATGCTCACCGTCTCACGCAACAAGTCCAGGTAGGTTGGCACCGGCCCATCTGCCGTGGATAGCGAGTCCACATACAACGCCCCGCCATACGCAGCCCCGGTCTCGCGCGCCACTTGCTCCGCAGGGGCCGAGGACACCGTGGATTCCGAGAACACCACCTTGATGTCGTTCTCGCGCACCGTATCAATCACAGCGCGCACTTGGCTTGGCGTGCCTTGCTGGTCCGCATTGATCGGCCACAAATACAGCTCTTTCAGCCCCAAATCCCGCGCCAGATACGAAAACGCCCCTTCCGAGGTCACCAACCAGCGGTCCGCCTCCGGCACCGCTTCAATCTGCGCATTCAACGGCCCAAGCTCTGCCAGAATCTGGGCTTTGTAGGCCGCGCCATTGGCCGCATAAACGTCAGCGTTTTCAACGTCATGCTCGGAAAAAGCGGCGACGATATTATCCACGTAAATGACCGCCGCGTCCACCGACATCCACGCATGTGGGTTCGGTTTGCCAGTGTAAGGGCCTTGCGCGATCCCCATCGGCTCCACCCCATCTGAGACCACCGCAGAGGGCACATCCCGCAGGTTGCGGAAAAACTGCTCGAACCACAGCTCCAGGTTCAACCCGTTCCACAGCACCAGATCGGCGTCCTGCGCCTTTAAGATATCGCGCGGGGTAGGGGCGTAGTTGTGAATTTCGGCGCCCGGCTTGGTGATGCTCTCCACCACGGCCGCGTCACCAGCCACATTTCGGGCCATGTCGGCGATCACGGTGAAGGTGGTGACGGCCTTGAACTTGTCCTCCGCCAGTACGGGGCCAGCCACAAGCAAAAGGGCGGAAATCAGCAGGGAGCGCATCGCGAAACACCTTATATTGTCAGGACATCAGACAATATGAGAACGATTCTCAATAAGTCAATCTAGTTGCGACTAATTCTTAGCTAAAGATCTTGCGCGCAGGTGGCGCGGGCCGCCGACCCCTTCGCGTTGCGCCATTTCCCGACGGGTCATTTCTGTGGGAATGTCGCCCGCCATGCCGACTTTGAAGGCCGGGTCGGCGGGCAGACAGCCCATCCCGCAGATTTGGCGAATGGATCGGGACCGGTAGTCTGTCATCCAGAAACGCCCCCCCGGGGTCGCGACGAAGCCGAAAACGCGGTCGGCGTAGTCAATGTCCAGATCGGCGAGCGAGGGGACCTCGGCATCTGCCATATGATCAAAGGCACCATGTGTGTGGTATGATGCTACCGGAACGATTGTTTTGTCGGCAAATCCACGCGGGTTGCACCCGCTGGTGCGGCCGCGGCGTGCGGGGCTGGCAATCAGCTCGCCCGCGCTGGTGCGCCCAATCATCCCGCAATACTCGCGGTTTCCGCTAAAGGACTGATGCTGCAAGGAAATCAGGCTCTTTTTGGCGAGCTTGGTGATGGCTTTCAGGTCGGATTCAGCAAATGCAGGCGCAGCGCAAGCCGACGCGACGATAGCAAGGCACAGTAGTGTCTTCTTCATCCGACAGGTTTCCCAGTTTCCCCAACCTTGTAAATAAGGGCTTTGACCATCAGTCGTCAAGGCCACGTTCCCGCGCGTCCAGCTGGGCTGCGGTGTAGCTCGACCGGACGCGGCCCTCGTCACTGGGGTCGTATTCGGGGTCTTTGGGCAAACACCCGACGCCACAGATCAGGCGAACCGAGTCGGTGTTGGGCTCGGTTTTCCAGAATCTGCCGCCCGGGGTGGCGACGAACCCGATGACGCCTTCCTCCTTATCCGCGCGCAAGTCATCTAACGAGGGGACCTCCGCGTCGGCGCCTGGGTCATGGCTGCCATGGGTGTGGTAGGACGCTAGCACGTCGACGTCATTTGTCCGAAAGGGGCGGGGCAGGCAGCTGTCGCGGCGTCCCTTGCGGGGGCGAGTGATCACGATGTTTCCGGCCGAGTTGCGCCCGATCATGCCGCAATATTCCCTGTCGGCATTGAAGGAATTGTCTTGAATGCTCGCCAACGTGGATTTGGCCGCGCTAATGAGGTCTGCGTCCTGTGCATGCGCTGGTGCGGCAAGGCACAAGGCCAATCCAAACATCTTTATCGCTCTCATTGCCCGCCACTTTCTGTTTACGCCCCACAAAACCCTATGCGGGGCGGGGCCGGTCTGTCAAAACACAGTTGAAATTAATGTTAACCAGTGAGACCGCATGACAAATTACGCAATTGATCCACCCGCGCAGGCCACCCTTTCCGTGGCCGGTAGTGACGCCTGTTTCCCGCTGAGGCGTGTGTTTTGCGTCGGCCGCAATTACGAGGCGCATGTGCGCGAGATGGGCAATGACACCCGCGAGCCGCCGTTTTTCTTCATGAAGCCCGCCGATGCCGTGGTGCCCAACAATGCCGCGATTGCCTACCCGTCGGCGACGTCGGAGCTCCATCATGAGGTGGAATTGGTCGTGGCTCTCGGTGCCGGCGGCAAAGATGTCTCGCCCGAGCAGGCGTTGGGCCTCATCTGGGGGGCTGCGGTGGGCATTGACCTGACCCGCCGCGACTTGCAGGCGCAGGCAAAGTCAAAAGGCAGGCCATGGGATATGGCCAAAGGGTTCGACGCCTCCGCCCCCATCGCGCCGTTGGTGCAAATGGCCGATGTGACAAGCCTCAGTTCTGGCAAGATCTGGCTGAGCGTCAACGGCAGGACGCGGCAGGACGCCAATCTGGCCGATATGATCTGGCCGGTGGCCGATTGCATCGCGCATCTGTCGACGCTGGTGGAATTGGCGCCGGGGGATCTGATCATGACCGGAACACCGGCCGGGGTGGCGGCCCTGTCTCCGGGGGATGAGGTTGTCGCGGGCATCACCGGGTTGCCGGACCTGAAGGTCTCCATCGCGCCTTAAGCGGTATCTACCGTGTAGGGCGTCGCCAGCGGATGCTCCTGCAAATTGGCTCCGGGGCCGATCCGGTCAACGACGGCGAACAGCCCGGGCGGGTGCAGGGGGGTCAGCACCCCGTGCCAGACGCCTTTGTGGATGTTTACCGCTTGCCCCGGTTGGCTCAGGAAAGCCAATGGGGTGCCGGGCACGCCGCCATCATCCGGGGCGACGCAGATCAGAAACCCGTGCTCGCTCATCGGAATGAAGCACTGGCTTCCCTGCGGGTGGCGCTCCATCAAATCCAGCGTGTAGGGCAGGGCGCGCGGTGTGGCCTGAAACAGGCTGACGCCTGCGCGGCCTTCGTCAAATTCCATATCGGCGCGATCATGGTAGCGCCCGCACATGCCCTGGTTGATGATTTTGTCCGGCGCGCCCGCGCAGTCGATGACGTCCCCAAAAGGGGCGAAGGCGGCGGCGGTCAGCTTTTGCGTTACAATTTTCGTCATGGCGCGGCCATAAAGCCCGCAATCCGGCGAAGCTTCAACCTTGCTTTCTGCTCCCGTTAGACGTGAGACTGCACCCAGACCCAAACGCTATCGGAGGCCCATATGCCCGGCTATCTCACCACCCACGTCCTCGACACCGCGCGCGGCTGCCCTGCGCAAGGGGTTAAGATCATGCTCTACCGGGTGTCTGGCAACAGCCACAGGAAAATCGCCGAGGCCGTCACTAATTCCGATGGCCGCACCGATGCGCCGATCCTGCCGGAGGGAAAGTTCAAGACCGGGACCTACGAGCTGATCTTCGATGTCGAGGCCTATCTCGACGCGTCTGGCACCCCGGCCGAAGAGCCGCGCTTTCTGGGCCAGATCCCAATCCGCTTCGGCGCGTCTGAGGAGGCCCATTACCATGTCCCGCTGCTGCTTTCCCCCTTTGGATATTCCACCTATCGCGGCAGCTGAGTGGGTCTTCCCCTCCCATACTCAAAAGTACCGCGCGGGTTACGCGCAAGGTACAGCGCCGCGTCTTTTTTCTTAGCGTGCGTAGATCACCGGGAACCAATCTTCGCGCAAACGGTCGCCCGCGGTCATGCCGTGACCCGGAAAGGGCGGCGAGGTGGGGCCGGGGCGCTCCACATATCGTGCGTCGTCGCCCACCATCCGCAAAGAGAACGCCCGCCGCCTCGCCGCCGCGTCATTGCCGCGCGCGCCATGTAGAACGTTGTAATTGAAGGCGACGGCGTCGCCGGGCTCCATTTCGAACTCGCGGATATCCATGCCGTCGGCATCCGGGTCAGGCACTGCCATATAGTCATCTTCATTGGGGTAGAATGAGGTCTCCGCCAACCAGCGGGTCGGCAAGACGGGCTTCTCCCACAAATGCGACCCGGCCACGCAGCGCAGGGACGCTTCGCGCACGGGGTCAACCGGCGCCCAGAACGACACGTTCTGGCGGCCTTGCACGAAGTAATAAGGCCCATCCGAATGCCAGGGCGTTGGTTTCGAGGTGCCGGGTTCTTTCACCAGCACATGGTCGTGGAAAAGCTGCGCGGTGTCTGACCCCATCAAATCCGCGGCAACCTCTGCCGCGGGGCTGTCACGGATCACGCGCTCAAATTCGGGGATGCGCTGCCAATTGCAGTAGTCATCAAAAAATCTGCCCTGTTCACCGTCTTTGAGGTTTTCGGCGGCGTAGGGGCCTGGTGCTGCCATGTTGGCCTCGATCCCGGCGCGGATTGTATCAACATGCCCCGCAAACAGCCTTTTGATCAGCACGACCCCGTCGCGCTGGAAGGTGTCGATATCTTTCTGGTGCAGCAAAGGGTGGGGCATCTGGTCTCTCCGTCTCGTCGCAGGCGAGCCTGCACCGGCGATGCGGCGCGGGCAAGCCTCGCTCTTTAAATGCGCTGCCGCCGGTGCTATCTGCCCGCCATGACCCGCAACCCCGCCACAATTGCCGCCAGGCTGTCCGTCGCGCCCATGATGGACTGGACCGACCGCCATTGCCGGTATTTCCACCGGCTGATGTCGCGCCGCGCGTTGCTTTATACGGAAATGGTGACCGCACCTGCTTTGGTGCGCGGCGGGGCCGTGCATTTGCTGGATCACGACGCGGCTGAGCATCCAGTCGCGTTGCAACTAGGCGGCTCTGACCCGGCCGAGTTGGCCGAGGCTGCGCGGATCGGGGCGGATCACGGCTATGACGAGATCAACCTCAATGTCGGCTGCCCCTCGGACCGCGTGCAATCGGGCTGCTTTGGCGCGGTGTTGATGGAGCGTCCGGGGCTGGTCGCTGAATGTGTTGCGGCTATGATCGCGGCCCAACCGGTCGATGTCACCGTCAAATGCCGCATCGGGGTGGATGATCAGGACCCCGCGCAGGTGTTGCCTGATTTCCTGACCCGCATCTCGGACGCAGGCGTGAGGCGCGTGACGATCCATGCGCGCAAGGCGTGGCTGCAGGGGCTGAGCCCCAAGGAAAACCGCGACATACCGCCGCTCGACTACGCATTGGTCCATGCGATGAAAGCACAGTTTCCGCAGCTCCATATCTCGATCAATGGCGGCATTGCGACGCTGGACGCGGCCGCGCCGCATCTGGATGGTCTGGACGGCGTGATGATCGGGCGGGCGGCCTATCACCAGCCATGGGACATTCTGGGGCGCGCCGACAGCGCGGTGTTCGGGGAGGCCGACCCGCTGCAATCGCCGCAGCAGGCCGTGCATGCCATGCTGCCCTATATCGAGCGGCACCTGTCCCAAGGGGGCAAGTTGCATCAGGTCACCCGCCACATGTTGGGCCTGTTCGCTGGCCGCCCCGGCGCGCGCCACTGGCGGCGGACACTGTCTGAGGGCGTTTCAAAAGAAGGCGCGGGGCCAGATTTGGTGCTGCAGGCGCTAGAGGCCGTTGATGCGCAACATCAGGCCGCACAATGACCCCAGAGGCGGCGTTGGCCACTAAAGGCTGGTGCCGGTTCGACCATGACCCACTGTTGTCCCAATGGGTGCACGCGGTGCATCCCATTGCCGCCGCGCTGACCCGCGACCCGCGAAACATCGAGGACTGGTTACGGTGCGGCGGCACATGGTTCGCGGGTGTCAACGTTTTGCCCAACGACGCGCAGGGCGGAGTGGAGGACGGGCCTCAGCTTTGCGGGCGCGCTGTGGACGTGGTCACGGCGCTACATGGCGCGCAAAATTGGGACCGCGCGCAGGTTTCGGTGATCTATCCGCGCTACCCGCTGCCGATGGAGGGGGAAAGCGCGGCCGCCTTCGCGTTCCGTCGCGACCGGGACGCTGCGCATGTGGATGGGCTGCTGCCCATTGGGCCAGACCGGCGTCGCCATCTGCACGAGCCGCATGGCTTCGTCCTGGGCATTCCGCTGACCGAAACCTCGAAAGGGGCCAGCCCTATGGTGGTCTGGGAGGGCAGCCATAAGATCATGCAAGCGGCATTCTGCAAAGTATTGGCAGATGTGGCGCCTCGGGAGTGGGGGCAGGTGGACCTGACTGACATCTATCAGGCGGCGCGCCGTCAGTGTTTCGCGGACTGCCCGCGCGTTGTGGTGCACGCGCAGCCGGGGGAGGCCTATCTGATCCACCGGCTGGCGCTGCACGGGGTGGCGCAATGGGTTGATGGCGCAGATGCGCCCCCCGAAGGGCGCATGATTGCTTATTTTCGCCCCGAACTTTCCGACATATCCCGGTGGTTGGCGTGACCTAAAGGCGCGTCTGACGACGCCCGCTATGCTTTATTTGGCACCCAGCACGGGCGGTTTGGCCTTCAATCTGGCAGCGCGCCCGCCGCGGCGTTTCTTCAACAGCCCCTCGCGGGATGGCAATTCGTCGATCAAGGCCGCGCGGGCTTCATTGCTCATCCGCGACCAGGCGGCGATCTCATCGATCGAGCGCAGGCAACCGGTGCAAATGCGCTCGGTGGGATGCACGACGCAAATTTTCACGCAAGGGCTTTGCACCTCGTCGCGGCTCCATATGTCGTCCATCAGCTGCTCTGCCTTATATGTCTTATGCGGTCCAACGCGCCTTGCAAGATATACCCAGCGGCGACGTGGTCAATCACCTCTGAGCGACGTTTTCGTGACGTATCTGCCTCCAATAGCGCGCGTTCGGCGGCGACGGTGGACAGGCGTTCATCCCAGAACGTGATCGGCAGGTCGGTCAGCCGCGACAGGTTGCGCGCAAATGCCCGCGTTGATTGCACGCGCGGCCCGTCCGAGCCGTCCATATTCAACGGCAGCCCAAGGATGAACCCGCCCAGCGACCGTTTCGCCGCGATCACCAGCAAAGCCTCAGCATCTTTGGTGAATTTGGTCCGGCGCACGGTTTCCAGCGGGGTGGAAACAGATTGCATCACGTCCGACACCGCCACGCCGACGGTTTTGGTCCCAAGATCAAGCCCCGCGAGGGGAGTAATGGTCCCCACGGCGTCTGCAAACTCAGCAATGTCGTTGAAAATTTCGCCCAAACGCCCTGTCTCCATTTGGTTCCAAATATTCATGCCACGCTGGCAAAGTCCACTGCCCGGCGGGACATAAAACCGCTCGGGGCAAGCTGGCATGTCGCAAGGCCTGCATGTAGTGTCGCGCAAGTTGCGACGCGGGGCCATGCGCTGTCGCAAAACATGTCAGAATTCTACGCGTTTGGACCTGCCCATATGAAACGTTATTCCGCCTTTGCAATCGCCCGCGAAGCCGCCCGATACCACCAGGGGTGGGAACGCGCCTGGGCCTCGCCTGAGCCCAAGAAGAAATACGACGCGATCATCATCGGGGCAGGCGGGCACGGGCTGGCCTCGGCCTATTACCTTGGTAAGAATTTCGGCATCACCAATGTGGCGGTGATCGAAAAGGGTTGGCTAGGGGGTGGCAACACGGGCCGCAACACCACGATCATCCGGTCGAACTACCTCCAAGACCCGTCGGCGGCGATTTACGAAAAAGCGCTCAGCCTTTATGAGACCATGTCGCAGGACCTCAACTATAACGTGATGTTTAGCCCCCGCGGCGTGATCATGCTGGCCCAGACCCATCACGAGGTGCGCGGCTATCAGCGCACGGCGCATGCCAATGCGTTGCAGGGCGTCAAAACCGAGTGGATTGAGCCTGCCCGTGTCAAGGAGCTGTGCCCGATCATGAACATCAACGGCCCTAGGTACCCCGTTCTGGGCGGCCTCTGGCAGGCACGCGGTGGGACGGCGCGCCATGACGCGGTCGCTTGGGGCTATGCGCGGGCGTGTTCTGATATGGGCATGGACATTTTGCAGAAATGCGAGGTTACGGGGGTGACCTCTGAGGGTGGCAAGGTAACGGGCGTGACCACGTCGCGTGGTGACATCGGCTGTGACAAGCTGGGCATCGTCGTGGCCGGCAATTCCGGCCATGTGGCGGAGATGGCGGGCTTCCGGCTGCCGCTCGAATCCGTGGCGCTGCAGGCGCTGGTCTCCGAGCCGATCAAGCCTTGCATGGACATCGTGGTGATGGCCAACACCGTGCACGGGTATCTCAGCCAGTCCGACAAGGGCGAGATGGTTATCGGCGGCGGCACCGACAGCTACAACAACTACACCCAGCGCGGGTCCTTCCACCATATCGAGGAAACCGTACGCGCCCTGATTGAGACTTTCCCGATGTTGTCGCGCCTCAAGATGCTGCGCCAATGGGGCGGCATCGTGGACGTCACCGGCGACCGATCACCCATCCTGTCGAAAACCCCGTTGGAAGGCTGTTTCATCAATTGCGGCTGGGGCACTGGCGGGTTCAAGGCGATCCCGGGCTCGGGCTGGGGCTTTGCGGAGCTGATGGCCAAGGGCTATTCGCCGCTCACGGCTGAATTCGGCATGGACCGCTTCAAAGAGGGCCGCTTCATCGACGAAAGCGTCGCCGCCGGGGTGGCGCACTGACATGTCGAAGCTGGGCGACATCTGGAAGGTGTTCCGCAACCTGTGGTCGCTGAGGGCGAGTGACGGGACAAATGCGGATATCCTTCACGCCACGCAGCAGACCATGGGCGATCTGGGGCTGGGCTACGGCTCGGCGCCCGCGCTGGATGACGCGGCGATCAACGCGCTGCTGGACCCGGATTTTGACGCGCTGTATCCCGACGCTGCTCGACTGACGCAAGGCCAGCTGATGCTGATCCGTAAGGCGCGGCTTGGCTGGAATACCATGGAAGTTGGGGCGCCCCAGCTTGATCTGGCAGAGCCATATACCGGGGGGCGTACGCCTCAGCATCTGGCGGAGATTTTGGGCGAGGACGCCACCGACATGGAAAAGGCGGAATTTCTGATCTCCATGGTGTCCGCGTATCAGCAGTTCTGCGGGCAGGCGCAGATAGCGCCCGGTTCCTACAAGGTGGCCAACATCCGCGAAGTCGATATCGCGGAGGCGGCGGGCCATGACGACGAACGCGCCGGGTGGTTTGGTCTGAACCCGGATGGCTCGGTCGTTCTGACCGAAGATCTCATTGCGCTGGTGCGCAACCTGCAATGGGCATGGCCCGACGAAGACGATATGGGCGACGTGCTCTACAAGGGTGAATTTGCGGGGCCAACGGTTGACCCCAAACGGCCCTATGGCGACATGTCATATTATCAGCTCGATATTCACCGCATCTTGGGCTGGCCGGCTGAGCAGAAAGACGAAGACGGCTACGTAAAGCTGACCGACGCACAAGAGGCGCGGGCGAGCGATCTGCATTTCAAAGTGATGCTGGCGGCTCAGGTGGTGATCGAACATGGCCAAATGGAGCTTGGCGATGCGCAATAACCCGCACATTTCTGGGATTGCGCGGGTATGCGCGGGGTTTTGCCTCTGGCGTGGCCGCGATTTGGCCGAAACAGGCTCAAAACCCCGGTGCAGCGCCGCAGCCGTTGAGACGCGTGCCGTGACTGGCGAATGTATCCTCACACAAATGGAGGAACACCCATGTCTGACTACACCACGAATGACGAAGGCCTTGGCGGCAAGGCTCTGGTTGTTGCCGCAGTACTCATTGGCCTCTTTATCCTTGCACTTGCCTTCATGGGCGCGGGCGATGCCCCGAACCTGCCAGCAGGTCTTACCGACCCGGCTGCACTTGAAGGCGCTGCACCCGCAGCCGAAGGCGCGACCCCAGCGGTCGACCCTAACGCTTTGGCGCCAGCAACCGACTGACGCCACCTCTAGAACTACTTCCCTCGATTTTACTGGCAGTCGCTTTTCAGCGGCTGCCTTTTTGCATGTCCAAAAGGTGCTGCCATGCTGATCCTCAACTGTCCTTATTGCGGTGTGGACGCCGACGAAACCGAGCTGGCCGCAGGCGGGCAGGCGCATATCAAGCGCGAAACCGTGGGTTCTACGGATGATGATTTCGAGGAATACATGTTCATGCGGGAAAACCCGCGCGGGGTGCATTTCGAACGCTGGCGGCACGCCAATGGCTGCGGCAAGTGGTTCCACGCCGCCCGCTGCACCACCACTTTGGAGGTCTTTGGCACGTATAGCGCGCAAACCCTGGCGCCGCCCAAAGAGATATGCGACCGCATCTCCGGCAAACGACCCGGCTGGTCCCTGGCACAATGGGGCGGGGGGATGTTCTCATGAGCACACGTTTGGCGTCTGGCGGTCGGCACCTCGACCGCAACACTTCCGTCACGTTCGAATTCAATGGCCGCAAGCTGAAAGGCTTCAAAGGCGACACGCTGGCCTCCGCGCTTCTGAGCAATGACCAGATGCTGGTGGGCCGCTCCTTCAAGTACCATCGCCCGCGTGGCATCGTGGCGGCGGGGCCGGAAGAGCCCAACGCGCTGATGAACCTCGGCGAAAACGGCCATTTTGAGCCCAACGCCCGCGCCACCACGACGGAGATTTTTTCAGGCCTGACCGCGCAGTCGCAAAACCACTGGCCGTCGCTGGATTACGACGTCGGCGTGGTCAACAACTACGCATCGCGCTTCATGCCCGCAGGCTTCTACTACAAAACCTTCATCCACCCGCGCCCCGCGTGGAAACACGTGTTCGAGCCGTTCATCCGCAAGGCCGCTGGCTTGGGCAAAGCCCCGAAAGAGCGCGACGCGGACACCTATGAGCATTTCTATGCCTTCGTCGACGTTCTGATCGTCGGCGGCGGTGTCGCGGGCCTTTTGGCTGCGGAGCGCGCAGGCAAAGCCGGGGCCAAGGTCCTGCTGCTGGAGCAATCCGCCCATTGGGGCGGCCGCGCGCCGGTAGATGGGGCCGAGATCGAAGGACGTCCGGCGGATGCCTGGGTGACGAACACCGTGCATGCGCTTGAAAACATGGACAATGTCACGATGTGCAAACGCTGCATGGGGGCGGGGGTCTATGACCACGGCTACGCGCTTGGCTACGAGCGGCTGACGGACCACGTGGCCCCCTCAACCGCGCCGCGTCACCGGCTCTGGCGCATCCGCGCCAAACATATCATCACCGCAACCGGCGCGATCGAGCGCCCGCTCAGCTTTGCAGGCAATGACGTGCCGGGCGTGATGCTGGCAGGCTCCGTGCGTGACTACGTGGTGAACTACGGCACCTCCGTAGGCGACCGCACCGTGGTCGTGACCAACAACGATGACGCCTACCGCACGGCGCTGATCCTGAAGGATGCAGGCCTAGATGTGCCGTGCATCGTCGATGCCCGCCCGCATGGTGGCGGCGCGTTGATGGAGAAGGCCAAAGCCGAAGGCATCCGGGTTGCGACCGGCAAGGCCATTGCCAAGGTCAAAGGCGGCAAGCGCGTCGAAGGCGTGGCGCTCTGCGCGCAGGCGGGCGAGGGCGCGGTGCTGGAGGAAATCGCCTGCGACGCGGTCGCCATGTCCGGCGGCTGGTCGCCGGTGGTGCATCTGTGGTCCCATTGCGGCGGCAAGCTGATCTGGGACGACGCGCATGCGCATTTCCGCCCCGATCCCGCCAAAGCGCCCACTGGCGCGGATGGCAAGGGCTTCGTGTCGGTGGTGGGCATCGCCAACGGCGCTATGAACACGGCGGAATGCCTGACGGATGCGGTCAAAGGCACCAACACGGTGCTGACCGATCTGGGTTTCTCCCCCAAACGGACCGCAGCGCCGAAAGCGGCGGAGGAGCCGGAAACCCCGATGGCCGCCGTCTGGAAAATGCCGCAGGGGGCCAGTTACAAGCTGCGCTCCAAGATGTTCCTGGACTACCAGAACGATGTGAAGGTCTCTGACGTGCAACTGGCCGCGCAGGAGGGCTTTGAAAGCGTCGAGCATACCAAACGCTACACGACGCTCGGCATGGCGACCGATCAAGGGAAACTCAGCAATATCAATGGATTGGCGATCCTTGCTGACAGCCTGAATGCGGAAATTCCAAAGGTCGGCACCACCACGTTCCGTCCACCATATCACCCCATCTCCATGGGCGCGATTGCGGGCGAAGCCAGCCGCGAAATCTTCCAGCCCATCGACAAAACCCCGCTGCATCAATGGGGCGAGGACAACGGCGCGCATTGGGAACCTGTAGGCCACTGGCGCCGCGCCTATTGCTACCGCAAGCCTGAAGAGAGCGTCGAACAAGCGGTCAACCGTGAGGTTAAGGCCGTGCGCGACAGCCTCGGCCTGCTGGATGCCTCCACCCTCGGCAAGATCATCGTCAAAGGGCCGGATGCAGGCAAATTCCTCGACATGATGTACACCAACATGATGTCCAACCTGAAACCCGGGAAATGCCGCTACGGGTTGATGTGCTCGGAGAATGGGTTCCTCAGCGATGACGGCGTGGCGGCACGTATCGACGACGACACGTGGCTCTGCCACACCACCACCGGCGGGGCGTCGCGGATCCACGCCCATATGGAGGAATGGCTGCAAACCGAATGGTGGGACTGGAAGGTCTACACCGCCAACCTCACCGAACAATACGCCCAAATCGCCGTGGTCGGACCAAATGCGCGGAAAGTGCTGGAAAAGCTGGGCGGCTTGGATGTGTCCAAAGAGGCGCTGGGCTTTATGGAATGGAAAGAGGGCAAGATCGGCGGTTTCGACGCCCGTGCCTTCCGCATCTCTTTCTCCGGCGAATTGAGCTACGAAATCGCCGTGCCTGCGAGCCAAGGCCGGGCCTTCTGGGACGCATTGATGGAAGCAGGGCAGGAGTTCAACGTCACCCCCTACGGCACTGAATGCCTTCACATTTTGCGCGCCGAGAAGGGTTTTATCATGATCGGGGACGAGACCGACGGGACCGTCATCCCACAAGACCTTGGTCTGCATTGGGCCTTGTCCAAGAAGAAGGACGACTACCTGGGCAAACGTGCGCAGCAGCGCGACCACATGACCGACCCGAACCGCTGGAAGCTGGTGGGGCTGGAAACGGTCGATGGCTCAGTGCTGCCGGACGGGGCCTATGCCGTCGCCGACGGCACCAACGAGAACGGGCAACGCAATACTGAGGGCCGCGTCACCTCGACCTATTACTCGGCCAATCTCGACAAGGGCATCGCCATGGGGCTGGTGCTGAATGGGCCGGACCGCATGGGCGAGGTGATCACCTTCCCCAAAGTGGACGGCACCGAAGTGCAGGCCAAAATCTGCGATCCGGTCTTCTATGACAAGGACGGGGAGAAGCAAAATGTCTAATGCAGTCAGCGCCTTGCAGGGCGTAACTTACGAAGGCTACGTCACCGTCACCGAGATGGGCCTGCGCGGCATGATCACCCTGCGCGGCGACTTGTCGTCGGCCAAGCTGAAGAAGGCGGTGAAGGCCGTGTCTGGCGTCGATGTGCCGGGCGTAAATTCTTGCGTGCTGAAGGGAGACCAGGCAGTTGCATGGATGAGCCCTGACGAGCTGCTGCTCATGTGTCCGCATGACAGGGCGGACACAGCAGTAGAAAAATTGTCAACGGCGTTGAAGGGCCAGCATTTTCTGGCCGCCAACGTCTCTGACGCCCGCGCCGTGTTTCAGGTTCAGGGGCAGGCAGCACGCGAGGTCATCGCAAAACTCGCCCCGGTCGACATGTCGCCGGACGCATTTCCTGCAGGCCACTTCCGGCGCACCCGGCTGGCCCAAACGCCCGCAGCATTCTACATGCCGGATGCACAGACCGTTGAATTGATCTGCTTCCGCTCTGTGGCGGGATATGTGTTTGACCTGTTGTCGCGGGCAGCTACACTGGGCGCTGAGGTTGAATATTTTTAGGGAATACAATTGTTTATGAGTATGTTTCGGGTGTTGGGCGTTGCGATTGTCGGGGCGGTAGCCCCATTTTTTGCAACGGCCGTGGCAGCTCAATCGGTCCCGACGCTGACCCAATGCCAGCTGGGCGGTAAGCCAAGCGGCATCATCGCGCCCGAGATCGCGTTCAGCGTTGCCCCGGACGGCAAAACCGCGACAGTGTCAGATGTTGTGACGCTCCGATTTGAGGGCCGGCCCGCCCCGGCAAAGGTCACGCGAAATACCAAACGCAAGCTCGGCCTGAGTTGGAAGGTCAACAATGTGCGCGACGCGCGGGGCAATGTTGCCGTCGCCATAGTCTACCGCGCGGTCCTGACCAAGGCGACGGGCGTTTTGAATGTCAGCGCCAGCCCGCTCGGGTTTTCAGAAACCTTCAGCCGCCGTGGCAAATGCCGCACCAACAGCGCGGCGGAGACGGCGGCGCTGACAGACAAGATCAAACGCGCCAGCCGATCTGTGAAACGGCAAGGCAATATGCCGTGGGGTATCAGCGCGCAGCGCAAGTTTGCATGCTCCGTGCCGCGCACCAAACAGGGATCGGGGCAGGCTCTGCCGGATTGGGCGTTCACGGCATTCCGCGTGGATCATGACACAACCCAAAGCGTCGCGCAGGTGACAGCGAGCTATGGCAATCTGGGCGTATCCTCGCGCAGCAGGGCCAAATTCACAAACAGACATAAGTTTGGCTACGTGTCTTACAGGTGGCAGGCCTCCGTTGTTTCGAAGCAAAAGCGCAAAGCGGGGGAGAGCGCCAAGGTCACCATGGAAGTCCGGTTGCGGGTGGGGATACAAGACAGCAAGGCGGAATTGGTGATTGACGGCCATAAATCGCGGCGCCTTCAGACCTTCTCGCTGAATGTGGATTGCAAGCCGATCTAAGCGAAATCACCCTGCCGCATCCGCATCCGCATCCGCACCGAAGTCCGGGGCTCAGCATACTTGCATGCGCGCCCGGGTTCCGCTTCACTGCCTTCAGGGGAGATTAACCAGAAGGACCATTGTTATGATGAACTTTAAGTTACTAAGTGCCCTCGCTTTTGGGATTATGACCATCTCTGCTCCGCTTTCTGCTGCCACCTATGACTGCAAGATCGCGCCCAAGAAAACGGTGACACACTATAATGGGGTGACGCCCACCAGAATGCGGGTGACGATCGGCTCAGGCGGGACCGTGCGTGTGTCCGACAACATCATTCGCAAATCGGGCCGCCGCAGCGTTGACGGTACCTTGGGGCGCAAGATCGGCAATGTGCAGCTGTTCAACTGGCGAATTTCGCCAGTGCCACGTAACATGCTGCCCCCGACTGAGACCAAATTTTACGAGCCAACGGTCAATTACCGGGCACGGCTCGACACCCGCACGGGCAAATTTTCAATGCGCGGCAGCTTCGTCACGCGGGAATCCAGCGCCAATAGTGGGGTGAATATGCAGGGCTTTGGTAAATGTCGTAGGGTCTGAGCGCCCTCAGTGGCTAGGAACGTTTCAAGCCATGGGAACGTTCGCGACGCCGCCGCGTTAGGGCTTTGCTACCTTGACGCGGCGCGCGAACGCGCTCAGTTAGGTCTCAGAACTTACACACCAACCGACAGGGGGCCCAAATGGCTTTTGAACTTCCACCACTTCCCTACGCCCATGACGCATTGGCCGATAACGGCATGTCCAAGGAAACCCTGGAATACCACCACGACCTGCACCACAACGCCTATGTCACCAACGGCAACAAGGCGATTGAGGGCACCGAGTGGGAGGGCAAGTCGCTCGAAGAGATCGTCAAAGGCACCTATGACGCCTCGGCCGTGGCACAGAACGGGATTTTCAACAACATCTCGCAACTGTGGAACCACAACCAGTTCTGGGAAATGATGGGGCCGGGCAAATCCTCCATGCCGTCCGAGCTGGAAGCCGCGCTGAAAGACAGCTTCGGGTCGGTTGATGAATTCAAATCGCAATTCTCTGCCGCCGGCGCGGGCCAGTTCGGGTCCGGCTGGGCCTGGTTGGTGAAAAACGCAGACGGCTCTTTGGCGGTGACCAAGACCGAGAATGGCGTCAACCCGCTGTGCTTCGACCAAACCGCACTTTTGGGCTGCGACGTGTGGGAGCACAGCTACTACATCGACTTCCGCAACGCGCGGCCGAAATACCTGACCAATTTCCTGGACAACCTGGTGAATTGGGAAAACGTCGCATCCCGTATGTGAACTGAAGTTATCCACAAGAAATCTGAACGGCTCGGGTGCTCCCGGGCCGTTTTCGTTTTGACAGGGTGAAATCCTTCCTCCAAATTTAAAGGTATTATTGTACGCGGCTTTGTCGCAATTTTAGCTTTGGGGGAAGCAATGAGAAATTTGGTACTAGGCTGTGTCTCAGCAGCCGTTTTGTTGTCTGGCTGCACATTTGTGAAAGATGAACGTGGATATCCTGGTGGATTCTCGGGTCGCATTGCCGACAACAAGATAATCCAGACGCGAAACCACGAACAGCGCATTGCGAGATACGCTTACTCACTTGCCCTTGTCGCCCCGCTTGTCGCAGAGACTGCACAAACTCCAAGTGAGGCGCAGGCCTCTGCGAACGCTATCAATGCGGTGTATGCAAAGTTGAAGCAGCTTGAAATGCTTCGGAAGAACTGCCCTCTACTGGTCGGCGAGGTTGAGGATACAACCGGTGCGATCTTCTCTTCAAATTCATGCAGTCTCGTTGGAGCAGGAGATGATGCAAGTACGGACTTGGGCAGTGCGTTTGCATTTGAGTCGAATGCTTTTGAGGTGGATCGGACCATGGTGCGTCTTGCGAAGACGGCTGCCGACAACATTGGGGTTCGCGGTTCGCTTAGCAGAGCTAAGAACCTCACGGTGATCGATTTGGCAAAATCCATTTACCGCGCGCGCAAGGTTGTGCCGATTGCGCTGAAGTACTTCGCAACTTATCGCGATGTCTCCCTCATTGTCGGTGATGCGATTGCTTCGACATGCACGGGGAACTGCGACAATGTCATTAACGATTTTCGTAGAGTTTTGTCAGATCGGTCGGATATTGCGGATGCTCGAAATGCATCGCGCCCGATCTCTAAGATATTTGCCGGAGCCAAGACGCTGGCAAGCAATGGCGTAGGATGGAGATTTAGTCCTCGCCACTACCGGGCCCTTGTTCATCACGTCGACCGTGCATGCGAACAACTCTATTACAGACAGCTGGTCACGGGGTCTGGCATAGCTCCAGTCCGCTGTAGCAGTGTCGATAATGGCGGCAGCGATGACCGAAACGAATTTCTGAGTACTTTCGTCAAAAGCGGTTAGCATTTTCTGGCGACATTGTGATTGGTCTGGAGGCGGCACCTCTGCCAGACGTCGATTTGGATATTTCTAACCAAATGGAGACACCATGCGCGCGCTTCTGAGTTTCGTTTTGATCGTGTGGGGGATGGCCGCGCAGGCGGAGATCGCACCGCGGGACGGTTGGGTCGTGATGCCCACCACCAAACCATATGCGCAGTTGGTCGATGACGTGAAATCGGCCGTGAAAGCCAACAAGATGGGTGTCGTGACCCAAGCCGGGCCAACGGGGGCCGCCAAGAACCGGGGGATTATCATTCCGGGCAACCGCGTCATCGGCGTCTTCAACAACAGGTTTGCCGTGCGCATTCTTGGCCTGTCGACTGCGGCGATGATTGAGGCGCCCATTCGCCTTTACGTGACCGAGAATGAAGACGGCACGGCCAGCTTGTCCTACAAAACGCCGTCTACCGTGTTTGCGCCCTATATGGCCGAGGCGGATGCCGATCTTGGCGTGGCGGCCGACGAACTGGACGCGATTTTCCTGTCGATTGCCAAGGCGGCTGTGCAATAACGCCAGCAATGGGCTGAGAAGGACATTTCCATGACCAAAGAGATGCGCGCCGCCGATCTGGTGGCCCACCGCCTGTATGAGGCGGGCTGCCGCCACGCCTTCGGCATGCCGGGCGGCGAGGTGCTGACCATTATCGACGCGTTGGAGCAGGCGGGGATCGAGTTTGTTCTGTGCAAACATGAAAACGCCGCCGGCTTCATGGCCGAAGGCGCGCATCACGTGACCGGCGCGCCGGGCATTCTGGTGGCCACTGTGGGGCCGGGCGCGATGAACGGGGTCAACGTGGTGGCCAACGCGCATCAGGACCGGGTGCCGTTGATTGTGCTGACCGGGTGCGTCGATGCGGATGAGGCGCTGACCTATACTCACCAAGTGCTGGACCACCGCGCCGTGTTTGACGAGATCACCAAGGCGACGTTTACGCTGACCGCTCAAGGCGCGGATATCATCGCCGACAAGGCAGTCGGCATTGCGCGCGAGGGCCGCGAGGGCCCGGTGCATATCGATGTGCCGATTTCCGTGGCGGATGAGAATGTCTCCCCACAGCTGCGGCGCAGACCGCCTGCCTCTGTCACCGCGCCGATTGGGCCGGATCTGCAATTGGCGCAAGACTGGCTGGGGGCCGCTGAACGGCCCGTCATCATTGCGGGCCTCGATGTGCTGAAAGACGGCAGCGCGCCTGTCCTGCAGGCCTTTGCCGAGGCGCGCGGCATCCCTGTTGTGACCAGCTACAAGGCCAAGGGTGTCTTGCCGGAAACCCATGAGCTGTCCCTGGGCGGCGCGGGGCTTTCCCCGTTGGCCGACAAGCACTTACTGCCCTTTGTTCAATCGGCAGATCTGATCCTTTGCGTGGGCTACGACCCCATTGAGATGCGCCCCGGGTGGCGGGAAATCTGGGACCCGTCCCAGACCCGCGTCATCGACATCGCGGCGGTGCCGAATGACCATTACATGCATCAGGCGACGTTGAATTTTGTCGCTGACACCGGCGCCACGCTGGTGGCGTTGGACGCGGCGCATACGCCTGTCACTTGGGATGGCGGCGAGGTTGCCGCGCTGAAATCGGCGCTGAACGCGGCCTTCCCGCTTGACGATGTCTGGGGGCCGGGGGCCGTGATTGATGTGTGCAACCGGATGTTGCCAGATGACGCGATTGCCACGGCGGATTCAGGCGCGCACCGCATTTTGCTCAGCCAGATGTGGACCTGCCACCACCCCAAGGGGCTGCTGCAATCCTCGGCTTTGTGCACCATGGGCTGCGCAGTCCCTCTGGCGATGGGGGCGAAATATGCTGACCCGTCGCGCACCGTCGTCAGCTTTTCGGGCGATGCCGGGTTCCTGATGGTGGCAGGCGAGCTTAGCACCGCCGCCGAGCACGGGCACAACACCATCTTTGTCGTTTTCGTGGATGCCTCGCTGGCGCTGATCGAGCTGAAACAGCGCGGTCGCCAAATGGCCAATCGCGGCGTGGATTTCGGGCGGCATGATTTCGCGGCCATTGGCGAGGCGTTTGGCGGGCATGGCCACACCGTCACCAACCGCGCCGAGCTGGAAGCCGCGTTGACGGCGGCGCAACAAGCCGACACATTCACCGTGATTGCGGCGGTCATCGACCGCCAGGGCTATGACGGACGTATCTAGATGATCCCCAAAGGCGCGTTGGATGGGCTGACCATCCTTGATCTGTCCCGCATTCTTGCGGGACCCACCTGCACCCAGCTTCTGGGTGATCTGGGCGCGGAGGTGATCAAGATCGAGAACCCAAAATCCGGCGGCGATGACACGCGCGGATGGGGCCCTCCGTTTGTGAATGGCGTGGATGGGGAGAAGACCGACCTCAGCGCCTATTTCATGTGCGCCAACCGCAACAAGCTGTCCGTCTCCATCGACATCGCGACGGAAGAGGGGCAGCAAACCGTCAAAGCTCTGGCGGCGACGGCGGATGTGGTGATCGAGAATTTCAAGCCGGACGGGCTGGTGAAATACGGGCTGGACCATGCCTCGATGCTGAAAGAGCACCCGCATCTGATCTATTGCTCCATTTCCGGCTTCGGGCAGACCGGGCCGAACCGCGAAAAGCCGGGCTACGACCTGATGGCGCAGGGCTATGGCGGGATCATGTCGCTGACGGGGGAGCCGGAGGGTCATCCCATGAAGGTCGCCGTCGGCATCGCCGACGTGGTCTGCGGGCTCTATTCCACCATTGGCATTCTGGCGGCACTCAGGCACCGCGACCAGACGGGGGAGGGGCAGCATATTGACGTCGCTTTGGTCGACACGCAGGTCAGCTGGCTGATCAACGAAGGCGTGGCACATCTGACCACCGGCAAGCCGCGCCCGCGCCGGGGCAACGAGCATGCAACAATCGTGCCCTACCAGACCTTCAAGACCAGCGACGGGCATGTGCTGGTCGCCGTTGGCAATGACAGCCAATACGCGCGGTTCTGCGACTATCTGGGCCGGCCTGATCTGGCCGAGGGCGAGAACGCGGTGAATGCCAACCGCGTCACCAACCGCGCGGCGTTGATCGCCGAGTATGAGGCGGAGCTGGCCAAACGCACCATGGCCGACGTGATCGCCGGGCTAGAGGCGCGCAAAGTGCCGGTTGGACCGGTGAATACGTTGGAGCAGGTTTTCACGTCCGAGCAGGTCGCGGCCCGCAACATGAAGATCGAAATGGCCCGCGACGATGTAGAAGGCGGCCACGTTAAGCTGATCGGCAACCCGCTGAACCTGTCGAAAACGCCCGTCACCTACCGCCACGCCCCGCCGCGCTTTGGCCAAGACACGGACGAGGTGTTGGGCAAGCTGGACAAGGGCTGATGGGCTTGGTCCATGGCGGCTGCCTTTGCGGCAAACTACGCTTTGTGGCCTCCGGTCAGCCAGACAGAGTTGGCATTTGCCATTGCATGGACTGCCGCAAACATCACGGTGCTCCGTTCTACGCAGCGGCGATATACCCCGAAGAGGCTGTGACCATTGAGGGCGAAGCGGGCGCATATCAAGGGCGACACTTTTGCCCGACCTGCGGGTCATCTGTCTTTGCACGCAGTGGAGCCGAGATCGAGCTGTATCTTGGTGCGTTGGACAAGCCCAACCAATTCACGCCCGAATACGAATGCTGGACCGTGCGGCGGGAAGCCTGGTTGCGTGAATTCGCCGGTGTGACTGGCTATCAACATGACCGCGACGGTGAGGAGTAGGACCGCTCTGGTCTGGACAATGGCAGGCGGTCACATCAAACTGACCACGATTTCTCGTTTCGGCTGCCTTCGGTAGATGCCCCCTGCGCATGCGTGGGGGCAATGCATTGACGCTGACCAAATGGAATTTCCAGACATGAAACACCCAACCATTCGCGCCGCCGTGGCGGAAGACCAACCCGCCTTGATGGGCATCGCTGAGGCCTGCGGGCTGTTTGATGCAGATGAGCTTGAGGACTTCACGCAGATGACCGCCGGGCATTTTGCCGACCCGCCACAAGACCACCATTGGCTGATCACCGAGACAGAGGATACAGCAATCGGGGCCGCTTACGTAACGCCGGAAGCATTGGCCGATGGCGTATGGAACCTATGGTTCATCGGCCTCATGCCGGCGGCGCAGGGCAAAGGGCAGGGCAGCGCGCTGTTAGCCCATGTCGAGGCATTGGCCACATCCTCCTCAGCCAGATTGTTGCTGATTGAGACGGCCAGCGGGGAGGATTTTGCGAACACGCGTGGCTTCTATTTAGCTCGTGGCTACAACCAAGAGGCGTTGATCCGGGATTACTACGCCAACGGCGTGGATAAGGTGGTCTTTCGCAAGGCGCTCTAGCGTTTGGGCCCGGCTGGGGCGAAACTTCAGTCGGGCTCAACCCCGTCCACGACATGCACCCCGGTGATGTACCCGCCATCCGAAAACCGGATGCCCAGCGACATGTGGCAGGATTGGGCGATATGCGATTTCAGCACGTCTTGCAGGTCAGACAGCAGCGATTGGATGAAGGCGGCGTCGCGATGCGCTTTGGGCAGCATGCACACCTCAAGCAAAACATGGGTATGGTGGACGTGGTCGCAGGGGTAAGCGCGGCCTTTGCAGGCGCCTGACCCGCTGTCCTTGGCTTGTATCGTCTCTTCAACCTTGCGCAGCAGGTCGGGGGCGTCGAATATCAGGTCGGAGGAATATTTCAGCTCGGCATGGGGCATAAAGTGGCCTTTCGGGGCGGTGACGCAATGTTAAAGGTGACAGCGGCGCGATCTTTGTTACGTTGACGTCAGAGTAGTATCGTATCCGCAACGCGCTGTAGTCTCATGCATTTTCCCCGTCTCCACGCCCGCGTCCACCCCGAAATTGCCGTCAAGTTCGCGTTGTTCCCCTATCTGCTGGCCCAGGGGGCCTGGTTGCGGCAAACGGCTCTGGTCTTGCCCGAGCCGCCCGGCGCGCGCACCGGATTTGCGGGCAAAGGCGCGCCGTTGCGCATGCTGGTGCTTGGTGACAGCTCTGCCGCCGGTGTGGGGACCGAGCACCTCGATCAGGCCCTGCCGGGGCAGCTGCGCGACCTGCTGGCGCCGCATTACGAAATTCACTGGCATCTGGAGGCCAAAACCGGCCGCACCACGCGCCAGATGTTCAAACGCCTGGTCAAGATGGAGCCGGAGCCCTTCGACATCGCCGTCACCGCCTTGGGGGTGAACGACATCACCAAACGGGCGTCGCGCGAAAACTGGCTGGAAGACACCGAATTGATGCTGGACCTGCTGGAGACCAAATTCGGGGTGCGCCAAACCTATGTGTCAGGCATCCCGCGCATCGGGGATTTCCCGCTGCTGCCGCCCACATTGCGCTGGATACTCGGCAAGCAGGGGCTGCGCTATGACGCGGGTCTGTCTGACATGGTCCAACGGCGCGACAACACATTCCATATCCCCGCCGATTTGCCGCTCGACGGGCTGATGTCCAAAGACGGGTTCCACCCCGGGCCGGTGGTCTACGCGGAATGGGCCAAGCGGCTGGCCGACCAGATATTGCACAATTTCCCGGCAGCACCGCCTGCTGAGGTGCAGGTGGTCAAAAACTGAGACCCGACCGGCGGGGAATTGCCTGTTTGCACGCCGTTTCTCATGTTCTTGTTCACTGTTTGCCCGCTTACCCTCACATGTCCGTTATTGAGGCCTCACAGACGTTTACCGGACGCGGTGCGCATAGGTATTCACTCGTAGCGGCTTCAGTCGCGGCACAGCAGAATCGGAAGACACATGTATCAGGACGTATTTGGGCAGGACACCAGCCTCAAAACCCGCGCAGCAGGCGAGAGCTGGGATCAGACGCTTAAGGCGTTCATGGCGCATGGGGCGGCGACACCGACCCATCTTGTGGCCACATTGGAGGCAGAGCCGGACTTCGCGCTGGGCTACGCCGTCAAAGGCATGTTCTATCTGCTGCTCGGCCGCTCCGAGCTGGTCCAAACCGCGCGTGAGGCGCTGGGGCTGGCAGAGGCGTCCGCAATGGCTTCGCCCGTGACCGCGCGGGAGCAATCCTTCATCTCTGCGCTGAAAGCCTTCCTGAACGGCAAACCCTCCGTGGCGGTCGACCATCTGGAAGACGTGTTGAAGGTTCACCCCGGCGACACATTGGCGATGAAGCTGAGCCACGCGATCCGTTTTGTCCTCGGCGACGGCGTCGGCATGCGCAAATCCATCGAAAACGTCATGTCCGCCTATGGCCCCGATCACGCGGGTCGCGGCTACCTGATGGGGTGCCACGCCTTCACGCTGGAGGAAACCGGCGAATATGGCCGCGCCGAAACGGTGGGCCGCATGGGGCTGGCGATTTCCCCCGATGACGCGTGGGGGCTGCACGCCGTGGCCCACGTTTATGACATGACGGCCAATGCCAGAGGCGGGGTCGACTGGCTCACAGGCCGCGAACAGGCCTGGGCGCATTGCAACAACTTCCGCTATCATGTCTGGTGGCACAAGGCGCTGATGCATCTTGATCTGGGGGAGGCGGACACGGTTCTGGCCCTCTATGACACCGAGATCCGTCAGGACAAGACGGATGATTACCGTGATATTTCTAACGCCACTTCGCTTCTGTCGCGGCTGGAACTCGACGGTTTCGACGTGGGAGACCGCTGGGAAGAGCTGGCAGAGCTATCGGCGAACCGCACTGAGGACGGCCAGCTGATTTTTGCCGACCTGCACTACCTGCTGGCCCTGATCGGCGGGGAGCGTAAAGACGCGATCGCCCAGATGATGGGTCGGATGCACCGCGATGCGAAAGCCAAGTCGCGCGAAATGGATGCGATGATGGAAACGCCGGGTCTGTCTGCGGCAGCCGGGCTTGAGGCCTTTGGCGAAAGCGACTTCAAAACCGCCTTCCTGAACCTCGCCCGCGCGCGGCGTACCATGCAACTGGCCGGCGGGTCCCACGCGCAGCGCGACGTGTTTGAGCGCTTGACGATTGACGCCGGCATTCGCGCTGGTTTCCTGGATGAGGCCGAGGGGTTCTTGCTGGAGCGCACCGCCAAACGGGCTGGCAAAGAAGACGGCTACGCCGCTGCCCGGATGAATTTGATTGCTGAAGGCCGCGACGCTGCGGGTTGCGCGGACCGCGTGCCTGCTGAATAAGCGGCACATCAGTAAGCTGCCGAGATGACCATGGCCGTCACAGATAACACCTATTCAGCCGCCCCCGTGGCGGCGAACGCGTCGGGCACATCCGGCGTGACCACGCGCGACCCGCGTCTCGATTTCTATCGCGGCATTGCGATGTTCATTATCCTGTTCGCACATACGCCCGGCAACTTCTTCACCTCGTGGATTCCGGCGCGGTGGGGCTTCTCGGATGCCACCGAGATATTTGTGTTCTGCTCCGGCATGGCCTCCGCCATTGCCTTTGGCCGCACCTTTGACCGCGCCGGTTGGGCGTTGGGCACCTCGCGTGTGGCCTACCGTGTCTGGCAGGTCTACTGGGCCCATATCGGCATGTTCTTCTTCATCGCCATGATGCTGGCCTTCTGGGACAGCTTCGGCATTTTCGAGAAGAAATACATCGGCACGCTGAACCTTGTGCCGTTTTTCGAGGGCGTCACCCGCGCAGGGGAGGTCGTGTCGACCACCGCCGACCAATTGGTTGGTATCTTCACGCTGACCTATGTGCCGAACTATTTCGACATCCTGCCGATGTATATGGTCATCCTCGTAATGATGCCGGCGGTCATGGCGCTGAGCCGGGTGAACATCTACCTGATGTTTGCGGTGATCGCCGTGGTCTGGCTTTTCGCGCAGGAGGGCGTGCTGGCGTGGTTCGGGGCGGA
Source organism: uncultured Litoreibacter sp. (assembly GCF_947501785.1). Classification (NCBI taxonomy): domain Bacteria; kingdom Pseudomonadati; phylum Pseudomonadota; class Alphaproteobacteria; order Rhodobacterales; family Roseobacteraceae; genus Litoreibacter; species uncultured Litoreibacter sp. The sequence continues at coordinate 1,183,372 of NZ_CANMXB010000001.1, read as the reverse complement.
TGCCTCGGCCATCAACTTCCCGGCAGAGCCGTGGTCCAAGCGCGAATGGTTCTTCAACCCGTTCGGCTGGCAGCTGGTCTTTTTCACCGGCTTTGCCTTCATGCGTGGCTGGATTCCGGCGCCGCCCGTCAAGATGTGGCTGATCATCCTTGCCGCCGTCATCGTCATCGCCAATATCCCGCTGTCCAATATCGGGGTGCGCGCGGTCAACCGCGAATGGTTCGGGCTGGTCTTCGACGGCAATCCGGTCATTGAAAGCCGCGTCGCGCTGAAGCCGCTGATCTCCAAATCCGACTTTGGGCTGCTGCGCTACGTGCACTTCCTGTCGGTCGCCTATCTGGCATGGGTCGCGGCGGGCGTCGGCGGGCACCGCCTGATCGCCAAAGGGGCAGGCGGCTTGTCCAAAGCATGGGACTGGATCGTCACCATCATTATGAAGGTGGGCCAGCAGTCCTTGGCCGTGTTCGTCTTCTCCATGGTCTTCGCCCGGGTGCTGGGTTTTGCCTATGACCAGCTGGAACGCTCCACCTTGAAAGTGACCATCGGCAATCTGATCGGCTGTGCTATGTTGGTCCTCGTGGCCTATTTCGTGGCCTACATCAAAAAGCAACCTTGGAGGGCGAAGCCCAAATGAGCCTGTCGCGCCGCGCCTTTCTGACGATGCTCGGGGCCGCCGCCATGGCGGGGCAGGCGGATGCGTTGCCGGTGTTCAAGGGCAAGCCGCAGCCGTTCAGCCGGGCGTGGCTGAAGGACAAGGCGCGGGAGATGGCGTCGGTGCCATATGCGCCCATGAAGGAGGTTCCGCAGGCTTGGCGCGACCTCAGCTATGACCAATACAAATCGCTGTGGTTCAACACCAAAAAGGCGCTGTGGTCCGACACCAAACGCCCGTTCCAGATGGATTTCTTCCACCCCGGCCTGTACTTCCCCCGCGCGGTGGAAATCAACGTGGTCGAGGGTGGCATCGCCAAGACGCTCGGGTTTGACCTGACGCTCTTTGACAAAACCGACCGGTTTCCCATGGACCTGCCGGTCGATGACACGATGGGCTATTCCGGCTTCCGCCTACGGGCCGAGCTGAAAACGCCGGGTATTTTCGAAGAGTTTCTGGTCTTCCAGGGCGCCTCCTACTTCCGCGCGATTGGCACGGGGCAAAACTACGGGTTGTCAGCACGTGGATTGGCGCTGAACACAGGCGACAGTGCTGGCGAAGAATTCCCCGAATTCACCCATTTCTACGTCGAAGCTGCCGACCCCGGCGAGCGGATGACCAAGGTGCATGCGCTCTTGAACAGCCCCTCTGTCACCGGGGCCTATACGTTCGAAATCACCCCGGGTCTGCCTGCGCAAATGAAGGTGGAAGCGACGCTCTTCCCGCGCGAAGACCTGCCGCATGTGGGCATCGCGCCGCTGACGTCTATGTTCCTGTTCGACCAGACCAACCGCGCCAAGTTCGACGACTTCCGCTCTGCCGTGCATGACAGCGAGGGGCTGATGGTGTGGAATGGGGCAGGGGAATTGCTGTGGCGTCCGCTCGCCAACCCGCGCGAGCTGGAAATCTCCAGCTTCGTTGATGACGGGCCACGCGGCTTTGGCTTGATGCAACGCGCCCGCGATGTGGAAGACTTCGCCGACCTTGAGGCGTTTTACCACAACCGACCCTCACTTTGGATCAAGCCCAGCGAGGATTGGGGCAAGGGCGCGGTGACGCTGGTCGAAATCCCGTCCGACAAGGAAATCTACGACAATATCGTGGCCTATTGGCGGCCGCGCGAGCCGATGGCTGCGGGCAGCGAGCAAAGTTTCAGCTACGTCATGGAATGGGGCGGGGAGCCGCCGCGCCCACGCGACGTCGCTCAAGTGCTCAACACGCGCATCGGCAAGGGCTACGACAAGAAAGTGCCCTACCAGATCGTGACGGTGGATTTTGAGGACCACCCCGATTTCGGCACCGATAAAGAGCTGGACGACATTACCCGCTTCATTTCCTCCAACCGCGGCACGGTCTCAGACGGCGTGTTGCAGCGCAATCCGGGAACCGGCGGGCTGCGCTTGGCGTTTAAGTTTGACCCGGGCGAGGCCACGGGGGCGGAGCTAAGGGTGCAACTGGTCAAAGACGGCACGTCGCTGACCGAAGTCTGGCTCTACAGGTGGACGGCATGACCCGGCTCATGCCGCCAGAGCAGCCGCTTGCCCACCCCAAGCAAGATTTGGGCCGCAAATATCATGACGGGCAGGCCCCTGATCTGGCCACGACCAAGGGTACCGGTATCTGGCGTTTGGCGACCTTCCTGCCCGCAATGCTGACGACTGCGGGGCTCATCGCCGTCTTTACCGATTTCTTCGCAATGGACGGGTTGACCTGGTTCGAGGGCGGTTTGATCGCTTTGATCGCAGTGACGTTCTTCTGGATTTCGTTGTCCGTCAGCACGGTAACCGTGGGCGTGTTCAACCTGATGCGCCGCCCCTCCAAAGCCGCGCAGGCGGCAGTCTCGCCGATGAAAACCGCGCTTCTGGTGCCAGTCTATAACGAGGACCCGGTGGACGTGTTCGGCAACGCCGCCGCCATGTTGGGGGCCTTGGCAGACGCCGATCATCCGCATTGCTACACGCTGTTCATCCTGTCGGACACCCGCGACGAGGCGATTGCCGAGCACGAGTTGGAGGCGTTCGCGAACCTGCAAGCCCGCATGGGCGACCGCGTCAAACTGCATTACCGCCGCCGGCCCGACAATATCGACCGCAAGGTCGGCAATCTGGCCGATTGGGTGGAGCGCTGGGGCGGCGGATACGCCGCGATGCTGGTGCTGGACGCCGACAGCCTGATGAGCGCGGAGGCGATCGTGGCCCTGACCGACGAGCTGTCTGCGGACCCGTCCGCCGGCCTGATCCAATCGGTGCCGCAGCTTTTTGGGGCGGACACGTTGTTTGGGCGGGTGCAGCAGTTCTCCAACACGATCTACGGTGCGGCCTTGGCCGAAGGCTTGGCCAAATGGGCCGACCGCGAGGGCAATTACTGGGGCCATAACGCCATCATCCGCACCGCCGCGTTCGCGGCCTCTGCTGGTATCCCGAAGCTCGACACCTTCCGGTCCAAAGGCGCGCTGATCCTCAGCCACGACTTTGTTGAGGCCGGGTTGCTGCGCCGCGCGGGCTGGGGTGTGCGCTTCGTGCCGCGTGTCAAAGGCAGCTATGAAGAGGTGCCGGCCAACCTCATTGACTACGTGCGCCGCGACCGGCGCTGGTGTCAGGGCAATCTGCAGCACCTCAATATTCTGGGCTCCAAAGGGTTCCACACCGTGACGCGGTTCCACCTGTTCCATGGCGCGATGAGCTACCTGCTGTCACCGGCATGGTTCGCGCTGCTCACCGTCTGGGCGGTGATGGGCGTGAATGCCGAAGAAAACGTGATCAGCTACTTCACCGGCAACAACCCGCAGGTGGCGTGGCCCGAGATGGGGCATGTGAACAACATCTTCATCCTGCTCTTCATGTACGGCATGCTTCTGGCTCCCAAATTCCTGGGCGCAACAGCCATTGGCCGCACCGGATTGTCGATGCGCGACCTTGGCGGGCCGGTGCAATTTGTGGTCAGCTTCGTGACCGAGATCATCACCTCGGTGCTCTACGCGCCGATCCTGATGGTGCAGCAAACCATTGCCGTGGCGCGGACCTATATCGGGTTCAAGGAAAAGTGGACCCCGCAGACGCGCAGCGGCGGCAAGTACGCGCTGCTGACCCACGTCAAATTCCACGCGGTCGAAACGCTGGTTGGCGCGGCTTTGGTCTTTGGCATGTATGAGGGGATCATCACGCTCTGGCTGGCCCCAATTGCGCTGAGCCTTGCAGGTGCGGTGCCGCTGTCGATGCTGTCAGGCGTCAAGCTGACCGACTACAAATGGGCCGCCCGCCAAATGGGCACGTCGGAAGTGTTCAACGCACCGCAGATCATCCGCAGCGCCAAGTTGGAGCGTCAACGGCTGCGGCAGGTGCTGGAAGAGGCCGACCGGATCGCGGCGGAGTAAGCGCTGTAGAGCGACGCGTTGTCATCCCCGCGAAAGCGGGGACCTCGAAGAATTAAGCGAGCACATCACAACATCGGGGTTCCCGCTTTCGCGGGAATGACACACTGAAAATCTCACTCCAGCCCTTCGAACCAATCCAGCGCCATATCGGTCCAGCCCCGCGGGATGCCATGCGCGCCTTGGTGCATCACGAATTCCAGCGCGCCCGCGTCGCAGGTGTCCCATTTACGGTGCCAAAAATCGCCTGACGTGTCGAACGTGTCCGCGCGCATGCCCGCGCAGCCATTGGTTTCGCGCCAGATTTGCATCGCGTAGAACACATCGCCTTGTTTGATGGTCGAGATGGAGCGCAACGGACGGCCCTCCAGCGGCACGGTTTTGTCCTTCCAGCCGTGGGTGTGCAGCAGCTTCACCGGGGCTTGGCAGGCGTCCATTTCGGGGTGGGGCCGCCAGAAGCTGCCAGCAACCGGCGCGTAGGCCGCCGCCAGATCGGGCGCGTCGCAGGCCATGTAGCTGACCATCGAGCCGCCGATGGAAAACCCACCCAGCAGCACCTTGTCGGGGTTCACCCCGTGCTTTTCCGCCGCGTCCGCGATCACTTCGCGGATGAAAGGTATCTCGTCACGTACCTTGGGGCGGTCGGGGTGGAAGGACCAGCCGGGGCCGAAGCGCGAATTGGGGCGTTTCAAACCGTTCGGGCCAATCACCGCGTAGCCGCGATCCAAGGCGGCTTTCATCCTGAGCGCACCTTTGCCGTTGCCCCCTGCGCCGTGCAAAAACAGCAGGGCAGGCGGGTTTTCGACGCCGTCTGGCAGGACAATGTGGTACTCGCCCATGTCAGTTTTGCAGGTCTCCTCAGAGCCCGCACAGCCGGCATGGGCCGCGCCGCCAAGACCGGCCGCGATAGCGGCGCTCGCAAGGATGTGCTTCATCTCAGGGGGCCTTGTTCAGCGGCAACCCGCGGTTGATCCAGCCGGGGCCTTTGGAGTTGCCCAGCATCCCTTCGGGCACGTCGATCACATTGGTAAAGCCCGCTTCGATCAGCTTGTTATTCTCCCGTGCCGAACGCACGCCGCGTGCACATATCAGCGCCAGCGGGGCGGAGCGGTCACCAGCAACCAGCTTGTCCAGCTCGGCAATGAAATCGTCGCGCCGAAGGTCGAGCCGCACGGCATGTTCCCCCGACCCGGTCTTGGCCCATTCGTCGGGGCGACGGATATCGACCAGTGTGATAGCGCCTTCAGCGGCCAGCCGATGGGCTGTCTCAGGGTCCAGAGCTTCGGCCGCAGAGGCCTCGGTGATCAGGTCGTAGAACAGAAATTGCCCGCCTGCGGCGTAGAATACGCCAGCACCCACGGCAAGAACGCCGCCGCCGATAAAGGCGCGGCGGGTCAGTTTGGAAGCCATCAGCTGAGATCCTTGGTGTATTTTGCGACGATATCAGCCGCTTGCTGCGGCGTGACGATCGGCGGCACGAGGGTCAGAAACTTGCCCTCTGCATCCAGCAGGTAGACGAAGCTGCCATGCGCGTAGACGGGGCCGAATTCGGGGTCAACGAACACCTCCTCCTTCTCGATGGAGTAGGCGTCATAGGCCACCTGCAACTCGGCTTCCGTGCCGGTCAGGCCCACGAAATCGGGATGGTGTTCCGCCAGCTTCGGCCCCATTGTGTCCACCGTGTCGCGCACTGGGTCGACGGTGATCATCACGGGCGTGATGTCCATGCCCTGGGCATCGATTTCGTTGACTACCTCAGCCATCATCGGAAACACCGCAGAGCAGATTTCCTGACAATTGACGTAGCCGAAAAACAGTAGCTGCGGTTTGCCGTCAGGGTCGGCTTGGGTGTAGCGCTCCCCATGTTGGTTGGTCAGCGTGTATGCCCCGCCCAGATCAAAGGGCAGGGGCGTCTCAGCCACGGCGGGGGTTGCCATGGCCAGCGACAGAAGGGCCGTGCGGATCATCATGGCGGGCCTAACGGGTGATCTCATAGGCTTCTTCGGGCGAGAGGCCCTGACCCAGATGCCCGGTTGCGGCAATGATCGCATTGACGCGCGGGTCGCGGCGGAACCATGGGCCTTTGCCCTTCGCCTCAGGATACAGCTTGGCCCAGTTTTTGGACCATGTGTTGGCCTTGATCCAGTCTTCCGCACCAGCCTCCTTGAGCTTTTGCACCTGATAGATGTTGGTGGCACCTGCGATGTCTTCATCCTCGATCAGCAGCCCGTCCACATCGACCATCTTGCCGCAATAGGGGTGCAGGTCGACAGCCGCGCCTTGAAAACCAGCTTGGGTGTTCTTGTTGGGGTAAACCAGCACATTGTCGGCGGTCCGTTCCAAGCCTAGCTGACGCCCCACGGCGCATTCATTGGCGCAATCGCCTGCAACGGTGCACAGGATGTCGACCACTTTGGCCTCGAACATGGCGGGGCTTTCGGCATAGAGGTTCCATGATTTGGCGGTTGAGCCCTCAGAGAAGTCCTGCGCCGCAAGCGGGGTTGCCATCAGGGCAAACAGAAATGCGAGTTTCTTCATGATTTACCCTTTCGGCTTGGGAATGGCGAAGCCGGGCACGACCCCGTAATCTTCGTGGTTCAGTTTGGTGATGCCTTTGTCCTCGACCACCTTTTCAACCACCAGGTAGTTCAGCCCGTCACGCTTGTAGAGCATGCCGTCGGCCACGATTTCGTGGCTGGCCAGCTTCAGTTGGGTGTCGCCCGATGCGGATTGGTCGTCACCCTCGATCTTCAGGACCATGTAGACCGTGCCGTCTTCGGCCAGCAGCCCCACGGGGATGCCACCTGCCGAGCACCACAGCGCGCAGGTGTGGTGCGCCGATCCGGTCACCGCGTCGGGGCCGCCCATGACGCCCGAGAAGTAGCACCATGTGTCGATGATTTCGCCGGTGACGGTGACGCGTTCGCCTTCGGCGGCGGCGGCGGGCAGGGCGGCTGACATAGCGACCCCAGCAGCCGCCAAAGCGGTTCTGATGGACATGGGAGACTCCTGTTGGTTTGATTCTTGCGGTTAAGGTAGCAAGAATCTTAGCAAACCCGGCATCACATAATGGTTAATCAGCGCCAGAGGTCTTGCAGATCGGCCGCGATGTCTTGCGGTTTGTCCACCACGCGCATGAAGTCGAGCATCGAGGCATCGGCAAACCCCTCATCCACCACATGCTGCGTCAGCGCCACCAGCTTGTCCCAGTAGCCATCCGTGTTGAGCAGATAGATGGGTTTGTCATGCAGGCCCAATTGCCGCCAGGTGAGCACCTCGAAGAACTCATCGAGCGAGCCCGCGCCGCCGGGCAGCACCACGATGGCGTCGCAATTCATGAACATCACCTTCTTACGCTCATGCATGTTCTCGGTGATGATGAAGGAACTGAGGTCGCGCTTGCCAACCTCACGCTCAAACAGATGCACGGGGATCACCCCGAACACTTCGCCGCCTGCGGCTTGGGTGGCATTGGCAACCTCGCCCATCAGCCCCACATCGCCCGCCCCGTACACCAAGCGCCAGCCGTTTTGGGCAATCGCAGTCCCCGTCTCATGCGCTGCCGCCTTGTAGGCGGGGTTGGTGCCAAAGCGTGAACCGCAGAAAACGCAGACGGATTTGGGATGTGCGGTTGTCATTTGACGCTCCGATTGAGGGAATGTGACTTGTTTTGCCTTGTGATAGAGGGCTTGATAGGGTCGTACAAGCTGACATGCCCGCGGGTATGGGATGCCCCATGGGGGATGGGGTGGCGGGGAAAAAGGACTGAACGATGGCCAACACGCCGCGTTTTCAAGGCAAAGGGTCGACGGCACTTATTGGCGCCGGCGTTTTTGCAATTGGTGCAATCATTTACGGCACGGTGTTCATCCCGCGGGATGATGCGGAGGTGACTGAAACGCCCGTCGTCGAAGCCCCGGCTGAGACCACGGCGGAGGTCACGCCAGAGCCTCAGCTTGCAGCGCCCGAACCTGCTGTGTCCGAACCCGCTGCGTCCGAAGAGGTCGCCGCAACAGACGACACGCCAGAACCGCAAGCCGAACCAGAGCCTGTTGCCGCTGATGAGGTGGCCGAACCTGAGCAGGATGACGCACCGCAATTGGCTGAAACCGCAGAGGAGCCCGCGCCCGTACCGCTGGAAGGCCCAAAATTTGACGTTGTGCGCATCGACCCGCAGGGGGCCGCCGTCATCGCGGGCTCCGCCGCGCCGGGGGCCACGGTCACTTTGCTGGCGGATGGGGAACAGGTGGCCGAGGCGCTTGCCGACAAGAACGGCAAATACGTGGCGCTGTTTCACCTGCCAGCGTCATCTGACCCGCGCAGCTTGTCGGCCGAGATGGTCACCGCGGACGGTCAGACCGTGCCCTCCGGCGGCACGGTTTTGATAGCGCCGACCAAGCCGATTGAGGTGGTGCAAGCCGCGCCAGAGCCTGACCCGGTTCCCGAGACCGAAACGGCGGCTGTTGAAACACCAGACATCACCGAAGACGCGCCTGCAGAGGTTGAACAGACACCCGCACCCGCTGACGTGGCTGAGGCCGCGCCGCAAAACCCTGCCGCGCCGGAACCGGAAGAGACCACGCTGACCGCGGCAGAAGAAACGGAGCCAGTGTCGGCTGAAGCCGTCGAGGCCACGGCCTCGTCCGAGCCTGCACCGCAACCAGCCAGCCCCGCCATCGTGCTGGCAGATGAAAGCGGTGTGACCGTGCTGCAGCCCGCCCCCCAACCGGCAGTCCCCGCGCAGGACCCGGTTTCGGATGTGGCGCCCGAGATTGTGGCCAACCTGGTGATCGACACGATCACCTATGACACGGACGGCGATGTGGCTCTGTCCGGCCGCGGGCAGGGCACTGGCTTTGCGCGGGTTTACCTCAACGACCGGGCAATCAAGACGGTGAAGATCGAACCGGACGGCACGTGGCGCACCCCGTTGCCCGACATTGATGCGGGCGTTTACCGGCTGCGCATCGACGAGATCACCAGCGCGGGCGACGTGACCAGCCGGGTGGAAACCCCGTTCCAACGCGAGGAGCCTGAAGTCGTGGCGGAAGCTGCGCAGCGGCCCAACGCGGTAACGGTGCAGGAAGGCTTCACCCTGTGGGCCATTGCGCGGGACCGGTTTGGCGACGGCACCGAATATGTGCGGGTTTACGAGGCCAATCGCGACCTGATCCGTGATCCCGACTTGATATATCCGGGGCAGATTTTCGAGCTGCCGGAGGGTTAGGGCGCGCATGTGCGGCTCCCTGATCGGATGACGTTCTCCTAAAAAGCGCGCGCTCGGCTGGCAACTTGCCCCGACGCGCACTAACTAGGGAACTGCACACAGATTTCTGGACGAAATTCCCAATGCCCACCGAAGTTTCAGACGCCCGCCTCAACCAGGATTTGCGCAAAGACGGCTGGCGGGTTGTCAAACGCGTGATCCCTTATCTTTGGCCCGATGGCGAGGCCTGGGTGAAACGCCGTGTGGTGATCGCGCTTGGCTTCTTGCTGCTGTCCAAGGTGGTGGCCGTGCTGGCCGCGCCTTTGTTCGGGGCGGCGACCGACGCTTTGGCCGGCGAAGGGGCCGGGCCGGGATGGATGCTGGGCGCGGGCGCCGTCGGGCTGACGCTGGCTTACGGCGTGTCGCGGCTGATCAATGTAGGCTTCCAGCAGATGCGCGACGTGGTCTTCGCGCTGGTGGGGCAACGCGCGCTGCGGATGCTGGCGCTGGAGACCTTCACCCATATTCACCGCTTGTCGATGCGCTATCACATTACGCGCAAGACCGGCGGGTTGAGCCGGATCATTGAGCGCGGGGTGAAGGGCGTCGAGTTCCTGCTGCGCTTCCTGCTATTCTCCATCGGGCCGCTGATCCTTGAGCTGCTGATGATCGCCGTCATTTTGGCATTTGTGTTTGATATCTGGTACTTGGTCGTCGTTCTTGTCACGCTTGTGCTTTATACGTGGTTCACCTTCGCGGTCACCGAATGGCGCGTGAAAATGCGCAAGGAAATGAACGACCAGGACACCGACGCCAATCAGAAGGCGATCGACAGCCTGCTGAATTTCGAAACGGTCAAATATTTCGGCGCGGAGAAGCGCGAGGCGGAGCGCTATGACAGCGCGATGGAGAAATACGTCGCGGCGGCGTTGAAGACCAGCTACTCGCTGGCCTTCCTGAATTTCGGGCAATCCGTGTTGATCACCGGCGGCTTGGTGGCCGTGATGGTGATGGCGGCCATGGGGGTGCAGGATGGCACCCTGACCGTGGGCGATTTCGTCATGGTCAACGCCTACATGATCCAGATCGTGACGCCTTTGAACTTCCTTGGCACCGTGTACCGCGAGATCCGTCAGGCGTTGGTCGACATGGGCGAGATGTTTGAACTGTTGGGCCAGCCGGCCGAGGTGCAGGACAAGCTAAATGCCGACGAACTGACGGTGTCACAGGGCGAGGTTGAATTGCATGACGTCTTTTTCGGCTACGACGCGGCGCGGCCCATTTTGAAGGGCGTGTCGTTGAAGGTCAAAGCCGGTGAGACGGTTGCCATTGTGGGGCCGTCGGGCTCGGGCAAATCCACCATCGGGCGGCTGCTGTTTCGGTTCTACGATGTCAGCGGCGGCGGCCTGTCGATTGATGGGCAAGACGTGCGCGACGTGACGCAAGACAGCCTGCATGCCCAGATCGGCGTGGTGCCGCAGGACACGGTGCTGTTCAACGACACCATTCTGTACAACATCGCATATGGGCGGCCAGAGGCGTCGCGCGCCGAGATCGAACAAGCCGCACGGGACGCCAAGATCCACGACTTCATCATGGACCTGCCGGACGGGTTTGAAACCACCGTGGGGGAACGTGGGCTGAAGCTGTCGGGCGGCGAAAAGCAGCGCGTGGGCATCGCGCGCACCTTGTTGAAAAACCCGCCAATTCTGTTGCTGGACGAGGCGACTTCGGCGCTGGACACCGAGACCGAGGCCGACATTCAGGACAGCCTGCACGGGCTGGGCGCGGGGCGGACTGTGATCACGATCGCGCACCGTTTGTCGACGATTGCTCATGCGGACCAGATTGTCGTGTTGGAGAACGGGCTGATCGCGGAGCGGGGCACGCATGACGATCTGTTGTCGCGCGACGGGCGCTATGCCGCGTTGTGGCATCGTCAGCTATCTGAGGAAGAACAGGCGGCTTGAGCGGGACAATTTCTCGAGGAGAAATTGTATTCAAACTTTCGATGAAAGTTTGGCGTCAGTCATAGCGACGCAGGTAGCCCCCCAAACTTGTGAGCCCTGTTTGAAGCACCTCGGTGCTGTTGGCGAAACCAATGCGTAGGTAGCCTTCCATGTCGAACGCGCTGCCGGGCGTCAGCAACACGCCGGTCTCCTTCAGGATATCGACGGCCAACGGGTGGCTACCCATGTCCATGTCGTATTTGAGAAGGCAGATCGTGGCCGCCTTGGGCCTGACATAGGTGAGGCGCGGCTCGGCCTCGATCCATGCGTCCAGCACCTCCAGATTGCGCCGCGTCAGGTCACGGCTGCGGGTCAGCAGCTTCTCCTTGGCCTCCAGCGCCATGGTGGCGAAATACTCGTCCAATTGGCTCACGCTGATCGTGTCATAGTCGCGATGGATCATCACCTGCGCGATGACATCTTGCGGGCCGGTGATCCAGCCGACGCGCAGGCCTGCCAGCGAGAAGGCCTTGGACATGCTGGCGGTCGCGATGCCCTTTTCATAGATGTCAGCCATGGACACGGTCATCCCGTCACCGTCTTGCGCCGTGCCGCGGTAGACTTCGTCACAGAGGACATAGGCCCCGCACGTGCGAGCAAGCTCGGCAATCTGCTCCAGCATCTCGCGCGCCATCAGCGCCCCCGTCGGGTTGTTGGGGTTGTTCAGCGCAATAAGCTTGGTGTCGGGGCGGATCAGGGCTTTCAGCCCATCAAGATCGGGGAGGAAGCCGTCCTCCTCGCGCAGCTGCAGGATCGACACATCCGCGCCCTGGCTTTCAGGGATCGAGTAGTGCTGCTGGTAGGTCGGCAACACCGCGACGACATGGTCGCCCGGATGCACGAGCGTTTTATAGATCAACGCATTGGCGCCAATGGTGCCATGGGTGGTGACGACGTTTTCACGTTTTTGCGTCTCGTAAAGCGTGCAGATGGCGTCGCGCAGGCGGTCGGACCCCTCGATAGCGCCGTAGGTCATCTTCATCGACATGATGTCGGACAGCACGGTGTCATTCTTGCCGGCGAGCTGGGTCAGCTGCTCCAGTGTGACCGAGGCAACGCAGGTTTCCGCCAGATTCAGCTCGCAGTCATTCTCATACGCGTTCATCCACATTTCGACGCCGAATTCGCGGATTTTCATGGGAACGCTCCTTCAGATGAGGTCGGCGAGCAGCCTGTCGGCCTCGTCCTTGCACGGGGTCAACGCATCGCGGTCCTCGCCGGGGTAGAACCGCGCGCGGGTTGCGGTTGGCATTGGCTTGGGGTCCTTGATGTGGACCGTGATGCCGGAGGCGGCGGCCTCGTCCTGCCAAGAGCGCGCGATGCGCATCTGCGCGGCCTTGGTCATGCCATAGGTGGCGTGGAAGCGGTTGGATTGCACGGCGTCGTTGAAGAAGACGGCCTGGCCCTTGCCGGCTTTCAGCAGTGGTTCGGTGTTGACGATCAGCCGCGACGTGGCGCGGATGTTGGAGGCGATGGATTTGTCCATGTCCTTCTCATCCATATGCGCCGTGGGGCAGAGGGGGGCTGCGTGGATGGCTGCGTGAACCAGCATGTCCAACTTGCCCCAGCGGTCAAATATCGAGCGGCAGATCTGGCGCATGGCGTCGTCATTGGTCAGGTCCACCGGCACGAGGGTGGCGGAGCCGCCGGCGGATTGGATGCGGTCGTCAAGCTCCTCCAGCGCGCCGGTGGTGCGGGCAAGTGCGATGACGTGAAAGCCGTTGGCGGCGAGCCATTCGGCGCAGGCCGCCCCCAGCCCGCGCGACGCGCCGGTGACCAGCGCGGTTTTGGATGTGTCTTTGCTCATGGGCGCGGTGTCTCATTGGTGGGCGCATCTTGCAAGGGGGCATCGTGAAGACGGCGCAGCGCGGCCTCGCACATGCCGTAGTCCAGCCAGGAGCAGGACTCGCAGATCACCGCCAGATCGCCGGGTTGCACATTGGCCCGGATGCGCGATTGCGCCTCGCCCCATGTCAGCACGTCGCCCGCCGCAATGTTCAACGCCTCAGCATGGGCCGCGTCGAGACGGTCAATCTTGGCCTGCGCCGTGCAGAGCTGGTCGCGGCGTTTGGGGCAGGGGGCGCAGATATCATCAGTGGCGGGGACGACTTCGATCAACGTCCGGTCACCGCCCTCGGCGCGCAGTTTTCCCATGACAATCGCCGTCATATTGGCCGCGAAATCGGGTGAGTACCCCTTCCCCTCGAACCCGAGAGAGCACAAAAAATGGTGGGGGCGATAGCGAAAAGATGGGGCCATAGCGGTGTTTTGCACCATGTTAGCGCTATTTCAAGGCGGTTCGCTTGACATCTTATGCTGCGCTGCCGAAAACGACCCCGGACACCATGTTGAGGGAACAGATATGACTTTTATGCAAGCCGCCACCGGCGCTGACACACTTCTGAAGAAAACGCTGATGGTTGTGGGGGGCTCGATGTTCATCGCCATTGCCGCGCAATTCTCGGTGCCGTTCATCCCTGTGCCGCTGACGCTGCAGACGCTGGCCATTCTGATCGTCGGATTGTCGTTCGGGTCGCGCTTGGGCGCGTTGACCGTTGTGGCCTACCTGCTGGAAGGCGCGGCAGGCCTGCCGGTCTTTGCCAATGGTGGCAGCGCCGCGGCCTTGGTCGGCCCGACTGCGGGCTTCCTGTTCGGCTTTATCGCCTTGGCCTACATCGCGGGCTTCGTGGCAGAGCGGACAACGAACGTCTTTGCCATGATCGGTGGCGCGTTGCTGGCCTCCGTTGTGCTTTACATTCCGGGCGTGGCCTGGCCGATGGCGCTGGCTGAGATGTTCGCGATTGAGGGCAAATGGGTTGCCTCCTCCGCATCGACCATCTGGACCTACTGGGTCAGCCCGTTCCTGCTGGGCGACGCTGTGAAGGCTGTCCTGGCCGTGATGGTTGTGGCCGGCGGCATGAAGGCGCTGCGCAAGGGCTAAGCCCGCTTGGCGGGGTGAACCCCGCCCTACGATAGATTGGCGCCGTCCCGGGTTGGGGCGGCGTTTTCTTTTAGGTATTTGTGAAACAGTGATGGAGCATGCGCGCATATGCGGGTCGCGGAGTGTTTCATCCGGCCTGTTGGGTCTGCTGCTCATCTTGGGTAAAGAGGCGGCGCCGCCGAGGGAAACGCGATTGCCCGTCCGCAGGGCGGATATGCCCCACGCTTTCAGTTAAATCACCGGTGATTTGCGAAATACGAGGGTCGGTTGCCAATGCGCATTGATTTGCGCCCCATCGCCCCGTTTGCAATCACTGTTGCCGTCTGTGCTAGCGATGCGGGGTATAGCGTGCGCGGGTTAGCGAGACGTAACCCAACCGTTCGGTGCCTATAGCATTGTTGCAACAATGAGGATGGCGAAGAAGATCAGCTCCAGCAAGGGCAGGGTAAATCCGAACAGACGCATAACTTCACAAGGCCCCACACTTCACCGATGGCTGAATGTGTCGGAAATGGGGCGCGGCCTCAAGGCGCAAGCATGGAAACAGTGCGTTTCTGCGGGGTGGGATTGGTTATTCCGCCGCCTTCAGCTCGAACCCTTTGGTGATCTGGTCGGATGGGGCCACCGGGTATTCGCCGGAGAAGCAGGCGTCGCAATATTGCGGGCTGTCATTGTCGCGTTTGGCTTGGCCCACAGCGCGATACAAACCGTCCAGCGAAATGAATTTCAGGCTGTCCACGCCGAGATGGTCGCGCATCTCGTCCTCGGACATGGTGGCGGCCAAAAGCTTTTCGCGTTGCGGCGTGTCGACGCCGTAGAAACACGGCCATGCCGTTGGGGGCGACGCGATGCGGAAATGCACCTCCGCCGCGCCCGCGTCGAGGATCATTTCCTTGATCTTGCGCGAGGTGGTGCCGCGCACAACGCTGTCGTCCACCAGAATGACCCGCTTGCCCTTGATCAGCGCGCGGTTGACGTTGAGCTTGAGGCGCACGCCCATGTTGCGGATCTGCTCCGTCGGCTCGATGAAGGTGCGGCCCATGTATTGGTTGCGGATGATGCCCATGGCGTAGGGGATGCCCGATTGCAGCGAGTAGCCGATGGCCGCCGGGGTGCCTGAATCCGGCACCGGGCAGACGAGGTCCGCGTCGACCGGGTTTTCCTTGGCCAGCTCCCGGCCGATGTTTTCGCGGGTCTCATAGACCGAGCGACCGCCGAGGATTGAATCGGGGCGGGAGAAATAGACATGCTCAAAAATGCAGAAGCGCGACTTTTGCGGGCGGAAGGGGAAATGCGACTGCACGCCCTTGTCGGTGATGACGACCATCTCGCCGGGTTCGATTTCGCGCACGAATTCCGCGCCGATGATGTCCAGCGCGCAGGTTTCGGACGACAGCGCGTAGCCGTCGCCGATTTTGCCAAGGACCAGCGGGCGCACGCCCAGCGGGTCGCGCACGCCGATCAGCTTGGTGCGGGTCATGGCGACCACAGAGAACGCGCCTTCGACCTTGCGCAGCGCCTCTTCCATGCGGTCGGGGATGTTGCGGCCCATGGAGCGCGCCATCAGGTGGATGATGCATTCGCTGTCGGAGGAGGATTGGAAGATGGAGCCGCGTTCGACCAGCTCTTTGCGCAGCGCATCGGCGTTGGTGATGTTGCCGTTATGCGCGATTGCCGCGCCGCCCATGGAAAATTCACCAAAGAAGGGCTGCACGTCGCGGATCGCGGTTTGCCCTTTTGACCCGGCGGTGGAGTAGCGCACATGCCCGATGGCGAGCGGGCCGGGCAGCGTTTCCATCACCTTGTGGGACGTGAAGTTGTCGCGCACATACCCGAAGCGGCGGGCGGATTGGAATCCGGCTTCTGCGTCATGGGAGACGATGCCGCCCGCTTCTTGGCCGCGGTGCTGCAGCGCGTGCAGGCCGAGGGCCACGAAATTTGCCGCGTCGGCCACGCCGACCACGCCGAATATCCCGCATTCTTCTTTGAGTTTGTCGTCATCGAACGGCGTTTCAAGCCAGTTCTCGTCGTCTACATTGGCACTGGTAACGTCGCCCGTTGAGGCGTCTGATTGCGACATGGATGGCAGCTCCGAATCCGCGTGACAGCTTTGTGACAACAGATAGGGCAGGGACCACAGAAAGTCACCCCAGAGTTGGGTCACAATTGCACCTTCGCCCCCATATGTGGCAGGTGAGGACCATGTCGCGCGTCATTCTGTTCAACAAGCCGTTCAACTGCCTGTCCCAGTTCACCGATCAGGGGAATGAGGGCGCGGATCGGCAGACCTTGTCGGACTTTATCGTCGTGCCGGGGGTCTATGCGGCGGGGCGGCTGGACCGCGACAGCGAGGGGCTGCTGGTGCTGACCGATGATGGCAAGCTGCAGGCGCGGATCGCGGAGCCGAAGAACAAGATGGCGAAGACCTATTTTGTGCAGGTTGAAGGGGAGCCCGAAATCCGCGCGGTTCAGGCGCTGCGCAATGGCGTTGTGTTGAAGGACGGCAAGACCGCGCCCGCGCGGGTGGAGCAGGTGGAGGAGCCCGATTGGCTGTGGCCGCGCACTCCGCCGGTGCGGTTTCGCAAGACGGTGCCTGATAGCTGGTTGAAGATCACCATCACCGAAGGCCGCAACCGGCAGGTGCGGCGGATGACGGCGGCGGTTGGGCACCCCACTTTGCGCCTGATCCGGCATTCCATCGGCGAATGGTCGCTTGAGGGGCTGCAAACAGGCGATTGGCGCAGCATTTAGGCGGGGCTTTGCCGGTTTTTGGGGTGGCGGCGTTTTGGCTCGCCTCGGTGCGCGTGGTAGCCATGAGGCAGAATGTCTAGCAGGAGATCCCGCAATGTTGCGTGCTATTGGTCAGGCTCACGCGGTGCGTCCCAGCGGCCAGCTTCCCCGGATCGCCACCCCGCCCACGCCGCCTTGGGACGGCTATGTCAGCCAGATTTGCGCGGCCTATCATCAGGAACTTGGGGCCGATCTGCTAAGCGTCGCGCTGCGCGGCTCGACTGTGCGGGCGACGGCGGTGATTGGTGTGTCGGATCTTGATCTGGTGGTGGTTACTGGGCGCAAGGTGATGGAACTGGACCCTCCTCACATCATCGCGGCCCCTGATCTGGAGGTCGAGAACGCTATGGCAACGGAGACCGAGTTGCTGGAAGACCCGCGCTTCGCGTGGCTGCGGTTCAACCTGGCGTTCTGCGGCCATACCGTCTGGGGGAAAGACTATGTGTCCGATCTGCCGGAGCCGGTGCTGGACCGCGCCGCTGTCGGTCATCTGAAAAGTGCGGATGCGTGGTTGGCGCAATGGCCGAAGATGATGCAGGACGCGCCGGACAAGCAGGAGCGGCAGCGGATCTGCGTTTGGCTGATGAAACGCGTGGTGCGGTCGCTGTTTGAAAGCGTGATGCTGAAAGAGGGGGCCTACACGCGCGACATCTACCCCTGCGCCGATCTGGCGGCGCGGCACTATCCGACGCAACGCGGTGCGATATTCGCAGCGGCTGAGCTGGTGGTAAGCCCGACCGCTGAAATAGGCGAGATTGAGGCTGCCTTGGCACCTTTGAAGCCGACGCTCATCGCCGCAAAGGACGCGTTTCTTGCCGAAGCACCGGCAAGCGCGATACGCGCTTAGCCGTCGGAGGCGGGGGCCGTCTCGCCGGTTGCGGGCGTGTTGCCTGCGACGCAATGCGAGGTGAGGTTGTTATAGGTGCTGCCGGCCCAGTCAGGCGCGTCTGATGGCACAACGCTGTCGATGGGGCCGGACATTTCGGCCACCACGCGGGCGGTGCGGCTGTCATCGACCATCGGGATGGCCTCATCCGCAATCACGCGGTCGTAGATGATGATCGCCACAACCACCAACAACACGCCGCGTGCGACGCCGAAGAGGAAGCCAAGACCCTGATCTAACCCGCCCAGAACGGAGCGTTGCACCGCGCCAGAGAAGATCGGGGTAAAGATCGACACGATCACCAGCACGATGGCGAAGACCACGGCGAAGGAGAAGATCGTGGCGGGCTCGCAGCCCTCCAGGAAGGTGTTTACGTAGGGGATTTCTTTGACCAGCGGCACGCCACGGGCGGCGAACATAAAGGCCACAATGGCGGCGATCACCCAGCCGAGAATGGACAGGCATTCGCGCACGAAGCCGCGCGAATAGGCGAGGATGGCCGAAATGACGATAATCAGCGCCGCCACCCCGTCTACGATTGTAAAACCTTCCATGTCCCGTCTCTCTTTCCTGTCCAACTCGCCAATACCGGCGAATCGTATATCGCCTCAATCGGCCCCAAATATGTCATTCACGACGGAAACCAAGTCATCCGTCATCCGCAGGGTCATCCCGTCTACCTTCGGTAGCTTCTTCTGAACCGGCGTTATCGCAGAGGCAAAACCAAGTTTTGACGCCTCTTTCAACCGGTTTTCGGCCTGCGTGACAGGTCTTAGCGCACCAGAGAGGCTAATTTCACCAAAAACCACGGTATCAGCGGGCAAAGCGTGGTCTTCTCGGGCGGAAAGTAGCGCACAGGCAACAGCCAGATCAGCGGCGGGTTCGTGTACGCGCATGCCCCCGGCGACGTTCAGATAGACGTCGAGGCCTGCAAAAGGGATGCCGCAGCGGGCTTCCAGGACTGCCAGAATGGTGGCCAACCGCTGCCCATCAAGGCCCACGACTGTGCGTCTTGCTTGGCTGTGCGGGGATGGGGACACCAGAGCCTGAATTTCGGTCAACATGGGGCGCGTGCCCTCGATGCCGGAGAAGACGATAGAGCCGGGGGCGGGCTTGTCGCGGTCACTGAGGAACAGGGCGGAGGGGTTTTTGACCTCCGTCAGGCCACGGCCTGTCATTTCAAAGACGCCAATCTCATCTGCGGGGCCGAAGCGGTTTTTGACGGCTCTGAGAATGCGGAACTGGTGGCCGCGCTCGCCTTCGAAATAAAGCACGGTGTCGACCATGTGCTCGACCACGCGCGGGCCCGCGATTGCGCCTTCTTTGGTGACATGGCCCACGATGATGACCGAGCAGCCGCGTTTCTTGGCGAAGGTGACCAGCTCGTGGCAGGCGGCGCGGACTTGGCTGACAGACCCTGGGGCCGACTCGATGTTGTCGACCCACATGGTCTGGATCGAGTCGATTATGACGAGGTCCGGCTCTTCCTTGTCCAAGGTGGTCAGCACGTCGCGCAGGTTGGTTTCGGCAGCTAACTTAACAGGTGAGCTTTCCAGCCCAAGCCGTTGAGCACGCATACGAATTTGCTGCGCGGCTTCCTCGCCCGAGACGTAGACGACATTCATGCCGTTACGCCCGAACCGGGCGGCGGCTTGCAGCAGAAGCGTGGATTTGCCGATACCAGGATCGCCGCCCACAAGGATGGCGGAGGCATCGACCAACCCGCCGCCTAACACACGGTCAAGTTCCCCCACACCGGAAACGGTGCGCTTGGGCGGGTTGTCCTTGGTGGACAGGTCGGTCAGCTCAATCGCCTTGCCGCGCGTGCTGCCAAGGGACTTTTTGCCCGGGCCCGCCGCTGAGAGCGGCTTTTCCTCGACAATGGAGTTCCACGCGCCGCATGCCTCGCAGCGTCCCGACCATTTGGTGTGGGACGCGGCGCATTCGGTGCAGGTTAAGGACGGTTGTTTGGCCATGCGCTCTTATGTGTCCGAGAGCGGCAGCAGTTACAAGCCGTTCTGCAGCATGGTGCTAAGTCCGCCTTGGATCAGCACGTCCGTGGCCGCGAAAAACGACAGCACGCCGAGGACCATTTGCACCAGTGGCAGGAGTTTCGACCATTTCTGATCCGCCCAGACGCCAATGGCGGCAGAGACGATCAAGCTGACCGAGGCGGCAAAAGTCAGAGCCGCGAGGTTCCACGTGATACCGGCCACCACCAGCAGGGTAGAGATGGCCATAACCGCGTAATTCACCCGCAACCTGCCCGTTGTCATGACCGCCCGATAAAGCGACCACAGAAATGCGGCAAACACGGCGGCGGCGATGATGATACCGATCAGCAGGGGAACCATTTGAACATCCTCAGTCTTCGTTAACGCGCGGCTTGAACCATCACATAGAACAACGTGCAGGCAAAGATCACATGGCCCGTTGCCAGCAATTTGAACCAACGCTGTTCCGTGAATATCGCAATCACCGCGAAAGGCAGCAGTGCGATTGCGCAGATGAAGCCTCGGTTGAAGCTTTGGTAATCGGGGTAGGGCAACAGCGACAGCGCCGTGATGGCCAGCAAGGCGAAGGCGTTGAAGCGCAGCAGCGTGGGCATTGCGGTGACCATGCGGTAGCCCTGCCACCCAAGCTGAGCCGCCATCACCGCCGCCAGCAGTCCAAGGTAGATTGGACCGAACAGGTATTGCACCAATTCCAGCAGGGCTACGTTTTCTGCGGCTTTGCCACGTCCCCGGCCGTGGCGGGTTTGGTCATGAAGGAGCAATAGAGCGATACCAGCACACATGCCGTGAATGCGTAGAGCCCCCAGCCGGTTTCCAGCCGCCCGATCCCAACGCCCTTGGCGATGACGATGTAGAGCGCGATCAGGAAGATGTCGGCCATGGCCAGCTTGCCCATCAGCGTGATCGGCGGCAGCAGTTTGGGGGAAGCCAGGTTAAAGTGGATCAACGCCAAACCGACGGTTTTCAGATAGGGCGCAACCAGCGCGAAGAAGGTCACGGCCACGGCGAGGATGATGTCCTTTTCCCAAAGCGATTGCAGGCCGGAGAGCACCGAGATTTCGGACAGTTTGAAGAAGGGCAACAGCCCCGCTTTCAGCAACGGCGCCATCCACGCGACGGGGAAAGCCACCAGCAGTGACAGGTTCAAGAGTTTCAAAAACATGGGTTAGACATAGGAACGGCTTGCCCCTCTGTGCAAGCCGTTCCTCAATCTTTACAATGTTACCAACTACTTATTCAGCAGCCATGTCCTTTTTCGGCAACGGCTTTGGCAGCGGCACGGGGCCGTCCTGCACTTTGGCCTGCGCAGGCTGCAGCGCGACAACATTCTCGGGCTCGGGCGCCCCTTCGGCCATCATCTCGTAGCCCAGGAGCGGCAGGATTTCGGCCAGATCGGCCTCCAAGCGGTTCATCTGCGCCTGCACGACGCTGTCTTCGACATGGACCTGCTGCGACCAGCGTTTCAGGTCCTTGACGGTTTGCTGCGCGAGGTTCAGGCGTTCGCGGTATTGCTCGATCTCTTCCTGACGTTGCTTGAGGAAGGTTTTGGCGCGACCAACCTTTTCGTCGGAGTAGATTTCGGCCAATTCGCGGGCCTCGCGGCCCATCTGCGCGGCGACTTCCAGAACAGACGGCTCAAGCGTCTCCAACTCGGGGTGCTCGCGCATGAACATGATGCGTTCGCGCACCGCGTCGAATTCGGACGACATCGAGAACAGCTCTTCGCGGTCGGCCTTGTGCGCGATTGCGTAGGCGCGGGCGATGTCCTCCATCGAGATGTGGAAGTTGCGATGCGACTTTTCCAGCTCCAGGATGCGGCGGTTGGAGGGCAGGTAGAAGCAAAGGCTAATAGCAAGGGCGGCAAGGAACAGCTGCGTGATCATGCCGGCATAGGGTACAACCGTTTCGCCGTAGCTGGCCGTGAAGCTGAGCCAAGGCGCGAGCCCGAGCGCTGCGGCCAAGGTGGCCCCCAAAACTACGACTGAGAAGCCGACAACAGCGACCAACGCCACTTTCTGGAAAAACTGCTGCACCTGCAGCCACGTGCGACTTGCACCCGTCATGACAATACCTACCCCAAGATCGCTAATTAACGAGTTCTTAGGATAGGCGATTAACCGCCTGTTTCAAAATCAAAATTTGGCGGAAATGTGGCAGAGGGCAAGGTTGTTCATACAAAATATGGGGTGTTTATGGGGTATTGTCGCGCGTCTGGCAACAAACGGCGCTGGGAACCTTCTTTATCTAGTGAGCGTGTACAGGGCGCTGCGTGGTGATTCTGCGTCAGCGCACGGCCTCAATCGGTCCGTCGGCGGACCCTGATACAAAC
Source organism: uncultured Litoreibacter sp. (assembly GCF_947501785.1). Classification (NCBI taxonomy): domain Bacteria; kingdom Pseudomonadati; phylum Pseudomonadota; class Alphaproteobacteria; order Rhodobacterales; family Roseobacteraceae; genus Litoreibacter; species uncultured Litoreibacter sp. The sequence goes on along the minus strand of NZ_CANMXB010000001.1, from coordinate 1,161,174 downwards.
TGGGTCAAATACGGATCGCCCGAGGCGTCCATTTCCTTCACCGGGCCGGTCCATTGGATCACCCCGTCATGCAGCATCGCGACCTTGTCGGCGATGGTTCTGACGCTCGACATGTCGTGGGTGATGGTCATGGTGGTCGCACCCATCTCGACCACTATTTCGCGGATCAGGTCATTGATCACGCCGGACATGATGGGGTCCAGGCCGGTTGTGGGCTCGTCAAAGAAGATGATTTCGGGCTCTGCGGCAATTGCGCGGGCGAGGCCCACGCGTTTTTGCATGCCGCCTGACAGCTCTGCCGGGAAGCGGTCGGCGACGTCGGGCTTCAGGCCCACGCGGCGGAGTTTCTCGATAGCAATCTCCCGCGCCTGATCCTTGGGGCGTTTGAGGGACCCGCGCATCAGTCGGAAGGCCACGTTTTGCCAGACGGGAAGGCTGTCGAACAGCGCGCCGCCTTGGAACAGCATGCCGAACCGCGCCAGAAACGCGTCGCGGTCGCCTTTGGTGGCATCCTTGCCGTCGACAAGGATTTCGCCTGCGTCGGGGGTCACCAGCCCGAGGACGGATTTGATCAGGATCGACTTGCCGGTCCCGGACCCGCCGATCACCACCATGCTTTCGCCTTTGGGCACATGCAGGTTGATGCCGCGCAGTACGTGGTTGGTGCCGAAAGACTTTTTGACGTCGGTGAGGCGGATCATGCTGAGAAAAACACCCCTGTCAGAATGAAGTTGGCGGCCAGGATCAAGATCGCGGCGGCTTGCACCGACGACTTGGTGGCGCCGCCCACGCCCTGCGCCCCGCGGCCGGAATTCATGCCATAGTAGCAGCCCATAAGCGCCGCGATGGTGCCAAAGACCGCGCCTTTGGCGAGTGATGACAGGATGTCGGAGGTTTGCAGGAAGTCGGCGGTGTTTTGCAGGTAGGCGGCCTCGTTAAAGCCGAGTGTTTTGGTGGCCACCAAGAAGCCGCCGAAGATGCCGATGATGTCGCCAATGCCGGTGAGGAGGGGGACGACCAACAGCGCGGCCAGCACGCGCGGGACCGTCAGGTACTTCATCGGGTGGGTGGAGAGCGTGACCAGCGCGTCGATCTGTTCGGTCACCTTCATAGTGGCGATCTCGGCCGCAATGGAGGATGTGACGCGCGCAGCGATCATCAGGCCCACGAGCACGGGGCCAAGCTCGCGCACCATGCCGATGGCGACGATCTGGGGGACTACGGCCTCGGCATTAAAGCGCGCGCCGCCAGCGTAGATTTGAAGCGCAAGCGCGCCGCCGGTGAAGATGGTGGTTAGCCCCACGACGGGCAGGGAGAAATACCCGATTTGCAGCAGCTGCTGGCCGAATTCCTTGAAATAGAAGGGCGGGCGGATCAGGTGGCTGGCGGTCTGCCCCGCAAAGATCGCGATGCGCCCGATGGAGGCCAGAAAGGCCAGTGTGGCGGCCCCGATGGCGGCAAGGATGCTCACTTGGTGACCCGTTTGTAGCGGGGGCCCAGCGAGGTCAGGATTTCGTAGCCGATGGTACCAGCGGCGTCAGCCAGCTGGTCGACGGTTTGCCGGGGCCCAAGTATTTGCAGCGTGTCCGGCACGTGGTCCAGCGCGGTGATGTCCACTGTGAGCAGGTCCATTGAAACGCGGCCCGCGAGCGGAACCGGCGTGTCGCCTGCGTAGAGCGTGGCTTTGTCGGACATGGCGCGGATCAGGCCGTCGGCGTAGCCGGCGGAGACGGTGGCGATCTTGGTTTCTTTCTCGGCCACGAAGGCGCAGCCATAGCCGGCGCTTTCACCGGCTTGCAGGGTACGCGTCTGGATCACGGGGAGATCGACAGTGGCCACTGGAGCTGCGGCTTCAAACGGGAAACCTCCATAGAGCCCGATGCCGGGGCGGGTGAGGTCGAAATGGTAGTCAGGACCCAGGAGCGTGCCGCCGGTAGCGGCGAGCGAGCGGGGGCAGCGCAGGCCTGCGGTCATGGACAGGAAGGTTTTCAGCTGGGCGTCGTTGGCGGGGTGATCCGGCGCGTCGGCGCAGGCGAGGTGGGACATCACCAACGTGGCCTCGGCGGCCATCTCAGGCGACCAATCATAGGCCTCGATCCCGAGGCGGTTCATGCCGGTGTCGATTTGCAGCCCGTAGGCGTGGCCGGGCAAGGCCGTCTTGTGGCGGGAGATTTGTTCGGGGGAATTCACCATCGGGATCAGGTTCAGATCCGCGATCATCTGGGTGTCGCCGTCCATATGGCCGGAGAAAACGTTGATCACCGGGCCGGGGCCCAGAGCAGCCCTGAGCGGCGCGGCTTCTTCGGTGACGGCGACGAAGAATTGGCGGACCCCTGCGGCGGCCAGAGCCTTGGCGACCCTGCCAGAACCAAGGCCGTACCCATCGGCTTTGACGACGGCGGCGGTCTCGGTTGCCGACATCGCGTTGAGGGCGGCCCAGTTGGATTGGAGCGCGGCGAGGTCGATTGTGAGGGTTCCGGTGGCCATGAGGTCGGTTTTGACAGGCTCATGAGTGCGGTCAAGAGGGAATTCATACCACCCAGCGGGCGGGGAAATTGGCAAATGCCCGTTTTCAAGGGAGATCGCGCAAAGAAAGGAGCAGACATAGGTTTGCGACTAAGGCGCGCCCAAGACCATGTCAGACAGCAGGCATTTGCTGCGTGGCGCAGTGAATGCCGCCCCCCAGCTCCCCCAACGGGTCGACGTTGAGCGTCACAATCTCGCGGTCAGGATAATGCCGCGACAGCGCGTCCCTGGCGATCTGGTCCGGCTCCGGGTCCCCGAATTGCGCCGCGATGATCGCGCCGTTGCACGCGTAGAAATTCGCATAAGAGGCCACGAAGTCGGGGCTGCTCACCCGCGGAGCCTCAGGTTCGGGAATGACGTCCACCGTCAGGCCGTCCGCCACGAGCGTGTCATAGGTGTCCAAGGCCGCAGTGTGGAATGGGTCGTTTGTGTTGGGCGCATCTGGCAGGTTCATCAGCACCCGCCCCGGCCCTGTAAACCGCGCGAGGCTGTCGATATGATAGTCCGTTATGTCCTCCCCCCGCACACCTGCGGACCAGATCATTCGGTCGGCGCCATAGGCCTTCAGCAAGCGCGCCTCTATCTCGTCGCGCGACAGGTCGGGGTTTCGGTTGTCGTTTGCCCAACTGCTTTCATGGGCCATCAGGAGGCCAAGCCCGTCATGCTCTACACCGCCACCTTCACCACGCAGCCCTGACGGGCGCAGCTCCAACCCCAGACGCTCAGCGACATTTGCTGCAATCCGGGCATCGCGGCGGTTCACTTGTTTTTCGCCCCAGCCATTGAACTGGATGTGGTTAACCGCCAATCCGCCTGCGCCATCGACGACAAAGATGGGGCCAGCATCCCGGCACCACAGGTCTTCGGTCGGGACGTCCCATAGCTCCACATTGGCCGATAGTCTTGACCGGGCGGACGCATGATCATCTGCCGCTGCAAGCATCGTCACCGGCTCGAACTCGGCGATTGTATTGGCAATGTCTGCAATGGCCTGCTGCGTCATGTCGAGAAACACGCGGTCGCGGTACACGCGCCGATTTACGGGCCATTGCATAAATGTCCTTTGGTGCGGGCCTTCTTCTGGTGGCACGTAAAACCCGGATGCGGCCATAGCTGCAGAACTCCCCTTCAGTCCGACAGATGCGATTGCCCCGCCACCCAGTATCATTTGCCTGCGGTCCATGGGCTTTCCTGTTTCGCTGATGCGCCGTCGCAGGCCGCTGAGGTTCGGTCTGTGCATCCTTGACCTGTGGCTGGCGTTACTCCGCAGCGCGGAGAGGTTTCGAAGGTTTCCCTTCTCCGTCATCACCGGTTGCCAGCTTCTCAAGCCTGTCCGCTACCTTTGCCAGTTTTTCCTTGGCCGCATCGAGTGTCGAATTGGCGTCCTCAAGCTCTTCTGCCGGGGTGTCTTCCTCCGGATCGTCAGGGTCGGACCACAGCAGGATGGGGTCGCGCACGCGGCCGGCCTGGCGGCGCAGGATCAGGTCCTGGCGCGACTTGGAATTGCGCCCGCCCAGCGCCATCAGGCCCTTGAGCGAGGCAAAGGCTCCCATAGAGATCCAGACCCGCAACGCCAGCAGGGCAGGGGTGAAGACCAGCGTCAGCACGGTGGCGATGCCAAGCCCGAAGACCACGGCCGTGGCCAGCTGTTTCCACCACAGCGCGGTGGGACTGTCGACCGAGTAGCCGCCGCCGAAGAAGTCGAGCGACAGGCCGAACATCATCGGCGCGAGGCCCGCCATCGTGGTGATGGTGGTCAGCAGCACGGGGCGGATACGGTCCTCCGCAGTGCGGATGATCGCCTCCAGCCGGGGCATGTATTTGGAATAGTCCTGATAGGTATCGATCAGAACAATGTTGTTGTTCACCACGATCCCCGCAAGCGCCACGATGCCGGTGCCGGTCATGATGATCGAGAATTTCTGATCCATCACCAACATGCCGATCAGCACACCTGCGGTGGACAGGACCACCGCCAGAAGGACCAGAGAGGCGTTGTAGAAGCTGTTGAACTGCGCCAGCAGGATCACGAACATCAGCCCCAATGCGGCGGCAAATGCGCTGCTGAGGAAGGCCTGCGATTCCTGCTGTTCCTCCTGGTCGCCGGCCCATTCGTAAGACAGCGAGGCGGCGAAGGGGGTTTCGGTCTCAATCCACTCGGTCAGCGTGGCGATGCGTTCATTGGCGTCGACAACAGCGACGTTGTAGCCGCCATCCTGGAACGTATCCGTCAGCGCGTCCTGGGTCAGGTCGGGTTTGAGTATTTGGACCAAAACGAAGCTGCCGCCCTGCGCGTCGGTGATCGGACCTGCGGGGTCTGCTTTCAGGATCGCAACGGGTGTTTCCCCTTCAACCAGCTTGATCAGGCCGGGGCCAACATCCGCTTTGACATCGAAATAGCGGGTCTGGTCGATGCGGTCGATCTGGCCCAGCTTTTTGACAGGGGTACGGGTAATGAAGTTGCTGAGCGGGATCAGGCCCTGCGGCGTGCGCACCTTGAGGTTGTCGAGGGTGGAGAGCACCCGCTCTTCCTCGGGCAGGCGGACGCGGATTTCGATTTCTTCGTCTGAGGAGTCCACGCGCATGGTGTCAAGCAGCAAGCCGCGGGTGACCAGTTGCACCATCGCGCCCACGGTGGCCACATCCGCGCCGTAGCGGCCAGCGGCCTCGACATCGACATCAATCTGCCAGTCGATGCCGGGCAGGGGCAGGGTGTTTTCGATGGTGATGAGGCCGGGCATGGTCTCGAAATAGTCGGTGGCTATTGCGGTAGCTTCTTGCAGTTCGGCCCAGTTGTCGCCTGTCAGGCGCAGGTTGACCGGCTTGCCGGAGGCGGGCCCCCGGTCCTGGCTGAGGATCTCGGTGCGGATGCCGGGGATGGCGTCCATCTTGGCCTGCAGCTCGTCCAGAATTTCGGTGTCGTCGCGTCGCGTGCCCCATTCGCCAAGCTCAATCTGGACCTGCCCGATCGTGTCGAGCGGACCGGACGCGCCGCCATTGTTGGTGTTCAACCCGCCGCCGCCGGCGAAGGCGAAAACCGACACAATGCCGTCAGTGGAGAGGGCGGCTTGTTCGACCCCTGCAACCATGGCGTCTTTTTCTTCAAGCGACAGGTTGCCCCGGGCCTGGACGTAGATGATGGCCTGCTCGGTCTCGGATTCCACGAAGAATTCGACGCCATTGTTGTTGGCCCCGAAAGTGGTGAAGACGGTCATGACGAATGTGATGACGCCGGCGATGACCACCAGCGGCATGATCGGATTGCCAGCGATCAGCGCGGTGAATTTGCCGAAGAACGACCGGCGGTAGCCTGCGTTGACGCGCTGTTCCTGCCTGCGCCACGCGATGGAGCCCATCATGATGGAGGCGAACATGGCGGCGAAGACGAAGCAGACCCCGGGCACGATCATCGCGGCGAGCCCGCTGAGCGGCAGGATGTAGTTGGGGTTCAAGACCTGCATGGCGGCGATGAACAGCAGCATGATGGAGCCGAGCGCGATCGGCGCGCGGATCAACCATGGCAGGACGCGGGCGGCATCGGACAGTACCCCGATGGCGCGCGAGATGCGGCCTGAAACGCCGCCCATAACGGGCAGATAGATCAGCGCCACGATCAATGAGGCCGAAAGCACGAAGATCAGCGTGACGGGCAGCATGCCCATGAATTCCCCGGGGACACCGGGCCAGAACAGCATCGGCAGGAAGGCGCACAGGGTGGTCGCCGTAGAGGAGATAACGGGCCAGAACATGCGTTTGGCGGCATCCGTGAAGGCCTCCATCGGGCCGACGCCTTGCGAGATACGCTTGTCAGCATATTCCACCACCACAATGGCGCCGTCGACCAGCATGCCCACGGCCAGGATCAGACCGAACATCACGATATTCGAGATAGAGATGCCCATCAGGCCCAGCAGGATGAAGCACAGCAGGAACGAGGTCGGGATCGCAAAACCCACCAGCAGCGCGGAGCGGATGCCGAGCGAGGCCAGCACCACGATCATCACCAGCGCAATCGCCGTCAGGACCGAGCCTTCGAGCTGTTGCACCATGTTGTTCACCGTCTTGGACTGGTCCAACGTGACGTCGACCTTGATCGCGTCGCGCAGCTCGTCTGGCCATTTCTCTTGCGCCTTTTCGACCTCCGCCCGCACCAGCGCGGAGGTGTCGATGATGTTGAAGCCTTTGCGTTTGACCACTTGCAGCGCAACGGTGTCCGACCCGTTGTAACGGGCGGTGCCTTCGCGGTCCTCGAATGTCAGTTTGATGTCCGCAAGCTCGCCCAGCGTGACAACGCGGTCGCCATTGACCTTGACGGGCAGGTCAAACACGTCGCGGGGTTCGTCAAAGGAGGACGGGATTTTGACCGCGAAAGAGCCTTGCGCGGTGTCGACCTCGCCCGCCGCAATCAGCAGGTTGTTGTTGGAGACGACCGAGATCAATTCATTCGCGGTGACGTTGTAGGCCTCCAATGCAAGGGGGTCGATGATAACCTCCAGCATTTCGTCGCGGTTGCCAGCGATGCCGGCCTCAAGGACAGGGGGCAGGGCCTCCAGAGTGTCCTGTAAGTCCTTGGTCACGCGCAGCAAAGTGCGTTCCGGCAAGTCGCCTGACAGCGAGACGATCAGGATCGGGAATTCGGAGAAGTTGACCTCGTCGACGGTGTATTGCTCAAAGCCGGAGGGGAATTCGCCCTCTGCCTGACCCATCTTGTCGCGCACATCGGCGAGGATCTGGGTTTTGTCCCAGCCAAATTCGAATTCCATGACGATGTTGGCGTAGTTTTCCGCCGCCGTGCCGTACATGACCTTTAGCCCGTCGAGGTCCTGAAGCTTGGCCTCCATCGGCTTGACCAGCAGCTTTTCGCTGTCCGCGGCCGAGATGCCGGGGAAGGGGACAGAGACCACGAGGATCGGAATTTCAATGTCAGGCTCGCCCTCTTTTGGAAGCCCGTTATAGGCGAAAGCCCCGATCACCACCGACATCATGATGAAGGCGATGATCATGCGGGCGCGTTCGCCCGCCCAGTCGACGAGGCCGGTCATCCCTTCGCCTCCCTATAGGTGACATCGATCGCAACGTTGTCGATCACATATTCCTGGCCAACCACGATGATGTCGGCCTGTTCCGCCAGGCCGTCGACCCACATGCCGTCAACCGTGTCGCGCAGGATCGTGACTGGCGCGAATTGGGCCTTGCCGTCCACGGCCAACCGCACCCCCAGCGTGCCTTCGTCGTTCAACGTCATGGCAGAGGCGGGGATCAGGTGGGCAGTTTTGCCTTCTGAGGCGATAATGATTTCCGCCGTCTGACCGTCGCGGATTTGCAGGTCGGGGTTGGGCACCTGAACCTCGACGCGGAAGGTGCGGGTTTCCGGATCAGATGAACGCGACAGGAAGGTCACGCGGCCTGCAACCTCGCGGCCCGAAACCAGCCGCGCGCCGGCCATTGCACCGGTTGTGATCTTGGCAACTTCGTTTTCGGGGACAAAGCCGACCAGTTTGATCGGGTCAAGCTGGATGATGGTGGCGCAAGGCGAGCCGGGCTGGAGCAACGCGCCAAGCTCTGCAGTGTCGGTTTCCAAAAGGCCAGAGAAGGGGGCCTTGACGTCGAGCCGGTCGATTTCCTTGCGGGCGGAGGCGACCGAGGCCTCAGCAGAGCGCACACCGGCGCGGGCGGATTCGATGCCCGCCTTGGCGGCTTCAAGCCCGGCAACCGCGGCCTGCACGCTGGCACGTGCGGCGGAAACGGTGGCGCGGGTGCCTGCGACCCGCGTCTCTGAGGCGAAGCCGTCTTCGCTAAGCTTTTGCGCGGCATTGTCGTTGATCAGCGCCTCTTCAAGCCGGGCGCGCGCTTCTGCAAGGCGGCCTTCGGCTTCGGGGACACGTGCCTGCGCCTCGGGGATGCGCGATTGGGCTTCGGGAACGCGGGCTTCGGCTTCCGCAAGTGCGGTTAGGCGGGTGCCGGGATCGATTTCGCACATCAATTGCCCCGCTTCCACATAGGAGCCTTTGCGCAGCGGCTCAGATTCAACGAGGCCGGATGTCTCTGCGCGGACTTCAATTTGTCGTGCGGCTTCGGTCCGGCCGCGGACCAGAACCGCGCTGTCGATTTGGGTTGCCTGGGATTTCAACGCGACCACCGATACCACACGAATATCGGATGCCGCGTCTTCCGCGGCGGGCTCCGCTTCGGCTTCGACCGTCTCTTGCGGCGCCACCTCTTCGGTGTCAGACGCGGCGAACGACAACAGCCGGTCACGTTCAAAGACCAGCATATAAAGGGCGCTTGCCACGATAATGGCGATAATAATTGGTGTTGGGCGCATGATCTCTTGTCCTAAATACCGCTCGCGTCGACGCTGGAGAGGCTCGGTTGAGTTCGGGCATCTCAAAAGCGTTACGCTAAACTAACCGGTTTAGATTACTTTTTTCCGCAACGCAGCGCAAGGCAAGGATTGCCCCACCGTTGTGCACCGACCCACATCGACTGTGCGATGCCTCTTGGCAAGGATTGCGGCTTCGGGGTAAGACCGCGCAAACAAAGGCGATTGCGGGCCCGAAAGCGGGTTCGGCCAAGGGGATCAGGATGAGCAACACAGACAGCTTTATCGACGAAGTCACCGAAGAGGTGCAGAAGGACAAGCTCTTTGGCCAATTGAAGCGCTGGGGCTGGGTTGGCGGTTTGGCCGTTCTGCTTCTGGTGGGTGGAGCTGCTTACAATGAATGGCGCAAAGCGAACGAGCGGCAAGTCGCGCAGGAGTTCGGCGACCAGTTAATCGCCAGCCTAGATGGTGACGATACAACAGCAGCATTGGCGGGGCTGAAGGTCGATGATGCCGCGCAATCAGCTGTGCTTGGGCATTTGTCCGCCGCCGCTGCTTTGGCGGATGGCGATACCGATGCGGGCATTGCCGCGTTGGAAGGCGTGCAAAACAACGCAAGTGTCGCGGCAGTTTACCGCGAATTGGCCGCTTTCAAAGCGGCATTGGCCCTGCCGCCGGAAACAGACAGCGCCGAGAAGATCTCGGCGTTTGAGGCGATCACCGGCCCGTTCCGCCCATTGGCGCAGGAGCAGAAGGCAATGGTGATGATCCAATCGGGCGATACCGAGGGCGCGACGGACCTGTTGCGCACGCTTTTGGAGGCCGCTGACGCGACACCAGGCTTGCAACGGCGCGCCTCAGAGATGATTGTGGCATTGGGCGCAGATATCAGCGATACTGACGCCGATGACGGCTGATCCCTGCGGGGCATGGGTCAAATAGCCGGGGCAAACCGGCAGCACCCGCAACGGGCGCAATGAGAAGGGGCTACGAGCAGTGAAAACCTCAACAAAGGCATTCCTGGGTCTGCTGCTTCTGGGCGTTGCCGCCTGCGCCGACCGCGAACTTATTCTGGACGGCGAGCGCTTCGACATTCGCGACGGCCTGCCCAAGGTCGACGAAAATGGCGACCGGATCGAGGCCGTTGATGACGCGCCCGCGGCGCGGGCCTTCGCTGCACCCGCTCAGATCAACCACGCCAGCTGGACCCATCGGGGTGGGGACAACACCCACAACGTCCAGCATCCGGCGCTAAACCGCGCGCTGACACCGGTCTTCTCGGTCGATATTGGCCAGGGGCACGGCCGCAAGTCGCGGATCACCGCGGACCCTGTCGTTGCAGGCGGGCGCATCTTCACCATGGACAGCGCCAGCCGTGTTCAGGCCACCGGCTCGGACGGGCAGGTGTTGTGGGCGCGCCAATTGGTTCCCGCCTCAGACAAGGACCGAGACGCCTCTGGCGGCGGTCTGGCATTTGGGGAAAACATCGTTTTCGCGGCCACCGGATTTGGGGAACTGATCGCGTTGGATCCTACCTCGGGGGCCACTGTTTGGCGCCAGAAGCTGGACGCGCCTGTCACATCGTCCCCAACCGTCTCGGACGGCAAGGTTTATGTCATCACCCGCGATAGCGGCGGCTGGGCGCTGGACGTCAAGAACGGCCGCATCCTGTGGCAGCTTTCCGGCGCACCCAGCGAAGCGACGCTGATTGGCGGGTCAGGCCCCGTGGTGGCGAACCGTGTTGCGATCCTGCCTTTCGGGTCTGGCGAACTGGTTGCCGCGCTGAAATCTTCAGGTCTGCGCGTTTGGGGGTCTGCTGTGGCCGGGCAACGCCGTGGCCGCGCCTATTCCAACATTTCCGACATCACCGGCGACCCTGTCTTGTCAGACGGCGTGCTTTATGCGGCCAATTCCGGTGGGCGCGTCGTTGCGCTGAAACCGGGGTCAGGTGAGCGCATCTGGACCGCCAACGAGGGCGCCTATTCTCCGGTGCTGCCGGCGGGCGATTCCGTGTTCATGCTGTCGGATCAGGGCGAGCTGCTGCGGCTGGACCGGGAAACCGGCGAACGCATCTGGGCCGAGCGCCTGCCATATTTTGTTAATCGCAAGGTAAAGCGGCGGGAAGCGGTCTATGCCCATTACGGTCCAATTCTTGCCGGCGGGCGGCTGTTGGTGGCGTCCAATGACGGGCTGATCCGCAGCTATGACCCGGCCACGGGCGCTTTGGTTGGCACCACCCCGTTAAAGGGTGGCGCGGCGTCAAACCCGGTGATCGTCAATGGCACGCTGTATATTGTCACCGAAAAGGGGCAACTCGCCGCTTTCCGTTGACGCCAATAGGCTGTAAGACCCGCCTCTTGACGCATTGAGGCTACACCCATGTCCTTTACCCTTGCCATAGTAGGCCGCCCGAATGTGGGCAAATCGACCTTGTTCAACCGGCTGGTTGGCAAGCGTCTGGCGCTGGTGGATGACCAGCCCGGCGTCACCCGCGACCTGCGCGAAGGCGCCGCGCGGCTGGGCGATCTGAAGTTCACCGTGATCGACACGGCCGGGCTTGAGATGGCCACCGACGAGTCGCTGCAGGGCCGGATGCGGATGCTGACCGAACGCGCCGTGGGCATGGCGGATGCCTGCCTGTTTCTGGTGGACGCCCGCGACGGGGTGCTGCCAGCGGACGAGATCTTCGCCGACATCCTGCGCAAGAAGAACGCGCATGTGATCCTTGGGGCCAACAAGGCCGAAGGGAAAGCCGGCGAGGCCGGGATGATGGAGGCCTATTCACTTGGCCTTGGCACGCCAATTGGGCTGTCTGCGGAGCATGGTGAAGGCATGGCCGATCTGGCCGCCGAGCTGCGCCCCTTGATGGAGGCGCATGCCGAAACCGCACCGGCGGCGGAACCTGAGGTGGAGGTGACGCTTCATGAAGAAGACGAAGAGGCGGAACATGAATATGTTGCGCCAAGTACCTCTAAACCTTTGCAAATCGCCGTGGTGGGGCGCCCAAACGCGGGCAAGTCGACGCTGATCAACCAGATCCTGGGCGAGGACCGCCTGCTAACCGGCCCAGAGGCCGGGATCACCCGCGATGCCATTTCCGTCGTGACCAATTGGGGCGGCGTGCCGACCCGCATCTTTGACACGGCGGGCATGCGCAAGAAGGCCAAGGTGCAGGAGAAGCTTGAGAAGCTCAGCGTCTCCGACGGGTTGCGCGCGGTGAAATTCGCCGAGGTCGTGGTGGTGGTGCTGGACGTGGATATCCCGTTTGAGCAACAGGACCTGCGCATCGCCGATCTGGCCGAACGTGAGGGCCGCGCAGTAGTGATCGCGGTTAACAAATGGGACATGGAGGGGGCGAAGCAGGAAAAGCTGCGCGACCTGAAGGAACAATTCACCCGGCTGCTACCGCAGTTGAAGGGCGCCCCGCTGATTACGGTCTCCGCTCTGACCGGGCGCGGCTTAGAGCGGCTGCGCGAGGCCATTCTGGAGGCGCATGAGGTATGGAACCGCCGCGTCAGCACCTCGCAGCTGAACCGCTGGCTGGTGGGCATGTTGGAGCAACACCCGCCGCCCGCACCGCAGGGCAAACGCATCAAGCTACGCTACATGACGCAGGCCAAGGCCCGCCCGCCGGGGTTCGTGGTGATGTGTTCGCATCCTGATCTGCTACCTGCGAGTTATTCGCGCTATCTGGTGAACGGCCTGCGCGAGGATTTTGACATGCCGGGCACGCCGATCCGCATGTTCCTGCGCTCTCAGGCCGACGCCAACCCATACAAGAACCGCAAGAAGGCGGCGCCGTCGAAGCTGCGCAAGCATTTGGATGGGCGCAAGCCTGACTAAAGCGAAACCGCCGCATTTGGGTGCGGCGGTTCGGGAAGCATCTCACTTGCGCATTGCTAAGAGGATATGCCTGGAAATGAAGCGCAGTAGACTGACTTCTCTCTATTAGTATAGCACATTTTTGCCTGAGTCGCGCCTGCGAAGTTCCGTTTCAAAATAGAGCGCTAACGCGCGCATGATGTTTTGCGCTCCCTGCGGTCGCGCGTGCCTCCGGCGGGGGCAAAGCCCCTAGAATTCCTCGCCGCCGCCGCCGTCGTTCTGCCATGGTTTGACGAGATTGCCGAAGCGGGTGTAGCGGCCCTCGAATGAAAGCTCGACCGTGCCAATGGGGCCGTGGCGCTGCTTGCCGATGACGACCTCGGCCTTGCCGTGCAGATTTTCCATTTCCTGCTGCCAGACGGCCATTTTCTCCAAGTCATGGTCTCCGGGTTTTTCCCGCTCTTTGTAGTATTCCTCGCGGTAGACGAACATCACGACGTCGGCGTCCTGCTCGATCGAGCCGGATTCGCGCAGGTCTGAAAGCTGCGGGCGCTTGTCTTCGCGGTTTTCGACCTGTCGCGATAGCTGCGACAGGGCAATGACGGGGATGTCGAGTTCCTTGGCAATGGCTTTCAGGCCTTGGGTGATTTCGGACACCTCGTTGACGCGGCTGTCCTTGGCGGTCGCGGGGCGGACCAGCTGCAGGTAGTCGACGATAATGACGTCGAGGCCGTGCGTGCGCTTCAGCCGACGGGCACGGGCAGCAAGCTGGCTGATCGGCAGGGCAGGTGTGTCGTCGATGAACAGAGGACAGGATTCCAGCGATTTCGCGGCTTCGACGAAGCGGCGGAATTCGGTCTCGGTCATGTCGCCTTTGCGGATTTGTTCAGAAGGGACCTCGGAAGCCTCGGACAGCACGCGGGCTGCCAGCTGTTCGGCGGACATCTCAAGCGAGAAGAACCCGACGGAGCCGCCTTCGATCGCGCCCTCGACGCCCTGATCGGTCATGCCTTTCTTGTAGGCCTTGGCGATGTTGAACGCGATGTTGGTGGCCAACGAGGTTTTGCCCATGGAGGGACGCCCGGCAAGGATCAAAAGGTCAGAGCGGTGCAGCCCGCCGAGTTTCTTGTCGAGATCGGTGAGGCCGGTAGAGGTGCCCGCCATGCCGCCTTCGCGCATATAGGCGTTGTTGGCGACCTGCACCGCGTCGGTGACGGCTTTGAGAAAGCTTTGGAACCCGCTGTCGGATTTGCCTTCCTCGCCCAGCGCGTAGAGGCGCTGTTCGGCGTCGACGATTTGGCTTTTGGGGTCGCTTTCCGTGTCGACGGTTTGTGCCTTGGCGGAGATTTCTTCGCCAAGCTCGATCAACTCGCGACGGATGGCGAGATCGTACACCATTTGCGCGTAGTCGCGGGCCGCGAAGGCAGAGATGGACGCGCCTTGCAGGCGGACGAGATAGGCGGGGCCGCCGAGTTCTTTGAGGCCCTCGTCTTCCTCGAAATAGGGTTTCAAGGTGACGGGGGAGACCAGCAGGTTTTTGTGGATGCGCGCAGCGGCGGTTTCAAAAATGCGGCGGTGCACAGGGTCGAAGAAATGTTCTGGCGAGACGATGGAGGCGACCCGGTCCATGACGTCGTTATTGGTCAGAATTGCGCCGAGGAGCTGCTGTTCAGCCTCGATGTTATGGGGTAGCGCGGCGACGGCCTCGGTACCCGCAGGTTCCCCTTGCATATTGCTCATATCATTCATGTCACGCGTCCCCTGCTCGTTAAAACTGCCCCGAGAGAGATGTGTCCTATTGGCGGTACCCAATCAATCTGGATAACCTGTGGACCGTTTGGGGAGCAAATTTTGGGCCGAATTAGGGGTGCATCTTGCGTTGAAATGGAGGGCTTGGTCAAGATGTTGTGGGTTGGGGCGGTTTGCCCTCTTTGAATTTATTTTTCATGACCCGGGTTGAATCGAGGCGCGGTTTGAGCGCCCCCGAGTCGTTTTGTAAATGCCGGCCGGCACACGTCGAATCGACTAGGCCGGATTGGCCTCCTGCCAGGCCTTCTGCCATTCGCGCGGGGCTTTGAGAAATTTCTCGACCTCTGCCAATGTCTCTGCGTCAAAGGCCTCTTGCTCTTTGGCCACGGCCAGCACGTCCCACCAAGTGCACAGGTGATGCAGGGTAACGCCGTGATCGCCGAGCTTGGAAATCGTTTCAGGGAAGATGTCATAATAGAAGATGACGGCGGTGTGGGCGCAGGTCGCACCGGTGTCACGGATAGCGTCCACGAAGGAGAGCTTGGAGCCGCCATCGGTGGTCATGTCTTCGACCAGCAGGGCGCTCTGGCCTTCTGACATTTCGCCCTCAATACGCGCGTTGCGCCCGTAGCCTTTGGGTTTCTTGCGCACATAGGTCATGGGCAGCGCCATGCGTTCGGCGACGAGGGCCGCGAAGGGGATGCCCGCCGTTTCCCCGCCGGCGATGTTGTCGAATGCCTCGAACCCTGCGTTGCGCATGATGGTGACGGTGAGGAAGTCCATCAGGGTGGAGCGGATGCGGGGGTACGAGATGAGCTTGCGGCAGTCGATATAGCTGGGGGATGGCAGGCCGGAAGCGAGGATGAAGGGGTCGCGCGTGTTGAAATTCACCGCCTTGATTTCCAGCAGCATGGCGGCGGAGAGGCGGGCGATTTCTTCTTTGCTGGGGTAGGAAGAGGGGATCATGGTGGGTCCTTCTTGGCGGGCGGCGGATATGAATTATCTTTGGAACAATGATGGGGTCAGGTCACGCGCCAATGCAGCGGCATGAGCGGGTCGAACACCGTTACGGGGCCTGCGCCGGTGTCGATCTTGGCGGGGTAGGTGACGGGGTCGCCTTTGGTCAGGGTAATCGTGTCCTGATTGGCGGGCAGCTTGTAGAAGGCGGGGCCGTTGAGGGAGGTAAATTTTTCGAGGGTGCCGAGCTTGCCCTCTTGCTCAAACACCTCGGCGAGGATGGAGAGCGTGTTGGTGGCGGTGAAGCAGCCTGCACAGCCGCAGGCGTGCTCTTTTAGGTCATCTGTGTGGGGGGCTGAGTCTGTGCCGAGGAAGAAGTGCGGATCGCCTGATGTGGCGGCCTCGACCAGTGCCAGGCGGTGCTGTTCGCGTTTGGCGACGGGAAGGCAGTAATAGTGCGGCTTGATGCCGCCAACCAGGATGTGGTTGCGGTTGATGACCAAGTGATGCGTTGTGATGGTGGCGGCTATGTCTTTGTTTTCGCGGATGTAGTCGACGCCGTCTTTGGTGGTGATATGTTCGGAGATCACGCGCAGCCCGGGAATGTCGCGGCGCAGGGGATCAAGGATCGTGTCGATGAACACGGCTTCGCGGTCGAAGATATCCACGTCAGGGTCGGTGACCTCGCCATGGATGCAAAGCGGCAGGCCGATCTGGGCCATGGTTTCCAACTGGCGGCGCACATTCTTGAAGTCCTTGACGCCCGAGGCGGAGTTGGTGGTGGCGCCAGCCGGGTAGAGTTTCACGGCTGTAATCAGCCCGATCTCATGCGCGGCGCGCAGGTCTTTGACGTTCGTGTCTTCCGTCAGATAGAGCGTCATCAGCGGCTGGAAGTCGGAATTGTCGGGCTTGGCGGCCATGATCCGGTCGCGGTATTCGGCAGCGTCTTTGGCGGTGACCACGGGCGGGACCAGATTGGGCATGATGATCGCTCGGGCGAAGTGGCGGGCGGTTTCGGGCAGCACGCCCTTCAGCATTTCGCCGTCGCGCAAGTGCAGGTGCCAATCGTCGGGGCGGCGGATGGTGAGTGTGGTCATGTGATGCGTCCCCCGATGCGGTGTTTCGGGTCGTTTAACGGGTTCGCGAGAGGGAGGCCAGAGGGGAGGGCGCGCGGGCTGGAAATTGCTGATATGGGCGGGCGTTCGGAAAGTTCTGGGCTGACGTCTTGGTGCGCGGCTAAGCTGCGCAAAAAAGAGAGCAGTTCTTATGAGAGTTTTGGGATGGAGCCTGGCCCTTTTGAGCGTCGCGGCCTGCACGCCGCCCGCGATTGCGGTGAAAACCGTGCGTGAGGCGGTGCCGTCAGAAGTGGTCAGCTGCACCGAGCTGGGGCGCGTCACCGGCGTACCCGGTGTCTACGGGCCACTGGCGAAAGTGGGCCTGAATGACGCGCGCAACGTGGCGAAGCGCACCGCATTGGAGCAGGGGGCGAACACGGTGGTGTTTGACGAAATCCCGGCAGGTGAGACGGTGTATCAGGTGGAAGGTACGGCCTACATCTGTTGAAAACTGCGACTTTTTTGGCGGTTTGGGCCGGTGTTTCGGCCTATTTCTTGTGTTTTTCGAACATTCGCGCCGTTTCAGGTCGCGTGGCTACTTCTTAGCGCCGGGCGCCGCGATGCCGCGCTTTTTGAGCAGCTCCTTGGCCGCGTTCAGCTTGCGGCGGAACACGGGGCCGTTGCCTTTGGACAGTACGAACTCAGCCAGCCGGGCGATCATCAGCGGGTGTTTCTTCTCGTCGATCCTGAGCAACATTTCGCGCAGGTAGCGGCGGAAATCGCGGCGGGCGCGTAGCAGCTTGTAGAATTCGGTCGTGGTCATGGTGCCGTCGACGCAGCCCGACACGATGGGCTGCAAGATGCCCATCTGGATTAGGCCGGACGCGATGCGGTGCCCTTGGAACCGGCATTTCAGCTTTTTGACGTTGGAGCCTTGGAACAAAGCCGCGTGCATGGCATCGGGGGGTTCCAGCGGGTCGTAGAGGATGAAGACGTTCTTCGCCTTTTCCGTCATATGAGGTGCGTAGCCATAGTCGCCGCTGAAATCTCGGATCCAGGCAACCTGGTAACGGCGTTCCCATGAGCACAGGTCGCGGTCGAGCGTGGCTTGCGGGCTGATTGCGACCACGGATGCACCGGGGCAAGCGGCCGAGAAGGCGCAGGCGCCGTAGCCGCCCATGGAGGCACCGTAGAATACGACTTTGTCAAATTGGTCGAAGAATTTCTCACGCTTGAGGCGGTCGAAGAAGGCGTAGACGTCCTCGTCGCGGTACCAGCTCCAATCATGAGCCATCATGCCGAGGATGGACCAGCCTTGTTTCTGCACGAAGCCAAAGCCCCAGGGCAGGCGGTTGCCGTGTTCGTAGACGTGGTCGAGGTTTTCAAAGGTGACGATCAGGGTCTTGCCGGATTTGACGAAAAGGGCGGAGTGGTCGTCGCCGATCTTTTCGAAGAACCCGTATTTGTCGCCCATGGCTTTGAGTTCGTTGTCCCAAGCCGCTTTGTCCATCCCGTCGGGGTTTGCCTCTAACTCGATCATGGGATCGCTTACCGCTTATGCACGACAAGCACCTGATCGCGCTTGTCATTGTGCCATTTAGCCTGATGCAAGAAGCAGCCGGAGATGTCTTGCCGCATGTCGTTCAATGCGGTCTGCAACGCGTCATCGGGGTGCTTGAACGCGCCGTCGCGCAGGTACCCCTGAAACAATGCGGCGGTTTTGGGATAGCCGCTGTTTTCGCGGTTCTTGGGTTGGAAGCGGAGATCTTCAACGATGTACAGACCGCCCGATTTGAGTGTCGGGAAAAACTCCGCGAAGGCGTTTTGTTGGTGGTGCGACAGATGGCTGGCGTCGTCGAGCACGAGGTCCACCTTGTCGAGCTTGCCGGCGATTGCGGCAAGCGGCGGGCGCGTATCAAAGCTGGCTTTGATCGTTGTGACACGCTTGTCCTTCACCTTGGAATAGGCGCGTTCGTCAATGGCCGTGATCTTGGCTTTTGTCAGGTATTTCAGCCACATAGGCAGGGTCGGGCTAATGCCGTTTTCAGCATCTTCCGCATCCCCCATGCCCAACAGCACCATGTTGAGCGCCTTCAGCCGGTTGGGTTGCAGGAGCATGTGATAAAGCTCGGTGAAGCTGTGTTTCTGGCTGCCTTGATCGAGGCTCAGCTCATCTGCGATGTCGGTCAGGTTGACACCGCCGCGGCCCTTTTTGTCGGCGTTGCTGACAACGGGGATCGCGGTGCCAGGCACCATCGTGGGTTCTTTGGGCTTATGCGGGTTCGACTTCGGCATCGGCGCGTCGGAGGGCACAATGCCGTGCTTCTTGATCAGCTTGCCGATGAGGCTGTCGGGGTGCGGCTCGCCATTCTCCCGCTCGATGATGCGCATGCGCATGCGGCGGCCCCAGAAATGGATCGAAAGCGTGTTGTCGGTGACGTAATGGCTCAGGTCGAGGTTCGGTTTCAGCATCAACCGACGCTTTTTGAAACTGATCGGGAACAGCGCCTCAATCGGCATGGCGTATTTATGCTCGCCGGTTTTGTGCAGGAAATGGGTCAGCGCCTGCGGCCCCCAGACGCCCCAGCTTTGTTCGCCGACATGAACCGGGTTCCCTGCGGCTTTCTTCTGCGCCATTTCTTCGCGTAGCTCCGGCTTGAACCAGTCGGGGATGGCGTATTCGTCAGAGGTGAAGTCGATCAGCCCCGCCAGCGTGTCGCTGTCAGCGGGCAGGCCTACAACGCCGTTGTTGATATGATGCTCGGACTCCCAACCGTGGAAATGGCCGTTGGAAGACGTGAATTTCTTGACGCAATAGGCGTCCGTGTCGGCCCAGATCTGGTCATCGGTCTTGGCCAGCATGTTGTAGCGCCATTTGTCCGCCTGCGGAGCGGGCGAGCCGGTGCGCTTATGCGCAATGACGTGGTCCATCGACATGATTTCGTTGGCGTCGCAAACCTCGATCCCGTCAGGGATATTGCCGACCTCGCCATAGGTGTACATCTTCACATGGTGACCGGCATCACGGAAGGAGACGGCGCAAAGCTGCTCCATATAGGTGAGATTGCCCCCAATCCAGAGTTGGGCGATTGCATAATCTTTGGTCACGTCACTGCCTCGCGAAGAACGGGTTAATCCCGCCTTATCACTTATGATGTTTCGATTTTCGCAAAGGGCAGGTTAGAAAGCAAGGAAAAGGTGATTCGCTTTTGGCCGAAAAGAGGATCAAAAACAGCGGACTAACACCGCAGGGTTGAGCAGTGAGTATGACCATCACAATCGTCACGACGATGCGCAACGAGGGCGCGCATTTGTTGGAGTGGATCGCCCATCACCGCGCGGCGGGGGTGAGCGGGTTTCTAGTCTATGTCAACGATTGCGACGATGACACCGAAGCGCTGTTGCGGCTCTTGCCGGGCGTTGAGGTGGTGCGGCAGGAAGCGGGTGAGAAGCCGCCGCAATGGACCGCGTTGAAGGCAGCTTGGGATCATCCGATGGTGACAGATTCCGACTGGGTTGCTTGTATTGACTGTGATGAATTTTTGAATGTTAACAGTGATTTGGGTGGAATACCTCATCTTATTGAGAAAATTGGTGGCGACGCAATCTTGTTGCCGTGGCGGCTGTTCGGCCATAACGGTCAGGCCGAAATTTCGGACGCTGCGACGACGATGCGTTTCACCAAAGCGGCCGCCGAGGACATGTTATATCCCGCGATTGGCAGCTTCTTCAAAACGCTGTTCAGGCGCGCCGGTCCGTTCCGACAATTGGGCGTGCATCGCCCACGTCAGAAAAACCCGGATCGTCACGGATTGCCCGCGTTTCACGACGGTTCTGGCGCGGAATTGAGCGGCCCGGTCGTCGCCAATGATGGCCAAATTATGCACTGGGGTCAGTCGATTGCGCGCGATCTGGTGCAATTGAACCACTACTCCTTGCGCTCGGCGGCGGAGTTCATGGTCAAACGGTCGCGCGGCCTGCCTAACCACCAATCCAAGCAGATCGACCTGACCTATTGGGTGGAGCGGAATTTCAACACCGTCGAGGACACCAGCATTGCGCATATGCGGGCAGGGACCGAACAGGTGTTGGCCGAGTTTCTGGCTATCAAAGGCGTGCGCGAGGCGCAGCGGGCCTGCCGGCAATGGCAGCGTGACCGCTTTGCGGAGCTAATGCGCGACGAGGTGTCGTTGAAGCTGTATGGTCGTCTGTTGTTGGCGGGCGGCAGTGATACGCTTCCGCGCGACATCGCGTTGCAGTTGGTGAACGCATACAGGGGGCTTGATGCCAAAAGCTGAGACATATCATGCCCGCACGTTGAACGTGACGCAGGGCAAGGGGCTTGTGGCGCTAGAGTGCATCGGCTGGGAAGACCCGGTGGGCGGCATGGGGCTGCGGGTGTTTTTCAAGTCCGGCACCGATTTCAAGCTGTTTGACCCCAAGAATCGCGACGGCTGCGCCCAGTTTTCCGAGGCGCGCAGCATTGGCGGCGGGTTGATGTTCATTGGCAAGGATCATGCGGTCAGCGACACCATCACCATGGCGCTTGCGGATGGCGAGATGGACCTGCCCGTGCAAGCCCCCGAGACTGACCTGTTTGCCGATATGAACGTCTGCATCGCAGAACGCAACGGCGAGCCCATTGAGGTGATCGAGGACTGGATCAGCTATTACACCGCGCAGTTTGGCCTACAGGGATTGATCCTGCTCGACCGCGAAAAACCTAAATCTGAGAAGGGCTTTGAGAAAAAACTTAAAGCTTTGGCCAATGGCTCGAACCTAAGCGCGCTTGTCCATCTGAAATGCGAGGTGGCGTTGGGCCGTGAGGACCTGCCGCCTGCGTCTCACCCGATGAACGCACCTGACGCGCCCGGCAAGGACCGGATGGGCGAACTTCCGACGGACCCGTGGACCGCGCCTTTGGCGGATTTGCAAATCTACGAGCTGCTGAAATGGCGGTTCCTCAGCCGCGCGTGGGCGGTGATGAACCTTGATCTGACTGACCTGTTGCAGCCCGGCGCGACGCCGTTTCAGGACGTGCATGATAGCAGCGCCGGCGTGATCCAACTGGTGGGGCAACGCATCTATCCGTGGCGCGTTCGGCCCAAGAAGAAGCCTGCATTTGGCGACCATATTTGCCGCCAATTCGACAACCCGCGCGCCAACCGGCGCTGGTGCGTGGCGCCTGCACGTGTGGGCTCGGACAAAGTCTGGCGGTTTGTACGGATTGTGGACGCCACGCCTCAGCCGGAGGAGATGGCCCCGTTCTGGCGCGCCATGGCGATCCGGCACCCCAAGAACACGGCGGCGGAGATCGTGCCGAAAACCTCGTTGATTGAAGACGAAACGCTGCTGGAGATGGCCGAAAACCTATGGCGGCACAAACCTGTGCGCCCGCCTGAAAGCAAGATGAAGGCCGCCCCTGCCAAGGCCAGCAAGGGCGGCCGCACCCTGATTGTCACCTGCATGAAGAACGAAGGGCCGTTCATTCTAGAATGGATCGCCTATCACCGCGCCATCGGGGTGGACGACTTTCTGGTCTATACAAACGACTGCAATGACGGCACCGATGAGCTGCTGAACCTGCTGATGGAACGCGGCATCGTGCAGCGGCGGGACAACAAGTTTCATGGCACCGACCTGAAGCCGCAACACTGGGCGCTTGCAGCGTCAGACCATGAACAGGTTCTTAAGGACGCGGGCTGGGTGATTTCGATGGATGTGGATGAGTTTATCAACATCCACACGGGGCAGGGCCGGCTTGAGGATCTGTATGACGCCGTGGGCGAGGCCAACATGATCTCGCTGACATGGCGGTTGTTCGGCAATGGCGACGTGCATGCCTATGAGGACAAGTTCCTGATTGACCAATTCGTCCGCTGCGCGCCAGAGCTGTGCCGCAAGCCGCATCAGGCCTGGGGCTTCAAGACACTGTTCCGCAACGTGGGCATCTACAAGAAGATGGGTGTGCATCGCCCCAAAGGGCTAAAGCCGGACCTCTGGGACCAAATCAGGTGGGTGAACGGGTCAGGCAAACCGATGCCCAAGAAGCTGATCCGCAACGGCTGGCGGTCCACGACCGACAGCTACGGCTATGATCTGGTGACGCTCAACCACTACGCGGTCCGTTCCGCCGAAAGCTTTTTGGTCAAGCGCGACCGGGGGCGGGTGAACCATGTCGACCGGGATCAAGGGCTGAGCTACTGGTTCCGCATGAATAACAACTGGGAAGAGGACCGGTCCATTCAGACCAAGCGCGATATATTGCAGGCGGAGTTTGACAAGCTGATGGCTGACCCGGAGCTGCGCGCCGCGCATGAATATTCTGTGGGCAAACACCGCGACAAGATTGATGAGCTCAAGGCCACCGAGAATTATGCGAAATTCTACGCGGAACTGACCGGCGACCGGATGGAGAACCTGGCCCGCATGCACAGCCATTTCGGAGCGAATGTGTTTCTTGCGGGACCTGAGTCGGTGCCTGACGACGTCGCCATGCAAGAGGAGGTCGCGCCGGACTTTTTCTTCACTGTGGACAGGGTCAAAACGACTCATTGACTGTTTCCGCGGCGGAAACGGTAAAGCCGATTGATCTTTATCATTCGCATTTGACGTAACTTCACCAGAATCCCTTCAATGAAATAAGGCATGCGGCCGTGCCGCAATCGTCAACTACGTTGCATTCAAATCAAACTGTATATTGCTGAAAACAAATAATTAATCGACGTCTCTGCATATCGACCTCGTGCTTATACACGGGGGTGATAGAGGTGCTGGAACTACGAGACTTATCTGCCAACGGCCCAGCGGGCGATGCGTTGGTCACGACAACACAGAGCTTCGGGACGCGCTACAACGCGTTCCGGGATTTTGAGGACTTTGCCGAGCAGGTCGAAGAGACCAGCCTTGGTATGATCATTTGGCCCGGGGGGACCCTCGCGGAGGTCAATAACGGGCTGTACGGTTTCCAGCATGAGGGGCTGTTTGACCCTAATGCTTCACTGAACCGCCCAGATTTGGAGGACATATTCTCCTTCGCGGCAGAGAATGGAATGGCGGTGTCCATCGTCTTGCCGACCGCCATTTACCAAGACGACCCGGACGCCCTTAAACAAGGGGCAACCGATTTCCTGGAGGACGTCTATTCCGGTAAGTTCGGGCCGCTTCCCGACAAACTGATCTTCGAGATTGGCAACGAATATTACGATGTCTTCGATGGCAACAGCCTCGCGCAGGCCACCGACTACGGCGAAGTCGTGAATGCATATTCAGAGGTCATATCTGACATAGAGCAGCGTTTTGAAGTCAACCCGGATCAGGTGCGGTTCAGCGTTCAGCTGGGCAAAAGTGAGGCTGCGAATGATGCGCTTTTGGATGTCCTCAGTGACGAGTCGTTGCTCATGACCGACCTGCTCAGCCACCACCGCTTTGTGTTTGAGCCGAACGGCGCAGGCAAACAGGTCGAAGATGTGGCCGAAGGGCTGAACGATTGGGAAGACGCCGTAGAAGCCTTGGGGGGGGAGGCACCCAATCTCTACTTGTCGGCCTACAACACGGCGAGCCTCACCCGCAAAGAGGCGGCGCAGCTCTATGAGAGAGAAAACCCAGGCGAGGACATAGATCATCAGTCCCGCAGCAATCTGGATTTCGAGCGGTATTACCAGTCGAAGCTCGACACCCGGGCGCATGGGTTGGAGCATGGTGAAAACATCCTGCAGATATTCTCCGAATATCAGCCGTTGGGTGTTGAGGCCGCAGGCGTCTATGGCTGGGACACGGTTCACGCTGCGCGCTCCAGCATCGAAGGGACCGACGGCGAACCCTATATCTTTGCCGGCGGTGCCACTCAGGACATGATGGCCGAAAGCCTGATCGGGACGCGGGCCTTGGATTGGTACGAAGAAAATGATCACCGGGACCCGGATGATGTTTCGCTCTTTGGCTTCGACAGTGCGGACAAATTGGTTGTTTTCATGGTTGCCCCTGAATTTGAGGGGGACAGCCTGCGCACATCGCTGTCGATCGAAGACCTGGGCGAAACCATTGCTGTTTGGGGCGAAAGTCTGACCGCAGAAACCCCGGACAACTGGCATGAGCTGTTCGACATCCCGCGAACGCCCGGTGTGGATCAGTCGCCAGAAGCCGAAACATTCGCCGTGGCCGACCGGGAAGCGTTCACGCCGGATATCAGGGGGCAAAACGTCGAGGTCGAATTCTCCCAGCCCGGCGAAATCGTGCGCCTGACATTCGCCCGGACGGAGGCAGGGCGCGCCGAGATCGAAACCTGGCAAGACGGGGCAGGGGCGGATATCAGCGCTGACGCGCCCGGACCACTCGTTCCGCCGACGGTCAGCCCGCCACCTGACGAGGTTGATCCGGATGAAGATATTGATGCGGCAGAAGCCGAGGATGACGGAAGCAGCTTCCCGTTTGAGGCATTGTTGTTGGGGCTGCTGCTGCCGTTGCTGGGGTTGGGCTAAGGGTCGCTTAGAAAAACGCCTGCAAGCCGGTGATCGCGCGGCCAAGGATGAGGGCATGCACATCGTGCGTGCCCTCATACGTGTTGACCGTCTC
The DNA here is from genome assembly GCF_947501785.1 of uncultured Litoreibacter sp. Classification (NCBI taxonomy): domain Bacteria; kingdom Pseudomonadati; phylum Pseudomonadota; class Alphaproteobacteria; order Rhodobacterales; family Roseobacteraceae; genus Litoreibacter; species uncultured Litoreibacter sp. The sequence continues at coordinate 1,136,169 of NZ_CANMXB010000001.1, read as the reverse complement.
AAGGTTCATCATGTGCCGGATCACCTGAAATTCCTCGGAAATCCCGTTGCCGCCATGCATGTCGCGGGCGTGGCGGGCAATCTCCAACGCCTTGCCGCAGTTGTTACGCTTCATCAGCGAAATCATCTCGGGCGCGGCGTTGCCCTCATCCATCAGCCGACCCACCCGCAGCGAGCCTTGCAGGCCCAGCGTGATCTCGGTCGCCATATCGGCCAGCTTCTTCTGGAACAGCTGGGTTTGCGCCAAGGGTTTGTTGAACTGCTTGCGGTCCAGCCCGTATTGGCGCGCGGCATGCCAGCAGAACTCCGCCGCGCCCATGACGCCCCAACTGATGCCATAGCGCGCCCGGTTCAGGCAACCAAACGGGCCCTTCAGCCCTTCGACATTTGGCAGCAGCGCGTCTGCGCCGACCTCAACCCCGTCCATGACGATCTCGCCTGTGGTGGAGGCCCTCAGGGACATTTTGCCGCCAATCTTGGGGGCTGACAGCCCCGCCATGCCTTTTTCCAGTACGAAGCCGCGGATCTTGCCGCCATGCGCCTCTGATTTGGCCCAAACCACGAACACATCGGCAAACGGCGCGTTGGAAATCCACATCTTGGAGCCGGAGATCACGTAGCCATCCCCTTTGGCTTTGGCGACGGTTTTCATGCCCGCAGGGTCAGACCCCGCATCAGCTTCCGTCAGACCGAAACAACCGACCAAATCGCCCGAAGCGAGGCCCGGCAGATATTTCTGGCGCTGCTCTTCTGAGCCGTAGGCGTAGATCGGGTACATCACCAGCGAGGACTGCACCGACATCATTGAGCGGTAGCCGGAATCGACCCGTTCAATCTCCCGCGCGACCAGGCCGTAGGTGACGTAGGACGCGCCAAGGCCGCCGTATTCTTCCGGCACCGTCAGCCCAAGTAGCCCGGCTTCCCCCATTTTTTTGAAAATGGACGGGTCAGCGGCCTCGGTGCTGTAGGCCTCGATGATGCGCGGGGCCAGCTCGGATTCGGCAAACTGGCGCGCGCCGTCGCGCAACATCCGTTCGTCTTCCGAAAGCTGATCTTCCAGCCGAAACGCATCCTCCCAATCGAAACGGGCCATGTCGGGGGCATCTTTGGCTTTGATCGGTGTGGTCACGTTCATGATGGGTCTCCGCGAGAATGATGATTTTTTCTACGCCTGTTCAAGCAGCTGTGCAATCGGCTGGCTTGACCTCCCGCGCATGAGGTGCAGCTATAGGGGGCCGGAGGACTCTATGACGCAGCTGCCCCAATCCATTGACGACACAATCAAGCTGCTGGAGGGGCAGGACTATGTCTGCGGGCGTGCGCTGGGGACGGTGGTGTTTCTGTCCCTCAAGCTGGGACGCCCGTTGTTTTTGGAAGGCGAGGCGGGGACCGGAAAGACCGAGATCGCCAAGGCGATCGCTGCCGCGCTGGGGCGTCGTCTGATCCGGTTGCAATGCTACGAGGGGTTGGACGCGTCTTCTGCGGTCTATGAATGGAACTTCCCCGCCCAGATGGTGGCGATCCGCGCGGCGGAGGCTGCAGGTGGCGCAGACAAGCAATCTTTGCAGCAAGAGCTGTTTTCGGACGACTTCCTGACAGCGCGACCTTTGCTGGAGGCGATGCAGCCGCAGGAGGGCGGCGCGCCTGTCCTGCTGATCGACGAGCTGGACCGCACCGATGAGCCGTTTGAGGCGTTCCTTCTAGAAGCGCTCAGCGATTTTCAAGTGACCATCCCCGAGCTGGGCACCATCAAGGCCGCCGAGCCGCCGATTGTGATCCTGACTTCGAACCGCACGCGGGAAGTGCATGACGCGTTGAAACGCCGCTGCCTGTATCATTGGGTCGACTACCCGGATTTCGCCCGTGAGATGGAAATCCTTGCCGCCCGCGCGCCGGAGGCGCAGGAGACCCTGAGCCGTGAGATTGTGGCATTTGTCCAGAAGCTGCGCACGGAGGATTTGTTCAAAAAGCCGGGTGTTGCCGAAACCATCGACTGGGCCAAATGCCTGCTAGCGCTGGACGCTTTGACCATGAGCCCCGAGGTGATCGCCGACACAATGGGCGCGATTCTGAAATACCAGGACGACATCCAGAAAATCCAAGGCTCTGAAGCCAAGCGCATACTCGACGAGGTCCGCGCCGAGCTCGCACCGGCATGACCATCATTGTTTCAAAAATACCTTGGGGGTTTGGGGGCTAGCCCCCAAGTCGACCATGGCCAAATTCAACGCGCTCGATATCCCTGAGGACGGCAAGCTGGCCTCCAACATCACCTGGTTTGCCCGCGCGCTGCGCAGCGCCGGATTGCCGGTCGGGCCGGGTCGCATCATCGATGCCATTCGCGCAGTGGAAGCCGCTGGGTTCACCCACAAACAGGACTTTTACCACACGTTGCAGGCCTGCTTCGTGTCGCGGCCGGAACACCGCACGGTGTTTGCACAAATCTTCCGCCTCTATTGGCGCGACCCGCGCTATTTGGAGCACATGATCGCGGCGCTGACCCCCGCCATTCGTGGCGTGCAGGAAGAGCGCAAGGCCAAACCTGCCGAGAAACGTGCGGCGGAGGCGTTGTTGGAGGGTGTAAACCGCGAGGTGGAACAGCCCGAGACTGATGAAGACGGCACCGAGATTGAGATCGATGCTTCGCGCACCATGTCCGGGGAGGAGCGTTTGCGCTCGCTCGATTTTGAGCAGATGAGCAATGCGGAAATGGCCGAGGCCAAGCGCATGCTGGCCAAGCTGAGCTTGCCGGTGAGACCCTTGAAATCTCGTCGAACCGAGCTGGCTTCAAACGGCCGTATGGTAGACTGGCGCGCCACACAGCGCAGCGCGATGCGCTACGGCGGAGAGCTGCGCGATTTCGAAACAAAGTCCCGCCGAATACGATGGCCAAATCTGGTGGCGATCTGCGACATATCAGGCTCTATGTCGCATTATTCCCGCGCGATGCTGCATTTTCTGCACGCTGTTAGCAGTCACAAGGGCGCCGGCTGGTCCAAGGTGCACGCTTTCACCTTTGGCACGCGCCTGACCAATATCACTCGCCATTTGGCGACCCGCGATGTGGATGCGGCGCTAGCTGCCGCGGGGGCTGAGGCGCAGGACTGGGAAGGCGGCACGCGCATTGGCGCATGCCTGCATGATTTTAACCGCGACTGGTCGCGGCGCGTTTTGGGGCAGGGCGCGGTGGTGCTCTTGATCACCGACGGGCTGGACCGCGACAACGCTGATCAACTGGCGCGGGAGGCGGAGCGGCTACACCTGTCCGCGCGGCAGGTGATCTGGTTGAACCCGCTGCTGCGTTGGGACGGTTTTGCGCCCAAAGCCAAGGGCATCGCGGCCATGTTGCCGCATGTCGACAGCTTTCGCGCGGGGCACAATGTGGCCTCCCTCGAAGGGTTGGCGCGGGCCATTGGCCGACCCGAAGATGCCGGCGAAAAACAGCGGCTTATGGCGATGCTGTGATGGATGCGCAGGCTTCGGGTCGCATGGGGTGGCACCAGTTGGATACCTTTTGGGGACAAACCCTAAAGAGGAACGATGACATGAAATATCAATCTTACGACCAGGACTTTGTGCGCTCCATCCGTGCAGGTGGGCCGGACGCCAATGGTATGCCAGCCGAGCGCGCCTTCTCCGATGGTGAGGGCAAGCCGTGCCGGTGCTGCCTGAAGAACATACCGGAGGGCGACGCCATGCTGATCCTTGCCGCTCGGCCATTTGAGGCGCTGCACCCCTACGCTGAATCCGGGCCGGTCTTTCTGTGCGAGGCCGACTGCACCCCGTGGAATGACGACGGGCTGCCGCCGATCCTCACGACCTCGCCGGACTATCTGGTCAAGGCCTATGGGGCTGATGACCGGATCATTTACGGCACCGGGGCCATCACTGCGCAGGGCAACATTGATGGCTACGCCAATACGCTTTTCGCGCGTGACGATGTCGCCTACATTGATGTGCGTTCCGCCCGGAACAATTGCTTTCTGACAAGGACCATCCGTGACGCAGCACCCTGACGACATTCCCGCAATTGCCCTGGACTGGCACCGGTCCGGCGCCGGGGCGGCGCTTGCGACGGTGATTGAAACCTGGGGCTCTGCCCCGCGGCCCGTTGGCAGCCAGTTGGTGATCAGCGGCGCCGGCGACATCATGGGGTCAGTCTCGGGCGGCTGCGTGGAAGGCGCGGTGGTGGTTGAAGCCATTGACGCGTTGGAGGATGGCAAACCGCGCCTGCTCGAATTCGGCGTCAGCGATGACGAGGCTTTCGCCGTGGGGCTGGCTTGCGGCGGCACCATCCGCATTCTTGTGGAGCCGGTCGGAAACGCGCTTCCCGAACCGTTGCTGGCCGATTTGGTTGCGGCCCGCAAAGCCTGCAACGCTGTCGCTTACGTAGTCAATGTCGAAAGCTGGGCCCGTAGGTTGACGGCCTTGGGTGAGGGATTTGACAACCGCTTTGCCTCCGACAAATCGGGGTTTGACGGTGACGACTTCGTGGCCATCCACAACCCACCCCTGCGCATGGCCATTGTCGGCGCGGTGCATATTGCCCAGCCGCTGGTGACCATGGCGCGGCTGGCGGGGTTTGATCCAGTTGTGATCGACCCGCGCGAGGCCTTTGCCAGCGACGCGCGGTTTCCCGGCGAAACCTTGGTGCATGACTGGCCGGACGAGGCCGTTGCCGCCTTTGCGCCTGATCATCGCAGCGCGGTTGTCACCCTCAGCCATGACCCGAAGATTGATGACCCCGCGATTGAGCAGGCCCTGGCGTCCGACTGTTTCTATATCGGCTGCCTTGGGTCTACCCGAACTCACGCCAAACGGCTGGCGCGGCTTGCGGAGGCCGGAATTGGTGACGACCAGCTCGCCCGTATCAATGCGCCGGTTGGGCTGGATATCGGGGCCAAATCCCCCGCGGAAATCGCCGTGTCCATCATGGCGCAGATCGTTTTGACATTGCGTGGCCCGAAACGGCCTGCATCGTGAAGTTTGGGGCGGTCTCCTTGGCGAAAGCAGAGGGTGGCATTCTGGCCCATTCCCTACGCCAGGGCGACGTGCGGCTTAGAAAGGGCCAGATGTTATCATCGGACGACATAACCCAGTTGCAACGCGCAGGTGTGGCGGAGGTTGTTGTGGCGCTGCTGGGCGCGCAAGATGTTGAAGAAAATGCCGCCGCATTGCGGGTTGCGAGCGCCCTGGTTGACGGCAGCGGCGACGACGTCGAATTGACCAAACCGTTCACGGGCCGGGTCAACGTCATCGCGACATCCCCTGGGATCGCCCGGATCGAGGCCGAGGCCATCAATGCGCTGAATGCAGTTGACCCAATGATCACCTGCGCGACCGTCGCGCCCATGAACCGAATGGAGAAGGGTGGGTTGCTGGCGACGATCAAGATCATCTCCTACGGGGTCGACGAGGCGGCGTTGGAAAGGGCGGAGGCGGCCGCCCGACGGCCATCTGGCGCAATTGACGTGACAACTGCGCAGCTCAAATCGGCATGTTTGATTGTCACCGAAACCGGTGCTGAGCCGGACAAAGGCAAGGGGGTATCAGCCGTGGAGGCGCGCCTTACCGCGTTGGGCGCCACTTTGAGCGAGGTCATCACCGTTCCCCATCGCGGTGCGGCTCTTGCCGATGCTCTGCGAACGGCCACTGCCGATCTGGTGCTGATCCTCACGGCATCGGCCACGTCTGACCCGGTGGATGTCGCCCCGCAAGCGCTGCGCGACGTGGGCGGGCAGGTGGATCGGTTTGGCATGCCTGTGGACCCCGGCAATCTGTTGTTTGTGGGCAAGCTCAACGGCAGACCCGTCATTGGGCTGCCCGGTTGCGCCAGGTCTCCGGCGCTGAATGGCGCGGATTGGGTGCTGGAGCGGGTGGTGTGCGGAACGCCGGTCAGCTCAGACGACATCGCTGCCATGGGTGTCGGAGGGTTGTTGAAGGAAATCCCGCAACGCCCGCAGCCGCGGCGCGGCTAGCCACAAAAAGAAAAGCCCCGCAGAGGCGGGGCCATTCGTAGCTTTCAGATACTGAACGCTTAGTTCTTCAGCGGGCCGATCAGCATGATCATCTGACGGCCTTCCATTTTGGGCATGTTTTCCACTTTGCCTTTGCCCTCTACATCGGCGGCAACGCGTTCCAGCAATTCGCGGCCAAGGTTGAGGTGTGCCATCTCGCGGCCACGAAAGCGCAGGGTGACCTTCACCTTGTCGCCGTTTTCCAGAAACTTGAACACGTTGCGCATTTTGACATCGTAATCATTGGTGTCCGTGTTCGGACGGAATTTGACTTCCTTGATCTCGATGATCTTTTGCTTTTTGCGCGCTTCGGCCTCTTTTTTCTGGGTCTCGTATTTGTATTTGCCGAAATCCATGATCTTGCAGACGGGCGGCGAAGCGTTTGGCGAAATTTCGACAAGGTCGAGGCCGACCTCGTCAGCCATCTGCATGGCGCGGGACGGCGTCACGACGCCGACGTTTTCACCTTCGGCGCCAATAAGGCGAATTTCATCGGCACGGATGCGGTCGTTGACGCGGGGGCCGGTCTCACGCACCGGGGGTGCGTTATGGGGTCTGCGGGCTATGGCAAATATTCCTTGAATGGTTGGTCATCTACGAGTGTGCAAACTAGTGACCCGTCTGGCGTGGTTCAAGCGGGTTTTGGCGCAAATGGCGTAAATAGGGGACCTTTCCCCCCTTTGTGGCGTTGTCCATCGGCACGACATGACCTAAATGGGCGGCATTGGGGCAGTCAGTCCCCCAAATGTATAAGGAATTTGAAAATGCGTAAGCACGTTGTATCTGCTCTGGTTCTTGCGGCCGTTTTGGGAGCGACTTCGGTTGCGCCGGCCTCTGCGATGGGATGGTTCTCGGGCGACGATGAGGCCGCCGAAGCGATGAAGGCCGCCGAAGAAGAAGCTGCGAAAGCAGCAGCGGAAGCTGAAGCAAAAGCCGCCGAGGAAGCCAAGGCTGCCGAAGAGGCCGCCGCGAAAGCCGCCGAAGAAGCAGAGGCGAAGGCTGCCGAGGAAGCCAAGGCCGCTGAAGAAGCTGCAGCCAAAGCAGCGGAAGAAGCCGAAGCCAAGGCCGCCGAGGAAGCCGCGAAGCTGGAAGAAGAAGCCAAGGCTGCTGAAGAAGCCGCCGCCAAAGCCGCAGAAGAAGCTGAGGCTGCCGCCGCCGAAGAAGCCGCCAAGCTAGAGGAAGAAGCCAAAGCTGCCGAGGAAGCCGCTGCGAAAGCTGCAGAAGAAGCGGAAGCCAAAGCTGCGGAAGAAGCGGCCAAACTGGAAGAAGAAGCAAAAGCCGCTGAAGAAGCTGCTGCAGCCGCGACCGAGGAAGCCGCCGAGGCGACTGAGAACGCCGCCGAAGCTGTCACTGAAGAAGCCGAAACCGCGACTGAGGAAGCTGCCGAAGCCGTGACCGAAGAGGCGGAAACTGCCACAGAAGAAGCGACTACTGAGGCTGCGACGGTTGGTGAAGCCAACGAGGCGCTGACCGTTGCTGGCTTTGACTACGACACGGTCGTCACAATGATCGATGACAACGTCTCGAACCCGCTGCTCAGCACCACGCTGAAAAAGGGTCTGGATGCTGCGCGCGACAATCCTGAGCTGCTCCAAACCGCTCTGGATGCCGTCAAAGACGCCATCGGCCAATAAGTCTTAGGCCAAGAAAAAGAAAACCCGCGTCGAGCAATCTCGGCGCGGGTTTTTTGTTTAAGTTGGAGGGGCTTAGCCGACAAATGCCTTTTCGACCACATAGTGTTTCGGGTCGCTATTCGCGCCTTCTTCCAGGCCGAAGCCTTCCAGAATTTCCTTGAGGTCTGTGTTCAGCCCCATTGACCCGCACACCATCGCGCGGTCGGTGTCTGCAGAAATGCCGTCGATCCCCAGATCCTTGAAGACCGACCCGTCTTTCAGCCGCGTGGTGATGCGGCCCATAACCGGGCTCTCCTCGCGGGTGGTGGTGGGGTAGTAGACCAGCTTTTTCAGGTTCTCTTCGCCCAGCAGCTCGCCCATCATTTCGTCGCTGCGGATATTTTCGATCAGCTGCTTGCCATATTCCAGCTCCGCCACGTCGCGGCAGGTATGGGTCATGATAATCTGGTCATAATCCTCAAAGGTTTGCGGGTCGCGCAGCAGGGACGCGAAGGGCGCAAAGCCGGTGCCGGTGGCGAAGAACCACAGCCGCTTGCCGGGCAGCAGCGCGTCATGGACCAGCGTGCCCACGGGCTTGGGGCGCAGGATGATTTGATCGCCGGGTTGGATGTGCTGCAGCTTTGACGTCAGCGGGCCGTCTTGGACCTTGATGGAGTAGAATTCCAATTCTTCATCCCAGCTTGGCGACGCGATGGAATAGGCGCGCAAAAGCGGCTTTTGCTTGCCAGTCTCGGGGTGCGGGTCGCCCATCAGGCCGATCATCACGAACTCGCCGGAGCGGAACCGAAGCGACGCGGGGCGCGTCACCCGGAACGAAAACAGGCGGTCGGTCCAGTGCTTCACTTCCGTCACAGTCTGCGCATCGGGCAGTGTGGGGACGGCTTTTGCGGGTGCGTTCATGGTCATGTCATTCATAGCGTGTCTAGCGAGGTTGACACCTCGCCCTTCTCTGTAACGGGGAAATCTGGGTTCTGGAAGTGCGGTTCAGGCGCGCAGGCGGTTCTGGTAATCGTGCGCTTTCCAATTCGCGCGGGCCAGCCATTGATCCTGTGGCTGACGCGCGGCCAGATCGCCTGGTATCTCCACCTCGTCAAATCCCGACCGGCGCGCCATGGCGTATTGGTCCGCAATCACATGGCCATGGGCGCGTAGGCGGCCTTCATAGCCCATCAGCCGCAAACGGCGGGCGATGGTAAAGCCCCGCCCATCCGCAGAAGAAGGGAAGTCGATGCGGATCATGTCGGTCGTACTCAGCCGGTTAGCCAGCCCCGCAGGGTCTGCGTCACTGGGCAGATCGATGCAGCACACGGTGTCATTGGCGGGCAGCTCGGCCAGCGGGGTGAAACCGCGGTCCCAATCGTCAATGACGAAGCCTGTGTCTTGTACCAAAACGCTCATGCCGCGCTCTCCTGTCTGATCGCTTTGCCACCCTCGAAATGGATGCCGCATTCTGTTTTCTCTTGCCCGCGCCAGCGGCCCGCGCGCGGGTCTTCGCCCTCGGCCACTTTGGTGGTGCAGGGCGCGCAGCCGATGGAGGCGAACCCGCGTGCCACCAACGGGTGGCGCGGCAGGTCGTGCTGATCCATGTAGTCCGCTATCATCTTGGGCGTCCACGCGGCCAGCGGGTTGATCTTGATGCGCGTGGTCTCGTCCTTCTCGTAAAGCGGCAGCTGGGCGCGTTGTCCGCCCTGTACCCGCTTGCGCCCGGTGATCCAGCCGCCAAAACCTTGCAATGCGCGTTCCAGCGGCTCGGTCTTGCGCAGGGTGCAGCACGCATCGGTGTCGAAAGTGTGCAGGATGCCGTCCACGTCCCGCTCCATCACCTTGGCGCGGTCAGGGGTCACGACGCGGATATCCGTCAGGCCCAAGGTGCTGGCCAGTTCGCGCTGATAGGTCAGCGTTTCGGGAAACAGCATCTCAGTGTCGAGGAAGATCACCGGCGTGGCCGGGTCAATCTCGGCCACCATATGCAGCAGCACGACGCTTTCCGCGCCGAAGCTGGAGACGAGAGCAACCTCGCCAATCTGCACGTCATCCAGCGCGTGTTTCAGCACGGTCTGCGCATCGCTTTTGCGATGCAGCAGGGTGCGGCGTTCGGCGAGTTCCTTAAGCGGCATTGGCTTTGACCTCCGGATAGAGTGCGGCTTTGAACGGTGCCATGCCAAGACGGCGGTACGTATCGATGAACAGCTCATCGTCTCCCGCGCGCAGCTCAAGATAGGCTTCAATCAGCCGCTCAATGGCTGGCACAATTTCGTCATAGGCAAAGCCGGGGCCAGCACGTTCGCCGACAGCAGCGGTTTCAGTGTGATCGCCGCCTAGCGTGATTTGGTAGTTTTCAACGCCCGCACGATCGAGACCGAGAATGCCGATGTGACCCACATGGTGGTGCCCGCAGGCATTGATGCAGCCGGAGATCTTGATCTTCAGCTCGCCGATATCATGCTCCAGCTTCAGCTCGTCAAAACGGGTGGCAATCTGCTGCGCCACAGGGATCGAGCGGGCCGTTGCAAGCGCGCAGTAATCCATGCCGGGGCAGGCGATGATATCGGAGATCAGGCCGATATTGGCAGTCGCCAATTCCACCTCGCGCAGGCGAGCATGGATCGTGGGCAGGTGGGATTTATGCACATGCGGCAGGATCACGTTCTGCTCATGGCTGATGCGCAGCTCGTCATGAGCGAACTCACGCGCGATCTCGGCCATCACCCGCATCTGCTCAGACGTCGCGTCGCCGGGCGTTTGCCCCTGCTTCTTGATGCTGATCGACACGATGGCGTAGTCGTCATTGCGGTGCTTGGTGATATTGGTGTCGACCCAAGAGCGGAACACCGGGTTCTCATGATAGGCCGCGTTGAAGGGCGCAATCGACGCCTGCTCCCACTCTGGGGCGGCAAATTGCGCCTCGATGCCTGCCAGCATCTCTTGATCAACGCCGCCAAATTGTGGGCGCAGCAACGCAAACCGTTCTTCGACTAGGTCGCGGATTGTGTCGATGCCGTTCTCATGCACGGTGATCTTGATGCGCGCTTTGTACTTGTTGTCACGACGACCCAGCAAGTTGTAAACGCTGACGATGGCCTCGCAATAGGGCAGCAGGTCCGCCTTGGGCAGGAAGTCCCGCAGCACTTTGCCGACCATTGGTGTGCGGCCAAGACCGCCGCCGACAATGACCTCGTAACCTTTTTCGCCGTCCCGTTCGACCATGCGCAGGCCGATATCATGTGCTTTGGTCACGGCGCGGTCATTGGGCGAGCCTGTTACGGCGATCTTGAACTTACGCGGCAGGAACTGGAATTCCGGGTGGTCCGTGGACCACTGGCGCAGCAACTCAGCCGTGGGGCGGGGGTCTTCGATCTCATCCGCGGCAGCGCCCGCGAAATGGTCGGAGGTGACGTTGCGGATCGTATTGCCGGAGGTTTGAATGGCGTGCATGCCAACCTCGCCCAGCGCGTCCAACATGTCCGGGACATCGCGCAATTCGGGCCAATTATACTGAATATTTTGGCGCGTGGTGAAATGGCCGTAGCCCTTGTCCCACTTGTCCGCGATGTCCGCCAAGACGTTCATCTGGCCGCCATTCAGCGTGCCATAGGGAATGGCCACACGCAGCATGTAGGCATGCAGTTGTAGGTACAGACCGTTCATCAGACGCAGCGGCTTGAACTCATCCTCGGTCAGGGAGCCGTCAATGCGGCGCTCCACCTGGGCGCGGAACTGCGCGTTGCGTTCTGCAAGAAAGTCGCGGTCGAAGTCGTTGTATTGATACATTAAACCAGCTCCGCCTGTTTGCCGTGGTTGTAGTTAGACGGGCCCTTGGTGCGGAACTCCTCGCGGAAATGCACGGGCTGCGGGCCATTGTCGGTCAGGGTCACGTCGGCTAGATAGACGCCGACAACGTCATTGGGTTGCGACTGGCCAAACAGCATCCGCAAGTCGCCATGGGCTTCGTCTTCGATAACCTCGGCATCCTTGATGGTGCGCGACCATTGGTCATCCGCCGTCAGATAGATCACGTCACCCTCAAGCAGTGCGTTTGCGGTGACGACTTTGGGAGTAAAGGGCTTGCTCATACCGCAGCCTCCTTTTGTTCAAATTGATCAGCCACCTGCAAAGCGGCGCGGGGCGCGAGGCCCAGAAAGACAAGGGCAGGACCGTCGAAATTGGCCTCCGTCAGGGAGGGCTCCAGCTCGCTCAACTTGGTCGACAGGATACGCTGCGAGGCGCGCGAAGCGTTTTCGATCACGGTCACTGGCGTGTCGGGGTTGGCCCCGTGCATCAGCAATCGGCCTTGGATAAACCGCGCGGATTTCTTGCCCATATAGATCGCGGCAACCTCGCCGGGTTGTGCTAATGCGCGCCAGTCGTGATCGGCATATCCCTTGGTGTCATGGCCCGTGATCAACCGCACCGCAGAGTTGCGACCGCGTTTTGTAAGGCTTTGGCCCAATGCAGCCACACCGGCAGAGGCCGAGGTGATGCCCGGTACGATGGTCCATTTCACACCGGACGCCTCGCAGGCCTCAATTTCCTCGTCCAGGCGGCCAAACACGGTTGGGTCACCCGACTTCAACCGCACGACATGTGCGCCGCCGCGGGCGTGGCTGACGATCATCTCGTTGATTGCGTCTTGGGTGACCGAGGGGCCGAAGCCTTCCTTTCCAGCCGACAGCATTACCGCTTCGCGGCGGGCCAATTCCAGAATTTCCGGGGCGACGAGGCGGTCGTAGATCACCACATCGGCGTTATCCAACGCCTTGCGGGCCTTCAATGTCAGCAATTCGGGATCACCGGGGCCGGCGCCGACCAGATCAACCCAACCTTCACGCTCAGGCGCGTGCAGGTGCTTGTCGAGCAGGTCTTCTAGGCGTTCCTGCGCAACATCCGCGTCGGCCACGTCTGCCGCGTAATAATCCGACCAAAAGGCGCGGCGCTTGGCACCAAAGGGCAGGGCCTCAACTTTGGAGCGGAAGGCTTTGCCGATGCGGGCCATCAGGCCGAGGTTGGGTGAAAGCTGCTCCTCCAGCGACTTCTTGATCGAGCGGGCCAAGACAGGGGCGGCACCTTCCGTGCCAATCGCCACAGTCACCGGGTCACGGTCCACGATCGCGGGTGTGATGAACTGGCTGTCGGCCAGGTTGTCGACGATATTCACCAAGGCACCGTCGCGATGCGCTAAGGCGGCAACGCGGGCGTCCTCGGCATCATTCTCGTTCGCTGCGTAAAACAGGGAGGCGCAGATCGCGTCACCCGGCTCCATCGCGCGGTTGATCAGGGACAGACGGCCTTGAGCGGCCCAATCGCGAATTTCCGGCGCAGCGTTGTCAGACACAACGGTCAGCTTGGCTTCGGTCTTCAACAGCAGGCGCAGCTTGGCCAATGCAGCCTCCCCGCCGCCCGACAGGACGACGCGGCGGCCCTCGAGGGCCATGAAAATTGGAAAATGCTTCATATCAAGCGTTCCTTTGCGGTGTTGCCCTTATAGATAGGAAAAAATCCTAATAAAGCCTACCCATTCGCCCAGATAAGGAATATTGTTCTCTTGAATCGTAAATTAGGAACGTCAGTTCCCAATCGGAGAGAATTCAGGAATGGCAGACCAGTTGGACGCGATGGACCGGAATATCCTCGCAGAGTTGCAACGCGACGCATCACAGAGTCTTGATGAAATTGCCAAGAAAACAGGCAGTTCCAAGACGCCGGTGTGGAACAGAATCAAGAAAATGCGCAGCAAAGGCGTCATCAAACAGGACACCGTGCTGCTGGACCCCGAAAAGCTAGGGCTGGAGGCATGTTTCTTCGTCCTGATCCGTACATCTGAGCATGAAGCCGACTGGCAGGACCGGTTCCTGCAAACGCTTCGCGCGCGACCCGAGGTGTTGGAGGCCCACCGTCTTGCGGGCGACATCGACTATATTTTGAAGGTGCGGGTGGCCAATGCGCGGGCCTATGACGAGTTCTATCAGGCGCTGATATCCGAGGTACGCATCTTCAACGTCACCGCATTGTTGTCGATGGAAGAGATCAAATCGACCTCTGCGCTGCCACTTTAGCCCGTCTGCCGTGGCACCGTTGGTGCAACGGCCAGCATCTCCTGATCGGCGCGGCCTTTGACCAACCAGGCCAGCGAAAACGCCCAGACGCCCACGACCTCGACCCAGAAGATCACGTCGAAATCGACGATAAAGGCAGAGACATCAGGCGGGCCCATCTTCTTGGCGATAGACCCGAAGAACAGCCCCGCGCAGGAAAAGATGATTGCCCAGCCGCAGCCGCGGTAGATTTTGCGGCGGGGCTTGTCTGATGTTTTCGAAAATTTGAACATGCAGAAATGGCCCATGCAGTAGAAGAACACGAAGGCGCAGCTGTAGTGAAATAGCGGGCTGAGACCAACGCCGACGGTTTGCTGCACCACCGATGCAATCTCGCCAGTGGGGCTTTCATTGGGGAACAGCGCGACCCCAAAGACCGAGATCCCCGCGATGGTCGCCAACCAATTATCTGCAATGGTTTCATCGGGTTGGCGGTCATAGCCTTCATAGACGATCAGAAACGTGCCAATCGAAAACATGATGCCCACAAATATGTCGCGGGACACGGTGTGGAAGAAGTCGCTGATCGATGGCTCAACTCCGGTGCGGGCGAGCATGCCGCTCACCATCAGCAGAACCGGCAACATGAAGCCCAGCCAGCCAAGCGCCTGACGAACGCGGTAGAAGGACTTCACCACCGCGCGACGCTTGTCCATTGCCTGCTCGTGTTTGGCGATTGCGGCGTCAAACTTGGCTTTGCGGTCTTGGGCGGGCATAGGGCAAAAACACCGTCATGATGAACAACGCAGCGACTTTGCTTGAAATGCGGGCGGTGACACAAGCTATTTGTCAGATTTTCCGCTTACTGCGCCATGGGTTGATTGTACCTCGGGCGCAGCGCCCTTAGATTGCCGCCATGAGACGTCTTCTTCTGTGTTCAGCGCTGATATTGCCTGCCGTCGCGCAGGCGCATCCCCATATCTTTATTGAGACGGGGTTGGAGGCGATCGTGGATGAACAGGGTCGCCTAACCCATGTCAAAGTGACATGGACCTATGACGACTTCTATTCCTTGCTGATCACCGAAGATATGAAGCTAGATCAAGACTTTGACGGCGTTTTGACTGCCGAGGAAGAAGCCCGGTTGACCGGGTTCGACATGAATTGGGACGAGGGATATTACGGTGATTTGGTCGCGCTGCTGGGTGACAGAAATCTGACCTTGTTACGCCCGCAGGACTACACGGCGAGCTTTGCGGATGGGAGAGTGACCTCGACGCATATCAGGGCAGTGGCAGAGGCGCCGGTGATCACCGGGGGCGAGCTGGTCCTGCGGCCCTTTGATGAGACGTTTTATACCGCATATGACGTGACGCTGCCGGTCTCGGTCACCGGCGCGCAGGCCTGTTTGATCTCGAAGATTGAGCCAAATATTGATGCGGAGCTGGAGGCGCTTCAGGCACTCCTTGCCGACATAGATGCAAATTCCAATCCGGAAGATGCTGGGTTGGGCAATATGGGCGAGCGGTTCGCAACAGATGTGAGGATCCTATGCGCGGGGTCGTAGCACTTGTTGCCCTGGTTGTAGCAGGCGGATTGACGTGGTTCTGGGCGAGCGGTGGGTTCGACGATTTGGCCCGCTATGCCGCTGGCGAACAACGACAATTTCAAAACCAGATTGCAGGCACATTGCGCGGTTTGCGCAGCGGTGAGGCGGGGGCATTCTGGGTGCTCATGACGCTTTCCTTCGCCTACGGGTTTTTCCACGCGGTGGGGCCGGGGCATGGCAAAGTGCTGATCGGTGGATATGGGTTGGGACGAAAAGTGCCCGTTATCCGGCTGTCCGTCATTGGATTTCTTGCCTCCATGGGGCAGGCCGTTACGGCGGTTTTGCTCGTTTATACAGGGGTTTGGCTGCTGAACCTCACCCGCAGCGCGATGATCGGGGTCACCGAAGACATCATGGCACCGGCCAGCTACGGCGCAATCGCGTTGATTGGGCTTTGGCTGGTCTGGCGCGGGCTGAGAAAGCTCAGACCCGCAAAGGCACATCATCATCATGGCCACGATTACCACCATCACGATCACGACCACGGGGACACCTGTTCAGAATGCGGCCACAAGCACGGCCCAACCATTGAAGAAGTCAATAACATCAGAACGTTACGCGAGGCCGTTGGGTTGATCGGCGGCATTGCGATCCGGCCCTGCACGGGGGCGCTGTTTGTGCTGATCATCACCTGGCAAATGGGCATTGGCCTGGCAGGTGTGGCCGCCGCGTTTGCCATGGCGCTGGGCACCGCGTTGGTGACTGTGGGCGTGGGCATCGCGGCGGTCGGTATCAGGGGCGGTTTGCTTGGCGGGCTGGCCGGATCAACACTGGCCGCGCGGGTTGTTCCATTGGTTGAAATGGCTGCGGGTGCGGTGATTGTGGTGATCGCGTCAGGGCTGCTGATGCGCGCGATTTAACCCACTGAAGCGGGGCAAAGGGCAACAGAAGACCGCTCCGACATTTGCCTAATTTGCGCGTACACACCCTGTACACACCTTGTACACCATCCGTGCATCTATTTTGACAGCGCGTCCAGCACCCTCACCCAGGACCGGATGCCCTTGTGGAAGCTCGACAGGTCGTATTTTTCGTTCGGGGAATGGATCTGGTCGTCATCCTTGCCAAAGCCGATCAGCATCGCGTCCATGTCGAGGATGTCCTTGAAGTGCCCGGCAATCGGGATCGAGCCGCCGCAGCCCACGAAGGCGGCTGGGTTTGGCCATTCATCGGTCAGCGCCGCGCGCGCTTTTTCGAACGCGGGGTGGTCGGTCGACATTTCGGACGCAGGTGACGCGCCGTGGCCGGTGAATTCGACGCTGCAATCTTCGGGCAGCTGGTCTTGCACAAACTTGCGGAAGCTGTCGCGCAACTTCAGCGGGTCCTGACCGGGGACCAGCCGGAAGCTGATCTTGGCGGTCGCCTTGGCGGGCAGCACCGTTTTGAAGCCCTTGCCCTGATAGCCGCCGCCGATGCCGTTCACCTCGCAGGTGGGGCGGGACCAGATCATCTCCAGGCCGGTGCGCCCATCTTCGCCTGCGGGCACCCCAAGGCCGACCTCGCCCAGGAATTGCGCATTGTCGAAGCCCAGATCGTCCCATTGCTGCGCAATGTCGGCGGGCAATTCCTCGACCCCGTCATAAAAGCCCGGCACCATGATGCGGCCCGTATGGTCATGCAGCGAGGCGATGATCTTGGACAGCACCCTAATCGGGTTGCGTGCGATGCCGCCATACATGCCGGAATGCAGGTCCTTGTCGGGGCCGGTGATTGTCAGTTCTTCCCCCAAGAGCCCGCGCAGGCGGGTGACGATGGCAGGCGTGCTGTCGCCGAAGAGGCCGGTATCGCAGATCAGCGCCACGTCGGCGGTGAGTTCGTCCTTGTTGGCCTCCATGAAGGGGACCAGCGAGGGGGAGCCGCTTTCCTCCTCGCCCTCAAAGAAGATCGAGATTTTGGCGGGCAGGGTGCCGTTGACGGCCTTCCACGCGCGGCAGGCTTCCACAAAGGTCATCAGCTGGCCCTTGTCATCAGACGACCCGCGGCCGCGGATCACGGGGCCTTTGTCGGTTTCTTCCAAAGCGGGCTCAAAGGGCGGGCTGTTCCACAGCTTCAGCGGGTCGACGGGCTGCACATCATAATGGCCGTAGAACATGACGTGGGTGCCGTCGCCTTCGGCATGGGCCACTACCATCGGGTGGCCGGGCGTGTCGCGTTTGGAGGCGTCCATGCCCAGCGACTGAAGGTCTTCCACCAGCCAATCGGCGGCGCGGTCGCAGTCATCCTTGTAGGCGGGATCGGTGGAAATGGAGGGGATGCGCAGCAGGTCCAGCAGCCGCGCGACCGAGTTGGTGAGATCCTCATCAACGTGTTTTAGTACCTGATCCACCGACATATTTGCCCCCACTTCTTCGTGTATTTACGTTCCACCGACAACATACCTACCACCGGGAATGGGGCTGTAAAGCCAAACCGACATAGGCGGAAACAATGGCGCGGCTGCGCTTGTGACTGACGCTTGGAGCGGTGATAATGTGCCTTGTGAATCGGGGATCAGGTGGGGATTGCGCCATGAAATTATTAACATCTTTGGCCGTCATGGCGGCGTTGTCATTGCCAGCTATGGCGGAACCCATCACCTTCAAGGAGGCGCGCAAAGCGCTTCCGCGTGCCACTGCAAAAGCATCCGTCACCTTTGACGCCGCCATCTTGCCCGAGAGCGATCAGGCACGTGTGGGGGGCGAAGCCGCCGTCGAGAAACTGCTGCGCACATTGGGGGCCAGCACGCCAGCTTACGGGGCGGTTGCGATCTCTCCATCGGAGGGGTTGTTCGTGGAATGGCTGAACGGCGCAGGTAACTTCCACAGTATTGCCGACGCCCGGGCCGCGGCGCTTGCCTATTGCAACGGACAGCGCAAAGGCGGGTCCGCGAAATGCGCGTTGCTTGTGGAAGTGACGCCCAAGGGCACGTCTGAGGAAGACACGTTCTCGCTGAGCGGCCCCGCGAACAAGGCGCTGCGTGGCCCGTATCGCAAATTGAAGTCGCCAAAGGCTTTCGCGATCTCGGCCAAGACTGGCAATTTCGGGTTTGACCGTGGCGATGGTGGTCGCGCGCTGGAGGCTTGTGCCGCGGCGGGCGACGGGGCGAAGGATTGCAAAATCGTGGTGGCCGACTGACGCTACGGGCCGATGGTCTGCCGGCACTCACGTCTGCGTGGGGGCGTCAAATTGTAGCTTCGCGCCGGGGCCGGTTTGCGCCTATATGAACTTCAAAGATTCTAAGGGCTGCCGGATATGAGCTACGACACCGCGTTAGACACCGCCTTGAACCGCCTGCATGAAGAAGGGCGTTACCGCACTTTCATCGACGTGGAGCGGTCGCGCGGGAATTATCCAGACGCGGTCTGGACCCGCGAAGACGGCAGCCAGACCGATGTGACCATCTGGTGCGGCAACGACTATCTGGGCATGGGCCAGCACCCGGTCGTTCTGGCCGCAATGCACGAGGCGCTTGACGCCACCGGCGCAGGTTCTGGCGGGACGCGCAACATCTCGGGCACGACCGTGTACCACAAACGCCTTGAGGCGGAGCTGGCGGATTTGCACCAGAAGCAAGCGGCGCTGCTGTTCACCTCGGCCTACATCGCAAATGACGCGACGTTATCGACATTGCCCAAACTGTTTCCCGGGCTGGTGATCCTGTCCGACAGCCTGAACCACGCCTCGATGATCGAGGGCATCCGCCGCAATGGCGGGGCGAAACAGGTGTTCAAGCACAATGACCTGGATGACCTGCGCGCCAAGCTGGAGGCGCTGCCGGCGAACGCGCCAAAGCTGATCGCATTTGAATCGATCTATTCGATGGATGGCGACTTTGGGCCGATCGAGGCGATTTGCGATTTGGCGGATGAGTTCGGCGCGCTGACCTATTGTGACGAGGTCCATGCGGTCGGCATGTACGGCCCCCGAGGCGGCGGCGTCGCGGAACGCGACGGCCTGATGGACCGCATCGACATCATCAACGGCACGCTGGCGAAAGCTTACGGCGTGATGGGGGGCTACATCGCGGCCTCCGCCAAAATGTGCGACGCCATAAGGTCTTACGCGCCGGGCTTCATCTTCACCACGTCGCTTCCGCCAGCGGTTGCGGCGGGGGCCGCGGCCAGCGTCAAACATCTGAAAACGGATCACGCCCTGCGCGAGGCCCATCAGCAGGGCGCGGCGGCTTTGAAGCTTCGGCTCAAAGGGTTGGGGTTGCCGCTGATCGACCATGGCAGCCACATCGTGCCGGTCCATGTGGGCGATCCGGTGAAATGCAAGATGATCTCCGACATGCTGCTGGACGAGCACGGCATCTACGTACAACCGATCAATTTCCCGACGGTTCCGCGCGGTACGGAGCGGCTGCGCTTTACCCCATCGCCAGTGCACAATCCGGCAAAAGTGGACGCGCTTGTTTCCGCGTTGGACGCGCTGTGGGGGCAATGTGCGCTAAATCGCGCCGACATTGCCGGGTAAGATTTTCCGCACGTGCATTGTGACGGGTAAGTGTGGTATGTAGCTGGGAAATAGAGCCGCTTGGGGACGAATCGCGGCTCTGCTGGGAACGATAAAAGTACACACTTGAGAGTAGCGGGCAGACGCTGATGCTGGGGCGAAAGTCACATCGTAAGACCAAAGAACCTGAAGACGAGAAACGCGGCTTTGACGCGTTCGATCTCAGGCTCGGTGACATCATGCGCGGCGAGCGGGCGACGCTCGGCAAGTCGCTGCTGGACGTGCAGCGCGAACTCAAGATCAAAGCCACCTACATTTCAGCCGTCGAAAACGCCGACCCGTCGGTTTTTGAAACGCCCGGGTTCATCGCCGGTTACGTGAGGTCTTATGCCAGGTTCCTCGGGCTGGACCCGGAATGGGCCTTTGAACGCTTCTGCATCGAGTCCGGTTTTGCCGGCGTCGAAGGACTTTCGGCGGGCACAAACACCAAGCCCAAGGCGGCGACGGCATCAGCCGCAATCCGCCAGCCCGGCGAGGACCTGATTGTGAAGCCCGTTGCCCCCTACGCACCTGTGGGCGAGGGGTTGTTTTCGCGCATTGAACCGGGCGCCATCGGGTCGATCTCGGTCATGTTGGCCTTGATCGGCGTCATTGGGTACGGCGGCTGGTCGGTGCTGCAGGAAATACAGCGGGTCGATTTCGCCCCCGTGGAACAAGCGCCCGGCATCGTTGCCGAGATTGACAGCCTTCAAACCGGCCCGGCCCAGGTGGATGTGGCAGACGCGTCAACCGGATTTGCCGCGCCATCCACCGACGCGTTGGACCGGTTGTACCGGCCGCAGGCGCTGGAGGCCCCTGTGTTGACCGCACGGGATGGCCCGATTGCCGCGCTGGACCCGAACGCCAACGGCGCGCTGATCGACAACACCGACGGATGGCGTGTGGCCGGAACCTTGGCCCGCACCGCAGTAGATGCGCCGTCCACACCGCAGGTTGTTGCCGAAGCTTCGCCTGACGTCGTGCTATTTGCGGTGCGCCCGGCCTGGGTGCGGGTGGCCTCCGCCGACGGCACCGTGCTGTTTGAAAAGATTTTGGACGCGGGGGAGCGTTACGTGCTGCCGCAGTCAGATGAACAGCCTTTGCTGCGCGCAGGCAATTCAGGCTCCTTGTTCTTCAACGTGCAGGGCAAGACGTACGGGCCTGCCGGCCCCGGCACCTCTGTCGCCAAGAACGTGGCCTTGGGCGTCGAGGCGATCACCACCGCATATGCCGAGGCCGACCTGACCGCCGACCCCGCGCTGTCGGATGTGTTGACCGCCATGGCCGCCAGCCCGCTGCCAGCCACCGATCCGACCCTCGCTTCGGAATAATCTGACCGTTTCAGACAGTTTTATTGCGGGGCGTGGCCGCGCGGCCTATATCTAGTGCAACCGCAGCAATTGCAGGCCTCACGCGATGTCATCACTTCATTCTATCCGCCCTTGGCGCCAGATCGACCGCCGGAAATCGCGCCAGATCATGGTCGGCAACGTCCCCGTGGGCGGGGACGCGCCGATCACCGTGCAGACGATGACAAACACCATCACCACCGACATCAAGGCGACCATCGAACAGGTTCAGGCTTGCGCCGAAGCCGGGGCCGACATTGTGCGGGTGTCAGCGCCAGACGAGGCCTCGGCCCGCGCGTTGAAAGAGATTTGCGCCGAAAGCCCGGTGCCGATCGTGGCGGATATCCATTTCCACTACAAACGCGCGATTGAGGCGGCTGAATCCGGGGCGTCCTGCTTGCGCATCAACCCCGGCAACATTGGCGACGCCAGCCGGGTGCGCGAGGTGATCAAGGCCGCAAAGGATCATGGCTGTTCGATCCGCATTGGTGTGAATGCGGGGTCGCTGGAAAAGCATCTGCTGGACAAATATGCCGAGCCATGCCCCGAGGCGATGATCGAGAGCGGGCTCGACCATATCCGCATTCTCGAAGACAACGATTTCCAAGAGTACAAGATCAGCTGCAAGGCCTCAGACGTGTTTCTGGCGGCGGCGGCCTATCAAGGGCTGGCTGAGGCCACGGACGCGCCGATCCATCTGGGCATCACGGAAGCGGGTGGGCTGGTCTCGGGCACGATCAAATCCGCCATTGGGCTTGGAAATTTGTTGTGGATGGGCATAGGCGACACGATCCGCGTTTCCCTGTCGGCTGACCCGGTCGAAGAAGTAAAAGTCGGCTATGAAATCCTGAAATCCCTTGGGCTGCGGCACCGCGGTGTGAACATCATTTCCTGCCCCAGCTGCGCCCGGCAGGGCTTTGACGTGATCGCCACCGTGGCTGAGCTGGAAAAGCGTCTGGAGCACATCAAGACCCCGATGTCGTTGTCGATCATTGGCTGCGTGGTCAACGGGCCGGGCGAAGCGTTGATGACCGATGTCGGCTTCACCGGCGGCGGCGCGGGGTCGGGTATGATCTACATGGCGGGCAAGCAGGACCACAAGCAAAGCAACGAAGGCATGGTGGACCACATCGTGGGACTGGTTGAGCAGCGTGCGGCGCAGTTGGACGCCGAGGCGGACGTGGCAGCGGAGTAGGAAGAATTTTCTACGAAAATTCTTGAAAACTCTTCGGTCGAAGAGTTTTGCCTCCGGCGCCGGTATCTTTGAACGTGGGAAGGACGGGACGTGATCTGGAAGTCGGTGCTGGCGATTTTGGTCATCGGGTTTTTGGCGGGCGCCTATTTTGTGCGCACCAAGCCGCTCGATACAGCCAGTTTGCATATAGACCCAGAAACCGCTGAACGGCCCGGCGTTCCGGGGCATGTGCTGTTGCGCGCCGGTGGTGATATTGAGCCGCCCGTCTATGAGATGGACGCGTCGGCTTTGGCTTTGAGGGTTGAGGCGGTGATCCTGTCGACCCCGCGCACCGAGAAGTTGGCGGGGGAATTGGCTGACGGCTATGCCAGTTACGTCGCGCGCTCCGCGCTTTGGGGGTTCCCCGACATCGCCTCGGTCAAGGTAGTTGAGGCCGGGGAGGGCAAATCAAGCTTGATCGTCCTGTCGCGGCTGCGCTACGGGCAGATGGATATGGGCGTCAACCGCGCCCGCGTGGAAGACTGGTTGGCGCAGCTTAGCCGGTAAGGCAGCTGCTTTCCTGCTCGCGCCACATCGGCACGTTCAGCGACATCTCGCAGCGGGCCATGAAAACGCGCCCACCCACATTCATGCAGCGTGTCTGGCCCAGTTCAACCCGCGCGCCCGATTTGTCGGTGCAATAACAATCCACAGTCTTGCGCGCCTGTGCCACGGATTGGGTTGTTAAGCCGGCGCTCAGAAGCGCCAATATCAGCGTGATCTTCTTCATGGGGCCAGATTAGCACAGTTGACGCCCTCGTGCCAATCGGGCAGCACGTAGCCATGGTAGCTATAGAAAAACTCGCCCAGATTACGCAACGATTTGAATTCCTTGAGGCAAAATTGGCCTCGGGCGAGACCGACGATATTGCCGCGCTGAGCCGCGAATATGCCGAACTGAAGCCGGTCGCAGAAGAAGTGGCTGCGTTTCGCGCGATCACCGAGGGGATCGAGGCGGCTGAGGCCATGCTGGCCGACCCTGAGATGAAAGAGTTGGCGGAAGAAGAGCTGGCAGAGCTGAAAGCGCAACTGCCCGATGCCGAGGCCTCGATCCGTTTGGCCCTGCTGCCCAAGGATGCCGCCGACGCCAAGCCCGCGATGATTGAGATACGGCCCGGAACGGGCGGCGACGAGGCGGCTTTGTTTGCCGGTGATTTGCTGAATATGTACCGCCGTTACGCCGAAGATAAGGGATGGACATTCGACATCATCGAGATGGCCGAAAGTGAGCTCGGTGGCATCAAGGAAGTCACCGCGCATGTCAAAGGGCAGGGCGTATTTGCGCGGCTGAAATATGAAAGCGGCGTGCACCGTGTGCAGCGCGTGCCGGTGACCGAAAGTGGCGGGCGGGTGCATACCTCAGCGGCCACGGTTGCCGTGCTGCCAGAGGCCGAAGAGGTGGATATCGACATCCCCGGCACGGATATTCGCATTGATACCATGCGGGCCTCGGGCGCGGGGGGGCAGCACGTCAACACCACGGATTCGGCGGTGCGGATTACGCATATCCCGACGGGGATCATCGTGGTGAGCTCTGAGAAATCGCAGCACCGCAATCGCGAGATCGCCATGCAGGTGCTGCGTGCCCGGCTTTACGACCTGGAGCGGCAGAAGATCGACGACGCCCGCTCAGCCGACCGCAAGGCGCAGGTGGGATCGGGCGACCGGTCGGAACGGATCCGGACGTACAATTTCCCGCAGGGCCGCATGTCTGACCACCGGATCAACCTGACATTGTACAAGCTCGATCAGGTGATGCAGGGCGACCTGGACGAAATCATCGACGCGCTGACGGCGGACGCGCAGGCGCAGTTGCTGGCCGATGAAGGGTTATGAGCGTTGAGGTGCGCGCAGCCTTCCGCGACGCGGTACGGCGGCTGGAACTGGCAGGTGTGCCGACCCCACAGATTGATGCGAGCGCGTTGATGGAAGCGGCCTGTGACGGGCGCTCCGCCGCGGTGGACACATTGCCAGATGAGATGGCCGCTGATTTCGCGCGCATGGTGCAGCGCCGGGTGCAGCGCGAACCGGTGAGCCACATCACACAGAGGCGGGCCTTTTATGAGCATGAGTTCATCGTAACGTCAGACGTATTGGACCCGCGCCCGGACACCGAAGCGCTGGTGGATGAGGCCCGCTGGTGCGACTTCGAAACGGTACTCGATCTGGGCACCGGCTCTGGCTGCATCTTGTTGTCCCTGCTGGCTGCCAAGCCGGGCGCGCAGGGTGTGGGCACCGACATTTCCGCAGCGGCGTTGGATGTGGCGTCGCGCAACGCCGAAAAGATCGGTGTGGCGGATCGGGCGCGGCTGGTAGAGAGCGACTGGTTTGACCAAGTTGACGGACGCTTTGATCTGATCGTCTCCAACCCGCCCTACATCACGGCCGAGGCATTTGACGCGCTGCAACCAGAGGTCAAAGAATTTGAGCCAAAAATCGCGCTGACGCCCGGAGGCGACGGGCTGGCGTCCTACCGCATCATCACGGCAGGCGCACCGGATTACCTGAACGCGGGCGGCGCGCTGATGGTGGAAATAGGCTATGATCAGGGACAGGCGGTCAGCGAGCTGTATGATCAGGCGGGATTCACGGATATCAGCGTTTTGCCAGACATAAACGGCAAAGACCGCGTTGTGCGGGCGGTTTTGCGCTAGCCCATGTCGAATCCGCTTGCAAAATGCCTCTGCGCGTTGTTTTACTACCGTTAGTAAGACGAAGGCGCCTCGGTGCCCCTTACGCTTAAGCCAAAAATAAGGTCTCGATCCTAAGTCATGGGGACGCCGCGTATAGAAGCGGAGAGGATCGTAGGAAAGACCGCTGCTTAACTAGGCTGGAACCCAACCCACATGAGATCTCAGAAATCCCGCTCGCGCGGCAAGAACCGTAACAACAACCGCTCCAATGTGAACATCGTGAACCGGGTGTTTGACAGCTCCGGCCCCGAGGGTAAGGTGCGCGGCACCCCGCAGCAGATCATCGAGAAATACCAACAGCTGCACCGCGACGCGCAGTTGTCGGGCGACCGGGTGGCGGCGGAAAACTTCCAGCAGCATGCCGAACATTACGCCCGCATGCTGGCCGATGCGATGAAGGAACAGGAAGCCAAGCGGGAGGCGCATGAAGCGCAGCAAGCCGCGCAGCGCGAGCGCCAGCAGCGCGATGCCCAGCACCAACAAAACAAACAGGATCAGGCCGGCCAGAACACCGGCGGCGACCAACCCAAGCAGGACAAACCGCGCCGCGAGCGCAAGCCGCGTCAGGACGGCGACCGTGACGGTCTGGAGCGCGTTCTTGGCGGCGGCGACCAGCCCGATGTGATTGATATGGGCGGCGCTGAGGATAGCGGTTTGGTGGAAACGGTGGAGGCGGCGCCAAAGCCCGCCCGCAAGCCTCGGACCCGCAAGCCAAAGCCAGCGGCTGAGGCCCCCGCAGCCGATGACCAGTCAGCGGCGGAATAAGATACCCTTAGAACTGACGGGCCAAGGCGCAAAACCCCTCGAGGGGGACCTGCTCGGCGCGTTCCGTTGGCTTTAGCCCGGCGGCCAGCAGCCTGTCCTCGATATCGGGGGCCATCCCCTTCAAAGCGGAACGTAGCATCTTGCGCCTCTGGTTGAAGGCGGTCGCCACCACACGGTTCAGCTTGGCAGGGTCGGCGTCGAACCTGGGGGTGGGCAGCGCATCCAGATGTACCACCGCAGAATGCACTTTCGGGGCGGGGACGAAGGCCTCGGGCGGCAGTTCCATCACAATACGCGGATCGCTGCGCCACTGTGCCAACACGGCCAGCCGGCCATAGGCCTTGCTGCCGGGCGTGGCGACGATGCGGTTCGCCACTTCGCGTTGAAACATCAGCGTCAGGCTCTGCCAAAATGGCGGCCACGCTTTGGGCGTCAACCAGCGCACCAGCAGCTCGGTGCCGACATTGTAGGGCAGGTTGGCTGCCACGCGGATCGGCGGCGTCAAATGCGCCAGCGGGTCCACGTCCAGCGCGTCACCATTTATCACCAGCAGTTGGCCGGGATAGGCCTGCGCAATCTCGTCCAGCGCGGGCAGGCAGCGGGCGTCTTTCTCAATGGCCAGCACGCGGCGCGCGCCCTCGGCCAACAATCCGCGCGTCAACCCGCCGGGGCCGGGGCCCACCTCCAGCACGTCGCAGCCCGACAAATCCCCCGCCTGTCGCGCGATCTTGGCGGTCAGGTTGAGATCCAGCAGGAAGTTCTGCCCCAGGCTCTTCTTGGCGGAAAGCTCATGCGTCCGGATCACATCGGAAAGGGGCGGCAGCCCGTCTATCTGCGCCATGGGTGCGGCTTCGTTTTGGCAAAAATACTCATGTCGTGCGGGCCGACACCATGTCCTGCGCCATGCGCAGCGCGGCGATGGTCGAGGTGGGGTCTGCCAGACCCTTGCCGGCAATATCAAACGCCGTGCCGTGGTCGGGCGAGGTTCGGATGAAATCCAACCCCAGCGTCACGTTCACCCCACCTGCAAAATCAATCGTCTTGATCGGGATCAGGGCCTGGTCGTGATACATCGCCACGGCCACATCGTAGCCATCCCGCGCGGCAGCATGGAACATGGTGTCGGCGGGCCAGGGGCCGGTGACGTTCATGCCGCCTTTTGCCAATTCCGCGATGCAATCGCTGATCCAGGCCAGCTCCTCTTGCCCCATCGCGCCGCCTTCGCCGGCATGTGGGTTCAGCCCGCAGACCGACAGGCGGGGGGCCGGAACGCCAAAGTCGCGTTGCAACGCGCTTTGGGTGATCTCGAGAGTCTCGGACAGCAACTTGGGTGTCAACGCCTTCGGCACGTCGGCAAGGGCGATGTGAATCGTGACGGGCACCACGCGCAGGTCGGGGCAGGCCAGCATCATCACCACAGTGTCTTTGCCATCGAGATGCGCCAGGTACTCTGTATGGCCGGGAAAAGCGAAGCCGGCCCCGTCCTTCAGCGCCTTCTTGTGGATGGGCAGGGTGCATAGGGCCGACGCCTCGCCGGCCTTCACCAGCTCCACTCCGCGCGCGATCACGTCGATCACGCCTTGCGCGTTTTTGGGGTCTGGCTGGCCGGGGGTCGCGTCCCCCGCAAACTCATGGTGGATGAGGGGGAGCGGGCCGGCCGGGTCGGTCTCGCTGGCGGCCTCGATCACTTGTACGTCGCCGTCGACATGACGGCGGTCACCCAACAGAAAGAACGGCACCTCCGCGCCGAGCGCGTTCCAAGCCTTCCGGGCAATTTCCAGCCCGACGCCGGCGGGCTCCCCGCAGGTCAGGCAGATCGGGGTCATTGCGTGCTGTTATCGACGATAATGGCATCCGCGCGCAGCTCTTCGAGATAGCTATCGGCGTAGGAGGCCAGGCGTTGTTGGAACAGCTGCTGACGGGTCTGGTCGCGCTCGTCCACCACCGGCAACGGGTCGCCGTTTTCGTCCAGCTCCGGCTCGCCCTCGTCATCGGCGAGGATATCCAGCGTGCGCCCGCACAACATAAGGTAGACCTTGAACGCCCCGTTCTGACGGGTCAGCGTGCTGGAGACTTCGTTGTCGTCCAGCTTGGCCATCTCCAGCGCAATGTCGCCGGGGACCTCGTCCGCGGCTTGGGTCACCCGCTCAAAATACTCAGGCGGCAGGGACTGCGCGGGCTTATAGAGGTCGTCGCATGTGTCGTAATTGTCCCGCAGCTTTTGGGCCTCGGCGCGCGCCTGTTCGCTGTCTCCGCCAGGGATCAGGATCTTGACATATTCCAGCGCCAGCGTGTCGGGGGCGTCGCCCTCGGTTTCTTCAAGGTCGCGCAGCTGGAAGATGCCGATGCCGGGACCAAGGTTGATTGGGTCGGTCACCTCGCCGGGTTCCAGCACCAGGACGGCGGCGCGCAGCGCGGGCGGGACCTGCCCGATGGGCAACCAGTCCAGGCGGCCACCCCGACCACGGGTTGGCGCGGCAGAATAGCGCCGCGCAGCCGCCGCAAAGGCACCGGTGGTCTTCAGCGTTTCCGACAGGCGCTGGATCAGCGCGCGGTTGCGCGCCTCGTTCGGGCCGGCGGCGGGAACGATGATTTCAGACAGCAAGATGCGCACAGAACCACGGGTGTTGGTGGATTGCGACAGGGCGCGGTCGACCTCGGCGTCCGAGACCTGCGACCGCGGCCCGAAACGGCCTTGCACAAAGGTTCGCCACGCCAATCCGGCCGCGACAAAATCCCGGAAGGTTTCGGCGGCGACCCCGGCTTGCCCGATGGCCTGAATGAATTGGTCAGCAGTCAGGTTTGCGCGGCCAGCAAACTCCTCCAGGCCTTCCTGAATTTCCTCTGGCGACGGGTTAATGCCCGCACGGCGGGTTTCGCTGAGGCGCAGCCGGTCCTCGATCAGACCTTCGCGGGCCTGTTCCACCGGGTCGCCGGGCGCGCGCAGCAGCGTCAGGAAGCGGGCGCGTTGGTCGATCTCATATTGGGTGATCACCATCTCATTGACGGTGATTGCGGTGCCGAACAGGCTCTGCGCCGCGGCAGGCAAGGCGGCGAGGGCGACCAACACCATCAGGCCCGCGGCCAGCGTCATGCGTGAGATATGTCGAATACGTGTCATGGCTCTGCTCGTTTTTTCTTATCCATTGCACTTGCGCGCGAAGCTCTCCCCGCCAATCCCGCGCGCGCCGAAGCCCGCCAGCTGGACCGACAGGTTGAAATCCGTCGTTGGTGTCACATTAGTCGAAGAGGTGAAGCGGCGCGAGAGGGAAAGGTCGACCTTCGCGCATTCGTTCTGATAGCTGGCCCCGATGCCCGCGCGCGTGGTGCGGTCGCCGACAAAGTCGTAGCGCAGATTTGACGACAGCGTCCAATGCCGGCTGACGCGGTACGCGCCGTCCACGGCAAATTCCGAGGTGTCAATCGGTCTGCCCTCAGCGGCGTCTGCCTCCAACCAGGCAAAGGTCGACCCCAGCCGGTAGGTGTCGCCCGTCCAGTTCAACCGCATCTCGTTGCGCGAGATAGAGAAGCTGTCGTCAAACACGACGCGGTTGATAACATCAAACTGCTCGCCCACTTTCAGCTGCGCGGCGATCAGCCAGTCGCTGCTTTTGCCCTGCAGCCCGGTAGAGACCGAGAATTGCCCCAGGTCGCTTTCGCGAATGACCCTGCCAACGGTGACGCCAAGGCCCCAGCCGTCGACATCCTCGCGGGTGTAGGTGACGCCCAGATTGATCCGACGCCCGCGTTCCTGCCCGTCAACGCCCGGAAAGCGCGAGAAGGAAAACAGGTTGGCCTCGTCAAATTCGACCAGCACGCTGTCTTCGTTGTCCACGCTGCGGGCGCCGTCCTTGGCCCAGACCAGTTGCACGACAGGTTCCAGCAGGTGACTGGCGCCCGCACTTTGGCGCAGCATCGGCCAACGCCATTCCGCCATGGCATAATGGGTGATCTCAGTCGTGTCGTTATTGGTCACCACGCCGCCTTGCCGGATTTGATACCAATCGGCGCGCAGCTCGGTCGCCGCGGCAAAGATCATGCCGTTGCCCATCACCCAGTCGCGCCGCCAGTCTGCCGCCGCTGATAGGCGGGCCACGTCTCGGCTAAGCGGGCCTACGGGGAAGTCGGATCGCCGGTAGTGTCCGCTCGCCTCCAATTGAAACGACGCAATTCCGCCGATGCTGCCTGGATCAAAACGGCGTTTGTAGATCGCGTCGCCCACCAAGGTTGGCAAGGTGCGGTTGTTGTCGCCGTCGCGCAACGATTTGTAATGCACCACCTCCAGCCCGATATATTCATCGCGGCTGGCGCGGAACACGTCGATGGCGCTGTCCAGTCGGTCCTTGTCGGAATAGTCGTATTGCAGCAGGTAGCCATTGTCGGTTACCGCCTCGACGTCAAATTTCAGCGTAAAGCCGCGCGGCAGCGCGAAGGTGCCGTCGGCAAAGACATATCCGCGGATGTTTTCGGTGGTGGTCAGATTGTCCTCAGTAATGGCGCCGTTGATCTCGAATTCGCCGAAGCTCAGCTTCTGGCGGTAGCGCGCCTCCAGTGTTTTGGAGCCGTTCCAGGTCAGCCATGGCGTCAGCGTCAAATCCGCATGATCGCCCAGCGTGAAGAAATAGGGGATCTTGATGCCGACCCCAAGATCGCCATCCGAATTCAGGCTCGGCAAAAGAAAGCCGCTGGCGCGTTGAACCGTCGGGTCGGGCAGGCGCAGGTAGGGCCAGTAGAAGACGGGGACATCCAGAACCCGAAAGCTGGCGTTTTCAAAATAAAGCTGCCGTTCCTGCCCGTCATGGGTGATGCGCTTGGCCCTGATTTCCCAAAGCGGTGTAGGGTTGTCAGCGCAGATCTGGCAACTGGAGGCCACGGTCTTGTAAAACTGAGTGTAACGCCCGCCGCTGCGGCGCACCTCGTTGGCCGCCAGTTGTAGCTGCTGCGCAAACACCACCCGCGCCTGCGCCAGTATGCCGTCCTGCAAATCGCCCGACAATTCGGCAAATTCCGCGACAATCACCACGTCTTGGCCGTCGATCAGATAGAGGGGGCCGGTAACCACCAGCCTGTCCGTCGCGCCGTCATATGCGATCGAGGACGCGCGCAGCCGGATCCCGTCTTGAAGCACCTCGACATTGCCCGACGCCAACAGCCTGCGCCCCTGCGGATCAAACGTGACCTCATCGGCCACAAGTGATGCTGTCTGCGGCTGCGATTGGGCCAGCGCCAGGCCGGGCAATGCAAGCGATACGATCAGGGCGAGGATCAGCGCGCGCATGTCAGCCATCCTCCATATGAAACAACAAGCCCAGCGACATGAAAATGCCCGCCAGCGGCGGCGCCCACGCGGCGACGATGATCGGGATTTGTCCATTTTCGCCAAGAACTTGCGCGAAGTTGCGCAGGAAGTAAACGGAGAAGCCCATCAAAATGGCAAACAGCACCATCAGCCCGGTGCGCCCAAAGCGGGTGTGGCGCATGGTGAAGCCCGCGCCAATCAACACCATGGCTGCCAACAGCAGCGGGTTGGCCAGCTCCATCTGCAACCAAACGCGATGCTGTAAAGCGGAGAACCCGGCGCGGTCCAGCTGCTTGATGAAACGAGGCAATTCCCAAATTGGAATGGCGGCCGGGCTGCCGAAGCTGTCGCGGATCTGGTCGCGGGTCAGCTCGGAGGGAACGGCGAGACGGCTGAAAGTCCGCGCGCCTTCCTCGGCATTGCTGTCGGCTGAGAACGTCCAGCGTTTGGCCTCGGTCAGGTCCCATTGGCCGGGGGTTAGCAGCGCCTCCGCCGCGTCAATGCGATAGGTCGCGGCGCCAACATCGTCAAAGCCGTAGAAGGTCACGCCAAAAAACTGCGTCCCGTCCAGATTGGACCGGCTGGCGCGGATCACGACCTGGCCCACCGCACTTGCCTGGCGCAGCCACAACCCGCCATCACTGACCGACGAGGTGCTGGAATTGCCTGCATAACGCGCAGATGCCAGTTCGAACTGTTTCGACGTTGCCGCCACAATCGGGTTCAGCGCCGCCACACCCAATGCGCCAAACAGGAATGCCGTCACCACCGGCGCAAAGAGCGACCGGATGGCAGAGCGTCCCGATGCCCGCGCCACCACCATCTCGGAGGTGCGGGCGAGGCCGAGAAACAGCATGATCGTGGCCAACACGGTTAGAAGCGGCAACATGCGGTACATTGTGGCCGGTGCTTTCAGCAAGGCCAGTTCGCCGGCCTCTACCATGCCAACGGCCGCGCTGTCGAAGCGGCGCATTTGTTCGACCATGTCGATCAGGTAGACAATCCCGAAAAACACGCCAAAGACCAGCAGAAACGCGCGGATGAAGCGCCGCATGAAGTACCAATCCAACCTCATGCCGCCGCCCCCGTATTTGCTGGTGCCGCACGCCGAAACTTGCGCATCGAGGACAGGGTTATCAGGATGCCGGACATCACAAAGCCCATCAGCGGGGCCAAATAGGCCAGCCACCATAGTGTTTCGTCTTTGCGGGCGACTTCCTCAGCGGAGTTTGCAATCAGCTGGACCAGAATGATCAGTACAACCGCAATGACCACCTGCCGCCATACGCCGAACCGGGAAAAGCCACCAACCATCAGCGCCGCAAAGCCCATCAACGGCACCACCACCGAAAGAAGTGAACGCGCGATGCGGTCATGCGCCTCATAGAGGAAATCTGCCAATTCTCCATGCGCGCTGGCGATGTCATCAGGCGTGGGGTTCAGCAGCACGGCTGTCGGCAGCTCGCGCAGGTCGCGGGTGCGGGTGTCGCCGTCCTGAATGAGCGCGCCGATATCGTAGGCAAAATCGGCAAAGCCGATGGTGCTCAGCTTGCCGGTCTCAGGGCGGAATGTCTGCGCCAACCCGTCAAACATCACCAGCCGCGGGCCGGTGTCGCCGCGCACCAACAGCGCCTTTTCGGCGGTATATGTCACAACGGCGGCAGGGTCGCGCTCATCTTCCAGGAACAATTCCTTCATTTCGCCTTGCTCGGTGATGCGGCGGATGTAGACGGTGATGCCGGACGCGGGGTGCAGAAACTGGCCTTCCTTGAGGAATCGCGCCGTGATGTCGCGCGAAATTTCGGCGCTGCGCCCGGCCAGCTCGGTTCGGGCGGAGGGAACCAGAATATGCGCCAGGATCCCGACCAGAACTGCAACGATCAGGCCGAAGTAAATCACCGCCCGTCCGATGCGCATGGTTGAGGCCCCTGCAGTTTGCAGCACCACCATCTCGCTGTCCGATGACAACCGGTTGGTGACGTAAACCGCTGCCACGAAAGCAGAAATTGGCAGCACAATCATGATCACATAGGGCAGGGCCAGCATGGTGAATTCCAGAAACACCAGCGCGCTTTGCCCGTCGCCGATCAGCTGGTCAAACAGCGAGATCGCGCGGTTGATCCAGTAAACAGACACCAAAACGAGGGAAAAAAAGCCGAACAGAAGCAGCAGCTGCGACAGCATATATCTGTCGAATCGCGCCACTTGCTACTCCTCACGTTTCTTTTTCCGAAAACCTAACCGAATTATGCCTGTCTCAAAAGGGCCTTCTGGCCTTCCGGCTGGGGGCAGGCTAGCTATATCCCAACCAACCCATTCCCGAGAGGCCCACCATGACATCGCCAGTGACCCCCACCTTCATCGCGACAGACATCGAGTTGATCAAAGAGGCCGACGGCATCCTTGCCATTTTCGTGCCAGAGGCCGGGACATTGGACGCAACCGCCAAACGCGCAAACCGTTTGTCGCGCGGGGCTGTGGCCCGGCTGGTGGACAGCGATGGCTTTTCCAAGTTGGAGGAAGGCAAAGGCAAGATGCTGGCCTTCCCGATCAACATGGAG
This sequence comes from uncultured Litoreibacter sp., assembly GCF_947501785.1. NCBI lineage: Bacteria > Pseudomonadati > Pseudomonadota > Alphaproteobacteria > Rhodobacterales > Roseobacteraceae > Litoreibacter > uncultured Litoreibacter sp. The sequence continues at coordinate 1,102,504 of NZ_CANMXB010000001.1, read as the reverse complement.
GCTGAGGGCGTCGTGGTGATCAAACTGTCCCGCCGCCCCGATGTCAGCGCTGCGCGCAAGGCGGGCGCGACTTTGGCCAAGATGGCGGGTGGCAAGCCTGTGATGGCGCTCTGCGGCAACCTACGCCGCGCAGAGGAGGTCGCCTTGGGTTTCGCCTTGCGAGCCTACGATTTCGATGACCATTTCACCAAAGATTCCGATGCCCCCGGCGCGGTGACCTTCATGGTCAATGACGTACCCAAAGTGACCGAGGCCGCAGAAGCCAATGGCGCGATAGCGGATGGCGTCTTTTTCACCCGCGATCTGGTCAATGAACCCGCCAACGTGTTGACCACCACCGAATTCGCCGACCGTCTTGTCGCGCTGAAAAAGCTGGGCGTCGCCGTTAAGGTGCTGGAAGAGGACGAACTGGAAAAGCTCGGCATGGGGTCGCTACTGTGCGTGGGCCAAGGCTCGGTCAGCCCGTCAAAGGTCGTCGTTATGGAATGGATGGGCGGCGAAAAGGGCGATGCGCCCTTCGCGCTGGTTGGCAAGGGCGTGGTGTTTGACACTGGCGGCATTTCTTTGAAACCCGCAGGCGGCATGGAAGACATGACCATGGATATGGGCGGCGCAGGTGTGGTCGCGGGCGTGATGAAAACGCTGGCCGCGCGCAAAGCCAAATCCAATGTCGTGGGGCTGGTCGGGTTGGTGGAGAACATGCCGTCCGGCAACGCTGTGCGTCCGGGCGACGTGGTCACATCTATGAAAGGGGACACGATCGAGGTCATCAACACCGACGCCGAAGGTCGATTGGTGCTGGCTGACGTGCTCTGGTATGCCCAAGAACAATACAAGCCCCTGGGCATGATCAACCTCGCCACCCTGACTGGCGCGATCATCATTGGCCTTGGCCATGAAAACGCAGGCGTATTCTCCAACAATGACGCGTTGGCCAATGCGTTCTTGAAAGCCGCTGGCGCGGAGGAAGAAGGCGCATGGCGGATGCCGATGGGCAAAGCCTATGACGACCAGCTGAAGTCACATGTGGCCGATATGAAGAACGTGGGCGGCAGGCCTGCTGGTTCCATCACTGCGGCGCAGTTTTTGGAACGCTTCGTGAAACCCGAAACGCCTTGGATCCATCTCGACATTGCCGGCGTCGCCGCGTTGAAGACAGAAAGTGACTTTGCACCCAAAGGCGCCACCGGCTGGGGCGTGCGCGCCTTGAACCGGCTCATCGCTGACAATTTCGAGGAGCCGCAGGGCTAAATGGCGGAAGTTTTCTTCTACCACCTGACCAACCAGCCGTTGGAGCAAACCTTGCCCAAGCTGCTGGGGCTCGCCTGCAAGGCCGGATGGCGGATCGCCATCCGTGGCAAAACCGCTGAGCGGTTGGAGTGGCTGGACCAAAAGCTTTGGCTCGAAGACGGCTTCCTGCCGCATGGGGTTGCGGGTGGCGAACATGACGCCGACCAGCCGATCCTGTTGACAGACGGGCAGGCGGGCAATGCGCCCGATTGTCTGATCTCCATTGATGGCGCGGATGTGGACCCGGCGGAGGTCAGCGGCCTGAAACGCGCCATGATCCTGTTTGACGGCAATTCCGGCGACGCTGTCGCCTTCGCACGGACCCAATGGAAAGCCCTGACGGAGGCCGATTTGCCCGCCAAATACTGGTCACAGGAAAATGGCCCGTGGGAGATGAAGGCGCAACATCCGGCTTAGGTGCCGGTGTCGTCGTTCCATTTCCACGCAATAGCGCCAAGGTAGTTGCCACGATCAACGCTGATGACACTGATGCGGGCCGGGCCGTAGGCGTCAGCGCGCCGCACGCGTCGATCCGAATTGCGGTTGCGGACAAGGCGGACAATACCGGTAATTGTCAGAGCTAGAAACATACCTTCCCCGGCCAACGGAATGGTTTCCACTGTCTGCCACCCGTTTTTCAATGCGTCTTCCAGCAATGCAAACGGGTCAACCCGGCTGTTGGTCGGTGTATCTCTCAAAATGTTATGTCCGCGAGTGAGTGACTCTTAGCGCCCGCGTTATGCCGGTACAGGGCCAAGGCGTAAAGGGGCAAGGCGGCATCGGATGTCACGTTATTGGGATCATGGTGAACAGCGCCTCTCATCGTTCCAGCAACAGCGTGTCGCCGCGTATCTCGATCCGGCCAAACCGTTGCAGGTAGCTCATGCCCAGCAGCGACGTCTCCAGATCACCCTCATTGACCGAGGCGCGCACAGTGCCCTCGTCCAAATCACCGACACGCACGTCTTCCAAGCGCACGCGGGCGGTGCGCACGATGCCGTTGGCGGTCGAGGCCTGTCCGCTGAACACCAGCTCGTCTTCGTTGATGCCGATGCGCGCGGCGTCCTGCATGCTCAGAACCACATCCGTGGCCCCGGTGTCGACGACGAACTCAACGGGCACGTCACCCACGGTCATGGTCAGGTAGAAATGTCCGTCACCTCGGCGCGGGGCTTCGATAACCCCTTGTTCTCCAAACACAGTTTGCTGAGGCAGCACGGTTTGTTTCACGTCGTTCCACAGCCCGTAGCCCACGATGACGCCCAAGAAGATGAACACCCACAATGCAGCGGCCCGCGCAGTTTCGCCCAGTTGCTTGCGCCCTGAAACAAAGAAATAGCTGCCGATGACGCAGCCCAAAAGGACAAGGTAGATCAGTCTGCCGGTTTCGTCGCCACTCATGATGCGGGCCCTCCTGAGACCTATATAGGGACGGGGTCAGCCGGCTGCCAGAACCCCAAGGTCGCGCATCCCGTCCACGACGAATTGCACGGACAGAGCCGCCAGCAACATCCCCATCAGCCGCGTGGTCACAACGACGCCGGTGGCGCCAAGCAGCTTTTCGATAGGCGTGGCCAGCAGGAACATAACAAACACCAGCGCGACCACGGCCAGCATCACACCCAAGATCATCACCGTCACGTCCCAATCCGCGCCCGAGGACAGAAGGATCATCGACGCAAGCGCGCCGGGCCCCGCGATCAGCGGCATCGCCAGCGGGAAGACGGACGGGTCATTGGCCAGGTCGCCCGACGCGTCATCGGCCTTTTCCTCCCGCCGCGCGGTGCGGCGTTCAAACAGCATGTCCAGCGCGGTGATGAACAGCAGGATGCCGCCGGAGATGCGGAATGCGGCCAAGGAAATGCCAACGAAATCAAGTAGTTTCTGACCCGCCAGGCCAAACACCGTCAGAATGAACACGGCCACCAAGCAGGAGGTCGCCGCGATGCGCAGCCGCTGTTTCTGCGTCATGCCCGACGTCATGGCAACAAACATCGGAGCCAGCCCAATAGGGTCGATGACCACAAACAGCGTAAAGAACGCGGTAACTGCCAGTGCCATTTCCATTACTTTTCAGCCTTCTCCAGCTTGGCCTGCGCCTTGACCCACATGGTTTCGGCGCGGTCGAGAGCCTCCATCACCTCGGAATATTTCTTCTGGTAGACCTCGCGTTTGGCCTTGTTCTGGTCCTCGTAGATCTTCGGGTCCGCCAGCCGTTTGGCCAGCTCGTCCTGCATGCCTGCGATCTTCTCCACCCGGGCCTCGCATTGCCGCACATCGGCGCGCATCGCGAGGATTTCGTCGCGGCTTGCGACTTTCTTCTTGGGCTTTTCGATCTTGTTGCCGGATTTGTCCTTGTCCGGTGGGGCCAGCAGCAACTTGCGGTAGGCCTGCAGATCCTCGGTGTAGGGCGTCACGCGCCCGTCTTTGACCAGCCAAAGCCGGTCGGCGACAAGGCTGAGCAGGTGCATGTCGTGACTAACCAGTATCACCGCGCCGGAATAGGCGGTCAGCGCCTCCACCAAAGCCTCGCGGCTTTCGATATCTAGGTGGTTGGTCGGCTCATCGAGGATCAGCAGATGCGGGGCAGGGAGCGTGGCCAGCAGCAGGCTGAGGCGGGCTTTCTGCCCGCCCGACAATCGGCCCACTTCGGTGTCAGCCTGATCCGCGCCCAGCCCAAAGGAGGCCAGCCGCGCCCGCAGCTTGGCTTGCCCCTCATGCGCGCGTTCGCGGATCAGATGCTCCAGCGGCGTTTCGTCAATATGCAGCTCATCCACCTGATGCTGAGCAAAGAACCCGATGCGCAGCTTGTTGGAGGCCGTCAGTTGCCCGCCCATTGGTTTAAGCCTGTCCGATAACAACTTGGCCAGCGTCGATTTTCCTTCGCCGTTGCGGCCCAACAACGCAATGCGGTCATCTTGGTCAATGCGCAGGTTCAGGTGGCTTAGAACAACCTTGTCATCATAGCCAACCGACACGCTTTCGGTGTTGATGATCGGCGGCGACAGCTCTTCGGGCTTGGGGAAGGTGAACACTACGCGGGCCGCGTCTTCGGGCGCCGTAATCGTCTCCATCTTCTCCAGCATCTTCACGCGAGACTGGGCCTGCTTGGCTTTGGACGCTTTGGCTTTGAACCGGTCCACAAAGGCCTGCAAATGCTCTCGCTTCAGGTCCTGCTTCTTGGCGGCGGCGGCCTGCACGGCGCGTTTGGCGGCACGTTGACGGGCGAACTGGTCGTAAGGCCCCGTGTAGTAGGTCAGCTGTTTGTCTTCGAGATGCAGGATTGCGTTCACCGACCGGTTTAACAGCGCCCGGTCGTGGGAAATGATGATGACCGTATGCGGGTAGCGCGTCAGGTAATTTTCCAGCCACAACGCGCCTTCAAGGTCCAGATAGTTGGTCGGCTCGTCCAGCAGCAGGTAGTCTGGTTCTGAGAACAGTACGGCGGCCAGGGCCACCCGCATCCGCCAGCCGCCAGAGAAGTCGGAACATGGCTGCAATTGTTCTTCCGGCGTGAAGCCAAGGCCCGCCAGTATGGACGCGGCCCGCGCTTCCGCCGACCACGCGTCAATATCGGCCAATCGGGTCTGCACCTCGGCAATGCGGCCGGGATCTGTCGCGCTGTCCGCTTCTTCCAACAGCGCAGCCCGTTCCAAGTCAGCCGCCAGCACGGTGTTTATCAATGACACCTCGTTGCTCGGCACCTCTTGCGCGATGCCGCCAATGCGGGCGCGGTCGGGCAGGGTGATGGTGCCGCTTTCCAGCACCAATTCGCCCCGGATCAGCTTGAACAGCGTGGTTTTGCCCGCGCCGTTGCGGCCAATCAGGCCGACCTTGTGGCCGGTGGGAATCGTGGCAGACGCGCCCTCTAACAGGGTGCGGCCTTCGACGGCGTAGCGGAGGTCTGACATGCGTAACATGTGGCCCGTGTCGCTTATGGCGCAGCCCGTGTCAATGAACCGCTTTTCAAGGCCGAGGCCCCGTGTTAGGTCCGCGCCAAACTCACACCCAAAGGAGCCCGACATGGCTGTTCAACGCACATTCTCGATCATCAAACCAGACGCCACCAAGCGCAACCTGACGGGCGTCATTGCCTCCAAGTTCGAAGAGGCAGGCCTGCGCATCGTCGCCTCCAAGCGCATCCAGCTGACACTGGCCCAAGCGCAGCAATTCTACGGCGTGCACTCCGAGCGTCCGTTCTTCGGCGAGCTGTGTGAATTCATGATTTCCGAGCCGATTGTTGTTCAGGTTCTCGAAGGCGAAGACGCCATTGCGAAAAACCGCGAAGTCATGGGCGCAACCAACCCGGCGGAAGCCGCAGACGGCACCATCCGCAAGGAATTCGCGCTGTCGATCGGCGAAAACTCTGTGCACGGCTCCGACGCGCCAGAAACCGCAGCTGAAGAGATTGCGTTCTTCTTCTCTGGTCTCGAACTGGTTGGCTAAAGCAAAATTCTTCTTCGAAGAATTTTAGCCAAGAATTTTCGTCGAAAATTCTTTCTATTGCGGGCCGCTCTGATCTGTCAGAGCGGCCTTTTCTTTGGGGCGGCCTAGTTCTTCGCGCAGGATTCGGGTGTTGCGGATGTTGGCCTGCCATCCAAAGTCGAACAGATCCCCGACGACCGGAACGAGCCCGACCAGCCAGTCAATGCCGACATTGAACCCCATGCGCCCCAAAGCGTGGGAAGATGCGCCAAGGCGCTTGGCCTCGATCATTACATAGAGGGACGGCGCCAAGGCCAGCGTGTCGCCGACCACCGGGATCAGGCCCAATACCGAATCCAGCCCCAAGGTCAGGCGCGTTCCCGGAATGCGCACCAGCGCATCCATATTCACCGCGAACCGGTCCAGCTTGTCCAGGTCGCGCTCCAGCTCTCGGCGACGAACAGGGATGTTTGGAATGTCACTCATCTGCGTATGCCCACGCCAATCGCGTCAAGGACGCCTTCAAAGGCGCTGAGATCATTGTCAAAATGCTGCTCTTTCAGTGCGTCAAAGCGCACCCGAAGTGCCTTCTTTTCTGCGCCCTTGCAGTCGTTCCAAGGGCGGCCCTGAAGCCCCATCACCAACACGTAATATCCGATGAAATGTGGGCGGGTGCCATTGGCCAACAGCTTTCCATAGGCCGCATCGGGGCCAATCTCGCGCAATTGCTCGGCAGAGGTAATGCCAACCCCGGCGAGGCTCTTCTCATAGGCGGGGCCCAGATTGCGGATAGATGAGATCGGTTCGGCCATGGGCCAAACATAGTCACGCCGGCACGCGGGGAAAAGCCTCTACAGGCTCGCCCAATCTGTAAAGCGCCATTCAGAGGCCTTCACAGGCGGGGCGCTTACGGGCGGTTTTGCGTCGCGGTCTACCGGCTTTTGCGGTTGTTGTGTCATTGCTCGCCTCCTCATGGCGGGAGATTTCTGCTCTGAGGAGGAGCGCAACACGCAATTGGGGCGTCTGACGGGTTAGAATGTGGCGGAAGTAAGGCGCAGCCGCAGTGAGGCTTTCTGGCCACAGTCGCGACTACCGGGTCGTATCCACGCTGCGCTCCCGCGCGTATTCCGCTTCGGCCAGCTTACGCAGGGCCCCCCGGATGATTTTGCCAGTGGTGGTCATCGGCATCTCATCAACAAAGCGCACCACACGTGGGTATTCATGCGCCGCGAGGCGGGTTTTGACGAAGGCCGCGATCTCTGCCTCCAGCGCTTCCGAAGGTGCGACGCCGTCCACCAAGGTCACATAGGCCGCCACCACTGCACCGCGCACGGGGTCAGGCTTGCCCACCGCCCCCGCCAGTTGCACGGCGGGGTGGCGGATCAGGCAATCTTCGATCTCGGACGGGCCAATGCGGTAGCCCGATGAGCCGATGACGTCGTCATCGCGGCCGATGAATTTGAACGCGCCCGACGGGGTGCGCAGCCCGCGGTCGCCGGTGAGGAGCCACTTGCCGTCCGGGCCCTCCACGAATTTCTCCGCCGTGGCGGCGGGGGCGTTCCAGTATTGCAGAAACATCACCGGGTCGGGCGAAAGAACCGCAATGGCCCCTTCCGTTCCGTCTGGTAGCACCGCGCCGGTGTCCTCTTCGATGATCTCGACGCGGTGTCCCGGCACCGCGAACCCCATGATGCCGGGTTCCGGCGGGGAGAGGGCAGAACAGGACGACACGATCATGTTGCACTCCGTCTGGCCGTAGAATTCGTTGACCTCGGCGCCCAAGGCGCGGCCACACCAGTCTATCAACTCAGCGCCAAGTGTTTCGCCGCCGCTGCCCACCGATCTGAGGCTGACACCGAAATCCTCGGCGCGGGGCAGCTGCCGCATCAGTTTCAGCGCCGTTGGGGGCAAAAATGCGTTCTGAACGCCATGATCGCGCATCAGGGCGAAGGCCGCCTCCGCGCTGAACTTCTCAAACCGGCGGGCCACAACGGGGATGCCATGATGCAGGCTGGGCATCAGCACATCCAGCAACCCGCCGATCCACGCCCAATCGGCGGGGGTCCAGAACCGGTCGCCATTTTCGGGCAGGAAGTTATGGCTCATCTCCACGCCGGGCAGGTGGCCCAGCAGCACCCGGTGGGCATGCAGCGCGCCCTTCGGGTTGCCGGTGGTGCCGCTGGTGTAGATCAGTAGGGCAGGGTCGCGGGCCTTGGTGTCTGCCGGGATGAACGCCTCGCTTTCCGCGTCGCAGGCGGCCACGAAATCCTCAGCGGGAGCCGCGTCACCATCCACCGACAATATGCAGGTCAGGTCGGGCAATTCGGGCAAAAGGTCTTGCAGCTTTTCGCAGCCGGCCTTGTCGGTGATGACGGCCTTAGCGCCCGAGTCGCGCAGCCTGTGCACCAGCGCGTCCCGGCCAAACAGCGTGAACAGCGGGATCGATATGCAGCCCATTTTCGTGACCGCGATGTGGGCGAGGGCGGTTTCCACCCGTTGCGGAAGCAAGACGCCCACACGGTCCGCGTAGTCCCCGGCATTTGGCCCGACGCCGCGGGTCCGCAACGCATTCGCCAGCTGATTTGACCGCGCCTTCAACGCGCCGAATGTGACGTCCTGCGAAGTGCCGTCTTCGCTGACATCGATGATTGCGATCCGGTCGGGGGCTGCCTCGGCCCAGCGATCACAAATGTCGACGCCAATATTGTAGCGCTCCGGGATGTCCCAGACGAAGTTTTCACAAAGAGAGCTGTAGTCTTCCTGCTTCTCAAGCATGGGTAACGCCTTTGTCCTTGCCGCAGGCTCTGTCTAGCACTCGCCGCAACGGGCGGACAACGCGGCGGGATCATCCGGTGAATTGGCGTACCGTGCTGACGCCGCCATCCACGGCCACAACCTGACCATTGACGAAGCTTGCATCTTCCGATGTCAACAAGGCGGCGACGCCCGCGACCTCGTTGAGATAGGCCACGCGGTTGCTTGGGGTGGCCTCCACCCAGCCCTGCCGGGCGGCGGGATTGGGTAGCATCCCGCCGTCAACCGCGCCGGGGGCCAGCACGTTGACGCGGATACGATGCTGCCCCAGCTCTGCTGCCATCACGCGGGCCAGCGATGCGACGCCGCCTTTCGACGCCGCGTAGGCGCCGCGCCCCTCAACGCCCACCTGCCCATGGATCGAGGTCACAAGCACGATGCGCCCACCATGCGCCATCATCAGGGCGCTTGCCCTTTGCGCCACCCGGAATGCCCCCAGCAGGTTGACCTCCAGAACGTCCTGAAACGTGTCTTCCGTCAGATCCATGAAAGCGGCGGTGCGCATGATGCCCGCCGCATGGATCAGGACGTCGACCCGTCCGAGCCGTTCTGCGGCCCGCTGCATGGCCGTGTCCACGCTGGCGGCGCAGGTGATGTCGACCGGAATATAGGCGGCGTCCGACGGGGCGGGCGGGCGTTGGTCGAGGCAGACCACATCGTCCCCGCGCGCCAGCAATGCCGAGATGATGGCCCCGCCCAAAGCGCCGGACCCGCCGGTTACCAGGGATTTCAATCTACGGCTGGTCGATTCGGGCATATTATCAGAGCTTCCTCGGCCGCATGGGGAGATGGTGCAAAACGAAAATTACCAAATCATATTATAATTTGCATGTATATATTATAAATTTCTTGCGCGCCTTGGCCGGTATGGTATCTCTTGGCGAATGGTCTGATTTCAACGTCTGGGGAGGGTTGGACAGAATGCCAAAGCAAAGCTCCGTTATCGCAACTCTGTCGGATCAGTTGCGCCGCGACATCTCGCTTGGGGTGATCAGGCCCGGCGACAAGCTCAACATTGAAGCCTTGAAACGCACCTACAGCGTGTCCCACCCCTCGGTGAGGGAGGCGCTGTCGCTGCTGGTGGGAGAAGGCTATGTGGGGTTCCAGGAATCAAAAGGGTTCCGCGCGCTGGACTCGTCTCCGGACGAACAGCAGGACAACATCCGGCTGCGCGCTGAATTTGAATGCATCGCGCTGGAATGGTCCATTGCCCGGACAAATGTGGACTGGCGTTCCTCCGTCGTTGCTGCTCATTATGCGTTGTCAGAAATCGAACAGGAGATGCCCGGCGATCCGATGAACGCGGCCTTGGAATGGGAAGAGCGCAACCGAAGCTTCCACGCCGCGCTGGTCGGCAATTGCGACTCGCCGAAGCTGCTGGACATCATTGACACGCAATACAATCTCAGCCGCCGCTACAGATTGATGGCCCATGCGCAGGACCGCAGCCAGATGTCGCGCGCCCGCTGGGTCGAGACAAGCGCGCAGGAGCACCGGCTGCTGAAAGACGCGGCGCTGGAGGGGGATACCGAATTGGGCAAACGCGTCCTGAGACAACATATCAAAAAAGCCGCGCTTCACGCCGTTGAAGACGCTGCATCCATCCGTGGGGCTGCAAAATAGCTTCACTTCAAAGGTCTTAAGCGACACTTTCAAAGCAAGACCACAACAACCAAGGGAGGGATCACATGATCCATACTTTCAAGACGGCCGCGATCAGCGCGGTTCTGGCTTTGGGCCTGGCGGGCACCGCCATGGCGCAGGACCTCAAATTCTTCACCATCGGCACAGGCGGCACCGCGTTCACCTACTATCCGGTTGGCGGGGTTATCGCGAACGCAATCTCCAAGCCACCCGGGTCGCGCGAATGCGGCGAGGGCGGGTCTTGCGGCGTTGACGGGCTGATTGCGTCGGCGGTGTCGTCGCGTGGCTCCGTGGACAATGTGAATGCCATCATTTCCGGTCTGCGGAATTCGGGCTTTGCGCAGTCGGATGTGGCGTATTGGGCCTATACCGGCACCGGCACGATGGAAGGCAAAGAGCCAGCCACCGACCTGCGCACCATTGCGGCGTTGTTCGAAGAGCATATCCACCTTGTGGCCTTGGCTGACAGTGGCATCAACTCCGTGGCGGACCTCAAAGGCAAGCGCGTGTCGTTGGATGAGCCTGGCTCCGGCACATATGTCGACGCGACCCTGATCCTCGAGGCCAACGGCCTGAGCGTCGATGACGTCACGGCTGAGCAGCTGAAAGGCAACGCTGCCGCTGAAGGCCTGCGGAACGGCAAGATCGACGCGTTCTTCGCAGTTGCGGGCTACCCGACCGGCGCAATCGTTGAATTGGCTTCTGCTGCCGACATCAAGCTGGTGCCGATCTCCGGTGCGGGCGCGGATGCGCTGACGGAAAAATACGGCTTCTTTGCCTCTTCCGACATCCCTGCGGGCACCTATGAGGGTGTTGACGCGGTCACCACCGTGGCTGTTGGCGCGCAATGGTTCACATCCGCCAAGGAAGATGAAGAGCTGATCTACAACATCACCAAAGCTTTGTGGAATGACGAAAGCCGCAAGCTGCTGGATGTGGGCCACGCCAAAGGTGCGACCATCACACCAGACACCGCGCTGAACGGCGTGGGCGTGCCTCTGCACCCGGGTGCAGAGAAGTTCTACAAAGAAGCAGGCCTGCTGGAATAACTGGCCTATTGCTTTGAATCCGGGCTCGGGCGCGCCATGGCGTGGCCGGGCCCTTTTGACACCTAAGAAATGACGGGACGCGCGCAATGGCATCGGACAGCACCACAGACCTGACCCCGGAACAGCTGGCTGAGCTGGAACGCAAATATGACAGCGAAAGCGCCTTCCGCCCGATGGGCTCCAAGATGGGGGCGGTGGTGGCTGTCGCCCTGGTGGCCATGTCGGTCTACCATTTCTACGCCTCCGGCTTCGCGCTGATCCGCGAGCTTTTGCATTTCGGCATTCACCTGGCCTTTGTGCTGGGGCTGACCTTCCTGCTGTTCTCGTGGCGCAAGGATTACCGGCTGTCCGGCCCGCCCAAAGGGTGGATGTATGTTGATGGGGTCAACATCTTTGACATTGCTTTGGCGATCCTGGCCGTTGCTGCAGCGCTTTATTTGCCGCTGCTGCCGCCCGCCGAGGCCGCGCAGCGCGCGGGCAACCCGAACGCAACCGATACGTTCATGGGCTCCGTCGTCCTGCTCTTCACGTTGGAGGCCGCGCGGCGCTCCATCGGCTACACGCTGCCGCTGATCGCGGGGTTCTTCGTCCTTTATGCCATCTATGGGCAGATGGCGCCCGGCATGCTGAAACATGGCGGCGTGGCCTGGGCGGGCTTTGTGGACGGCATTTACGGCAGTCAGGGCATCTACGGCATCGCGATCGGCGCCATGGCGAAATACGTTTTCCTGTTCATCCTTTTTGGGGTGCTGGCGGCCCGTATCGGGCTGGGGCAGCTGTTCATCGATTTGGCCACCGTGGCCGCTGGCCGCTTTGCGGGCGGGCCTGCTAAAGTTGCAATCTGCGCCTCGGCCTTCATGGGGTCGATTTCGGGCTCGTCAATTGCCAACACGGTGACCACCGGGGCGCTGACCATTCCGGCGATGAAGAAGGTGGGCTACCCGCCGCATTTCGCAGGCGCGACCGAGGCGACCTCGTCAACCGGCGGGCAGATTACTCCGCCGGTCATGGGTGCGGCTGCCTTCATCATGGTGGATTTCCTAAACATTCCGCTGCGCGACGTGTTGGCGGCGGCTTTGTTCCCGGCCTTCCTGCATTACTTCGGCATCTTCGTGATGGTGCATCTGGAGGCGAAGAAGCTGGGCCTGCGCGGCCTGTCGGCCGAAGAGATGCCGCTGCTGTGGAAGGTGCTGAAGGCCAACTGGTTGTCCGCCGCACCGCTGATCATCCTGATCTACATGATCCTGTCAGGCCGGACGCCGGATTACGCGGCCGTCTACGCGATCATCGCCTGCGTCGTCGTGGGGTTCCTCAAGCCCAATGACCGGATGACCATTCCCGGGCTTTGGGATGCATTGGCCGCGGGCGCGCGGTCGACCATCGCCATCGGCTCAGCCGCCGCGTGTGTTGGCATCATTGTGGGGGTCATCACCCTGACCGGCACCGGCTTCCGTGTGGGTGCGATCGTGATCCAGACGGCCAGCGACTTCGCCGGCGTAGTGTCGACGATCTGGCCGTTCAGCTTCTTTGACCTGCAGCAATGGGTGCTGTTCTTCTCGCTGGTGCTGGTGGCCCTGGCCTGCATCGTGATGGGGGCAGGGGTGCCAACCACGGCGACCTATATCATCCTGGTGTCGGTCACCGCTGGCGCATTCCAAATCTTGGGGGTCGAGCCGCTGGTGGCGCACTTCTTTGTCTTCTACTACGGGGTGCTGGCCGACATCACTCCGCCTGTCGCGCTTGCGGCCTATGCGGCGGCGGGGATCGCCGGGTCCAACCCGTTCAAGACCGGCAACACCGCGTTCCGGCTGGGCATTGCCAAGGCATTGGTGCCGTTTGTGTTCGTCTATTCGCCCGCGTTGCTATTGGTAGCGGACGGGTTCACCTGGTGGCTGTTCTCGGTCACGCTGCTTGGGGCCATGCTTGGCATCGGCTCGCTTGGGGTGGCGTTTTCGGGCTACATGCTGGCGCCACTCAAAGCATGGGAGCGGTGGTGGGTCGCCCTGTCATCCTTCCTGTTCATTGCGCCGGGCCTGACCACAATGGGTGTCGGGCTGGCGCTGATGACGCCGATTGTCCTGCTGCAGCTGACCCGCCGAAAGAAAGCCGCATCAACGCCCTAGATGGCGGGCGATTTATGCGGGCGTTTGGAGTGGGGGGGAATCGGCTCCATCCGGGCATGGTGGAGCGGGAATGTGGTCTGCTCGTTCGAGAATTCCACTTGCACAACGAATTAACCTGCCTCATCTTTTCGAGGTAGTCCTCGTTTAGATTATTAATATCAAATTAATAAACTCACGTTTTCATTGAATGGTTGGCGTTGTTTGCAAACTATTTTGCGCATGAAAATCTGATACATATTTCAAAGGAAGATTGAATTTGACACCGATGACCTTATCGCGCCGTGCGTTTTTGAAATGCACCGCAAGCTCTACATTTGCACTTGCTGTTGCCTCCCCCCTGCAGGCGGCATCCGAATCCACCGCGCCTGCATTTGCAAGCCCCGCTGATCTCGCCCCGGCAACCAAAACCGGCCAAGGCTTGGCCTTTATCGAGAGGTTCGAAGGAACGCTTGGGGCGGAGTACCTTGAGTACTTGACCCAGCACTGGCTCCAACACATGGAGGTGAACTTTACGGGTGGGGGCACGGTGCCAGACGTGTTCTATGCCCTTGGGTGCGAGACGCGGCCAAACGCGCCGTTCAACGGTAAGAACATTCGTGTGCCGGCCTATGTCGACATGACCAAAAATGAGAGCGGCCAACCCATTGTGGGCCCGACCCTGAACATGATGCGCGGGGAGACAACCGGGGTTTTGCTGAGTAACGCAATTCAGGGCTGCGGGGCGGATGCAATCCCAGGCGTCAAAGACAATGTGTCGGGGTGGAAGCCGCATGACTTCACCTCAACCAACCTGCACACCCATGGCCTGCATGTCTCGCCTCAGGCGCCGTCAGACGACGTTTTGATCATCCTCGATTCAAAGAACAAGCCACATGCTGCGCATGCGGGGCATGCAAATCACAATGGCGGTCATAGCGCTCACCACACGCTTCGAAGCGAATTGGATGCGACATCTTATGCGTATCGGTACGAGCTGCCCGGCGACCACCCTGTCGGCACCTTCTGGTATCACCCCCACAAACACGGCTCTGTCGCCGCACAGGTTGGCCCAGGCATGGCGGGGGCCCTCATTGTAACGGCGCCTGAAGCCGAAAAAGACTTTGACACTTTGCTGGCGACCACCTGCAACATCACCACCGCTGACGAAGAAATCGTGGTTTTGCAAAACATCTCGTACTTCGAGACGACCGGCGGTACGGGGAAGGGGGCGTTCTACCCATATGGCTATTACGTTGGTAAGGTAGAAGATAACTTTGACGCCAGCACCTGTGACGGGCTGACGCCGACCAGTGCGGCCGCCGTTCCGGCGATTGGTGTCAACGGGCAGGTTAACCCCGTCATCACCATGGATCAGGGCGAAATCAAGCGCCTGCGCTTTGTGAACGCGTCAAACGGTCAGACTATTGTGCCCCAGTTCGTCGGCCACGGCGCTCCTGAAGTGTATGCCATTGCGGTTGATGGCATTGCTTTGTTGCCGCCAACAGATGCGGAGGCCTCCGATAAAGAGTATTTCAAGATTGACTACAGCACCCCCAAGTCCGAAGCGGCGACCTATTGGACCACTGCGGAGTTGATCACATTGGCCCCGGGGCAACGTCTTGATTTGCTCGTCAAGGCGGGTGCTGTTGCGGGTAGCTTCCAACTCAAAGGCGCGGCGAAAGGGACAGTGCCTATGGTCGTGGAAGGTCAAGACCCCAATACGGCCGATATTCTGACCGTCACGGTGACAGAGAACCCGAGCACCAAAAACCAGAGCATTCCAACGATCAGCCTGTTCAGCGAACAGACCATCAAGCGCCCCGTCGAGCCGGCGTTTGCGATTGATGAAACGTGGCCGGCTGCTACGCAGTCCATCGAGTTCAAGACGATCAAAGAGAACTTCACTGAAAGCTACCCGTCAAAGCCCGCCTTTGTGGTGAATGACCAGTATTTTGACGTGACCGTTGGCGACCCGGCGCAAATTCAGCTGTTCAAAGGCGACACGGATGTCTGGAATGTCTACAGCACCAATGATGCGCATATCTTCCATATCCACATCAACTCGTTCCAAGCGCTCGGTCGGTCTGTCTACGACAAGGACAACCGCGTCTACAATCCACCTGTAACCTACAAGATGCCAATCTGGCGGGACACGATTTACGTGGACAGCATTGGGGGCGACACCAAACCGGGCTCAAGCCCGAAAACGAAGTACGACACCTACACACCCGGCACCATGGTCACCATGGCCAGCAAACAGGTCGATTTTACGGGCGAGTTCGTCCTGCATTGCCACAACCTGTTCCACGAGGATAACGGCATGATGTTGACCGTATCCATCCTTGATCCTGAGACCGGGGGCACGGACGACGCCTAACCGATCACAGGTCGCGCACAACATTTCCGGGGCAGAATGATGCGCCGGTTAGGTGCGCGGCCCAGCGGAGGTCTCAATCCCGGGCGGCAACGTCCGGTAAGTGGTTCGGTGTTAGCGGGCGTTTTTGCGCGCCGATGCGGGCTATGTGTCAGCCAAGAGTTCCTCGGGCGTTCCGATCTATGCTGGCTCCAGCTGGTCAAAGATATCCCTGAACGCCCTGCGCGCATCGCCGGGGTGGCGTGCTGTCTTGGCTTTGGCGAGGTTGGAAAGGTCGTCTCCCACGACGATCAGGCCAACCATTCCGACTTCGTAATGGGGCAGGCAGAGATATCCGTAGATGCCGGGAATTGTCAGTGTAACGGTCAGCTCCTCATCTACGGCGCCGTTCCAAGGTTCGGCCCCCTCGGGAATCATCCCGCGTTTGGAGGCGGCGTTGTGGCCCTTGTCTGTCGGCATAAAGGTAACGCTGTCGCCGGGCGCGATGTGCAGGATCGCGGGCTCGAACACATTGATGGCATTGGCATCGTTGCAATCGGCGTTGAGCATCATGACCGTATGGTGGCCAGCTATGGATGACGATGCGGTTTCTGAACGGGCCATGGGCGCCAGTGCAATGACCGGCAGCGACAGGGTGAAATTACGGCGCGTAAGCATGGACGGTCAGCTCCTTTCTTGGGCCGGGGGTGATGGTGACATCGACGCCGTAGGTGCGGGCGAGCGCGGGATTGCGCAGCACGTCGTGCGGCAGGCCTTGTGCAAGCACGCGGCCCTGGCCAAGCAAGATCAGATGATCCGCAAATCGTGCGGCGAGGTTGAGATCATGTAGCGCTACGATGCCCACGGCATCGCGTGCACGTACCGCGTCGCGGATCCGGCTGAGGACGCCAAGTTGGTGGTGCAGATCAAGGGCTGAGGTAGGCTCGTCGAACAGGTAGACATCCGCAGGGCGGATCAGCGCCTGCACGCAGGACACCAATTGCGACTGCCCACCCGAAAGCTCACTCACGTAGGCTTCGGCCAGGTGGCCAATCCCTCCGTCATGCAGCGCCTCGGCCACCCGCGCCAGGTCCTCAGGCGAGACCCGCCAGCCTTGCAACTGCTTTTCGGCCATCATCACCACGTCAAACACGGTCAGCGCGGCGTTGGCGGCGAAGAATTGCGGCATGAAACGGATGCGCGCCAGCCGGTCCTTGGTGCTGAGCGTGGCGAGGTCGGTTTGTCCCAGGGACACGTGCCCGGCCGACGGTGACAGCAGCCCCGCAATCAGCTTGAACAGCGTCGACTTCCCGGAGGCGTTGGGACCGATCAAGGCGGTCAATTTGCCGGGCTTCAGCGGCGCGACGGAGGCGCCATTCAGGATTGCGCGAGACCCGTAGGCAAAGCTGAGATCGGTGATCGAGAGCGCGTTCATTGCCAGTGCCTTTTGCGTTGGCTGAGGATCAGGGACACGAAGAACGGGATGCCGATTAGCGAGGTGATCATGCCAATCGGGTAGACCACGCCCGGCGTTATGGCCTTTGACGCGATCGATGTGCCGGACAGGATCAAGGCCCCCGCCAGTGCTGAGAGCGGCAAGAAGCCGCGTTGGTCTTCGCCCACGATCATGCGCGCGATATGCGGCCCGATAAGGCCCACAAAGCCAATGGCCCCGACAAAGGATACGGCCACGGCCGTCAGCAGCGAAACACCGGCCAACACACTCAGGCGCAGGACGGTGACATTGACGCCGAGGCTTGCGGCTTTCTCCTCGCCCATGCGCAGCGCGGTCAGGGCCCAGGATCGGCTCAGAAAATAGGGCAGGACCAGCAATAGCACGCCAAGGCAGATGCCGATCTTGGTCCATGTTGCGCGCGCCAGAGACCCAAGCTGCCAGAAGACGATCTGGGCGAGTTGCAGCTCGGACGCGCCATATTGCATGAAGGCCAGAAGCGCGTTGAATGTGAAGAACATCGCGATGCCGATCAGCACCATCACCTCGGCGGTGACGCCGCGCAGCCGGGTGAAAGCAAACAGCACGAGAGCGCTGAGCATGGCGAGAACGAAGGCGTTGACGGTGACAAACAACCCACCCACGCCGGGAATGACGGACCAGCCCAGCACGATGGCCAGCGCCGCGCCAAAGCTGGCGGCGGGGGCAAGGCCCAGCGTGAACGGGTCGGCGAGGGGGTTGTTTAGGATCGTTTGCATCTCTGCCCCGGCAACCCCGAGCATCGCCCCCACAACCACCGCCATCAGCGCAACGGGCAGTCGCAGGTCCCAGATGATGACATCCTCCTGCACCGACGCGACGGAGGGTTGCACAACCACCTGCAGCGTGCGCCAGAAACTCAGATCTGCGGGGCCGGTAATCACGTCAATGATAACTGTCGTCACCAGCAGGGCAGCGGCCCCCAATACAAGCGCAAGCCTTTTGGCAGAACGTCGTTTGTAGTCGCGCACCAGGTCTTGTGGTGCGGGCGGGGAAAGAGCCTGATCGGTCATGTTTCCATTTTCAATTTAGGAAGGTTAGGCGGCCCCCCTAACAGAAGGGCCGCCGGTCAGGGTCAAGGATGGCTTCAGTTGGAGGCTGGCGCTTCCATGCTGAGCCAGAACTGGCCCGAATTGTCATACGGCATGAACCGCGCGTGCAACTCGTCAAAGGTGGCTTGCGGGTTCAGGTCCTCGAACTCGTCGGGATGCAGCCACTTGGCGATCTGCTGAATCGCGATGAAATGATACGGCGAGTTGTAGAACTGGTGGTAGATGGAATGCATCCGCCCGTCCCGCACCGCGCGCAGGTCCCTGAACCCGTTGCGTTGGGCCAAAGCGGCTAGGCGCTTGTCGTTCTCAGCCGGCTCACCCTCGTAGCCCAGCAGCGTTGCGGTCACTTCAGGTTTGGCTTCGGCCCAATTGGCCCCTGTGCCGATGATCACATCGGGGTCGGCGGCAATGATGCCTTCAAGACTCACTTCTGTTGAATAGCCCGAAAACTTGGTGGAGCCGTAATTCACACCGCCCGCAAGCTCGACGAAGCGGCCATAGTTGAAGCTGCCGAACGTCCAGCAGCAAAAATCGGTGTTCCACCCGGCGGCGTTCTCGACAAAGACCAGCGGCTTTTCGTCATTGGGCAGGCTTTGCACCACGTTGGTGACTTTGCGCATTTGGGCGACGTAGAAGTCGATGAACTCCGCCGCGGCTTTCTCTTCCCCAAGCAAGCGGCCCAGTATCAGCATTGAGGGGATCGCGTTCTCGGTCGGGTTCTGGCGGAAGTCGATGAAGACCGTCGCCACACCCGCCTTGTCGAGCTTTTCGATCAGCCCGGTGTCTTCCGCTTTGAACAGGTTTCCAAGGTCAAGCAGCACCAGATCGACTTCTGATTCAAGCACCGCCTCGATGCTGAAGTCCCCGGCATAGGGGTTGCCGAAGTTGATCATCCGCGCGGTGTCCTGAGGGTAGGCGGCCTCGAACTTTCGGAAGGCGTCGGGGTCATAGAGGATCAGGTCGTCTTTCCAGCCGACGATCTTTTCGAACGGGTTGCCGTCCGACAATGGGGCCACGGCATACATCATGCGGCCTTCGCCGAGGATGATTTTGTCGGGCATTTCGGGCAGCGTCACTTCGCGCCCCGCGATATCGGTGAGTGTCACAGCTTCAGCAAATGCTTGAGGGGCTGATGCGAGAAGGGTCGCACTGGCTGCTATAGCAAAGGTGAAACCATGCACACGTTTCGTGTGAAACATGGGCTTCTCCTGGGTTGTGGACGGCGGAAATCAGCCATCTCAGGCATTAGCATTTATTAACTGACTAAATTAGTCAATTACTCTCTTGTCTTTTCTTACTAATTCACTCAACTTCTCCTCAGAGCCAGCCAATGTGAGTCTCCGGCAAGCCAGACACCCGTCATCCCGAAGGGAATGGGAATATGCAAATTGCTCAAGACAGCAGGCGCTTGCGCCGATCCGAGGCCACCGAAATGCTTTTCACGGCGGTTTCGTTTGGCGTGCCACAGATTTTCAACGTTGAATGGCTGATTGATAAGGTCGAACGCGACGAATGGAGCGGGCTATGGTGGTAAACGTCGCCCGGGAGACCAAGATTCGCCCCGATGATACGCTGCCCATTTATGAGGCGAGCGACCTCACCAAGGGCGGCGACCTCGCCCGGATCAAACTGGAGGATCAGCTCTACACCCTGCGCATTACCCGCGCGGGCAAGCTGATACTGACCAAATGAACGCGATGACCGCTCCGCATCGCGGCGGTGCGCCGGTTGGATTTGTGACGGAGCTGGGCCCGGCTGAGGCAGGCGCGGTGCTGTATCTTCGTCTGTGGTGCGATGGGCCGGATGCCCAGACGCTGGCGAGAGCCAACTTCGCCGCAGCCCTCGGTCAGAAGCGTGGCCGCTTGACGAGGGGTTGATCGACTACATCTTTGCCTCTTACGGCGGTGCGGCAAATGAAAGGCTATCAGGGCAGCGTCGCAATTTCTGAGGGTGCTGTTCACATCGCGACTGGGTCTCCACACGCGGGCGTCATTCAGACGTTCCAGCGCACGAAATTGGTGGAGGAGGTGCCCATAAGTGATGTCTGTGGCGTTGCGCTACAATTTCATCGCCTTCACCCATCTTACGAGGCGTAGAGACGGGATCGTTCCCCGACTGTTCCCGCGACACATATTTAGCAAAACTCTGGCAGACGAGATTTGTTCAAGGCGCTGCAAAATAATGGGGAAATTGGCTCCGACGGTAGGGATCGAACCTACGACCAATTGATTAACAGTCAACTGCTCTACCGCTGAGCTACGTCGGAACGGTTTGGGCGATATAGCAAGGGTCCTATGCCCCCGCAAGTGGGTTTGACGCGAAATTCGTCAGCGAAGTGAAAAAACCGCCGTCTCCGATAAATCGCCGTCGGGGGCGGCAATGTCGCGGGCGGTCAGGTCGATGAGATGGGCCAGCACGTTGCGGGTCGCGGCGGGCAGCAGGCGGGGGTCGACATCGGTGTAGATTTGGGCCGCCAACCCGGCGGCGGAGGCGGGGCCTTTGTCCAAAGCCTGCACAATCTGGCTTTCACGGCCGGTGCGGTGCTCCTGCAGGCCCGCGACCCGCGCGACCGGGTCGTCAACCGGCGCGCCGTGGCCGGGGTGGTAGGTGGCGTGGCCGTCGCGCCCCTGCAACAGCCGAAGCGAGGCCATGAAATCGGTCAAATGGCCGTCGGGCGGCGAGACCATGGATGTGGCCCACCCCATCACCATGTCGCCGCTGAAGACATGGCCGCTGAAGGTGCCGTCCCAGTCCAGCTCGAAACACAGGTGATTGCCCATGTGGCCCGGCGTGTGCAGTGCCCGCAGGGTCCAGTCGGACCCGGCTATCTCGCCCAGATGCGGCACGCTGACATCGGGCATGAAGGTCTCGTCTATGCCTTCGCCGCCGCCAAGATCGCCCAGCGCCGCCATCACCGGTGCGCGGCCCGCGCTGCTGGGGCCGAACCCATGCACTTTCACCCCGGCGACCTGCGCCAGCACCATGGCCAGCGGGGAATGGTCGATATGGCTGTGGGTCACCACCACGTGGCTGATGCGCTGGTTGCCTTCCAAGGCGCCCATGATGGCGTCCAGATGCGCCTGGTCCGGCGGGCCGGGGTCGATGACGGCGATGTCGCGATAGCCCACCAGATAGGTGTTGGTGCCGCGAAAGGTCATCGCCGACGGGTTGGGGGCAAGGATGCGTCTGATGCCGGGCGCAAGCGTTTCGGCCAGCCCCGCTTTGGGGTTGAATGTGGTGTGGTCGTCCATTGCTCTTTCCCTCCGCCGCAAGGCGGCTTAGCTTTGCCTGCGTCATGACCCAATTTTCAATCAAACGCTACTTGCCACGCAGCCTCTACGGGCGGGCGGCGCTGATCCTGCTGGTGCCAATTATCACCATCCAACTTGTCGTGTCTTTTGCCTTCATTCAACGCCTCTATGAGGATGTGACGGTGCAGATGACGCAAAACATGGTGCCGCAGCTGGAATTGCTGCTGGACGCGGTGCCGAACGGCGAGGGCGCGCTGAGCGAGGCCGCCGACACGTTGCAGCTGGGCGCCAACCTGCCCGCCGAGGCGTTGAAAGAACGGGTGCGATTCTATGATCTGTCGGGCCGCGCGGTGCGCGACACGCTGCAAAGCAGCTTTCCGGCCCTGACCGGGGTGGATCTGGTCGAGAACCGCAAAGTGGTCCGGCTGGCCTTTGACACGCCACAAGGCATGATGCAGGTCAGCTTCCCGCGCAGCCGCGTGTCGGCGCGCAACCCGCACCAATTGCTGGTGTTGATGCTGGCCACCGGCGCGCTGATGACGCTGATCGCCTATCTGTTCCTGCGCAACCAGCTGAAACCGATCCGCCGCCTGGCGACAGCGGCCGAGGCGTTCGGCAAAGGCCAGATCGTGCCCTATCACCCGTCCGGCGCCAACGAGGTCCGCTCTGCCGGTGGGGCCTTCCTCAACATGCGCTCGCGCATTGAGCGGCAGACGCAGCAGCGCACGCTGATGCTGTCAGGCGTCAGCCACGACCTGCGCACGCCGCTGACGCGGCTTAAGCTGGGCCTGTCCATGCAGCCGCAGGACGCTGACACGGATGCGCTGCTGGGCGATGTGGGGGAGATGGAGAACCTGATCAGCGCCTTTCTTGACTTCGCCCGCGCCGATGCGACGGAGGAGCTGGAACCCTGCGACCCCGCTGATCTGGTGCGCGAGGTCGCGGCCAATGCGCAGCGGGCGGGGCAGGCCGTGACGCTTGGGACGATGCCTGAGGAGCCCGGCGAGATGAAGCTGCGCCCCATGGCCATCAAACGCGCGTTGGAAAACCTGGCGGGCAACGCCACCCGTTACGGCACCAATGCCCGGCTGTCGGTCGATGTGCTGGAAACGGCCGTCCGCATCCGCGTCGAGGATGACGGCCCCGGCATCCCCGAAGACAAGCGCGAGGAGGCGCTCAAACCCTTCGCCCGCCTTGATGCGGCGCGCAATCAGAACAAGGGCTCCGGCGTGGGGCTGGGGCTGGCCATAGCCGCCGACATCGCCCGCAGCCATGGCGGCACTTTGCGTCTGGGCGAAAGCGAAGCGCTGGGCGGGCTCTGCGTCGATCTGGTGTTGCCGAGGTAGCCAAAACCGGTGCGTTGCCGATGGCACCTGTTGTCCGAGTTCGGCGCCACCGAGCCACGTTCACTCCGTAATAGTCGCTCGGCCGTTGGCTGAAATCAGGTGAATGTGGGGTCGCTCAGCTTCATGACGGATGCCGCCGGTCTGTCGTTCAACCGAAAGATGTAAGCAGTCTCAGGGCTTCTTCTGCGACCTTGTCCTTTTCACGCTCGCTGGGTGATACAATTCCGCGGATCGAAAGGCCGCTATCGAGCGCTGACAGAAGGTTCGCAAGCACTCGGGGGTCGCGATCAGGGGGCAACTCACCGCTCGCTTGCGCCGCCTCAAGGTTGCGCAAAAACAATGCATGCGCTTCCTTGTGGACCGCTTGTGCGGCGTCAAATGCCACTTCCGAGACGGTGTGTTTATCCGTCAGCGTGTTGATCAGGAAACAGCCGTGGTAGTCGTCTCCAAATCGTATCGATTGGAAGTAGGATCGGATATTGCCGATCCCCATCGGCTCCACAGATAGCACGTCGCGATACGCGGTGCGGGCGGATTTCAGGTAAAGGTCCAGCGCTTCCTGAAACAGGCCCTCTTTGCCGCCGAACTCGGAATAGAGCCCGAATCTGTTCAATCCGGTGACGTCAACCAGCTCCGACAAATGCGCTCCTTCGTAGCCCTTGGCCCAAAACAGGTGCATCGCCTTCGTCAGGACGTCGGTTCTGTCGTAACTTTTTCTTCGGCCCATGGCCGTTTATCGCGCAGTGGATTGGGTTACGCAAGATAAATCACCTATCGTTCAGAAAACTTCTTGATCTTCCGGTTTGGGCGATATCATTTATCACCTATCGTTCTGAAAAGGAGAATCTACGATGAAGAAATTGCTGACCGGCGTGGCGCTTGCCGCCGTCTTGCTTGCCCAAAGCGTTCAGGCGGAAGAGTCGAAAATCCTGGAAATTGCCTGGTTCAAACTGCTTCCCGGTGCAAATGAGACCCAATTCCTCGATGGTGCGCAGCATGTGCAAGACCACTTTCTGCCACGCTTTGACGGCCGCATTTATCGTGAACTGATGTCTGAACACGAGGGTGGCTATTGGATTGACTCCATTCACTGGCGCTCCGTCGGGGATTTCGAAAAGGCTGCGGCGGAAATCCTGACGGATCCCGATGGCGCGGCGATCATGGATTTGATTGACCCGTCCACAATGGCTTGGTTCCACGCCGACCGCGTCAGGCATTGGAACGTCGCAGAGGTCCCGAAAGGGGACGGCTATACAGAAATACAGGTGTTCCGTCTTGTTGCGCCGGGATCGGAAATCGAATTTCTCTTCCCGACAACAGATGAGGAATTCCTGGTGTCGGCCGAAGCCATTCAGGCTGATCTGGCGTCCAAACAGGGATTTCTCGACCGTGAGCTTTTCAAGACCACGGATGGCTGGTGGGTCGATTTGATCCACTGGGAGTCCAAAGATGCGGCTGATGCCGCGATGGGCACCATCATGGCTGACCTTGCAGATATGGAATCCGCGGCAATGGGCTTCATCAGCAAGATTGACCCAAAAAGCCTCAAGTCGTTTTCAATGAACCAAGAACGGTTTTGGTAGACCAACGCAGAGGCAGCGCAATCGCGCTGCCTCATTGCTCCCCCAACGCGATAGTGACGACGGAGCCGCGCGCCACGTTTCACATGCGCTCTCGCGGATAAGGTTGGGAGGCGGCGTGGCGAAAGGGGAAGATGGTAGGCCCGGCAGGACTTGAACCCGCAACCAAAGCGTTATGAGCGCTCTGCTCTAACCAATTGAGCTACAGGCCCCCAAGTGGTGAGGGGTTTGGCTACCAGACCGGACGCGCAGGTCAAGAGGGAACCGGATTGCGAGCGCATTCAGGGCGCGGTAGCGTAACCGCAACAAGGGTAAGGACCCCGTCTGATGAACTCTGCCCATCTGATAAAACTCTATACGGTTTATTTTCTGTTAACGGTGATTGGCCTTGGCGCGGGCGCAGCGGCGCTTTCGGCGTTGTTTGATGTGGAGATCGGCGGCTCGCTTGGGATCGTCACAGTGATCTTGCCCTCGATGCTGGTGGGGCACCGCTACGCCAAAAGGTGGGAAAGCCGCCCGCCAAACGGCTACGCGTGGCGGCTGACGGCGATATTCACCTTGATCAACATAGGGCTGGGGCTTTGCGGCGCGCTCGTCTTTGTAGGCGTCATGTTTGGGTGGCAAGAAATCAGCGCGATCATGAGCGAGTTTGCGTCGGGCTATTTGCTGGCTATCGCGGCGGTGATGTTCCTGATCTACTGGCTCGCGGGCCGGTTCTTCTTCGGCTTTGGCGCGAAGAACCAGTTGAAATCCGTGGCTGAGAAGGCCGCCCGCGCGGCCAAGGATCAAAACCAGCCGTAGACTCTGGCCAGCGCCCTTGTTAGGTCGCTTGCGACCATTTCAGTTGCCGAGAGACGCGCCATGACTGACGCCAAAAAGAACGGATTGACCTACGCGGATGCGGGGGTCGATATCGACGCCGGCAACGCGCTTGTGGACCGCATCAAACCCGCTGCCAAACGCACCAACCGGTCCGGCGTCATGTCGGGCCTTGGCGGCTTCGGCGCGATGTTCGACCTCAAGGGCGCGGGCTACACCGACCCAATTCTGGTGGGGGCTACTGATGGCGTGGGCACCAAGCTGCGCATCGCGATTGATACCGGCAATGTGGACGGGGTGGGCATTGATCTGGTCGCCATGTGCGTCAACGACCTGATCTGCCAAGGCGCGGAGCCTTTGTTTTTCCTCGACTATTTCGCTACCGGCAAGCTGGAACTCGACGTGGCCGCGCGCATCATCGAGGGCATTGCGGAGGGCTGCGTGCGCTCCGGCTGCGCGCTGATCGGCGGCGAGACCGCCGAGATGCCGGGCATGTATCCCGAGGGCGATTTCGACCTTGCGGGCTTTGCCGTGGGCGCGATGGAACGCGGCGCGACTTTGCCCGCTGACGTCGCCGTGGGTGACGTGCTGCTGGGGCTGGCCTCAGACGGGGTGCACTCCAACGGCTATTCGCTGGTGCGCCGCGTGGTGGACCATTCCGGCCTGGACTGGGCGTCTGACAGCCCGTTCAGCGACGAGACCCTCGGCGCGGCCTTGCTGACGCCTACGCGGCTCTACGTCAAACAAGCGCTCGCGGCGGTGCGGGCAGGGGGCGTGCACGCTCTGGCCCATATAACCGGCGGCGGGCTGACCGAAAACATCCCGCGCGTGCTGCCGGATGGCATGGGCGTGGCGATTGATCTGGACACATGGGACCTGCCACCGGTCTTCAAATGGCTGGCAGAGGCGGGCGGCATTGCCGAGGCAGAGATGCTGAAGACCTTCAATTCCGGCATCGGCATGGTCCTGGCGGTGGACGCAGGCGAAGCCGACGCCCTGACCGCGCTGCTGCAAGAGCAGGGCGAGACCGTCGCGCGCTTGGGCGAGGTGACCGCCACCGAGGGTGTCGCCTACACAGGCTCATTGCTTTGAAAAACGTCGCCATTCTGATTTCGGGTGGCGGGTCCAATATGGTGGCGCTTTTGGACAGCATGGTGGGCGACCATCCGGCGCGGCCCTGTCTGGTGATGGCCAACAGCGAAGATGCGGGCGGGCTGGCCAAGGCGGAGGCGCGGGGCGTCAAAACGGCTTGGGTCGATCACAAACCCTATGGCGAGGACCGCGCCGCGTTCGAGGCGGAGCTGAACACCCATCTTGAAGCCGCTGGCACCGACATTATTTGCCTGGCTGGTTTTATGCGCATCCTGACGCCCGCGTTCATGGAGACGTGGCAGGGCAGGATGCTCAACATCCATCCCTCGCTCTTGCCGAAGTACAAAGGCCTCAACACCCACGCCCGAGCGCTCGCCGCAGGCGACTCGGAGGCGGGCTGTTCGGTGCATGAAGCGACGGCAGAACTGGACGGCGGACCGATTCTGTGTCAGGCCCGGGTGCCGATCGCGCCCGACGATGACGCGTCAACATTGGCGGCCAAGGTCTTGAGATTGGAGCATATTATCTACCCCGAAACGCTGCGCCGTTTCGCTGGCGGCGACAATGCGCGGCGCGACCATCCAATTGACGCCACGTGACCCGCCAACCCTTTCATTTTCTGGATTATAAGCGTATGACGCCTTGAGCGGGGGCGCCTGACGACAAGAACAAAGAACAACCGGACGCATATGAAAACCATCACCACCACGGACGAGCTGGCCGCCTATTGCGCCCATGCTGCCAAATTCGCTTACGTCACCGTCGATACCGAATTTCTGCGCGAACGGACCTATTACGCCAAGCTGTGCCTGATCCAGCTGGCCGTCGCGGGCGACGATCTGGAAGAAGACGCCGTGCTGGTCGACCCGATCGAGGGCAGCGACATGTCGCTGGAGCCGCTCTACGATCTGTTCCGCAACCCCGACGTGGTCAAAGTCTTCCACGCCGCGCGGCAGGACCTGGAAATTTTCTACGTCGAAGGCGGGGTCATCCCCGCGCCGCTGTTTGACACGCAGGTGGCCGCCATGGTGTGCAATTTCGGCGAGCAGGTGGGCTACGAGACGCTGGTGCGCAAGATTGCAAAATCCTCCGTCGACAAATCCTCGCGCTTCACCGACTGGTCGCGCCGGCCGCTGTCGGATGCGCAGAAGAATTACGCCTTGGCGGATGTGACGCATCTGCGCGTGATTTACGAATACCTCTCCAAGCGGCTCAACAGCACCAAGCGGGTGCCGTGGGTGGAAGAAGAGATGGCCGTCCTCCGCGCGCCGGAAACCTATGTGGTTGAACCAGCGCAGGCGTGGAAACGCGTCAAGGTGCGCACCAACGCGCCCAAATTTCTGGCCATCGTGCGCGAGCTGGCGCAGTTCCGCGAAAGCTATGCGCAAACGCGCAACGTGCCGCGCAGCCGGGTGTTCAAGGACGACGCGCTGCTGGAACTGGCCTCGACCAAACCCAAGGACATCAAGGATCTGGGTAAATCCCGCCTGCTGCTGCGCGAGGCGCGCAAGGGCGACATTGCCGAGGGCATTCTGGCCTCGATCTCTGCCGGGTTGTCCTGCCCGCCAGATGAAATGCCAAAGGTTGCCCCTCCACGGGACAAGAGCACGATCAACGCGGCTTTGGCCGACCTGCTACGGGTCTTGCTGAAGGCCAAGGCGGAAGAGGTGGGCGTCGCTCAAAAGCTGATCGCGACGGCGTCCGATCTGGACGATATCGCAATGGGCGAACGCGACGGGCTGTCGATGACCGGCTGGCGCCGCGAGGCGTTTGGCGAAGATGCGCTGCGGCTATGTGGCGGCGAAGTAGCCCTGACCGCCGATGGCGACAAGGTCAAAATCATCAACCTGAGCTGAGGGTTCGTGCCTACCGACGAACGGTGCGCTGGTTGCGCAGCCCGCGCACGGTGATGGTACGCACGCCTTGTAGCGCAATGTTGCTGAGGCTCGCGCCAGCGATGATTTCGCGCGACGCCACGGTGCCCTGCGCGCGGCGCTGCAGCGGCGGGACGACGCGGAACTCATACACCACATTGGCGGGGTCGGGTGTCTGGATGCGCACCAGTTCGGCGTCCCAGAACCCTTGGGTGGGCGGCACGCCCACGGCGCGGATGATGGCACCGCCTGGTGTGGCGTCCACGGCAAGTTCGGTCACCTGTTCGACAAATTGGCGACCGTCATTGGTGGCGGCCTCGGGTTGCACTTCAATCGTTTCCGCCCGGTCGCGACCAAACCAGTTGAACGGGTTGAGCCTGCTATCGGCGACCCGCCCGCAGGCTGAAAGGGTCAGGATGACGGCCAGGCTGGCCAGAAGCGGTTTGGTCATGCGTGTCACGAGTGGTCTCACCTGTTGTGCGGCCTTTTGCAGGGCGCTTCCCCCAAACAGCTACCGCATGGGCGCGAATTTGAAAAGCTAAAGGTGGACGCGGCACCGCGTGGCGCTATACCTGCCCTTAACCAAATGACGAGGATATCAGGCCCCATGGCGCAAGAGAAATTTGAAGAGATCGTCGAGACATTCGAATTCCTCGACGACTGGGAAGATCGCTACCGCGAGGTGATCGACATGGGCAAGGCGATGCCGCCCCTGGACGACGCGTTGAAGGTGCCCGCGACCAAGGTTGATGGCTGCGCAAGCCAAGTCTGGCTGCACCCCAAGATCGAGGGCGGGGTCTTCACCTTTGAAGGCGAAAGCGACGCCATGATCGTGCGCGGGCTGATCGCGGTGCTGCATGCGCTTTATGCGGGCCTGCCGGTGGATGAGGTCGTGACAGTGGATGCGGGCGCAGAGCTGGGGCGGTTGGGGTTGAACGATCACCTCTCGGCGCAACGCTCCAACGGTTTGCGGGCGATGGTGGAGCGCATTCGCAGCGTCGCGGCTGCGGCTTGAAACCGGCCCTTCGGGGAGGATACTTCAGACCATGGAAAGCGGTTAGAGGCGCGCCAGCGACGTGGCGAGGTCGCCGTATCCAGTGAAGCGGTATTCGTAGTCCAGCCCCAGCTTTTCGGCACAGGTTTTGGCTTTGGCTTGCAGGGCCGGGTCGTCGGTCTGGGCCTGATAGACCAGCTTGGTGTAATGGCCGAAATACATGTCGCGCAGGATGGCGGCTTGTTTTGGGTCGCGGTCCAGCCCCAGCGGCTTGGTGACGAAAGCATCGAATTGGCGGACAAGGAAGTCGGTGAGGTAGAAGGCGGTCAGCTCGCCCTTTGCCTCGAACGCGGCGTTGCCTTCGAAGAAGGAATAGCAATGCGGGCCCTCGACCATCTGCACCCCCAACTCTGCGCAGGCGGCTTGCAATTGCCCGCCGGTGCCGCAATCGGCATAGACCACGAAAATCTGCGCGTAGGCGTCGCGGTGCTTTGCCACGGCCTCGCGCACGGCGGGGACGATCTTGTCAGGCGTGTTGTGGTAAATCGCGGGCAGGCAGGCCAATGTCATGTGGTCCCAGCCATTGGCGTCTTTGACGGCGATGATTTCACGCGCAAGCGCGCCGCAGGCCAGCAGCAGGATCTGCCCCTTGTCGGAAGGGGCCAGCCCATCCTCGGTCAAGGTCGCGTCGTCAGGGATCATCGCGGTTCAGCCGTTTGTGCAGCGCGCGGATCAACAACCCCGCCAGCATCGCCAAGGGCAGCAGCACCGGGATGCCGCTGGCGGCTTGTCCCTGCGGCTGCATCTGCGCGAACAGGAACACGGTGAGACCTGCGGCCACGAGGACATAGCAGAGCAATAGGGCAAGGCGGGTGAAGGGCATGGGGTCTCTCCTTTGCCCTTTATGTATGCATCGCGAGCGCGTTTGCCACCGAGGGGCGCGCTTGCATCATCTCAAGGAAGGCGGACAGCTTCGGGAAGGCCGCCATATCCGCGCCGTCGCCCGCGAACCAGCGCGCGATGGTGAAGAGATAGATATCGGCGTTCGAGAACGTCTCGCCCAGCACAAACGGGCCCTTGAGGTAGTCGCTTTCAATCAGCGCGGCGTTCTCGGTGATGTTGCTGGCCACTTTGGCCTGCATGGCGGGGTAGGTGGCGGGGTCGTCCGACCAGCGGTGCCCGCGCATCTTGTGGGCGTGGTTGATATGCACGGTCGAGGCCAGATAGAGGAACACTTCCTCCATCTTGGCGCGCTGCCACGGGTCGTCGGGTGTCAGCGCGGCTTGGGGATGGGTCGCCGCGATGTAGTTCAGCATGGCGGCGGTTTCGGTCAACACGCCATTTTCGGTCATCAAGGCGGGAACCCGGCCTTTGGGGTTGATGGCCAGATAGTCGGGCTTG
Organism: uncultured Litoreibacter sp.; assembly: GCF_947501785.1. Classification (NCBI taxonomy): domain Bacteria; kingdom Pseudomonadati; phylum Pseudomonadota; class Alphaproteobacteria; order Rhodobacterales; family Roseobacteraceae; genus Litoreibacter; species uncultured Litoreibacter sp. Next base: position 1,071,926 of record NZ_CANMXB010000001.1, on the reverse strand, counting down.
GTCTGCGCCTTGGCGGCAAAGTCCACCCAGACGAGGTCAAAATCGGCGCCGACCTCATTGAGCGCGATATGCGGCGCAAGCGCGACGGTGCCTTTGGCGAGATGCAGGGTCAGGGCGGGCATCGGTTGTCTCCAATCGGCAAGGTCATTTTTCTGGACGATGGCGCGGGTGATGTCCGCTGTCAATTGACCGCGCAGCTATTGGAGGTCAGCCAAAGAATGACAACGCGGACCCCAAAACAGCTGGGGCGGCGATCTTTGCGTATTCTGAGACCTTCGAGCTTCCAGTGGACTTGAACAAATCCTGCAAAGCCCCACCGTAACGCGCGGAAGCGTAGAGAATTCGGAATTTCTGGGCGTCACACGCGGTGTAGCCCGCAAGCCATAGATCCGCGAGGCCGAGCGTCTTTTCTTCCTCTTCGTCAGCGCGCGCTTTTTCGCGGCGTGCCACTTCGTCTGTGGCCCATGTCTCGTCAAGCACGGGATGTAGCGGGGTGATCTTGCGCCGACCTTTGGAGAGATCGGTTTCTTCCACCACCCATGGCAGGTCGCTGGCGGAGCTGGTTGCCCCGCCTGTATCTGCCTTTTTCAAACTATCTTCCGCCGCCAGAAATGGAGCCATGCGCAGTTGCGCCCAAACCGTGACAAGAACAAGCACCGCAGAAAAGCCGAACCCAACGAGCAGCAGGTAGCTTTGCAGTGCGGCTTCGCGTGCCGCCGAGAGTGTTGCGTCGCTGTCACCAAGCGTGTCCGCCAGATCCGTTGTCAGGAAGGCGACGGCCAGCAGTATCACCAGAAAGGTCACCGTCAGCGTCGCCGTCAAAGAGCCCAGATCGCTTTGGATATCCTTTGGTTTGAGCGTGTAGCCGGACGGCAGCCATTGCAAATTGATAGGGTAGCCACTTGCCTTGGCATGACGCCGCAGCGCCTGCCAGATTGGCTCCGGATCGGGTGCGGTGCCGTAAGCTCCGTTCACGGTCATATAGGGTGTAACAGTGCCATTTGGGTCGGGTTTGGGCGGGTCCTCCAAGGCTGCGGCGCGGTTGGGAAGATCCTGCACGTGAGAAGGGCGCGGGAAAGTGCTGACGTAGTTTGCCACAAGGAAGACGGTGATAGCGGTTGCGCCAGCCGACGTTCCCGCGAGCAGGGCAAAGATGGTGAACTGGCTGAGCGTGAACGTGCCGGACGTGTCAAACATCGCGAGTGCGGCCATAACGGCGACTATGCCAAGCGCCGCCGCGAGGCCGGTGACCAACCCGGGCGCTTTGCACAACACGACGTCTTGTTGCCTGAAATGCGGGATGGATTTGAGCAGCAAGGCCCATATGACCAGTAAGAAGGCCAAAACGATGCCAACCACGATGCCGGTTTGGTCAAATAGAAATATGCCGCCCAGCACGCTGACGGCGCCAAGCGGAAGGGCAAGCGCGAGTATCCAGTTCGCCTGGTAGCTCAGGCTGTAGGCATGTGGCGCGTCAAAAGCGTTACCCAGCGTGCTTTGCCAAGTGCGCACCGCCAGCTTGATTTGCGCGTGGATGATCGCGGCCAACACCACGACGATCAGCAATGTGCCAATGATCAAAGGCACGAGGTGCTGGTAGGTCTTGTAAGCAGCCGCCCGAGGCGAATTGCCTGCAGCCTTTGCCTGCATTGCCTCGACGGCATCTGCCGCCGCTTTGCGCTCTTTCAGGGTGCAATTGTCCCCGCCTGCACATCGCTGCAGCAAAGCATCTCGGGCCGCATCCGAGCGGGTTTTGAGATTTGAGCCAATTGAGTCTTCGATGGCGTTCTCGGGCAGGGCGCTGTTCCATTGGAAAGGCGCGGCGGCCAGGACGGGGATGAGCGCAACAAGAACACCCAAGCCTACGACAGTAGCCACGACTTTCCCAAAACCGGCGCCCCAAACCTGGGTATGCGGCGTCATCACTCGGTTGAGATGCTTCAGAAAGGTGTCAAACCTTTCTGTGCGGTCCGCATCAGCAGCCATATTCCGTCCCCCAGTTGCGCCTCTGGAGGGAGCTTAAAGCGGAAGACGATGTTGGGGCAAGGCGGCCGGGTTAGCCTACCCGGCGGCCATCTGGTTGTGCTTACGGGCCATGAATTCCTTGGCGGTTTCCACGGCGACGGCCGCGTCGCGGCAATAGGCGTCGGCGCCGATGGCTTTGCCAAATTCCTCGTTCAAAGGCGCGCCGCCGACCAGCACGGTGTAGTCGTCGCGGCGGCCTTTTTCGACCAGCGTGTCGATCACCACCTTCATGTAGGGCATGGTCGTGGTCAGCAGGGCGGACATGCCCAGAATGTCGGGCTCTTCCTTGTCCAGCGCCGCAAAATAGTCATCGACGGAGTTGTTGATGCCCAGATCGACAATTTCAAAGCCCGCGCCTTCCATCATCATGCCGACAAGGTTTTTGCCGATGTCGTGGATGTCGCCTTTGACGGTGCCAATCACCATCTTGCCGACGCGTGGCGCGCCGGTTTCGGCCAGCAGCGGCTTGAGGATGGCCATGCCGCCCTTCATCGCATTTGCGGCCAGCAGCACTTCGGGCACGAACAGGATGCCGTCGCGGAAGTCGTTGCCGACGATGGTCATGCCGCCGACAAGCGCCTCGGTCAGGACGCGGTAGGGTTCCCACTTGCGTTCCAGCAGGATTTCGACGCCTTCCTCGATCTCCTCCTTGAGGCCGTCGTAAAGGTCGTCAAACATCTGGGCGACAAGTTCTTCGTCGTCCAGCTCGCTCAGGATGATGTCGTCTTCTTCTTGGTCTGACATGGGGAGGCCCTTTGCACGTGTCTTTTTTGGAGTGTTGGACCTATCTGCCTGTCGTTGCAATTTAATTTACGACATGCGCGAAGTCGTGACCGACTTGTGATTGCGTGTGTTCTCTATTTGTTCTAAATTGATGGAATGGAGACTGATCCTCAGATTGATGCCGCATTGCGGCGCGGGCGCGGGGCCGCTACGAACCGGACGAACCGGTTTGAACGGCTGGTGCAGGTCGGCATTGATGACGGGTGGGGCCGGGACGAAGACCTGCCGCCGGTGCGCACCGAAGTCAGCGTCGAGGTGCCGCGCAAAGTGATCTCGCGCAACACCTCGCCCGACCTGCATTTCGACCGCTCCATCAACCCGTATCGGGGCTGCGAACATGGCTGCATTTACTGCTTCGCGCGGCCAAGTCACGCCTATCTTGGCCTGTCTCCGGGGCTGGATTTCGAGACGCGGCTGATCGCGCGGCCTGACGCGCCTGCCTTGCTGCGCAAGGAACTTCAGGCGAAGCGCTACGTGCCTCGGGTTATTGCGATCGGGACCAACACAGACCCGTACCAACCCCTTGAGAAGACGCATAAAATCATGCGCGGCCTGTTGGAGGTTCTGGCCGAGCATCGCCACCCCGTGGCGATTGTCACCAAGGGCACATTGATCGAGCGGGACCTGGATGTTCTGGCTGATCTGGCCGCGGACGGCTTGGTGCGCGTGGGCATTTCGGTGACGACATTGCAGCGCGATGTGGCGCGCAAGGCCGAACCGCGCGTGCCGTCGCCCGCGCGACGGCTGAAGACAATCGAACGGCTGGCCGCAGCGGGGGTCGAGGTGCGCCTGATGGCCTCGCCAATGATCCCCGGATTGACCGATCACGAGTTGGAAGCCGTGCTGGAAGCGGGCAGGGACGCGGGGGCGCTTTGCGCTTCGGTCACGCCATTGCGGCTGCCCCGCGAAGTGTCGCCGCTGTTCCAGGATTGGCTGGCAGAGCACTTCCCCGACCGCGCAAAACGCGTCATGGCGCGGGTCCGGGAGATGCATGGCGGTCAAGATTATGATGCAAATTTTGGCAGCCGGATGACCGGGACGGGGACCTATGCCGCGCTGATCCAGCAGCGTTACCGCAAGGCCTGCAAACGGCTTGGACTCGCCGAGAAGCTGCCGCCGCTGCGCAGCGACCTGTTCAAAGTGCCTGCGCGGGCAGGCGACCAGCTGAGCCTGTTCTAGCCGGTGATAACGAAGGTTAGGCGAACTTGGTCAGGACAGTACAAGCTGGCCCGCAGGTCTGCATGCGGGGGCACGAGGGGACGGTGCGGGCAAACCCGGCTCCTTGGCGAAATTTTGGGCCCTATTGGACGCTAGTTTTCTTTCAGTTCCTGCATCAAAAGAACAAGCAAATCCGCCTCGTCATCATCGCTGAGCTCAGTGTTGCGCCATGCAATGGACAAAGCGCATTTGACCGCTGCCCATTGCAGCAATCGACGCTCATTCACACCAAACTTGGCGCTCCAATTGCTGGCTCGCATTCTTATTCTTGCCGGGGCACGAATAAGGTCTTTCATGCCCCTTGGATTTCGAAATGCATTGGCCAGCTCATAGGTGCGTTCCCCCAACACGCCCTTTGCATCAAAGGCTCGATACCCGTGCGCACCGAGCCGGACGTTGTCGTGGTGCAAATCGCCATGAAGTGGCCGCAAGTCGTGGGACGTGGACAGAAGGTCGCGCGCCAGAACTTTGCTTTGCTGAATGGTGTGACGCAATTCCGGGTCGCAATCCGCACTGAGCTTCAGCTGAAGCAAGGAGCCAAACCAATCGGCAAGCGCCGGAAAGTCACCACTGATGGGACCCGTGCCTTGATGAATTTTGACCGCCAGCTTGACCAACTCATTGTCGGCTTCTTCGTCCCGGCCGCTGCGCGCCAGATCACCCAGCGATGGTCCATCAAGCCACTCAAGAAGCATGGCATTGTCCGACTGAATGTACACGTCAGCGCAACCGCGTCCCTTCAGAGCCTGCAAAAACGCGAAGCCGCACCTTTCATTTCCCATGTTTTGGTTCTTGTAGATCTTTAGCGCGGCGTGTTCACCGCTGCGGCAGATCACCCTCCAAACCGTGGCAATTGAGGTTTCATCAATGAACGTGGGGGCTGAGACCTGAAAATTCTTTAGTATCCGTGAGGATACCCGTGGCGGTACATTCATGGCGGCAAATTACAGATAAGATGGGCCCGACGAAACCCAAATCGGCAAATAGCCGGCACATCCGCATAACGAACCTCGACGCAGGAAAAACCTTATCCTGTCCGTCACGGCCTGCCCCTCGCAGAACGGGCCCGCAAACGCCGTTGGCACCCCGACCGATCAGACGGGGTGGGTTCAAGCTCGGTGCTGTCATTTGTATAAGGGTGGCGACGTCGCCGTTCCTGCGGACCGCAAATGCGGTGTCCTTTGCGCCGGGCTTTACGCCGACACATCTGGTCTACCGGTAGCGCCAGAGTGCGTCGCGGGAGACGGTTTTACCCGGCTGCGACGCTCCAAGAGCCACAATGTGGATACGACGGGCGGCCCTTGTAGGGACGCGCCGAAGGTTCGAACGGCGGCAGGTATAGCTGCCCCGAATTTATGAGGCGTTAACCATGCGTGCGGTGCCTAGGCCGTGGCGCGACGCCGCCCGCCCGCGCGGGCTTTGCGGGCGCCGGGGCCTTTGCCGTCGGTGCCGTCGCTCTCTGACGAGAAGCCGCCAAGGGCGTCGGTGATCTGTTCCAACGACGGCTTGCCATTTGGGGCCCGCGTTTCCAGCGCTTCGCGCATGTGGCGCAAGTGCTCGGGCGTGGTGCCGCAGCAGCCGCCGATGATCCGCGCGCCCGCGTCGCGCGCCAGCACGGCGTAGTTTGCCATCAACTCAGGCGTGCCGTCATAGTGGATATGGCCGTCATGGTATTTCGGGATGCCGGCATTGCCCTTGGAAATGAGGGGCAGGGTGGCGTCTGAGAACCCCAGAACGGTGCGCAGCAGATCGGACGAGCCGACGCCGCAATTTGCCCCGAAGGCCAGCGGTTTGTGCTTGAGCCGTTCCATCTGCGTGACCATCGCGGCGGAGGTGACGCCCATCATGGTGCGCCCCGCGGTGTCAAAGCTCATCGTGCCGCACCAGGGCATGCCGGCCAGCGCGATGCCTTCGGCGGCGGCCTTCATTTCTTCGGGGGCAGAGATCGTCTCGACCCAAAGCACATCCGCGCCGCCCGCTTTCAGGCCCTCGGCCTGTTCGTGGAACATCTCGACCGCGCTTGCGTGAGACAGCGTGCCCACAGGTTCCATTATGTCGCCTGTCGGACCCATCGAGCCCGCAACGACGACAGGGCGGCCCGCGGCGTCGGCAACCTCGCGGCCAATCTCGGCGGCGCGCTGGTTCAGCTCAAACACGCGGGACTGGGCGTCGTGCAGCTTCAGCCGCGACGCGTTGCCGCCAAAGGAGTTGGTCAGAAAGATATCCGACCCCGCTTTGACGGGGCCTTCGTAAAGCGCCTTGATGCGATCCGGGTGATCGGTGTTCCAAAGCTCCGGCGCGTCGCCGGATTGCAGCCCCATATTGAAAAGTTCGGTCCCCGTGGCCCCATCGGCCAAAAGCCAGTCGCGGGTGGAGAGGAGTTTCGTCAGGGCGTTGTCGGTGCTGCTCATGGCCTGCGTCCTTTGGTGTCATGCGCTGCAGCGCATGACATGCCGTGACCCGTGAGGCAAATTCATAAAACCGATAATGATTATGAGTTTGGTGGTATTTAGAGGGGGTGGCGAGGTGAACCCCGCCCTACAATTCGGACATCACCTGCGCTTTGGCCTCGACCATCAGCTCGGTCATCTTGGCGCGGATCGTGTCCTCGTTGGATTTGCCGCCCAAATCGCCCGCGACCTTGCGCACCACGTCGTCATCGCCAGCTTCCTCAAAATCGGCTTTCACCACCTCTTTGGCGTAATTCGCCGCGTCATCGCCGGATTTGCCCAACAGGTCGGCCGCCCAAAGGCCCAGCAGCTTGTTGCGGCGGGCTTCGGCCTTGAACTGCATTTCTGCGTCATGGGCGTATTTGTTTTCAAAAGCATCTGCGCGGTCGTCAAAGCTGGCCATTTGGGCCTCCATATTATGCGTGGTGTTGCCTTAGATATGACCATGGATGCGGGGCGGCGCAAGGGGGAGACGCTACATATAGGGGCATAACTTGTGTGGCCGCGCCCCGTGGCGTATAGGCAGCGTAACCGCGGGGCCGAAGTGAGTCCCGTGCGCGTTTTGGGGACCGCAATTATGGCACGTCGCAAGAAAATCTACGAAGGCAAAGCCAAGACCATGTATGAGGGCCCGGAGCCCGGCACATTGGTCCAGTATTTCAAAGATGACGCGACCGCGTTCAACGCCGAAAAGCGCGACGTGATTGAGGGCAAGGGCGTGCTGAACAACCGCCTGAGCGAGTTCTTCATGACCGGGCTGACGCAAATCGGCGTGCCGAACCACTTTCTGAAGCGGCTGAACATGCGCGAGCAGCTGATCCGCGCGGTGGAAATCATCCCGCTGGAGGTGATCGTGCGCAACTACGCCGCAGGGTCCATGGCCAAACGTTTGGGGATGGAAGAGGGCACGGTCTTGCCGCGTCCCATCGTCGAGTTTTCCTACAAGAATGACGATCTTGGCGACCCTTTGGTGCCGGAAGAGTATATCATCGCCTTCGGGTGGGCCTCGCAGCAGGATATGGACGACATGGTGGCGCTTGCGCTGCGGGTGAACGACTTCCTGTCGGGCGTCATGTACGGCGTCGGCATCAAGCTGGTCGACTTCAAGATCGAGATTGGCCGCCATTACGAGGGCGACTACCAGCGCCTGATCGTGGCCGATGAAATTTCGCCCGACAGCTGCCGCTTGTGGGACATCGAAACTGGCCAGAAACTGGACAAGGACGTGTTCCGCCGCGACCTGGGCAATCTGGCGGATGCCTATACCGAAGTGGCCAAACGTCTGGGCGTGATGCCGCAAAACAGCCCCCAGCCGGGCAAGCCGCAGCTTATTAACTAAGCCGCGGGATTTAGGTATTTTTGAAACAGTGATGGGTGATGTCGCACCCACGAACGAAGGAAAGCAGCGATGAAAGCCAAGGTACATGTGATGTTGAAGAACGGCGTGCTGGACCCGCAAGGGGAGGCCGTGAAACATGCGCTCGGGACATTGGGTTTTGACGGGGTTGACGGCGTCCGGCAAGGCAAGGTGATCGAGCTGGACCTGGCCGATGGGACGTCCGAGGCGACCGTTGCCGACATGTGCGAGAAGCTGTTGGCCAACACGGTGATCGAGAGCTACTCGATCGAGATGGTGTGAGCATGAAGGCGGCGGTCATCACCTTCCCGGGGTCGAACTGCGACCGCGATTTGGCTGTGGGCTTCGAGCTGGCGGGCGCGGATGTCACCATGGTTTGGCACAAAGACACCGAGCTTCCGGCGGGGCTGGATGTCATCGGCATCCCGGGCGGGTTCTCTTTTGGCGACTATTTGCGCTGCGGGGCGATCGCCGCGCGGTCCCCGGTGTGCAAGGCGGTTGTCGATTTTGCGCAACGTGGCGGACATGTCATCGGCATTTGCAACGGGTTCCAGGTCCTGTGCGAAACCGGCCTGCTGCCGGGCGTTTTGATGCGCAACAAGGGGCTGAAGTACATTTGCAGCCAGCAAGGTCTGCGGGTCGAGAGCACGGACAGCCCCTACACCAACGCGTTTGCCAAAGGCGCCGAGATCACGGTGCCGATTGCGCATCATGACGGCAATTACTCGGTGGATGACGACATGGTGGCACGCCTGAAAGGCGAAGACCGCGTGGCGTTCAGCTATTTGGACAACCCCAACGGGTCCGCAGGCGACATTGCCGGGGTGCTGTCCGAAAACCGCCGCGTGTTGGGGATGATGCCCCATCCCGAGCGGGCCACGGAAGCCGCGCATGGCAACACGGATGGGGCTGCGTTGTTTGCCTCGCTGATCGGTGCAATGGCGACGGCGTAATTCCGCCGACCGCCGCTATTGAGCCCCGTGCCGTGACGCCGTAACTTGGCGCCCATGTTGCCACGGACCCCGAACAAAGACGCCCCGCCGCGCCCGATTGGCGCCCGCTGGCAGGTGCGTCTGTTCGCGATCATGCTGATTGCCCTGGCCGTGGCCATCGTGTGGGTGTCCAACCTTTGGCTGACGGATCGGTTTACCGAACGCACGCGATCCTCGGCGGAATTGCGGGTGGCGCTGTATTCCAACGCGATCAACTCGGAATTGCAGCGCAACCGCGTTGTGCCGCTGCTGCTGTCGCGCGACCCGGTGATGGTGGGCGCGCTGAACTCCAACGACTTTTCGGCGACGTCGCAGCGGCTGATCTCCTTCAAGGAAGAAATCGGCGCGGCCGAGCTGCGGTTGCTGGACGAGGAGGGGCGCACCGTGGCGTCGTCTGACCGGCTGCAGATTGGCGAGGTGCAACGCAGCGAGGCGTTCTTCATCGACGCCTTACGCAGCACGGATACGCTGTTTCACATCACCGAATTGGAAACGGGCGCGTTCCAGTTCACCTACTCGCGTCGCATCGAATCGGAGCGGCAAGGCATCGGTGTGATTGTGGTGGATGTGGACCTGCGCCAGTTCGAAGGCCGGTGGCGCTCGCCCACCGACGCGGTGATGATTACCGACAGCGAGGGCCGGATCGTGATCGCGACGGACCCCAGATGGCGCGCCCAGACCGTGGACGCGGCACTGGCGGCACAGTCACCCGCGGGGGCGTTTCAGCGGGCATTGGACGCGACCAACGGCTATTTCGAGCTTGGGCGCTCCCCTGATGCGTATCTGCGCGAAGAGGCGGTGATGCGCGTCGATGGCCGCATCCCGTTCAGGGGCTGGCGGCTGATCAGCTTTTCCACCTATGCCTCTGTGCGCGAACGGGTAAACGGCGTTTTAGCGTTGGAAATCATGGGCTTCGCGATCCTTCTTGCCTTGACCTTTTACGTGCTGTCGCGCCGCGCCCAGTCGGCGGCGGGCTTTTTCCGGCGCGAAAGCGAACAGCTGCGCGAGCTGAACGCGCGGCTGAGCCGCGAGATTGCGGAACGCAAGAAGATGCAGGAAACCTTGGCCGTGGCCGAGCAGTCGCTGGCGCAATCGCAAAAGCTGGCCGCATTGGGCGAGATGTCGGCGGCGGTGAGCCACGAACTGAACCAGCCTTTGGCGGCGATGAAGACCTATTTGGCCGGTGCCAAGCTGCTGTTGCAGCGCAAACGGCCAGAAGAAGCGCAAAGCTCCTTCCAGCGCATTGACGACCTGATTGAACGCATGGGCGCGATCACCAAACAGCTGAAATCCTATGCCCGAAAGGGCGGGGACACGCTTCTGGAGGTGGATTTGCGCGACGCGGTGTCAGGCTCGCTGTCGATGATGGAGCCGCAATTGAAGCGCGGAGACATCAAGGTGGTGGTGACCCTGCCGGATCATCCGGTGAAGGTGATCGCCGACCGCGTGCGGCTGGAACAGGTGATCATCAACCTGTTTCGCAACGCGCTGGACGCCACCAAATCTGCCGAACAGCCGCAGATCGAGATTATGTTGAACGCGGGCGAAACCGCGACCCTGTCCCTGCGCGACAATGGCGAGGGGATAGACAACCTCGATGACCTGTTTGAGCCCTTCTACACCACCAAGGAGCCGGGCGAGGGGGTGGGGCTTGGTTTGGCCATCTCATCGTCCATCGTCACCGAGCTTGGCGGCACCCTAACGGCAAGAAACGGCCAATCGGGCGGCGCAGTGTTTGAAATGCAGCTTCCAATGCATAATTCTACCCCAAGGTCGGCCAAAGACGCCGAGGCCATCAAAGCCGCTGAGTAGTGCGGCCATAACCGCCGCCCAAAATGGCGGGACGTAAAGGAAAAACCGATGCAAAGTGCAAGTGCCCTGAAGATCGCGATTGTCGATGACGAACAGGATATGCGCCAATCCATCAGCCAATGGCTGGCCCTGTCAGGATATGACACCGAGACGTTCGGCTCTGCCGAGGACGCGTTGAAGGGCATTGGCTCCGACTATCCCGGCATTGTGGTCTCCGACATCAAGATGCCCGGCATGGACGGGATGCAGTTCCTCAAACGCTTGATGAGCACCGACAGCTCGCTGCCGGTGATCATGATCACCGGCCATGGCGACGTGCCGATGGCTGTGGAAGCCATGCGGGTAGGGGCGTTTGATTTCCTTGAAAAGCCATTCAACCCGGACCGGATGACCGAACTGGCCAAACGCGCCACCACCAACCGCCGCCTGACGCTGGACAACCGCGCGTTGCGCAAGGAGCTGTCGGACGGCACCAAACTGATGAAGAAGCTGATCGGCTCCAGCCCCGTGATGGAGAGGCTGCGCGAGGACATTCTGGATCTGGGCCAGGCCGACGGCCATGTGCTGATCGACGGCGAGACCGGCACCGGCAAGACATTGACCGCCCATGCGCTGCATGCCGTTGGCCCGCGCGCGGGCAAGAAATTCGTGGCGCTGAGCTGTGCCGCCTTCGACGAGGCATCGCTTGCCGCCAAGCTGTTTGACCCCGTGGAAGAAGGCGACACGCTGCCCTTGGTCGAAGAGGCGCGCGGCGGCACGCTTGTTCTGGAAGACATCGAGGCACTGCCCGGCGTGCTGCAGGCCCGCCTTTTGCAGTTCATCAACGACCAGGGCGCCCCCGCAGAGACCCGCATCATCGCGATCTGCAACACGCAGGAGCAGGACAAGACCTGCGAGGACCTGATCCGGGGCGATTTGTATTACCGGCTGGCGGCGATGAAGATCACCATCCCGCCGCTACGTCAGCGGGGCGAAGACATACTGACCTTGTTCAACCGGTTCGGCGAGCAATTCGGCGAGGAATATGGATCAGACGCGCCGGAAGTGTCCGCCCAAGAAGCGGCGCAACTGCTGCAGGCCCCGTGGCCCGGCAATGTGCGCCAGCTGATCAACGTGGCCGAGCGCGCGGTGCTGCAAAACCGGCGCGGGTCGGGGTCAATTGCCTCGCTGTTGATGGCGGACAACGCCGAGATGGGGCCGGTGGTCACCACCGAGGGCAAGCCGCTGAAGGAATATGTGGAAGCGTTTGAGCGCATGCTCATCGACAACACGATGCGGCGTCACAAAGGCTCGATTGCGTCGGTGATGGAGGAGCTCTGCCTGCCGCGCCGGACGTTGAACGAGAAGATGGCGAAGTACTCGCTGCAGCGATCGGATTACCTGTAGCGGCCCGTGACCCAAATGTGCCTGCGGCGCCGTTCTTATTCATTTGGGGCTCTGCCCCCGTCGCTGGCGCTCCTCCCCCGGGATATTTCTGAACGAAGGAAAGGGACGGCGTTTGCGCTTTGTTTCCTGAATGGAAACAGTGGTGTTGGGCGTTATCTGTGGTGTGGCATCGAATCCGCATTGTAAAAGCCATGTAAAACCCCCTATGTAAGAGATACGTACCGGTGGACGCTTCTTACGGCGCATTGGACGGTAGAGTTTCACTGACCCCCGCTTGCAGGACAAAACAAGCGATTGCTGGGCAGGATTAACGGCTTCTTTACGAGGCCAGAGCCTAAGATGGTTCCGAACCATCAAGGCATTTCGAACGGGCAGCCCCGAAACGCGGCGCTGTCGGAGACAAGAACGCGATGAGACGCGCAGGAGACAGACAGGCACAAAGGGTCAGGGCGCACAGCCCCGCTCGCGCCATTCCTGTCCGCGCGGACAGCCTCGCTCAGACAAGTCATTTCGCCAACGTTACTTCTCCCCCCGGGTCACCGCCCGGGTCTAGTGCCTTTGCGGAATGCGCACGGATACCATGGCTAAGAAAATGCTTATCGACGCAACACACCCGGAAGAGACCCGGGTTGTTGTCGCAGACGGAAACAAGATCGAGGAATTCGATTTTGAGTCTGAAAACAAACGCCAGCTTGCTGGCAACATCTACCTCGCAAAAGTAACACGGGTTGAGCCGTCGCTGCAGGCGGCGTTCATCGACTATGGCGGAAACCGCCATGGGTTCCTGGCGTTCAGCGAGATCCACCCGGACTATTACCAGATCCCCGTAGCCGACCGTCAGGCGCTGCTGGAAGAGGAAGCGGAATACGCCCGCCAGCAGGCGGAAGAGGACGAAAAGCCGAAGAAACGGTCGCGTTCTCGGTCCCGCTCGCGCTCCAAGGCGGCGGAGGCCAAGACCGACGACGTGGTCGTGACCGAAGAGGTAACATCTGAGGACGGCGCGGAAGTGGCCGAAGCCATTCCAGGCATGGACGTGGTCGAGCTGGACGAGGAAAAAGTGGTCGAAGAGGGGTCCTCCCCCATGGAGACCGTGGCGGAGACGCCCGTGGAAACACCTGCCGCCGACGACGATGACGGCGATGATGATGACGCGGCGGACGACGACGCGCTGCAGGCCACCGACAAGGACGAGAATATCGAATCCGTGGCGCAGGAAGACGACGCCGATGAGGTGCGCCCGAAGCGCAAGCCACGCCCGAAGCGCTACAAAATTCAGGAAGTTGTGAAAGTTCGCCAGATCCTTCTGGTCCAGGTCGTCAAGGAAGAGCGCGGCAACAAGGGCGCGGCGCTGACCACTTACCTGTCGCTGGCTGGCCGCTATTGCGTGCTGATGCCCAACACCGCGCGCGGCGGCGGCATTTCCCGCAAGATCACCAACGCCGCGGACCGCAAGAAGCTCAAAGAGATTGCGAACGAGATCGACGTGCCCAAGGGCGCGGGGCTGATCGTGCGCACGGCAGGGGCCAAACGCACCAAGTCGGAAATCAAGCGCGACTACGAATACCTGCAGCGCCATTGGGAGCAGGTGCGCGAACTGACCCTCAAGTCAATTGCGCCGGCCCCGATTTATGAAGAAGGCGACCTGATCAAGCGGTCCATTCGCGACCTCTATAACCGCGAGATTGACGAGGTTCTGGTCGAGGGCGAGGGCGGTTACCGCACCGCCAAGGACTTCATGAAGATGATCATGCCGTCCCACGCCAAGAACGTGAAGCATTACGCCGACGCGATGCCGCTCTTCGCGCGCCATCAAGTGGAATCGTATCTGTCGGGCATGTTCAACCCGACGGTGCAGTTGCCCTCGGGCGGCTATATCGTGATCGGGATCACCGAGGCTTTGGTTGCCGTTGACGTGAACTCTGGCCGGGCGACGAAGGAAGGCTCGATTGAGCAGACCGCGCTGAAAACCAACCTTGAGGCCGCCGAAGAGGTGGCGCGCCAGATGCGTTTGCGCGACCTTGCAGGTCTGATCGTCATTGACTTCATCGACATGGAAGAGCGGCGCAACAACAACGCCGTTGAGAAGCGCCTGAAGGATAAGCTGAAGACGGACCGCGCGCGCATCCAGGTGGGCCGCATCTCGGGCTTTGGCCTGTTGGAAATGTCGCGCCAGCGTTTGCGCCCCGGCATGTTGGAAGCAACGACACAGCCTTGCCCATCGTGCCACGGCACCGGGTTGATTCGGTCTGACGACAGCTTGGCCTTGACCATCCTGCGCCAGTTGGAAGAGGAGGGGACCCGCAAACGGTCGAAAGAGGTGCTGCTGAAAGCGCCTGTGGCCGTGGTCAACTACCTGATGAACGCCAAGCGTGAGCACATCGCCGAGATCGAAGCGCGCTACGGCATGGCCGTGCGCATCGAGGCGGACCCGCATAAGGTCTCCCCCGATTTCGAGATCGAAAAGTTCAAAACCGCAACCCGCAACCTTGCGCCTGTCGTGGCCAAGACGGCCGCCATCTCGATGGATTCAATCGACATGTCCGACATCGAGGACGCGGTTGAAGCGGATGAAGAAGAAGCGCCCGCACCGCGCGGCCAGGAACAGCAGCAGCAACGCAGCGAGCCTGAGCTGGACGAAGACGGCAACCCCAAGAAGAAAAAGCGCCGCCGGCGTCGGGGCGGCCGTGGCCGCAACCGCAACCGGGATCGTGAGAACGAGAACGCGGAAAACACCGAAAGCGCAGACAGCCAAAACGACACGCCAAAAGCCGCTGACGCCGAGGATGACGACCCACGTCCATCCATAGCGGAGGCCGCGGCGGCGGAGGCCGAGGCGGAAACCGAAGCCAAGTCGGACGAGAAGCCGAAATCGCGGCGTCGCTCACGTTCCAAAAAACCGGAAGAGGCTGAGGCCGAGACCGCGAAGGAGGAGGCGGCCCCCGCAGAGGCAGCGGCTGAGGAAGAAAAGCCCAAGCCCAAGCGCACCCGCCGCAAGAAGGCTGAGCCCAAGGAAGAGGCTGCGGAAGCGGCACCTTCCGAGGACGCAGCCCCGGCGGCGGAGGAGAAGCCGAAGAAGACCCGGTCGCGCGCGAAACCGAAGCCAAAGGCCAAGGAAGCGCCTGCCGAGGTGGTGGCGGAAGCCGCCATCGTGGCCGATGCCACGACCGACGCCGAAGCCGAACCCGCGCCGAAGCCGAAAAAGACCCGTACACGGACGTCGGGGACGACGCCAATGGCGGCAGCCGAAGGCGACACCGCCACGGAAGAAAAGCCCAAGTCCAAACGCAAGGGCTGGTGGTCGCTGGGCCGGTAGGGCTAAGCTACAGACTTACAGGGGCGGGCGCTGTGCCCGCCCTTTTTCGTTTGCGGGAGCTGTTGCGCGATGATTGATCACATGAATTTGCCGGTCACCAATGTGCACGACGCACGCGGGTTCTACGACGCGGTCTTGGCGACGTTGGGCGTCGCCATGGTGGCTGAAGATGGCGACGCGGTTGGCTACGGGGCGCAGCAGGAATGGTCCTTCGGGCTGGTGCCGGCAATAGGTGCGATAGAGCCGCTGCATGTCGGGTTCAGCGCGGCATCAGTTGCTGAGGTCGACGCGTTTCACGCCGCGGCGCTTGCGGCCGGAGGCACCTGCAACGGCGCGCCGGGGGACCGCCCGCAATACGGTGCAGGCTACTACGCGGCCTACATATTGGACCCTGACGGCCACAACATCGAGGCGGTCATACGCCGTTAGCGGCGGCGCTTCTTTGGCGCCGCTTTCGCGGTGCTCAGCACATCTTGCGCCCTCAGCCAACCTTGCGAGCCGCGCGGCAGGGCGCCCAAAGCCCGTTTTGAATGCAGCTCTGCCTCGTTGAAACGGCCAATCACCAAATACCTCTCCGCCGTGGCGACGGAGGCCATGGCATTCTGCCCATTCTTGGCATGCGCCAGGGCGAGGTTGCGCAGCATCACCGGATCGCCGGGGTCGCGGCCCCGCGCCGTGTTCAGGACCCGCAACGCTTCGGCATTGGACGCTTTGGTGTTTGCGGCCAGCAGCGCTTTGCCGAGACCGGCGAGGATCAGCGGCTCCCCCCGTGCAAGGTTAACCGCGTTACGGTAGGACTGCACGGCGGCGGCGGTGTTGCGGCTTTCAAGCAGAATTTGCCCCCGCAATTCGTGGTAGTACGGGTCGCGCGGGCGCAGCTTGAGCAGGGTGTTCATTTCCTTGAGCGCCTTCGCGGCGGCGGGCCGGCGGTGATAGGCCACGGCACGGCGCAGCACGGCGGTCTCTCCGTTTCCCTTCGCCTCAGGCCTACGCAGCACGGTTTTGGAATTTTGCAGGAAGCCTTGCAGCTTGGCCTCCATCCGGTTGTACCAATAGACCGTTTCGGCGGAGGCGGGCCGGGTCCGCGCTTTCAGCCCCGCCACATAGCCGCGCACCGCGCGTAGCCGGTCCGCGGTCAGGGGGTGGGTGCGCGCATAGGGGTCCTGGCGGTTGGAGCGCAGCGCCTCTTGCCCGCGAAAGAGATCAAGAATGTCGTTCATCGCCGCGGGATCAATCCCGGCAGACGCCATGTAGCGCAGCGCCGATTGGTCGGCGGAGGCTTCCTCGGCCCGCGTATGGGCGAAGAACACCCGTTGCGCGGACCCGGCTGACCCCGCCGCGATGCCGATGGCAGCTTCGCTTTCGCCCTTCGCGGCGGCCGCGACGGAGAGCGCCAGCCCGATCGCCGCGACCCGGCTCGCGGTCCGCGCGTTGCCCGCGCGACGCACCAGATGCCCATTGGCGATATGCGCAATTTCATGGGCCAGCACCGCCTGCAGCGCCTCGGGCCGTTTGAGCCGCATGATCAGGCCGGAATGCACGAAGATGTGGCGGCTATCGACCACAAAGGCGTTCAACGAGTTGTCCTGAATGACAAGGATACGGACCGAGTTGGTGCCAAGCCCCGCCGCGCGCAGCACCGGTTTGGCGATCTCCTTGAGAGAGCGTTCGATCTCGGCGTCGCGGATGACGGTGATGGCGTGCGCGGGCAGCGCCAACAGCAATGCCAGCATCAGGGGCAGCAGTCTGGACAGCATCAAGGCTTTCCTTTCATTGACCTTTGGCCCACGCGCTGGTTCAAGCGGGGCCAGAATTGCGGCCAGAGTGCGAGGAAGCCATGCGAAGTTCAAGCCGAGGCGACGTCGATCCGTTTATTGTGATGGATGTGATGGAGTCTGCAAGAAAACTTGAAGAGGCGGGCCGCCGGATCATCCATATGGAAGTGGGCCAACCCGGCACCCCGGCGCCCAAGCTCGCGCGCACTGCCCTGAGCCAGGCCATGGATGAAGACGCGCTGGGCTATACCGTGGCCTTGGGGCTGCCAGAGCTGCGCGCCGGTATCGCGGCGCTCTACAAGGATTGGTACGACGTTGACCTTGACCCGAACCGGGTGGTTGTCACGGCAGGGTCGTCCGCCGCATTCGTGCTGGCCTTTACAGCGCTGTTTGACACGGGCGAGGCGGTTGGTGTGACCGAGCCGGGTTATCCGTCCTACCGCCAAATCCTGAAATCGCTGGATTTGCACCCTGTGGGCTTTGCCACCCACGCCAAGGACCGCCATGTGCCGCAGCTGCCGTCAGCTGATCTGGCTGGGATGATCGTGGCCTCGCCGGCAAATCCTACCGGGACGATGCTGTCGCGTGAGGACCTTGCCGGGCTGATTGGCGCGTGCCAGATGAATGACGTCAGTTTCATCTCGGACGAGATTTACCACGGCGTACAATATGACGGCCGCGCCGTCTCGGCGCTGGAGATCAGCGACGATGTCTATGTGATCAACTCCTTCTCAAAATATTTCTCCATGACCGGCTGGCGGCTGGGGTGGATGGTGGTTCCGCAAGACCATGTCCGCATGATCGAGCGGCTGGCGCAAAACATGTTCATTTGCGCCCCGCATGCCGCCCAAATCGCGGCGCTCGGCGCGCTGCAGGCGCGGGACGAAACGGAAGCGATGCTGGAGGTCTATGCCGCAAACCGGCGGCTGATGCTGGACGGGCTGCCCAAGGCCGGGTTCGACCGCATCGCGCCGCCCGACGGGGCGTTCTACATCTACGCGGACGTGTCTGATTTGACGTCAGATTCGCTGGCGTTTTGCCGCGAAGTGCTGGACGAGGCGGGAGTGGCCATCACGCCTGGGTTGGATTTCGACCCTATTCGCGGACATCAGACGGTGCGCTTTTCTTACGCGCGCGCCACGGCTGATATCGCCGAGGGGTTGGACCGGCTGACGACGTTTATGACGCGACGCAAAGGGTAGCGACAAGCCCCGCGCCAACCGCTATACTATGTCAAAACAAGAACGGCCCGGCAGACGGGCCAAACAGGCTGGGCGGTCATGTATAGAAAGTTAATCGCAGCGTGCTGTGCGCTCTCCCTTGCGGTGGGCGCGGGTGCCTCAGTTGCACAACAGCTGCGCGCGCTTGCGCGTGTGGACATGGAAAATTCTGCGATCACTGACAATGGCTTGGGCGTCGAAGTGGCGCTCGCGCTGACACAGGCCGTGCCTTACCGCGTCTTCACGCTGGACGCGCCGATGCGGCTGGTGATCGATTTCCGCGAAGTGGCGTTTGAGGCCAATCTTGACGTGCTGGACCAGTCCGATCTTGTTGCCAGTGTCGCGGGCGGCGCGTTCCGCCCCGGCTGGTCGCGACTGGTGATGGAATTGTCCGGGCCTTTGGCCGTTCAAAAAGCTGCGTTGGAGACCGACCTGAACGAAGGCGATGCAGTCGTGCGCGTGGTGCTGGCGCCCGCGACGCCCGAAGAGTTTGCCGCAAGTGCCGGCGCGCCGGGAGAGGACAGCGCGCCTATGACGGAGCCTGTTCAACGCGACGATGGAAAGCTGATCGTGGCGCTTGACCCGGGCCATGGCGGCGTTGATCCCGGCGCGCAGCGCGGCGGCCATGACGAGGCCGACCTGATGCTGCAATTCGCCCGGGAGCTGAAAGAGGCGCTGCTGCGTGGCGAGGTTGACGAGGTGGTGATGACCCGAACCGACGACAGCTTCGTGTCCTTGCCCGCCCGGGTCAGTCTCGCGCGGGCTGGCAATGCGGACCTCTTCATTTCGCTTCATGCCGATGCGCTGGTCGAAGGCCGCGCGACGGGGACCACGATTTACACATTGTCGGAGGAAGCCTCCGACAGGGCGAGCGCGCTGTTGGCGGAACGCCAGGACCGGCAGGACATTCTGGCGGGGGTGGACCTGCGGGCGCAGGACGACCAGATCGCGACCGTGCTGATGGACCTCGCCCGGCTGGAAACAGCGCCGCGCGCCGATATGCTGGCCGACCAGCTGGTTATCGGCATGCGTGAACGGCTGGGAAGCTTGCACAAACGCCCGCGGTTGAAGGCCGGGTTTTCGGTGCTGAAAGCGCCAGATATCCCCTCGGTCCTGATCGAGCTGGGCTTTATGTCGTCGCAATCCGACCTCGACAATCTGATGGATCCGGTCTGGCGCGCGCAGGCCGCGGAGGGCATCGTGGATGCTATTGGTGCCTGGGCCGTCGAGGAAGAGGCGCAGCGCAGCCGGGCGGGGCAATGATGCTTTGCCCAAAAAGTGATCAAAATAGGCGTGAAATGGCCGCGTTTGGGCGGCCTCGCGTTTTGACGCCAGCCGCGCGGCCCCCTATAACGGGGCCATGTTTTAAATGGGGGCAGCTGTGATCCTGCGCGCAATCCTTTCCTTCTTCGGGTCGATCTTCAGCCTGATTACCATCGGGGCCTTCGCGGTCGCGCTGCTGGTTGGCGCCATCTTCATGATGTATTCGCGCGACCTGCCCAACACCGATGAGCTGGCGCAATACACCCCGCCCACCATCAGCCGCATCTATTCGGGCCAAGGTGACCTGATTGACGAATTTGCGCAGGAACGCCGCCTGTTCGCCCCGGCCGACCAAATCCCCGATATGGTGAAGCAGGCGTTCATTTCCGCCGAGGACAAATATTTCTACACCCACAAAGGCTATGACCCGCTGGGCATGGCGAAGGCCGCCTTGGACGCCGCGCAGGGCGGGCGTCTTCGCGGGGCCTCGACCATCACGCAGCAGGTGATGAAGAACTTCCTTTTGGGCGGCGAACGCTCGGCGGAACGAAAAGTTAAGGAGTTGATCCTCGCCGCACGGATCGAGACCACGCTCAGCAAGGACGAAATTCTTGAGCTGTACCTGAACGAGATTTTTCTGGGCCAGAACAGCTTTGGCGTGGCGGCCGCCGCGCAGACCTATTTCAACAAGACGCTGACCCAGCTGACGGTTGAAGAGGCGGCTTATCTGGCGGTGCTGCCGAAAGCGCCCTCGCGCTACCACCCGGTGCGCCAGATGGAACGCGCCATTGGCCGGCGCAACTTCGTGCTGCGTGAGATGTATGAAAACGGCTACATCTCGATGGAAGAATACGAGCGGGCGAAAGAGGCCCCGCTGATGTCCGTGCAGAACGGCGATTACGACGCGTTCAAAGGTCAAATTCCGGACCGCGATTATTTCACCGACGAAATTCGCCGCCAGCTGTCGGCCAACTTTGGCGAGGAAGAATTTTTCGGCGGGGGCCTGTCGATCCGCGCCACCGTGGATCGCGAATTGCAGGATGAGGCCGCCAAGTCGCTGCGCCGCGCGCTGGAAAGCTACGATCGCGGGCAAGGCATCTTCCACCGCGTGAAGACCAAGCTGGAGCCTGACACCCTGACCGGCGAGGCCTGGAAAGAGACGCTGTTCAATACTGTCTTTCCGCGTGACGTCAAAGGCTGGCGGGCGGCGGTGGTCCTGAAGCTTGAGGGCGCAGACGCGACCATTGGCATCGAGGGGGAAGGCGAAGGCATCATCCAAGGCGCTGACGTCAAATGGGCGCGCCCCCGTCTGGAAGACGGCAAGCTGGGCAAGAAACAAGCCTCCGTCGACAACCTGCTGGATGTGGGCGACGTCGTTCACGTGAAGGCCCGCGACGACGGCACTTGGTCGCTGCGCCAGATCCCGCAGGTGCAGGGCGGGTTCATGGCGATGGATGTCAATACGGGCCGCGTTCTGGCGATGCAGGGCGGGTTCTCCTACCAGCATTCGGTGTTCAACCGCGCCACGCAGGCAACGCGCCAGCCGGGGTCCTCGTTCAAGCCGTTTGTCTACGCGGCAGCTTTGGACAGCGGCTTTGCGCCCAACACCATCGTGGTGGACGCGCCGATTGAGATCAACACGCCGCAGGGCTTGTGGCGGCCCAAAAACGCCTCCAACAAATTCTACGGCCCCGCGCCGTTGCGCACCGGGATTGAACGCTCGCGGAACCTTATGACGATCCGTCTGGCCGAGGAAATCGGCATGGGCACCGTGGCGCAATATGCGGAACGCTTTGGCGTGTACGACAAGATGAACCCGTTCCTGTCCAACGCGCTGGGCGCGCAGGAATCGACGTTGATGAAGATGGTCACCGCCTACGCAATGTTTGCCAATGGCGGCGAACGGGTGGAACCCACCTTGGTGGACCGTGTGCAGGATCGCTGGGGGCGGACGGTGTATCGCCACGACCAGCGCGTCTGCGAGGATTGCCAATTGGCGTCGCTGGACGACAACTTTGCGCCCTTGATCGTGTCCAACCGCGAACGGGTGATGGATGCGATCACCGCGTATCAGCTGACCTCGATGATGCGGGGCGTGGTTGAGCGCGGCACCGCGGCCAAAACCGTCAACCTCGGCGTGCCGACGGCGGGCAAAACCGGGACCACCAATGACGCCAAGGATGTTTGGTTTGTGGGCTTCACATCCAACATCGTGGCGGGTTGTTACATCGGGCATGACCGCCCGCGCGGCCTGGGGCGTGGTGCCTCGGGCGGCGGCATGTGCGGCCCCGTGTTCAACAGCTTCATGAAGCAGGCGACGGCCAAATACGGGGGCGGCAAGTTTGACGTGCCTCCGGGCGGCTATTTCGTCAAGATCGACCGCTTCTCTGGCGCGGTGCTGCCCAACGATGCCAGCGGTGACCACGTGGTGAGCGAGTATTTCCGCGACGGCGAGGAGCCTACCTTCGGTCTGGGCGCTGTGCTTGATGGCGGCTTTGCGATGGGGTCCAACCTGAACCTGTTTGTGCGCGGCGACAGCAACGTGAATGCGGTGACTGAGGTCACCACCTCAAGCGGCAAACGCGCGGTGATCCCGAAGCGGGCCAATTTTGGCACGCTTTCGGCGGGCGGGCTGTACTGACACCACAGATTTCGTGAAAGAACGAGTTGGACGCGGGCGCGCCCAGCGCCTATCTATCCATGTGACTTAAGACAGGAAGACCACCGCCATGCGCGCAGACGCTCAGAACGCCGTCGAGGCCATCACCAAATCGCTGGAGCTTCTCAAGAGCCGCATGGACTGGGAAACCGCTTCTCATCGGTTGGAAGAATTCAACGCGCGCGTTGAGGACCCGACCCTGTGGGACGACCCGGAGAGCGCGCAGAAGCTGATGCGCGACCGCCAGTCGCTGGTGGATGCGATGGACAGCTACACCTCCATGCTGCAGGAGCTGGATGACAATGTCGAGCTGATCGAATTGGGCGAGATGGAAGACGACGCGGAAGTCGTGGCAGAGGCCGAGGCGGCGTTAACCGCCCTTGTCGAGAAAGCCGCCGCCAAAGAGCTGGAAGCGCTGCTGGACGGGGAGGCGGATGCCAACGACACCTTCCTTGAGATCAACGCAGGTGCGGGCGGTACGGAAAGCTGCGACTGGGCGTCGATGCTGGCACGGATGTATGTGCGCTGGGCCGAAAAACGCGGCTTCAAGGTTGAACTGCAATCCACCAGCGCGGGGGACGAGGCGGGGATCAAATCCGCCGCCTACAAGATCAGCGGGCACAACGCCTATGGCTGGCTGAAATCCGAAAGCGGCGTGCACCGGCTGGTGCGCATCTCGCCGTTTGATTCAGCGGCCAAGCGGCACACGTCGTTTACCTCTGTTTGGGTCTACCCGGTGGTGGACGACAATATTGATATCGAGGTGAACCCCAGCGATATCCGCATCGACACCTACCGGTCCTCCGGGGCGGGTGGGCAGCACGTCAACACCACGGATTCCGCTGTGCGAATCACGCATGAGCCGACCGGCATCGTGGTGACCTCCTCCGAGAAATCGCAACACCAGAACCGCGACATTGCGATGAAGGCACTGAAATCGAGGCTCTATCAGATGGAGCTGGACCGCCGGAATGCGGCCATCAACGAGGCGCATGAAAACAAGGGGGACGCGGGCTGGGGCAACCAAATCCGATCCTACGTGCTGCAGCCCTACCAGATGGTGAAGGACCTGCGCACCAACTACGAAACGTCGGACACCAAAGGCGTGCTGGACGGTGATCTGGATGGGTTCATGGCGGAAACGCTGGCCCAGAACGTGGCGGGCAAAAGCCGCGCCGACGCGCAGGGGTAAGCGCCTACGAGATGACCTGCGACAGGTCTTGTTCTGCCTTGCGCTTGCTGGGGCCGGTGGTGCCACTGAACACCGAAATGACGGCACTGATCGCGCAGAGTACTGCAGCGACGGCTGCGAACCGCGCGAATGCCGCGTTGGAGGCGGGCGCGTGGGACGCAAGTTCGGACGCCTCGCCAAAACTGCCGCCGCCGCCTGCCGCGCCATAGGTCACCGCAATCACGCTGCCCATTGTTGCCACCGAGATCAGGCCTGCCATGCGGGTCACCGCGTTGTTCACACCTGATGCGGTGCCGGTTTTGTGGCTTTCCACCGATCCCATGACGGCTGTGGACAGCGGCGCTACGACGAGCGCCATGCCGATGCCTTGCAGGCACATTGCGGGCATCACCGCGCCCCAGAAGTTTTGGGTATGGGCCACGTAAGACAACGACGCGTAGCCCGCCGCCAGCACCAACGAGCCTGTAACCAGCAGCGGCGCGGGGCCGTAGCGGTCGGCCATCTTGCCCGACAGACCCGACAGGGACGCGATGAAGAAGGACAGGGGCGCGTAGGCGGCCGAGACCTCGATCTCGGTGACGTTCCAGCCGCCGACCACAGCCATGGGCAAGTACATTGAGATGGTCGAGAACGAGAAATAGATGAAGAAGCTGACGACGTTGGCGATGGTGAACCGCAGGTTTTTGAACAGGCTCAACGGCATCATCGGGTGCGGGCTGGTGGCCTCGGTCCACAGGAACGCGCCCATGGCCAACAGACCTGCGCCCGCAATGGCCAGCGACTTGCCATCCACCAGATTGCCGTGTTCCGCTCCGGTCAGCGCCCATGCAATCAGCCCGAGGCCCAACGTGGCCAGAATGCCGCCCTGGATGTCGACGCCGCGTTCGGGTTGCGCCGGGTCCTGCTCGATCTTGCTCCAAAGTACGTAAAGCGCGAGCCCACCCAGCGGCAGGTTGATCGCGAAGATCCAACGCCAGGTGTCATCCGTCCCGAATGTCAGCGCCAGCCCGCCAATGATGGGGCCTAGGGCCGCCGTGATGGCCGAAGACGCAGCCCAGATGCCAATGGCGCGGCCACGTTCCTCGGGGGGGTAGGCGCGCGAGATCAGGGCGAGGGAGCCGGGCACCATGAACGCAGCCCCGATGCCTTGGATGGCCCGTGCCACGATCAGGAATTGCGGCGTGGGCGCAAGCGCGCAGGCGATAGAAGCCACCACGAACAACGCGATGCCGCCCGCAAAGACACGCGCCAGCCCGAAGCGGTCACCAATTGCGCCGCCCACAAGGATCAGTGCCGACAAGGTCAGCATATAGGCATTGGAGATCCACTGAGCTTGAACCAGCGTTGCAACCAGCGAGTTGCGCATGCCCGGAAGGGCGATTGCGACCATGGACCCGTCAATAAAGCCGAGACCGGAGGCCAGAATTGCTGCAAACAGAATATATTTTCGCGCCTCGGGGGCGCATAATGTATAGGGCCCCGAACCCGTAATTGGTCCCGGGGCCGATGTCTTAGTCATTCAATTAGCTTTTTGCGGGCTCTGCTTTGGCCGCCGCGGCGGTTGGAACAGGCGTTTTCGACCCGGAATTCAGTGGATCATCTTGCCGTTGCACCGAGCCCTCGAAATGGGCGCCGGATTCGATGGCGATTGTCTTGTGGATGATGTCACCTTCAACGCGGGCGGTTGATGTGAGGCGGACCTTGAGGCCACGCACGCGACCAACAATACGACCATTTACAACTACGTCGTCAGCAATGATCTCACCCTTGATAACGGCAGTGTCGCCGACGGTCAGCAGATGCGCGCGGATGTCGCCTTCGACAGTGCCTTCAACCTGAATGTCGCCGGTGGTTTTCAAGTTGCCGGTGATGGTCAGATCGCTGGACAGGGTCGATGGGGCCGCCTTGGGGCGGGGGGCAGTGCTGGTCATATCAGACTTCGGTGCGCTCGCTGGGGCTGATGAGGAAGCCGGTGCAGCAGGCACAGCTGGCTTGGCGTCGGAAGAAGAGGGGTTGGGTTCGTTGATCTTGCTCTTAGAAAACATCGCGTCCTGCCTTGATATAGGTCATTGGGTTTACGGGGTTTCCGTTGATCCGCACCTCGTAATGAAGATGCGTTCCCGTCACCCGGCCAGTAGCTCCCATATCACCGATACGATCACCGCGCGAGACCCTTTGTCCGACTTTCACGCGGATTTTTGAGTTATGCGCGTAGCGTGTTTCGATGCCAAATGCGTGCTTGATTTTGACCAACCTACCATATCCTGATTGCCAACCGGCGTGGGTCACAACACCGTCCGCCGACGCATAGATTGGGGTGCCGTGGGCGGCTGCAAAGTCAACGCCAGCGTGCATCCGCCGACCGGCCCCTTTCGGGTCGCGACGGTAGCCAAAGCCCGAAGTGAATCGGAATGCCGATTTCACTGGAACGCCCACCGGGGTCTTGTCAGCGGCGATGCGGAACAGGTTGATACGGTCGAGTTCCTTCAGCAGCGTGTTGGCGCGGGCCGATGTGCTGTCCTTCACGGTTGCACCGCCGGAGGTCGACTTGGTCACCGGCAACAGCGGGCCGCCCTGGCCGGAATATCCTCGGCGCACCTCGTTCAGGATGCTCTCAGTGGGCATGCCTGCGGCGCGGAACATTTTGTCCAGCGGCTCAAGCGATACTGTTACGGCTTCTTCAAGGCGTTGGAAAATGCGGTTGTTGCGGTCCTCATTCAACTGCATCTCGAAGCGCAGGTCTTCAACGATTGTCTCGGCCTCCGCCGAGAATTTCAGCGCTTCGTCGCGTTCTTCGGCGGTCTGTTCCAGCGCCGCTGTCAAAAACGCGACAGAGCCGTCAGCCGACTGCGCGCGGGCAATGGTTGGGCCGGTGCCGTCCGCATTTTCTTCCAGCTGTGCCAACAGCGTTTCATGTTCAGTGCGGGCGCCGTCGCGTTCGCGAATGGTGCGGCGCAGCGTCTTTTGAATAACTTCGATGCCGGTCTCGAGCTCGGTGCGGCGATCCTCCGATGCAAGCAGGGAGCTTTGCATGCCCGAGATCTGCTCCAACGCCACAAAGAACCTGTCCTGGGCTGCGGCAGCTTCGGCGGCGCGGTCGTCGCGCTCTTTGCTGAGCGCGTTCAGGCGCGCCTCATATATGGCGCGTTCGCGTTGGGACTGTTCACGCTGGTTGCCGGAACTGATCGAGTCCATCAAGAAGATGGCCGTTACCACGATGGCCCAGCTCATCAGCACGGCGCCACCGGCCAGCATTCCGGCCATTGTCAGCGGTCGTAACCGAATGAAACGGGTGCCCGCATCCGATTTCATGAAAAGGCGTTGTTCAGGCAGTCTACGCTCAAGCGCGGTGTTGAGCTTATCTAGCAGTTTTCTACGCAATTTGATGTGTCCCGTCGTGTCCCAGTACCCAGCGCGCGCAAGCGTGTCCCCACACGGTTTCCCGCGCGCCCGATGTGCTTAGGGGCTCAAGCGAAACGTCGCAATGATTTAGGTCAAATTTTGTGCCTAACGCGCGGATTTTTGCTTATGGCTTCGGCTTTTCCGGGCAGAAGTTAAAGAAATGGGACCCTGACGCTAGGTCAGCGCCGCCGGGGTTTGCAGCTCCGCCTCGGTCAGCGGCCAGTAAAAGTCAGGAGCAAGTCCCGCCTCGGCACGTTTTTCTTCGTTGAAGGGCGGTCTCAATTTTGAATGGAAGTAGCGTTTGACGAGGCCGTGAAATGCGATTTTGGGGTCGAGATTTTCGCGCCCGCACAGGAAGTGAAACCACTTTGAGCCATAAGCCACATGGGCCACTTCTTCGGCGTAAATCACATTTAGCGCCGCGACCGTTTGGGTGTCCTTGGCCTGCTGGAAGAGCTTGATCATCCCCGGGGTGACGTCCAGACCGCGGGCCTCCAGTACCATCGGCACGACGGCCAACCGGCCCATGATGTCCTGTGCCGTGTCAGTGGCCGCTTGCCACATGCCGGCATGCGCGGGCAGCGCGCCATAATGGCTGCCGTAGCTCTGAAGGCAGTCCGACAACAGTTTGAAATGTTTGGATTCCTCGTCAGCGGCCTTGACCCAGTCGTCAAAGAAACCAAGCGGAAATTCCACGTCGGGAAACCGCGCGACCAGATCCCAGTGCAGATCAACCGCGTTCAGCTCGATATGCGCAATTGCGTGCAGCATGGCAATGCGGCCCGCTTCGGTGCCGGGTTTGCGATGTGGCACATCGCGCGGGTTGAGCAGTTCCGGCGAGGCGGGGCGCGCAGGGAAATCCGGCGGCGCTTTGCGGCCGAGCGGTGGTTCTGTGCCAGTCGCACGCGCGTCGCGCCACGTGGCCGCATGGGCGCGGCTGAACGCCACTTTAGCATGCGGGTCGGCAGTGGATAGCACCTCGACCGCCATATCGCGCAAGCTGACATTCATGCGGATTGCGCGGCCTCAAGGACGGCCTCCACATGGCCGGGCACGCGCACTTTGTGCCATGCGTTCAACACCTTGCCGTCCCCGCCGATCAAAAAGGTGGAGCGTTCGATGCCCATATAGGTCTTGCCGTACATGCTCTTTTCTTTCCACACGCCGTAGGCCTCGCAGACCTGATCGTCGGCGTCAGAGGCCAGGATCACGCCCAAAGCGTGTTTGGCCAGAAACTTGTCATGCTTGGCGGCAGTGTCCTTTGAGATGCCGATGATGTCGCAGCCCGCGGCCTTGAACGCGTCCAGATGTTCGGTGAAGCCGATGGCTTCTTTTGTGCAGCCGGGCGTGTCGTCCTTGGGGTAGAAATAGACCACTGCCTTGCCGGGGCGCAGCTCCGACAGCGTGATCGTGCCGCCGCCGTCGCGGGGCAGGGTGAAGTCAGGGGCCATGTCACCTTCGGAAATCATGCGGGACGCTCCTTTCGCGTTGCTCATACAAAAATGATGTGGAGCGGAAGCTAGAGCGTTATAAGAAAAGATAAACCCGGCAAATCGCATTTCGGCGATGAAAGAGGCAAGAGGCAAAATGTCGAACGCGCCCACAGAGCCGCCCCCCGAACTTGAAGGGGTCGATGACGCCCCGCCATTGCCCGGCGGCGCGCCGCGCGAGGCACCGCGCAAGCGCGGCATGAAAGTGCGCAAGAGGTGGATCTTGCTATCGGTCATGACCGCCATGCTCAGCATGGTGGCCGCGGCGTTGGTGATAGGGCTGCTGACCGTGATGGGGCGGTCCGTGAACTTGCCGGATTGGGCGACGGAGCAGGTGCAAGACCGGATCAACGCCCAGATCGAGGGGCCAGACATTTTGTTGGCCGGCGTGTCGGTCGGGTTGCTGGATGACGAGCTGCGCCCGACGGTGGAGCTGCAGGGCATCCGCATGCGCAGCGCCGCCGAGGCCCCGTTGATGGCCCTGCCAAGCTTGCAGGTAAAGCTCGACACATCAGAGCTGCTGCAGGGGCGCATTGCCCTTGAAACACTGGACATCAGCGCCGCGCAGATCAACCTGACGCGGGATGCGAGCGGTCAGTTTGCCTTCGCTTTTGGCGGGACCGCGGCAGCGGATGAGCTGGAGGCCAACTCGGTGGCCGAGGTGATGGCCCTGATTGACGCCGCCTTCGCGCATCCGGCCCTTCGAGAGCTGGAGGAAGTCACCGCCACCGGCGTTCGCATGGTCTTGGATGACCAACGGGTTGGGCGTGACCTTGTTGTGGATGAAGGGCGTCTCAAGCTGGTTAATGGCGCAAACTTTCTGGCGCTGAATGTCGCTTTTGACATCTCCTTGGATGGCAACGATCCCGCAACGCTAACGCTGTCGGCGGACAAGGCCAAAGGCGCGCCGGGTGGCCGCCTGGAGGCGAAATTCTCGCAACTGCGTGTGCGCGACGTGGCCGAACAGGTCAGCACATTGAACTTTCTTGAACTGCTGGACGCTCCCATTGACGGGGCCCTGACCACCGAAATTGGCGCGGAGGGGGAAGTGGTCAGCTTCTTTGGCGCGCTCAATATCGGCGGCGGCTTCGTGCAGCCGGCCCCGCAGGCCAAACCATTGCCGCTCAACAGCGCGCGCACTTTGGTGCGTTACAGCTCGGCCACCGGCCGCCTGCATCTTGAGCAGCTTGACATCGACGCACCCGAGTTGCGGCTCAAAGGGCAGGGCCATGCGGACCTGATGGACTTTGCCGCCGGCATCCCCGAAACGCTTCTCATGCAAATTCGGTTGTCCGATCTCAAGCTGGACCCCGAAGGCATCTTCGAGACGCCGGTCACCTTTAGCGAGGGGCAGGTGGATCTGCGCTACCGGCCCAATGATCTGAAGGTTGATATCGGGCAAATGGTGCTGCGCGACGAGGGGACCGAAATTGTCGCGGGCGGCAAAGTGTCC
Source organism: uncultured Litoreibacter sp. (assembly GCF_947501785.1). NCBI lineage: Bacteria > Pseudomonadati > Pseudomonadota > Alphaproteobacteria > Rhodobacterales > Roseobacteraceae > Litoreibacter > uncultured Litoreibacter sp. The sequence continues at coordinate 1,042,136 of NZ_CANMXB010000001.1, read as the reverse complement.
GTGGGAGACGCGGGGTGGCTTGCTTCGGTTGACGCCAATATTGGCAGCATTGATCAGGACCAGCTGCTGGGGCTGTGGCCCACCAGCGCCGTCAAAAACACCCGTGACTGGCTGACCAGCAACATCCAATCGGGCGAACTGACAAATGCCGCCGCCGCCTTGCGGGTGGTGCCGGGCAAAAAGCTGGGCTCAGCTGTTACCTTCAACTTCGAAAACGCCAATGTGCGTTACCTCAAGACCTTGCCCAAGGTGGAAAACGGCCATGGCTACGTCACGATCGCCGAAGACGAAATGACCTTGGTCCTGCATGAGGGATTTGTGACCGCACCGGCGGGCGGGCGCTTGGATGTGGCGGGATCGGTCATGCAAATTCCCGACATAAACAAGAAGATCCCGGACGCTGAAATATCGCTGCGGGCGCGCGGGCCTTTGCAGGCGGCGATGTCGTTGCTGGACGAGAAGCCGTTTGAGTTTCTCAGCAAGTCGGGCTTCGCCACGGATTTGGCGCAAGGCCAGGCCGATGTCATCGCGCAGCTGCAAGTGCCGTTGGCCAAGGAGGTTCTTGTCAAGGACGTCACCTATTCCGTGGAGGCTTTGGTAAGAGATGTCCACTCTGACACGCTGGTCCCGGGCCGCAGCCTGCGCTCGGAAGTTATGAACCTGACGGCCGCGGAGGGGGCTTTGACCATTGCGGGACAAGGCACGCTGGACGGCATCCCGATAGATGTGACCTGGGAGCGTGGCATAGGTCCGAGCTCGGGCGACAGTTCGACGGTGAAGGGCTCTATCGAGTTGTCACAAACCGCGCTGAACGCGTTCAATATCGGGCTGCCAGATGGCAGCGTGCGGGGCAAGGGGCGGGGGCAGTTTGAGCTGGCGCTGACCAAAGGGCAGGTGCCCGACCTGACGCTGCGCTCTAACCTGCGGGGCGTCGGGCTGAGGATCGACGCTTTGGGGTGGTCAAAGGGGCCAAATCAGGACGGTGCCCTGAATGTCGCGCTCAGCATGGGTGAAACGCCGGTGATAAAGAGCCTCAGCATATCAGGCGCGGGCCTGTCGGCGACCGGGTCGCTGACGCTGCGCCCCGGTGGCGGCCTGGACCGCGCGGTCTTCAACCCGTTGAAAGTGGCAGGGCGGCTGAACAGCCGGGTCGAGGTTGTGGGACGCGGCAAAGGCAGGCCGGTGCAGTTGCTGGTGCGCGGCGGGTCCATTGACATTCGCAAGTTCGGGGTGGGCTCCGGTGGCGGCGCGCCCACCGGCGGCCCGCCGCTTGATCTGGCCTTGGACAGCCTTCAGGTGACAGACGACATCCGCATCGACAAGTTCCGCGGCAAGTTCCGCAACGATCGCGGGTTGGACGGGTCCTTCACCGGATTGGTCAACGGGCAGGCAAAGATCAACGGGGTGGTTGTGCCGACCGCCAAAGGGTTGGCGGTGCGTATCGCCTCCGCGAATGGTGGGGGCGTCATCGCCGCGACCGGCATTTTCCGCAACGCGCGCGGAGGGGAGATGAACCTCGTGCTGCAACCCACCGGCAGGGCCGGGGAATTTAACGGGCGCGTGACAGTCGCCAATACAAGGATCAAGAAGGCTCCGGCGCTTGCAGACCTTCTGTCCGCCTTGTCCGTTGTGGGGTTGTTGGAACAGTTGTCGGGCGACGGCATCCTGTTCAGCGAGGTTGACGCGACCTTTACCCTGTCACCCGGCGGCGTGCGCCTGCGCGAAAGCCGCGCGGTGGGGCCGTCGATGGGTATCACCATGGACGGCGTCTATTCTACCAGCAGCCGCAAGATGCAGATGCAGGGGGTGATATCGCCGCTGTTTTTCGTGAACCGGCCTTTGGGCTTCCTGTTCTCCAAGAAGGGCGAGGGATTGTTTGGCTTCAATTACTCGCTCAACGGTGCGGCGGATGCGCCCAACGTGGCGGTGAACCCGCTTTCGGTCTTTACCCCCGGCATTTTCCGCGAGATTTTCCGCCAAGCCCCGCCGAAGCCTACGAACTGATTTAGCATGAAACTTGATGATTTTGACTTTGATCTGCCCGAGCAGCTGATTGCCGTGCGCCCGGTGTCGCCGCGCCGGTCGGCCCGGATGTTGGTCGCAGATGGGGGCGAATTGCAGGACCGGATGGTCAGCGATCTGCCCGCCTTGCTCGGCCCGGACGACCTGCTGGTGCTCAACAACACCAAGGTGATCCCGGCGCGACTGTTTGGCACGCGGGATCGGGGGGGCAACGTCTCGAAGATCGAGGTGACGCTGTTGTCGCCCGATACGGACGGCAACTGGACCGCGTTGATCAAACCATTGCGCAAGGTCAAGGACGGAGAGGTGATCCGCTTTGCTGCCGGCCTGCAGGCCGAAATGCTGGGCCGCGCCGACGGGCAGGGCGTGCTGCGTTTCAACCTTGAAGGCGACGCCTTTGACGCCGCTCTGGCGGAGGCCGGTCAGATGCCTTTGCCGCCCTATATTGCGGCCAAACGCGCGGCGGATGCGCGCGACAAGGACGACTACCAAACCGCCTTTGCCAAACACCAGGGCGCGGTTGCGGCGCCGACGGCGTCGTTGCATTTCGACGACGTGCTGCTGGCGGAATTGAAAGCCAGGGGCGTGCAATTTTGCGAAGTGACGTTGCATGTGGGCGCGGGGACGTTTTTGCCGGTCAAGGTCGACGACGTCACCACCCACAAGATGCATGCCGAATGGGGGCAGGTCAGCGCCGAGGCCGCGGCGCAGATCAACGACATAAAGGCCAAGGGCGGGCGGGTGATCCCGGTGGGCACGACCGCGCTGCGGCTGATTGAAACCGCAAGCCGCGACACTGGCAAAGTTACGGCCTGGACGGGCGAGACCGACATTTTCATCTACCCCGGCTTCGCCTTCAACGTCACTGACGCGTTGATGACCAATTTCCATCTGCCGAAATCGACATTGCTTATGCTGGTCTCGGCCTTGATGGGGCAGGAGTCGGTTACGAAAATTTACGGACATGCCGTCGCGGAAGAGTACCGGTTCTTCTCATATGGCGACAGCTCGCTGCTGATCCCCTGAACACGAAATAATTACGACTCATTTTCGTCGTTGTGGGACCTGAAATCTGGGCGTAAGCGGGCGACGGTAAGGGCCATGCCGAGTCGGTGTCGCGATGTTGTGGAGCAGCAATATGTTCAAAGTGATCGGCAACGCCTGGGCGCTTTTGCTGGGCATGATGTTCTTGATGGTCGGCAACGGCATGCAAGGCACCATGATGGGCGTGCGCGGCGCGCTGGAAGGCTTCACCACCTTCGAGCTGTCACTGATCACATCCGCCTATTTCCTTGGCTTTCTGGGCGGATCAAGGCTGGCGCCGGACTTCATCGGACGGGTGGGGCATGTGCGCGTCTTCGCGGCCCTTGGGTCCATGGTGTCTGCGGCGTTGATCCTGTACCCTGCAATCACCTACCCGGCGGCGTGGATATTGTTGCGGGTGCTGGTGGGGTTCTGCTTCTCAGGGCTCTATGTGACGGCGGAAAGCTGGCTCAACAACGCGGCCACGAACGAGACGCGCGGCCAGACCTTGTCGTTATACATGATCGTGCAGATGGTCGGGATTGTGACTGCGCAGGGCCTGCTGAACGTTGCCGATCCTGGCGGCTGGATCCTGTTTGTGATCCCCTCGGTGTTGGTGTCCATCTCATTTGCCCCAATCCTGTTGTCGGTGGCCCCGGCGCCCGCATACGAGACCACCAAGAATATGAAATTGCGGGACCTCTACAAACTGTCCCCTCTGGGCTTTGTCGGGATGTTTCTGCTGGGATCAATCTTTGCGGCGCAATTCGGGATGTCAGCGGTCTATGCCACGGAAATTGGGATGAGCGTGGGCGAAATTTCGATCTTCATCTCAGCGATATTTGTCGGCGCGATGGTGCTGCAATACCCAATTGGGTTCATGTCCGACCGGATGGACCGGCGGCTGCTCATCATCGGGGTCGCAGCAGGTGGGGCGTTTGCAGCAATAGTCGGCTGGGTGTTCAGCGGCTATTTCTGGGCGCTTTGCATGTCTGCCTTTGTGCTGGGTGGTATGTCCAACCCGCTTTACGCGCTGCTGATCGCCTATGCCAATGACTATCTAGAACCTGATGATATGGCGGCCGCGTCAGGCGGGTTTCTCTTCGTGAATGGATTGGGGGCTGTTGGCGGGCCTATCCTGATTGGTTGGATCATGACCAGTTTCGGGGCGGATGGGTTCTGGTTGGTGATCATTGTGCTCATGTTCGCGGTCGCAGCTTACGGCATCTACCGCATGACCCAGCGTGCGTCGCTATACGTGGAGGAGGCCGACGATTACGAACCGGTGCCCTATGCGCCGGTGACGTCTGCGGGCATGGCGATTGCGGCGGAGGTGGCGCAGGATTTCTATTCTGACGCTGATGACGAGGACGAAAACTGGGAATTGCCGGAATGGGACGGGAATCCGCGTGAATAGCCGCAACAAACTGTCATGAAAGTCACGATCGTTTCGCGGGGAAAGCCAACCGGCTAAAAACCCTTGATCGGGGCGCAAATGGTTGTAACGATTTGATGAACGTAGGGGGTAAGTGGTCACGGGAGGGCGCTATGGCGACACCGGAAGAAGTACTGGCCTTTTGGCTGGATGAGATCGGACCCAAGGGTTGGTACGAGGCAAACGAAGAGGTCGATGAGGCCATTCGAACGCGTTTCAAGGACAGTTTGGACAAGGCGCGCTCCGGCGGATTGTCCATGTGGATGACCTACCCAAGCGGGGCCTTGGCCTACATCATCCTGACAGACCAGTTTTCGCGCAACATGTACCGCGGCTCCAGCGAGGCGTTTGCCACCGACAGGCTGGCATTGGCCATGTCGAAGATCGCGGTCGACCGCGGCTGGGATCTCAGAATAGACGAACCGGCCCGCCAGTTTTTCTATATGCCGATGATGCATTCGGAGTGCATCACCGATCAGGAACGCTGCATTCGCATGTTTGCCACCCGGATGCCGGAGGGCCGCGACGAACATCTGCTTCACGCGCGCGCGCATCGCGATGTCATCCGCAAATTTGGCCGTTTCCCGTTCCGCAACGAAGCGCTTGACCGCAAAACATCCGAGCCGGAGGTCGCATTTCTGGAAGCGGGCGGCTACGGCGCGACAGTTCGGGAAATTCAGGCCACGGCCTAACCCTGTTTTCAAATACCGGTGACCGGTTAACCTTCCCGCAGGTTGATGCTTGATGTCACGCGGGCCATCGGTAGGGTGTGTTGCATGCGTATGATCCTCTCAAAATGCCTCGTCTTTATCGTCATGCTTGGCTTCGTTGCGCCCCCGGCTGCGGCCAACGAGCCGCGCCAGGTGCTGGTGTTGGGCGACAGCTTGTTGGATTGGCACCGCATGCGCGGCAAATCCATCCCGCAGGTTCTGGCGCGGCAAACGGGGTGGAAAGTGCGCAATCGCGCCGCCTCCGGCGCGAAAATGTACCTGACCGGCGCCGAGGATAATCCGCGCAGCGTTATCCCGGCCCAGTTTGAGGAGGGCGACTGGGATTGGGTGGTCATCAATGGCGGAGCCAATGATTTGTTGACCAAATGCGGCTGCAATCGCTGCGAGAAGGTGATCAGCGGTATCATATCAAAGGATGGCAAAACGGGCATATTGCCTGATCTGGTGCGCCGCGCCCGCGGCACCGGCGCACAGGTGATGATGGTAGGTTATATAGGCAACCCGCGGCTCAACCTGTTTTCAGGGTGCAAAGACGATGTGCTGGAGCTGGTGCGCCGCCAGAAAATCATGGCGGGTCGTTTGCCGGGGGTGGGGTACTTCTCCACCCGCGAGGTCGTGGACATTGAAAAACGGTCCAGCTTTGCGCTGGACGGGTTCCACCCGTCGCAAAAGACCACCCGCAAGATCGGGGCGACCCTTGCAGCATCATTGAAAAAGCTGGAATCCGCCGGAAATTGACCCGATCCAGCGCGTCCGCGTTATGCATCTGGGTCATGGCGGGGTCGCAACTCTGTCTGTTGCTTTGTCATCTGCGCAAAACTAGTTTAACACTAAACTAGTTTTCGGGAGAGACAGATATGGCGACCGCATCCTACGATCTTGTTGTAATTGGCGCAGGCCCCGGCGGCTATGTCGCCGCCATTCGTGGCGCACAGCTTGGGCTGAACGTCGCCGTTGTCGAACGAGAACATCTGGGCGGCATCTGCCTGAACTGGGGCTGCATTCCAACCAAGGCGCTGCTGCGGTCCTCTGAAGTGTTTCATCTGATGCATCGCGCCAAGGAATTTGGCCTGAAAGCAGATGGCATCGGGTATGATCTGGACGCCGTCGTCAAACGCTCCCGCGCTGTGGCCGGGCAACTGGCGGGCGGCGTTGGCCACCTGATGAAGAAGAACAAGGTGACCACCGTGATGGGGGAGGCCAAGCTGACCGGCAAAGGCAAGGTCTCGGTGAAAACCGAGAAGGGCACCGAGGAGCTGACCGCCAAAAACATCGTGCTGGCCACCGGCGCGCGGGCGCGTGAGCTGCCTGGGCTGGAAGCAGATGGTGATCTGGTCTGGACCTACAAAGCCGCGTTGACGCCCAAGCGGATGCCCAAGAAGCTGCTGGTTATTGGCTCAGGCGCGATTGGCATTGAGTTTGCCAGCTTCTACAACACGCTCGGCGCCGACACGACGGTGGTCGAGGTCATGGACCGCGTGCTGCCGGTGGAAGATGAAGAGATTTCCAAATTTGCGAAGAAGCAATTTGAAAAACAGGGCATGAAGATCATGCAAAAGGCGATGGTCAAACAACTTGACCGGGCCAAAGGCAAAGTCACCGCGCATATCGAGGTCGGCGGCAAGGTCGAGAAGCACGAATTCGACACCGTGATCTCCGCAGTGGGTATTGTGGGCAACGTCGAAAACCTGGGTCTGGAAGAGCAGGGCATCAAGATCGACCGCACCCATGTGGTGGTGGATGAATATTGCCGCACCGGTGTTGATGGGGTGTTTGCCATTGGCGATATCGCCGGCGCGCCCTGGCTGGCGCATAAAGCCAGCCATGAAGGCGTGATGGTCGCTGAGCTGATTGCCGGCAAAAACAATGTGCACCCGGTGCGCCCGGAAAGCATTGCGGGCTGCACATATTGCCATCCGCAAGTGGCCTCCGTCGGCTATACCGAGGCGAAAGCGAAGGAGCTGGGCTATGACGTCAAAGTTGGCCGCTTCCCGTTTATCGGCAACGGCAAGGCGATTGCGCTGGGCGAGCCGGAAGGCATGGTGAAGACCGTTTTTGATGGCAAGACTGGCGAGCTGCTGGGGGCCCATATGGTGGGCGCGGAAGTGACCGAACTGATCCAAGGCTATGTCGTGGGGCGCCAGCTGGAGACCACCGAAGAAGACCTGATGAACACAGTCTTCCCCCATCCGACCTTGTCCGAAATGATGCACGAAGCTGTGCTGGACGCTTACGGACGGACGATCCACATGTAGCCAGGTTTTGCGACGGCTATCGTCGTCGCTAAGGCGGGGGCGTCGCCATTGTCGCTCGGACCAATGGCGCAACAATTGCGACCCCCCGTCGCTGACGCTCCTCCCCCCGGGAGTATTTTTGAACGAAGGAAAGGGACCGCCCGCCATGAGCCCGGTTCGCACAAACTGGCTGTTGGTGTTCATGCTGCTTGTGGCCGGGCTGTTCGCGGCGGCGCAGTTTGGCAAGCTGACCCTGACGCTGGAAGTGCTCCGTGCGACCTACCCGCAGGGCGGTGCGTTTGTGCCTGTGCTGATCTCGATCGTGGGGATTGTGGGCATCGTGCTTGGCGCGGTCGCGGGGTCTGTTGTCGCGCGCATCGGGGTGGTTCGGGCCTTGACGGGCGCGCTTTTGGCAGGCGGCGCGCTGTCCCTGTTGGAGGCGCTGATCCCTCCCATGCCGGTTTTCGCGGGGCTGCGGATTTTGGAGGGCATCTCTCATTTGGCCATTGTCGTGGCCACGCCCACCTTGATGGCAAGCATCGCGACCGACCGCGACCGCCCCGTTGTTATGGGCATTTGGGCCGCATTTTTCGGGATTTCTATGGCGCTTTTGGCGATTTTGTTGCCCGGATTGCTGTCTCTTGGCGGCTTGAGCGCGGTGTTCCTCTTTCATGGGGTGGGCATGTTGTTGGTGGCCGGGGCGTTGTTTCCGCTGCTGCCCAAGGGGCGGATTGCGGACCCGGTGCCGGTATCCTTCGTGGCAGAGCACCGGATCATCTATGCCACGCCGCGCCTGCTGATCCCTGGCGCGGGGTTCGTCTGGTACACGATCCTCTACTTAGCGTTGCTTGCGGTTTTGCCTCTCGCCCTGGATCTGGAGCTTTGGGTGATCACCGCGTTACCCCTGATCAGCATTGTGGGCACGATCTGGGGCGGCTTTCTGGCCAAGCGCATCGCACCCGACAAGTTGGTGGCGGCTGGCTTTGGGCTGACCATCGCCGCGACCGGGGTGGTCTTGTCGCTGCAAGGCGCGAATTGGCCGCTCTTCGTGTTGTTCTTCGTAATGGCGTTGATCCCGGCGGCGTCTTTCGCCTCGATCCCGTATTTCAACGATACGGCCACGGACCGCGCGCGGGCAACGGGGGGGATTGCGCAGCAGGGCAATATCGGCACCACGCTTGGCACGCCGATCTTCGTGCTGATGATGGAGAGCGGGGGGATGGCGGCGGTCGGCACGGTTTTGATCGCGTTTTGCGCATTGGGCATCGGCTCGACCCTGCTGCTGCGGCGCGCGATCAAATAAATCTGTGGATGTTCTCTTAATGTTCTATAAACTGGTTGGAACTTGCGGCGGCACGGATTAAGTGTGTCGCAACCGATTTGGGGTGGATCATGGCCGAGCTGAAAAACATCGAAGTACGCGGCGCGCGCGAACATAATCTCAAGAATATTGACGTTGATATCCCGCGCGATCAGCTGGTGGTCATCACCGGGCTGTCGGGGTCCGGCAAGTCGTCATTGGCCTTTGACACGATCTACGCCGAAGGGCAGCGCCGCTATGTGGAATCGCTGTCGGCCTATGCGCGCCAGTTCCTTGATATGATGGAGAAGCCGGATGTGGATCACATCGCCGGGCTGTCGCCTGCGATCTCCATTGAGCAGAAGACCACGTCGAAAAACCCGCGCTCCACTGTGGGCACGGTGACCGAGATTTACGACTATATGCGGCTGCTATTCGCGCGCGTTGGTACGCCGTTTTCGCCTGCCACCGGCAAGCCGATTGAGGCGCAGCAGGTGCAGGACATGGTGGACCGCACCATGGCTTTGGAGGAGGGGACGCGCGGCTACCTGCTGGCGCCGATTGTGCGCGACCGGAAGGGCGAGTACCGTAAGGAGTTTGCTGAACTAGCAAAGTCCGGTTTTCAGCGGGTCAAGGTGGATGGCGAATTTTATGAGTTGGACGCCGCCCCGACTTTGGACAAGAAGTTCCGCCATGACATTGACGTGGTGGTCGACCGCATTGTGGTCCGCGAAGGGTTAGAGACGCGGTTGGCTGACAGTTTCCGTACCGCTTTGGATTTGGCAGACGGGATCGCAATCCTTGAGACCGCCCCCAAAGAGGGGGAGCCCGAGCGCCACACGTTTTCTGAGAAATTTGCCTGCCCAGTGTCTGGCTTCACGATCTCGGAGATTGAACCGCGCCTGTTTTCTTTCAACGCGCCCTTTGGCGCCTGCCCAAGCTGCGACGGGTTGGGGGTAGAGCTGTTCTTTGACGAACGGTTGGTGGTTCCAGACGCCACGCTGAAGCTGTATGACGGCGCGCTTGCCCCATGGCGCAAAGGCAAAAGCCCGTATTTCCTGCAAACCATCGAAGCGATTGCCAAGCATTACGAGTTCGACAAGAACACGCCTTGGAAGGATCTGGACGCGCATGTGAAGCAGGTCTTCCTCTATGGCTCTGGCGACGACGAAATCCCGTTCCGCTATGACGAAGGCGGGCGGGTCTATCAGGTGACCCGCAGCTTTGAGGGCGTCATCCCCAATATGGAGCGGCGCTACCGCGAAACAGACAGCTCGTGGATCCGCGAAGAGTTCGAGCGCTACCAGAACAACCGCTCCTGCGGGACCTGCGGCGGATTCCGCCTGAAGCCCGAGGCTTTGGCCGTGAAAATTGCCGGGCTGCATGTCGGCGAGGTCGTGCAGATGAGCATCCGCGAGGCGTTTGACTGGTGCAAATCGGTGCCCGACAGCCTGACCGCGCAAAAGAACGAGATTGCCAAGGCGATCCTGAAGGAAATCCGAGAACGGCTTGGGTTCCTGAACAATGTGGGCCTTGAATACCTGACGCTGTCGCGCAACTCCGGCACCTTGTCGGGCGGGGAATCACAGCGGATCAGGCTGGCCTCGCAGATCGGGTCCGGCCTGACGGGCGTGCTATATGTGCTCGATGAGCCAAGCATCGGTCTGCATCAGCGTGACAATGACCGGTTGCTGACCACGCTGAAAAATCTACGCGATCAGGGCAATACCGTGATCGTGGTGGAGCATGACGAGGAAGCCATCCGTGAGGCCGATTATGTCTTCGACATTGGCCCCGGCGCGGGTGTGCATGGCGGCGAAATCACCGCGCATGGCAAGCCCGAGGATGTGGCCTCCAACCCGGATTCGATCACCGGTCAATACCTGACGGGCGTGCGCGAAATCAGCATTCCGGCCAAGCGCCGCAAGGGCAACGGCAAGAAACTGACGGTGAAGAAAGCCACCGGCAACAATCTGCAAAATGTCACTGCTGACTTTCCGCTGGGCAAGTTCGTCTGCGTGACGGGTGTGTCGGGTGGCGGCAAGTCGACGCTGACGATTGAGACGCTGTTCAAAACCGCCTCCATGCGGCTGAACGGCGCGCGGCAGACGCCTGCGCCATGTGAGACCATCCAAGGCCTCGAACTGTTGGACAAGGTGATCGATATTGACCAGCGCCCCATTGGGCGCACGCCTCGGTCAAATCCAGCCACTTATACAGGGGCTTTCACGCCCATTCGTGAATGGTTTGCGGGGCTGCCGGAGGCCAAGGCGCGCGGCTACAAACCGGGCCGGTTCAGCTTCAACGTCAAAGGCGGGCGCTGCGAGGCCTGCCAGGGCGACGGCGTCATCAAGATCGAGATGCACTTCCTGCCCGACGTTTATGTGACCTGCGAAACCTGCAACGGCGCGCGCTATAACCGCGAGACATTGGAGGTCAAATTCAAGGGTAAATCCATCGCCGACGTTTTGGATATGACCGTCGAGGACGGGCAGGAATTCTTCAAGGCCGTGCCCTCCATCCGGTCCAAAATGGACGCGCTGATGCGCGTAGGGCTCGGCTATATCAAAGTGGGCCAGCAGGCGACGACCCTGTCAGGCGGCGAAGCGCAACGGGTGAAGCTGTCCAAGGAGCTTGCCAAATCCTCCACCGGCAAGACGCTCTATATTCTGGATGAACCGACCACAGGTCTGCATTTCGAGGATGTGCGCAAGCTCCTGGAAGTGCTGCACGAGCTGGTCGATCAGGGCAATACCTGCATCGTGATCGAGCACAATCTCGACGTCATCAAGACCGCCGACCACATCATCGATATTGGGCCGGAGGGCGGTGATGGCGGCGGCAAGATCGTGGCCAAGGGCACGCCCGAACAGGTCGCCAAGGTCGAGGGGTCCTATACGGGGCATTACCTCAAGGACATGTTGGAGCCCAAGAAAACCAAGAAACCCGTCGCGGCGGAATAACCCCGGTGCCGACCGAGCCGTCAGCCTTCATCCAAGCCCACCGTATGCTCAGGGTGTCCGGCTTGGAGCCGTTCAGGCAATGGCGGCTGGCGCTGGTGGTGCTGTTGGTGACCTACTTGCCGCTCGCGATCTTGTGGTTCGGCTACGACGCGCTGATGAGCGCGGCAGCCATGGCCATTTATGACAGCGAGGAGGGGCTCGCGAGTGGCGGCATGGACCCGATCTTGGCGCAAACCCTGATCCATGGGACTGACAGCGTTGGGGTCTTGCTGCTGCTCTTTGGGGTCGTGGGCTACCCGTTCATCATCTGGGGCGTGGTGGTGTGGTGGCGGTCGCAGGGCGCGGGGATCACGCTGAAAGCCTCGCTCAAGTCGCTCTGGTGGGTGGGGGTGATCTATCTGATCCCGATGGTGGTCTCAGGCATCAGCGCGCTACCGTTGTATTTCGCCGACTTCGATGAGGGGTATGTGGGTGGGGAACTCGTGTCCTACCCTGAGCCGTCGCTGTTGCTGCCCAATCTGCTGACCTTTTTGTCCTACTGGCTGATCTTCCGGCTCGCCGCCGCTCTGGTCACAGCGGCGCAGGGGCAGGGCATGGGGTTGAAAGCGGGCTGGCAGGTCAGCGCGGCAGACAACAAGCTTACAGCTTTCATTGCTCTCGACCTCACCGTGCTGTCGCTGCTGCTTGACGCGGCATCAAAGTTTCTCGCGGAGATCAGCAATGCCAGATGGGAGCGGGAGCTGGAAAACCACGACCTCGACATGACGTCGCTGACCCTTTTCGACAGTGCCGTAGCGGGGGCGGAGAGTTTGGTTGTCACTTGGCTGATCTTTGTCGAATTGGCATTGGTTTGGTCGTTGGCGCAACGCTACAGGCAAGGCAAAACAGACTTTCGCGAAAGTCTGTAACCAAATCCTCGAGGAGGATTTGAATCCAATTTCTCCTCGAGAAATTGGCGCCAGAACCCTCCGTGGTGCCGCTTCAGAACTTTACCGTTGCTCCCGCCAATCGCTTCGTCCTACCGTGGGCCACAAAAGTGCGACAGGGCCAAACATCCATGACATTCGAACTGCTTTGCCGTTTCAGCTTCGCCATCTTTGCGGCACTGGCGCTGACGCTGCTTGTCGCGCCAGGCGTCATCCACTGGCTCTTTGCCATCGACAGCGGGGCGGCGGCCGACATCATGTCGCGCCGCGCTGCGATGTTGTTTGCGGGGCTTGCGGTCCTGATGTTTTTGGGCGGCAGCACCACCAGCCTTGAGGTGCAGCATCTGGTCAGTGCCGTCGCGGTCGTGACAATGGTCGGGCTGGCGGTGCTGGGGTTGGTGGAATGGTTGCGCGGCGTGGTTGGCATTGGCATCTGGCTGGCGATTGGCGTGGAGGTGTTCTTCGCCTGGTTCTATTTCCGCTACTGGCAGGAGTAGCGCCGGGCCGCGGCACGGCCCAAGGCGCGACAAATGCCCATAAGCAATTAGCCGTCTTTCGGCCGGAACGGCTCCAACACCTCGACATCAACCGACTTGATCCGCGCGAAGCGCTCCGTCACGTCATTGGTGGCGGTCCAGTTGTGGCGGGTCTTGGCCACCAGCTCGGTGCCATCTGGCAGCAGCCCGTGCCAATCGAAATCCACGCTGAGACTATAAAGCCCGTCCGCGTCGGGGCCGCTGGCGGAGAAGTATTCAAGCAAATGCGTGCTCGCCGCCACTTGCGAGCCGGGGCCCGCCAGCCACGCCTTGAACCCCTCAAAATCGGTGATCGCCCCGCTAGAGAAATTCAAAGAGAAGCCGTCGGCCAAAATCTCGCGCACTGGATCAGGGTTGCGGGATGGGTCTTCGATCAACGCCAGCCAGTAGTGCACAAGGCTCAGCATGCGGTTGTCGGCATAGGCGTCGGAATACGCGTCAGGCTCGCCTTCGCTGATCGGGGTAATTGTCACCTCGGACATCACCGGCAACACGGTGTCGGTTGGGCTGAGCGCTATGTTGTAGCTCAGTTCCGCCTGCCGGATCGCGCCGCCTTCCAACATCCCTTCGTTTTGGTAGGTGATCTGCGCGCTCAGCGTCATCGCGCCGTCTTCGCCATGTGTGATCTCGGTCGATTTGACGTGGTGGGCGTTCTTCCAGGTGTCAGGCAACAGTGAGACCCGGGCGGCGTAGTCGTCATGGCCATTCGCAGTGCCCAGGCCGGAGGTCACAGTCACGTCCTCAGCCAGAATGTCGAGCGCATTTTCAATGCCACCAGCGGGACGTTCGTAAATCTGATACCAGCGGTGAAGCTGCGCCAAAGCCGCGTGTTCCTTGAAACCGTTCTTGATGTCTTGGGTTGTCATCTCGGCAAATCCTGCTGTTGCGGAAGCGGTGAGAAGGGCAGCGCCAAGCGCCGTGGTCAGAGTTTTCATGCAATAAGCCTCGGGTTCAATGCGTTTCTGGTGCGGGTCTAGCGCAGCCCTTAGACAGCCGCCAGCCAGATCTGGCGTGGCGGCGGCGGCTTGCCAACGGCAACACCTTCAGGCGTCGGCCAGTACCGTCTTGATATTAGCAGAGCTTTCCAGCGTCTTGTGCACCGGGCAGCGATCGGCGATTTCCAGCAGCCGTTGGCGCTGTTCGGCGTCCAGATCACCGTCCAGATGGATCTCGCGCAGGAACGTGTCGATCTTGGAATGGCCGCCATCGGCATCTTGCGCATGCATCGCGTCGTGTTTGACGTCGACCCAGATGTTGTCGAGCTTCCACTTCTTGCGCCGCGCATACATGCGGATGGTCATGGACGTACATGCGCCAAGCCCGGCTGACAGAAAGCCGTAAGGCGTCATGCCCTTGTCGGTGCCTCCATAGGCCACCGGCTCGTCGGCCTGCATATGAAATTTGTGGCCAAGGTTGATATCTTGCAGGAACCCGCCGGGGTCGGCTTCGCGCACGCGCAGCACGCCCTCGGGCGCGCCAATGGGCGGGGCCGGGGGCTTGAGGTCGAGATATTTCGACGACCATGCGGCGATGACGTCGGCTGCGTATTCCGCGTCTTGCTCGCGGGTGATCAGGTGGTCGGCGTCGCACAGCGTGATGAAACTTTTGGGATGCTTGGCATGGATGAAAATCTGGGTGGCGTTTTCCACGCCAACCGTCGCGTCTTTCGGTGCATGCAGCACCAACAGGGATTTCTTGAGGGTCTTCAGCGCGCCTTCTAGCCGGTTGGCAGAGACGTCTTCCAGAAAGCCCGCCCCGATTTTGACGCCGCGCCCGCCAAGCTGCACCTCGGCCACGCCCTTTTCCTTGATCTCGTGTATCGAGCTGCCAAAATTGTGGGTCACGTGATCGGGGTCGAATGGCGCGCCAATTGTTACGACCGCGCGGGCTTGCTGTATCTTTCCAGCCGCGGCGATGATGGCAGCGCCGCCAAGCGAATGGCCAATTAATAGCTCGGGCCCCATGCCGCGCTTTTCCAGCTCGGCGGCGGCCAGCGTCAGGTCCTCGACATTGGATGAAAAGGTGGTGTTCTCGAACTCGCCTTTGCTGTGGCCCAGCCCGGTGAAGTCGAACCGCAGTACGGCGATGCCCATATTGGCCAAGCGCCCCGCGATGCGCCGCGCGGCGGGGATGTCCTTGGAGCAGGTGAAGCAATGCGCAAACAGCGCCGTCGCCAGATGCGGCCCCTCGGGCAGGTCAAGTCGCGCAGCAAGTTCGTCCCCGGAATGTCCGGCGAAGGTGAATCGTTCTGTGGCCATGGTCGTATTCCTATGTTGGCACCAAGGATGGGCCGCACACCGCGTTGCAACAACCTTTGTGGCGCCAAGGTCACGCGATGGTGAGCAAAGGAGAGGCTATGTGACAGAATTTCGGGATTCTCAGTGGTTTATCCGCCCCATGCGCGCGCGGAATCAGCCGGTTCGGCCGTAAAACCCCATCTGTTCCTCCGGCGTGAATCGCGCGCCGGGGTGGTCGTAATAGGTCATGACGGTGATGATCCGCGCCGTGTCACCCTCAACCGGGGTCACCCGGTGGGCGGTGTTGACGCCTTTGAACACGTTCAGTGTACCGGCCTCCACCGTCATCAGCTTGGCCCCGTCATCCTCGCCGTTCAGCAGCTTCGCGACCCCGTCGTAATTCGGGTCATCGGCGCTGCGCAGATTGGTACGGTATTCAAACCCGCCACCCTGATCGGGTTTTTGCAGCAGCAAGGTGATGGTGAATTGTGATCGGTCAAAGTGCCAATTCAACGCCTCGCCCGCGTGATAGGCCATGACGTTGAACGCGGCCAACTGGTCGTCCATCGGGTAAAGCGGCCCGGTCTCCATGACGTCAGACAGGAATTGCGCCAATGTCGGGTCGTAATAGAGCGTGGCCACGGGCGTGTCTTGCAACAGGTCGCCGCAGAGCGTGTGGTTGGTGGTGTCGTGCAGCTTCAGGGCAGGGTGGTCGTCGCTCAAACCCGGCACAGATTTCTTGAAGTAGATGTTGTGGCGGCGCTGGTGGGTGAAGGATTTCTCCTCCCACAGGGGGGCGGCCATGGCCAGAGTTTGCGCAATGGCGTCGGCGCGGAAGAACCCGTCTAAGTTGAACATGCCGTCCGCCTCCAGATCGGTGCGGCAGCGGGCAATCAGCGCGTCGCGCGCCGGGCCTTCTTGGTGGATGGGATGGCGGTCAAGATCAACCAGGTCAGCAAGCATCAATGCCCCATAAGTGCAGGATCGAAAGGGTATTTCGTCAGTAACTCATACCCGTCTTCGGTGATCAAGACCTGGTCTTCCAGCTTGATCGAGAAGGTGCCGCCAACCTCGCCCACCAGCGCCTCGACGCAAATCGCCATGCCCGGCAACAGCGGGTAGTCAAACGCGCCTTCCACATGTTTGTCTGGGTAGGCCACCAAAGGCCATTCGTCGCACAGGCCCACGCCGTGCATCAGGCAGCCGTATTTCTGCTCCTGGTATTTGTCGTGCAGCACATGGGTGTTCATTGTCAGCTCTTTGATGGTCACGCCGGGTTTGAGCATCTCCATATTGGTCTGTATGTGCTCGACGCCGTGTTTCATGGCCTCGATCATGTCGGCGTGCGGTTTCTCGTCCCCAATCCACCACGTCCGGGAAATGTCGCAGCAAATGCCGTATGGCCCCACAAGGTCGGTATCAAAGGCCAAAATCTCGTTGTTCTGGATAATGCGCGGCCCGCATTCCTGAAACCACGGGTTGGTTCGTTGGCCCGATGCCAGCAGGCGGGTCTCAATCCATTCCCCGCCGCGTTTGATATTCTCTGCATGCAGCACCGCCCAGACGTCATCTTCGCTGACGCCGCCAGAGGGGATGTTTTCGCGGGCAAATCGCTCCATCTCATACATCGCGGTTTCGCAGGAATGGCAGGCCGCGCGCATCGCAAGGATTTCGTCGGGGCCTTTGACCGACCGCGCGTGTTCGGTCAGGTCCTCGCCCTCATGCACCTCAAACCCACGGGCTTCGAGCGCGCGCAGCCCGGCCATCATGATCTTGTCAACCGCGATGCGTTTATTCCCGCCGCCATGGGCGAGAATGAGGTCCTCGACCTCCGCCGTGAAGGTTGACGCCGCTTGCTGCACCTTGTCGCCGTTGGAGAAATAGAACATCGACGCGCCCGAGCGCTGCTCGCGTACCAGCGGGTTGAATTCGGACAGGAATGGCGAGTTCTTGTAGTCCCAGATCACCATATACCCGTCAGCGCAGACCAGTACCGCCCGGAACGGGTTATGCGTGTTCCACAGCTGCATGTTGGTGCTGTCCGTGGCGTAGCGGATGTTGAGCGGGTCGAACATCAACAGCCCGCCCATATCGGCATCCACCACGTGCCGGGTCAGCCGCTTCCAACGATACTCCCGCATCTTTTCGAGGTTGGGCATGGTCAGCCCGTCGGCCTCCCACTCGGAAAAGGCCAGCATCGTCGGCCCGATCTCGATCCGGTCATTGTCATTGGGGCTGCCATCGGCCAAATGCGTGCCCTTGGTCGGGTCGATCTTGCGCGTGTCACGGTAATGCTGGTTCATCATTTGGCTCCCCGTTATTGGGTTCAGGATGGAAGGCCGGTTTCGCCCGTGCTAGGCAAAAAGCGTCAAAATGCGTGTCGTATCGAGGAAAAATGCCCGCAATCTGCCAATCATCGCTGCGTGACGCGCCCTGGATGCAGCCAAAAACGCGCCGGCTTCCGGGCATCCAGCCTTTGGATTGGTCTGATTGGATACAGTTGGACGAGGCATATGCGCCGCAAATGGCGGAACGCGCGCGGCTTCTTGAGGCGCGTCGCAACGAGGTGCTGCAGATGACACCCGCCGCCGAGATGGCTGCCAAAGAACTTCTGGGCGTGATCTGCGCGATGCTGGCGGGGCGGGATGACTTTGATGTGGACGGTGCGCGGGTCGCGCGGCCCGATGGGGTGACGGTTGAAATTGACCCAAATGACCCGCTTATGTCCATTAACCGCCTGATCAGCGAAGATGTCTGCATCCTGCAAAAGCGAGGCGGGGAACATGTTTTGACGGCAGGATTGCTGTGTTTCCCCGCAAGCTGGTTGTTGCATGAGAAGATGAACCAGCCTTTGACGGCGATTCATCAGCCGGTCTCCACCTACACCACGGATGTGGCGGCGCGGGTGCAACGCCTATTTGACGCGGTGCGGGCCGACAAACCCCTGTGGCGGGCCAATGCGTTGCATTACCACGATCCCGACCTGTTCCAGCCGCTGCCCGACACCGTCAAACGCGTCGTACCCGAAGGGCAGGGCTATATCCGGTCGGAGCGGCAGTCCATTCTGCGATTGCCAAAGTCGGACGCGATTGTGTTTTCGATCCATACGCGGTTGGTGGCATTCGGCGATCTCACACCAGCCCAACGCGCAGGGCTGCGGGAGAACCCCTTAGAACATGCCTTGGACGTCTCTGCGCTGCCTGCCAATGTCGGGGCAGACCTATGAGCAAAGTCAAAGATCAGTACGAGGCATACCCGTACCCCGAACGCGACCCGAAAGATGAGAAGAAAAGGCTGATTACGGGGTCACCCTCCCATCCTCTGGAGGTGGACCACTTTTTGTTTGGCGGGCAGCGTGACTGGTCGGCGGGCACCCGCATTCTTGTCGCGGGTGGTGGGACCGGGGACGCTCTCATTCAACTTTCACAGACGCTGACAAGCGCAGGAAAAGAATACGAAATCACGTATATCGATTTGTCTTCTGCCTCCCGCAAGATCGCGGAGGCCCGGGCCAAGGCCCGGGGCCTGAAAGGCATCACGTTCACCACCGGCAGCCTGCTGGACGCGGCGGAATACGGGCCATTTGACTATATTGACTGCTGCGGGGTGCTGCACCACTTGCCCGAGCCGCAGGCAGGCTTCGACGCGCTCGCCGCGGCGCTGTCGCCGGAAGGCGGGCTTGGCTGCATGGTTTATGCGCCCTATGGGCGGTCGGGCGTGTACCCGCTGCAGGAGGCATTCAGGAGCCTTCTCAATGGCTTGCCGCCGAAAGCTCAACTTCGCGAAGCGAAGCGCATCTTCGCGGAGCTGCCCGCCGGGCATCCGTTCAAATCAAACCCCCATCTAGTGGATCACAAGGCCAGCGATGCGGGGTTCTACGACCTGTTGCTGCATTCGCAGGACCGGCCTTACACGATCGACCAGCTATCACAAACGCTGGGCGCGGCGGGGCTGCGCATGGTGGGAACCCCGCAGGCGGCGCTTTATGATCTGAGCCGGTTTACCGATATAAAGAAGGACATGGACCCAGTGGCGCAGATGGCCCTGGCCGAAAAGCTGGACGGTACGATCAAGACGCATGTGGTCTATGCCCGCCCTAGCGCCGCACCGGTCGTGGCGGCAGGAAAGTCGGGCCGGGACGTGCCGCATCTCAAAGGTATGGCTGCGGGCGCACTTGCCCAGAAGGTGGCCCGCGACGGGGCGATCACAGTGACGCTGAATGGGGTCAAACATCACGTACCGATTGCCAAATCGGCGGCAAAGGCCATTTCGGGCGTAGACGGGCGGCGGGATTTGGCTGCTATCCAGGCGGGCTGTGCGCTTGATCCATTGGCTTGGAACGCCATCTGGCAACCGCTGCACTGTGATCTGACGCGGTTCGGATTGCTGGTCTATTCGCGGCTTCTGGCGTGACGGCTGACATTTTCCCGGTTCGCGGCGATGAAACTGGCCATATGTGTCTCAAACAGCTAGCTTTCACGTGGACAGGCATAGAGGACAGACACCCATGACACCCAAGAAACCGAGCAGCGGCGCGAAAGCCGCGCCGAAACGGTCAACCACCAAGGCCGCTATCAAGAAGCCGACCGCGGCGGCGAAGGCCACCAAAGCGGCGGTCGAGGAGAAAGCGGTCTCCACTGGCGAACTCAGCAAAAAGGAGCTGGTGGAGCGGATGGTGCTGGAAAGCGGCATGAAAAAGGGTGACGCGCGGCGCGCGTTAGAGGCCGTGCTGGGCGTGGTCCGCTCTGCCATCATCGAAGGCAAGGACATTTCAGCCGCGCCATTGGGCAAAATCAAAATCGCCCGCAAGAAGCAGACCCCAAATGGTGAATTGGCTGTGTTGCGGGTGAAGTTGAAGGATCTCACCAAGGCCGCAACTCCCGCCACATCCGACGGCGCGGTTGCACCCGACGAAAGCTGACGGTAAGCACGCAGCAGGGGTGATTAGCTCAGTGGTAGAGCGCTTCGTTCACATCGAAGATGTCAGGAGTTCAAATCTCTTATCACCCACCAGTTTTTGACGGCGCATCCTGACAAAGGGGAGCGCCGTTATCGTTTGAGGGGCGTGGCGGGCCGTGCGTGATTTTCCAGAATTGTTGATCCTGCGCCATGGCGAGACCGAATGGAATCGCGAAGGCCGGATGCAAGGCGCGCTAGACAGCGCGTTGACAGACCGGGGCAGGGAACACGCCGCGCAGCAGGCGCGCATTCTATCGCAGTTTGACCTGACTGAATTGGACCAGTTTTCCAGCCCGCAAGGCCGCGCCTGGGCCACGGCGCAGATCGCCTTGCCAGACGGGGCCGCGCAGGCACGCAAGGAGCCCAAGCTGGTCGAGATTGGCGTGGGCGCGTGGTCGGGAAAGCTGCGCGCTGATTTGCATCTTGATTTGCCGGCTGGCGTCACGCTGGAGGAGGGCCCCGACGGCCCGATCGGGCTGTATCAGCACGCGCCGGGCGGCGAAGGCTTCGTTGCATTGCGTGCGCGGGTGACGTCTTTTCTGGCTGATCTAAGCGGACCTTCGGTCATCGTGACCCATGGGATCACCAGCCGTATGCTGCGCGCCGTGATATTGAATGTGCCCGATGAGGCGCTGGGTGATTTGCCCGGTGGGCAAGGCGTTGTGTATCATCTGAAAGATGGTGTGCAAAAACGGCTCGAATAGGGGCTTGCAGGCACCGTATCAGTTGCGCTAAACGCTGCCCTAACGGGTCGTTAGCTCAGTTGGTAGAGCGCTTCGTTTACACCGAAGATGTCGGGAGTTCGAGCCTCTCACGACCCACCATACCCTTCCGCTACATATGATAATACTGGCCGATGCGCGACCTGCCAGGCCGATTGAAAAAATTCGTCATAAAGAGCCGTGAACGTGCTTGACGGGGCAGGGCTTGGGCCATAATACAACCCAACATTCACTGCGGTGAATGTGCAATGGGCGGTTGTAGCTCAGTTGGTTAGAGTACCGGCCTGTCACGCCGGGGGTCGCGGGTTCGAGCCCCGTCAACCGCGCCACCATTGCCTGAAAAAGCCCCGAACTTTGGTTCGGGGCTTTTTTCGTTGCTGACCTGATTGAGCGGCTGCGCCGCGCTCTATGTTTTGTGCTCTTGGGAGGTTTTACCTCCCGCCGCACGGGCAACCCACCAGAGTATTTTTGACCAAATGGAGATTAGGCCCGCCTGCGGGACGCAAAGCGTGGCAACATTGCCGAGAAGTCTTTGCCTAAGCCATCTTCGTTTTCGACAAAGGTCTCATAGAGCTGCGTAGCAGCCTCGCCCATCGGCGTGTCGGCATCTGCCGCCTCGGCGGCCATCTGGCTGAGGCGCAGGTCCTTGAGCATCAGCTCTGCCGCGAACCCGGGTTGGTAGTTATTGTCGGCAGGACTTTGCGGGCCGACGCCGGGGGCGGGGCAATAGGCGTTCATCGTCCAGCTGTAACCGGACGAGGTAGAAACCACGTCAAACATCTTTTGCCGGTCAAGCCCCAGCTTGTCGGCTAGGGCAAAGGCCTCGCAAGTGCCGATCATCGTGACACCAAGGATCATGTTGTTGCATATCTTGGCGGCCTGCCCGTTGCCAGAAGGGCCGCAATGCACGGCCTTTTGCCCCATGATGTCGAAGAGCGGGCTGACCTTGGAGAAGGCGGCGGCGCTGCCGCCGGCCATGAACGTCAAGGTGCCAGCAGCCGCCCCGCCAATGCCGCCGGAAACGGGCGCGTCGGCCGCCAGACAGCCTGCGGCCTCCGCTATCTCAGCGACGTCTCGCGCGGCGGCGACATCGACCGTAGAGCAATCGAGCAGCACGGCACCTGGGCCCATCACCGGGATCACCTCCTGGGCCACGCTGCGCAGGATCGCGCCATTTGGCAGCATGGTAATAACAACATCTGCGCCCTGCGCGGCCTGCGCGGCGCTTGTTGCCGCCGCGACCCCGTCGGGCGGCGTATTTGCCAGGTCGAACCCCGCCACGTCGTGGCCCGCCTTCGCCAAATTGAGCGCCATGGGTGCGCCCATGTTTCCAAGACCAATAAATCCGATTTTCATGACATGTTTTCCCAATTCAGCGCTGCGTCTTTCAGCGGTTTCAGCATGTTGGCGACGTCCACCGGCGGTACTTGGTCCGGCGCGGCATGCGCCCAATTGGGCTGTCGGTCGCGGTCGATGATAGCGGCGCGGATGCCTTCTATGAAGTCGCCTTGTTCCATGGCCCGGTAGGTGTAGCGGAATTCCATATCCAGCGCCTGGCGGATAGAGGTCGCGCTGCGCAGGCGGCGCACAATCTGCAGGGTGCAGGCCATGGCAAGCGGCGCGTTGCGGGTGATGGCCTTCAGGGCCTGCTTGGCAAAGGGGTCTGACGCCGCGCGCAAATTGCGCTGGATGTCGCCGAGATCTTCGCCCTTGAAATGCGTGTCTATGTCGGGTTGCAACGTCGCCAATGTGCCGTCCGGCGGGGGGGAGGCAGCAGCTTCCACCAGGGTGGCGTCGCCGGTTGCGCAAATTTTCGACACCAGGGTAGGCCATTGATCTTGTGGTACAAAATGGTCGGCAAAGCCTGCGTAGATCGCGTCCGCCGCGCCCATGCGGGCGGAGGTGACGCCCAGATATTCGCCCAACCGCCCCGGCGCCAGGGTCAGCATCAGCGAGCCGCCCACATCCGGCACCAATCCGATCCCACATTCCGGCATAGCGATTTGGCTGCTTTCGCCCACCACCCGATGAGAGCCGTGGCAGCCGACGCCGACACCGCCACCCATAGTGAAGCCCTGCAGGAAGCTGACCACCGGTTTGGGGTACTCGAACAGCTTGGCGTTCAGGCGGTACTCGTCGCGCCAGAACTTGCGTCCGTAGTCATAATCGCCCCGGGTCCCGCTGGCATACATCTCCGAAATGTCACCGCCAGAGCAGAAGGCGCGTTCGCCCTCGGCGTCGATCACCACAAGATCAATGTCGGCCTCGCGCCAGGCGTCCAGCGCCGCCTCAATCGCCAGCACCATGTCGTAGGTCAGCGCGTTGAGCGCGTCGGGGCGTTGCAAGGTGATGCGCCCCGCGCGCCCGTCAATGCGGATGGAGGTTTCGGTCATCTCTGGCTCAGCATATCGCGCGAGACAATAAGGCGCATGATTTCGTTGGTGCCTTCCAGAATTTCATGGACCCGCAGGTCGCGCACCAACTTTTCGATGCCGTAATCGGCGAGATAGCCGTAGCCGCCATGCAGCTGCAGGCAGCCATTCACGATCCGGGACCCGGCCTCGGTGCAAAACTTCTTGGCCATGGCGCAGTGGCGCATGGCGTCGGGGGCCTGGTTGTCCAGTTTCCACGCCGCTTGACGCAGCATCACGCGGGCGGCCTGCAGCTCTATCTCCATGTCGGCAAGCCGGAATTGCAGCGCTTGGAACTGGTCAATGGTGCGGCCAAAGGCCTTGCGTTCGCCCATATAGTCCAAGGTCTTGTTCATCGCCGACTGCGCAGCCCCGATGGAGCAGGCGGCAATGTTCAACCGACCGCCATTCAGGCCCTTCATCGCATATGTGAAACCATTGCCTTCCTCTCCCAGCAGGTTTCCGGCGGGAATGTTGCAATTGTCCAACTGCACTTGGCGGGTGGGTTGCGACCGCCACCCCATTTTGTCCTCGAGACCGCCAAAGGACAGGCCGTCAGCGCCGTCCTCGACCAAGATGGCAGAGACGCCCTTTGGGCCGTCTTCGCCGGTGCGGCACATGACGATATAGGCGTCCGAATAGCCGCCGCCCGAGATGAACGCCTTGGTGCCGGTCAGCACAAAGCCGTCGTTGGTGCGTTCGGCGCGGGTTTTCAACGCGGCCGCGTCCGATCCCGAACCCGGCTCGGTCAGGCAATAGGCCATGACCGTGTCCATGCTGAGTACGCCGGGCAGCACCTGGGCCTTCAGCGCGTCCGAGCCGAAATTGTCCAACATCGCGGCGCACATGTTGTGGATCGACAGGAACGCGGCGACCGAGGGGCAGGACATCGACAGCGCTTCAAACACCAGCACCGCGTCCAGCCGTGACAAGCCGGAGCCGCCGCTGTCTTCGCTTACATAAAGGCCGCCAAACCCCAGCTCAGCCAGTTTGGGCCACAGGTCCTTGGGGATGGTGCCGTCTTTCTCCCATTGCTGGGCGTGGGGCGCGACGTGATCTTCACCAAAGGCGCGGGCCATGTCGAATATGGCCGTTTGTTCTTCTGATAGGGCGAAATCCATTTTATACCTCCCGGCAGGAATTGAACGCTTGTTTAATTCTGCGATGATTTGGGCGATAATGCAATAAAAAAAGGCAGGCCAGAGGCCCGCCAATGTCATTATTTATTGATGTTAGCGCTATATCAGCCGGACTTGAGTGCCCACTGGCGTGATAGCGAACAATTCGGCGATCTGTTCGTTGTATAGCCCGATGCAGCCCGAGGATGAGCGGCGCCCGATTTTGCGCGTGTCATGCGTGCCGTGGATCAAATAGGCCGGCCAATCAAGGTACATTGCGTGGGTGCCCAGCGGGTTGCCCGGCTCACCTGAATCCATAAATTCAGGCAGCGATGGGTCGCGGCGGCGCATGTCTGCGGTGGGTGTCCAGGTCGGACCCACGCGCTTGCGCACGATCTTGGTGTAGCCCCGGCGGGTCAGCTCGTCCGATTTGGGGACGGAGGTCGCGAAGACGCGGTAATCCGTGCCGGCCGCATTCCAGAAATGCAGTGCACGCGACTTGGTGTCGGCAATGATGGTGGCCACGCCAAGGGACGGAAAGTGATCGCGCCAATCTGGCACCACGAAGCTGGACGCATTGCGGGAGGTCACAACGCCCGATGGCACCAGCTCGATATTGCTGGCCTGCTGCGCGCGTGCAATCGCGGGGGTAAACAATGCGGCAGCCCCGGTCAAAAGCAGGGCGCGGCGTGTGGTCTTGCTCATCTCAAAGTCTCCGTTTTGCGAAGTTTTGATGTCCTTACAGCGTATCATGGAACAAATTAAGGGGCCAAATTGTCCATTTGGCCCCTTTCACGTCATTGTGTGACTTTGAATGGAAGGTGCTATTCCATGACCGGGATCGAGAACTCGCCGCCTTCTTTCAGGCCCGATGGCCAGCGGGAGGTGACGGTTTTCGTCCGCGTGTAGAACTTGAACGCGTCGGGCCCGTGTTGGTTCAGATCCCCAAAGACCGATTTCTTCCAGCCGCCAAACGTGTGGTAGGCCAAAGGCACAGGGATTG
Organism: uncultured Litoreibacter sp.; assembly: GCF_947501785.1. Taxonomy (NCBI): domain Bacteria; kingdom Pseudomonadati; phylum Pseudomonadota; class Alphaproteobacteria; order Rhodobacterales; family Roseobacteraceae; genus Litoreibacter; species uncultured Litoreibacter sp. The sequence continues at coordinate 1,016,516 of NZ_CANMXB010000001.1, read as the reverse complement.
GGACGTTGACGCCGACCATGCCGACATTGACCCGGTTGGCAAAGTCACGCGCGGTGTCGCCGTCGCGGGTGAAGATCGCGGTACCGTTGCCATATTCATGGTCCATCGCCAGCTTCAGGCCGTCTTCGTAGGTCGGGACACGCACGGTCGACAGCACGGGGCCGAAGATCTCGTGCTTGTAGATGTCCATGTCTGGGGTGACGTTGTCGAACAAATGCGCGCCGACGAAGAACCCGTCCTCATAGCCCTGAAGCGAGAAGTCGCGGCCGTCCACGGCCAGCGTTGCGCCCTGGTCGATACCCGTCTGGACCAAACGTTCGATATTGGCCTTGGCCGCAGCGGTCACGACAGGACCGTAATCCACATCATCGCCAGCGGTGTAAGGCCCGACCTTCAGCGATTCCACCTTGGGGACCAGCTTTTCCAGCAGCCGGTCGGCAGTATCATCACCCACGGCCACGGCGACAGAGATCGCCATGCAACGCTCGCCTGCCGCGCCGTAACCTGCGCCGACCAGCGCGTCGGCGGCTTGGTTCATATCCGCGTCCGGCATGATGATCATGTGGTTCTTGGCGCCGCCAAAACATTGCACCCGTTTTCCGTGTTTGCAGCCCTCGGCATAGATGTAGGCGGCAATCGGGGTGGAGCCCACGAAGCCGATGGATTGGATCACCTCGTTCTCGATGATGGCGTCCACGGCCTCCTTGTCGCCGTTGACGACTTGCAGGATACCCTTCGGCGCGCCGGCCTCTTCCATCAGCTCGGCCAGCATCAGCGGCACAGATGGGTCACGCTCCGATGGTTTCAGAATGAAGGCGTTGCCGCAGACAATGGCGGGGGCGAACATCCACATCGGGATCATGGCAGGGAAGTTGAACGGGGTAATGCCAGCGGTCACCCCCAGCGCCTGACGCATGGAATACATGTCGATGCCGGGGCCTGCTGAGTCCGTGAAGTCGCCTTTCAGCATCTGAGGCGCACCGATGCAGTATTCGACCACCTCAAGCCCCCGGATCACGTCGCCCTTGGCGTCGGGCAGGGTCTTGCCGTGCTCGCGGCTCAGCGCCTCGGCCAGCTTGTCCATGTCGCGGTTCAGCAGGTCCACGAACTTCATCATCACCCGTGCGCGGCGCTGTGGGTTGACGGCGGCCCAGGCCGGTTGCGCGGCGGAGGCAGCGGCAACCGCCTGATCCAGCTCAGCCACGCTGGCCAGCGGCACCTTGGCCTGCACTTCGCCCGTGGCGGGGTTGTAGACGTCGGCGAAACGCCCGGACGTGCCTTTGACATGGGCGCCGTTGATGTAATGCGTCAGCTCTTGCATGGAATCCTCCTAAACTTCGTTGCGCGCATTCTATTCTTGCAATTTCGCCAGATAAAGCGCCAGTTTGCCAAAATCATTTTGCAAAAATGCAAGGATAGGTATGTCTGATCCAAAATGGGATGACCTGCGCGTCTTTCTGGCGGTCGCCCGGGAGGAAACTCTCTCGGCGGCGGGCAAGACCCTGAAGCTGGACCCCGCAACCGTCGGGCGGCGCGTCGCGCGGCTGGAAACCGACCTCGACGCGGCGCTGTTTCTCAAATCGCCACAGGGCTACGTGCTGACCCCTGCGGGACAGCGGCTGCTGGACAAGGCAACCACGGTTGAAACGGCCATGTTAGACCTCAGCGGTGACGTCACAGACCGGGCAGGGGCGCTGACGGGGCAAATCAGGCTCGGAGCCCCTGATGGTGCGGCCAACTACCTGTTGCCGCAAGTCTGTTCCAAAATCTGCGCCGACAATCCGGGGCTCGAGGTGCAGCTGGTAGCGCTGCCGCGCGTCTTCAACCTGTCCAAGCGGGAGGCAGACATGGCTGTCACCGTCTCCCCGCCAGCGACGGGGCGGCTGACGGTGCAAAAGCTCAGCGACTACAAGCTGCACCTCGCGGCCAGCACGTCCTATTTGCGATCCATGCCGCCGCTGCAGAGCCTGCAGGACCTCAAGGCGCATAAGATCATCGGCTACATCTCCGATCTGATCTTTGACAAAGAGCTCGATTACCTGTCGGAGATAGGCTCCCCCAAGGTGGATTTCGCGTCCAATTCCGTCTCGGTGCAGATCAACTGGGCGCGGGGCGGGGCGGGTGTGGTCATCGCCCATGACTTCGCGCTGCCCAACGCGCCGGAGCTGCAAAAGGTGCTGGCCGACCAAATGTCGCTGACCCGCAGCTTCTATCTGGTGCGCCACGCCGATGACCGCAAAATCGCGCGGCTGACCCGGTTTGCGGAGGAACTTGCGACGCATCTTCCGCGTGAAATCGCGCGTCTGGAGGCGCGTACTTGACGCAGGACCGCCGACCCGAGCAGAATTGTGCTATAGCTAGATGACATATTCACAATCGAAGGGGCCTGCCATGCGCGTCAGCCAAATCCTCCAAGCCAAACCTGAGGGCGGGGTCGTCACGATCGCCCCCGACGCCACGGTGTCTGACGCCGCCAATCTGTTATCGACCAAACGCATCGGGTCGGTTGTGGTGACGCCGGATGGCAAACACGCCATGGGCATCCTGTCGGAACGCGACATCGTGCGCGAAATCGGCAAGCGCGGCCCGGGCTGCTTGGACGATGCGGTCAGTGCCATGATGACCCGGGACCCGGTGACATGTTCGGTTGATGACACCGCTGACGAAGTGCTGTCGCGCATGACCGAGGGCCGCTTCCGCCACATGCCGGTGGTCAAGGACGGCGACATGATCGGGCTGATCACCATCGGTGACGTGGTCAAATCGCGGCTGAACGAGCTGGCAATGGAAAAGGATGCCCTTGAGGGCATGATCATGGGGCATTGATATGGGATTGACCGGAAAATGTTTGTGCGGGGCGATCAGCTACACGGTGACGGGCGAGCCCACCCATCTGTCGGCCTGCCATTGTTCGATGTGTCGCCGCTGGTCCGGCGGGGTTTTCCTTGGCATGGGCGCGGCGCCCGACGCTGTCACGTTCAAGGGCGAAGAAAATCTGACGATTTTTACCTCCTCAGATTGGGCGGAACGTGGGTTTTGTAAGACCTGCGGGGCCAATATGTTCTACCGCGTGACGGCACCAGGGCAGCATCAAGGGGTGTATCACTTGGGCTCAGGCACGTTGGACGACCACGGCGATTTGCAGCTGACGGAGCAATTGTTCATCGACATCAAGCCCAAGGGCTACGGGTTTGCGGACAAAACGAACGACATGACCCAAGCTCAGGTGGAGGCGATGTTCAGCGACGTCAGTTGAACTCACGCCCCGTCAACCGCTTGAATTCCCGCGCGGAATGCTGTTGCGTAGGTCAACGAACTGAGAGGCCCGCCCATGCGCACAGGATTGTACCCCGGCACGTTTGACCCCGTCACCCTGGGGCATACCGACATCATTCGGCGGGCCTGCTCGCTGGTAGACCGTTTGGTCATTGGTGTTGCAATCAATCGGGACAAGGGGCCGCTGTTCGAGCTTGAAGAACGCGTCGCCATGATCGAGGCGGAATGCGTCGCCCTGTCTGAACAGACCGGCTGCGAGATCGTGGCGCACCCCTTTGACAACCTTCTGATCCACTGCGCCCGCGATGTTGGCGCCAGCGTCATCATCCGTGGTCTGCGCGCCGTCGCGGATTTTGAGTATGAATACCAGATGGTCGGCATGAACCGCGCCATGGACGATTCCATCGAGACGGTGTTTTTGATGGCCGAGGCCCAACATCAGGCGATTGCCTCCAAGCTGGTCAAGGAAATCGCGCGCCTTGGCGGCGACATTTCGGGCTTTGTCTCGCCTGCGGTCGCGACCCAGTTAAAAGAACGGCTTGGCTAACTTTGCCTTGGGCTTTTCCTTCCTGCGTTCCCGCATTAAGTGTTGCGGCAACGATTATTGAAGGAGCAGCCACATGGCCGACGAAAAAGACCTCGAAAACACCATCCTCATCGAACTCAAAGACGGCACCGTCGAAATTGCGCTGCTGCCGGACGTGGCTCCAAAGCATGTGGAGCGGATGAAAACGCTGGCCCGTGCGGGCGCTTATGACAATGTGGCCTTCCACCGTGTCATCGAAGGCTTCATGGCGCAAACCGGCGACGTGGCAAACGGCAATATGGAGAAAGATTTCAACATCCGCATGGCGGGCACTGGCGGGTCCGAGCATCCAGATGTTCCGGCGGAGTTCTCCAAGCTGCCACATGATCGAGGCACTATCGGCGCGGCACGCTCTGCCAACCCTGACTCGGCCAATTCGCAATTCTTCATCAACTTCTCTGACAACGCCTTCCTGAACGGCCAATACACCGTCTATGGCCGCGTCACCTCGGGCATGGAGCATGTCGACAAGATCGCGCGCGGCGAGCCACCGATGAACCCTGATCGCATGATCTCCATGAAAGTGGCTGCGGATGTATAAGGCAGCACTAGCACTGGCTCTGATGTCCGGGGCGGCGTTTGCCTCCGGTCTGGAGATCGACGTCGCGGGCAAAGGCACGATCAAGATTGATCTGCTGGAAGACGTGGCCCCAAAACATGTCACCCAAATCACCGCAATCGCGGGCGAGGGCGGCTATGACGGCGTGGTCTTCCACCGCGTCATCGACGGCTTCATGGCGCAGACCGGCGATGTGGAGTTCGGCAAAGCGGGCGGCGATCTGCGGCGCGCAGGGACCGGCGGGTCACAATATGACGATTTGCCGTCCGAGTTCTCTGACCTCAACTATGACCGCGGCGTTGTCGGCATGGCGCGCAGCCAATCGCCCAATTCTGCCAACTCTCAGTTCTTCATCATGTTTGAGGAAGGCAGCTTCCTGAACGGGCAATACACCATCGTGGGCCGCGTCACCGAGGGCATGGAGGTGGTTGACGCCATCACCCGCGGCGACGGCGCAAACGGTGCGTTCGTAAACGCTCAGCAGGACGTGATGGAAGCTGTGCGGGTGACCGAGTAGTCGTCACATCAACCTCCCGTGAGGGGGGCTGAACAAGAACCGATTTTCGGGCCATGATGCGCTGACCAACAGGGGAGGCATATCATGGCCCGTTTTCTTTGCATCCTGGCATGCGCGCTGATGCTGCCAGCCATGGCGTATAGCAAGTCGCTGAAATCCGGATGGCCGGACACCGATTTTTCCAAAACCACCGTGGATCTGAATTCGATCCGCTCCGGCGGTCCGGGCAAGGACGGCATCCCGGCAATTGATGATCCGCAATTCATCAAGGTCGCTGACGAGACCCGCCTCGCAGACCGGGAACCCGTCATCGCATTGGAAATTGGCGGCCCGCCGCGCGCCTATCCGATCCGATATTTCATGGTCCATGAGATCGTCAACGATGTGGTGAACGGCACGCCCGTCGCGGTTACGTTCTGCCCACTGTGCAACTCGGCCATGGTGTTTGACGCGCGGGTGGGCGGCAAGCCGCACACATTCGGCGTCTCCGGCAATCTGCGCAATTCGGATATGGTGATGTATGATCGGCAGACGGAATCGTGGTGGCAGCAGGCCGTAGGCGAGGGGATCGTGGGACAGCACGCGGGGGCCGAGCTGAAACAACTGCCCAGCTGGATGGAAAGCTGGGCCGACTTCAAAGCCCGCAACCCCGACGGCATCGTGCTGAACGCGCCGCGCCGAAATTTCAACTACGGCTACAACCCTTATGTGAACTATGACAGCTCCGCCCGGCCGTTCCTCTATTCCGGCGAGCTGCCGCCAAATGGCATTGATCCGATGGAACGCGTGGTCCGCGTCGGCGACAGCGCGTGGCCAATGACCCGCATCGCCGCCCAGAGATCCATCACCGAGGCGGGCGTGACACTGACCCATGAGGGCCAGCAGGCCTCGGCGCTGGACACTGGCAACATCGCCAAGGGGAAGCCCGTGTCAACCATCCGGGTGCGCGACGCGCAAGGGCGCGACGTGCCCCATGATGTGATGTTCGCCTTCGCCTTTCAGGCCTTCTTTCCGGATGGGAACTGGCGGACAAACTGACGCCGAACTGCCGCCAGGCCGGGCACGGACACCCATGTGCCGCCCAGCGCGCGCGCCTGCGCGCCCGTGCCCAGCTTGAACCGCGCCAGCCCCGGCGCGGCGTCGATGTCCAGCGTGCCAAGGTCCAGCCGCACCACGCCGCGCGACGCAAAATGCGCCGCCGCCCGCCACAACATGACGCGATGCGCCTCCATCTGGCGGCCCAGCGGCGTGGTGAAGGAAATGTGGTAGGTGGCAACCTCGCCATGGCGCAAAAACACCATGCCCGCGACTACCGCGCCTTTGGCGCGTGCTTCGATCAACAAACTGTCCTTGGGGTGCAACGTGGCCCAGGCCCTTGTCAACCAAAGCGGCAACGCGCGGTAGCGTTTGTCCCGGGCCTGCCGCTGTTCAGCCATAAGCAGCCAATGGTTGCTGGCATCAGGCATATGGGTCAGCGCCAGCTTCAGCCCATCCGCGCGGTCCAAGGCGTGCCGCCAGGTTTTGCGCAGGCCGGACCGCAGATCAGGCCCCGAAATGTCCCATTCCGCGACTTTCACCGCCGGGCGCAGCCGGGCAAACCCGTGATCCTGCATCTCGGTGCCCATCGGATGGTCAGGGGTGAACAGCCGCAGCGTGCGGGCAGGGGGCTGCGCCTCCAACATCTCCGCCGAGCCGCGAGAGACCAAGCCCACATTCGCCAATCCGAACCGCCGCAGGAGCATCACGCCGGCATCTGTTTGCACGACTTCGCGCCCTCCGGCGCGCAGGCAGTCGGCAAAATGGGGGTGTTGTTGCAAGGGCCGCAGCATCGCTGCAGCCTCCTCCATCCATGGTTAAGGCGGGGTTAAACCAGCTTGACCAAAGCGTGGCGCTTCTTGCCTGCGCTCAACTTGATTGGTGCGGCCAATTCAGCCGGCGTCATGAACAGCCCCGCATCCGTCAGGTCCGCGTCATTCAGCTTGGCGCCGCCTTCCGCGATCAACCGTTTGGCGTCCTTGCCGGATTTCGCCAATCCAGAGCGCACAATCAACTGCACGACTGAAATGCCGTCGCCCAGATCGCTGGCCGACAATTCCAAAGTCGGCAGCTCGTCGCCCGTGCCGCCCTTTTCGAACACTTCGCGCGCCGTGGCTTCGGCGGCCGCTGCGGCTTCAGCCCCGTGCAAAAGGGTCGTCACCTCATTGGCCAACACGATTTTGGCGTCGTTGATCTCTTGCCCTTCCAATGCGCCCAATCGGTCGCACTCCGCAACCGGCAGTTCGGTATACAGCTTCAAGAAACGCCCCACATCCGCGTCCGTGGTGTTCCGCCAGAACTGCCAGAATTGGTAGGCCGAGACCAAATCCGCGTTCAGCCACACCGCGCCGTCCTGAGACTTGCCCATCTTTTTGCCGTCAGATGTGGTCAGCAACGGCGAAGTCAGCCCGAACACCTGATCGTCCAGAATGCGCCGGGTCAGGTCGATCCCGTTGACGATGTTGCCCCACTGGTCCGAGCCGCCCATTTGCATCAGGCATCCGTAGCGGCGGTGCAGCTCCATGAAGTCATACGCCTGCAGGATCATGTAGTTGAACTCCAAAAAGCTCAACGATTGTTCTCGGTCCAGCCGAGACTTCACGCTCTCAAAAGACAGCATCCGGTTGACCGAGAAATGCCGCCCCACGTCGCGCAGAAACTCAAGATAGTTCAGCCCGTCCAGCCATTCGGCGTTGTTGACCATGATCGCATCAGCCGCGGCCTCGCCAAAGGACACGTAATGCGAAAACACCTGTTTGATGCCCTCGATATTGCCGTTGATTTGGTCCTCGGTCAGCAAAGGCCGCTCATCCGCGCGGAAAGACGGGTCACCCACTTTGGTGGTGCCGCCACCCATCAAAACGATCGGTTTGTGGCCGGTCTTCTGCAACCAGCGCAGCATCATGATCTGGATCAGTGATCCCACATGCAAAGACGTCGCCGTCGCGTCAAACCCGATATAGGCTGGGACCACGCCTTTGACCAAAGCCTCGTCCAGCCCCTGATAATCGGTGCAATCGGCCAGAAAGCCGCGTTCGATCATCACGCGCAGGAAGTCTGATTTGGGGTGGTATGCCATGGGTTTTCCGTCCAGTATTTTTGCCACGGTATACGCATTGGCACGCGCAAGGGGAAGCAGTGAAAATCGCAATAAAGGCTGGCAAACCGATATGGGCGTTGGGGGCCATGTCCGGCACATCGCTCGATGGCGTTGATGCCGCGATGATCTTGACGGATGGGGAAGTGATTTCCGAGTTCGGTGGCACCGCCTTCCGCCCTTACAGCCCCAAGGAGCAGGCCCAGCTGCGAGCCGCCTTGGGCCAATGGTCGGATGGCGCACAAGTTCCCGCAGCGCAAGAGGTGGTGGAAACCGCCCATGCGGCAGTGCTCTCGCGCTTCACAGGTGCAGGCACTTCAGCCCGGAATGGCGAAGGCGAAACCGCACCGAAACCACGCCTTATCGGATTTCACGGCCAGACGCTTGCCCATGATCCTTACGGGCTGCAAGGCGCGCCACGAACGCACCAAACGGGCGACGGTGCGCTGATGGCTGAGCTGTTACAAACCCCGGTCGTGTGGGACTTTCGCAGCGCGGATGTCGAACTGGGCGGGCAGGGCGCGCCTTTGGCCCCGTTCTTTCACTTCGCTTGTGCCAAGTATATCGAGGCCACGGCCCCGGTCGCGTTCCTCAACCTTGGTGGCGTGGGCAACCTGACATATGTCGACCCCACCAAGACGCAGCCCGATGACGACGGCGCGCTTCTGGCGTTTGACACCGGCCCCGCCAATGCGCCAGTGAATGATCTCATGATGGCGCGGAGAAACCTTCCCTTTGATGAAAACGGCGACTGTGCGGCACGCGGGCATCCTAGCGCTGACATCGTGCAGAACTTCCTGACGCATCCCTATTTCCATAAAATGCCGCCTAAATCGCTGGATCGCGACGACTTCGAGGACCTGTCGGCAATGGTCGCATCGCTGTCTGACGAAGACGCCGCCACCACGCTTATCGCCTGCGCTGCCGCTGCCGTTGCGCGCGGGTTGGAACATGCGCCTAAGCCGCCAAAGACCATCTTTGTCACCGGCGGCGGGCGTAAAAACCTCATATTTATGAAATACCTACGAAACGAGATTAATGCTGATGTCGTAGACATCGACATCACCGGCCTGAACGGTGACATGCTAGAAGCGCAGGCCTTCGCCTTCCTCGCCGTCCGCGTCGCGCGCGGCTTGCCCACCAGCTGCCCCTCCACCACCGGCGTTGCCGCCAGTGTCGGCGGCGGGACGATCAGCAAGCCCTCAGAATAACCCCTTGAACACGTCTTTCGACGTGACCCCGCGCGGTATGTCGAAGCCTTCCGGCGCCAGTTCGAACCCCTCAAACTGAAACCCCGGCGACACGGTGCAGCCCACCAGCGCCCAGCCATCAGGCGCGGATGCCGCCTGCCACCGCCCGTCCGGCACCACGATCTGTGGCCGCTGGCCAGCCGCAAAATTCGGTCCCAACACATGGTCCGTAGCGGGTCCCTGATCCGTCTCTGACACTGACAGCACCAACGGGGTGCCCGCGTAGAAATGCCATATCTCGCTCGCGTCCACCCGGTGCCAATGCGAGCGCTCGCCCTGCTTCAGCAAGAAGTAGATGCAGGTCCCCGCAGGCCGCCCGTCGCCGTCCGCCGCCCAGGTCTGGCGGTACCAGCCGCCTTCGGGGTGGGGCTGCAGGGCGAGGCGGGCAATCAGGTCATCGGGTGTCATGCCAGCACCTTACCAAGCCAGCCGATGCCCGCAACGCCCCATCGCCTTGCCCCCCTCACACCTCGCGACTATACCGTGCCCCAACGGCAACCTCCCAGTAAGGACATCTCCTCCCATGAGCACCATCATCGATATTCACGCCCGCGAAATTCTCGACAGCCGGGGCAACCCGACGGTGGAGGTCGATGTGATCCTTGAAGATGGCACCATGGGCCGCGCCGCCGTGCCCTCGGGCGCGTCCACCGGCGCCTATGAGGCCAATGAGAAGCGCGACGGCGACAAAGCGCGCTACGCGGGCAAGGGCGTGCTGGAGGCGGTCGCCGCGGTCAACGGCGAGATTGCCGAGAACCTGCTGGGCGAGGACGCCACTGATCAAGTCTCCATCGATGAGATGATGATTGAACTCGATGGCACCGACAACAAGGCCCGCCTCGGTGCGAACGCCATTCTTGGTGTTTCGTTGGCAACCGCCAAAGCCGCTGCCGATTTCACCACCATGCCGCTCTACCGCTACGTTGGCGGCACCTCCGCCCGCGTTCTGCCCGTGCCGATGATGAACATCATCAATGGCGGCGAACACGCCGACAACCCGATCGACATTCAGGAATTCATGATCATGCCGGTCAGCGCCGGCAACATTCGCGACGCGATCCGCATGGGGGCAGAGGTCTTCCACGTGCTGAAAAAAGAGCTCTCCGCAGGTGGCTACTCCACCGGCATCGGCGACGAGGGCGGCTTTGCGCCCAACATCTCCTCCTCCCGCGAGGCGCTCGATTTCATTCTGAAGGCCGTCGAAAAAGCGGGCTACAAGCCGGGCGAAGACATCTATCTGGCCCTCGATTGCGCCGCGACCGAATATTACAGGGACGGAAAATACGAGATGAAGGGCGAGGGCAAAACGCTGTCTTCCGACGACAACGTCAAATACCTCGCAGCGCTTGCCGCCGACTACCCGATCATCTCCATCGAGGACGGCATGGGGGAGGATGACTGGGACGGCTGGGCCGCTTTGACGGCGGAACTTGGCGACAAGATCCAGCTGGTGGGCGACGACCTGTTCGTGACCAACCCCGCGCGTCTGGCCGACGGCATCGCTCGCAAATCGGCCAACTCCATGCTGGTGAAGGTCAACCAGATCGGCACGCTGACAGAGACCCTGCGCGCCGTCGACATGGCGCACCGCGCGGGCTTCACCAACGTGATGTCGCACCGCTCAGGCGAGACGGAGGACGCCACCATCGCAGACCTCGCCGTCGCCACCAATTGCGGCCAGATCAAAACCGGCTCCCTGTCGCGCTCCGACCGGCTGGCCAAATACAACCAGCTGATCCGCATCGACGAGGCGCTGGGCGAAAGCGCTGTCTACGCGGGCACGTCGATCCTGAAGGCTTAGGTTGATCAAAAGTTGATAGAACTTTTGGTTCGTTGGCTTCCTAATCACCTGTTCGACGTTTATCGCAGATGGTTCGGCACCTATGAAATTCTGGACCCGCGCCCAATGGCGCGGCAAAACCCTTACACTTTTCACCTTCCGGAAAACGAAGAGGTTGAGGCCATTGAACCCGGTGGTCTCGTCAAACTTATATTTACGTCCGTTCCAGAGGCGCGCGACACGGCTGGCGAAAGAATGTGGCTGATCGTGACCGGTCGTGACGGTGCTTTCTTTGAAGGTGTGCTGGACAATATTCCATCAGACATTCCGCAATTGCGGTATCAGCAGGAAATCAAATTTGAGGCGCACCACATCATTGATGTGATCTGGAACGACGATGCGAATCGCGCGAAATTTGCCGGTGACGATCAAAAGTGGTTCATGCGATGTCTAGTGGATGACTGCGTCGTTTATGAAGATGTACCAATAGGCTTGATCTACCGCGAAGAAGCCGAAAAACTTGGAGGTGAGCACGTCGATAGTGGATGGCGAATTCTCGGGGATCAGACCGGGCTTGATGAGTCTGAGATAGACGCACGCACCCGATCATGGATTGCGATAGGTGTCGTACTCAACCGGGACGATGGGTTTGTGGACCTACTTCATCATCCGGCCGGAAGCGCTTTCGAACGAGATGCAATTACAGGCCAGTATGTGCCCGAACGCATCCATTGATGCTGTGACAAGCTAGTCAGTTAGCATCCGTAACAGGCTTGGAGGTTCATAATTTTGAAAACCGCTCTCTACATCCTCGGCTTCATTGCCCTTGGCCTCGCCGCGCTCTTTGGTGTCGCGCTCTGGGTCCTGAGCGGCGCGCCCTCGTTCAATATCGCCCCGCGCAAGACCCCGCCGCCAGACGGCTTTGTCGCCGCCAACTTCCCGGTGATAGCCGACCTCGCTGGCACCGATGCCATCAGCGTCCTGAACCTCGGCGCGACCTATGGCCGACATTTCGAAAATTACTACCTGCCGGACCAACAAGTCGCCTATTTCATCCATCACAGCGATGAGGCGGGTGGCACCAATGTCTTCATCAACGCGTCCGGGGACAGAATTGGCACCATCAAGGACAGCGGCAATCGGCCCTTCCCGATTGGCAATGTTTTCGCGGGCTTGGACGGGTATCAGACCGTTACTTCCGATGGCGTCAAACCGTTCACGCCTTATGAGGTGCTGGAAAAGGATCTGACGTTTGAGGACCTCAAGGACCTGCACGCCGAAAGCACGTATTATCGAAGCTTTAGCCACAGTGACGCGGGCCCCGACCGCCCCGAATATGATGCCAAGCTGACCACACATGTCTTTCTACATGAAGGCGTGTGGAAGAAGGCCGTGACATCCGTCAGGGACTACATCGACTGGAAAGTTGCGTCGTTTGACGATCTAGACGTGCAATACGAGCATTCCGATCGGGGACGCTCGCCGTCATGGCTCAAGACGTTTTATGGCGGCAAATACCAGCTGCGCCTTACCCATTTTGACCAGCAGGATTACATTCGCAAAAGAGGCGCGCCGATGGGCAGCACCACCGGGACCGGCACGCCGGAGCATTGGCGCGGGACAGGGTACTATACGCTCAACGTCGGTGACGACGCGCTGCGCTTCTCTATCCCCAATGACATGCTGATCCTGTCGGGCGGGGGTCGCATCCTGATGACGCTTGAGGGCAACGAGGCGCTTGATTTCGTGTTTTTGAATTTTCACGGGTTCGGTGACGCGAAGGAGAGCTTCATCATCTCCACGCCGCAGTGACCGCTTCAAAGGTTAACGGCGCAAGTGGCTATGCGCTTTCTTCACAAGCGGCCCTAGCTGTCCTTGACCCCGTATAATTCCAGCCGGTGGCCCTTCAATTTGTAGCCCAACCGTTTGGCGATCCGCTCTTGCAGTTCCTCGATCTCGGGGTCAACAAATTCAATGATTTCACCGCTTTGCATGTCGATCAGGTGGTCGTGATGGTCCCGCTCCGCATCCTCATAGCGCGCGCGCCCGTCGCCGAATTCAAGGCGTTCCAGCAGGCCCGCCTCTTCAAAAAGCTTAACGGTGCGATAGACCGTCGCAATCGAGATGCTGGCGTCCCGCGCCACGGCGCGTTTGTGCAATTCTTCGACGTCCGGATGGTCCTGGGCATCTTCCAAAATACCTGCAATAACAACGCGCTGCCCCGTCATCCTCAAGCCCTTCTTGGCTGAGCGTTCTATCAATGTGTCCGCCATGGGGCCTCCGTGCTTTTGGTGCCATTTAAGCCAAGTTTTCCGTGCTAAACCACCCGAAAACGCACATAGCCATTGACTTACCACCCCCCAACCGCCACATCCCCCACAAGACGACGCCAAACGTGCCGCGTGAGACCTGCTAAGGGTTCAAGCATAGCGTCGCAAAACGTTCCCATTTTTCACGCGAAAGGGTCCGGCGGAACACGAGGTTCCGCACCCTGTAAACGCGACCCGTCCCTTGTTCGAAAGGGCGGTCTCCCATGTCTTGAAAGGACATGTCTTGAATAAATTCGAAGCCTTGGGCGTAGCGCCCAAACTTGGCCAAAAACTTACTGAAAACAATATTGTAGACCCAACACCGATCCAGGAAGAAGCGATCCCGATCATCCTGACCGGCCGCGATGTGATGGGCCTTGCCCAGACCGGCACCGGCAAGACCTTGGCCTTCGGTCTGCCGATCATTCACAACCTGATCAAAATTGGGACCAAGCCGGACCCGAAAACCGTCCGCGCGTTGATCCTTGCCCCCACGCGGGAGCTTGCAAAACAGATCCAGGACAACCTGAAAATGTTCCAGGGCGGCGGCCATTTGAAGATCAACATGGTTGTCGGCGGCCTGTCCATGAACACCCAGCGCAAGGCGCTGGAGCGCGGCACCGATATTCTTGTTGCGACGCCGGGTCGATTGATCGACCTGCTTGAACAAAAGGCGCTAACCCTCTCGGAATCCACATATTTGGTGCTGGATGAGGCGGATCAGATGCTCGACATGGGCTTCATCCACGCGCTGCGCCAGATCGCCAAACTGATCCCCGAGGAACGCCAAACCCTGCTGTTTTCGGCAACGATGCCGAAGCTGATGGAAGAACTGGCCGCCACCTATCTCGACCACCCCCGCAAGGTACAGGTGGCCCGTCCGGGTAAGACCGCAGACAAGATCACCCAATCGGTGCACTACGTCGCCAAAGCCGCCAAGAACGATCTATTGGTTGAGCTTCTGGATAAGCATCGGGACGAATTGGCGTTGGTGTTTTCGCGCACAAAACATGGCGCCGAGAAGCTGAAAAAGATGTTGGAAAAGAAAGGCTTCGCTGCCGGTTCGATCCACGGCAATAAGTCGCAAAACCAGCGCGACCGGTCACTGGCAGCGTTCAAATCCGGTGACATTCGCATTCTGGTGGCCACCGACGTCGCCGCGCGCGGTATCGACATCCCTGACGTGGCTTTTGTCTATAATTTCGACCTGCCCAATGTGCCGGAAAACTATGTGCACCGCATCGGCCGCACGGCCCGCGCCGGCAAAGAGGGGGAGGCAATCGCCTTCTGCGCGCCCGACGAGATGTCCGAGATGAAGGACATCGAAAAGGTGCTGAAAATGCAAATCCCAGTCGCGGGAGGCCGCCGTTGGGCCCCGTCCGAGGAAGAGGCCAAGCCCAAACGCGGCGGCGGCGGAAACCGTGGTGGCGGAGGCCGCGGTCGGGGCGCGCCAAAGGGCGGAAAACAGCGCAGCCAAGGCGCGCCGCAGGGCGAAAAACCGTCAGGCCCACCCAAACGTCGTCGCAATCGCAGACGTCGCGGGCAGGGGCCAAAGCAGGCAGCGTAATCCAAAAGGACGTCCCAAACGGGACGCCCTTCATAATTCTACCGATAGCAAACTCAGCTATAGAGCCGCGGGACGCCAAAACTGTCGTGGATCTCGTTCACCGTGCCTTCACTGATGCCCAGCGCGCCTGCCAACTCGTGCAGGTATTGGGCTTCGGCTGGGTGATCCGGCTCAATGGCCATAACGGACATTGAATAGACCTGTGTTTCCATACCCTGAGGCGTATCCTCTGCCAGGGTGCGGGCGCTGACTGGATCCTGCATTGCCGCGCGTACAAAATCCATGTCGGCAGGGGTCGCATCCTCGCCGATTGTTGCCATCAGCGTTTCACGTTCATTGCTGTCAATCTCACCATCGCAGCGCGCCGCCATAATCATGGCACGGATCATCAGACCGGCGCTTTCTTCCTCGGCGGGCTCTTCTTTAGGAACGTCCCGGCCAAGCAGGTCTTCGAGGCTTTCGCCTTGCGCCTCCGACCCGCCGCGTGCGGCCGCCATGCCACCAAGCAGCCCGCCGATACCTCCAAGTCCACCTGCGCCGCCGAGCATGCCACCCAATCCGCCGCCAGCAGACCCGGTGCTTCCGCCCGAGATACCACCTACGCCCTTGCTGGCGCTGCTCTTGAGGCCTTCCATCATTTTACCGACACCGCCTGACTTCTGGACTGCGTTGATACCCTTGGCGATTGCAAATCCGATCGCGACTTTGCCGACCATCTTCATCAATGACATGCGTGTTCTCCCAATGTGAGTGTTGATGTTGTTGCTATGAAGGTGGGGCACGACAGCCACGTTTGCAATGCGATCTCCCGGTCAAAACCATTTTCGGGCGCGAAACAGCAGATTGGGCCTCCACGAGGCGTCCCCGATCCGCTCCGTCAGCCTCCGCAGGTCAATGTTACCAGCGCCGCGGGGGACCGCGCCGCTTGGCCAGCCACAGCGGTCATACTAGATCCGGCTCGCGGCCCAACCGGCGCGCGAGGGGACCCACTGTCAGCCCCTGCACAATGATCGAGAAGATCACGACCACATAGGTCGCGGTCAGGATCGTTGCTTTCCATTCGCTCTCTGGCAATGACAACGCCAAGGCGACCGAGATGCCGCCTTTCAAACCACCCCAGGTCATGATCGGAATCACCCCGTTGGAGAATTCGCGGAAGGGTCGCAGCACCAGCACAGGTATGGCCACAGCAGCAAATCGGGCGATCAAGGCCAGCACAATGGACAGAAGGCCCGCCACGACTGCATCCGCCTCGAAGGCCACAGCGAAGACCTCAAACCCGATCATCAAGAACAGCACCGCGTTCAAAATTTCGTCGATCAACTTCCAAAACGCATCCACATAGTCCTGCGTTTCGTCCGACATGGCGTGTTGCGTGCCAATGTCGCCAATCAGCAGCCCTGCGCACACTGCCATGATGGGGGCAGAGACATGCAGGTACACAGCCAAGGAATACCCCCCGAATGCGAGGGCGAGCGTGATCAGAACCTCCAATGAGTAGTCGTTGACCCGCCGCATGACGCGGAAAGTCAGATAGCCCAACCCAAGGCCCAGCGCCGCGCCGCCCACGGCCTCCTGGAAGAACAGTTGCGCGGCGGCGGCCAGCCCGCTGGCGTGGTGATCGTCTTGAGGGAAGGCGATGCCCACCAGCACCAGAAACACGACGTATCCCACCCCGTCATTAAACAGGCTTTCGCCTGCAATCTTCGTTTCCATGCTTTTCTTCAGGTTAGCGGCGCGCAGGACGCCCAGCACCGCCACGGGGTCCGTGGGCGAAATGAGCGCGCCGAAAACCAGCGCCACGAGCAAGGGCATTCCGGTGATCCAGCTGAAACCCACCCCGGCGACAACCGTGGACAGGGCCACGCCCATAGTCGCCATCAAAGCCACCAGCCGCCATTGGTCTTTCAGGTCGCTCAGCTTCACATGGAGCGCGCCAGCAAACAGCAATAGGCCCAACATGCCTTCCAGCAAGGCCTCAGAGAAATCGACGCCAGTGACTACCGCCCGCACGGTGTCGGCCATCTGCAAAGCGGGCCAGACAAAGTCTGCACCCATCACCGCCAGGGACGCAATCAGCGCCACGATCAAGATGCCGATGGAGGAGGGAAGCTTCAGGAACCAATAGTTCAGCGTCCCGAAGAACGCCGCCAACACAATCAGCAGCGACGCGATTTGCAATAGGTCCATCTATTCCCCCTCAGCCCCATTCGGGGCAATTGGTAAGACCTTAGCGCGCGTTCACGTGCCGCAAAAGGTCTGATGCACCAGCTCTTGCGCGACCGGGGCGGACTGCAGGTCGCTATGATCGGGTTGATCCTCAAACGGAGTTGCCAGCACGCTCACAATCCGGTGGAAGCGGGAAAGGTCACCGGCGACCGCCTCCTTGATTGCCAGCTCAATCTGGTGGTTGCGCGGGATGAAGGCGGGATTGGCGCGCGCCATAAGTCCCGCATCCGGAGACAGGGCGTTCCAACCTGACGCCCAATCGTCAAAGGCAGTGGGATCCACAAATTGGTCACGGGCTGTCCCGTTTAGCAGGCCCTGGAATGTCAGGGTGAAATCCGCCTGATTTTCCGCCATCCGGGTGAGCAGATCTTGAACCAGCGCGACTTCTGTGTCGCCGCCATCCGGCAGTCCCAGCTTGGCAAAGAAGACCTCTTTCCAAGCGTCGGTGTAGGCAGGACCAAAATCCTGCAGCGCTGCTTGGGCGGTCTCAACGGCCTTGTCCATGTTGTCGTCAATCAGCGGCAGCAGCGATGTTGCCAACTGGGCGAGGTTCCAGACCAGTATCTCTGGCTGTGCGCCGTAGGCGTAGCGCCCGAACTGGTCGATGGAAGAGAAAACTTTCGACGGGTGATAGGCATCCATGAAGGCGCAGGGGCCGTAATCAATCGTCAGCCCGCCGACATGGCAGTTGTCAGTGTTCATTACGCCATGGATGAAGCCCAGCCCCATCCATTTGGCCACCAGGTTGGCCTGCGCCGCGATGACTGCCTTCAGGAACCCCAGAGCGTCGCCTTGTTCCAGGTCTGGATAGTGCCGGGTTATTGCGAAATTCAGCAGGGCGGAGATGCCGTCCGTGTCCTGCTGGGAGGCGAAGTATTGAAACGTACCGACGCGGACATGGCTGGACGCCACTCTCGTCAAGATCGCGCCGGGGTAGCGCTGCTCGCGTAGAACTGTTTCGCCGGTGCTCACGGCGGCCAAAGCCCGGGTGGTCGGCACCTCAAATGCGGCCATGGCCTCGCTGACAATGTATTCCCGCAACACAGGTCCCAGCCAAGCCCGTCCGTCGCCAGAGCGTGAGTAGGGCGTCGGGCCGGATCCTTTGAGCTGAATGTCCCAATGTGCGCCGTCAGGGCCGGTCACCTCCCCAAGTAACAAGGCCCGTCCGTCGCCCAACCTTGGAGACCAGCCACCAAATTGATGGCCGGCATAGACCTGTGCAATTGGCTCTGCGCCATCGGGCACGCTATTGCCTGCCAGCATCGCCAGCCCATCGGCTGACGCCAGAAAGCCGGTATCCAGCCCCATCTCGGCTGCAAGCGCGTCATTCAACTTTAACAGCGCCGGTGCAGAGACCGGTTCTGCCCTCATTTTGGTAAAAAAACGCTCCGGCAGACGCGCGTAGCTGTTGTCAAATTCTAGCACGGCACAGCCCCATCATTGTTGCCAAAGTATTTCCGCCAGAGGCGGCAGACCTTACAAGCGCGCAATCCGCTCGGTCAGGAGAGCAAAGAAACCATCGGCATCCAGATCTCCCATAAACATCGCATTGGGGGCGCGGTCAGTCACCCGCCACCAGTCGGCCACCGTCATGCCCAGGGTGAGTTCCGATCCGGTTTCAATCACCACATTGACATGCCGCCCGGTAAACAGGTCCGGTTCCAACAGATAGGCGATGACGCAGGGGTCGTGCAGCGGCGCGCCCGCCGAGCCATATTTTTCCTTGTCGAACCGTTCAAAGAAGTCGGTCCATTCTGCCACCATCCGCCCCGGTTCGGTCCCCATGGCGCGGAATGCCTCGACACGCGGTGCCGTGGTCAGGGCTTTATGGGTGACATCCAATGGCATGACAACAAGGGGGACGCCGGATTTGAACACAATATCAGCGGCTTCGGGGTCAACGTAGATGTTGAATTCCGCGGCGGGGGTGATGTTGCCGACCTGAAAATAGGCGCCGCCCATCAGTACAATTTCCTGAACGCGGTCGACGATGTCCGGCGCTTTGTCAAAGGCCGTCGCGATGTTTGTCAGCGGCCCCAGTGGGCAAAGGGTAACTGTTCCGGGGTCCTCGCGGCGCAGGGTTTCAATAATGAAGTCGACCGCGTGGCCGTCGTGCAATGCCATCTGAGGCGTCGGCAGCTGTGGCCCGTCCAATCCAGTTTTGCCATGCACATGCTCGGCAGTTACCAGTTTGCGCCCCATTGGCGCGTCACAACCGGCATAGACCGCGATATCGGTGCGGCCCGCCAATTCGCAAACGATCAACGCGTTTTTCTGCGTAAGCGGAAGGGGGACGTTGCCCGCAACAGCGGTGATGCCCAGCACATCCAGCTCTGGCGAGGCCAGGGCCAGCAAGATAGCAACCGCGTCGTCCTGTCCGGGATCAGTGTCAATGATGATCTTGCGCGCGCTCACAACGGGCGAACCTTCAAGTTGGTGATGCGGTTCTCCGATTTCTGCGCAACTTCAAAGCGGTAGCCATGGAAGCTGAAGACCTGACCCTCGTCAGGAATGGATTGCGCTTCGTGAATGACCAAGCCCGCAACCGTGTTGGCTTCCTCATCTGGCAGGTCCCAATCCATCTGGCGGTTCAGGTCGCGGATCGTCATCGCGCCCTCAATCGCGTAGCTGCCATCAGCGGCGGCCTCGGGCGCGCTTTCTTCCTCAAGGTCGAACTCGTCGGTGATCTCACCCACGATTTCTTCCAAAATATCTTCAAGTGTGATCAGCCCCTGCAGGCTGCCATACTCGTCCACAACCAACGCAAAATGGCTGCTCTGCGCGAGAAATTGGCGCATCTGCTCTTCCAGAGTGGTGGTCTCAGGTACGAAATAGGGTTTGCGCATGACTTGGGTCACGTCAAAGCCATTTAACGAGCCGGTAAGCCCGTTAGGGCCGCGCAAGGCCTTGTCCACAGCACGTAGCAGGTCTTTTGCATGCAGGACGCCTACAATATTTTCAGGTTCATCGCGGTAAATAGGCAGCCGCGTATGGGCTGACTTCAGGCATTGCGCGATGATGTCTTCGGGCGTTCCTTCGACATCGATCATCTCGATCTCGGAGCGGTGCAACATAATCTCTTCAACGTCGCGTTCCGCCAAATCGAGCGCGCCCAGCAAGCGATCCCGTTGTTCTTTCTCGACCACACCCTCTTGGTGGCCTAACTCCAAAGCACCCGCAATTTCTTCATGGACGGAAAGGATCTGGCTGTCGGGGTCGGTTTCGACGCCGAACACCTTCAACATCTGCCTGACAAGCGCGCGGACCACGTTGACGACAGGCGCAAACACAAGAACAATGACCGAGATCGGCCCAGAGACTTTTGCCGCCGCCGTTTCCGCATTTGTGATCGCGTAGGTTTTTGGGAGCACCTCCGCAAAGATCAGCACCAGCAGGGTCATCACAAGTGTTGCCAAAGCAACGCCGGATTCACCAAAAAGATTGGTAAACAACGCGGTAGCAAGCGAAGCTGCCAAAATATTCACAAGGTTGTTGCCCAATAGAACCGACCCGATCAGCCGCTCATTGTCTTCGGTGATAGTCAGGGCGCGTTCCGCCCCGGGGGAACCTTTGTCAGCTTGCGAACGCAGCTTACCGCGGGAGGCGGCAGTCAGCGCGGTTTCCGAGCCGGAGAAGAAGGCCGACATCACCAACAACAAGATGATCGCCCCCGCAGTGAGCCAGGAGGCGGTGTCGATCAGCGATGAAGGGTCGTCCATTTGGGGTGTTTTATCCAGCAACTATTAGGGTACGTAGCTGTTATGGGGCCACGGGCTGCCCGGTTCAAGGGCAGGCAGGTGATGAGCAGGACAAGACCATGACCAAAATCGCACAGATTGGCACGTTGACCGGCGATGTTTTGCTGTTTGGCGGTCCCTATTCCAACCTGCAAGCCGCGCAAGCCCTGTTTCGCGCCGCGGCACATATTCCCAAGCCAAACCGCATCTGCACCGGCGACATCATTGCCTATTGCGCCGACCCCGTTGCCACGACGTCATTAGTGTTGAGCGAAGCCGGTCATTGCATTGCAGGAAATTGTGAGGTGCAGATTGCCAACGAGGCCGCCGATTGCGGATGCGGGTTTGAAGAAGGCTCCAGCTGCGATCTGGCTGCCAAGGGTTGGTATCCTTTTGCATCCGACCAGTTGGGTGCCGATTTGCGGTCCACATTTGCCGCTCTGCCCGACGTTGCCGTCTTCACCCATAATGGCAGCAGATACGCCGTCATCCATGGCGGGATGACCGATATCGCGCGTTTCATCTGGTCAAACTCGCCAGAGACGGTCTTCAAACAAGAATTTGCCGCTGTTGAAGCGCTGACAGGGCCAGTTGATGGTGTGATCAGCGGGCATTCCGGCATCCCGTTCCACCGACGCATCGGTGGCAAGTCATGGATCAATGCGGGTGTCATCGGCATGCCGCCGCATGATGGGTCGCAGCGAACGAGCTACGCCACGTTGGGCCGGGACGGGGTGAAATTCCATCAGCTGACTTATGACGCGGACGCCGCGGCGCAGGCTATGACACGGGCCGGACTGACATATGGCTACGAGACGTCGCTACTGACGGGGATATGGCCGTCCGAAGATGTGTTGCCTTTGGATTTGCGACGCTGAGCGAAGAGGCCTCAGTTGCCCTTCGCCAATGGATGTTTTTCCAAGACCAGCTCTTTCAACCGCTCATCCAGAACATGGGTATATATCTCAGTTGTCGAGATGTCGGCATGCCCCAACAGGGTCTGAATGGCCCTGAGATCGGCGCCGCCCGCCAGAAGATGCGTGGCAAATGCGTGGCGCAATGTGTGAGGGGTGACCTTGGAGGGATCAACACCGCCCGCGACGGCTAACTCCTTGATCAACAAATAGAACCGGTGTCGCGTCAGGTGCCCCGTTTTCCCGCGAGATGGGAACAGGAACTTGGATGCTGCAGCGCCGTTTTTCCTGGCCGCATCTTCCAGAGCATCTCGTCGCTTTATCCAGACGCCCAGCGCATCACGTGCTGCGGGCGCAAGCGGCACCATTCGTTCTTTGTCACCCTTGCCGCGCACCAGGATCATGCGGGGGTCACCACGTGCGGCAGAGACGGGCAGGGTGACCAATTCGCTGACCCGCATTCCCGTCGCATAGAGCAGCTGCATCATGCAGGTGTTGCGCAGCCTGTCATCTTGGCTTTTGGCTGAGGTCTGCGCCGCGCCTAGCAACTGATCAACTTCCTCCAATGACAATGTCTTGGGAAGCGATTTCTGGCGGCCCGGGCCCTTGATTTGAATTGCGGGGTTTTCTGCGCGCCAGCCTTCCTCGTAGGCGAAGCGGTATAGCTGTTTGATCGAAGACAGCCGCCTTGCGCGGGTGGATTGAGCAAGGCCCGCAGCGTCACAATCGATCAGGTAATTTTCGACGTCTATCCGGCCTGCGACCTCAAATGTCAGCCCCTTGCGTTCCAGCCACGCGGCGTAGTCCATCAGGTCGCGCCCATAAGCAAGGCGGGTGTTCTCGGATGCGTCCAGCTCTGCCGCTTGCGCGTCAAGAAAGGCAGAGATCCAACGGGACGAGGCCTGCGATATCTCGCTCATGCCCGGGGCCGCGTCAGCAGCATGTGCAACGCGGTTTGCCGCGCGACGTCGGCGAGGCCGAGTTGGTTGAGCAGCGTGAGCCCACGCTCGATATCTGCGGGGTCACTGCGTGGCCCATCAGCCATAAGCCCCATTGCCTGGATCACGGCTTCCCCCAGCCGGCGCTCGCTTAGGAGGCTTGCGAAGATTTCCGGCGGCGTTTCGGCGTTGAATGCGGCGATGACGGCGGCTTCCAGCGCGTCATCGCTGCGCGCGCCACCCAATTGACCGGTCGCGACGCGCTTCCACAGCTCAGGCGTACCGGATGGCAGGTCGGAATTAGCGGCCAGTTCATAGTCCTTCGACATCAATCCCGCGCGTATCGCATCTGATTGCGCTTCCGAGGTGAGGGGGAATTTCCCCAACTGCGGACCGTAACTTTGTGCAAATGCATGTTCCAATCCGGCACTACGCATCGCCCGCATGGCACGGGGCAGATGGGTTGATATGCCTCCAGGGTCTCCGGCCTTTAGTGACGTCTCAAACGCCTGGATCGCCTCCACCCGATCCCAAACACCGCCAGAGGCAGCGGGCGTGCGTTCGTTGTACAACGCGAAGAGCTGCGAAGGTGGAATGGCACCGGTCCGTGTCAGCCGTTCAGCGGCCGAAATACGGGATTTCCAGCCATTCTTGTCAGACAGGTTTGCATAGGCAAACGCATGCGGCAGCCCGCCAAGGCTAAGCGGCTCGCCAATGGCTTCGTGCATTCGGAAGGTCAGCGGTGTGATGCGGTCGGGGATTGGCAGCAGAGGCTCGCCCTCAAACAGTTCGGGGTCAAGGAAGCGCGACAGCAGGTCGACTTCCTTTTTGGTGATGACGCCAAGCGTTTCGCCGGTTCCAAGGGTCAGTGCGGCTGCATCCCAATCGCCTGCGCGCGCCAGACAGAAAATGCGTGCGGGGTAGGTGGGGGCGATGGACGGTGTTTGCAGCATCGAAGTGCATGCGGCGTCTTCGCGCCCGGTCAGCAGGCTGACGTCAAACCACCTCCCAAATAGCACTGGCCGTGTGGGGCCGGCGCGTTGCACCAGTGCTTGCGCCTGGTCGAGCGCGCCAATTTCCAAAAACTTGTCCACACGGGCCAGAAACATCTCTGCCCCATCCGCGCTATCGGCCGGGGCTGGCAGTTCGGCCAGCAGCAAGGTTGTCAGGAATTGCGACAGCGGCGGGGGGAGATCGGCGCGCAGATCACTCAGCTGCATCCCCAGCGCCTTCGCCGACGATCGGGTCCAGAAATCAGCAGGTAAGCCGGTGGTCGAGCGGGGCAGCAACCCAACTGCGTCCAATTTTATTTGGCCTAATGGGGTCGTGGTCACCTCGATCACTGATGCGGACTCTGTCACATCTTGGCTAGAGGGCGCGGGTTGGTTGGTGATGGGCTTAGGCACTTCACGCACCACGTCGGACAGCCAGTCGATCGCCGAAAGCGGCTCAGAATCGGTTTGCGCGGCCAAGTGGATGGGCGCAGCCGCCAGGCTGAGGGTCAGGATTAGTCCAGGTCCGTTAATTCGCATCCAGCACAACCGGTTGATTCACCTCGACCCGATTTGGCGACAGGTCGCCAAAATACGCATAGCCGATAATTGCGACAATGCCCATCACGATCAGGAAAACCAATAGCTTTAAAAGCCGCCCCATATGCCTCTGCCTTAACTTTGCTCTGCCTCATTGGGGTGGTCATTCATTGTTACGCCGCCCCTTTCGTTGGATTTATATATGGCATTTGCAGCAAGATCACGCCATTCAGGCGTAAGAAATAATTTTTGAGCGAGAGAATGCCACCTGACGCGCCAAAATTACGCAAACCCGTCGTGCTAGTGGGGATGATGGGCGCGGGCAAAAGCGCTGTAGGACTGGCCCTGGCCCAATTGCTCGGCGTGGACTTCCTTGATTCAGATGACGCGATGGTGGAAGCGGCGAATATGAGCATCGCCGAGATTTTTGAACGCGACGGTGAAGACTTCTTCCGTGCCCGCGAAACGGAAGTGATTGATCGGCTGCTGACCGGAAAGCCAGCCATCGTGTCAACGGGCGGCGGCGCATTCATGGCCGAGCGCAATCGCATATTGATCGCCGAGAAGGCTGTCACGGTCTGGTTGAAAGCGGATCTGGAGCTGTTGTGGAACCGCGTAAAGCACAAAACCACCCGCCCATTGCTGCGCACCGACAATCCGCGCCGCACTTTGGGAGAGATTTTTGAGACGCGCACCCCGATCTACGCTTTGGCAGACCTGGCCGTTAACGCACGGGACGACTATTCAATCGAGGATATGGCGCGCGCGGTAATGGCCGCGCTGCAAGAGGCAGGAATTGTAGGGCAATGAGCATGGAAAAGCTGCGGGTTGAGCTGGGTGAGCGGTCCTACGACATTCTGATCGGTGAGGGATTGTTGGGGCAAGCCGGCCAGCTGATGTCCAATCTTGCTATTCGGGGCAGGGTGGCTGTTCTAACGGATGAAAACGTCGCGGCGCTGCATCTTGAGACTTTGCGGCACGGCTTGTCAGCAGCCGGTATTGAGATGGTGTCGCTGGCATTACCTGCCGGCGAGGCCACCAAAAGCTGGCCGCATTTCTCCCGTGCAGTGGATTGGCTGTTGGAACAACGTGTCGAACGCGGCGATGTCGTGGTTGCGCTCGGCGGCGGCGTCATTGGCGATCTTGCTGGATTTGCGGCTGCCGTGCTGCGACGTGGGGTGCGCTACGTTCAGATACCGACGTCTTTGCTGGCTCAGGTGGACAGCTCTGTCGGTGGTAAGACGGCAATCAATTCTGCGCATGGTAAGAACCTCATTGGCGCTTTCCACCAACCTGCTTTGGTTTTGGCTGATGTCACCGCTTTGGGCACTTTGTCGGATCGCGACTTTCTGGCGGGCTACGGAGAGGTGATGAAGTATGGGCTGCTCGGAGACGCCAGTTTCTTCGACTGGTTGGAATCCAACGCGCCCGATATGGCCGCGGGCGACGTGGCCAAGCGTATCTATGCGGTCAAACGGTCTTGCGAGATGAAAGCAGCGATCGTTGCCCGCGACGAGACGGAGCAAGGCGAACGGGCTTTGCTGAATCTTGGCCACACCTTCTGCCATGCGCTTGAAAATGCGACCGGATATTCCGACCGGCTACTGCATGGCGAAGGCGTCGCTGTGGGCTGTGCGCTTGCATTTGAGGTGTCGGCCCGGATGGGGCTTTGCAGTCAGGAAGATCCTAGCCGGGTTCGCGCGCATCTCGCGCAGATGGGACTTAAGCGCGACTTGCGCGATATCGCTGGCGACTTGCCGGGGCCAGACAAGCTGGTGGAGCTGATGGGCCAAGACAAGAAGGTCGTGGCGGGGACGCTGAATTTCATCATGGCACGTGGAATCGGCGAGGCCTTTGTGACTTCAGATGTTGATCTGCAAGTCGTTCGGGATGTCCTTGCCGACAGCGCTTAGGGTGCCCTTTCTTATCCAGTAAGCATGCCGGACGGTCGCTCCGGACCGCAATTGCCCTGTTTCCAAGGGTTTTGGGGTAGCAGGAAACCGTTGGCGTTAACCAATTTCCAAATTGGAAACGCTGTGTTCATGTCGAAAATGAGGCAACAATTTGACACCGAGGAGGCAATGGCAGACCTTCTCGCAGAGGGTTCATTGTACACGTCTGGGGTAACGACATGATTTCTGCTGCTTTGCTACTTGCCATATCTGGCTCATTTGCTGCTGGCTTGACGGTGTTTGAAGGCACCGATGAGGATGACCGCCTGGAAGGCACTGATGCTGATGAAGGGTTTAACGGTGGCGACGGTGATGACAGCATCTTCGGCGGCCTTGGGGCCGATGTCCTGTCGGGCGGTGCCGGCAACGATGAAATTGACGGCAGCTTTGGCGATGACCTGATTTCAGGGGGTGACGGCAATGACAGCCTGTTCGGCGGTCGCGGCGATGACGAGATCGCGGGCGGCGCGGGCGATGACTTTATCACCGCAGGTCGCGGCGACGACATCGTGTTCGGCGAGGATGGGGACGACATCATCAAGTCGCGCCAGGGCAATGACACGGTCTATGGCGGCAATGGGAACGACTCCATTGCGGCGGGTCGTGGCAACGATACGGTCGATGGCGGCGCCGGCGACGATGCCATTGACGGCAACTTCGGCGATGACACGATCAACGCGGGCGAAGGCGACGATATGGTCTTCGCCGGTCGCGGCGATGATGTGGTTGATTTGGGCGCGGGTGACGACAGCGTCACAGGCGGCCGGGGCGACGACATTCTGATCGGTGGCGAGGGCAATGACGTGCTGCAGGGCGACCGCGGCGACGATGTGCTGATCGCGGGCGACGGCGAGGACACGCTGACCGGCGGCAAGGCCGGTGCGGACCTGTTCGTGCTGGATCTGGGCAATCCGGGCAACACTATTACCGACCTGGATGCGCCGGACCAGATTGTGATCAACACTGCCACGCCGGTAGATATTGACGACGTCGAAATCGTGCAAGTGTCTGACGGCACAGCTGAATTGGTCATCGACGGCGCGGTGCATGCGACCATCTCTGGCGATGTGGCCGACCTGTTGCCTGAAGACATCCTGTTCCGCGACATTTCCGAGACGGGCAACACCGCCGAAGAAATTCTGGCGGGCTACTCGCTGCTTGAAGTGCCTTTGAACCTGATTGAGGGCACAGATATTGGCGAAGAGATTGACGGCACCGAAGTCGGTGACGACATCCAAGCGGGTGCTGGAGATGACATCGTGAATGCGCTTACTGGCGACGATAACATCTTTGGCGGACCGGGCGCAGATATGCTGAACGGCAATGAAGGTGACGACCGGGTATCCGGCGGGGCTGGAAATGATGTGGTCAACGGCAATGACGGGGACGACAACCTGCTGGGCGGCGGCAACACCGACCAGATCAATGGCGGCGACGGTGACGACCTGCTGAACTCCGGCGCGGGTGAGAACGACCTGCTGATGGGCGAAATGGGCAATGACACGTTGCTGGCTGAGGCGCTGAGCGTTGATGCGACACTCATAGGCGGCGAGGGCACCGACACATTCATTATTGAAGATGGTGCAAGCGGCGTGGAAATCGCCGATTTTGAAGCCGGCGAGATGATTGTCGTCCGCTTTGACGGGCTGGTACGCGACGTGGTGGTTGAGCCTCTGTCCGACACGCAAGCTCAGATCATCGTGAACCCGGGCAACATTGATTTGCGTTACGCGATTATCGTGAACGGGCCAGCGGCGGGCGCGCTGACAACGGATGATGTTGTGATCGAAGGCGATCTGCCTGTTGTAGCCGATCCGTTGCCACCTATAGCGGTAGACCCTGCACCGGAGCCAATGCCGGTTCTGTAGCGTCCAATCTGCGACTGATTAACTGAAGAGGCTGCGCCACATCTGGCGCGGCTTTTTCTTTTTTGTCAGACTAGTAACGGCGTTTCTTGATGTAACCCTTGCCGTAGCAATGGCCGCATTCCGTGTGCCCGCGCCTGCCATGATAGCTGCCGCGCCCGTCGCAGACATGGCAGGGTACGGTGTCGTCGCCGCCCTCACGGTCGTCGTCGAAATACCCCATCCGCATCTTGGCGATCTTGTTTCGGTCGGCGCGCCTTTGATTTTCGATGCGCTGCATCGCCAGCTTGTGTTCAAGCTGGCGTATATCTTCCGCGCGGCGATATTCAGGGTCGTCATTGAGCGAAAAGCGTTTTGCGATGGAAGGCTCAGTCGGCTTGGAGGTGGCCAGATGGCCAAGCGCGCCGAGCTTCACCTTCGGACCGCTCGGGGCAGGAGGCTCGGCAGCTTGCGCGCGGGCAGCGGCTTCTTCGGCTTTCTTCTTGGCCTGTGCTTCCTCATGTGCGTCCAGCACTGTTTTGGCGGCGGCGCGCAGCAGCTGTTGCCACAGGGGGCGTTGTGGGGCGGGCATGTCAGACTCCCATAAATACATCTCTTAAATGCGGGCAGGGTAACACAGACTGCCACTTTTGGGGAGGCCACGAAAAAGGCCGCCCCAAAGGGCGGCCTCTCGCAATGTCGTTTTGTGCAGCTTAACGCTTCGAGAACTGGAAGCTCTTACGCGCTTTGGCTTTACCGTATTTCTTCCGCTCAACCACACGGCTGTCGCGGGTCAGGAAGCCTGCGGCTTTCAAAGCGCCGCGCAGGGAGGGATCATAAAGCTGCAGCGCTTTCGAGATGCCGTGCTTGACCGCGCCCGCTTGACCGGACAGGCCGCCGCCTTTGACGGTCGCTTGCACGTCGAACTGATCTTCGGTGCCGGACACGGTGAAAGGCTGGCGCAGGATCATTTGCAGCACGGGGCGGGCAAAATAGGTGTTCTGCTCTTTGCCATTCACGGTGACCTTGCCGGAGCCCGGCTTGATCCAAACGCGGGCGACCGCGTCTTTACGCTTGCCGGTCGCATAGGAGCGGCCCAGCTCGTCACGGACAGGCTCGCGCGTGATGGCGGCGGACACGGCTTCAGCGGCAGTGTTTTCAGCCAGTGCACCGGCGTCCACAACCTCATTCAGGTCGTCGAGTGTTTTTACTTCGTCAGCCATGTCTATGCGCTCCGCGTGTTTTTCGGGTTCATGGCTTTAACGTCCAGAACCTCAGGAGATTGTGCTTCATGCGGGTGATCAGCCGATGCGTAGACACGCAGGTTGGTCATTTGCTGACGCGACAGCACGCCGCCGGGCAGCATGCGTTTGACTGCGTTCACAACAACGCGCTCTGGGTGTTTGCCTTCCAGAATTTGCTGCTTGGTGCGCGACTTGATCCCGCCGGGGTGGCCGGTGTGCCAGTAGAAGTTTTCTTCGCGCTTCTTGCCGGTCATCTGGATTTTGTCAGCGTTGATGATGATCACGTTGTCGCCCATGTCCATGTGCGGCGTGAAGGAGGGCTTATGCTTGCCACGCAGGCGCATAGCCACGATCGACGCGAGGCGGCCCAGAACAACGCCTTCAGCGTCGATCAGGATCCATTTCTTGTCGATATCGCTAGGTGTAGCGGTAAAGGTTTTCATGGTTCTTCCTCAGAAACTTGTGCCATGGGGCAGGTGCCCCTTGGGATTGGGGTGTTCTAAGGGAATTGGTGGCGTAGTCAACGCATGTTTTCGCGTTTTATGCTTTGCAAAACAATGGCTTGTAAATAAGGTATTTAGTTACCCCATATTTAGACGCCAATTTGCTCGGGCGGATTGTCCAACAGGTCGCGCAGCCGGGCAATGGCGTTCTCGTAGCTTTCCAGGCTGACCCCTGCATTCACCGCGAACCGCACTGCGTGGCAGGCGGGGGCTGAGCGGGCTTGATAATCCTCAGCAGATCGAATTTGCACTTCTTTCGCCTCCGCCGCCTGACAGAACGCACTTGCGCGCCAGCCCTCGGGCAGGGTGAGCCACATGAACAACACGTCATGGCGCCACTTCAGGTCATAGCCGCCAAGGATGTTCACCGCCGCTTGCACGTAGCTGTTTGTGGTTTCGCGGACGTGTTCGGTGATCTCGGGCAATTGCGGGTGGGTCAACAACTTAGCGCATAGGTCCGTCAAAGGGGTGGCGACGCCGAAGAAGGAATGCTCCGCCGCGCGGCGAAGGTAGGAGGCCTTGTCGGGCGGGGTCGCAACAAATCCCAAGCGAAGAGCTGGGGTCAGCGTTTTGGAGATGGAGGAGACGAACCATGTGCGTTCAGGTGCCAACATCCGGTAGGAGGGCGACTGCGCCGCGCTCATCCGGTAGCAGTCGTCTTCGAGAATTTCGATATCGAGCTTGCGGCAGACCCGCACGATCTGGTCACGACGTTCTTCAGGGGTAAAGGCGCAGGTCGGATTGTGGACCTCCGGCGACGTGCAGAGAATTTGAGCGCCATGATTGCGGGCGGCGGTTTCCAGGGCTTCTGGGATCAGCCCGTCCTCGTCCATTTTGATTGGTACAATGTCCGCCCGAAGCAGCTCAGCCGCGCGCCGGAAGCCGGGATAGGCCAGCTCTTCGACCAATATGGTAGGCTTGCGACCGCGCAAAAGCGCTTGGAACACCAGCAGGATTGCGTTTTGGCCGCCATTTGCAAGCACCACATCTTGTGCGCTGACGGGACCAATCGGCGCTTGTGAGAGCCATGTTGCCGTCGCCTCGCGCGCGGGCAAGGACCCTGCGCGGCTCGGATAATGCATCATGCCCGATGGCGGATCCTGCGCGATCTCGGCAAAAAGCGATCTAATGAGGCGTGACTGTCCGCGGCTTGGAAGGTGCGGGGACAGCATATTGACTGCGTAGCTGTTTGAGTCGGAATTGTGAGGGATAACATCGACTTCAATGGCGTTTCCCGTCAGTGGCGCATCTTGGCTGTCTGCGGAACCATCGGCAACGAAAGTGCCACGTCCCACCACGGCCTCCAAGGTTCCGGCATCGACAAGTAGTGAATAGGCGCGCGCGACGGTTCCCGGTGTGACGGACAACTGATATGCGACCTCGCGCACGGGCGGCAGCTTTTCGCCCTTGCGCAGATCGCCTTTCAGCACCGCGTTGCGGATTGCATCGGTCAGGGTTTGGTATTTGGGGCCGGTCGCGGCGGCCAGATCGGGAAACCATATTGTATTCATAACAATGTATCGCTCGACTCACACAATTTCACTTTGTATCAATGCATCTGTAGCAATCATGCTACATTGTATCAATACAAATTTGGAGGATTGTCCCATGTCATTGATCACTCAACCGCTCTCCGTTGACCTGACCGCATTGTCTGCCCGCCCCGTTTTGGCGCCAGCAGCCCGCGTGGCCGTCAAGGTGGCCGTTGTGTTGACGACTTGGGACGAGGCCTACCGCAGCCGACAGACGTTGAAGCAGCTAACCCCCGACCAGCTGCATGACGTGGGCCTGACGCGCGCCCAAGCGTTGACCGAGGCCAAGCGCGGATTCTGGTTCTCATAGTGCTTCCTGAGGGTCTCGCTTTCTTCCCCGTTGGCGCGACCCACAACTTGCCGGGCTCAAGGGCCCGGCCTTTTTTGCGGTTTATGTGGAATAGACGATGGCAGCGCCCATAGAGATACCCCACGCGATCAGCGCGAACCACGCAGGTGGGATGGCCAGCGACGCCAATGCGATTAGCCAACGTTTCCTAACCAGATAGCGCACCACCATCCCGAATTGTCCGAGTGCCAGCAGCATCCCGACAAAGAATGTGAAAATCTCCATCAGCACTGCGACCAATGGGTCCGCCATGCCTGCGAGAAACAGCTCCTGGCCCAGTTTCACTGCGCCCACGAAGGCTAGCCCCCAGACAATCGGGGAAATCAGGATTAGCGTCTCTATGGGTGTTGGGCGTGTCACGACGGCGGAATGGAATAGGTCAACGAGGCGCGAGCGACGGGTTTGTCGGGTGCAGCTTCGGAATAAAGCCGCCCTTCGGTGACGGCCAGCACGCGGCCGAGTTTCAATAGCTCCATTTTGCAAAGCAAGCGGCCGGGGGGCGGTTTGCGCATGAAGTCGATGGAGCAATTGGTGGTCACCGCCAAAGCCACGGGGCCAAGTTTGGACAGGATACAAAAATAGGCGCAGACATCGGCCAGTGCGAACATGGCCGGGCCGGACACAGTGCCGCCGGGGCGCAGGTGCTTGTCCTCGGCTGCAAGCGCCATGGTGACATGGGTGGGAGTGACCTCGACAAACTCGAAATCATCGGCGACCTGCGTGAAGTCGCGTTTGAGGAACTCTGCGAGGTCCTCTGCAGTCATTTTAAGGTCCATGCTTCCCTCTGGTCACTTTGTGGGGTTAGCTTGGCGCAAAGGAATGGGATGATGCAAGATGAGTGACGACTTACTGTTGCGCGAAGATCGAGGCGCGGTTGCATGGTTGACGATGAACAACCCGTCGAAGCTGAACGCCTTGTCGGACGAGATGTTGGCCGCTTTGCAAGGCGCGTTTGACGCGATTGCGGAAGATGGCGCGGTGAAGGCCGTTGTGTTGCGCGGCGCAGGCAAGGCGTTTTGCGCGGGCCATGACCTGAAGCAGATGACCGCCGCGCGCCAGTCGGAGGATGGCGGCACCGCTGCGTTCAAAGACCTGTTCGACCGATGCGCGGCGATGATGATGACGATCAAGCGGATGCCGCAACCTGTGGTGGCCTCGGTCCATGGAATTGCCACGGCGGCGGGCTGCCAACTGGTGGCGTCCTGCGATCTTGCCGTGGCCGAAGAGGGCACGCGCTTTGGGGTGAACGGGGTCAACATAGGGCTGTTCTGCTCCACGCCAATGGTGGCGTTGTCGCGCAACATCGCGGCGAAGCAGGCGTTTGAGATGTTGGTCACCGGCGAATTTGTCGAGGCCTCACGCGCCCGCGAGCTGGGGCTGATCAACCGCGTGGCGCATGATCTGGAGGCGGAGACGGCGGAGCTGGCAAACCTCGTGGCTTCCAAGCTGGGAGCGGCGGTTCGGATCGGCAAGCGCGCGTTTTATCAGCAGTTGGAGATGGGGTTGTCAGAAGCCTATGCCTTCACAGGCGACGTGATGGTCGAGAATATGGGCGTGGCCGATACGGAGGAAGGGATTGCCGCATTTCTGGAGAAGCGCCCGCCGAATTGGGACAGCTAGACGGCCCTGCGGGGCTTTGAGTATTTTTGGAGCAATGATGGAGGCTTAGCTGCCGAGAATTTTTCGGACGTAGTTCTTTGTCTCGCGGTAGGGCGGGATGCCGTTGTATTTTTCAACCGCACCGGGGCCCGCATTATAGGCCGCAAGGGCCAGCCGCCAGCTGCCGAATTTTTTGTACATCTGCCGCAGGTAGCGCGCGCCGCCTTCAAGATTTTGTTTCGGGTCATGCGGGTTGACGCGCAGCACGCGAGCTGTGCCGGGCATGAGCTGAGCCAGACCGATAGCCCCCTTGTGGGACCGTGCATTGGGGTTGAACCCGCTTTCTTGCTGCACGAGCCGCAAGAACAGGTTTTCGGGGATGCCGTGCTTGCGTGCGGCGGCTTTGGCTGCATTCAGGTATTGCCCACGATATTTGCCGCGGTATGTCGGGATCGTTGTGGCGCGGACCGACGCAAG
Organism: uncultured Litoreibacter sp.; assembly: GCF_947501785.1. Classification (NCBI taxonomy): domain Bacteria; kingdom Pseudomonadati; phylum Pseudomonadota; class Alphaproteobacteria; order Rhodobacterales; family Roseobacteraceae; genus Litoreibacter; species uncultured Litoreibacter sp. The sequence continues at coordinate 982,689 of NZ_CANMXB010000001.1, read as the reverse complement.
TTTTGGCTTGCCCGGCTGATATCTGACTGAGCCTTTATATTGCTTGGACAGGCGCCCATCGAGCAGGCGGGCTTGCGATTTGAAGATGCGCTCACGAGAGGAGCTGGAGCCGGTCACGGACACGCCGTCGGCGAAGCCTGCTTGAGGGCCTATCAGCCCCAATGCCAGCACGACACTTAGTAATAACCGCATACTGCTCAACCACCCGTTTATCCTTGCGCGGGACTATAGCCGATTTTGGCCGATGGACCAGACCTTGTGTGTCTTGGGCGGGAATTCGCTGTTTATTAACCATCTGTAGGTGAGGTAGGGTCGCTGGAAATTCAGAATCGGGGAGAACGCCTGCCATGGCTGGTTCGGTCAACAAAGTAATTCTTATCGGCAATCTGGGGCGCGACCCCGAGGTGCGCACGTTCCAGAACGGTGGCAAAGTGTGCAACCTGCGCATCGCGACATCGGAGACCTGGAAAGACAAAAATTCTGGCGAACGCCGTGAGCGCACAGAATGGCACTCAGTCGCCATTTTCTCTGAGCCGCTGGCGCGTGTGGCCGAGCAATACCTCAAGAAGGGCTCGAAAGTGTATCTGGAAGGCCAGCTGGAAACCCGCAAATGGCAGGACCAAAGCGGCGCGGACCGGTATTCGACCGAGGTTGTGCTGCGGCCCTATACCTCGACCTTGACCATGCTGGACGGGCGTGGTGACAGCGGCGGAGGCGGCGGCAGCTACGGTGGTGGCGGCCAAAGCGGCGGCTACAGCGACGACCCGATGGGCGGCGGGGGTGGCAGCTACGGCGGCGGCCAACAAAGCGGCGGATCCAGCAGTGATTTGGACGACGAGATCCCGTTCTAGGCTCACGACCGGGGCTTGCTCTGAAAAGCTAATCGTTTCAAACTGATCCCCGGGTACGATGCCCGGGGATTTTTCGTCATAGCCACCTCACTTGATACCGAAGCCAAACGAGGGCTTTTGCTGATCTCGCCCACGGCGGTCTATGTGCTGTTGCTGTTAGCCGCACCTTTGGCGGCGGTGCTGACCTTCAGCTTTTGGACACAAGACTTTCTAACCATCGACCGCACCCTGACGTTGAACAACTACCGCGAGGCGTTCACCGACCCAATATACCGCACGCTGATGGTGCGCTCGCTCATCATCTCGGGCGTCGTGACGGTCGTAACGGTCTTGCTCGCTTTCCCGCTGGCCTATTTCGTCTCTTTTTATGTCGATCCGTCACGCAAGGCGCTATGGATTTTCCTGATCACCATTCCGTTCTGGACCAGCTACTTGCTGCGGGTGTTTCTGTGGAAGGTGATTTTGGGGTTCAATGGGGTCCTTAACTCTGGGCTTCTGTCGCTTGGGCTGATCGACGAGCCGATTACCTTTCTGCTTTATAACGCCAATGCCGTAGTCATCACGGCGGCCCATGCGTTTGCGCCCTTTACCATCTTGCCGATCTACGTCGCGCTCGAGAAGATCGACCGCTCGCTGTTAGAGGCGTCGCGCGATCTGGGCGAAAGCCGGATGAGGACGTTTTTTCGGGTGACCCTGCCATTGGCTATGCCCGGTGTTATCGCCGCAACCTTGATCGTCTTCATCCCGATCATCGGGGATTACGTGACGCCGCGCCTGGTCGGCGGGCCCAATGGTTTGATGATCGCAAACATGATCCAGACCCAGTTCCTGAAGCTCAACAACGCGCCCATGGGGGCGACGCTGGCGGTGTTGGCCATGTGCGCGGTCACGGCCATTTCGCTGATCTTCGTCTTCTTAAACCGAAAGTACCTGCGATGAAGGGCGGCTGGCTGCGCATATACGCGATCACTTACCTGATCTTTTTGTACCTGCCGGTGATCTTGCTGCCGATGTTTGCGTTCAACTCCGGCACCGTAATGGCGTTCCCGCTGAAGGGCTTCACCACGCAGTGGTTCGTGCAGCTGACAGGGATTGAGGCGCTACACGGCGCGTTGCTCAATTCGATCGTCATTGCGCTGACCACGGCGACATTGTCCGTGGTTTTGGGCATTTGCGCGGCGCGGGCCTCCACCCGGTTCAAGTTCCCGTTCAAGGCGCCGATCATGGGGGCCATTATGGTGCCGCTGGTGCTGCCCGAAATCATAGTTGCTGTGTCCTTGCTGGTGGTGGTGGTGCAGGTGTTCGGACTGCCATTGTCGGCGTGGACGGTGATTGCGGGCCACACTCTGATCTGCACACCATTCGCGATTGCAATCCTCACCTCGGCCTTCCAGGGGCTGGATCAATCTCTGGAAGAGGCCGCTGTAGATCTGGGTGAAACGCGTTGGGAGGCCTTCAAAAACGTAATTCTACCGCTCGTCTCTCCCGGCATTGTGGCGTCGTTTTTGATCTGTTTCACCATCTCGCTTGACGAGTTCATCATCGCCTTCTTCCTAACCGGGGCGGAGCCGACCTTGCCGGTCTACATCTGGTCGCAACTGCGCTTCCCGACCAAAATTCCGGCCGTTATGGCGTTGGGTACGCTGATGCTTCTGGCCTCGCTCATCATCCTGAGCGTGGCAGAGTTTTACCGGCGTCGCGGCGTGGCGCGGGTTGGCGGCAAAGACAGCGGGGGCTTCTTGTGAGCATCATTTCCCTTCAAGGCATCGAAAAGCACTATGGCGACTATCACGCGCTCAAGGGCATTGACTGCGAAATAGCGGAAGGGGAATTTTTCTCTCTTCTTGGGCCCTCGGGCTGTGGCAAGACCACGTTGTTGCGGGTGATAGCTGGATTTGAAGAGGTTTCAGGTGGGACGGTTCTGCTGGGCGGACAAAACATGGCCGGGGTGCCAGCCAATAAGCGCCCGACCAACATGGTGTTCCAAAGCTACGCCATTTTTCCGCATCTCAGCGTGGCACAGAACGTGGGCTACGGATTGCGAAAGGCGAAGCTACCAAAACCTGAGCTTGATGCTGCTGTTGCTGACGCTTTGTCGATGGTCGGGCTGACAGGGTTCGGAGAACGGGCCGCGCATGCCTTGTCCGGCGGGCAACGGCAGCGTGTCGCTTTGGCGCGCGCGTTGATCCTCAAGCCGAAGGTGTTGTTGTTGGATGAGCCGCTCTCAGCGCTCGACAAAAAGATGCGGGAACAAATGCAGTCGGAGCTGAGGCGCTTGCAACGCCAGGTTGGCATCACCTTCATTCTGGTCACGCATGATCAGGAAGAGGCGTTGATCATGTCGGACCGAATTGCCGTCATGTTCGAGGGCGAGATAGCGCAGGTCGCCTCGCCGCAGGAATTGTACCGCCGGCCAAATACCCGCAGGGTAGGTGAGTTTATCGGGGTAATGAATTTCCTTGAGGCCCGCCAGATTGATCTGGATGGTCAGGCGGTTCGCTTTTCCATCGAAGGCCTGGGCGAGGCGGAGATCACACCAGACCAGCTGCCCGCAAATGCCCGCGCCTTTGCGCCCGTGGTGGGGTTGCGGCCAGAAGCGCTATCGATCGTCTATGAGGACCCCAAATTGCGCGGACAGCGCATTGTTGAAGGCGAAGTCGTTGATCTCAGCTATTACGGCGACATGACCTACTACGAAGTCAAACTGGACGGCACCGCCCAACCGGTCTCCATTTCGATGAAAAACCTTGCGACACGCCCGGTACTGGAACGTGGCACGCGGACCTGCGTCACTTGGGATGAAGGCTCGTTGGTTATTTTTGCGGCTTAGCTATCGGGGCGGATCAAGCCCAAACCCCTGAGATAAATTCCGATACCTGTCTCTAACAAGTCCTCCGGCGGGAAGGGGGCTTTTGCGCCGGGGGTTCCCCGCGCATACAGCTCCACGACCCCGTGGCTTAACGCCCAGATATGAGCGGAGAACATGGACGCCGGTGGCCGCTTTTCCTCGGGAATGTGTTTGGACAGCTCGGCGGCCGCGGTTTCCAACACGCCGCGCGAGCGGCTTGCGGCAAGGGCGAGGTCAGGGTTGGCCTGCATCGACAACCCGCTTTCAAACATCGCCACGTAATGGCCGGGAAACTTGCGTGCAAAGGCCAGATAGGCGCGGCCCGTGGCCTCAAACGCTGCCAAGGCCGTGGGGTGGCCGCCGGCATAGGCATGTTCCATCAGGTCGCCGAAGATGCGGTGCCCTTGCAAGGCGCATTCCGCAATCAGGCTCTCGCGGCCATTGAAATGGCGATAGACGGCGGCTGGTGTAACGCCTGCGGCTTTCGCGGCCTCGGCCACAGTGAAGCCTGACGGGCCTTTGGTTTCGATCAGCGTCAGTGCCGCCTCAACCAAAGCCTGTTTCAGGTTGCCATGGTGGTAGCCGCGCTTAGGCATCTTGCCAGATGCTGGGGCCGCCGCAGATATCGGTGTCGGGGCGGGTCAATAGCTTGATGTCACGGCCCTCATATTCGACCTCACGCAAAACGGTTTTGATCGCGGCAATCCGCGCCCGGCGTTTGTCGTCAGAGCGGATGACGGTCCAGCGGCTTTGCTTTGTGTCGGTTTTGTCAAAGGTTTCTTTGATAGCAGCAGAGTAGGCGTCCCAACGCTTGAGGCCTTCCACGTCGATCCAGCTAAGTTTCCATTGCTTCAACGGGTCCTTTTCGCGTGACATGAAGCGTCGCAACTGTTCGGCGCGGCCTACATTGAGCCAGAGCTTCACAAGGATGATGCCTTCGTCTTTCAGCATTTGTTCAAACTGCGGAACCTGCCCAAAGAACTTGGCACGCTGCTCGTCAGTGCAGAATTCGAACACCTTTTCCACCACGCCGCGATTGTACCAGCTGCGATCAAACAGGACCATTTCGCCCTCGGTCGGCAGGTGGCGCACATAGCGCTGGAAATACCATTCTCCCTGCTCGCGATCAGACGGCTTGGAAAGGGCTACGGTGCGGGTCACACGTGGGTTCATATTCTCGCGGATGCGTTTGATTGTGCCGCCTTTGCCGGCGGCGTCGCGACCCTCAAACACCACGGCCATGCGGGTGCCGGTGGCCTTGATATGCGCCTGCATCTTGACCAGCTCAATCTGCAGCGCGGCCATGGTGCGGTCGTATTCCTTGCGGTCCATCCGCTCCGCATAGGGGTAGCTGTCAGACAGGACGTCCTTTTTGCCCGCGTTTTGGATCGCGTCGCGGACCTGTTTCGGCGTCTCGTCCTCGAAAAAGCGGCTGATCGCGCCGTCGAATGGCAAAGGCATAGTGGGCTCCGTTAAGTCAGCGCGCAGTATGGCGTGGATGCCTAGCGCAGGCCAGCCCGTTTCGCGGCGCGTTTGATGGCGGCTATGACCTGAGCCTCGGCGATATGCTGCGGCATGTGGCCGACCCCTTCCAGTACCGTGAGGTTTGCGCCGGGCACCTGCGTGACCAGCACCCGCCCATGCACGTCCAGCGGCACGGTGGTATCGCGGTCGCCATGCACAATTTCGACGGGCATTGAGATCGACGGATAGCGCGCCTCCATCTTGATGATCTCCGGCTTCAACCCGTTCACCTGCTGCGTGGTGGCATGCAGGATGGTTTTGTTCTTGGACAGCGCGACGCCCATATGGTCGAGATAGCCCTCAGGCACCGCGTTGGGTTCAAAGATGCCTGCTGTCGTGTCCTCAATGCGTTTGCGCGAGGCAAGGGCTGATGCGGTGGGAATCAACAAGTTCCGCCCCAGCCAAGAATTGGTGATGGTGTACCAGCTGCCCAGATCACCGGGCCACTCGTTGGACACTCCCGCCAGCATGACCAGCCCGCGCACCTGCTCTGAATGGTTCAAGACCCAAGCCAGCGAGACCGCGCCGCCGTAGGAATGCCCGACCACCACAGCATTTTTTACGCCGATCTGGTCAGCGGCCTTTGACAACAGGGCGGCCTGTTCCTGCGGGGTTTCTCCCAAATTTGCGCGGTCTGCGATCCGTTCGGTGTAGCCGTGGCCGGGGCGGTCGAACAGGATAACGCGGAAGTCAGATTTGAGCGCGTCGACGATGGAGAACGTGTAATCCCGCAAGCTGCCGCCCGCGCCGTGGATCATCACCAGATCAGGGCCTGACCCTTCGATCTGGTAATGTACCTTGGTGCCGTCCACGTCGATAAACTGCCCCGAGGGCGGCGTCTCCGCTAACGCGGCCCGGTCAATCTTCATGTTGGACCCTTCCACATAAGCCGCGCAGGATGCCAGCACCGTCACCGCACCGATTGCGATTATTTTCAAGGCCTTACGCACCGATCTTATCCACGTCAAACGGTGTCGTCTGATAGATTTGATTGATCCAGTTGCCATAGAGCAGATGCGCATGGCTGCGCCAACGGTTGAACGGTTTTTTTGCCGGATCATCATCCGGGTAGTAATTCATCGGTACGTTGATCGGCGTGCCAGCGGCAACGTCGCGGTCATATTCCTGCTTAAGCGTGTCATTGTCATACTCGAAGTGATTGAAGATATAGAGCGCCCGGTGCGCCGGGTCCTCGATCAGGCAGGGGCCGGTGTCCTGGCTACCCAGCAGTGTTTTCAATCCGCTGCCTGCGGCGTCAACTTCCGCCTGCTTCACTTCCGTCCAGCGGGAGACCGGAATCACGCATTCATCGGAGAACCCGTTTAGGTAGGGTGAGGTTTCATCCAAATTGGACTGCTTGAAACACCCAAACGCCTTGGCATCGAGCATATGTTTGTCGACCCCATGGAAATGCTTCAGCATCGCCATGGCGCCCCAGCAAATGCCGAAGGTTGCGTGCACGTTGGTTTGTGTCCAGGCCATCACCTCCAGGAGCTCGTCCCAATAGGTGACGTCTTCAAAGGGCAAATGCTCTATCGGCGCGCCGGTGATGATCAGCCCGTCGAATTTCTCACCCTTCACCTCTTGGAACGGGCGATAGAACTCTTCCATATGCGCGGCGGCGGTGTTCTTGGTCTGGTGCTCCGACATGCGGATCAGGGTCAGGTCGATCTGCAGCGGGGTGGACCCGATCAGCCGGCCAAATTGGTTCTCCGTCTGGATTTTCTTTGGCATCAGGTTCAACAGCGCGATGCGCAGCGGGCGGATGTCCTGCCGGTCAGCCTCGGCCAGGCCCATCACCATCACGCCCTCATCCTTCAACACCTTGAAGGCGGGCAGGGTGGAGGGCAGGCGAATAGGCATGGCAGGCGTTCCTTCGGTGTGGACTGACTAGGTAGGCCGCGAACTAGTCGTTGCCAAGTGTGTGGGCGATCAACTGATCGAGACCATCCGGCGTGGTGCATTTCGCCAAGTCGGTATGGGAGACCTTCACCCCGAAGTTTTCAAACATGGCGCGGTAGCGTGGCTCACGCTGCGAAATGGCGCGGGCGTAAGTGAAAGTGACAAAGTCGTTAGGGTCAACGTCGCCCTCTTTCACTTTGTTTTTGTTGAGATATTCGTCCCAGATATTGCTCAGAAACTCGGGCCGGTAACACATCGGCTTTGGCGCGCGTTTGAAGCGGCGCACCAGTTCAGCCTCATGTTCTTTCGAACCTTCGATCCAGACCATCAGATGGTCTTCGGCGAGGGCTGACAACAACGCGTCGTCTTTGTCGAACGGGTCGACTACCTCGCAGGTGGAGCCGCCGCTGTCGCACACGAAGTTATCGTAGCCATACAGATCCTTGGCGCGGTCAATGAAATGCGCGGTGTCATACAAGGCTGCCACCTCCGCGCGGTGATGTTGCGCCTGACGCTTCTGGTATTCGTCGAAGCTCAAACCGCCCTTTGCCGGATCGCCGGGTTTGCCCAGATAGGTGGACAGAGGCGACAGGTCGTCAAAGGTCAGGTTCGACGCAATGTAGATGCTGTCTGAGCGTAGAAGCTCCGCCAGAAACGGGTCCTGCATGGCGCGGCGTTTGAAATTGTCGGTGATGTATTCGCCCATGTAACGCGTACCGATGCGGTAGTCCGCGGAGTAATGAAACCATTGGCCTGAGGCGCGCAACATGTTGGAAACATGCGTTTTTCCAAGGCCGGACATGCCGAAGAACAGCACGCGTTTGGATTTGGCGTTCAGCCAGTCTTTGCCTGAATTGTATCTCATCACGCGTCTCCATTTCCCCGGCACCTGTGTTAGCGCCGCTGCCGCGACGCCGCTAGGGGGATTTGCGCAAAAGCCGCAAGATGCGGCCATCGAGTATCAGCAGTCCCAGCGCCAGCAGCGCGAACCCGGCCAAGGCCTGTGGGCTGAGTGTCTCGCCGCGCACCAATACGCCCAGCGTGATCGCAACCGGCACAATCAGCAATGTGCACAGCATCAGGTTGCCCGAGCCAGCCATGGCCAGCACCCGGTAATAGAGCAGGTAGGCCCCGGCCGTGGCGATGATGGCGTAGTAGCCCACGGCCAGAATGGTGTCGGTTTGCAGCGCCAGCTGCGGCGCGCCGTCGATGAAGAAAGCCAGCGGCACCATGATGAGTGTGGAGCCGGTCAACATCCCGGCGGCGGCGACCTGCGGGGCCAGCCCGCTCATCGTCGCGCGCGCCCACGAGCCGGCCAATGCGTAGGACACTGTGCCCAGCAAGACCGCCAATTGCGCCATGGATCGGATATCAAACTGCGTCAGGTTTTCAATCCCAATGGCGACCGTGACGCCCGCGAAGCCGATCAAGACCCCGATGATGCGGTTGGGCGTCAGCCGCTCATCCGTGAAGACGATCGCTGCCACAAGCACGCCAAAGATCGCGGTTGCAGCGTTGAAGATCGAGGTCAGCCCGGTTTCGATATACAGCTGGCCCCATGCCATCAGCGTGAACGGAATGGCGTTGTTCAACAGCCCCATGACCAGACAGGCCCCCCATATCCGCGCTGTGCCGGGCACGGGCAGGCGGCGCAACAGCACGTAAAGCCACAAGATCAACGCTGCCCAGAAGACGCGATGCGCCACGGCCGTCATCACCGGTATTTCGTCCAGCGCGACCCGGATTGACAGGAAAGAAGCGCCCCATATGGCCGAGAGCAGCGCCAGCTCGAACCAAGCGCGGGAGGACAGGGATATTTGTGCGTTCATGTGCGCAGCTAACGCGGAAGTAGCTCTGCCCGCGACCCGAAACTTGCCTGAAACCCTGTTTTGAAACTGAAAACGCCCTGCCGTTTCCGACAGGGCGTTTCAGAAATTTGTTTTTTTGGGGTCGGTTTAGAAGTTGAACCCGACGCGAACGCCTGCACCGAAGACGTCGTTATCCGTCCAAGTCACTGGCCCGAAGCTCTGATCGCCCAGCTTGCCGTAGGTAACACCGCCAGAAATCTTGGTGTTGCCTTGCGTGTAGGTCGCGCCGAGGCCGATGCTGCGGAAACCGGCGGTTGGCGCCAAAGGCGTTGTCGTCGGACGTGTTGTTGGGGATTCGTAACCAATGGTCACCGCGCCAGACCAATTTTCGTTGAATTTGCGTCCAACGCCCAATGTGTAGGATGTCGTATTTGCAGTGAAGTTTGCATAGGTGCCCAGACCGGGTGTGGTCAGGTTAAAGCCAGCCCATTCCACGTAGCGAACCGAACCGAACAACAACGTGTTTTCAGCGATGCCGGTTTGGAAGTCGAGGTTCCAGCTGGCCGGCGTTGTCACCGTGAATGCTGTTGGGTTGACCACATTTTCGGTGCCGGTCAGCCCGTGGTCAATTTCGCTGTTATATGTCAGCGCTACGCGAAGGGCGATGTCGGGGCGTTCGTAAGCAACACCGGCGACGTAACCAAGCTCAAGGTCGGATTCGGCTTGCAGCAAACCGATAGACACAATTGTGCCACCCAGTTCTTGCAGACGTAGGCCGCCATGTACGCTGAAGCCGTTATTGAACTTGTAGCGCAAGACACCTGTGAACGCGGTGCTGTCGATTTGCGCGGTACCGCCAGCGAAGGGGCCAGCGCCGTAGGTCACGTTCGCCGCAAAAGGCGTGTCCAGGATCAGAGCGAAGCTAAGCTGATCCGTGAGGTTCGTTTTGTATGCCAGACCAAACTGCGAATAGGCGTCGAGGCCGTCATCGCTGCCCAAGCTGCCGTTGGCGGTAGGGTCGGCGAAAGAATAGGAGAGCTCGGCATAGTTGCCCGTTTCGCCGCCGTCTTCGAAAAGAGCGCGGAGCGATTGACCTGAGCGGTCGATACCGCCTGCAGATGCCATCGAGGTTGTTGCGGCCAAAACAACTGCGGCTGTGGTGATGCGTTTCATGGGTGTCCCTCCCGGAAGACGTTTGTAATTTCCTTGTGACCAAAATAGCGGCGGTTTTGAAACTGCGTCAATTTGTGACCCTGCGTCAGACCGCGCACCCCCCTTGAAATCCTTCCAAGGTGCCCAAAGCGTGTCCTAAATCGCACAGGTGACCTAAGGGAACGGTTACCTGAGCGCCCTGTTGCGCCGACTTTCCGCTGAAATGTTTAGGTAATTTGCGCCGAAAATGATGCATGCCCCCAACAATACGGGCCATTCCAATGGCTCGGAGTACAACCAAACCCCGATCAATGCGATCACCGGAAGCCTGGCGAAATCGAAAGGCATCACGATTGTTGCCGGCGCATAGGACAGCGCGGTTGTCAGGCAGAAATGGGCAGCCAGTCCCGTGATCGCGACCACCCCAACCCACGGCATTATTGCCACTGATGGGATGGCGACATCGCCGTCAATTGCGGAACAGATTACGCCAAACACAGCCTGCATGACGGTGAGCCAGAACAGGATCGAGATAATGGGTTCGGTGCGGGTCAATATCTTGGTGAATATAGCTGACCCGGCAAAACCGATCGCCGCAGCCGCAGCGAAGATGACACCTGGCTCCACATTCGAAAAATCCGGTCGTGCGACGATCATTGCCCCAGCAAACCCCAGCGCCGCCACAAGTAGGCGCAAACGGGTCAATTTTTCGGCCAGAAAGATCGGGGCCAGCAGCGCGATCCAGATTGGGGAGGTGAATTCCAGTGCGATGACTTGCGCCAACGGGATCATGGTGATCGCGGCGAACCAGAAGTTCTGTCCGGCAAAATGCGAAATGTTTCGGGCCAGATGCAAAGGCATATTTTGCGTCGATATGTCGTTCAACTTGCCCAACGCGCCCGAAATGCCAACGACAAGCGCAATGCCGATGAAGGACCGGTACATCATCAACTCGAATGTATCGAGCTCTGCCGACACCGCACGACCAGCGACAGCCATGGCGCTAAACGAGGCAATTGCGCCGATCATCCAAGTGGCGGCCCTGACTGGGTTCGAGGCGTCGGTAGCTGAGGGCACGGGTTGCTCTGGCGATGAATGGATGTTGGCGCTACTCTTGTGCCCAGTTCGGGGAAAATGCAATGCGCCATATCTTCTTAGCCGTGGGCCTTGCGCTCGCTGCCTCTTCGGCAGCTGGCCAAGCCATCATTAAGACACCAAGCGACATAGAGGATGTAGCGCAAAAGCTCTTCAGCAACCTGCCGTCGTTGGAACCTGTGGTTCGCATGGAAGGGGAGTGCGGAGCGGATGCGAGCGTGAACCCTCAGGTGGCGTTTTGCACGACTAGAAACGTGCTTCTCTATCGCCTCAATGCCCATTTTGGCCTGGAAGAAATGTATGAGCTCGCCCATGTCTACGGGCACGCAGTTCAGGTGCGCCACGGGGTTGCGGATGTCGCGTTGCTCGAAATTCGAAAACGGCGCGACGATGAAGACAAGCTGCGCGGCTGGGTCACGCGGCAGGTGGAATGTATTGCCGGGTTCATTCTGGCTGAAGCGGGCGCACCGCAGCTGGATCTGCGCGCGCTTTTCGATGCCGAGCCAATGACCGACAGCCATTGGGGCAGGGACCCTCTGTCTGTTGGTCCCAAAGTCTCCATCGGGTTAGAGGCGCGGGCGGAATGGTTCGATATCGGCCAGAAAGGCTACCTATCGGCCTGCGCGGTGGGCGAATTCGGCGCGGAGCTGTTGATCGACGCGCTGCGCTGACTATTCTGCGACGGTGCAGCAGCCGGTCAAAATGACGGGCGTTTCACCCTTTTGGGTCAGGATGTTGACCTCGAAGGGGAAGGCGGTGACGAAGTCGCTGTCGCATCGGCGCTTGTTCAAGATCACAATCGCGGTGTCCCGCGCGGCCAATAGGGTCAGCGCCTTGGGGAAGTCCGCGCTCTCGGCATGCGTGATCTGCGGGACAGTCATGTCCAACGCTTTGCCGTTATAGTTGAATTGCGCGGTCTCCTCGTAGAGCCCCAGCTGCCAGTCCGGCGTGTCGCCTTCGCACGCGAGGGGCGGCAGGTTGTCCTGTGCCAACGCGGGCCATGCCGCGAGTGCAAATGCGAATAACGTCAGTCGAGCCATGGTTCCCGTGTCTCCAAAGTGATGCCGGCGACGCCGCCCAACTCGAAGCCTATCACGCGTATTCCATTAAACCAAAACGCGGCAACCTCCCGCAAGACCATGGTGATCGCGGGAAAACGGGAGCCGGGTGACGTGGCGCGAAACCGTTCGGAATGGCTGAGACGAATTTTTGGCTGTGCGGTGCCGTGATGCCATGCGGACCATCTGAACGAAAACGATCCGCGCAGCAGATGAAACCCTTCTGACACCAGTCGGATGCTGCGGGCCTCTGCGACAAAAGGATGCGAAAAATATGCGTTCTGCAGGGTAGATAGGGACCGATCTTCATGTGATATGGCGTCTGCAGGAACGCCCATTGATCGCGCCAATGCGGCCATCTGCTCCCCCGCCGAGGGGCCGTTTTCAATGGCCCTGCCACCAGCGAAATGGATGCGCGTAGCGGCCTTGGCGTGCCACAGCTTCACGCCGGTTTCGACCCGCAGCCTGGAAGACCGGTGCAGCGTGCCATCAGGGTCCATCCCTGCGCCGAGCACGACGATCATCTCCGTGGGAGGGGCGTTTTCGGCATCAAATGCGGGGTTGAACAGCGCCACACCGATGATGCCGAGTGCCGACACGGCAACCGCCATTAAGACTAATGCGGCAAGCGTCCTTAGCCTGCGAAGCAAGGGTTATTCCCACTCAATCGTGCCGGGGGGTTTCGAGGTTATGTCATAGGTCACGCGGTTGATCCCAGGCACCTCGTTGATGATGCGGGTGGCGGTTTCGCCCAAGAAATCATGCTCGAACGGGTAGTAATCCGCCGTCATGCCGTCGACCGATGTGACCGCCCGCAGCGCGCAGGCGTAGTCATACGTCCGCCCGTCGCCCATGACGCCCACGGTTTTGACCGGCAGGATTGCCACGAAGGCCTGCCAGATCTCGTCATACAGCCCATGTTTGCGAATTTGGTCGATATAGACGGCGTCCGCTTCGCGCAGAATGTCCAGCTTGGCGCGGGTGATCTCGCCCGGGCAACGAATTGCAAGGCCCGGTCCGGGAAAGGGGTGGCGGCCTATAAAGGATTTTGGAAGCCCCAGTTCCATCCCCAAGGCGCGCACCTCGTCCTTGAACAGCTCGCGTAGCGGTTCAACCAGTTTCAGGCCCATCTTCTCGGGCAAGCCGCCGACATTGTGGTGAGATTTGATTGTGACCGATGGCCCACCGGAGAAGCTGACGCTTTCGATCACATCCGGATACAGCGTGCCTTGGGCGAGGAATTCCGCGCCCTCGATCTCGTTGGCATATTTCTGGAACACGTCGATAAACAGCTTGCCGATGATCTTGCGCTTGGTCTCAGGGTCGGACTGGCCTTCCAGCTCGCCAAGAAACAGGTCCTGCTCGTCGGCGTGGATCAGCTTCATGTTGTAGTTGTCGCGGAACATGGTGACGACCTCTGCGGCCTCGTCCTTGCGCAACAAGCCGTGGTCTACGAACACGCATGTCAGCTGGTCGCCAATTGCCTCGTGCAGCAGCACAGCCGCGACGGAGCTGTCGACGCCGCCAGACAGGCCGCAGATCACGTGGCTGTCGCCGACCTGCTCGCGAATCGCGGCAATAGCCTGTTCGCGGTAGGCCCCCATGGTCCAGTCGCCGGTGAAACCCGCCATCTTAACGAAGTTTTCATACAATTTCGCGCCGTTGGGCGTGTGGTGCACTTCGGGGTGGAATTGCACCGCATAGAAGTTACGGGACAGATCGGCGGTGATGGCATATGGCGCGTTGGGGGAGGTGCCGTAGACCTCAAATCCCGGGGCCAGTTTGGCGACGTGGTCGCCATGGCTCATCCAGACCTGTTCTTTTTCAGCCTCAAACCAGCCATCCAGCAACGCCAACTCCCCGTTGGGAACGACGAAGGCGCGGCCAAATTCGGCCGTCCCGCCGCCGCCGGATATTTTGCCGCCCTCTACTTTGCCGCCCAGCATCTCCATCATGACCTGCTGGCCATAGCAAATACCCAAGATCGGCACGTCCAGGTCGAAGACCGACTCGGGTGGGCGGGGAGAGCCCGCATGTACAACCGAGGCGGGACCGCCTGAGAAGATCACCGCCTTGGGGGCGAACTCTGCGAGGAACGCGTCGTCGACCAAGTTGAACGGGTAGATTTCGCAATAGACATTCAGCTCCCGCAGGCGGCGCGCAATCAGCTGCGTGACCTGAGAACCGAAGTCGATGATGAGCAGGCGTTCGTGGCTTTGTTCTGTCATGGGCATGGGCTTAGGTCGAACGCGCAGCGGGTGCAAGCAGGGCGAATTTTCTTCGACGAAGAAAATTGCTTGGCCAATGTCGCTTTCTGGTCCCAAGGGGCGGTTTCCACCAACGCGAGGCAGGGGCGGGCCGCTAAGAGAACAGCAACATTTCTGCAGGGGAACACGTCCTATGACCGAGACAGCCGCACCCAGACGCCGCACCAGAGGCGGCGGAGGCGCAGCGCGCCGTGCCGAACGCACCGCCGTCAGCATCGAAACCGCCAAATATATCGAGCGCAATATCCCGAATTTCGAAGTCCTCGACGAGGAGGCCTTGCAAATCATCGAGGCCAATGCCGAAACGGTGCTGGCCGAGATCGGCGTCAATTTCGTCGATAACCCGCAAGCATTGGACCGCTGGCGTAACGCGGGGGCCGAGGTCGAAGGTGAACGGGTTCGCATTCCACGCGGTCTGGCACGCAAACTGTGTTCGACCGCGCCGTCGATGATCACGCAACACGCCCGCAATCCCGAACGCTCCGTCGAAATCGGTGGCCGCAACCTGGTGATTGCCCCGGTCTATGGGCCACCTTTCGTGCGCGACGCCGAAGGCGGGCGGCGCTATGCGACGATCGCGGATTTCGAGAAATTCGTGAAGCTGGGCTACATGTCGAAATGGCTGCACCATTCGGGCGGCACGGTGTGCGAGCCCACGGACATCCCGGTCAACAAACGCCACCTGGACATGCTGTACGCCCACATGGCCTATAGCGACAAGCCGTTCATGGGCTCGGTGACAGAGCCGGAGCGCGCGCAGGATTCGGTAGAAATGGCTGACATCCTGTTCGGTGGGCTAAATGACCGCACGGTGATGACCTCGTTGATCAACATCAACTCGCCCATGACATTCGATTCGATCATGATGGGGGCGCTGGAGGTGTACGCAAAGGCGAACCAGGCCTGCATCGTCTCGCCCTTCATTGTGGGCGGCGCCATGGCGCCCGTTTCTGTGGCAGGCACATTGACCCAAGTTCTGGCAGAGGTGCTGGCGGGCGTTGCCTACAGCCAGCTGATAAGACCCGGCGCACCTGTCATTATGGGCGCTTTTGTGACCTCCATCGACATGAACTCGGGTGCGCCAACATTTGGAACGCCTGAGGCGGCGCATATCACCTATGGTGCTGGCCAGCTGGCGCGGCGGCTAGGGCTGCCATACCGGTCCGCCGGTTCGTTTTGCGGTTCAAAACTGCCCGACGCGCAGGCGGCTTACGAGACATCGAATTCTCTGAATGTGGGACTTCTCGCGGGCGTAAACTTCATGTTGCACGGGTGCGGTTGGCTGGAAGGTGGGCTGGTCTCTTCCTTCGAAAAATTCGTTATGGATGCTGATCAGCTTGGGACCCTCCACGGGCTTGCAAAGGGCGTTTCTGTCGATGAAAACGCCCAAGCCATGGGCGCGATCGAGGAAGTTGGACCCGGCGGCCACTATCTTGGCTGTGCCCATACGCAGGCCAATTTCAAGGAAGCATTCTGGCGGTCTGATTTGTTGGATTACAAGCCCTTTGAAACCTGGCAGGACGAGGGCGCGCGCGATACGCAGGCTTTGGCCTCAGCGCGGGTTGAAAAACTGCTAAATGACTACCAGCAGCCGCACCTTGATCCTGCGATAGACGAGGCGTTGAAGGACTATATCCGGCAGAAAAAGGAATCTATGCCGGACGCCTTCGTCTGATCGTCAACTCTGAGTGGCGCGCGGAAGCAATTGGCATTCCGCCATCAACGCGACCAACAGCTCAATGTGGTGGGAGGCGCGATACGCCGCGTCGCCTGCCTTGCGCGTTTCTTCGAGCTGCTCTTCCTGCTCGACCAGATTTTCGACGATCGATCTGGTGCTTGCCCGTGCGTTTTGCCCGGTCAGGCGGTTTAGGTCTCGTCTGCGGTTGTAGTCGTGGAGGCCATGGCGGGCCGCACGTACCAAAAGGCGTGGCCGGCGCAATGTGGTCAGAATGTCGTGGACGTTCGGCATTGTTAATTTCCTAAATCTTTAGTTGGTCGAATCTCGGACCCAGAAATAGGCCGCCAAACCGACCCGTTGCGCCATTGATTGACCGCCGAACGGTTCATTTTCGTTTGTTCATTATTTGGAAACAATTTTGGGCCGATGCTGGCTTTGTTAACTAAGATTAAAGAAAGATCGCCCAATTCTGCCAGTGTTGCATTCGACGACGGGGGTAGACGTAACGTGCATATTATTAATCAAAATCAATTAGTAAGCGGTTTTCCTGGCTGGGTGCCCACCCCAGTGCAGAGGTATTTGAAGCATGTGGAGCATGGATTGTCGCTTCGTGATGTCGCTCGTGTCGAAGGATGCCATCCCTCGACCGTTTTGCGCCAGGTACGCCGGTTTGAAAACCGAAGGGACGACCCTCTCATTGATGAAGCCCTGGACGGTCTTGGCGCCTTGATGCGTCGGCCGACCTGCTCAGAAATTAAGAAAGGAAAACAGAACATGAATGCCTTTGCCCGCCCGCAAGCGTTGCCCGATGAAGAGACATTGGCCCGTGAGGCGCGCCGCATATTGCGACGGCTGTGCGAAAGCGGAGCGGTCCTCGCCTTGGCACCTGAGATGGGAAAGGCGGCCGTGTTGCGGTCACGACCGGACGCAGAACCGGTGCGCACGGCGGTGGTGGATCGGGACATTGCGCAGGCTTTTGCGCTGAAAGACTGGATCAGTTGCGCAGGAGCGGGGCGGGTTGCCCGCTATAGCATCACCACGGCGGGGCGGGCAGCCCTGAAACGCTATCTGGCCGAAGACATGAACAGCAGAAAGGCGCGTGAGCAGGGTGACCCTTTTCAGGACCAGCACATGGTTTGGGAAGAGAAATCCATCACCGACCCAAACAAGCCGGAACAAACTCTTACAGTCAGGTGCAATGTTGCAGAAAGCCCGCTCACCATGCTGGGCAGGCGTAAGGATCGCGACGGGAAACCATTCCTGGACACGGACCTGGTGCAAGCCGGTGAACGGTTTCGCGAAGATTTTGAATTGGCGCATATGGGACCAAGGGTGGCGCAGAACTGGGATCGGTTCATGACAACGGGCGATCGCGGCGCATTTGGGTCGGGAGCCGGTATCGGTGAGGGCCCCCGGGCCGCAAGGGCGCGCATTTTGACAGCGCTGAACGAACTGGGCCCAGGCTTGGGCGACATCATCATGCGGTGCTGCTGTTTCCTCGAAGGTCTTGAGGCTGCCGAGAAACGGATGGGCTGGTCTGCGCGTTCCGGTAAAGTTGTGCTCCGCATCGCGTTGCAACGGTTGCGCCGGCACTATGTCGAGCGGCATGGGTCGGTTAGCGCGTTAATCGGGGACTGAGGCACCGGTCCCTGTATGGGGCCGGAATGGGGCGGAAAAACTTGATGTGTGGGTGATCTTTCATAAGATAGTCTTATGAAAATCACCCTGCGCCAATTGTCCTACTTCGCTGCCCTTGCCGATGCCCGGTCTTTCGGGTCGGCAGCGGCACGATGCAATATATCTCAGTCTGCTTTGTCACAACAAATCAAAGAATTAGAGGGCAATCTTGATGTTCAACTCGTTGAGAGAATGCCCCGCGATTTACAACTGACGCGCGCCGGTGAAGACGTGCTGGCGCGTGCTTTACCAATTCTTGCGCAAGCTGAAGATCTTGAACAGGCGGCGCGGCTGCGCGACGGGCTGACGGGCGATCTGAAGCTCGGCATCATCCCAACGGTCGCGCCCTATGTCTTGCCTGACCTCTTAAGAGCGCTTCGCGCCGCTGAACCGGGATTGGACATCCGGGTTCGCGAAGCTCAGACAGAGCGGCTTCTGGATGGCGTGTTGTCGGGTCATTTAGATGCAGCGGTGATGGCGCTGCCGGTGAAGGACAAGCGACTGACGGCTCATCTGATCTGCAGCGACAGATTTGTGCTAGCCGGGCCCGCGGACCGCATAGCGTCCCTGCAGGGGCAAACGGATCGACTGCGGCCCAAACAGATCGACCCAGAGCAGCTGTTGCTTTTGGATGAAGGGCATTGTCTCGCAGATCAGGCCCTGGACGTCTGCGGATTGGCGGATCGCCGGCAAATCGACCTGGGGGCCTCATCTCTTTCGACGCTTTGCGGTCTGGTGTCCGAAGGTTTTGGACTTACTTTGTTGCCGGAATTGGCGGTCAAATCAGAGGGCTTGGCGCCAAATTTGTCGCTTGCTCGCTTCGCCGATCCGGAACCTGCCCGCAAATTGGCGCTTGTCAGAAGGACAAGCTCTCTGGATGCCGCGTGGGTGGATGAATTGTGCACTCATTTGACCGCCGCATGCGACGCGCAAACCGGATATGCGCGCAGCTTCCTTGCCCCGGCGAGCGGCGCGCCCTAGATTGTCCTTGAACGCAAAAGGACAAGCCAAATGGCCACCCGTGATTTGAAAATTCCCGATCAACGTCATCCTGAGAAGGCGCATAAGCCGGACAACGCCCAACCCAAGAAACCAAAGTGGATCAGGGTGAAAGCGCCGGTGGGGGAAGGTTACAAAGCGACCGCCAAGATCATGCGCGACAACAAGCTGGTGACCGTTTGCGAAGAAGCGGGCTGTCCTAACGTCGGCGAATGCTGGTCGCAAGGCCACGCAACGATGATGATAATGGGCGAAGTCTGCACGCGGGCCTGTACCTTCTGCAACATCGCGACGGGCAAACCGCCGGAGGCGCTGGACGTGTTTGAACCGGGCCGCGTGGCTGCGGCGGTCGAAAAACTGGGCCTGAACCACGTTGTGATCACCTCAGTCGACCGTGACGACATCGAAGACGGCGGGGCAGAGCATTTTGCGCAGACCATCCGGGCGATCCGGAAACGCTCGCCGTCGACCACGATCGAGATCCTGACGCCCGATTTCATCCGCTGCGCGCCGGAGGTTCTGGAACAGGTGGTCGAGGCGCGGCCTGACGTGTTCAACCACAACCTTGAAACTGTGCCGGGGCTTTACCCTGAGGTGCGGCCCGGGGCGCGGTACTTCCATTCGTTGCGGCTGCTGCAGCGGGTGAAGGAATTGGACCCGTCGATGTTCACCAAATCCGGTATCATGGTAGGCCTTGGTGAAGACCGGCAGTCCGTGGTGCAGGTTATGGAAGATATGCGGGCCGCGGATATCGATTTCCTGACCATCGGGCAGTACCTTCAGCCCACGCCGAAGCATCACCGTGTGGACCGCTTCGTGACACCGGAGGAATTCGCGGCCTATGAAAAGGCGGCCTACGGGAAAGGGTTCCTGATGGTCTCGGCCACGCCTTTGACGCGGTCTAGCTATCATGCCGGCGACGACTTTGCCCGGCTGAGAGAGGCGCGACTGAAGAAGCTGGGCGGCTGATCCGCGCGTGCGGGGGAAACGCTAAACCTCTGTAACAAAGTATCGATCATGAAATTGACGGATTTTTAGTTCGTCAACACGCCTGCGTTTTTCAGCTCTGCGGTGCTGGGGAACCACATGTCATCATGGGCAATCGCTAGGGCGCGGTCGAGGAAAGTGGCGTCGACGCCTTGGGCGATGAACGCGGCTTTGTCGCGGTCTTGTTCTTCGCTGGCATTGAGCGTCGCCACATTGCTGTTCAAGCGGTAGCCATGAAACCCGATACGAGCATTGCCTGACATCGTGCGACGGGGGCCTGCGGCGAAGATTAGGGTGCAGGCGGAGGCACAGGTGCCGTCAACATGCGTGGCCAGCCCGGCCTCCCGCACAAGGCGGGCCACACCGCGCGCGGCGCCGATACGACCGCCGCTGCTGTTGAGCTGCAGGACCGTTGGAGGCGGGGAGAGGGTCAGCGTTTTCTTCATAGCCTCATAGGTGTCAAAATCAATTGGGCCGGTGAGGTAGGCAATCTGGCCGTCCACCTTCAACGGCTGGGCCGATTTGATCGCAGGCGGCGGCAAGAGCCATGCCTTTGACAGCTGGTTCAGACCGGTGGTGCCAACAATCGCAATGGCGATGAGGCCCGCAATGCTCAGGACATAGGACCATAGTGAGGGGCCGGTGCTGCGGATAGTCGCGCGGATAAGACTGATTTGCCAAAGTAGAATGATTGTGTCGAGCAGCAAGCAGCCCCACAACACAACTGGCGCGGGCGAGGGGGGCAGCATTGCCCAAACGCCCAACATCGCAGCGCGGCCAAGGATCAGCGCAGACAGCGCGTGGGTCGGTTTGGTCTCTACAGAATGGGTCTGCATGGGGCGAGGCTACCCCAGTCTCGCAAAATCGCGAATACTTACTTGGGCACTCGCGGAATACGCTCCGCCGTGGCCCACTCGGGCCAACCCACATAATGCTCGATCAGGCCGATGGCGATGCAGGCGGCAATGATGGTGAAGACCAGCTTGACCCGCGCCGCAGAGGGCGGGTTCTGCGCCCATCGTTTGGCGCGTATGAGCCAGTGGAGGTTCATGGGGTTGGCCTTTTGGTTTTGACTGAGCTGGTATTTGCGGTTTCTGGCGTCAGGTCAAGTTTTGGCTTGGGGCGTGTCGGGACTAACCAGACTTTTAAAAAAAGTCTGCTGCCAAATCCTCAAAGAGGATTTGCGATCAATTTCTCCTCGAGAAATTGCCAGCACCATTGTTTTCCGATGAGGGGTGTTCACGTAACTCAGGGTTCAAAACAGACATTCATTCAACGCGCTGAACCGCCCGCCTTGGGGTGTTTAGATTGAGGGGCTTTGCGGACGCTCATCCAACGTGCTGGTCGGGACATTGGCGTCTACGCCGGATTTCAGGCGATTACGTAAACCGCACCTTCCCAATAAAGGGCAGGTTGCGGTTCCTCTGGGCGTAGTCGATGCCGTATCCCACGACAAATTCATCGGGGATTTCGAAACCGGTCCAGGTGGCTTTGACGTCGACCTCGCGCCGCGACGGTTTGTCGAGAAGGGCCACGGTTTCCATGCGGGCGGGTTCGCGGTTGGCCAGCAGCTTGACCACATGGGACAGTGTGAAGCCGGTGTCGACGATGTCTTCGACCACCAACACGTCACGACCATGAATTTCGCCGCGTAAGTCTTTGAGAATACGCACTTCACGCGAGGACTCGGTGCTGTCGCCGTAGCTGGATGCCTCAAGAAAATCGACCTCAACCGGCAGGTCCAGCTCGCGCACCAGATCGGCGATGAAGACAAAGGAGCCGCGCAAAAGCCCGACGATGACCAGCTTGTCGGTGCCCTCGAAATGGTCGTGAATTTCGGTGGCAAGGTCCTCGATCCGGGCGGCGATGGACTTGGCCGAGATCATCTGGTCGATCTCGTATGGTGGATGAGACATGTTACCCCCTTGAACTTGGGGCTTTATGCACCGAAAACCGTTGCGACGTCACTAAGGTTTATCTTCGACACATGCCCAGCCATTCCGAGACCCGCACCCTGCCGTTTACGGCTGACCAGATGTATGAACTTGTGGCGGATGTGGCCTCGTATCCCGAGTTTCTGCCCTGGACAGCCGCCGCGCGGATCAAGTCGCGGGAGGATCAGGGCGGCGTGGAAATAGTGATTGCCGATTTGGTGATCAGTTTCAAAGTGTTCCGAGAGCGGTTTACATCGAAAGTGACGCTGGCCCGAGAGGCGCGGCGCATTGACACCGAATATCTGGACGGGCCGATCAAGCATTTGGAGTCCGTGTGGCAGTTTGTGGATGTGGAGGGCGGCTGCGAGGTGGCCTTTGAGGTGGATTTCGAATTCAAATCGCGGTTGCTGCAGGGGGCGGCGGGGCTGTTTTTCAATGAGGCCATGCAGCGCGTTGTGCGCGCCTTTGAGGCGCGGGCGCATGACTTGTACGGCTAGTCAGTTAGGCAGGGCCATAAGGTAGGCGGCGATTGCCTCACGGTCTTCCTGCGTCAGCTGAGCGGTGTTTTCCACCACCTCCACCATGTGGCCGCCTGCGGTATCGAATTCCGGCGTGAAGCCGGAGTTCAGGTATTCGGCGATGTCGGCCTGCGACCAGCCCAGAATGGCGGGGGTGACACCCGGGATACGGCCTTTGCCGGAGGGGTCAGGCGCGCCTTGCATCCAATTGTCCTTTTGCAGCCCGCCAAGCGCATTCCGCGGCGTGTGGCATTCAGCGCAATGGCCCAGCGCCTCCACCAGATAGCGGCCGCGCTGCAATTGCGGATCGTCTGTATCCAGCACCCAGCTTTCCGAGACAAACAGCATCTTCCAACCGCCCAGCGTGCGGCGGATGTTGAAGGGGAAGCCTATGTCATGCGGCTGAGACGGCGTGGCATCCGCAGGCAGCGTTTGCATGTAGGCGTGCAGGTTAACCGCGTCCTGAGGCGTCATCTTGGCGTAGCTGGCATAGGGGAAGGCGGGGAAATAGTGCTGCCCGTCGGGGGAGGTGCCTTTAATGACGGCGCTTGCCAGGTCCGACGCGGACCAGCCGCCAATGCCGTGATCGGGGTCCTGGCTTATGTTGGGCGCAGTGAAAGTGCCAAAGGGCGACGGGAATGTCTGCCCGCCCGTGAGGACAAGCTTGTCTCCCGCCTCGGTCTTTGGGGCCGCGTGGCAGGACGCGCAGCCGGCGGCGGTGAAGACCTGCTGGCCCGCCGCCGCATCCGCAGTCAGCCCCGTCAATTCCCCGTCGGAGACCGATTGCGGCATCGTCACAAACCAGAAGGCGCCAAGCCCGACCAGACCCAGAAACACCCCCCAACGGAACAGACGCCCCAACATAGGCGCTTAGTTGCGCGGCCCTCGATAGGCCTTGTGGCAGTCGCCGCAGACCTTGCCCGCGCCGCCAATTCCACCTTGAAGAGCTTCCAACCCGTTGCCGGCAACGTCGGCCAATGCAGCTGACGCGGTTTGCAACTCGACGACGTGTTTCATGATGCCGCCACCGTCGGTCCAGATCTCAGCCTTGGCGCGCGATCCTTCGACCTCACCCTGGGCCGTGCCTTCGGGCCAGTAGCTGGATTGATCCATCGCGGCGAGCGTCGCCAGATTGGTGGCCGCGGTCTTTGCCGCGTCGGCGTTGTATTCTGTCGTGCCTTTGGCCATATCGCCCAGAATGCCAAGGTTGTATCCATATAGGCCCATATGGGCGTTGCGTGCTATTACCGCCGGGTTGCCTCCATGGCCGCCTGCGATAGCGACAGTACCGGTTGCGAGCGCAAGAGACATTGCAAGGATCGTCGATTTTTTCATCTGGGTGTCCTCCAAAAAGCTGGTGTAATGACGTTAACTGTACGCTAACATTATTTAAAATGAACTCTCCATTATTGTGAATTGGATTGCGATTAATGCACAGACAAAACTGGGATGATTTGCGTTTTGTGCTTGCGGTCGCCGAGACCGGGTCGGTGAGCGAGGCGGCCCGCGCCCTATCTGTCACCCATGCCACCGTGTTGCGCCGGGTCGCGGCGTTCGAGGAACGCCATGGCGAGCCCGTATTTTTACGCAGCGCGCGCGGTTATTCCGTGTTGCCCGACAAGCTGGCTGTCTTAGAGGCGGCTCAGGAGGTTGAGAATGCGGTGATGGCAGTGGACCGCCTGCTGACGGGCAGCACGGCCGCGCTGAAAGGGCCTGTCCGCATCACGTCAACAGACAGCCTTTGCCAAAGCGTGTTGCCGGGAATTGTCCAGGACATATCTGCGGCCTACCCGGATTTGCGGCTGACACTTCATAGCGCAAACCGGCATCTCGACTTCAACCGCCTCGCGGCGGATATCACGGTCAGGCCCGCAGAGCAGTTGGAGGACACGCTGATCGGCATCAAAGCGGGCGTTCTGACATTTGCGCTGTATGGTCCAACGGCCGCCGGGCGGGCGGATGAAAAGTGGCTGACGCTTGAGGGCCCATTGTCGCGTTCGAAGCCGGCCGAGTGGATGCGACATGCCTTGCGCAAGTCTCAGTTCGGCGTGGGCTCTGATAGCTTTATGGTGCAGATTGGGTTGATCGCCGCAGGCGCCGGGCAGGGGTTTCTTCCCACGTTTCTCGCTGACAGTAATCCAGGCCTTTCGCGCAAACCCGACGTCGCAGAAATCAGCGTCCCGATCTGGGTCGCAAGCGCTGCCGATATGGCGCACACATCCAAAGTGAAGGTGGTCAGCGAACAGCTGGTCGATGGGATACGCCGCGTGCTTGGCTAACAGCTACGCGCCGCGCCAGATCCAGCCGCCGCCGAGAATGCGGGTGGTGCCGTCTTCATAGAACACGCAAGCCTGCCCGGGGGAGACGCCTTCCTCAGGTGTCAGCAGTTCGACCGTTGCTTCCGTCGCTGAAAGCGGGCGGATGACAGCAGGCATGGGCGGCTTGGTGGACCGGACGCGCACATTGACGTGCCACTCTGCTTGGCTGTCAAAGGGGGCGTCCCCCAACCAGTTGATTTCGCGCACTGGCACCGTGCGGGTCGCCAATGCCTCTTTCGGGCCGACGATGACGTGTTTCTTGTCCACATCCAGCTTGACCACGTAAAGCGGCGTTTCCAGCCCGCCGATGCCAAGGCCGCGCCTTTGGCCGATCGTGTAGTGGATGACGCCGGCATGCTGCGCCATCACGTTACCGTCCATGTCGACGATATCGCCCGGGTCCGCGGCGTCCGGGCGCAGCTTTTCAATGACCGAGGCGTAGTTGCCGTTGGGCACAAAGCAGATGTCCTGACTGTCGGGCTTGTCCGCCACGCTGAGCCCATATTTTGCCGCAAGCGCGCGGGTCTCGGCCTTGGACGGCAGGTGGCCCAGCGGGAATCGCAGGTAGTCCAGTTGCGCGGGCGTGGTCGAGAACAAAAAATAGCTTTGATCACGGTTTGCGTCGGCCGCCGAATGAAGCTCGGCTTTGCTGTCGCCCATCTTGCGTTGGATGTAATGGCCCGTCGCCATGCAATCGGCGTCAAGGTCCTTGGCGGTTTCCAGCAGGTCCTTGAACTTCACCCGCTCATTGCAGCGGATACAGGGGACGGGTGTTGCACCGGCCAGGTAGCTGTCCGCGAATTCGTCGATTACAGCGTCCTTGAAGACGTTCTCATAATCCAGCACGTAATGCGGGAAGCCCATTTCTTCGGCCACCCGACGCGCGTCATGGATGTCGCGACCGGCGCAACATGCGCCCTTCTTGGCCAAGGCGGCGCCGTGGTCATAAAGCTGCAATGTGACACCGACCACATCATAGCCTTCCTCGGCCAGCATCGCCGCCACGACCGAGCTGTCAACGCCGCCAGACATGGCCACGACCACGCGGGTATCTGCCGGGGGCTTGGCAAAGCCCAGCGAATTGAGTTGTCCGTCGGTCCAGTCGAGGGCCATGATCTGCGCCTTGCATTGGTTGTGTCGTGGAAAGTCGCGCGAAATATAGGAAATTCTTACAGGTCTTCAAGCGCAGGCTTCACCGGTCTTTAAGGGTCTTGATGGCATGTGGGGCCGCACGAGGTAAGATGAAAGCCCTGAAATGTATATTAAACGCCCACACGGCCCGCGATTGGTGACGCTAGCGGATGGATCCACCATGACGCGCGCGGATCTGCCAAACGCCAATACGACCCGCTGGGTTGCCAGCCGAAAGGCCGCAGTGGTGAAGGCGGTGGACGCTGGCCTGTTGGAAAAGTCAGAGGCCTGCGCTACCTATGGATTGTCTGAGGAAGAACTGGACAGCTGGCGCAGCGCAGTCGCTGAATTTGGCGAAGGCGCATTGAAAACGACAGCTCTTCAGAAATTTCGTCACTCAGATCAAAAACTTAGCGGCCAAAATTGTTAGTAACCTTAGATTAACCTTTATAGATGATTATTAAGATTGAGTGTTTTGAGGGGACCTATCGGAGATAGTCCAATGCGCGTTCTTCTAGTCGAAGACGATCCAACGACAGCAAAATCCATTTCGATGATGCTAACCCACGCGAATTTAAACGTGTACACGACCGACCTTGGTGAAGAAGGGATCGATCTCGCGAAGCTGTATGATTACGACCTGATCCTGCTCGACCTGAATTTACCTGACATGACGGGGCATGAAGTGCTGCGGCAATTGCGGCTGAGCCGGATCGAAACCCCGATTCTGATTCTGACTGGCGCGGATGACACCGAAAGCAAGCTGAAGGGCTTTGGCTTTGGGGCCGACGACTACCTTACCAAGCCATTTCACCGCGAAGAGCTGGTGGCGCGCATCCATGCGATCATCCGCCGGTCCAAAGGGCATTCGCAATCGATTATCAAAACGGGCAGCATTGCTGTGAACCTGGACGCTAAAACTGTCGACGTGGACAACAAGGCTGTGCACCTGACGGGAAAAGAGTACCAGATGCTCGAGTTGCTGTCGCTGCGCAAGGGCACGACGCTGACCAAGGAGATGTTCCTGAACCATCTTTATGGCGGCATGGATGAACCGGAGTTGAAGATCATTGACGTCTTCATCTGCAAACTGCGCAAGAAGCTGGCCAATGCCAACGACGGAGAAAGCCACATCGAAACGGTATGGGGGCGGGGCTACGTGCTGCGCGATCCTCAACCGGCAGAAGACACTGGCGACGCGCGGTTGGCCATCGGCGCGTAATCTGAACCACCTATTTCCCCCCAAGAATGGCCTGCGCGCCCCGTGACACCGACATGTCGCGGGGCGCGGTGTCATTTGGCGTGACCGCATTGGTGCGGGTTAGAAACGCATGGCCGCCATCTTGTGGTGGACGCCCCGCCTGCACGCTTTTATCACTGGATGGCAAGATTGATTGCAAAGGCTCGGGATGGACCTGTGCCTGAAATCGCCGAGGGGTCATGTCCGAACTGAGATCAAAAGATGTTGGCGCGCTCGATATGTCCGAGGCGCGCATGGAACTGGCCCGTTTGGCGGAGGAATTGGCAGGCGCAAATCGTGCCTACCATACGCAGGACGCGCCGGACTTGGCTGATGCAGACTATGACGCGCTCAAACGTCGTAACGCCGATATTGAAGCGCGTTTTCCAGAGCTGAAGCGCGACGACAGCCCGTCTGATCAAGTGGGTGGGCCGTTGGCCGAAGGGTTCTCCAAGATCACCCATGAAGTGCGAATGCTGTCGTTGGGCAACGCGTTTGAAGACGGTGATGTTGCCGAATTTGATGGGCGCATTCGCAAATACCTTGGGCTGCGCGAGGACGCGGCACTGCAATATACGGCCGAGCCCAAAATTGACGGGTTGTCCTTGTCGTTGCGCTATGAGGGCGGCAATCTGGTCTATGCGGCCACGCGCGGGGACGGGGCGGTGGGGGAGAACGTCACCGCCAATGCGCGGATGATTGGCAACATCCCCCAAAAGCTGAACGGCGCGCCGGATGTGCTGGAGGTGCGCGGCGAGGTGTATATGTCGCATGCCGATTTTGCGGCGTTGAACACGAGGCAAGAGGCGCGTGGGGGCAAGGCATTCGCCAACCCGCGCAATGCGGCGGCTGGCTCGCTGCGGCAGCTGGATGCGGAGATTACGAAATCGCGGCCGTTGGAGTTTTTTGCTTACGCTTGGGGCGCGCTTAGCGCACCGTTGGCAGAGACTCAGATGGGCGCGATTGAACGGTTGGCGGAATTGGGATTTCAGACCAATCCGCTGACGCAGTTATGCGACGGGCCGGACGCGCTGATTGCGCATTACCAAAGCATTGACGCGCAGCGCGCGACCTTGGGGTACGACATCGACGGTGTGGTCTATAAGGTAAATGACCTTACGTTGCAGGGCCGTTTGGGCTTTCGGTCAACCACGCCGCGCTGGGCGATTGCGCATAAATTTGCCGCAGAACTGGCCTGGACCCGCCTCGAAGCAATTGAGATTCAGGTGGGCCGGACAGGGGCATTGTCGCCCGTGGCGCGCCTGCAGCCGGTGACTGTTGGGGGTGTGGTCGTGTCCAACGCCACGCTGCACAACGAAGACTACATCGCGGGGCGCGATGCCAAGGGCAACCCGATCCGGGATGGCAAGGACATCCGCGAAGGAGACTGGGTTCAGGTGTATCGCGCAGGCGACGTGATCCCGAAAGTGGCGGATGTAGATTTGAGCAAGCGGGCAAATGGCGCGACGCCGTATGTGTTCCCCACACTTTGTCCTGAATGCCAGTCCGACGCGGTGCGTGAGGAAGGCGATGCGGTTCGGCGGTGCAGCGGCGGGCTTATCTGTCCGGCGCAGGCTGTTGAAAAGCTGAAGCATTTCGTCAGCCGCGGGGCCTTTGACATCGAAGGGTTGGGGGCAAAGCAGGTCGAAGCGTTTTATCATGATGATCAACTGCCCATCAAAGAGCCCGCCGATATTTTTACCCTCAAGGAGCGTGACGCGGCGCAATTGGCCAAGCTGAAGAACCGTGACGGGTGGGGCGACAAATCGGCAGGCAACCTGTTTGATGCCATTGACGAGAAACGCAAAATTCCGGTGAACCGCGTGTTGTTTGCTCTCGGATTGCGCCATGTTGGCGAAAGCGCGTCCAACCTGCTGGCCAATCACTACACCAGCTGGTCCATTTTGGAAGCCTCGATGATCGAGGCGGCGGACCCTGAAAGTGCAGCGTGGGAAGAGCTCAATGGGATCGATGGGGTTGGCAAAGTTATGGCGTCTTCGGTCGTTTTGGCCTTTGCTCAAGGGGCAGAGCGCGCCTCAATCGATCGGCTGATTACGCAGTTGGATGTGCTCGACATGCCCAGGCGGGATACGTCCAGCAGCCCGGTGGCCGGTAAAACCGTGGTCTTCACCGGCACGTTGGAAAGGATGACCCGCGCTGAAGCTAAAGCACGGGCGGAAAGTCTGGGCGCGAAGGTTTCTGGCTCCGTGTCTGCCAAGACCGACATTCTGGTGGCAGGGCCGGGGGCAGGTTCCAAGGCCAAGAAGGCGGCTGACCTGGGTATTGAAACGATGGATGAAAACGGCTGGCTGGCGCTGATCGGGGCTGCTTAGGTGTCCGGCCGCCCCGAAATCCTATTCCCGCTTTTTGCGGATTTGACTAAGCTGGATGGTGTGGGCCCCAAGACCGCAACGCTGTTCGAGCAGCTGCATATCGAAAAACCCAAGGACCTGTTGTTGACGTTGCCGGGCTCGGGGATTGACCGGGCACGCAAAGCATCAATCAGGGACGCGATCTTGCCTGGTACAGTGACGGTCGAGGTTGAGATCGGAATGCATGTGCCCGCCCGCCAAAAGGGTCGGCCCTACCATGTGCATGTGCGTGACGCCCAGACCGAATTTCGGTTGGTGTTCTTTCACGCCCGCGGGGATTACCTGCAAAAACAATTGCCTACGGGGCAACGGCGGGTGATCTCAGGCAAAGTTGAAATGTTCGACAACATGGCGCAGATGGTGCATCCAGATCATATGGTGCCCGTGAGCGACGGGGACAGCATTCCGGAATTTGAGCCGGTGTATCCGTTGACCCAAGGCATCTCGCAGAAGGTGATGTACCGTGCGGCGCGGGCGGCTCTGGCGATGGTGCCGGAATTTGACGAATGGATTGATCCCTCGCAAATCAAACAGGCGAAGTGGCCCGCGTTTCGGGACGCCATTCATGGGGCGCATGCGCCGACCAGCTTGAAAGACATGGCTCCGACGGCTCCGGTGCGGGAAAGGCTGGCCTATGACGAGATGTTTGCCCATCAACTGACGCTGTCATTGGCGCGGGCCTCGGTGCGGGCGAAGCCGGGCATTGCCAGCGTGGCCACCGGGAAATTGCAATCGAAGGTCTTGGCGGCATTTCCCTACACACCGACCGGCGCGCAGACACGGGCGATTGCCGAGATTGCGGATGATTTGGGCACGAAGACAAGGATGAACCGGCTGCTGCAAGGCGATGTCGGCTCGGGCAAAACCTTGGTGGCCTTGATGGCGCTGCTGACGGTGGTGGAGGCCGGCGGGCAGGGCGTGCTGATGGCCCCAACCGAGATTTTGGCGCGCCAGCATATGGAGAGCCTTGAGCCATTGGCCGAAGACGCGGGCATCGTGATTGCGTTGTTGACGGGCCGGGACAAAGGGGCGGAACGGCGCGCGAAGCTGGAGGCCTTGGCCGCAGGCGACATCCATGTGCTGGTGGGCACCCACGCGGTGTTCCAGAAGGACGTGTTTTTCAAGGATTTGCGGCTGGCCGTCGTGGATGAACAGCACCGCTTTGGCGTGTCGCAGCGCATGGAGCTTGGCGCCAAGGGGACGTCGGTCGACGTATTGGTGATGACAGCAACGCCAATCCCACGCTCGCTGGCTTTGGCACAATATGGCGACATGGATGTGTCGGTGTTGGATGAAAAACCGCCCGGACGGAAGCCGGTGACGACGGCTACGGTCTCCACCAATCGCATGGACGAAGTGGTGGGCAAGCTCCGCAATGCCATCGACGAGAGAAGGCAGGCCTATTGGGTTTGCCCGCTGGTTGAGGAAAGCGAGGTATCCGACAAGACGGCAGCAGAGGAACGGTTCAAACGCCTGCGCGCGGCATTGGGCGACGGTGTGGTTGGTTTGGTGCATGGGCAAATGCCGCCCGCCGACAAGGACGCCGCCATGGCAAAGTTCGTCTCGGGAGAGACCAAAGTGCTGGTGGCCACCACTGTGATCGAGGTGGGGGTAAACGTGCCCAACGCCACGATCATGGTGATCGAACGCGCTGAGGGGTTCGGCCTGGCACAGCTGCACCAATTGCGGGGGCGTGTTGGACGGGGTGATGGCGCCTCGACCTGTTTGCTGATGTTCCAGGACCCGTTGAGCGAGACCGCGAAGCGGCGGCTGAACATTTTGCGCGAGACGGAGGACGGGTTCCGTATCTCGGAGGAAGATCTGGAAATGCGCGGGGCAGGGGATTTGATCGGGACCGCGCAATCAGGACTGCCACGCTTTCGTATTGCCAATCTGGAGACGCAAACCGCGTTGATGGCTGTGGCGCAAAGTGATGCGCGGGCGCTATTGACGACTGACCCTTCGTTAACCAGTCCGCGCGGGCAGGCGGCGCGCGTTCTTCTTTGGCTGATGGAGCAAGAGCGGGCGATCCGTTTGATTTCAGTTGGTTAGCGATGCTTTCGTCGCCAGAGGAACATTTTGTTCGCAAATGTTCTCAAAAAGTTCTTTACTTCGGTTAACGAAAATGAGAACAAAGTGACAACAAAAAGAACAAGACTTGAGGAGGTCACCGCCCATGATCGCAGATGTGAAAAAGATACTGTCCAACTCGCGCGCCACGCTGATGCAGGATGCCGCTGGAATTGCTGCGATCGGCGTGATGATGACCGTGACCTTGTATCTGCCGCAATTAATGTAACTCGGATAACTGCCTGCTGTCTGATGCCCTTGGAAGGGTTGTCCGTCTCTGTCCCGTGATGGATCAACCACCTGATACGCCCTTGTCCCCAACTTGTACGGACCGGTTTTGCCTCTTTCCCGCCGGTCTCCAGCGTATCAGACCATTCCAGACAAGCCGACTGCCGCCGCCTCCTGTCCCGGAGCGCGGCGGTTTTTTTATGCGGAGGTGGCCTCGACCAGGGCGTCGAGCGTCAGCATGATAGAGGCGTGTCGGTTTTTGTAATCGCGCGCGGGCAATAGGACTTTGAGCCCGTCAAAAGGTGCATCGGGTTCCGGACCGCCCTGCTTCAGCATGGCTTTCAACTGATCTCGGGCGGTTTCAATTTCCTGGGGTGTGCGCCCAACAGCTTGGGCGCCGACGACAGATGCCGCCGCCTGACCAAGCGCGCAGGCTTTGACGTCCTGGCCGAAGCTGTCGATCTTGCCGTCCTTCATCGTGATGTCGACGGTCACGGTAGACCCACAGAGCGGCGATCGTTTCTTGACCGTTGCATCGGGCGCGTCGAGCCGGTCGAGATGCGGGATATCTGCCGCCAGTGCAAGGATCTGGCCAGAATAGAGTTTGATAAGGTCGCCGTCAGTGCTCATGCCGCTTGTCCTTGCAGGGTCATGGGACATAGATAAGGCGGCACACGGCAGATGCAAAAGGAAACGTCATGCGCTTTGACCCTGCGACACTGAAATACAACGAGGCGGGGTTGGTGCCGTGCATCGCGCAAGCTGAAGGCACCGGTGAAGTGCTGATGATGGCGTGGATGAACGCGGATGCCGTGACGAAGACGCTAGAGACCGGGCGGGTGACCTATTGGTCGCGTTCCCGGCAGGCGTTTTGGATCAAGGGGGAGACATCAGGCCACACGCAGGAATTGGTGGATTTGCGGTTGGATTGCGACCGGGATTGCCTGTTGGCGATAGTGCGCCAGACAGGGGCCGCGTGCCACACCAACCGACGGGTGTGTTTTTACACCTCTGTCATGTCCGGCGACGAGGTGGAACTGATGGCGCCTTTGGCGGACTGACGGAGTCAGACTATTTTGATCACATAGCGATGGGGCCGGGCGCTTAGCCGGGCAGGCCGACCATTTTGCGGATATCTGAAGGTGAGAAGCCGTCCGCGCGGTATTTTGCGATCGCGCGCGCGTCGTCGCGCTTGGCAAGTCGTTTGCCCTGCTCGTCGCGGATGAGTTCGTGGTGATGATAGGTAGGCGTCGGCAGGCCCAAAAGGCGCTGCAGGATGACGTGGATTTTGGTGGCCTCGAACAGATCCTGGCCGCGGATGACATGCGTGATGCCTTGCGCCGCGTCGTCGAGAACCACCGAGAGGTGGTAGGACGTACCCATGTCTTTGCGGGCGAGGACGATGTCACCTATTTCGCGGGACACTTCGGACATATCGAATTCGATTTTTCCTGTTTCTTCGTCTGGGCCCAAGCCGGTCTCGGTGAAGCTGAATATGCCTTCATGGGCGACGCCGTTCGGCACGGAACTCATATCCAACCTTAGCGCCGCGGAATCGGGGGCGGGAATAGGGTAATGGTCGCGCTCCAGCACCGCGTTTCGACAGGTTCCGGGGTAGATCACGCCGTCGGGCCCGAGCAGCGGAGCGCCTTCCTGTGGCGCCGACGCCGCCTGCGCTATGTCACGACGGTTACAATCGCAGCGGTAGAGGAACTTATCCCACCACAGTTGATTGATCGTCTCACGATATGTCGCCAGCCTGTCGGATTGACGCATGACCGGAAGGGACCAGTCGAGGCCAAGCCATTCCAGATCATCGTAAATCTGCTGCTCCCAATCAGGGCGAGCGCGTGATCCGTCGATGTCTTCGATACGCAAGAGGAACGCGCCTCCGCTTTCCTTGGCCATGTCATGGGCGAGCATCGCTGAGTATGCGTGACCAAGGTGTAGCGGACCTGTAGGAGAAGGCGCGAAGCGAGTGGTGAAAGTCACGTTTTCTCAATGATATAGACGGTGGACTTCAAGTCAATGCCGGGGAGGTGCTCCCCATATTCTTCAAAGATCAACGCAAACCCGTTTTGACGATAATGCTGAACCCGCGCCGGGTACGTCGGATCCGCCAATGTATTGTCATTGAACGAAAAGGCGAGCCTATTGCCCGATGCCAGTTTTGTGGTCAGATCATCCAGCACCTTGATCGGTGCGGCTCCCGATCCAATGACGCCGCAGGCTGTGACCAGCCCGTATTCGCCGATATGGAAAGGAGGCGGCTGCGTTGCGTCGGCGTGGGTCAACGTACGGTAGGCGTTTTTAAGCCGCGCTTGTGCCAGCATGTCGGCCGAGACATCCATGCCGTCGATGACCTCGAACCCAATCAGCTTGAGCGCCGTACCAGACAAGCCCGTGCCGCAGCCAAAGTCGAGCACCGGGGCACCTTTGTCTTCTGTGACGCTGGCGACGGCATTGGCTATGCGGCCGGGTAGGGCGTAGCCGTTTTCGGACACTTCGGCATCGTAGGACGCGGACCATTGGCTGTAATGCTCCATCGTCTTCTCGACGCTATCGAGCCCGTATGTGTTCTTAAGAAAACCTTTGCTCATAGGCGGCAGAGTGGCGCAGGAATTAGGCTGCGTCCAGTCGCGCTTGGTCAAGCCACTGTGACCAGGCTGCTTTGGCGCGATCTGTGTACATCTTGTAGCGCGTGGCACGGTTTTTGCGGCCGGTCTTGGCGTCCACCACGGGCGGAAAAAGGCCGAAATTGACGTTCATGGGCTGAAAGGTCTTGGCCTCAGCGCCGCCGGTGATGTGGGTGACGAGCGCACCCATAGCGGTTTCCGGTGCCGGGCTTTCGATGCTTTGGCCCAAGATTTCCGCCGCCGCGAAGCGGCCTGCAAGCAGGCCCATGGCCGCGGATTCAACGTAGCCTTCGACGCCGGTGATTTGGCCTGCAAAGCGCAGATGCGGCTTGGATTTGAGGCGCATCTGGTTGTCCAGCAGCGTGGGGGAGTTGATGAACGTATTGCGGTGAATGCCGCCGAGCCGTGCGAATTCGGCCTCTTCCAGCCCCGGGATCATGCGCAACACTTCCTTTTGCGCGCCGTATTTCATCTTGGTCTGGAAGCCTACGATGTTGAACAGCGTCCCCAGCGCATTGTCGCGGCGCAGCTGCACGATGGCATGGGCCTTGACGTCAGGCTGGTGTGGGTTGGTCAGGCCCACGGGCTTCATGGGCCCGTAGCGCAGCGTTTCGCGGCCGCGTTCGGCCATGACTTCGATGGGCAGGCAGCCGTCGAAGTATTTGGCTGTTTCGCCGTCCTTGAACTCCGTTTTTTCAGCGGCGAGCAGCGCGTCGATGAAGGCCTCGTAGGTGTCCTTATCCATCGGGCAGTTGAGGTAGGCGGTGCGGTCTTCCTCGGTCTCGCCCTTGTCGTAGCGGGACTGGAACCATGCTTTGTCCATATTGATGGTGTCGAAATACATGATCGGTGCAATGGCGTCGAAGAACGCTAGCGCGTCTTGGCCAGTTTCAGCAGCGATTGCCTCTGCCAGATTGCCGGAGGTCAGGGGGCCGGTTGCGACGATCCAGTTGCCATCCTCAGGTAGGTCGGCAATTTCGTCATAGCTGACAGTGATGTTCGGGTGGGCTTTGATCTGCGCCGTGACGGTTTCTGCGAAAGGATCACGGTCGACAGCGAGCGCGCCACCTGCGGGCAGCGCATGTTTGTCGGCGGAGGCCATGATCAGCCCGCCAGCTTGGCGCATTTCCCAGTGGAGCAGGCCCACTGCGTTCTGCTCGTCATCGTCGGAGCGGAAGGAGTTGGAACAGACCATTTCTCCCAGATTGCCGGTGCGGTGCGCGAAGGTTTCAACCTTGGGGCGCATTTCATGGATGATGACTTGCACGCCCATATTGGCGGCTTGCCACGCGGCCTCTGACCCGGCCATGCCGCCGCCGATGATGTTCAGTGTTTTGATCATGTCGTGCATGTAGCGGGCCGGGGCTCGGATTGGAAGGTTTGGGAATTGAGTATTTTTGCCAAAACGAAGCGGTTAGTGGGCGTCGATGGAATACCTGCCGGGGCCGTAGGCGGCGAGCATCAGAAAGCCACCCGCGATGGACCAGTTCTTGACGAAGATGGACATTTGCCAAGGGTCCTCGGGGATATAGTGAAAGATGGATGTGACTGCGCAATAGGCGGCGGCCAACAGTGCGATGGGGCGAGTTTGCCATCCGGCCAGCAGTGCGGCACCGGCGACGGCGTTGAAGGCTAGGGCGGGGTAGACGAGGAATGCGGGCAGGCCCCAATTGGCGAGCAGCCCCATTGCGCCGCTTGCGTCACCAAGCTTTTGGAAGGCCCCCAGGATCAACAGAATGGCCAGAAGGAACCGGCCCGCGAAGGCCAGCCCGTCGGTCATTCTTCGGTGGCCTCTTCGCCGTCTTCTTCTTCACCCTGATCCGCGATGCGCGCAACAGAAGAGACGGTTTCGCCTTTGCCTGTGTCAAACACCTTCACGCCGCCAGCGGAGCGGGAGCGGAAGGAGATACCGTCAACCGGGCAGCGGATGGATTGGCCCTTGGACGTGGCCAGCATGATCTGGTCGTCCATCTCAACGGGGAAGGAAGCGACGATGTCGCCCGCTTTCATGGACATGGCTTGCACGCCCATGCCGCCGCGACCCCGCACCGGGTAGTCGTGGCTGGAGCTGATTTTGCCAGCACCTTGGGCGGTGATAGTCAGGATCAGGTCCTCGGCGGCGGACATTTCAGCGTAGCGTTCGGTGGAGAAGTTCGGATCGGCTGGTGCCTCGTCATCTGCATCCTCATCTGTGAGGCCCGCCATGGCGCGGCGCATCTTAAGATAGGCGGTACGTTCTTCTGGCGTGGCCACGAAGTGGCGGATGACGGACATGGAAACGACCTTCTGGTCGTCTTTCAGCTTCACGCCGCGCACACCGGTGGAGGCGCGGGAGCTAAACACCCGCA
Source organism: uncultured Litoreibacter sp. (assembly GCF_947501785.1). Taxonomy (NCBI): domain Bacteria; kingdom Pseudomonadati; phylum Pseudomonadota; class Alphaproteobacteria; order Rhodobacterales; family Roseobacteraceae; genus Litoreibacter; species uncultured Litoreibacter sp. Next base: position 946,048 of record NZ_CANMXB010000001.1, on the reverse strand, counting down.
CGTCTGTGGACGGGAAGCGGATGGCGCGGCCCGCGTTGGTGATGAGCATGACGTCGTCATTTTCATCCGCGATGCGGGCGTTCACCAATTCGACGCCCTCGGGCAGCTTCATTGCGATCTTGCCGTTGCGCATGACGTTGGTGAAGTCACTGAGCGCATTGCGGCGTACATCGCCTGCGGTTGTGGCGAAGACGATTTGCAAATCACCCCAATCTTCTTCGTCCCGGTCCACGGGCATGATTGCGGCGATGGAGACGCCTGTGGGGATCGGCAGGATGTTGACGATGGCCTTGCCTTTGGCGGTGCGGCCGCCTTGGGGCAGGCGCCATGTTTTCAGCTTGTAGGCCATGCCGTCTGTGGTGAAGAACAGCAGCTGCGTATGGGTGTTGGCCACGAAGAGCGTGGTGACGACGTCGTCTTCTTTGGTCGCCATGCCTGACAGGCCCTTGCCGCCACGACGCTGCGCACGGAAGTCGGCGAGAGGCGTGCGTTTGATCCAGCCGGACTGCGTGATGGTGACCACCACGTCTTCTTTCTCGATCAGATCTTCGTCTTCCATATCGCCGGACCAGTCGACAATTTCCGAGCGGCGATCGACGGCGAATTGTTCGCGGACTTCCTTCAGCTCGTTCGAAATGATCTCCATGATCCTTTCGCGGGAGCGTAGAATATCGAGATATTCCTTGATCTTGGCAGCGAGCTCTTCCAGCTCATCCGTGACTTCCTTGACGCCAATTTGGGTCAGACGTTGCAGGCGCAGCTCCAGAATGGCGCGAGCCTGAATTTCGGACAGATGATAGGTGCCGTCCTCGTTGACCGTGTGGGACGGGTCGTCGATCAGCTTGATATATTGCGCGATCTCGGCAGCGGGCCAGGCGCGGGTCATTAGCTTTTCGCGCGCCTCGGCTGCATCGGCGGAGTTGCGGATGGTGGCGACAACTTCGTCAATATTGGTGACCGCGACGGCGAGGCCACATAGAATGTGGGACCGTTCGCGGGCCTTGCGCAGCTCATATGCAGTGCGGCGGGCGACCACGTCTTCGCGGAAAGCGATGAAGTTGGTCAGGAAGGTGCGCAGGGTAAGCTGCTCAGGCTTGCCGCCGTTCAGCGCCAGCATGTTGCAGGAGAAATAGGTCTGCATGGGGGTGAAGCGGAATAGCTGGTTCAGGACGACTTCGGCGGTCGCATCGCGTTTAAGTTCGACCACGACACGGACGCCGACGCGGTCGGATTCGTCCTGCACATGGGAAATGCCTTCGATCTTTTTGTCGCGTGCGGCTTCCGCGATGCGTTCGATCATTGTGGCCTTGTTCACCTGATAGGGAATCTCGTCAATGATGATCGCCCAGCGGTCTTTGCGGATTTCCTCTGTATGGGTTTTGGCGCGCACGATGACGGAGCCTCGGCCTTCGGTATAGGCTTTTCGCGCGCCGGTGCGGCCCAGGATGATGCCGCCCGTGGGAAAGTCAGGGGCGGGGACGTATTCGATCAGGTCTTCCGAGCTCAGGTCAGGACTTTCGATCAATGCCAGCGTCGCGTCGATCACCTCCCCCAGATTGTGGGGCGGGATGTTGGTCGCCATGCCAACCGCGATGCCGCCGGCGCCATTGACCAGCATGTTGGGGAAGCGGGCGGGTAAAACCGTGGGTTCTTGCTGCTTGCCGTCGTAATTGTCCTGGAAATCGACCGTGTCCTTGCCGATATCGTTCAGCAGGAAGGCGGCGGGTTTGTCCATCCGCACTTCGGTATAACGCATGGCGGCGGGGTTATCGCCGTCCATCGAGCCGAAATTGCCCTGACCATCGAGCAGCGGCAGCGACATGGAGAAATCCTGCGCCATGCGCACCAGCGCGTCGTAGATCGCGCTATCGCCATGCGGGTGGTACTGGCCCATCACATCGCCCACGGGACGGGCGGATTTGCGGTAGGATTTGTCGTGGGTATTTCCGGTCTCATGCATCGCGTAGAGGATGCGCCGGTGTACCGGTTTCAGCCCGTCGCGCAGGTCGGGAATGGCGCGCGAAATGATGACGCTCATGGCGTATTCGATGAAGGAGGTTTTCATCTCGTCAGAGATGTTTACCTGTGGGCCGTCATGCTCCATGCGTTCAGGCAGGTTTTCTTCTTCGTTTTCAGGGGTTTCCGGCGTGTCGTTCACGTTGAGTCCGTTCTTTGTCTTTGGCCGTTATTTTGTTGTCTTGATATATAGCGCATACAGCATATGGGGTGCAATGGGGCGTGCCGTTTCGCAAATGTGCGCGTTCCGCGCGCGTGATGTTGTGCGTTTTTGGGGGAGTTTCACTCCCCCGCCACGCGGGCATCCCCCTTGAGCATATTTCCGGCAGAAAGAAGCTAGTTAGACCTGCGGGCCGCGGCGATCCAGATCAGGGCTAGGATTAGGGAGAAAACCGCATTCCAACCGGCCATAGAAAGGCCTGCGAATTGCCATGCGATCTCGTCGCAGCGCACGAGGGGGGCGTTGAGGATGCGTTCCAGCAGCTCATCAGGCGTCAGCCCTTCGGTCGAGCCGGAGGTGCAGGTGGAGGGGCCTTCCCACCATTGCTGTTCGACACCTGCGTGAAACAACCCTACGGCAGAGGTTGCGAGTGCGGCAATTGCGCCCAGCCAGAGCAGGGCGCGGGTCTTGAGCGCTATGAAGAGCAAACCGATGAGGATTGCCGCGGCATGCGGCCAGCGTTGCCAGAGGCACATTTTGCAGGGCGGGTAGCCTGCGAGTTGGAACAGGAAAGCACCGCCGAGAAGGAGGGCTGAGCCTGCAGCTGCAATCAGGGCGAGGCGGGTCGTGGTCATATGTATCTCACCAGAAGGAAACCGCCGATTAGCAATGCCAGAAAGACCGTGAAAACAAGGCCTAATCGACGTTCTATGAAGTCGCGTATGGGTTCACCAAACTTCCAGAGCAGCCCGGCGATGACGAAAAAGCGAAGGCCGCGCGCGATGATGGAGGTGATGATGAATGTGCCCAGCGGCATGCCGGTCCAACCCGACATAATGGTGATGACCTTGTAGGGGAACGGCGTGATGCCCGCGACCAGAACCGCCCAGAAGCCAAGATCGTTGAAACGTTGGTTGAATTCGGCAATGCGGTCGGCCTTTCCAAGCGCTTCCAGTATCGGTTGGCCAAGCCAGTCAAATGCCAATGCGCCGATCGCGTAGCCTAGAAGTCCGCCCAGCACAGAGGCCGACAGGCATACCGTGGCAATCAGAAAGGCGCGGTGCGGGGCCGCGATGATCATCGGGATCATCAGCAAATCAGGAGGGATTGGGAAGACCGAGCTTTCGATAAAGGCCACGAAGGCAAGCGCCCATAGCGCATTTGGATGCGCGGAGAGCGACATCGTCCAGTCATAGAGACGCTTCATCATTGGCCTGCCCGGTTTTTCTTTTTAGGGTATATGCTCATGGTCACCCCAACGGGGTCAAGTGTTAGGAGTGCGATATGCAGTGGCGGGGACGGCGTGGGAGCCGAAATATCGAGGATCGTCGCGGGCGGCGCTCTACAGGCAAGGCCGCGAGCGGCATTGGCGGGCTTGGCTTGGTCGCTGTCCTTGTGATCGGGTACTTTCTCGGGATTGATGTCACGCCGCTGCTGCAAGGCGGTGGTTTGACCGAGTCGCAAGAGCAGGCGGTTAGCCAGGAAATTACCCAGGCCGATCGGCAAGCCGGCGAATTTGTATCGGTCGTCTTGGCAGACACTGAAGAGGTCTGGGCAGAAATATTCCGCGACCAAGTTGGTGAGACCTACACCCCCGCTACTTTAGTCTTGTTCAAAGGGGCGACGCAGAGCCCATGCGGCGGGGCGTCAGGTGCCTCGGGGCCGTTTTACTGCCCTGCGGACAAGAAGGCCTATCTGGATACGGATTTCTTCGTGACCTTGGAAAAGCGACTTGGTGCCGGTGGTGATTTTGCCGCTGCATATGTGGTTGCGCATGAAATTGCGCACCATGTCCAGAACGAGCTGGGTATTTTGGTACAGGCCAACCGAATTCGACAGCAAAGCTCGCAGGAGCGGAGCAACCAGATTTCTGTGCGCATCGAGCTGCAGGCGGATTGCTTTTCTGGCATCTGGGCGCGCTATGCGCAGGCGCGGTTCAATTCGCTGGAACGCGGGGATTTGAGCGAGGCAGTGAATGCGGCCAGACAGATCGGTGACGACACGCTGCAGCGCAATGCCGGGCGCAGGCCAAATCCTCACACCTTTACACATGGGACCTCTGCGCAAAGGCAAAGGTGGTTTGCCAACGGTTACGAAAATCCAACGATTCAGGCCTGCGATACGTTCAGTGCCCAACAGCTGTGAAACTTTGCCCGGGCGCTGTTGACGGTTACAAAATGGTTTGAGACCAAGTTCGAGACCTAATTGAGGGGGGCCGCGGCTCCAAATTGTTTCTGGGAGGAAATCTAAATGAAAACATTCGTCACATCAGCGCTTGCAGGGGCCGTTGCCGTCAGCATCAGTGCGTCATTTTCTTTTGCGCAAGAGGTTACACTGCGCTGCCAGCATTTCTTGTCTCCAAAAGCGTCTGTGCCGCAATTCTTCATGCAGCCTTGGGCGGACAAGATCATGGCCGAAAGCGAAGGCCGCATTAAGGTAGAGCTGTATCCAGGCATGCAGTTGGGTGGCAAGCCACCGGCGCTCTACGATCAGATTCGTGACGGCGTAATTGACTGTGGCTGGGCGCTTCCCGGCTATACGCCGGGCCGATTCCCGGAAACAGAAGCGTTTGAACTGCCCTTCATGGGATCGATGAGCGCTGAGGCGACGTCGAAAGCCCTGTGGGAGTACTCGCAGAAATACCTGACTGAACGGATGGGGGATATTCATCTCTTGGCGACGCATGTGCATGGGCCGGGGGTCATCCATACCAAAGGGTCGACGGTGAACAAGCCAGGCGATCTGGCGGGGTTGAAGCTGCGCGGACCGTCGCGCCAGGCCAATGCGTTGCTGGAGGCCTTGGGCGCCACCACCGTTGGTATGCCGGTTCCTGCATTCCCAGAGGCGCTTTCGAAAGGTGTTGTTGATGGCGGGGTCATCCCATGGGAGATCGTTCCGCCTTTGAAAGTGCATGAGCTTGCCGACAGCCATACCCAGATCAGCGGCGACCGTGCGCTGTACAATACGTTTTTCGTCTGGGGCATGAACAAGGCCAAATACGACAGCCTACCGGACGACCTGAAAGCAATCATCGACAACAATTCCGGGTTGGAAGTCTCCGGCCTTGCCGGCGCTGCAATGGACAAAGGCGATGCGACAGGTGTTGACGTGGTCAAAGCCACCGACAACACGGTCGTCACATTTGACGACGCAAGCATGGAGCAACTGCGCGCAATTGGTGCCGAGCTCACCAACAAGTGGATCGAAGAGATGACCGCCGCCGGACTGGACGGCGCAGCGATGGTTGCGGATGCGCAGGCGCTGGTCGCCAAGTACTCCAACTGATCTGGACCTGACGGATGCGGATGGGGCCCTGAACGGATGTCAGGGCCCTATTCAATTGAGGGGGCAAGATGACGGTTCTTATTTCTGGAGCGGGGATTGGGGGGCTGACCCTTGGTTTAAGCTTGCACCAACGCGGTATCCCATTTCGGATATTCGAGGCGGTCCGCGAACTGCGTCCAATGGGTGTAGGGATCAACCTGCAACCCCATGCCGTCAGGGAGCTGTTTGAGCTGGGGCTCAAAGAGACGTTGGACGAAATCGGGCTTCGGACCGAGGAGCTTGCCTACTTTTCAGCGCAGGGCACACAGATTTGGTCAGAACCGCGTGGCGAACTGGCAGGGTATCAATGGCCTCAGTACTCGCTTCATCGTGGCAAATTTCAGATGGCGTTGTTTGAAGAAGTGGTCCGTCGGTGCGGGGCAGAGACTGTGTCGACGGGGGCGGCGTTGGGTCACTGGGACGATATTCAAGATGGCATTGAGATTTCACTGGTTGATCGGGGCAGCGGTGACGAACGCGGCAAGGCCCGCGGCGACGTCCTGATTGTTGCTGAAGGCATAAACTCTACGGCACGTGCCCGCTTGTATCCCGACGAGGGGCCGGCGCAGTGGGGTGGCACTATGATGTGGCGCGGCGTAACAAAAGGGCCGCGCTTTTTGACTGGGCGCTCGGTTACCATGACGGGGCGCAGGGATCTGAAATTCGCCGCGTACCCGATAGCAGACACACAGGACGGTGGCTCGGTCATCAATTGGATTGCCGATATGGCGATGCCAAAGGACTACATTTGGAGGCAGCAGGACTGGAATCGGGAGGGTGATCGCGCGGATTTCGCCAAACACTTTGAAGACTGGTCCTTTGACTGGCTGGATGTACCGGCGGTGATCGAAAATGCGGACGGTATCTGGGAATTCCCAATGGTGGACCGCGATCCGTTGGATCAATGGACCTTTGGGCGGGTGACATTGTTAGGGGACGCGGCGCACGCCATGTACCCAATTGGGTCAAACGGTGCGTCACAATGCATATTGGATGCGCGCCATCTGACGGCGGCTTTTGGCAATCACGGGCTGACCCCGGACGCATTGCACGCATACGAAGCAGAGCGGCGTCCGAAGGTGAACGCCTTGGTTCTGGCCAACAGAGGCGACGGGCCGGACAAAATATTGGACATCGCCGCCGCCCGCGCGCCCGATGGGTTTGCGCATATCAACGACATCATGACTCAAGCAGAGTTGGACGGCATGGCGAAAGACTATAAGGCAATTGCCGGAATGGATGTGGAGACGCTGAACGCGCGACCGTCCATTTTGGAAAGCTAGGGGCAACATACATGGCAATTGCGAAATCAGCAGAGGCGCGGGTCGGGCGTGGGTTGGAACATGTCAGTCGCTGGCTCGCCTATGCAGGTGGAGCGTTGTTGGTCAGCATGGCGCTTGTCACCGTCGCGTCGATTATCGGACGGGCTTTGTTGTCTTTGGGCCTTAGCCCGATACGGGGCGACTTCGAGATGGTGGAAGCGGGCTGCGCCATTGCCGTTTTCGCATTCTTGCCATGGTGCCAATTGAAACGTGGGCATGTGACGGTAGATATCGCCGTTGACCGCCTAGGGGCCCGCGCAAGGGCCTTCTTCGGGTTTATGGGCGATATCGTGATCGCGGTGATTGCGGGCCTCATTCTGTGGCGCATGTATTTGGGCTTCGGCGAGAAATTTCCCTATGGAGGCGAGGCGTTTCGGTCTGCACTGGGAATGGGGGCGAAGCCGTTTTTTCCTGAGACCACGTACGAGTTGGAACTGCCGGTATGGATTCCCTTCGGGCTGGCCACGGTTGGCGGCACGTTGTTCTTCATCGTGAGCGTCTACACCGTTTGGCGGTCTTTCAATTGGCTGGTGGACGGTGCGGAGGCAACGCCATGAGCGGCCTGGAACTCGCACTGTCCGGATTTGGGGTCATGCTGGTGGCGATCTTCCTGCGGGTCCCGATCGGCGCGGCAATGTTTGCCACCGGTTTCATTGGCACCTGGATCGTGCTTGGGCGGCCGTCAGCCACGCTGAGCCAAATGAAGACGCTGACCTATGACACGTTCTCCAGCTATTCACTGACCATCGTGCCGCTCTTTCTGCTGATGGGGCAGTTTGCCACCAAATCGGGTATGAGCGCGGCTCTTTTTAATGCAGCGTCCGACTGGCTGGGGCATCGAAAGGGCGGCGTTGCAATGGCCGCGGTCGGAGCCTGCGCAGGGTTTGGTGCAGTGTGCGGCTCGTCACTGGCAACGGCGTCGACCATGGGGCAGGTGGCCTTGCCCGAAATGCGCAAGCGGGGCTATTCGGACGCGCTGAGCACCGGTGTGCTGGCAGCGGGCGGGACATTGGGTATTCTTATCCCGCCTTCAATCATTTTGGTGATCTACGCCATCCTGACAGAGCAGAATATTGTCAAAATGTTCATTGCGGCCCTGGTGCCCGGCATCCTGGCAGCGCTGGGTTACATGCTTACCGTCGCAATCTATGTCCGGCTCAAGCCGGGGTCTGGTCCTGTTGCGGAACGCAAACCGCTGGGTGAACGGTTCCGGACATTGGGCCGAATCTGGCCAGTCGTGGTAATCTTCGGGCTGGTGATGGGCGGCATCGCTGGAGATTGGAACTGGTTCAAGCCGGGGTTGCAGGCGCTGTTTACGCCAACCGAAGGCGCCGCGGTTGGCGCGGTTGCGACCGGGCTCTACGGCGTGGCAACCGGGGGGCTAAATTGGCAGGGGTTTCTGGATTCAGTGTTGGAGACGGCGCAGGCCTCCGCAATGATTTTCTTCATCATCTTCGGCGCCCAGGTGTTCAATTCCTTTCTAGCCTTCACTCAAGCACCGCAGGCATTGGCGGATTGGGTGACGATGCAGGGCTATGCACCGATGACCATTTTGGTAGCCATGCTGGCGTGCTATCTGATTTTCGGCTGCGTAATGGACAGCCTGTCAATGATCTTGCTGACTATTCCGATCTTCTTTCCGATCATTGAGATTTTGGATTTCGGTATGACGGTCGAACAGACGGCGATCTGGTTCGGCATTCTGACATTGATCGTTGTGGAGGTTGGGCTCATCACTCCGCCAGTCGGGATGAACCTGTTCATCATCAATCAGGTTGGTCGCGACATTCCTATCTCGCAGACATATCGCGGTGTGTTGCCATTTGTGGCTTCGGACTTGGTGCGGGTCGTTATCCTTGTAGCATTCCCGTCCATCACGCTTTGGCTTGTCGGGGTGATGTTTTAGCCAACAATAGGGGCAGCTCACATCAAAGCCCGGTTGTTTGCGGGGGGGCGTGTGGGGCACGCGGACAGGGCCAGAGAAGGTTATGCCAATCGTAGTTTCTGTGTGACATCTGATCTGCCGGCGCCGAACCCCGGCCAGTGAGATATTTTTCGACTGTTTTTCTCGAGTAGGAGCGACGCCACCAATTGACGCCGCCTTTCAGCTTGGCTACACCGCCGCTACCCTGAGTGGCGGCTACCGCGCCATGATGACAACGGGGCCCGAGTGGTGGAATGGTAGACACGATGGATTCAAAATCCATTGCCGCGAGGCGTGCCGGTTCAAGTCCGGCCTCGGGTACCAAAACTCTCCGATACCAACCTGTCACTGCGACCGCCGCTCCGATGATTGTGAGCAAATTGAGGCGCTCGCATGTCATCACTTCGAATTTTAATACAATCCGACAAGAATCAGTCAGTTGTTTCTGATTTCTGGGTCAATAGGGGATGAAGGTGTCACAGTTCCCCAGGGGAAGGTGGCGGGTCGGCGTACACGATTCGGAGGCCGGTTGGCACATTTGTGGAACAATCAGCGTCTACCTGTGCGATTGTACACATTCGGTGCAAAGTGCCCCGACGTCATTTCGAGCATGGTTAATTCGCGCGGCAAGAGACATGCCGCAATTTGGACCTTTGCACCATTTCGGTGGAGTTGCTGCAAAATCATTCCTTTTGGCTACTCGAGCGCGCTGAAATAGATTAATTAATTCAAGAGCTTAAGTTCAATTGTGTCAGCTGAATTACCAGTCTATTCCAACCAGCCGGGCAAGGTTTCGGACGAAAAAATCCGATGGGTATCGTGATTTTTCGCCTCAATTTGCTGCCGAACCTTCGAGAATGTGACCGGATATGGACGAGTTTTGGCCATTTTTCGCTTTTTTTGACTCAAACCACCGGCTAAATCTGGCTCACACCCATCTGGGGGGTGAAGACATAGGCCACGGGGGCGGCCGCATGAAATGACGCATCTCTGCCGGATGCGGGAATTGATTTGTGCGACTGACCGTGTGCGCGTTTGGGTGTTCCAAGCCACTACACGACCGAGCGACCAAGTCTTCCGGGCCACACCCGGGACTCCTGTATATGGCGACCGCAACGTTTTGTGCGACCGCATCGACTGGCTGCTGTTTTCACTCATCACGGGTTTGAGACGTCTGATTTGCCTTGAGGGGAAAACACATGGCTTTTTATGCGACCGCGACGCTGGTTATGGCTGCCTTGGGCAGCCTTTTGGTGTTTCGGCAGACCTCAGCCGTGAACGCGTACATTTGTAATAGTAAAAAATTCTCTGGGTCGGGTGCGCAACGACCTGGTGCAGAGAATTTGTAAGGAGAAGACCATGCCTAACGTACTGCTCACGTTTGAAGACCTTCACAAAGGCGATATTGTTGGTAACCAGTACCAGAGCGACGGGGTCACGATCTCCACGCTGGACGATGATCATAAACCGATGGTGTTCGACACTGACCACCCAACCGGCCACGATTACGACCTTGCGACCAATAACATGGGCAACGTGCTGATCATTTCCGAGGATAATGACAGCCACGACCCGGATGATAACGCTGGCGGCGGCACCTTCGTATTTGACTTTGACGAGCCGACCGAGGTTCTGAACTTCCGTGTGCTGGACATCGAAGAGCATGGCGGTGTGGTGCGTCTGTATGACGAGGACGGTAACCTGATCAACACGGTCAACCTTCCTATCACCGGAAACAACGGCCAGGGCACGGTCCACATCAACACCGACAACGTTGCGCGTATGGAAGTTGAGTTGGCTGGGTCCGGTGCGATTGATGGCATTTGCTACTGCACACCAGACGACGTTGTGGACGGTATCGTGGAAGGCACGAATGATGGGGAAACCATTGACGTAGCTTACACCGGCGATCCAGACGGCGACATGATCGATGCCAATGACGCGGTGCCGGGCATCGGGTCAGGCGACGAGGATATTGTCGACGCATTTGGTGGCGATGACACTATCAACGCGGGTGAAGCCGACGATCAGGTCTTTGCAGGCTCTGGCAATGACACCGTGAACGGCGGCGCCGGTGATGACATCATCTATGGCGACAGCAACTATAGCGGCCCGGGCGAGGGCGTCACTGTACGTGAGAGCCTGAACTGGATTCAAAACCAGCACGACACTGGTGGCTTCACGCAAAACACCGGTTCCGTAGACGTTACGTTTTCGGTTGAGCGCGAAGAGGGCTCGGCAGAGACCGAATTTGCGTCAAATGATCAGCTGATCACTGGGATCAACTCCGGTGACGAAGCCATTGATGACGACAGCTCGCTCTCCTCGACCACAAATGGTCAAGGCAACGACATCGAATATGCGTTGGACTTCTCTGAATCGGTTGAGACAGTCTCGTTCCGCATCAACGACATCGATGGCGACGGGATCGTCACGGTTCGCGCATTTGACGAACATGGCAACCCGATCACCGTCAATCTGCGCGCAGGCGACGATCTGACATTGTCCGACACGGACGGTGTGGCTGGTGCCGACACGGCAGACAGCAATGGCGGCTACGCAAATGATACGGCAAACCAGTACTCGCTGCTTGTCACCATTCCGGGCCCGGTAAGCCGGATCGAAATCGATCACTCGCAGAACGGCGGCAACAACTCCGGCATCAACATCACGGACGTCTTCTTTGATGTCGCGGTTGTTGATAACGGCGAAGATGGCAATGACACGCTGCGCGGCGGTGACGGCAACGACACCATCTTTGGCGAGGGCGGCGATGACCGTTTGGAAGGCCAAGCTGGCGACGACACACTTGACGGCGGCGACGGCAACGACGTGATCATCGGCGGTTCGGGCAACGACACTGCCGAAGGCGGCGCGGGCAACGACGAAATCTGGATGGGGTCGGGTTCCGACACTGTAAATGCAGGTGATGGCAATGACTGGGTTCACGGTCAGGGTGGCGATGACACGCTGAACGGTGAAGACGGCGACGACATGCTCTTCGGGGAAGCCGGCAATGACACGCTGACCGGCGGCGCCGGTGCTGACGCCATCTCTGGTGGTGATGGTCGTGACACGATCATCGGCGGCAACGATGGCGACACTGTTGACGGCGGCACAGGCGGCGATGACTTCGACGTTCTGGATCTGACCGGCGAAGGTGTATTCCGTGTAGTGAACGAGACTGTGGATGCAGATGGCGATTCCACCTCCGGTACGGTTGAATTCCTGGATGGCGGCGGCAACGTCACCGGCTCGCTGGAATTCACGGAAATCGAACAGATCATCGGTGACCGCGTCAACCAAGGCCCAACGGCCAATGACGACACGGCAACTGTTGACGAGGATGACAGCGTCACCATCGACGTTCTGGGCAACGACACGGACCCAGAGGGCGACGACCTGACCGTGATCGAAGCGACATCTCCGGACGGCGATGTCACCATCAACGCTGACGGTACGATCACCTTCACGCCAAACGAAAACTTCAACGGCGATACGACGATCGATTACGAGATCGAAGACGAGGCCGGCAACATCTCGATGGCAACGGTCAATGTGACTGTGACACCGGTGAACGATGCGCCTGACGCGGTGAATGACGTCGATACGACAGACGAAGACACGCCAATCACCCTCGACGTGCTGGCCAATGACACTGACATTGATGGTGATGCACTGACTGTGACCGGGGCAACCGTTCCGGCAGAGCAGGGCACTGTTGAAATCGTTGGCAACCAAGTTGTCTTCACACCTGCTGAGAACTTCAACGGTCTGGCGACGATCAGCTACTCTATCGAGGACGGCAACGGCGGCACTGACACGGCGATCCACGAGGTCAATGTGACACCTGTCAACGACGCGCCTGTGGCCGTTGATGACATTGCGTCCACCCAAGAAGACACTGCTGTTGTTATCGATCTGATCGACAACGACTTCGACGTTGATGGCGATGACCTGACCATCGGAACTGTGTCCGTTCCTGCGGACCAAGGCACCGTGGTGGACAATGGTGACGGCACAGTAACCTTCACCCCCGCACCAAACTACACCGGTCCTGCAACAATCGAATATACGGTTGTTGACGGCAACGGTGGCGAGGACGTGGGCGGCGCAGTGGTCAACGTCTTCATCGAGGGCGTCAATGATGGGCCGGATGCTGTTGATGACGCGGTTACGACTGACGAAGACACGCCGATTACCATTGACGCGCTAGCCAACGACACCGACATGGAAGGCGATGCCCTGACGATCACAGGTGCCTCTGTGCCCAGTGAACAAGGCAGCGTCGAGGTTGTCGGCAATCAGCTGGTGTTTACACCTGCCGAAAACTTCAACGGCGAAGCGACGATCACTTACTCGATCACCGACGGGAACGGCGGCACTGATACAGCAGAAGTTGCTGTTACCGTGACCCCTGTGAACGACGACCCGGTCGCCGTGGACGATGTTGAGACAACTGATGAGGATCAAGCGATCACCATCGACCTGATCAGCAACGACACCGACGTGGATGGCGACCCGCTTAGCGTCGGCTCTGTGTCCGTTCCTGCGGACCAAGGCACCGTGGTGGACAATGGCGACGGCACTGTGACCTTCACCCCTGCGCCAAACTTCAATGGCCCGGCGACCATCACCTACACAGTGGTTGACGGCCAAGGCGGCGAAGACGAGGGCGAGGCGGTTGTCTCGGTCGGCGCGATAAACGATGGCCCTGTTGCGAATGATGGCAGCGACACCACCGATGAGGATACGCCGATCACGGTTGATCTTGTCGCAAACGACACGGATGCCGATGGCGACGCGCTGTCTGTGATTTCGGCCACCGTTCCTGCGGATCAAGGCACGCTGGTGAACAATGGCGACGGCACTGTCACCTTCACCCCAGCCGAGAACTTCAATGGTGACGCGACCATCAGCTACGAGATCTCCGACGGCAACGGCGGGACCGACACGGCTGACCACGTTATCACCGTGACGCCGGTCAACGACGACCCGGTTGCCGTGGATGATGATGTGACGGTAGATGAGGATGACAGCGTCATCATCGACCCGATCGCCAATGACACTGATGCAGATGGCGACACGCTGACGGTGCAAAGCATCGACACGCAGCCAACCAACGGCACGCTGATCGACAATGGCGACGGCACGTACACCTATGAGCCAGACCCTGGCTACAATGGGCCGGACAGCTTCACCTACACCGTCTCTGACGGCAATGGCGGCACGGATACAGGCACTGTCAACATCACCGTGAACAGCGTCAACGACGGCCCAGACGCCGTTGATGACACTGCGAACGGTACGATTGTTGCGCCGGTTATCATCAACGTTGTGGGCAACGATACCGATCCGGATGGCGATACCTTGACGGTGGACTCATTCACCCAGCCCGCTGCGGGCGGAACGGTCACCGACAATGGTGACGGTACGCTGACCTTCACGCCAGACGGAACTGTCGATGGTGAAATCACGTTTGAGTACACCATCACTGACGGCAATGGCGGTTTTGATACAGCGACTGTAATGGTCTTGGTCCGCGACGGTATCGTCGAAGGCACCGATGGTGACGACGTCATCCAGGCCGTGACCTATCTGGACGACCCGGAAGGTGATGTGATTGACGGCGGCGACGCAATCCTGCCGGGCGAAGCGCCACAGGACGACATCGTGTTTGCCGGTAACGGTAATGACATCGTCAATGCCGGCGAGGGCGATGATGAGGTCTACGGCGAAGATGGCGACGACACCCTGAATGGTGGTGCCGGCGACGACTACCTGTCGGGCGGCGAAGGCGCTGACATTCTGTCGGGCGGCGAAGGCAACGATACGCTGGACGCTGGTCAAGGCGGCGACGAGCTGTACGGCGAAGAAGGCGACGATCTGCTGCTTGGCGGGCCTGGTCCTGACTTGCTGGACGGTGGCGAAGGTGACGACGACATCCGCGGCGGCAACGCGTCGGATATCATCATCGGCGGTGACGGTTCCGACACGGTGCAAGGCAACGACGGCGACGACGTCATCGACACGTCCGGCGGCAGCCCAAGGCCTGATCTTGGTTATCCAGGCCTGTTCCCTGCGGACACCGACCCTAACGATGACATCGACTTCGTAGACGGCGGCGCAGGCGATGACACCATCACCACCGGCGACGACGCGGATACCATCTTTGGTGGCACCGGTAACGACACCATCGATGGCGGCATTGACGCCGACACGATCGACGGTGGCGAAGGTGACGACCGGATCGTTGGTGGCGAAGGCTCCGACATCATCGATGGTGGTGCTGGTGATGACACCATCTATGCCGGTATCGACCCCGATCTGGGCCTGCCTGACAATCTGGACATCCCAGACGCGATCGATCTCGTGCCGAACAACGGTATGGATGTGGTCAATGGCGGCGACGGCAACGACACTATCTTTGGTGCCGATGACGACGATGTGCTGAATGGCGACGCTGGCGACGACTTCATCGACGGCGGTATCGACGATGACACCATCACCGGTGGTACCGGCGACGATACCCTGGTTGGTGGCGAAGGCGCTGACGACATCTCTGGCGGCGACGACGCGGATACGTTCCTGGTTGGCGCTGGTGAGGGTATTGGCGATGTGATCGACGGCGGTACCGGCGGCAACGATTTCGACACGTTGGACCTGACCGGGTCTGGCCCGCTGCGGATCGTAGGTGAGACGGTTGATGCTGATGGCGACTCGACCTCCGGTACCATCGAATTCCTCGACGGTGTTGGCGGTGCGGTGATCGGCACGCTGGAATTCTCGGAAATCGAGAATATCGTGCCGTGCTTCACACCGGGTACCTCGATTGCCACACCACGTGGTGAGATGTTGGTCGAAGACCTTCAGGTCGGTGACAAGATCATCACCCGTGACAACGGCATTCAGGAAATCCGCTGGATCGGCGCCAAGCGCATGGACGGCCGCGAGTTGCAAAACAACCCGCACCTGCAGCCTGTCCTGATCCAGAAGGGCTCCCTTGGGAACGGCCTGCCAGAGCGTGATATGCTGGTCAGCCCGAACCACCGGATGCTGGTCAACAACGACCGCGTGTCGCTCTACTTCGAGGAGAACGAGGTTCTGGTTTCGGCCAAGCACCTGGTGAACCCGACAGAGGGTGTGCAGTCGATCAACTCGATGGGCACGACCTACATCCACTTCATGTTCGACAACCACGAGGTTGTGCTGTCGAACGGTGCGTGGACCGAGAGCTTCCAGCCGGGTGACTACTCGCTGAAAGGCATCGGCAACGCGCAGCGGAACGAGATATTTGAACTCTTCCCAGAGCTTCAAGGCCAGAAAGGTCGCGAGGCTTATGCCTCCGCCCGCCTGACGCTGAAGAAGCACGAAGCACGGATGCTGTTCAAATAAAAATATGCAGCTCTTCGGGCGGCGCCTTCGGGAGCCGCCCGAACAGAGAAGGGTAACGAGTTTTGGCTGTTCCTCCGGGGACAGCCTTTTTCGTTTCAGGACTTATCGCGCCAAGTGGCCCAGGCTTCTGGTGTATCCAAATCCAATGTTGCGTGGGTGCTGGGTAGGGGGACCAGATCAATCATTTCGTGATTTTGGCCCAGAATGGTGCGGCCGCTTTCATCGCCTTCAAGGGCCTGAAGCTTTGGGAAAAGGGCGCGTGGAAAGACAACCGGGCTACCGGCCACGCCGTCGCTGCTCGTCGCGCGAATGATGCGGTCGGGCGTCATGACATGTGCAGCAAGGAGCGCGTCTATGTCTGCGCTGGTCAGGTCAGGCATGTCAGCGGGCAAGATCATGGCCGCGTTTGTCGTCGGAGATAGCTCCGACACTCCGCACTTGATCGAAGAGGCCATCCCGCTGGCGGCATCCGCGTTGATGACTCGGCTACATTTAACATCCCGGATCACATCGGCACGGTCAATTTTGTCAGGCGGCAAGACGACCACCAACTGGCTTATGCCGCTGCCAAGCAGCATCAATGCCCGGTCCCGCAGCAATGGTACCCCTCTGACGTGTTCTGTGAGCTTATCCGCGCCGCGCATACGTCTGGACGCACCGGCCGCGAGCAATATTGCAGAAACACTCAATGCGCGGCGCTCTTTGAAAAGAGGTGGATCACGACGATGCCGGCGATGATCAGCGTTAGGCCAACAAAGGCGGGCAAATCCAGCTTTTGGCCAAAATAGATGAGCCCAATCCCCGCGATCAGAACGATGCCGAGCCCCGACCAGATGGCGTACATGATGCCAACGGGCATGTATTTCAGGGTAAGCGCCAACAAATAGAAGGAGATCGCGTAGGCCACCACCACCAGTACAGATGGCCAGAGCCGCGTGAATTGCTGACTGGATTGCAGGGCGGATGTGCCGACGGTTTCGGCGATGACGGCAAAGAGCAGGAATAGGTAGTGCTTGGGCATGGGCGCTCCGTTTTAGTCAGACTAGCCTTTGGTCCGACCTGTGGAAAGCGCCCTGAGTCACAAAAAAAGGCCAGCATATCAGCTGGCCTTTTCTACAAATTTTTGAGTGGCTTACATTGCCTTGTTCAAGTTCTCGTCGATCTTCTCAAGGAAGCCTTCGGTGGTCAGCCACTTCTGATCCGGCCCAACCAGAAGCGCGAGGTCTTTGGTCATGGAGCCGCTTTCGACCGTGTCTACTACAACGGTTTCCAATGTTGTCGCGAACTTCATCAGCTGTTCGTTGTTGTCCAGCTTGGCGCGGTGCTTAAGGCCGCCGGTCCATGCGTAGATCGATGCGATGGAGTTGGTCGAGGTTGCCTCGCCCTTCTGGTGCTGGCGGTAGTGGCGCGTCACGGTGCCGTGGGCGGCCTCTGCCTCGACCACTTTTCCGTCTGGCGTCATCAGTTGCGAGGTCATCAGGCCAAGCGAGCCGAAGCCTTGCGCGACCGTATCGGATTGAACGTCGCCGTCGTAGTTCTTACAGGCCCAAACAAATTTGCCGGACCATTTCATCGCTGCGGCGACCATGTCGTCGATCAGGCGGTGCTCGTATGTGATGCCGGCGGCTTCGAATTTCTCCGCGAATTCCTCGTCATAGACCTTTTGGAACAGGTCTTTGAAGCGGCCGTCATAGGCCTTGAGGATGGTGTTTTTGGTCGAAAGATAGACAGGCCAGCCAAGGTTCAGGCCGTAGTTCATCGACGCCCGCGCGAAGTCGATGATGGACTGATCGAGGTTGTACATGCCCATCGCGACACCGGCAGCGGGGCTGTCAAAGACTTCTTTTTCAATGACTTGTCCGTCTTCGCCGACAAATTTCATCGTCAGCTTGCCTGGCCCGGGCATTAGGAAGTCGGTGGCTTTGTATTGGTCGCCAAACGCGTGGCGCCCGATGACGATGGGGTCGGTCCAGCCGGGAACCAGGCGGGGGACATTGGCGCAGATGATCGGGGCGCGGAAGACGACGCCGCCGAGGATGTTGCGGATGGTGCCGTTTGGGCTGCGCCACATCTGTTTGAGGCCGAATTCTTCGACGCGCTGTTCATCCGGAGTGATAGTCGCACATTTTACGCCGACGCCAATTTCCTTAATCTTTTCAGCAGCATCGATGGTGATCTGATCGTTTGTTTCGTCGCGGACTTCCATGCCAAGGTCGTAGTAGAGCAGGTCCACATCGAGGTAAGGCAGGATGAGTTTCTTTTTGATGAAATCCCAGATGATGCGGGTCATCTCGTCGCCATCGAGTTCGACGACGGGGTTCTCTACCTTAATCTTGGACATGGGGCTGTTTCCCTTATGTGGTTGGCTGAATGAGGATTCGTTGGCCGCGTGATAGACCATGCGCAGCCGCATGGAAAGGCGGTATGCGAATGTATACCAAAAGAAAAGTTAACAGCGCGACATGTCCAAAACCCGCGTCTTCCTTTCGTCTATATTGCGTCTTCCTTTTGTCTATACAAACCCGCTCGGGCTCAATTCATTGGCGCGCGGCAAACCAAGCGCTGATTTGACCTTTCAAATGCATCCAAAGGGCAGGGGCGCCTTGTTTGACTTTGACGCCAACCCGCACCTCCAATTGTGCAGGCGTGACATTGTATTCCGGCCACGTGCCGCCGCCGGTTTCGAGATTGGCGACCACGGGCTGTACGCGGTCAACGGATTTGGCGAAGATCGCGTCATCTGTCTGGGCCGCTTCGAATTCGTCCCATAGCGCTCGGAACGTGTCGCGCTGATCTGGGGGCAGAAGGCCAAAGATGCGGTCCGCTGCTACGCGCTCGACCCTGTCTTGTTCCACCGGGTCGTGATCGCCATGGATCGGGTTATCGCCCGCGTCGATTTCGACTAGGTCGTGGATCAGCAACATCTGGATGACGCGGTCAATGCGGACCGGTCGGGTCGCGTGCTCTGCAAGGATCATGGCATAGAGCGCTATGTGCCATGAATGCTCGCCCGAATTTTCGCGCCGGGACCCATCGCAGAGCGTGGTGCCGCGCAATACGGATTTGAGGCGGTCGGCTTCCGTCAAAAACGCAAATTGGGCCGTGAGTCGAGAATCAGTCATGTTGTTTGAACGTCCGTTTTTGAGGTTGCGATCCGGTGGCTGCGAACCGCTGGGGTAGGATAAAACCATTTGTTGCAAAAGAGAGAATGGCCGTGGATTTTCTCTTCTGACGTTTGCGTCAATTTCGTCTTTCCGCGAGTTAGGCGCAACTAGGGAAAATACATAGGAAATTTGGGAGCAACGGTAGAACTGGCCGGTGAACAATCCGGCGGAAGTGGCGCAGTTTGTAGAGAATTCCCCTATTTCTGGTGGTTTACCGTAATTTACAACAAACATGTGGTGCGTTAGCGTCAGGCGGATCGACAGTTTGTTGCCATTTCGCTCGTCCTAAGTTGCCCGAATTTATGTGGGGCCAGTTTTTGAATTCGCATATTTTTTGCAGGCCGCGCGATTGGAAAAAATGAACCGCCCGGGACAAACCTGGGGGTGCACGGGGACCGATAGAATGACAAAGCTCTTTGAAGCGGTGTGGAGCAGATTTGTAGGGGCGGCTGCGATTTGCGCAGCGGCGTCGGGGATGGCTCCGACATCGGCCCATGCGACCACGTTTACGACCACCGTTCCCGGTACCTCCATCACGCTGCCCGATGACTACCCAGAGGCGGGCGGCGTCGTGATCGTGATGGTCGGCGTGAATGGCAATATCTACTACCAGTTCTCGGACCCCGAAAACGCGTTTCGCGGCTTTAACAATCGCGCCAACCGCGACGAGCTGGAAGGCAACCCGTTCACCGTCAATGACCCGATTGCGCTGGATTGCGGGTTTAGCAGCTGCCGGGACTATTTTGGCGGCGACCTTGCCCGGGTCTATATTCGCTTCTCAGCCTATGATGGTGACACGCAGGTTGGCGGGTTTGACCAGAACGACATCACCTTGCGGATCAACGGGTTCAACGTTGGCAATTGGTCAGGGCGGACCACGGAACGGACCAACAACAGCGGGACCCAATCACTTGGATTTGAAAATGGGTTTGGCAACAACGTGTTCAACACCGGCTGGTTTGACTCCACCAACCCCGCTTTGTTGGACAGCCTGTTGGACACCGGCGAGACCACCACGCAGGTGTTCGACCGAGACCCGAACGACAACTTCTGGGATTTCCAGCGCGGCCCACGGCTGACTCGCGACGAAATTCGGACGGTGGCGCCGGGCTACACAATTGAAAAGACCGCCTCGACCGGCACCTACACCGATGTCGGCGACACTGTGCTGTACACCTACCAGGTGGCCAATGTCGGCTCTGTCTTTATCCGCAATTTGGAGATTGAGGATGACAAGATCGACGAAGGCAGCAACCCGATTGTCTGTAACAAGACCACGATTGAGCCCAGACCTTTTGGTGACTTGCGCGGGCCTGACACCGCGACCTGCACGGTCACTTATTCCGTCACGCAGGATGACATTGATGCGGGATCTGTCACCAACACCGCCGTGGGGCAGGGCGATCCTGACGAGGGTGTTTTGGGGGCGGTGTCGGATGATGCCGTGATCACCGGCCCCACGGCGGCCCCCAGCCTGAACGTGGTCAAAACGTCGGTTTTGGACAATGGCGGCCCCGGGTTTGGCGCGGCGGGCAGCACCGTGCCATATGTCATCACCGCCACCAATGACGGCAACGTCACTCTGACCAACGTTGTGTTGACCGACGACCTGATCCCGTCCTTTTCCTGCACCATCCCCGAGCTTGAGCCCGGCGAAAGCGACAGCTGCAACGTCGACTACACCGTGCAGCAATCGGACGTTGACGCATTTGCGACCTCTGGCACCCAGCTGGTCAACACCGGGCGCGGCCGCGCTACGGCGGCGCGGGGCGCAAACCCCACCGGCTTTGGCCCCGGCGAGTTTGACGTGGACCAGATCCCCGGTCAGGCAGCCGCGCCGGACTTCACCATCGCCAAGACCGCGTTGAGCGGCACCTACGCCGCCGTCGGCGACACGCTGCAATACAACGTCGAGATCACCAACACCGGCAATGTGACCTTCCCGCAGGCGCCCACCGTCACCGACAGCCTTGGCGTGCCGGTGAACTGCCCCGCTGGAACCGTGGCCCCGAACGCCACCATTGTATGTACCGTCAGCTACGACGTGGATCAGGACGACATTGACCAGGGGCAGGTGGACAACACCGTCACGGCGGATATCACCGTGGGTGGCGTTGCCTCCCCGACGCGGACCTCCGACGCGACCGTGACCGCCACCCGCACGACCGGGTTGACCTTGGTCAAGCGTTTGGCCGCCAGCTCCCCCACCAGCTATGACGACGCGGGCCAGACACTGAGCTACGAATATGTGCTGACCAACACGGGCAACGTGACGCTGAACGCGCCGAGCGTGACCGACGACCGTATTGCGACCGTGACCTGCGCGCCGAGCGAAATTCTGCCCGACAGCTCGATCATCTGCACCGGCGATTATCCCACTGACCAGAACGACCTGAATGTGGGCGAGGTGACGAACACGGCCTCTGCCAGTGCCACGGCAGATGTCAGCGGCGAGACGGTCGCCTCCACCGACCAAACGCTGACGGTGCCCGCCGTGCAAACCCCCGCGCTGTCACTGGCGAAGTCGGGCGCGGGACCTGCGTCCTTCACCGTGGGGGCGACGGTGACCTACACGTTTACCGTGACCAATAGCGGCAATGTGGACCTGACCGACCCGATCACCATCACCGATGACAAGATTGGCACTTTCGTCTGTTTGCCCGGACCGCTGGCGCGCGGCGTGACGGACACGTGTACGGCGGATTACACCTTGTTGGTGGCTGATGTGGCGGCTGGCGCGGTGACCAATGTCGCGACGGCCTCGGATGGTGCTGTGACCTCGCCGGACGCCACGGCCACAGTGTCGAACGCCGGCACGCCGGCAATCACGGTGACCAAGCAGGCGCTGACCAACCCGATTGGGCCGAATGACACGTCGGTGCGGTATCGGTTCTTCATCACAAATACCGGCGACACGGACATTATTGAGAGTGTGTCGCCGATCACGATCACCGATGATAAGATCAATTCCTCGCCCTTCATCTGCTCTGGGCGGCAGCCGTCCATTTTGGCGCCCGGCGCCTCATATGATTGCGAGCGCAACTACAATTCCATCTCGTTGGAGGAACGCAACGCGGGGGAGGTGGTTAACACCGTCTCCGGCTCGTTCCCGTTCAACACCGGCACCGGCACCATTCAGGTGACTTCGCCGGAGTATGTTGAAACCACGCCGATCACGGCCGACACCTCGATGATCTTTACCAAGACTGCGCCTGCCCAGTTTACGCCGGGCGAGACGCTGACCTATTCCTTCTCGGTGGAGAATAACGGCTCTGTCACGCTGACCAACGTGACGGTGACCGATCCGCTGATCCCGGGGTTGAGCTGCCCCATCACGGACCTTGATCCCGGCCAGACGCAAACCTGTACAGGCGATTATCTGGTGATGCAGAACGACGTGGATACAGGCCAGATCGACAACAATGCGAGCGCCACGGGCGTCACCGCGCAGGGCACCCAGACCACCGACACCGATACGGCGACCTCGACGCTTGATCCGGCCAGCGACATCAGCAGCCTGACGGTCACCAAATCCGCGGACCGCGCGGCCTTTGCCGTTGCGGGCGAGATCATCACCTACACGATTGACGTGTTCAATGACGGCACCAAGACGCTGACCAACACGGTCGTCACCGACATTCTTGATCCGACTTATAGCTGCACCATCCCGACGCTGTTGCCGGGCAACAATTTTGACCTGTGCCAATTCACATATGAGGTGCAGCAATCTGACATTGATGCGGGGCAAATCGACAACCTGGCCTCTGCCGCAAACGCGGCGATCCCATTGCCGGTGGACAGCCTGCCTGTAACCGTGCCGGGCCCGACCCGCACGGCAGCGCTGGAGATCGAAAAGGTTGCGCGCAGCGGCTACACCAATGTGGGTGACGATGTCATTTTCGACATTCGGGTGCGCAACACCGGCAATGTGACATTGACAGGCGTGAGCGTAGAAGATGCCAGCATCTTCACGCCAGCAGAGACCTGTGCTGTCGGCGATATAGCTCCGGGCTTTGATCAGATTGTATGCTCGCTGACCTACACGGTGGATCAAGACGATCTGGACCGCGGCTTCGTGGACAACTCCGCAACAGCGACCGGTACCGGCGCCGACAGCACCGCAATCAACGAGACAGCGACGGAACGCGCGGATGGTCCTGCGGCCAACCCGATGGTGAAGGTCGAAAAGACCGCGGCGCAGCCGACCTTCAACAGCGCAACCGACAGCTTTGGGTTCACCTTCACGGTGACCAACACCGGCAACGTGACCCTGACCAATCTTGAGATTGTTGACCTTGAGGGCGACACGGATGGCGACGGCAACCCCGACGAGACGTTCCGTTGCTTCATTGATGATCTGCCACCTTTGCCCGCCGCCAACAGTACTTCTACCTGTACCGGCGGTTTGCCGATGCAATTCACCAAGAACTTCAGCCAGGCGGATGTGGACGCGGGGAGCTACACCAATACCGCGACCGTTACCGGCGAAAGCCTTGTTGGGGCGACGCCCGTTACCGACGAGGATGCGGAGACGGTGACAGGCCCAACGCAAACGCTGGATTTGGTGATCGACAAACGAGACACGTTCGGCACGACCTTCGCCGCCATTGGGGAAGAGATCACCTACGAGTACGACGTCACCAACAATTCCAACATTACCGTCTTTGGCGCGATCACTGTGTCTGACAGCGTCACCTCGCTGTCGCCTGCCGTTGATGTGCCCGTGTCTTGTCCGCCGACACCGGTGGCAGGGCTAGCCCCCGGCGCGAGTTTGACCTGCTCGGCCTCTTACACGGTGACGCAGCAGGATTTGGACAACAACCTGGTGACCAACTCGGCCACAGCGTCGGTTTCGCAGCGGATCAATGGTGGGTCGACGCCGACGACGGCCACGTCGGCCCCGGACAGCGTGACCGTGAATGCGGCGCAATCGCCGACATTCACTCTGTCTAAGGCGATCAAGGCGGGCTCCGCCACGACCTACACCAATGTTGGCGACCAGGTGACGTTTGAGTACACCATCACCAACACTGGCAACATCACCCTGACGCAGCCGATCACCGTCTCTGACGACCAGATCACCGGCACGACGACCTGTGGGCCATTGCCATTGGCGCCGATGGACAGTGTCACCTGCGAGCTGGTGTGGACGGCTGAGCAGGCGGACATCAACGCAGGCGACATCACCAATGTAGGCACCGCCTCCAGCCCCGAAGTGCCGCTGAACGCCACCGACACGTTCACCACGGCTGCGTTGCAGGAGCCGGGTCTGGCCATGGTCAAGACGAACACCGGCGGGAGCTTCGTATTCAACCCCGACCCGCTGGATAACAGCACTGACCTGACTTACGATTACGTCATCACCAATACCGGCAACACCGATATTGACACCGCCTTGATCAGCGTCACCGACAGCCGTACCACCGTGTCCTGCCCTCCGGGCGGCGGCATTCTGGAACCGCTTCGGGTTAACCCGACGGCGCAATACGTCTGCACCGCGACCTATAAGGTGACCTTCAACGACGCGCAGTTAGGCGAGGTGACCAACCTGGCCACGGCGACAGACGGCACTACGGACAGCCCGCAGGTATCAGAGACAGTGCCATCCGGGGCGACGCCATCCTTGAGCGTTGTCAAAAGCGCGATCAGCGGTGCCGACTTTGACGAGCTCGGCGACGAGGTGGTTTATGAGTTCGCGGTGACCAACACCACCAATGGCGGCGGCGCGACCTTCACGGAACCGGTGAATATCGTTGACGACAAGATCGGCGCTGAATTTCTGTGCTTCACCCCGACGCCCGCCAACCCATTCAACCCGGGCGAGACGGAGACCTGCCAGCGGAGCTACTTCATCACCCAGGCCGATCTGGACGCAGGCGAGGTAGTGAATGAAGCGACCTCAAACACCATCTTTGCACCGGCCAGCCCAAGCCCTGTGACTGTGGTGTCCGCGCCGGCTACGGAGACCATCGGCGGCGACACGGACCCTGAGCTGACCGTCACCAAGTCGGTGACCGGCGGACCGGCCGCGCCTGAATTGGGCCAGACCATCCAGTACACCATCCTGACCGAGAACACCGGCAACCAGACCATCAGCCAGGTCATGGTGTCAGACCCGCTGATCCCGACGCTGACCTGCACCGTGGATAACGGGGCGGGGACGCAGATACCGGCGCCAGCCAATGTGATACTGGCCCCGGATGAGATCCTGACCTGCACCGGCGACTATGAGATCACGCAAGGCGACGTGGACAACCAAGAGGTGGTGAACACTGCGTCGGCCATGGGCAACGACCCTCAGGGCAACAACGTGCCGGCCAGCGACGAAAACACATTTGACGCGGTTGTGGATGCTGACCCCGTACTGGTGGTCACCAAGCGCGTCACGCCGGAGCCGGGCGTGGGTGATCCCGCATTCAGCGGAGTGGATGAGGTGGTGACCTTCATCATTGAGGTCAGGAATGACGGCAACGTCACGGTGGACAGCATTTCGGTGGCGGACACGATCACCACAACGAACCCGGCGACACCAGCCACCTGCGACGTTGGCACATTGGCCCCGGGCGAGACTTTTGACAGCTGCGAGTTCTCCGTGGTGATCACGCAAGACGAGATCGACGCGGGCTCCTTCGACAACACCGGCACCGCGACGGGCACGCCACGCTCTGGCGGCAGCGTTGAGGGTACAACTACCATCACCGTGGAAGGCCCCGACGCGGAGCCTGCCTATGCCATGTCCAAAATCGCGGATGTGACTTCGTTCGATACGGTTGGCGACATCATCAACTACACATACACGGTGGGTAACACCGGCAACGTGACATTGTTTGCTCAGCCAGTCGTGACAGACGACAAGATCGGCACGTTCAACTGCGGCACGGTTCCGCCAGGCGGGTTGGCCCCGCTCGATACGGTGCAATGTGTGCAGCCCTATGCTGTGACGCAGAACGACGTGGACGCGGGGTTTGTGACCAACATCGCGCGCGTAGAAAGCACCGAAGTCACCACGCCTGCGGAGGCGACCGAGACAGTTGACGCGAACCGCACACCCTCGATGACGCTGGTCAAGACGCCCAGCATCGCGGCGGATGCGGCTGTGGATGACGTCATCACCTATACATATACCGTGACCAACACGGGCAACACGCGTCTGTTTGACGTGGCTGTATCAGACGAGCAGACCAGCGCCGCGGGCACCAATGCGCTGAGCATTGCAGGCGACACATTGGCCACGGATGCGGGTGAGCAGAACAACTCTACCGATACCAGCGCAGATGGCAGCTGGGACGTGCTGGGGCCGGGCGACGTGGCGGAATTTACGGCCAGCTATACGGTGACGCAGGCGGATGTCGACGCGGGCAACGCCTTGACCAATGACGCGACGGTGATGGCCACCGGTCCTCCGGGGACCACTGTTGACCCCGAAACGACCAGCGTGACTGTACTGCTGGAAGATCAAACGCCACTGCTGGAAGCTGAAAAGCTGGTGGCGGGCTCGACCGGCACGACGGCGGGCAGCACCGTGACCTTCTCGATCACTGTGCGCAACGCGGGTAACGTCACTTTGGACGGCCCGGTATTGACGGACACCCTGACACGCACCGATGGCACGCCGCTGACCATCACGACCGGTCCAGACTTTGACGGCACCGACATAGGTGAGGCGGGCAAACTGGATGTGGGTGAGATATGGACTTACGAGGCCACCTACATTCTGGAGCAGGCCGACATTGATGCTGGCGGTGTCGCCAACCAGGTCCTGGCGGAGAGCGCGGGCCCTGACGGCACCCCGACGCAGGATCAGTCTGGCAACGGTCTGCCGGGCGGCGACGACGCCACCACTGTGTTCTCAGTCCCGGCGGCTCCGGCCATTTCGGGTGAGAAGACCGTGACCTCTACCACTGTGCTGGTGGATGAGTTGGTTACCTTTGAGATCGACATTACCAATGATGGCAATGTCACGCTGACCGGCGTGAACGCCGATGATGACACGCTGACGCGCGCCGATGGCACGCCGCTGACACTGACAAGCGGGCCGAGCTTCCAAAGCGCCACCGAAGGCTCGCCTTCCGGCACGCTGATCCCGGGTGAGACCGCCACGTTCGTAGCCAGCTACCGGTTGGTTCAGGAAGACATTGATGCGGGTGGGATTTCGAACACCGCCACGGTTTCCGGCCAGCCGCCACTTGGGGCGCCAATCAGTGATGTGACGGATGATGGCGATGATGGCGACGGCAACACCGAAGATGACCCGACGGTGTTGGAGATTGCCCCAGCGCCGGTCCTGTCGGTGGCCAAAACCCTTGCCGCGGGCGAACCTGGCAATTTCGACACATTGGACCAAGAGGTCGCGTTCGACTTTACGATCACCAATGAGGGCAACGTCACGCTGAGCGGGCCGTTTACGGTCGCTGATGCGTTGATCGAAGGGCAGGGCAATGCCGTGTCTTGCCAGGCGGCCACATTGGCGCCGGGGGACGATCTGGTCTGCACCGGCTCCTATTTTGTGACGCAGGATGATCTGGACAACGGCTCTTTCACCAATGCGGCCACGGGCCGTGACGAGGGCACGGGCACTGACAGCCCCGAGGACACGATCACCGTGCCCGCGCTGCAAAACCCGTCCATGTCGGTTGAGAAGGTCGCTGAAGATGTGCCGCCAGCTGACTTCGATGAAGGGTTGGAAGTCACCTACACCTACACCGTTACCAATGACGGCAACATCACGCTTGAAGACCCGATCACGATTGACGACAACCTGATTGCGTCGGTCACCTGTGATCCGTTGCCTGCAGGTGGTCTGCTGCCAACCGAGTCTCTGGAATGTGAGGGCACTTACACCGTCACCGCCGACGACGTGGCGCTGTTTACGGTCACCAACCTTGCGTCCTCTGAAAGTGGTGGCGTTGAAAGTCCGCTGACATCCGAGACGATCCCGAATGATGCGGAGCCGTCGATCAGCGTGGTCAAGACGGCCGCTGCCGGGTCTACATTCGCGGAAGTTGGCGACCCGATCACCTACACATTTGACGTCACCAATGACGGCACGCAGGCGTTCAGCGCCGAGGTGTTGATCTTTGACGACAAGCTGCCGGGCGGCGATACCGGGCTGACCTGCCCGTTGCCTGCCGGGGACACCACGCTGAGCGCGGGCCAGACCATTTCTTGTGACTTCGTCTATGCCGTCAGCCAAGAGGATCTGGACGCGGGCGAGGTGGTCAATGAGGCCTTCGCGCAGACCAGCTTTGGCGATCCGGCAAGCCCGACGCCCGTGACCTCCGCTCCTACAACTGAAACCGTCGCCGCCGATGAGCAGCCGAATATGTCGCTGACCAAGACATCGGCGCCGAACCCGGCTGGGGCTGTTGGCACCACCGTGACCTACACGCTTGTGGCAACGAACACCGGCAACCAGACGTTGAACACGATTGCGGTGACAGACGAACGGCTGCCCGACCTGGTCTGTGAGGCGGCGACGCTGGACCGGGGCGAGGCGTTGACCTGCACGGAAGACTACATCGTCACGCAGGAAGACATAGATGCGGGCGAGATCGTCAACACCGCCGGAGTGACCGCGCAGAACCCGTCGGGCGATCCAGTAGGGGGCCCCGGCTCCCCGATCACCGGGACTGAAACCACCGGTGTGCCGGCGGCCGCCCCAGCCATGACTGTCAGCAAAACCGCCAGCCCGACCACTTTGGGTCCGGTTGGTAGCTTCGTGACTTATAGCTTCACAGTTCAAAACACCGGCAACACGACGTTGCAGAACGTCACTGTCGATGACGTTCTGGACACGGGGCCTGCCTGCGTGATCCCACGTTTGGCCCCAGATGCTGTAGACAACGTCAGCTGCTCCTTCATGCTGGAGGTGACCCAAGCCATGGTCGACGCGGGCGAGGTCGAAAACACCGTCAACGTCATCGCAACCGACCTGCTGGGCAACCCTACGGACACCAGCGACACACTGGTCACCGACGGCCCGCCGCGTGTGCCTGCGCTTGAGGCCACCAAGATCGCCACCACCACGGGGCAGGCGGTTAACGAGGTCGTGACCTACCTCCTGAGCGTCGAGAACACCGGCAACGTCACTCTGCAATTCCCATCGATCACCGACACGATGCGGCGCAACAACAACTCGCCGACCGCGCTTGATGCGCCGTTTGTTCTGGCCTCGGGCGACACCAATGGCGACAACCTGCTGGACGTGGATGAGACATGGGTGTTCGAGGCCCAACACACCATCACACAAAGCGACATAAACGCGGGAGGGTTCACCAACACCGCCGAAGTAACAGCCGACGGCCCGCCGGGCACCACGCCCGCCAACGACGTGTCCGACAACGGCGATGACGGCGACGGCAACACCGAAGACGACCCAACGGTGTTCGAGATCACCTCGGAGCCGCAGATCACCACGGTGAAAGCCATTTCCGGTACGCCGGGCGATGAGGCGGGCGAAAGCGTCACCTGGACCATTACGGCGCGCAACACGGGCAACGTGGATATCGCAGGCGTTTCGGTTACTGATACGCTGACCCGCGCGGATGGCACGGTGATCACCCCGGTGCCTGCGGCAGTGAACACGTCAGGCACCACCGATCTGGATGCGGGGCAGGAGATCGTCTGGACCCTGACCTACGTGCTGCAACAAGAAGACATTGATGCAGGTGGGCTGTCCAACTCAGCCACGGTACGGGGCGAGGCGCCAAACGGCGATCAGGTGGAGGATGTTTCCGCTAATGATGACCCGTTTGACGGCAACAATGAGGACGACCCGACGCCGCTGGTGATCCCGGCAGCTCCGGGGCTGGATGTGGTCAAGACGCTGACGACGCCGGGCGCGTTTGAGGGCGACGTCATCGCCTTTAGCGTGACGGTTGAGAACACCGGCAACGTGACGCTGGATGGCGTCACGGTTGCGGACAACATGACGCGGATCGGTGGTGGCGACCTAACGGTAGATAGCGTGAGGTTCGAATCTGCCACCGGAGGCTCGCCCGAGGGCACGATCCTTGTAGACGAGACGGCAACTTATGAGGTGCTCTACACGTTGCAACTGGCCGATGTGGATGCGGGCGGGGTGTCGAACTCTGCCGTGGCCACGGGCACAACACCTCTTGGCGCGACCTTGTCCGACACCTCGCGCGACGATGACCCTCTGGACGGCAACGACGTGGACGACCCCACAGTGGCTGTGATCGCGCCCGCGCCGGCCAACACGCTGACCAAGACGGCGAGCGAGCTGACCTTCTTGTTCCCAACCGTTTACCAGGTGACCTTCACCATCACGGCGGAAAACACCGGCAACATCACGCAGAGCGGCTACCAGATTGTCGACGACCTGTCGGACTTTGAGGGCAGTGCGGAAATCCTGCGCGAAGCGCCGTTCGGCATCGCAGTGCGCACATCCGGCTTCACCGGCGGCGGGCCGAACGGCGCCTATGACGGGGACGCTGTGGTGGAAACCATTGCAGGAGACGCCTCGCTTGCGCCGGGCGAGCAAGGCGTGGTCGAGATCGACGTCGTGTTCCAGGTGGATGCGGGCACCAGCGTG
The DNA here is from genome assembly GCF_947501785.1 of uncultured Litoreibacter sp. Classification (NCBI taxonomy): domain Bacteria; kingdom Pseudomonadati; phylum Pseudomonadota; class Alphaproteobacteria; order Rhodobacterales; family Roseobacteraceae; genus Litoreibacter; species uncultured Litoreibacter sp. Next base: position 915,189 of record NZ_CANMXB010000001.1, on the reverse strand, counting down.
GGTGAAAACCGCGCCGAGGTTACATCAGCTGAGCTGACGACACCCACGCCGAGCAACTCTGCCATTGTGCCGGTGGTCGATACAGATGGCGACGGCTCGCCCGATGGGGTCGAGGGTTGTTCGCCACTGGCAGACAACGACCGTGACGGCGACGGCATCTGCAACGCGGAAGACTTTGACCCGACGGGATATTTCTACTGCGAGGATGACGGGCGCATTCTGCCGGGTGGCCTGATCTCGGTCACGGGGCCTGTGGGCACGCAGACAGGTGTTGGGTCCTCGAACAATATTCGCATCGTTCAGGATGGATCGACGGGCCAGTTTTCTTTCTTCGTGACGCGGCCGGGGACCTACACGCTGAACGCCACTTACCCCGCATTGGGCGCGCAAAGCACCACGCGGCTGAGTTCTGGCACGATTGATGTCACCTCGCTGCTGCCTGCCAACCCCGCCTCGCTGGGCGGTTCTGAGGTTGGCAATACGAACGTGTTGTCCGATTTCTCTGCGGGTGGGAATACGTTCTACACGACCTTCACGTTCGAACCGGGCGACCCGTTGATCATCAACAACAACCTGCCGCTGGAGAATTGTCAGGGCATCCCGGACATTCTGGCGACCAAGCAGGCGGACCGCGAAAGCGCCGTGTTTGGTGAAACGGTCAACTTCACACTGACCTTCACCAACAACACCTCAAACGTGGTTGCAAATATGAACCTCGTGGACCTGCTGCCAGCTGGCATGCTCTACACGCCAAACAGCGCCGCAGTGGACGCCGTCCCGACTGAGCCCACTGTGGACGGTTTGCGCCTGACATGGAGCGGGCTGACGATTGCGCCCACGCAGACGATCACAGTAACGCTGGCGGCGCGCGTGGTGGCCAATGGCAGCTATGGCGAGCTGATCAACCGCGCCTTCATGACGGATGCGGCGGGCAATCAGTTGTCCAATACCGCAACGGCGGTGGTCCGCATTGAGCCGGAGCACGTCTTCGACTGCGCCGATATCATTGGCAAGGTCTATGACGACCGAAACCAGAACGGGTATCAGGATCAGGGCGAGCCGGGGCTGCCGGGCGTCCGTTTGGCCATGGTGAATGGCTACCTGATCACAACGGATGAATATGGCCGCTATCACGTGCCATGTGCTGAGTTGCCCCAAGATATCGGGTCAAACTTCACGCTGAAGCTGGACACGCGCACATTGCCAACTGGGTACCGCGTCACCACCGAAAACCCCCGCGTGATCCGCGTCACCGCCGGTAAATTTGCCAAGCTGAATTTCGGTGCGGCGCTGTCTAACGTGGTGGATGTGGACCTGACGGCCAAGGCGTTTGCCGCCGATGGCACGCCGGTTGCGGGTCTGGTGCGCGGGGTCGAGCAACTGGTCGCCCGCATCGAGGTCACCCCATCCGTGCTGCGCCTGAGCTACATCATGCAGGACGACGACACCAAACTGGCGCGCGCCCGGTTGAAGATCGTGGAGCAACTGATCCGCGAAAAATGGCGGGGCGGGGGCAGATACAAGCTCAACATTGAACGCACCATCAAACGCGCAGCGAAAGGGGCGGGCCAATGAAACTGACTCATCTGATTTTTCCCGTCCTGACCAGCACCTCGGCGCTTGCGATGACGTCTCATGCCGCCGCGCAGGATCTCGATATTGATTGCACCTTGGTGAACAGGGCGTTGCCTGCGGGATGCGAACTGCCTAACGAAGACACCGTCGTGGTGGTTGATGTCGGGGCAAATACCGAGATTGACAATGACACGGCAATTATTGGCGAAGACGGTTTCTTCATCTCGATCGATGGCGAGGCCGTTGCCGGTGATGCCCGCGTCGAGGACCTGACCCGAAAAACCGACATCGCATTGTCCGAGGCGGATGTGCAGGTCAAGTTTGACGGGCTTGGGGCCGATCCGTCGTTGAACTTGGCGGTGACTGGCGAGCCGCGGGATTACAAGCCGGGCGAGCTGATCACCTTCCGCTCCAAAACCAATTACCCGGCCTATCTGGCGCGCGGCGAAGTACGGATCGTGGATTATTCCAACCGCTCCGGCCCGCGCGTGGTGGCCGTGATCCCTGTTGAGCCGAATGGTTCAGTCTCTTTTGCCATGCCGGAGGGCGACGATCTGGCGGCCATTCACCGCGTCTATGACGCGCGTGGCCGGTTTGACGAGACCGAGCCTTTGGGCCTGAACCAACGCGATGATCGTGGACTGTTTGTAGCCAATGACGAGGGCGCGGACCGCACCGCGGTCAGCCGGATCCCGGTGTCCGGCGGCGCGGTGACGGTGTACGGAACCGGGGTGCGCCCCGGCGCGACAGTGAACACGCTTGGCGCAACGGTGACGCCCGACCCTGACGGCAGTTTCGTGGTGCAACGCATTCTGCCTGCGGGCGACGCGGATGTTGACGTGCGCATTTCTGGCGGCGGCGAAGACGTGTATCTGCAGCGCGGCGTCACCATTCCGCGCTCGGAATGGTTTGGCGTGGCCACGGTTGATCTGACCTTTGGTTACCGTGCGGATGGCGGCAAGAACGCCGCGGGCGGGTCGTTTGAACGGTTCTACGACCGCGGGCGCTTGGCATTTTACACCAAGGGCAAAACCCAAAGCGGCATTGAGATCACGGCAAGCGCGGATACCGGCGAAGATGACCTGTCCGACCTGCTGCGCGACTTTGACAAGAAAGACCCGCGTCACTTGCTGCTGCGCCTCGATAGCGACGAGGCCTATCCGGTGTATGGCGACGATTCTACTATCGTCGAGGACGCGCCGACCTCTGGAAAATTCTACTTCAATGCGGAAAAAGACGGCAACCATGTGCTGTGGGGCAATTACAAAAGCAACATCAACGGCTCATATTTCCTGCGCAACGAACGCACGCTCTACGGCTTTCAGGGGCATTACGCGACGCAAGCCCAGACGGAAAATGGTGAGGCGCGCGCCTCCATCGACCTTTATGCAGCGCAGCCGGACAATCTGCCGGGGCGCGACGTATTTCGCGGCACTGGCGGGTCGGTTTACTTCCTGCAGCGCCAGGATCTGTCAATCGGGTCGGAAACCATCAGCGTCGAAATCCGCGACCCCGACACGGGCCGCGTGATCGACCGTCAAACGTTGGTCTACGGGCGAGATTACGACATCAACTACCTGCAAGGCATCGTGACGCTGAACCGGCCTTTGACCGGCGCTGTTGGCGGCGGCACCGTTGTGACCGACCCGCTTGGCGAGAACACGGTTTTGTTGACGGTGAATTACGAATTCACCCCGACCGCAGGCACCGTGGACGGCTACGCTTATGGCGGGCGGGCGCAGGTTTGGGCGACGGATAACCTGCGGCTGGGCTTCACCGGGTTGGTGGAGCAGACTGACATTGCTGACCAGAAGGCCTTTGGCGCCGATCTGCGCTACGAGATCAGCGACAATTCCTTCCTTGAACTGGAATATGCGCGAACCGAGGGGCCGGGCTTTGGTCAATCCTTCTCATCTGACGGTGGTTTGATCGTGACCAACACCAACGCAGTTGGTGGGACTGGCGACGCCTATCTGGCGCGGGGGCAGGTCGAGTTTGCCGATCTTAACCCCAATCTGAATGGCCGTGCGAGTTTCTATGTCGAGGAGCGTGAGGCGGGGTTCTCCACCCTTGATTTCCAGACCACCAATGATGAAAGCCTCTATGGCTTTGCCGTTGAATATGAGCCGTCCGAGCGGTTGAGCTGGCGGGTCTATTACGACGATTTTGAAGACAGCGCGGGCAAGACCATTCGCGAGGCGGGGGCCGAGCTGAGCTATAAGAGCTCCGAGCGCTTCACATGGGATTTCGGCGTCGAGCATATCCGCAAGAACACGCCCGGCGACGCAACAGAGACCGGCGAGCGGACAGATGTGGCGGTGCGCCTGAACGTCACTGAAAGCGAGCGGCTGGAATGGTATGTGTTCGCCCAAGGCACCGCGAAGCATCGCGGCGGACTGACCAAGAACAACCGCGTGGGCGCGGGAGTGTCGTACCAGTTTGCGCAAAACTGGACATTTGAAGGCGAGATTTCAGACGGCTCGACCGGTGTGGGCGCGCTTGCCTTGTTCTCTTATGAAAACCACGCAAACAGCTCGGCCTATTTTGGCTACACGCTGGACCCACGACGCGAATTCAACGGGGTGACGCTGACCGGAAAAGATCGTGGGCAGTTCATTGCAGGCGGGCGGCGCAAACTGGGCCGCGACGTGGAGGTTTACGCCGAGAATACCTATGATCTGTTTGGTGTTCACCGGTCGCTGACATCGACCTATGGCGTGGATTACGAGCGCAATCAGTTCCTGACCTATTCGGCCTCCGCCGAAATTGGCCGCATAGACGATCCGGCGGGCGATTTTGACCGCACGGCCCTGTCATTTGGAGTGCGCTACGAGGATGAGAAGGGACTGTCGGGACGCGGCCGATTGGAATATCGCCGCGACCGGGGGATCATCTCTGGCACACAGCGGGACGGGGATACCGTCGCGCTAGCCGCAACTGTGCGTTACAAAATTGATGAAGAGCAGCGACTGCTTTTCAGCTTTGACGGCAGCTACACGGATACGGATGGATCTTCGATCCCCGATGGCCGGTTCGCGGAGATCAGCCTTGGGTATGCCTACCGCCCGATTGAGAATGATCGCCTGAACATTCTGGCGAAATACACCTATCTGCATGACCTTTACGGCCAACAGGTGGATGGCACCAACGATCCCGGGCCGCGCCAAAAGAGCCATGTTCTGTCGGTTGATGCGTCCTATGATCTGGACCGGCAATGGACCGTTGGCGGCAAGGTCGGCTTGCGCTTCTCGGAAAGCTCGCCCAATGCCACGACGGCGTTTCAGGAAAATGACGCCTGGCTGGTCGTCGCCAATGCCCGCTATCACGTGACCCATAAGTGGGATGTGCTGGTAGAAGGTCGTGTGCTGAAGGCCGAGCAGGCGGGGACCACGGAATTTGGGCTTCTAGGGGCGGCGTACCGCCACTTCGGCAACAATTACAAACTCGGGGTCGGATATAATTTTGGCACGTTCTCGGATGATCTGACGGACCTGACCTTTGACGATAAGGGGTTGTTCATCAACCTGATCGCGAAGTTCTAAAGGCCGGAGCGGCTGCGCCGCACATGATGTTTTTGCGCTGCCGCGCAGGCTTGAGGGCGCTGCCCTCAAACTCCCGGGATATTTGTGAACATGGAAAGGACTAGCCGCGCAACCAGTCTTTGGCGAAAGCGATATTTTTGCTTTTGGCGAGGCGGGCGGTGCGTTCTAATGCGGATGTCAGGCGTTTGAGGCGGGCAGGGGTGATCTTGACCTTTGCTTCCGGCCAGAAGGCCTGGATGGTCATCACCTCGCTTTTGCGATCGCATTTCATGTCGATGCGCCCGATCAGGCGGTCGCCTTCCATCACGGGGAAGACATAATAGCCGTATTTGCGCTTTGCTTGCGGGACGAAGACCTCGATCCGGTAGTCAAAACCAAAGAGGCGTTCGGCCCTTTGGCGGTCGCGCAACGCCGGATCGAAGGGCGACATGATCCGCACCTGTGACGGCGCAGCGGGCAGGTCTTGCAATGTGTCGAGCGTCGCTGGCCGGATCAGGCTGGTTTTGATGCCTCCATCTGCGGTAACGACTTCGCATTCGATCAGGGAGCCGTCTTTCAGGCGATCAGCGCACCATGTCTTGGCTTCCGCTTTCGTGGTCAGGTCCCAGAAATTGGCAATCTCGGTTGATGTGGCGACGCCGAGCCGGTCAATGGCAGACTGGCAGGCCCAATCAACCGTGTCCGCCAGTTCTGTGCGTGCGTTGCGGTGCTCGGGCGGGATCACCCGCTCCGTCAGGTCGTAATATTTGCGAAAGCCCTTCCGGTGGCAGACCGACAAATCGCCCTTGCGCCAAAGGTATTCCAGCGCGGTCTTTGACGGGTGCCAGTCCCACCAACCGCCACTGGAGCGCTTTTCATCCGCGCCAACATCGGCCGAGCAGCAGGGGCCGTGATCGGCAATTTGGCTGAGCACCGCGTCAAACTTGGCCTCAAACCCGTCGCGCCGCCAGTTTTTCCATTGCGACCTGATCTTTTCGGCGCTGCGATCCATCTTGTGACGCCAATGCGGAAAGAACTGCATGGAAATGATCGACGCGTCATGCGTCCAATGTTCAAACGCCGCGCGGTCGCGGGTGACGATCGGGTCTAGATGGGGTTGGCGGTAACTCTGCCTGCGGCTGTGCAGGATCATGTGGTGGGCGCGTGCGACCGTATTGATGCTGTCGACCTGCACAAAACCCAGATCATCAATGACCTGCGCCAGATCCGCGCCGCGTCCCGTGCCGGATGGGCGGCCTGACAGCCCGTGGCGATCCAGAAACAGGCGGCGCGCGTCCTTGTTGAGCAGTCTTGGCAGGGTCATCGGGCCTCCGAATGTGCGGGTTTTCGCGATACTGCGCCAAGCGCCCCTTTCGCGCCACCCGGAACATGATAGTTTCTGCCACAACAAGGAGAGACCTCGGGCATGAGCGACAGGAAGAAGGCGGTTATCGTCGGGGCGGGGATCGGCGGATTGGCCGCGGGGTTAGCACTGAGCCGCGCCGGATGGGACGTGGAGGTTCTGGAGCAAGCGGCGGTGATCTCGGAAGTGGGGGCCGGATTGCAGATCAGCCCGAACGGTGTGCGGGCCCTGCGGGCCTTGGGCGTGATGGACGTGTTGCAACCCAGCCTCTTTGAGCCCGAGAGCATCAGCCTGTCCATGGGTGTCAGCGGGCGGCGTGTTTTTGATTTGCCGATGAAAGGCTACGCGCAGGGCCGCTGGGGGGCGCCGTTTTTTCAGGTGCACCGGGCGGATTTGCAGGATGCGTTGAAAACCCAGCTTGGCAAGGAGGCGGGGTTGGTGATCCGCACCAATGCAAAGGCCACGGGTTACGTGCGCGAACGCGGCGGCGCGAGCGTCTATCTGGAACGCGGCGAACGGGTGTTTGGAGATGTGGTGATCGGCGCAGACGGGCTGCATTCGGTCATTCGTGAACAAATAACGGGGCCGGACCGCGCCCGTTTCACCGGCAACGTCGCATGGCGGGCGGCCGTCCCACTTGCCGAGCTCGGGACGGCAGCGCCGCCTCCAAGCGGCTGCGTCTGGGCCGGCGACAGAAAACATGCAGTCACCACCCGCATCCGAGGCGGGTCGTTGGTCAATTTCGTGGGTGTCGTGGAGCAGGCGAACTGGCAGGAAGAAAGCTGGTCCCGCACCGGCGACCGTGCCGACGCGTTGCGCGATTTCGCGGGATGGGTGCCGCATATCACGGCCGTAATCGAGGCTGCACCTGCTCTGAACCGCTGGGCGCTGTTTGACCGGCCCGCATTGGCGACCTGGTCCGATGGGCCGGTGACACTGTTGGGGGACGCGGCGCATCCGATGCTGCCTTCGATGGCGCAAGGCGCTGTGCAAGCGCTAGAGGACGCCGTGATCTTGGCGGGGTGCCTTGTTGCGGAAACCGACCTGCTGGCCGCATTACAGCGTTACTATGCCGTGCGGATTGACCGGGTGAGTCGCATCCAACGTCGATCCGCCGACAACCTGGCCTTGTTCCACAAGTCGGGATGGGCCAACAAGATCGCCGCCTACGCGCCGATTTGGGCCGCGGGCAAGCTGTCACCGGCACTGATCCATGCACGGCAGGATTGGATATACGGGTACGATCCGACGGCTGCCCTATAGCTTGTCCGGAACCCAGTGCGAGACGTAGGTCTTGGCGTATTCGGTGCGCTTGTCGAACTCCTTACGCATGTCCTTGAACGCGGCCGTGTTGTGCTTGTTCAGCCATTGCTTTTTCGGTTTGGTTTTCTGGCCTTTGTCGGTCTTGATCATCATGACCCGGGACTTGGCTTTCTCGAACAACGCGTCCTCAATCGCTTTCATCGGGTGCCGCCACGGGCGTGATTTGCCAAAGGCCCAGACCTTGTTGGTGGGGATCATTGTCACAAAGTGATCGGCGTAATCGCCCTGCGCCATCCAGTTGATGTTTGGATGGTCGTCATCCTCGGTGCCATTGAGGGTGGCATTGTGGGAGCCGTGGTGACCAGCCTTGTAGAAGGTGCAGCGGGCCAGCAGGTCCCTGACGGTAACCGTTTTGTCCTTCTTGTCTGCGCCCTTGACCGTCCAGGACAGGTCTTTCCAGCTGATCCAGCTGCCGCGCTGCGCGTCGCCGGTGAAGAGCAGGATCTGGCGGCTTTCCGGCAGTTCAAACGCCAGGACGAGCGACGTGTTGTTCACCTCGTTGTTGATCCGCAAGGCCAGGCTTTCGGCATCTTGCAACCAGTCGCCGTCAATCCGGCGGTCTTCCTTGTCTTCGTCGCGGTAGGCTTTGGCGAAGAAACCTATGTCACCATTGGACCTGCGGCGATCAAAGTCGAAAACCTCGCTTTCTGGGATCGCGTGGCGAGGCGAGAAGGGTGAGCTGTTGCGTGCGTTGTCGCCATCACCGGCCATGGCGGCAAACAGCCCGGACCCGGGCTCACCCATGGCAAAGGGTCCGATATGGAACTCCTCCGCTTTGTGCGGGTTGAGGCTGGTCAGCAGCTTTTTCTCGCGGGGCGGGCCGAACGGGTATACCTGAACCCCGTCCACGCCGGGCAGAGTCCAGATCTTGTCGCCGGGTGAAAGAAACTTGATTTTCTTGGCCATGTGGCGGAGGCCCTGCAGTCGCCGTTTGTAACGCTCGCCCTTAATCTTGGCGTCTTTCGCGCCGAAAATAGCGGTGAAGGCGGCGCTTGCTTCGTCCATACCCATGGGGATTGCATCAACCGCGCCGCCTGCTTGAAGGTCCGCCAATTCGTCCTGCAAAATCTCCAAACCGCTTGTGAAACCAGTTTCCAGTTCCAGGAACTCTGCAAGATCCTCGGCCAAGGCGCTATCGGCACCGCTCATTGCCGAAAGTTTGTGCTGGGCAAGCGCGAGGGTCAGCACCTGGTCGCGGTACTTCTTTCGGAACTTATTGGCGTCTTTGTCGGTCTCATCCTCGGTCCAGGCCAGCCAAAGCTCTTTCACGGTGAAATCGGAGAACGGGTGGTCCTCGGATGTAGGCGAGGGGAAACCACTGACATGGTCTTCGTGCTCATGGGTGACCACAACCAGATCAAGCACACCGCCGGTGTGATCATGCAGGTCGCGGATCACATCATAGATGTCCATATCGTCAATAGCGTGGCTGCCCTTCTTCATGCCGCAGTCAATCAGCATGAAGAACGGTTCGTCATTGTCTTTGCTGCGCCGGAAATTCAGCAAGAAACAGTCACCGTGCCCAGCGCGATACATGCGGATTTCAACACCGGAGGCGGGAGCGGGAATACGGGTCATCCGAAGCTGTCCTCCGAGTGGGAATGGCGATGCAAATCGGTGAATGCCTGATCTGATCCGGGATTGGTGCCGGAATAGAACGCGTTGTTGGGGCGGGTTTCTTCGCCCGTCAAATGCGCGCGGTGTGCCTGCAAACCTGCTTCCGAATAGATCGAGTGCCTCGACCGGATGAGCCGCCTTATCGCAAAGCTTTGAGCATCAATGAGGAAGGTAACACCGGCACGATACTTGAAATCATGGGGCCTGCTGTTGTCCTTGGCGCTGGGCGGGCGGGCGTCTTCGGCTTCTTGTTGTTTCGGGTCAAAATATCCCCGCCGGGTCTGGATCAGCTCGATCACGTATTCCCGCTCCAACTTGGACCGCTGGCCATGGCGTTTTGCGATCCGCACGGAATGCACGTGAAGCGACGGCAGCCCGGTGATCGAGGACCGCCTTAGCGTTCCCATCGGATTGTCGGGGTCGTTGACGTGGGCGATGCCAATCAGATCCAGAAATTCCGGCGTCGCATCCTTTGAGATCAAGAGCCAAAGCAGGCGTTTGTAGTAGTTGGCGGCGTGGTACTCCAACACGCGGTCGGTGGTGTCAGCGATCTCCAGGAAGTTGGTGGAAGGCTGGGTCGACGCCGAGGTTTTGGCCGATTTGACCGTTGCCAGCGGAAGCGCATCGGCAAGATCAGACATCCTGCCCTGCATTCGCTCATGGAGATGCTTCTGCTCATTCAAAATCGTTGTCAGCGTTCCTTGAAAAGCCTCCTGCTGCGCTTTGGTCTGTGCGGACGCAACGCTGGAGCTGAGATCGCTGAACGCGCCAATCGGGTCAGACAACATCCACCCGATTTTCTTTTGAACCATGGTGGTGGTGACTTCAGCCGGGTTTGCTTCGGGCACGGATTGGCGGTTCTCCTCAGCCTCCGACAGGGTGGGCCATAGCAGCGCTTTCTCTGACAGGATCGAGACGTCACTCGGGGTGATGCCCCATGCGGTGAACGCCTCGATGAAGGCGGCGCGATAGCCATTCACATCGTCGGGAAACAGATCATGATCGGCCGTGATGATCGCGCGCAGGTAATCCCCGAAATTGACGTTGACCGGGGGCGTGTAATCCATCGCCCTGATGCAGATGCGCAGCACGCGGCGGGCGCATTGGGCGGCCTCAGCGGCAAGGCGTTTCTTGAGGTCGGGGTCAATTTCGCCGGTGCGCAGGATGCCGGTCCCGTTGGATGCGATGCGGAACAAGTCCGCTGTACGATGTTTGTAGATCGTCAGGAACGCGCGGAAGACGGCTGCGACCAGGACCGCGCCGCGGGCGTGTGCTCCATCCGCGGTGTGCAATGCGTCGCGTCGGGGGGGCTTCAACTCCCACTGGCCGGTCTTCTCATTCTCGCCGCCGAGAAAGTCGCGTAACGCGTGGCCACGCCCAATGGCCTGGCCCAGCTCCTGTGCGAGTTCGCCAAGCAAACTCTGGCGTTCCAGATCGCCGCGGGTTTTGCCAATCTGGTCCTCCAACACCTCGGGAAAGGAGAAAAGCTGGAACAGGGCGACGATGTCAGCGAACGCCTCATGAAGCGCGCGCATGTCCGGGTTGCAGTTTTCGGCGAAGCGGGGATGCATCCCGTCGAGTATCGCGTGAACCGTTTCGTGCACCACAATGTCATGGCTGAGACAGGTGAATATGGTGGTCCCCGCAGGGGCGCTGCTGCTGTTGGCGGGCGCATCGAAATAGCCAAAGAGCAGGGCCTTTTTGGCGGGGTTGTAGAAGGCATTGGCCTCCCGCAATGCGTGGGGGTAGATGCGCAGTTGCTGGACGAATTCCTCCTTCCAGACCTTGCCCACTTTCTTGCTGCTTGATGCCCAAAGCACGGAGCGGCCCAATGCCTCTTCAAAGACGGCCACCGTGTTCATTGCGACGGCATAAACCATTTGTTGGTGAAATTTGGGGTTTTCCGCCGACGGGGCCAACCCGTCATTCAGCCAGACTTGTTCGTCATTGAGGTCGATTGGTTTGTAAAACACGCCGCTTGCGGGGTCGTAGTCGATCACTTCGAAATAGGTGCCCGAAGGTCCGAGCTTGTCGCCATTTGGCTCCGATGGGTCCATCTCATAGGGAATGGAGATGGTGACAATGCTGGCATCGCGATTGGAAAACTTGCGCGCCGTGGCTGGGTCGAACGCGAATACGCGCAGGCGGCGAGGCGGTCGGAATTCGGTGGTGAAGGGGTTGTTCATCGCTCAGACCCCGTCAAAGCGCGGAAGGGCGTTGGGCCAATGGGGTGGGTCATAAAAAGAACCTCGAAAAATAAGTCGTACTCAATGGCAGAAGTCTAAGCCTGAATTGGGTCTTTGGTCAAAGTTTGGCTCATCTCGGTCAGAAGTGGTTGGCTATTGGGTCAATGTGCGGGTTTGTTCGCGGGCGGCCTGCAAGGAGACGGCGACGCGGCCGGTGATTTCTCGCAGCGCCGCCTCCGCCTGTGCCTGCGCGTTGGGGTTGGCTTGGCGAATGCGTGGGAATTCCTCGCGATATTGGCTGGTGATGGCGGTCATGTGATGTTCGGTCAGGCTGCTGAGCTTGTCTTTGACGGGGCCTTGCGCGGCTTGTTCGGCGCTTGCCAGCGAGCCGTCTGTGCCCTCGGCAATGAATGTCGCCAGATGGCTCAGCATCGATGTTTCCCCCTGCGCGGCAAAAGACGCGAAATTGGTGCGCTCCCCGGTGGCGGCGGTCACGCGGTCGGCAAGAGGTTTGTACAGTGGAATGGACCAGCCCGTCGCGTCGGTAAAGGTGCGCATGGGATGGCGGGCGCCAAAGAACAGCGCGCGGTTGTGAACCCGACGGCGGCGGTTCTGCACGTCATTGGGCAATGCGCCGATGGTATCCACTTCAAAGTTGGATTTGATGGTGGTGTCCAAGCTGGCCTTTTGTGTGTCCGTCAGCAAAGGAAGTTCGGCGATGTTTTTGGGGTAGGCTTTGTCAACCACATGGTCATTCTCAAGGTAGCCGGCATTGCCGCTTTGCGCGCTGCCATAGGCGCTGCCCGCGCCCTCCATCTGACGGAAATTGGGGGAGCGCCCTTCGCCGTTCATATGGGCGGCAGTGTCGTTCACACCTGCGTCCGGGCTGGCGGCCGGGACCTCTGATTGTTGGCCCAACGCGTAGATGCGCGCGTTGTCGCTTTGGATCGTGGTCAGCCCCGCTCGTACATTTGCGACAATTTCGGGCGGCGCAGTTGTGTCACCCGAAATCATGTCGACCACGGATTGAACTTCAAGCGTCAATTGCTCCTGCAGAGCGGTGCGCAGAACGCCGTGCTTATCGGTGGGGGCGGCAAGCGCACGCTCCACCAATGCCCGCGCGGATCCGCCATCGGCCCCGCCTGTGACGCGTTGGTGGTTCAGCTTATAGGTCGCGATCACCGGAAGGATGCCGCCGCTGGGTGAAATTGTCTGGTAATCGCCCGATCCCAAAAGCCCGAAGCGCTGCGCCGCGTTGTCGGCCTCGCGGGTCACGCGCTGCCGGTTGCCCGCGGCTGTTTCGGGCAGGTCGCGCATCACTGAGCCATCGGACGGGGCGTTGGGGTCAAGCCGGTCGAGATTGTTGAGAATGTTGATCGCATATTGCTTTTCGACAACGTGATCCAGCTCGTAGCGCTGCAGCTCGTCGCGCCCCAGGCCGGCGGCCTCTCCCAGTCGCGCTTTTTCGCTGGCCACATGGTCATAGGTGCCGACCATGCCTTCCAAGGCCTCGATGCGTCCCGGTTCGCCGCGCACAAGGGCGGCGTCATCGGCGTCCACCTCGGTGGTGACGCCCACCTCATCAATCAGCGTCGCGCTTTCCGAGGTAATCTCAGCAACTTCGGTCGTCGCTGTTTCTGAGCTGGCTGCCATTGGCCGACCCGTCGGTTGTCGCTCGGACTCGGTGTTGATGTTTTCGTGCCGTTCCATCTTGGCGGCGAGGTCGGCCACTTCTTCGGCCACGCGCTGCGCCTCTTGCTTGGCGCGCTCCGCCTCGATTTCGTTGGCGGCGCGGGTGGTCGCTGTGGCGACGACGTCTTTCTCCTTGGGGTTGTCAGACGCGATCATGTATTTGACCTTGCGACCGTCCTTGTGCATCTGGATTTCATGCGGGGTGTCGCCGACCATGAATGGCACGCTGGGCAGTCGTCTGCGCCCGTTGAGCCGTCGTATCAAAGCCGAGAACATCTTCTTTGCCTTCTTCACGACGAAGGCCACAAGGCGCTCCATTGCGCGTAAGATTGGGGCTTGCAGGCGATCAATGACACGCCGAATGCTGGTGGAGATGCCGCCTAACCCAAGTGCCGCGGCGAGGAAGGAAATGACCACCGGTACGGTGCGGCCGATGACCTGTTCAACGAAGTTTGCTGCCGGTTCCGTCTCGCCACGCGCAATGGCACCCACGGAGGAGAAGATCGCCTGCGCGACCTCCATGATCTGGTCGAGCCGCTCCAGGAAGGCCACGATCAGATCGTAGATACCCTTGATGACGCGCACCACGGCGCCCACAGGATTGGACAACCCCGCCAACCAGCCTATGCCTGCGCTGATCACATTGGTGGTCACCATCTGTACCAGCCCGGAAATCAGCGTTGTTTTGAAATTCTCAATCATCTCCAGCATCTTTTGCCAGATGCCCGCGAAGCCTTCGGTGATCAGGATGCGGACAATCTCGACGGAGGTCTCGATCATCGACACGATCCGTTCGCCGCGGGACCCCAGCTGGCGCACAAGAATGCGGCGGAAATTGGCGTAGGTCAGGCCAAGAATTTGCATGACCAGCGACATCAGGCCTTTGAAATCGAGCCGTTCGGGCATGGTGATGCCCGCGCCTGCGATCGCGCCGAAGAGCCAACCAAGGATGCCGTTCTTGAGGTGTGTCAGTATGTTGACCCCGAACTTGCGAAAGCCCCCCACGACGGCCCGCACGAGGTTCATGGCGAACCCCAAGGGGTCCTCCACAATGAGATGGATAACGTCCCGCGCTTGTTCGATGATGGCCCAGACTCGATCTGCGTAGGGGCCAGCAAGCTTCAGTGCTCCGCGCACGGCGAACTCCAGCACCTTCTTGCCCACATCAACCGCGAAGGTGATCAGGTCGCGCGTGATCGGGGCAAAAATTGCGATTACATCATCCAGCCCATGGCGGATCGGGCTGAGGTCCAGCACACGGTCCACCAGCCCGCGCACGCGTGACCAGGTCAGGTTGAGCTCACCCAGCCGGTCCGACACCCAGGTGAAGGCATCAGTGATCATGTTGGTTTCCTGTAGCTTGTCGAACAGCACGGTGCCCAGCGGGTGCAACCCGAATATGCCTTGCAAAAGGTTGGTCGCGGTCTTCAGCACGCGCCGCCCCGAAATCAGGGTGCGGCCCAGAATGACGGTCGCCAATGTGTAGCCGGGAACGTAGCGGGCTTTGTCTTCCAGCCAACCCTCGATATAGCCTTCGTCGTCATCATCACGCCGGATCGGCTCGCGCTGAACGGCGTCGCGGTGCAAGGGCAGGGCTTTGTCGCCTTGGGTTTGCTGCACCACGTGGGTTAGTTCGTGCGCCATCAGGCGGGTGTTGGTCGGACTTTCGCCATCCGCAAGCCAGATGTGGTTGCCATGGGTGAAGGCCCGTGCGCCAATGCGCGCGGCGGCATCGCGGTCGGCCGGTTTGTCATGCAGCCGCACGTCTTCAAAGCTGGTCTCGAAATGCGGCTCGACCCGCGCGCGCAGACCGGAGGGCAGGGGCCGTCCCGGCCCGGGGTTGGCCACTAGCGCTGCAACGTCCTTGGGGGCTGGACCGCCCATGCGGCCCACTACGGCACCGGGTCGCTCGGCGCGTCGTGCAAGCGCCACCTCACCTCCGATATCCTGGGGTTCGCCGCTTTCAAGTTCGCTCAAGTCAGAGGCGTCCAGATTGTCCGTGGCGACATCCTGCGTTGAGGGCAGGTCGAAATCCGCGTGATCGGCGGGGGGCGGTGTAGGCACCAGTTCGTCTGTGTTTGGTTGGTTGTCGGCATTGCGCCTGAGAGGGGCAGCGGGGGCATTTGCCGCCGCGCCGCCTTGCGCTGCAGGTGCCGCCGCCAGCGTCGGAGCAGAGGCACCAACAACGCGGGCGGCCATCGTCTCCGCCTCGCGTTCTGCAGGATCATTGACCGCGCCGACTCGCAGGCTGGGCTGCACCACCGGGGTGGGCAGCCGCAAAGGTTGCCTGCGCACAGGCACCCGCGCAGCAGGCGCCTTGCTTTGGGTCTTGGCGACGGCCTTGTGCTTCATCCCGGCCGCCACCCGTTATGGCCGTGCAATCGCGTCATTTCTTCGGCTTGTTCTGCAGGTTGCGCATCGCGCGCAGTTGCGCTGCCGTCGGGGTTTGCACTTTCAGCGCGGCCTTGGCCTGTTGCCGTTTCTTTGCGTCCGCCTGTTTTTTGGCCAGTGCCTTTTGCGCCGCTGCGCGCTTGGCTGCGGCGCGTTGATCGGCCTGTTTCTTTGCTGCCGCCTTTTGGGCTGCAGCCTTGCGGGCCGCTTCGCGTTTTTGCGCGGCACGTTTGGACGCCAGGGCCTTCTGCGCTGCCTGCGCCTTGCGCAGGTCATCGGCCTTCTTCGCCGCAGTGAGTTTATCGGCGGCCGCCTTTTTGGCCATATCGTTGCGCCGTTTGGCCACTTCTGCGGCCTTCAGGTCGGCCACCTTTTTCAGCTTCGCGGCGCGTCGGGCATCGGCCTGCTTTTTGGCGGCCAGCTCTTTTTTGCGGGCCTCCTCGGCCTTTTTCTGGGCCGCAAGCTGGGCCTTGGTCGGGCCTTTCTTGACGCCGCCCACGCCTTTGATGAGGTTGGGGTTCTTTTTGACCAGCTCGGCGGCAATCTTCGGGTCAAAAATGACGTCCTTGCGGCCGAAATCCTTGATCGTGACGCCCTTGGTGGGGTCCTTTGCCGGTACCTCTTTGAGGATGCGGGGGTCAATCTTGATGATGTCCAGCGGAATCCGGTCGAAGCGGCGGAGTGGTTTGCGGCGTTCCTGATGGATCACCACGAATTCCACAGCGAGCTCTTTATGGGTCAGCAACACAACGTGGTCGCCCTTTTGGGGGTAGCGGTTCAGCAATGGCCCGCGCGCCTTGGAGAGCTCAACGGCTTTGCTGATGCCCTCGATATCCACCGTTTCCACCAGATTGAAGCCGCCGCGTTTCAGGATCTCCTGCGCCTCTTGGGTCTTGCGGCCCTTGATGTCGAGGATGCTCGGCACGCGGCCTTTGCGCCAGCCGCCAAACCCGCGGTGTGCGGCGTTCAGGGAGTAGCCACGCAGCTTGGATTTCGGCAGATAGGTGGGGGCAGGCGGCCACATGTCGCCCGACTGTTCGGCGTCCCACGGGGCCGGTCCGCGCTCTTCCAGCCAGTCTTCGATCTGCAACCCGATATTGCCGTCGGGGTTCAACTTGTCTTCGCAGCACAGCTCTTTGAACTGGCTCAACATGCGTCCAATTTGGTCGCCAAAATAGTACCGCTGGCTCTTCCATGTCTGCGCCTGTTTGCGGCAGCACATCATGCAGGTATGGGTCAGGATCAATTCGCCCAGTTTCAGCGTCTCGGGATGGAATTCGAGGCAACCCACCGGGACCAAGGTGTAGCCCTCAAAAGCGTCGCTGCAGGACGGCACGGCGTTGTCGCAAAGGCAATCGACCCGCAGCTCGTCGTCCAGCTTCATCAATGTCGCGTAGATCATTGAGATGTATAGCAGTTCCTGCTGGCCGGGGCCCATCATCTGCTTCAGGTTTTCGATTTCCCGTTCTACATTGGCGAGCGCTTTCTTCAACCGTTGCTGGTCGTTGCGATCCACGCGCTTGGCGAAGTCTTCGATCAGCATCTCCATCAGCTTTCGGGCGCGCTCAAATTCCTCCTTGTTCAGGCCCAACCCGTCTTGCGGCTCCAACCCGCCGCGGAAACTGACATGTACCTTGGTCAACACGACCCGGTCTTCGTCGCTGAGTTTTTCGAAAAACTCGTTTTCTGCGAGGCTGCCTTTGGTCTTCAGGCAGCGTTCTATCCGCTGGGCGAGGGTCAGTTCCTCGCTGTTCTGGGCAGCATCGGGCGAGCACAAAACGATATGCTGCTCATCATCCCGCACGGCGAGCGCGAGGCAGATTTCACCAAATTTCTCCTGAATTTCGCCCAAATCCAGTTTGGGATCCCAAAGGTTCTTTTCGTTCAACTTGCGCACGTCGAATTCAATCGCATCGACCTCGTGCAGGATGCCGCTGCGGTCATGTACGATGCCCGCTGAGAGGGAGACAGAGTTTCGCAGTTGCTCCAGTTTCAGTCCGCAAACCACGCCCCAATCCATCATGGAACGCATCATCAGGCGGAACTGCTTCTCTACATCCGTTTCGCACAATGCGATCAGCGCCTCGCGCACGTTTTTAGTGCCTTCCAGCGTCTCGCAGCCCTCTTGAGGTGGGGTAAACGCTACATGCCCGGCGTTGATGTCGCACACTGCGTCCAGCCCTTCCTGCACCGTCAGCGCGCCATTCATCAGGTCGCATTTCGGGTCGGCGTCATAGCTGACGTGATCGGCTGGAATATCGCTGAGGGTCGGGAAGCTAAGGGAGCGGCGCAGCATGTCCGGCAGGGGCAGGAAGTCATCGCCTTCGGTGAAAAACAGCGGGCAGAAATAATGGTCGGGGCCGCGTGGCCCGCTTGGTCCATCGAACGGGCCGCCATTTAAAGTCAGCTGCTCATCCTCGGCGGCGTAGCGGCGCATCTCGACCTGCCAGTAGTCGCCAACGACGAAGGTTCTCCCCGTAACATCAAGATTTACCGTGAAGAATTCTGTTTGGACCTTGATGACTTTGCCGTTGGATTTGGCCGCTTTTGGGGTCTCGCCGGTGACTTCTTCAGCGGAGTCAAAGGGCACGTTGGCATGACCGTCCCAGCGCCGCACGCTGTCATAGGTGACACCGCCCACCTTGTTTGAGGCCAATGATCGGGTAAAGCCGGACCGGATAGGCTTGTACGCCTTCGGCGACAGATACCCGATCTGGGTTTCCGAGGCCTCGTTGAACAGCTGATACACCGCTTCTTTCTTGCTGATTGCGGATGCGCGGTCGAAGCTTTCGATCACCTCGCCGTTTTCATAGGACCAAGCCAGCTCAACGCCTGTCGCGCGCCCCGCAGCGTCCAGCGTCACATCGACAATTTCAATTCGAAACAAAGCGTTGGGTGGCGTCTTTTCTACGCTGATCTGGTCGGCGCAAGGGTCGCAATCGGCCGCTGCCAGTACCGTCGAGGATTTGGACAACGTCACCGTGGCGTTGCCTTTGCGCTGGAACGCCGGGTCGGCAATCAGCTTTTCTAGGTCGCGGGCGTCCTCTGGCAAAGACCGCAGCGGCAGCAGCTTGAGCTGCGTCATGGTCCGGGTGCGGAACGAGGTTTCAGCCCCATGCAGGCCAGGATCAGCCAGATACGGGTCTTGCAGCGCGAAAACTGGACGTTCCCACAGATCCATATAGGCCAAGGCCATTGACGGCAGGCCGCCTTCGGTCTGCAGGTCCGCCTGCAATTTCTGTACGACTTCAAGGCTGTTGGTTGGCTCGCCAAACCCGGGCATCGTGAAATGCCCTTGCTTGCCCTCGGCAAACACGGTGCCGTCCTGAACAAACACCTCGCCTTTGTCGCTGATCTGGATCATGCCGCCCTGGGCAGGTACGCCGGATCCCGCGAAAGCAGCACCTTGTGCCTCGTCCCGTCGCAAATTGAGCGTCGCGGCCTCGTTCAGGTCCGCATCGGTGATCATGCCGCCTTGGATGTGGCGCAGGCCGGAATAACGCTGCTCGGACCGGTCGCTTTGGCGTGAAATTGAGCCCTTCATGGTGTCGTCTCCTTATGCGTCAGCCGAGGTGTCTGGCAGCAGCACCGGTGGGGTGTGGGCCAGATGCGGATCGTAAAAAATTGCGATTTCCTGCCCGACCGGCAGGAAGGTTTCCAGTTTGCGGCGGATGGCGGTCAATGACGCGGCCAGATGCAGCCCGTGGCCTGCGCCCATCTCGCCTTCGTCTTCGGCACCATGCGTCACTGCGATGCCAGTGTCGGTGTCCAAGACCCCGTAGCCCGGTTCGCCATATTCGGCGGTGCGCTTGATGCATGTGCCATCGGGCAGGCGATGCCAACGGTCCACGAAATAGACGGGTTCAGTGGTGTTCGACACGGACAGCGTGTCGAGGCATTTGGCATTGGCCGTCTCCATCACCACCGGGGCGAAGCGGCTGAAACGCACGCAATTTGCGTAAGGCGCGCCGTCGCCCAACGTCTCATCGGGTGGACAGATCAGCGTGTCGGTCAAGGTGTTGAAGACGCAATCAGAGGCCTGAATGCGGCCCAGAATGGCGTCGCCGGTGAGGGTGCAATATTCCAGCCGCGCAATGCGGTTCTGGCAGGTAAGATCGTGAAAAATGCAATCGGCCGCGTCCAACCCAACGGCGTCAAGCTCCTCGCCGGCAAGCGAAACGCTGTGCACGGCGCAGTCGCGCAGCATAATTTCGGTACCCGCTGCGCCTCGTATCGATGAAGGTCCAACGGGCCCCACAAAACGGATGCCTTCGAAGTAGAAAGCGCCGTCCGGTAAATCCAGCGGTGCATCAATTTCCAGCACCACATGGGTGATGCCCGCCAAATCGGCCGGATCCATTGGGGAAAGCAGGTCCTCGGCTACGAGCCGTGGCTTTTCCGCCAACAGGGCCAGCAGGTCCTCGGTTCTCAGTGAAACATGCGGCAGGTTCACGTCGAACATGCCCTGCGGCGGGCGCACATGGATCAAGGTGCGGCGCGGGTGCGGGCCGACACGGCGCACCCGCGCGGGGTCGCGCATATCGGGGCAGCGCGGGGTCATGTCATCATAGGCCAGCGGAAAGCACGGCGCGCCACCGGGCGCGCGCTGCCGCCAGTATACCGGGCGTTCGCCGGACATCTTCTCTGGCTTGATGCGGAACAGCGGGTTGCTTCCCTCAGGGTCCTGCACGGCGCGGTTCATCTGGCGCATATCCGGTGTGCCTTGCGGGCGCATACCGGCGGTCAAAGCATCCTTTTCGCGCTGCGGCACCATTTCGGGCGGCACGGTGAAGGGCGGCAGGCCGACGCGCGGGCAGGTGGCGACATGACGCCAACCTTCGCGCGCCACCGTCTCGGTTCCGGCCACAACGTCCGACACGGAATCGACGCTTGCCAATGTGCCTTTGGATTTGAACCAGCTCACCGCGTTATTCAGTTCCGACACACGTTGGTCGGGGTCGGGCGCTGTCAGTTCGGCGCCAAAAAGCTCTGCCATATAGGGCACCAGCCACGACTGCATCGCGCGCCCGTCGGGCTGCGGCTCGGCGAAGGCGTCGGCATAGGCTTGTTCCGTGGTATTTCGAACCTGGTCCAGCAACGCACCAAACCCATGCAGGAACGCCTCAAGATCGCCAAGCTCGGCGTCTGAGCCGCCGTCGCGGTAGCGGTATTCCTCGGGCAATTCCCGATAAAGGATGCGCCCGGCGCGAGATCTGAGAGGGTCAATCGATTGGGTCATGGATGTCTTTCACGGTAATAAGCACCGAATTTGCGCCGACTTCGGACAGGTCACCGATATGGGCGACCTGTTCGGGGCGCGGGAAGATGGTGGCTATTGTGCCATCATTGATGGCCACGGTTTGCGGCTCGATCCCGGTGGGGCTGGTATAGTCAAAGCCACTGATGATCGCGTTTTCGATGCCATGAACGGATTCCAGCGCCGCGAGAGCCTCGGACACGTATGCAGGCTGCGCAAAGTCGCGTTCTTGCAGCGCAAACGCCCCGCGCAGCGCGTCCTCGCAGGCCCCCTGCAGGTCCGTTTGGTCGTAGCTGGTCAGATCCGCGCGCACGGTCGCTGCAAAACGCAGCAGGATAGGCGTGTAGGGCTGAAATGAGAGTACGACGCCGGGGATGGCCCGCGCCAGAATGGCGGCGCGCAGATCATGTTCCAGCAGCCCAAGCTCGGCACCACCGGCTGGAACAATTGTCATCATGATCTCGCGCGATCTGGTGGCCGTGGCGATTTCCTCAGCCCGCGCACGCCAGACCGAGGCGTGCCGGGCCGTCAGCCGCTCAAAATCGCGCAGCGACACCGCGCGGCCATTAGAGGACAGCCTTGAGGGCGCAGAACTGCGCAGACTTTCGACGGGTTCTCGGTCAGCACCGCCCGATGTGGAGAAAGGTTGATGAATTTCAGAAACATACGCCGTCTTCTTCATCGGCTTCGTGAAGCTGAACGGCGGGATGCGGCTGCCTTTCAAGCCGACACCCACCCGGTGACGGATCAGCCCGACATTGTTGGTGCCTGTCGGCAGGCGACGGCGGAAATGGATGCGCAGATACCCGTCCTCCCCCAAGGTGCTGGACCAGCTGCGCGTGCCTTCGGCGGCGGGGTCGATGTAATCGGCATAGGGCCAAACCTCGCCGTCCACTGCCACATCCAAAGCGGGGATAACGCCACTTTCAGACACTGGTGAGGGCACGTGGCTGATCTCACCCACTTGCAAGGTGAAATGCTGACGCGGTCGTTCGCCGTCGCCAGACCCAAGCGTTTTGGGTCCCTTGCTTTCGCCGTGGCTTATCTTGACCGCGTTCATTCGAAACACCGTGTCGCCCTTGGTGAAATGGTCGAAGCTTCGCTCGGCTTGAAGGGTGATCTCCACCTTGCCGTCGCCGCGTGGTTCAATCGTGACAAGGCTTGCTGCCACGTCCTCGCTGAACCCGTTCTCAATGGCGTTGATGATGACCTGACGGCCAGGGCGTAAGATGTCGGTCGCGGCATCAGACAGGCCACAGAGCATGATCTTTGCAGGCTCCCCAAACGTATCCGGGTTGCGGCCATGTCCGACGGCGGTGACCGAGGTTTTCATAGGCCCGAGGAATTCGAACCGGTCGGGCTGGCCGACGCTGTCATGAAACAGGATCGAATAGAGCCCTGTGCCCAGCCGCACACCTTGGACCCGCAACGGGCGCAGCCTGGTTGCGTTGGTCATCGAGCGGGAAACGAACCAATCACCTTCCGTCAGGCCTTTGGGGGGCTTGCCCAAAAACTCTACCGTGTTTTGCGCAGCCCCACCCAGTACTGTGCGGTCGCCGACCACTTTGGCACGCAGTGGTTTGGCGTCGCTGGTGGGCGCGAAGGCCAGTTTCAGGGACGGGTCAGACGGGATAAATGACACACCACTTGGCGCCCCAATGCCAGAGCCGTCCTCGTCTGACTTTTCATAAATCGGGCTCGCTTTGCCGCGCAGCTCTGGCACGGGCAGCTCGATGCGCCGCGTCCGTCTGCTACGCCGTGTGCCGGCATGTGCCGTGAACATGCGCAGCCCGCGTGAGGTCGCGAAATACATGGTCAACGCGTCAGTGGCGTTGAACGCGCCGGTCTCCTTGTCCTTGGCAATCGGGGCCATCGGCAGGATTTCGATGACGCCCTGCAGCGGTTCGCTCGGTTGGATCAGCAGTTTCGAGCCGCTCGCGGCTAGGATCTGGATCGGCATATCCAGCTCTCCCTCGCGTCGCATCAGCACCAGATCGCCTTTGCGAAACCCGGCGGGCTTCTCGAGGTACAGCATCGTATAGCCGTCAATCTGGCGCGGTTCGCCAATGATCAGGTCGGCGGGTTCCAGCAGCAGTCGCGCGTCATGGTAGGTGGTGCGGAAGGCGCGCACCGCTTTGGCGTCGAAGTCCACGCGGGCGGGGCCGTCTTCGGCGTCGCGCTCAAACCCGGTGACCGTGCCAGCTGCGCCGTTGCGCCCATCCGTCAGGATGGCCACGTCACCCGGCGCGACGTTCGTCTTTTCGCCAATCTCCCAACGCAAATCTGCATCGCCGGGCCTGAGCCGGTCGCCATTGACGTCCCACCCATCCACCATGGCGGCGTTCAGGTCGGGGTGCCCCACCAGCTTGCTCATCGTCTCAAAGATCAGCGGCTGGCCCTTGGGCGGTTGGTGCTTCATCGCCAGACCGGCCGCGACCTCGACAACATCAAGGGCTGGTTTGAGCGACAAGGCAACAGTGGTGGTGGCAGAGGCCGCAGGCGTCGGTTGGTAATTCACCAGTGCCGCAAGGCGGCGCAGGTTGTCCCATTGGGTGGCGGTGCGCAGGTAGCCTTCATTCGAGAACGCGTTGAGATGACCCATGGTGACATGCGTGGCCCGCGCAAAGGCCCGCATGATCTCCCAAGCCTGATCGCCATCAGCCGCCGCGCCGTATTGCGCATCCAGCCGCAGCTTGCGCTGTCCGCGGGTTTCCAGCTTGTGGGACGTGCCGTCCTCATCGATCGCAGGCGGAATCGTCTCGCGAAGCCGTTGCCACAAGACGCCTGCGCGCAGCCCCTCGATATCAATCGCGTCGCGCTCATGCTCGGGCGTTTCCTCCAAGAACAGCTTGTCGAAATCGGCTGCCATGCGGCTGTCCATCTCGGCCCCACGGCCGTACATGCCGACCAAGGCCGCGCGCAGCTTGTCCAGCCACACCGCCGCATCGCCGTCGACATAGTCAAACCGGCGCAGGCCTGCGCGATTCCATCTGGTCAGGTCGGGGCGGGTGCTCATCCGGTCTCTCCCCCTTGGACGGTGATCCTGAGCGTGCCATGCTCTGGCGCGCGCGGGTCATTGAGGCATTGGATGTATTCGTCATCCTCGACGATTATGATGCCTTCGCTGGACTGGTCTTCCTGCCCACGCCCCGTGCGGCGGAACAGGTTGAGGCAGGCCACGGCCACGCCCTCGATCTGCATCGTGGCGTCAATCACGTCCGAGGCGTAAAGCGGCGCGCCAAACCCCAAACGGCCGGGTTCAAAGAACCCGCCTTGATCTGAGGTGAACACGGCGGCCACGGCTTGGCGCAGCTCGGACCGGAAGTAACCCGACTTGGCGCGGATCGAGATCGACACGGTGATCGGCGCAGCCCGCGCGCCCTCCAGAAAGACCTCGGAGCCGATCATGCGGTACTGTTCGATCATGGTGCGCAGGATGGTCCGGCCTGACAGAGCCGCGGTCACTGGCGGGATGGGCAAGTTGCGTGCGTTGTGAAACGCCACCACCTGATCCCACAATTCGCGCCGCATCAGCGTGGGCGCATCCGCGTCGTCCTCGCCGTCATGAATGGGGGTGTCCAGAGGCAGGGCGTCTTCCAGCAAGGCCGAAACAAGGATCGTATGCCACGCGCCCGACCACACCATGCGCGCCTGCGCCAAGGCACAAAGCGGGTGGCGCTGCATCATGTCGGCGTGATCCTGCAGCGTCACCATGCGGTGCTGTTCGGCGATTTGATGCGGGCCCTCATAGCGGGCCGCTTCCATGGCAGAGGGGTGACGTTGCCAATAGCGCTCCAGCGCTTCGGCGTCTGTAGGGATATCAGCCCCCACATATTCGGCACGCGCGCGCTCCATCACGCCTGCATCCGCCTGCCAGCCGATCATTTGTAACAAACGCCGGACGCTTTCAGGGCGACGCGCGGTGTCTAGGTACCGTTCTGCCTGCACCCGGTCCATGGCGTGGGAGGCGCGGTCCAAAGCCGCCGACAACAGTTCCACGATGACCACTTCCATATCCGCGCTGGTCCAGCGGCGACGGTCGGGGAACCGGCTGGCGAGCTCCTGCATCATGAACAGCCGGTAGCTGTCATAGTCGCGCACCTTCCAATCGAAGTCATCCTCCACGCCGGGGATCGGCAAAGGCAGAACCTGCTGGCGTTCGCCGCAGTCGGGGCAGGTGCCGTCAAAGACGAGGGAGGGTGGGGCCAGCTCAGCCATTGGTCACCTCGAATGTGTGGGTTTCCTCGCGGGCAAGGGCGGCAATCGTGTAGCTGATCTGAACCAACAATACTTCCGGCGCATCTGGCGGGGCACCCACATCCACGCGAATGGTTTTGGGGTCCACTTCGCCTGCCAAGGCTTCGGCCAAGGCGCCATACAGCCGGTTCTGGGCGAATTCCCACAGCGTGGTGGAGTTCGGCTCGAACACATTTTGCCGCGCGCCGAACCCGTATTCGGGTCGGAACACCCGTTCACCCGGCGAGGTGAACAGCACCTGTTCCACCTGCTGGCGGATATGGTCAAACCGCGCCACGCTCTGCGCGCCGTTCAAAGTCATCCGGAACGGGAAGGCCATGTAGCTGGTGCGCGGCAGTTGGGTTTCAAAATCAGCCATCAGCTTGCCGTGCTCTTGGTGGTCAGGACCGACGGGGTCAGGGGCACCATCGGCGGCGCGGTCGGCGCGCCGGGGGCGGCGGTCGGGTGAGTGTGCGAATTGAACAGCGACAGGAAGGTCGACCCCTTGATCAGCGGCTCGCCGCCGGACCCAGCCACAGTCACCATCGAGCCTTCAATATTGACGGTGGCAGACGATTTGATTTCTACCCCTGATCCAGCTGCGGTGATCTCGTTGCCGTTGGCATCCGTGCAGGTGATGCCGGAGGAGGACATTACGATCGAATTGCCGTTGGCATCCGCCACGGTCAGCTCGCCGCCCGCCGCGTCCAAGGTCACGGTCGCGCCTTCTTTGTCGGTCAGCAGGATTGACCCGTCCGGGTCCATCAATATCTCGGCCTCGGTTGCCGTGGTTAAGGTCACAGCCTCTTCACCTTCGGTGTCGTTGAAGCTGAGTACATGGCCGGACTCGGTCTTGAAGAATTTCAAAGGCTGCCCGTCCGCGTCGCCATGTTCGGGCGGCACCTCGGATGCACTGCGCCAGAACGTGCCGGTCCACATCGGGCTGGAGGGGTCGCCTTCCAGAAACTCCGCCACAACCTGCGAGCCCACCGGAGGCACCGCCAGCATCCCGAACCCTTCGCCGCCGCCATATGGCACCACGGGCAAGGCCCAGTCGCTGATCTCTTCGCCAAGCACGGAGGGGATCTTGAGCTTGCACCGCCCGCGCAGGTCCGGGTCTTCAACATCGACAATAAACGCGCGGTATTTGCCGAAGTTCTTGGTCCGCTGCTGGCGGATCGTGCGTTCCAGGGCTTGCATCACTTCGCTCATATTGGTCCCCTAAAACAAACTTGAGATGGCTGAGATGACGTTGGACAGTGGCGGTGTGCCCAGCGCGTCGGTTTCGCCTACGCCGTTGCGGATCAGCTGGAAATTCTGCCGGTAGCCGTCTTGCGTGAATTTGTGCGCCACGCTGTCGACATAGTAGATGCCGCCGTTGCGGGTGCCGACGCCGTCGACCTTCACCAATTTGCCGACCCGCAGCACATGGCCGTAAAGCGCGCCGTCCAGCTCGCCGCTGGCCTTGACGCGGAACGAGTTTTCATTGGCAACACCCACCGCGCGGGCGGCCACTTCTTCCTCGGTCTCGTCGCCTTCGCCTTTGATGCGTGCAACGGATGGTGTACCCAATCCCGCCCCCTCGGCCGCGGCGGGTTCCGCCGCCAGCAAAGGCAAGTCCGGCCCAACTTCGTTGACCACCGGCTCGTCGCCTTCCTCACGCGGGGCCAGCTCATAGACCACGCTGTCAGCTTTCTGCGCATCGTCAGTGACCGAGAAGTTGAGGCAATTCGTGGCGCTGCCCGCATAGACCATAATGGTCGATTGCGGCTCGCCCTCCAATTGCATCGGGCCGAAATACACGTCCTCGCCGTTGAAGATCAGCTCAAACCCGTTGGCTTTGGCGCGCTCCTTTAGAAACACAATTGGGGTGCCATCCTGTGACAAGGCGCGGCTGGATTGCCCGTCGGGCCCGGAAGAGGCGCTGAGCGGCAGGGGGCTCAGCAGCTCAATCAAGATGTCGCGGTCCGAGATTGGCGTGTCTTCGTCTCCCCAGACGCGGCGCATATGTTCCCGGCTCAACGCGACCGAGCTGTCCTGACAGGTCACCACCAGCTTCGCCTCGCCACCGTTTTGCGGAAAGGTCGGCTTTAATTCGGTGATGTAGCCGCGGAATACTTCCTCGATATGGGTTTGAAAGTCGGCAGAAATCACGATGGGTTCCCATCGCGCAAACAATCCGCTGTCGCTGGCCATCCAGGTGCCATCGGTGTCGCGCCGGTCGTCAATGGTGATCGTGGCGCTCGCGGCCTCGACGCGCCCGACTTGAACCTCAATCTCGGAGATGAGCATTGCCAAGTCGCCAAGCTCGGATTTGGATTGCCCGACCTCCACCAGAACGGAAGCCGCCTGCCGAAACCCGGGATCCAGAAGCTGGTCCAACAGTCCCATCAGCGCACCTCCCGCCGGCGGGGCACCAGCATCAAGCGACCGGTTTTCTCAGCAGCGACAGAGCGCTGGTCAGGATGCCCGTCCGGCCCGTAGATTAGATCCTCCGGAAACAGCACATCCGCGTTGCAATCAGCCAGCCTGCGCCAGTCGCGCGGGTTGGCGTAATATTCCTGCCCCAGCTGGTCCAGCCGGTCGCCCACGTTGACGCCGTGCTCGAGGATAGGCTCGGGGTTGGCAATCGCGCGGCCCCGCAGGCCCCGGAACCCGCGGGTGCCGTCCTCGGGTGCCTCAAAAATCGCCGTGGTTTCGTAGTAGCTGCCTTTGAAAAATGCCATCCGCCTATGCCCCCATGCCGCTGACAAGGTTCAACGCAGTGCCCATGGTCTGACGCACTTTGTCGGCCATGAAGAAGGGGTTGGCGCTTTCGATCACCTGGAACGTCAGCCCCATATCGGCGCGGTAGGGCATCAGGTTGGGCAGGTGCAACACCTCCTTCTGGGTGACGCCGGTCAGAAACACCGGCAGCAGCTGCATCCCCCAGGCAAAGATCAGGACCGAGGCGACTTCCTGCCGTTCGAAAGCCCGCGCGCCATGCATGCCGAGGGAGGACAGCACCTTCACGCCGCTGGGGCCTTGCGTCTTGGGTTCCGCCATCGATCGCAGCGTGTCGATTTGCGGCTGTACGCCGAAAGTCTTGGCAATGCCGTCGCCGTCGTTCAGTTCATCCGTGGCGTCCAGCATGATGTCGATGGAGAAGCTTTCGGCCTGCATCTCGACCCCTTGGCTGACGCGGCCCGTCTCAAGGGGAGACACAAAGTCATACCCGCCACGTGACCCCGGCGCGTCGCCGGTTTTGACGGTCACCGTGCGCGACCGCGAAATGTCTTGCGGGTTGAATTTGAACACCAACGCCAACGGCGGCAGGCTCAGCCCGTATTCAAACAGCATGCCGCGTGTTTCAACCGCCATGACGCCCGCCTTTCATGCGACCCGTGACCTGATTGGCCAGCACTGACCCGCGCGGACCGCTTTGTACTGTGATTGGCCCATCGGCGCGCTGTCCCTTGGCCAAAGCCTTGGCGACGGCCTCACCTAATGCGCGCGCATCGTGATGTGCGGTGTGGCGCATATGGGCGGGCAGGGTGAGTGTGAGCCGTTTCAGCCTCATGCGGCCTCCTCCAAAAACTCTGCGAGAAAGCCCACCTCGGACCGGCGCACTTGCCGCGCGTCCTTGGTCAGCTCCGCCCAGACGGCGCGGGCGACATGGGGCAGGTCCAGATCGACGCCTTCGGTCGCGGCCAAGACGGCCGCATAGGTGGCCGCGTTGTGTATGGACCCGCCGGACAGACGCACGGCCTCGCCCAGCAGGTCCAGATCGACGCGTTCAGAGACGGGAGCTCGGGGAGGGAGCAGAACGCGCCACAACGCCGTGCGCGCCTGCGCATCGGGCGTGGGGAAATCAATGACCAACTGGAACCGGCGCAAAAAGGCGCTGTCCACATTGGTGCGCAGGTTGGTCGTCAGAATGACAGGGCCAGCGTGACGTTCAAATCGCGCCAGCATATGGCTGACTTCAAGGTTGGCATAGCGGTCGCGAGCGTCCGACACCTCGCCGCGTTTGCCCAGCAGCCCGTCGGCTTCATCAATCTGCAGCACAGCGCGGCGGCCTTCTAGGCTGTCAAGAAGCGCGTTCAGGTTGGCTTCCGTCTCGCCCACATATTTCGACATGATGCGCCCCAGATCGAGCGAGTAGAGCGCCCAAGGATGCCCGGTGCGCGTTGCAAGCTCGGTGACCAGCACCGAGGCCGCGAAGCTTTTGCCGGTGCCCGACGCGCCCGAGAACAGTGCCAGCGGGCCGTAGCCCTGTTTGCCTCCCCAGTCGCGGGTGACCTTACCGCCGTTTTCCACCCAACCGGCGAAGTCTTTCAGCTGCGCCAATGTCTCATTCGGCAATACCAGCTGATCCCATTGCCCGCGGCGGTCCGACAGGCTGGCTCCGGGTGGGGGGGCCAGTTCCGGGTCACGTCCCAGCATGGTGCGGATCAACGCAGGGCCGGGACGGATCATCTGTTGCGGCGTGTGGCCCTCTACGCGGATCAACCCGCTGGCCACAAGGGTCGACGTTGGGGTGAGAGACGAAAACAGCAGCCCAAGATCCGCGCCGCCATCCAGCATCAACAGCTCCTGGATCAGCGGAAGGCCGGGCCATGGGCTGGCCAGCTGCGGTTGCAGCGACTGAATGCGCGGCCCCAATGCCGGGTTGGCAACAGGGGCCAAAGCCAGGCTCATCAGGTCGACATCCAGCGTCGTCAATTCGCCCTGATGGTCTTCGCTCAGCACGTCGCGCAGCACGGCCCAACTGCCGCCATTGCGCGCGGTCGTGACCAGCGCTGACACTTTGTCGAACCGCTCCGCAAACCCGTCATCAAGGTGGTCGCGGGTCCGCGCGGCCTCCGAGATGCTGAGCATCAGGTGCACCCGCGCCCATTCGCTATCAATGGGGTCGCTCAGGTTGGGGATGTCAAACGGTGCGTTCATCAGGCGGCGACCTCCACAGTCAGGGTGTTGCCGAAAGGCGCTTTTTCATCACCGGAGGCCCGCACCGAAATCACGGCAACGTCGCCCAAAGCCGCATTTGTCAGGGTGATCGCCTTCGTCGGTGCCTCTGCCGTCAGCCGTGCGACGCTCACATCGGCCACTTGCGCGGCCTGCACGTCCTGCGTGCCATCCGCGCGGGTCCAGCTGACGACCACATCGGCGGTTTCGCCAACCTCGCCGGCAATCGAGATGTTGACCGAGGATGTGCCAGCCGAGACGGTCCCAGCTGCCGTCAATTCGTCACCGACACTTAGCATCGAGAAGGGCAGCCACGTGGTGGTCGCGCCCGCTGGCGGAATGCCAATCGGGCTGGGCCCCAGCCCCGGTTCCGCATCGACCGTGACCAGTGGCATCGCCGCGTCGATATCGAGGATCACGCTGCCCACATCCGGCGCGGGTTCGGCATGTTCCAGCGGCTCAATCGGGATCAACGCCAGTTCGAACGCGGCGGAAAGGCGATACGCCAAATCGCCCCCTTGAATGGACCAGATATGGTTCATCTCTTCCATCTCAGGCGCCTGCAACGCGGCCTGCATCTGGTAATAGGTGGTGCGCGGCGGCAGGTTGCCGGCCTCCGCGCTGCCCGGTGTGGCGGGCAGGATCACGGGGATGACGGGGTTCGATTGCAGCACCGACAAGGCATGACCCAGCACCCGCAAGTCGGTGTCTTTCAGGGACGCGTCGGTGCTGTTAGAAAACGCGGTTAACAAAACGTTGGCGCGGACAAACAGCGCCTCGCCAGAGGTTGCGTCGGGGTGAATGCCCGACGGCGTCAACCGATAGCAGAAAATGTTGAGGAGCGCCTTGTCGGCGCCTTTGACCTGCTCATGCGCCGCCTGTGGGCTGTCCACCGTGACCGTGACGTCTTGTGTGAATTTGGACGCCAGAAAATCGGCAAAGCCCTGCACGGCTATCGAGAGGGAGCTTTTGGCAATGGCCATGGCTCAATACCCTCCCAGATAAAGCCGTCGCGCCATGCGCGACATCTCGGCCATCCCGTCGCCGCTGCGGGCGACGCCAGGGGACGCGGGTTCCTGTACCACGACGTCAATCTGGTCGATGACCACCTTGGTGGGCTCGCTGGACGGCGGTGCGGGAACGTCTGTCACCAAACTGTTCGGCAGGCTGTCCCAGCTCATGTCGGCGGGGATAACGGGCTCTGCGCCAAATTCGGCTGGTGTGGCCTCGGACAGGGGTGTTGGCGCGGTTTCAAAGGGTGACACATTGGGTGTCGGGGCATCAACTGCGGCGGTCTGCGCAGTCGGGGCGGTCGGCGACGGTATCACCCCAGACATATCCCGGCGCAGCGTCATCATCGGTGCGACCTCGGCATTTTCGTTGCTGAGCTCCGCCGGTTGTGGGCTGTTTTCGGCCGTCAACTGCTCGCCTTCAGGTGGGGCCATACGCGCCAAGGGCTGCGCCTCGTCCTCTTCCAATCGCGCCAGCGGGGCCGCGACATCCTCTTCTGCCTCGCGCCGCAAGGGAGCCGCGTCTTCCTCCTCCATCCGATGGAGCGGCGCGGCCTCGTCCTTCTCAGTCCGGTGCAGCGGCATGGCCTCTTCTTCTTCCATCCGGCGTAGCGGCGCGGCGGCAGGTTCTTCTTCTTCCATCCGCATCAGGGCAGCGGTGGGTTCTTCCTCCTCCATCCGGCGCATAGGGGCAGCTGCCTCTTCGTCCTCGGCGCGGCGCAGCGGGGCCACATCTTCTTCCTCCGTTCGGCGCAACGGGGCTGCTTCCTCATCTTCCATTCGGTGCAGGGCCGCAGCGGGCTCTTCCTCCTCAGCGCGGCGTAAGGGGGTAGCAATTTCGTCATCCTCCGCCCGGCGCAACGGTGCGGCCTCTTCTTCCTCCATGCGCTGCAGAGGGGCGGGCGCAATCTGGCCTTTGGGTCGCGCCAAGGGCGCGCCGGTTTGGCCCGAACGGGTCAGGAGGCGGTTCAAAATGCTCATCGGCCCCGCGCCTCAGCCGCAATCATCTGGGCGTACCGGCGCCGTCTGGCGCTGGGTAGGGCATGAATGTCGCGCTCCCCCCAGCCGTAGGCGGAGGCGATCAGATGCGTGTCACGGTCCAGCGCGGCGGCGTTGGGGAAGGCAAATTCCAGCGGGTCAATCACGGTCGTGGTCTGTGCGGCGCAGGCGGGGCAGGCGGTGACAATGCTCTCGGAGATGTCGGGCGTCGCCGCATCAAGAGCTGCGTCAATCTCGGCCAGATCATCCTCGGTGAACGCGGCGGCGTCCTCCTCGGCGGACAGTGACAGCCCCGTCAGCGCCGCCAATGACCGCAGCCCGTCCATGCGTTCCGTTCCGGAGAGTTCCAGCTCGGTACGTCCGTTGGGCACCTCGAACCGCTTAGTCCCAAGCGATGTGGCGATGTCGATGACCGGGAATGCCTTTGACGGTTCCCCGCGGGGAACGTCGGCCAGCGATAGTGACAGGTCATAGCTTTCCCCGCAGGTGTCACAAGTCGATTGGAACCACTGGACACCGGGCAGGAACCGCACGGCCGCACGGGTCAGCAACCAGGCACGCGCGCCGGTGGGCAAGCGCTCGATCAAACTTCGTGAGGTCGCCACCCCGCCGATTTGTGCGAATACGGCCTCCAGAACCCCGCTGACCCGGTCGGGCCGGGGCAGGGCGCGTGAAAGGGCCGCGCCAAGCTGGCGTTCCACGTCGCCGGTCAGGGCGCGGGGGACGGAGCTTGGATAGGCCACGGCCAGTGTCATGGGGGCGCGTTCGCTCATCTGACCTAGCTTTCGGCGGGCTCGGCCACGGCCGCGTCGCGGGTGAAGCCTTCAAACGCCACGGTGATCGACTGGATGCCCACGGTGTTCATGTTGTTGGCGTCGAACTCGGGCAGCGCCTGATACTCGGTCACAAAGGCGCGGCGCAGCTGGTAGCTGATTGCGGGCGTGCCTTGCAGGTTCAGCACATTGACCACCAGGTCGCGGCGGAAATTCACCAGGCTCATGCCCGCGTCGCCATCCGCGACATTGTTGACCGAGTTGGCCCATTCCTCGAATGCGGGGTCGTGGCTGA
Organism: uncultured Litoreibacter sp.; assembly: GCF_947501785.1. NCBI lineage: Bacteria > Pseudomonadati > Pseudomonadota > Alphaproteobacteria > Rhodobacterales > Roseobacteraceae > Litoreibacter > uncultured Litoreibacter sp. The sequence goes on along the minus strand of NZ_CANMXB010000001.1, from coordinate 882,004 downwards.
GGCCCTGTTCAAAGGCCACGTTCTCAAACTTGGTGCCGCCGGGGATGGCGCGCTGGTAGCTGGGGTCACCGGCGGAGCGCCAGTTGACGACTTCGGTGGTCTTCTTCAGCGCGCCCATCTTGGACAGGCCTGCAATCACCTTGCCGTCCAGCACCATCTGAAACTTGAAGGTGCGGTAGGGGTCATATCGATGCGCATTTGCGGCAAACATTGGGGCTGGCATGGATCAAATCCTTTTCGAAATAGCTTCTAAAATACGGTGAGGCAGGCCTGCGCGAGGTTACGCGGCCTGTCCGACTTTCTGGCTGATCTGGACGACGACGAATTCGGCCGGTTTCAGCGGCGCAAATCCCACCGCAACCCGCACAATGCCCGCGTCAATGTCGCCTTGCGTCATGGTCGAGCCGAGCCCGCAATTGACGTAATACGCGTCGCTGGCCTTCTCGCCCTGAAATGCGCCAGACCGGTGCAACCCGTCCATGAAATTGCCGACAGAGGCGCGCAATCCGCCCCACAGCTTGTGGTCATTTGGTTCAAAAACAACCGCTTGCAACGCGTTGTAAAGGCTTTCGCCTATCATGTTCTGCGTGCGGCGCACCGAGATGTAGCGGTATTGCGGCTTGGCCTTGGTGGCCACGGTGCGCGCGCCCCAGATGACGGTCGGCCCGGTGATGGCGCGCAGGCAATTGACGCCCCATTCGTTGAGGTTGTCTTGCACCGCGTTGCCGATCAGCCGCTCCGGCCCAAAGGTGCCGCGTACCGAGGCCTCAAGCCCCGCAGGCGCTTTCCAAACGCCACGCGTGCCGTCAATCCGCGCCCACATGCCAGCCGCCACAGCGGCGGGGCCCACAAGGAAGGACTTTGGCACATCAGGCGCAAGCTCGGCGTCGAAATGCGGGTTGGCCAGATGCACGCGCGGGTAGTACAGCGCGGCATAGGGCGAATTGCTGAACACGGCCTCCTTGGCGTCCTTTGGCGTGATGATCGCATCGGCGCCGGGGTCGACCACGACCATGCGGTTTTGCATCTTCTCGGCATGCCCGATGGCTGCCTGATAGATGGTTTTTCCTGCGGTATCAGGCGTCACGTCCGGCAGCAGGAGGATCGACACATCGCGGTAGTCCGTCAGCCGGGCCAATGCGGCTTTATAGTCTGCTGCTTTGGGTGAATTGGTGTCCCCGCCGCCCGCCGTTTCGGCGCTGGAGGCCAGATCGTCAGCCGGTGAATGCGCGGTCGCGCCGAATGACACATTGACGATGTTGGAGGCGCCGTTGATGGCGGATTCCATGTCGTCATGCGCCACTTTGGTCAGGGGCAACCCGCCGAAACTTTCCAGCACGGTGTCCATCTTTTTGGTGCTGCCGTCGCTGTCGAGCGCCCAAGTGCCGATGGTCAGCTGGAACTCTTCGGTGTCCTCATTCATCGATAATTCGCATAACAGTCCGTTGGCCCAGGTGCCCTTGTCCTTTGCGGTCAACGTCATCGAGTTGCTGGCCGTGGCATCGGCGCCGCTGCCGATTTGCAGCCGCGCCGTTGCTGATGATCCGCCGCCGCCGTCGACGGGGACGATATAGGCCTTTGTGCCGCCATTGGCGAAGTAGCTGTTCACGGCCAATCCGGTCAGGTCGGGCACCTGATCGCTGCCGCTCATCAACAATTTGACACCGCCCGCGCTGCCATCAGCCGGGCCGAATTGCGAGACGTATTGCGCCACCGACGAGATGAAGGTGGGTTCGCCGCCATCCTTGTTGACGCGCGTGCCGCGTCGGACGTGACCGATGATGGCTGTCACTGATGTCGAGGCAGCCTCGATCGACAATGCGTTGCTGGGGACGTGTTCAATATAGACGCCGGGGTGTTGGTACATGGCTCATGCGCTCCGCTCTCAGGTGGGGCCGGAAGCCCGCACGACTGCGGTCCCCGACTGAATCGAGCGACACTTAGGTTCCCCCACAAGATCCCCACATGCCGACGGATTGATGCGCGATCGGCCCGAAAATTGAGCGCAGTGCATCGGACGCCGGAAGGCGCCGTCGGTGGTGGTTCATGTCCGTTGCGGAACTCTCGGGGCCTACACTGCCAAAATGCAGGATCATAGCAGGCCGAAGAGCGGCAAAAACAACTTCTAGATCAAATGGACGGCGCAAATGCCGCCAGTGCATTTACTGTGGTTGATTCTAGCGCGTCAAATCAAGGGGGGTATTTGGAGTTTGTTAATCTTTGGCTTTAACCGTTCAATATCATAGTATTACGGGGCGCTGTAAATGTCGCATTCCCGTTGCGTCGGCGTTATCGCGCTGCAAAGGGGGACTCGCTGCGATCCTATTCTAGCTGAGTCGTTTGGGGCTCAGCGCCCCTCCAAATAGGTCGCGCAGCCGGTCAAAGCGGCGAAATCGTCTTCGATCACGTGGACCGCAAAATTCTGCATAAATCCGGCAAATCTGCCCTTGTCGCGGAACGCTTCCAAAAATCCCAGATCGGAAAAATGCGCCGCAAAGGCGCGCGCAACGCCGCCGGCGAAGTAGATTCCGCCAAAGGGCAGCTGGATCAGGGACAGGTTTCCCGACACTGTACCCAGCATCCTGACAAACATCTGCGCGGCATCGCGGGCAATTGCATCCGATCCGTCTTCGTAGCCCATCATGATGTCTGCAGCGGATTTTTCGACCGCCGTACCGCGCGTTTCGGACAGCCATAGATAGACCCGCTCAAAGCCGCGCCCTGACAGCATGTCTTCCACAGCCGGGAAGCCGTGCGAGGTCTCAAAGTGGCGGATCAGCGCCAATTCGTCCTCGGCGCGGACCGGCAAGTTGGCGTGTCCAGCCTCTGCGGCGGGGACAAATCGCCCACCGGGCGTCTCGTAAACAGGGGCGATGTTAAACCCGGTACCGACACCGATCACCAGCTTCGCAGCATCCGGCTCAGCTGCAGGCCCGTCCACAAGCGTCCGTACCGAGCCACTTGGCAAATGCCCGATCGCATGACCCTGCGCCTGCAGATCGTTCAGCAGGGCAACTTTCTCGGCCCGCGTGGCGCGGGCCAATGTCGCGTCGTCAATCTCCCAATCAAGATTGGTCATGCTGCCGCGCCCGCCTTTGACGGGGCCTGCCAGGGCCACGCAGGCTCCCTTGCAATCCACGCCGTCTTCCTCGGCGATGAAGGCCTGCAGTACGGTTTCCAGGCCGGGGTAATCGGAGTTGCGGTATTTGCGGACCGTGTCTTTGAGCAGAACGGTTCCCTCTGCCAGGGCGACGCGGGTATTGGTGCCGCCGATATCGGCAACCAGAGTGTATGTGTTTGAAGCGCGCGTCATGTTGGTCCTTATGCCGCTAAGGCGCGGCTTAGGGCGTGATAAGATGCTTTGGGCGTGCGCTCAAGCGTGTCGAAGTCCACATGGACCAGCCCGAAGCGTTTTTCGTAGCCCAAGGCCCATTCGTAATTGTCCAGAAGCGACCAGAAGGTGTAGCCCGCCAGCGGCACGCCGTCTGCAATCGCAAGTTTCGCGGCGGCGACATGGCTGTCGAGATACGCGATGCGTTCCACATCATCCCGGCCAAGCCGGTCGGCGTTGGACATCCCGTTTTCTGTGACAAACAGCGGCAGGTCGCCGGTGTAATGCTCATGCACCCACGTCAGGAAGTAATGCAGACCTTCGGGGTAAATCTCCCACCCCATCTGCGTCTTGGGCAAGGGGCCGTCCAGATAGTCATGCGACGGCCAGGCGCCGGCGTTGGGACCGATCACCTTTCGGGTGTAGTAGTTCAGCCCCAGCCAATCCAGCGGTTGGCCGATCAGCGCCATGTCATCTTGCCAGCCCTTGGGCATATGCGGCTCAAGCCCCTCCAACACGTCCGAAGGGTAGGCACCCTTGAACAAACCGCCCAGGAAGAACCGGTTGTAATAGCCGTCATAGGTCCGCGCGGCCTTGATGGCCTCCGGCGTGTCATCCACCGGCTGCGAGAACTCAAAATTGCACACGGCCCCAAGGTTGCCGAGCCCCAAGGCCCGCATCGCCTGAATGGCGCGGGCATGGCCGGTCAATACGTGGTGCATCGCATGCGCTGTCGCGCGGATGTCGCGCAGACCGGGCGCGTGATGGCCCTCAAAATGGCTCAGCCAGCCCACGCACCAAGGCTCATTGATTGGCGCGACCGAAAACATGCGGTCCCCGATCCGCTCCATAATCACCGTCGCGAAATCGGCAAACCAATGGGCGATATCGGGGTTCCGCCAGCCGCCAAGATCAGCAAGTGCCACCGGCAATTCCCAATGATAAAGCGTCGCCTGCGGCTTCAATCCACGCTCCAGCATCGCGTCGACCAGCCGGTCGTAGAAGTCCAAGCCTTCTGCATTCACCGCGCCGCGCCCCTCCGGCATCACCCGCGCCCAGGAGGTGGAGAAACGGTAGGCATCCAGCCCCATGGCCGCAGCAAGATCGAGGTCTTCTTCAAAGCGGTGATAGTGGTCGCAGGCAATTTGCCCATGCTCGGCCCGCACCACGTTGCCCGGCGTCGCGGCGAATGTGTCCCAATGCGTCTTGCCCGCGCCGCCAAACCCGTGCCCCTCTATCTGGTAGGACGAGGTGGCGGCGGAAAACAGAAACCCTTCTGGGAAGTCAGAACGCTTAAACTCCATGTCTCAGGCTTTCTTGGGGGCGGGGCCGGTGGATCGGCCGACAACCAGTTCGGCTTCCCACAATTCAGAGAGCGGCTCGGCCTGTGGCGATTGGATCGAGGCGATCAACAATTCGGCGCACCGCCGTCCCGCGTCTCGGACCGACGACCTTGTGGCCGTGAAAATCGGCTCGCCCGCGCCGTTGGGCATGTAAGAAATTGCGTCGTCGAAGCAGATGATTGACACGTCTTTTCCAACAGTTAGTCCGCGTTCTTCAATTGCGCGGCGCACGCCCAGCGCAGGCACGATGGAGGACGCGATGAACGCTGTAGGTGCATCTTCCAGCTCTAGCAGCTCTGCCGTTGCTTGATGGCCGTAAGGTTCGGTCATCTCTGCCGACCGCATGATGGCGGGGTCCGGCGCAATGCCGCGGTCGCGCAGCGCTGCCTCGTACCCGTCGCGTCGGCGCTGCGCAAAGTCCATGCGTTCGAGGCCGTTGATCAACCCGATGCGGGTATGGCCGAGGTCCAGCAGAAATTCCGTGGCCCGTGCAAAGGCGCGTTTATTGTTTACATCCAAATGGTTGTAGTTCGTTGTTACATCTGATGACCGGCCATGCACGAAGAACGGGATCTTCAAGTCCTGCAGCAGCGCGATACGCGGATCGTCACGCGTCGGCCCGTGCACAATCACCCCGTCAACCGATCCTTTTCGGGCCAATTCGGAATAGGCGCCGATTTCGTTCTCGTCATTCACCACCGACAGCAGCATGTCGTAGCCGTTCTTGGCGTAGACCTCACCTGCGCCAGCGATGAAGTCGCTGAACACGACGTTTACCATTTCATGCTGGGTGGAGAAGGGGATCACGTGGCCGATTTGCATGGACCGACCGGTGGCCAGCGATTTGGCCCGCTGATTTGGCTTGTAATTATGCTGGTCGGCAAAATCCTGAATGCGTTTGCGGGTGGCTTCATTCACCTCCGGATAGCCGTTCAGCGCGCGGCTGACCGTCGTTTGGGACAGGCCCAACTGTTCCGAGAGTTCGCGAAGGTTCATCCGAATTATTGCCCAAAGCGCTTTGAAAGGTTGGCCATAGTCGTAGAGCGGAATCTGCACATGGTCAAAGCCCCAAATTCAGAAAATGCGAATTTTTCTGCGATAACCATAGAAAATGGGACGTTTCAATTGACAGGGCGTCGCCGCTGGGTCACCTTCTCGCCATCCAAAGCGCTTTGGAAATGATTCCCCAAGGTGCGACAGATGACATGACGGCACTAAATTCCGTGCCACCAATGGGAGGAAATCATGACAAAACAATTCTTTACAGGCATGGCCGCAGTCGCGCTGATGAGTACCACTGCTCTGGCCGACGGGCATCTGCCATTCGCGCCGGGCGAGGGTGCGTTCAGCTGGGACAGCTACACCGCCTTTGCAGACAGCAACGACTTCGCTGGCCAGATAGTTGAAATCACCGGCCCATGGACCGGCAATGAGAAAGAGAAATTCGATAAAGTTGTGGCCTACTTCACCGAAGCAACCGGTGCTGCGGTCAACTATTCCGGCTCCGACAGCTTCGAGCAAGACATCGTGGTCTCCACCCGTGCGGGCTCCGCGCCGAACCTCGCTGTGTTCCCGCAGCCTGGCCTCGCTGCTGATTTGGCAAGCCAGGGCCTGCTGACCCCGTTGCCTGAAGGCACTGCTGACTGGATCGCGTCGAACTTCGCTGCCGGCCCATCCTGGGTTGATCTTGGCACCTATGCAGACGCAGACGGCAACGACCAGACGTTCGGCATGTTCTACCGCGTCGATCTGAAGTCGCTCGTTTGGTATTCGCCCGAAGCGTTTGACGAGGCGGGCTACGACATTCCAGAGACCATGGAAGACCTGAAAGCGTTGACCGACCAGATCGTGGCAGATGGCGAAACGCCTTGGTGCATCGGTCTGGGGTCGGGTGCGGCCACGGGCTGGCCTGCGACCGACTGGGTCGAGGACATGATGCTGCGCACCAACTCGCCAGCGGATTACGACGCATGGGTCGCCAACGAGATGAAGTTCGATGACCCGAAAGTCGTCGCGGCGATCGAAGAGTTTGGCGCATTTGCCCTGAACAACGACTACGTTGACGGCGGCTCGTCCGCAGTGGCCAACACGGATTTCCGTGACAGCCCGACCGGCCTCTTCTCGATCCCGCCAAAATGCTACATGCACCGTCAGGCTTCCTTCATCCCCGCCTTCTTCCCCGAAGGTACGGTTGTTGGCGAAGATGCGGACTTCTTCTACTTCCCGGCCTATGCCGACAAAGACCTCGGCAAGCCGGTTCTGGGCGCAGGGACGCTGTTTGCGATCACCAGCCCATCAGACGCCACGACCGCGTTTCTTGAGTTTCTGAAGCTGCCCATCGCGCATGAGGCTTGGATGGCCCAAGGCGGCTTCCTGACAGCGCATGCCGGCGTCAATCTGGAAACCTACCAAGACGACAGCCTGCGGGCACAAGGTGGCATTATGCAGAACGCGACCACGTTCCGCTTTGACGCATCCGACCTGATGCCTGCCGAGATCGGCGCGGGCGCGTTCTGGACCGGCATGGTCGATTACACCACCGGCAAATCCGCCGCTGATGTGGCCAAGGCGATCCAGGAACGCTGGGACGCTCTGAACTAAGCGAGCGATGACAAGATCGGCCTCGGCAACACCTGCCGGGGCCACCCCATCACCTGATCACGGGAGGGATCAGCCATGTCACCCATCATTCAAGGCATATTGACGATCTTCATTGGCGTCGGCGGCTGCGTGGGTTATTTTTGGGCCTCCAACATGGTGCTCGACAAGGTGATCTTCCCCGCCCAATCCAAGAACCCGGGCCGAAACATCAATCGCGCCAACATGGTCCGCCCGTGGCTCTTCCTGTTTCCCGCGATGTTCGCGCTGGGCCTTTACCTAGTCTACCCTGTTATCGGTTCATTCTGGCGCTCGCTCTTCAATCGCTCCGGTGAAGACTTCATCGCTTTGGGCAACTACACCGCCTTGGCGCAGGACCCGACATTCCGCACTGCGTTCGTCAACAACTTCATGTGGATGCTGGTCGTTCCTGCCGCCTCCACCTTCTTCGGCCTCTTGGTGGCGCAGCTGACCGACCGGCTGAAATGGGGCAACATCGCCAAGTCGCTGATCTTCATGCCGATGGCGATTTCTTTCGTGGGCGCGTCGCTGATCTGGCGCTTCATGTATGCCAACAACCCCGACATAGGGCTGCTCAACGCCATCCGCTTCGCCATGGGCGCGACTGAGGCGCTGGACGTGTTGCAGCTGCAATTCTGGAACAACTTTTTCCTGATGGTCATTCTGATCTGGATCCAAACCGGCTTCGCCATGGTGATCCTGTCGGGCGCCTTGCGCGGCATCCCCGAGGAAACCATCGAGGCCGCCATCATCGACGGCGCCAACCCGTTTCAAATCTTCTTCAAGATCAAGGTCCCGCAAATCATGGGTACGATTGTCGTGGTCTGGACCACGATCACCATTCTGGTGCTGAAGGTATTCGACATCGTCTACACCATGACCGGCGGCAATTTCGGCACGGAAATTCTGCCCTCTTACATGATGAGCTACATGTTCCGCGATGATGGCCGTGCCACGGCTGTGGCCTTCGTCATCATGATCATCGTCTTGCCGGTGATGATCTGGAACATTCGCCAAGCCCGTGCCGAGATGAGATGATGAAGACAGAGTTTCATCGAAACTCTGCACCCAAACTCTCCTCGAGAGTTTGGCCCCGCCCAAGACGTTCAGGAGCCAACAATGGATAATATCGCTGGTACCAAATCCTCCCTCAATTGGGCCGTTCAAATCTCGGTCATCCTGCTGGTCATCATCTGGCTGATCCCGACGGTCGGCCTGCTGGTGTCGTCTTTCCGCGACCGCGACGCGATCACCGCGTCGGGGTGGTGGCTGTCGGCCCTTCCGGTGGAGCAAAACTTCGCCGTCAAAGCCGAAGGCGACCCCGTCTCCAAAGACGGGGTCAACGTGCTGGAAGGAAACGTCTTCGGCGAGGGCTCCGGCACCGTCGCCAAATTCGGCGGCCGCCGTGCGGCGCCGGACGCGTTCACCCCCGGCGAGGTGGCAGAGCTGACCCGCGACCGCACCCTGATCGTGCAAGAGAACGGCGACTTCATCTACACGTCACCTGCCGAAATCAAACGCGCGCCCTCCATCTACTTCGCCGCCGCGCAGCCGCCGGAGTTTTCGATGATCAATTACGAGACCATCATGGGCTCCGCCAACATGGACCGCGCCTTCATCAACACGCTGACGGTGACGATCCCCGCCACCATCATCCCCATCCTGATCGCGGCCTTCGCGGCATATGCGCTCGCGTGGATGGAATTCCCGGGCAGGGGGCTTCTGATCGCCGTGGTCGTTGGCCTGCTGGTCGTTCCGCTGCAACTGGCCCTCGTGCCGATGTTGAAGCTGCACAACGCCATGGGGGTGGGCCAAAGCTTCCTTGGCATCTGGATGGCCCATACCGGCTTCGGGCTGCCGCTCGCCATATATTTGCTCAGAAACTACATGGTCGGGCTTCCTCGCGACATCATCGAATCCGCCAAGGTGGACGGCGCCACGGACTTCCAGGTCTTTACCAAGATCGTCCTCCCGCTCAGCTTCCCGGCACTGGCCAGCTTCGCCATCTTCCAGTTCCTGTGGACCTGGAACGACCTGCTGGTCGCCAAAGTCTTCCTGCCGTCCAATTCGGAAAGCTGGGTCATGACCGTTAAAATCGCCGACGACCTCCTCGGCTCCCGCGGCGGCGACTGGGGCATTCTGGCGGCGGCAGCCTTTATTTCGATCGCGGTCCCGCTGATCGTGTTCTTCACCATGCAACGTTATCTGGTGCGCGGCCTGCTGGCCGGCTCCGTGAAATAGGCCAAGCCCATGACGCAACACACACCTGCACTCGCGACCGAGGCCAAAGCCCACGCCAACTGGTGGAAAGGCGCCGTGATCTATCAGATCTACCCGCGCTCCTACCAAGACAGCAACGGCGACGGCATTGGCGATTTGAACGGCATCACCATGCGGCTGCCCTATATCAAGTCGCTCGGCGTGGACGCCATCTGGATCAGCCCGTTCTTCACCTCGCCCATGAAGGATTTCGGCTACGACGTGTCGGATTATTGCGACGTGGACCCAATGTTCGGGCAACTGGCTGATTTCGACGCGCTCATCGCCGCGGCGCATCAACTGGGCTTGAAAGTGATGATCGACCTCGTGCTCAGCCACACCTCAAACCAGCACCCATGGTTTCAGGAATCGATCCAGGACAAAACCAACGACAAGGCAGATTGGTACGTCTGGGCCGACCCCAAACCCGACGGTACGCCGCCCAATAACTGGCTGTCCATCTTCGGCGGGCCGGCATGGCATTGGCACGGGGGCAGGGAGCAGTATTACCTGCACAACTTCCTCGCCTCCCAGCCCGACCTGAACTTCCACACGCCCGCCGTGCAAGACGCGCTTTTGGACACCACCCGGTTCTGGCTGGATCGCGGCGTCGACGGGTTCCGGTTGGACACGATCAATTTCTACTTCGCCGACGCGCAGTTGCGCGACAACCCGGCGCTGCCCCCTGAAAAGCGCAACGCGACAATTGCGCCGTCGGTGAACCCATACAACCACCAGGAACACCTCTATTCCAAGAACCAGCCCGAGAACATTGCGTTCCTCAAACGCTTCCGCGCGCTGTTGGACGAATACCCCGGCCGCGCCGCCGTGGGTGAGGTGGGCGACGCGCAGCTCGGCCTCGAAATCCTTGGCGAATACACCGAGGGCGATGACCGCATCCACATGTGCTACGCGTTCGAATTCCTCTCTGCAGAGCGTCTGACCGCCACCCGCGTGGTCGACACGCTCAACCGCCTCGACAAACACGCGCCCACGGGGTGGGCTTGCTGGGCGTTCTCCAACCACGATGTGCAGCGCCACGTCACCCGCTGGAACCTGACACCGGCCGCCAAGCGGCTTTATATCACCATGCTCATGTCGCTCAGAGGCTCTGCTTGCCTCTACCAGGGCGAGGAACTGGGCCTGCCCGAGGCCGACGTCGCCTTCGAGGATCTGCAAGACCCTTACGGCATTGAATTCTGGCCAGAATTCAAAGGCCGCGACGGCTGCCGCACGCCGATGGTGTGGGAGCAATCCAACCAAAACGGCGGCTTCTCCGACGGCCACCCGTGGCTGCCCGTCAGCCACGACCACCTCAACCGCTCTGTCGCGGCGCAAGAGGCCGATCCCTCAACCGCGCTGCACCACTACCGCCGCGCCATAGGTTTCCGCCGAACGCATCCAGCGCTGACCCAAGGCGAACACACAGAGCTGAAGGCACAAGGCGACGTGCTCAGCTTTATCCGCAGCGACGGGCCGCAGACCATCTTCTGCGCCTTCAACATGTCCGACACGCCGTCCACCATCGACATGCCTGAAGGGAACTGGCAGCCCATCGGCGCAGAGCTTGGCGTCACCGGGCCTGCATCCGACGGCAAATTACACTTAGGCCCGTGGCAACCTTGCTTCGCGCTGTCCTTGAACAAGGGGAGATAAACCATGGCAGACCTGAAACTGACCAATGTCGAAAAGACCTATGGTGGCACCGTCAACGTGCTCAAGGACATCAACCTCGACATCCAGACCGGCGAGTTGATCGTCTTCGTCGGCCCCTCCGGCTGCGGCAAATCCACGCTCTTGCGGATGATCGCGGGGCTGGAAAAGATCACCGGCGGCGAGTTGAAAATCGACGGCGAGGTGATGAACGATGTGCCGCCCGCAATGCGCGGCATCGCCATGGTGTTCCAATCCTACGCGCTTTACCCGCATATGACGGTGCGCGACAACATGGCCTTCGCGCTGAAATTAGCCAAGAAATCACCGCAGGAAATCGACGAGGCGGTGAATCGCGCGGCCAAAGTCCTGCAGCTCGATGAATATCTCGACCGCTTGCCCAAGGCGCTGTCGGGTGGGCAACGTCAGCGGGTAGCCATCGGGCGCTCGATCGTGCGCGACCCCAAAGTCTACCTGTTTGACGAGCCGCTCTCCAACCTCGACGCCAGCTTACGCGTCGCCACTCGGATCGAAATCGCGCAGCTCAAGGAATCAATGCCGAACTCCACCATGATCTACGTGACCCACGATCAGGTGGAGGCCATGACGCTCGCCTCCCGCATCGTGGTGCTCGCCAATAAGGGCATCGCGCAGGTCGGCTCGCCGCTGGAGCTGTACGAGCGTCCAGAAAACGAATTCGTCGCGCAGTTCATTGGCTCTCCGGCGATGAACCTTTTGGCCGGCGAGATCGTCAACACAGGCGAGGTCACCGAAGTGAAGGTTCATGACGGGGCAGGGACCATCATGGCCAACATCCCCACGACCGAGGCTGATCAGGGCCTCGCGGTCAATGTCGGCATCCGCCCCGAAGATATGGTCGCCACCACCGGCGAAAACTACGCTTTCGCCGATGAGGTCAGCATTGTCGAAGCGTTAGGTGAAGTGACCCAGCTCTATTTCGCGGCGCCTAGCTCCAGCGCGGATACGGACACAGTCATCGCCAAGTTGCCCGGCATCCATACGGATGTGCGTGGCAAAAAAATGACGCTGACCGCCGATCCTTCCAGGGTGCATCTGTTCGCAGACGGTCAGTCACTGCTCTACCGGTAAGTCAGCGAGGCTGCGTCTATACGTTGTCCATAAGCAAAGTAGACGTTTTTCAGACGTTGGTTTTATGCGTTTTCCTACTGGACTGTTAGCGCTAACAGCGCTATCTGACCGGCAACGCAGGAGAGCATTATGACCCTCAACTCCACGATTGAAGCCGTCACAGACCGTATCATACAACGCTCGCGCCACACCCGCGCGCGATACCTCTCGCGCATGGCTCAGGCCGCCGAGGAAGGGCCCCGCCGCGGCCATCTGACCTGCGGCAATCAAGCCCATGCCTATGCGGCAATGGGGGCTGACAAGGACGCTCTGGTCGCCGAAAAGATGCCCAATCTGGGGATCGTTACCAGCTACAATGACATGCTGTCCGCCCACCAACCCTTTGAAAAATATCCACAATTCATCAAAGAAGTGGCCCGCAGGAACGGCGCCACGGCGCAGGTTGCGGGCGGGGTTCCCGCCATGTGCGACGGCGTCACCCAAGGTCAGGTCGGCATGGAGCTGTCGCTGTTTTCGCGCGACGTCATCGCGCTGTCGGCGGGCGTGGCGCTCAGCCACAACACGTTCGATGCCGCTGTTTACCTGGGTGTCTGCGACAAGATTGTGCCGGGCCTCGTCATTGCGGCTGCCACTTTCGGCTACCTGCCGGGCATATTCATCCCAGCAGGCCCGATGACGTCGGGCATCCCGAACGACGAAAAAACCAATGTGCGCAAGGCCTTCGCCAAAGGCGAATGCGACCGCGCGACGCTGATGAAGGCCGAAATGGCCTCCTACCACGGACCGGGCACATGCACCTTCTACGGCACGGCGAACTCAAACCAGATGTTGATGGAATTCATGGGGTTGCACCTCCCCGGCGCGTCCTTCGTCAACCCAGGCACCGAACTGCGCGACGCGCTCACCGGCCACGCCACCAAGCGAGCGCTGGAGATCACCAAGCTCGGCAATCAATACACGCCTGTCTGCGATATTCTGGACGAACGCACCTTCGTCAACGGCCTTGTCGGCCTGATGGCGACGGGCGGCTCCACCAATCTTGTCATCCACATCATCGCCATGGCGCGCGCAGCGGGCGTGTTGCTGGACCTGCAGGACCTGTCCGACCTGTCCGACGCCACGCCGCTGATGGCGCGCGTCTATCCCAACGGCCTCGCCGACGTGAACCATTTCCACGCCGCCGGCGGCTTGGGCTACATGATTGGCGAGCTGCTCTCAGCGGGCCTGCTCCATCCTGACACGAAAACGGTTTATGGCAACGGTCTCAAAGACTACCACGCCGAACCTCATGTAAAGGATGGTGAGGTGACTTGGGGCAAAGGCGCCACCAAATCCGAGAATGAAAAGATCTTGCGGCCTGCTAAGGACCCGTTCCAAAAAGCGGGCGGCCTGAAGCAGCTGCAAGGCAATCTTGGGCGCGGGGTGATCAAAGTGTCCGCCGTTGACCCGGACCGTCACATCATCGAAGCCCCTGCGCGGGTGTTCTCCGGCCAGGCCGAGGTCAAAGCCGCGTGGCGCGCCCATAAACTGGACCGCGACTGCGTCATCGTCGTGCGGTTCCAGGGGCCCAAGGCCAACGGCATGCCTGAATTGCATGGGCTGACGCCTACACTCAGCGTGTTGCAGGACCGCGGCTTCAACGTGGCCCTCGTCACCGACGGCCGCATGTCCGGCGCGTCCGGCAAGGTGCCAGCCGCCATTCACGTGGCCCCCGAAGCGTTGGACGGCGGGTTGATCGCCAAAATTCAGGACGGCGACATGATCCGCGTGGATGCGGTCAACGGCACGCTTGATGTGTTGACCGAAGGCGTGGCAGAACGCGACGCAGCAACGCCAGATCTCAGCGACAATGGCCACGGCATCGGGCGCGAGCTGTTTGAAGTGTTCCGCCAATCCGTCGGCCGCGCCGATGACGGGGCAGGGGTCGTGGTCTAAGAGAGGGTGGTGGCGTAAAACGCACCCATTCCCTATCATTGTTTCAAAAATACCTCCGCCGGAGGCTCCGACACCTGCAAGAAGAAAGACAGTTATGACGCCGATGCAAGCCAGCCAAGACGCCCTGAAAATCTGCCAACTGGCCCCGATCGTCCCTGTTCTGGTGGTCGACGACGCCAAGGACGCGGGCCCGTTGGCCAAGGCCTTGGTTGCAGGCGGATTGCCCGCGCTTGAGGTCACGCTCAGGACACCAGCCGCGTTGGGAGCAATCGCCGAGATGGCGAAGGTCCAGGGCGGCGTCGTCGGCGCAGGCACGTTGCTGACCCCGCAAGACGTGGTGAATGCCAAGGAGGCAGGGGCCACATTCGGCGTCTCGCCCGGTGCCACCGACATGTTGTTGGATGCCTGCGAGGATGCGGACCTGCCCCTGTTGCCAGGTGCGGCCACGGCGTCAGAAGCGATGCGGCTGCTGGAACGCGGCTATTCCGTCCTGAAATTCTTCCCGGCGGAAGCCTCGGGCGGCGCGCCTGCGCTCAAGGGTATTGGCGCCCCGATCCCGCAGATCAGCTTCTGCCCGACCGGTGGGGTGTCGATGAAAAACGCCAATGACTACCTGAGCCTGCCCAATGTGGTCTGCGCGGGCGGCTCTTGGGTGGCGCCCAAGAATTTGGTCACTGCAGGGGACTGGGGCGGCATCGAAGCTTTGGCCCGCGAAGCGGCGGCCTTGCCACGGTAGACCTGACCCGTGCTAACGTGGTCGCATGACCACGGCGCACACATTGTCGCTTAGCGATATCGGCCAGGCGCTCAACGCCGGGGTCAGAGACTTCCTGCGGGCACCGGCCTTCGGGCTGTTTTTCAGCGCGTTCTACGTCCTGACCGGCTTTGTGCTGATCACGCTTAAGGCAGGCAGCTTTACCTGGACCTTGTTTCTCAGCCTGGGCTTCCCGCTGGTGGCCCCGTTCGCGGCCGTTGGTCTCTATGAGATCAGCCGCCGGTTGGAGGCGGGGGAGCCGTTTACCTGGTTGTCCATCCTCGGCGTTGTCTGGAACCAGCGCGGCGCGCAGACGCCCTACATAGGCGCGTTGCTGGTGGTGATCTTCCTGTTCTGGAGCTTCTTTGCGCATATGTCCTTCGCGCTGTTCTTGGGCAACATGTCGCTGACCAACATCTCCACCTCGTGGGAGGTGTTCATGACCCCCACAGGCCTCTCGATGCTGGCCTTTCAGTTCGTCGCCGGCGGCATAGTCGCGGTGCTGACCTTCGCCATGACGGTGGTCTCTTTGCCCTTGCTGCTGGACCGCGACATTGATTTCATCACCGCCATGCTGACGTCGTTAAAGGCATTCGCGGCCCACTGGCCGGTGCTGCTGGTATGGGGCGCGTGCATCGGGGCACTGGTGTTTCTGGCGCTGATCCCGATGTTTATTGGCCTGCTGGTGGTGCTGCCGGTGCTGGGCCACGCGACCTGGCACCTTTATACGCGGATACGCCCTAGTCTAAATGGATCGTAAACCGCTTGCGGATGGCCGCGTCCAACATGGGGTCAAACTCCGCTTCTGACGGCGCGGCCAAGATGGCCTCCTTGCGGGCGGTTGCGTTTTTCAGCAGGTCCGGCTTGTCCTTCTCCGCCCATTCCTTGGGGGAGGTGCGGTCGCCCAAACTCGGGTACACGTAATTCGATTCCATCAGGCCCAGCGTCTGGTCGGTGCCCAGGTAATGCCCCGGCCCAAGGCCCGATCCGTCCGTGCCCAGACATGTCGCGCGAATCTCCTCCAGCGCGAGGTCGGTATCTTCCACCTCAATGCCACGCACGCAGCGTTGCGCCTGGCCGATCAGGTCGTCGCCCAGAATAAGCGACTCGTGGCAGAACCCCAGCAGGGAGGCATGCATGCCCGCCGCCTCATACACCATGTTCAGCCCCGACAGCCCGGCCATGACGTTGGAACACATCTGCTCCCATCCCGCCTGCATGTCGGGCAGCTTGGAATCGGATGCGCCTGCCGCAGCGCCGCCCGGAATGCCGTAGAAGTGGTGCATCTGCGCGCAGCCTGCGGTCAGCAGCGCCTGTTCGCCTGATCCCACCGACATGGCGCCGGTGCGCAGGTCCAACCCGAACGGCCATGTCCCGAAAATGGCGGGGTGGCCGGGGGAGATCGAATTCACATAGACAATCCCCGCCAGGCATTCCGCAACGGATTGCACAATCGCCCCTGCCACCGTGGGCGGCGCGGTCGCGCCGGCCATTCCAGCGGACAAGAGCAACACCGGCATGCCGGCCTCAATGCAAACCTCCATCACCGAACAGGCATCGGTGGCGAACTTCATCGGCGGGACCACGAAGCAGTTGCTGTTGGACATGAAAGGCCGCGCGCGCCATTTGTCCTCACCGCCCGCGATCATGTGCAGCAGCTCGACGCAGTCGGGCACAAACGCGGCCTCGGTAAAGGATGTCCCGATATGTTTCATCGTCCCGCGTGTCGTGGCGTAGACGGTGTTGAGATCCATCTGCGCGTTGTCCGCAATGTCGCGGCACACCATGGGGCGCTGCAGGAAATGTACGTTGTCCAGCGTGTTGACGATCTTGGCGGCGTCAAACAGGTCCTGCACGGTGGACTCGCGGTAGTTGCGGCCATGCACGTCCACCATATGCACAGCGGCCCCTGCAGTGCCGTAATGCACATTGGTGCCCGACAGGTCCAGGTCATGGGCCGGGTCACGGCCATGCAGGGTGATGCTCTTGCAGGCCTTGGCCAACATGTCTTCGACCAGCGCGCGAGGGTATCTCAGGCGGCCGTCATCGCCCAGAATGGCTCCGGCGGCGACCATGTGGTCGATGCCCGATTGTGGCGCGTCGGCCAGGCCGATTTCCTCCAAGGCGCGCAGCGCGGCCTCGTGAATTCTGGCAATATCGGTATCGGATAAGGGTTTGTAGGTGCCGCCGCTCATGCCGGGGCGAATGGGGCGCTTATCCTCGGATAGGGGGGCTGCGCGAAGGGCGTGCCGCGCGGCGCGGCCGCCGGAACGGCGGGAACGGGCGTGTTGTGTCATGGCGTGGTCTCATAGGAAAAGGTCATCAGGGCAGGGTGAAGGATGGTTTCACTCAGCCGGACGTCCTCTGGCGGCGCGGCCACGGCGCGCCCCTATGGTTATGGTGACCAGCTCAAATTTGCAGCGCTTGCGTTGCATGATGCCTCCCCGACATGGGCAAAGGGTGCGGGGTCAGTCGGGCCGTATCTGTTCTGTTTGCGGCATCGCGGTCCAAATGCGTCACTTACCAGCTGCCCGACGCGCCCCCGCCCGACGAACTGCCGCCGCCAAAGCTGGATGACCCGCCACTTGAAGAGGAGGAGGAAGAGCTTTGCGTTCTACGCGGAATCGTCCGGTCCTCTGACGCGGTATGTCCGCAGTTTTTGCAGCTGTGATCCAACCGCTTCAACCCGGTGGACGACGTCGTGGCGTTCCGCAACACCGTGGTGCGGGTATGGTAGGTCTTGTATCGGCAATTGGGGCACGCCCCGTGGCTCGAAAACACTTTGGGGTAGCCCTTGACCATGATGTGGTCGTCATATTCGCAGACCCAGACGCCATAATCCTTGGAATTGAGCCGCTCCTCTACCAGTTGGCCTGCGTCCAGGTATTGGTCCTCCTGCACGTCTCCCAGCCGGACCATGCGCCGGCCGCATTCAGGACATTTGCGCGGTGCGTTGCGCACGCCCCAGCGGATGCCGAAAAAGCCGAGTATCGCTGTGATCGGGGCGCCGAAAATTCCCAGAATGACCAGCAGAACCTTTCGTTTGGGGTCCTCGTCGGTCCAGCGCTGCACCCGCTCCATCGGTGACAGTTCGGACGCGGGGCGCGTGTCCAGTTGCAGCCGGTCCAGGCTGGCGCGGGTGCCCTCCAGGATGCCCTGTTCCATCCGGCCATCTTTGAAGGCGGGGATCACGATGCTGTCGATGATCCGCTTGGCGATTCCGTCATACCGCGCGCGGTAGCCGGACCCCAGGGCGATACGCATGTCGCGGTCCTCTACGGCGACAACCATCATCAGACCGTCATTGCGCTCTGCGTTGCCGACGCCCCATTTGTTGAACAATTGGTCTGAGAAGGAGGCGATGTCGCGGAACCCGCCATAGGCGTGGCGGCTCTTGATGGTCACCACCGTCATCTCGTGGTCGCGCGCCTCGCGGGCCTGTTGCAGAATGCGGGTCAGCTCGGCCTCGGTCTCGGGCGATAGAATGTCGGCGAAATCGTTGACATAGACAGAGACGTAATCCGGCAAGTCCTTCGCGGCGGCGGGCAGCATCAGTACGCCCCAAACCAGAATCGCCGCGCATAAGGTTACCGCAGCGCCGCGTACGCGTTGAAAAACAAACATAGAGCCCCTCATCTCTGCTCGATCTATTCTCCTAGCATCGGGTCAACAACGGAGCCTGGCAAGGCCTGTGTGAGCGGGCCGAAGTCGCCCTCACCAAACATCGCCTGTGCCGCGTCGTGGATGGCGCGGTGCGTCACCCGCGCCAGGGCGGAGCCAAGCGAGATACGCGCCAGTCCGGCTTTGGCATAATCGGCGCGGCTGAATTTGGCATAGGGGCCTGCCGCGAGCACGTTCACTGGTTTGTCAGTGGCCGCAACAACGCGTTTGAGGTCGTCAAAGCTTTTGGGAAGCGGTACATAGATGCCGTCCGCTCCGGCGGCGTCAAAGGCTTTGACGCGGCGCAGCGCCTCTTCAATATCGTACCCGCCGGTCATCACACCGTCGGCGCGTGCGACAAAGAAAAAATCGTCAGCCAAAGCACGAGCCGCGGCGCTCGCCGCCCTGACGCGCTCGACCGCCAGGTCAAAATCGTAATACTTCGCAGAGGCCCCGATGGTGTCCTCGATGCATATGCCGGACAGCCCGGCTTCCGCCGACAGCCGTACGCAGTCCTCGCAATCTTCGGGGGAGGGGCCGTAGCCATCTTCCATATCGCCAGATACCGGCAGGTCGGTGGCGGCAACCAGGTCTTGCGCATGCGCCAGATGCGCATCCATCGAAACCTGCCCGCCATCTGGCACCCCCAAGGTGAACGCGTATGCCGCGGAGGACGTCGCAAGCGCCCGCGCCCCCATCGCCGCCAGCATCTTGGCCGACCCCACGTCCCAGGCATTGGCCAGGATGAACGGGTCGCCGGGTTTATGAAGCTCTCTGAATGTCGGCATCAGACAAGGTCTCCTGCAAAGTTCAAAACGGTGGTCAGGGCGGCAACAAACGCGTCGTCATCTACCGTCATCGCCACGCGGATATGGCCAGCGGCAGCGGTGCCAAAGCTTTCGCCCGGCATCACGGCAATTTGGTGGGCGTCCAATAGCCGGTTGGCGAAGTCCTCGCCCGACAGGCCAGTCGCGCGCATATCCAGCATCAGATACATAGCCCCGCCCGAGGGGACCAGCTTGGCGACGTTTTGCGTGGCGATCAACCCTTGCGCCACTAGGCGCCGCCGCTGAAACGGCGCGGCCACCTTTTCCTCCAGCGCGGGCCCTTCGTTCAAAGCAAACAGCGCGGCGTCCTGGATGTAGCCCGGCACGCCGTAGGTGGTGTGAGTGGCCAGGTTGATCAGCTGCTCAATGACAGGCGCAGGCCCCGCGACCCATCCCACGCGGCTGCCGGTCATGGCGTGGCTCTTGGACATGGAGCCCACCACAAGCGTGCGCTCCGCCATACCGTCCATGGTACGGGGGGAGATATGCTCCCCCTCCCAAACCTGCGTGTCATACACCTCGTCGGAAATGCACCACAGGTCGTATTCGCAACATGCCCGAGCAATCCCTTCAACGGTCGCGCGATCATAAACCACGCCCGTCGGGTTGTTCGGCGTGTTCACCAGCAGTGACCGCGCCCCGCGCGCCTGCTTGGCGATGTCGACAAAGGAGGGCTGAAACGCCTGTTCCGGCGACGTTACAATCGCGCGTGGCACCGCGCCGACGCCGCGGATGGTGCCGGGGTAAGTGGCGTAATAAGGGTCGCAGTAAAGCGCCACGTCGCCCTCGTCACAGGTCGCATGATGCGCCGCGAACAGCGCCGCCTGGCCCCCCGGCGTGATCACCACATTGTCGCGGGTTGTCGCCACGCCGGTACGCGTTTGAAGCCGCGTCGCCACCTCGTCGCGAAGGTCGCCGACGCCGGGCACCATGGCGTAGCCCGTATGCCCGCCTTTGGCGGACGCGTTCATCGCGGCCAAAATGGTCGGGTCCGTGCGGATGTCATGCTCGCCAATCGTCAGCTCGGTCACCGGGACGCCATCCGCCACCATGCCCCGCGCGCGGTAGAACACGTCCCACCCGTCCGAGCCGCCGGCCGTCAGTCCCGAAATTCGCTGAGATAGCTGCATCTGCGCCTCCTGTTCGCTTTTCGGCGGATGGAGCCAGCCGCCGCGTGGGAAGTCAAATCGCAAATGGTGATTGTTTCAATCAATCTCGTCTGGGTCGCCGCGCAGGTAGCGCGGGCCGGTGCCGTATTGCCGCGCCCGGTCGCGCGGGTTCCATAACGCGCAGCGTTTCAGCGACAAACACCCGCAGCCGATGCAGCCGTCCAGCCGGTCTCGCAAGGTCTGCAATCCCTCGATCCGCGCATCGATGTCGCTGCGGAATCCCGCGGCAATCCGGGTCCAATCCGCTTGCGTTGGGGTGCGCCCCTGCGGCAGGCCGTCCAGATGCTGTCTGATCTGCGCCAGCGAAAACCCCAGCTCCTGGCTGATCATAACAAAGGACAGCCGCCTAATATCAGCCCGGTCAAACCGCCGCTGCCCGCCATCGGTGCGCCAGGCCTGCACCAACCCCTCCGACTCGTAGTACCGGATCGCCGAAACAGTCAGCCCGGTACGCTCCGACAATTGCCCAATCGACAGACCGCGTTTTCCCAACGCATTGGCTTTCATGGATATTCTCCGTTTGACCTCAAGTTAACATAAGGAATTACACTCATTTCATAACCTAATCAAAGAAGAAGGAGCATTCCTCATGCCCACGCCTCGTCTCGAACATCTTAATCTGACCTCCTCTGACCCGCAGGCCATGGCCGCGATGCTGGACGATCTGTTCGGCTGGCAGATCCGCTGGCAGGGGGAGGCCAAGGATGGCGGCCACACAATCCATGTTGGCAATGACGACACCTATCTCGCGGTCTATGCCCCGAAAGCCCAAGTCGCCGCCAAGACCAACAACCATTACACCACCACCGGTGGGCTGAACCATGTCGGTGTCGTCGTCGATGACATCGACGCGGTCGAGGCCAAGGTCATCGCCCGCGGCCTCAAACCCGTGATGCACGGCGATTACGAACCCGGTCGCCGCTTCTACTTCCACGACCCTGACGGCATCGAATTCGAAGTCGTCTCCTACAGCTAACCCATTGCCTGAGGGGCTGGCCTCGTGCTATGCCCCTCACATGACCAAGACCTGCAACATTATCTGCTGCTGCATTACCATCTGAGAAATCTCAGGCGGGTCTTAATCATTTTCATCACAAGTTGAGTTTGCTAAGCCCGCCGCAACATCTGCGCGCGCGAGGCCCTATGACCATCACACTCTACAACACGGCGACCCGATCCAAGCAGCCGCTTGAGCCCATCGAGGACGGCAAGGTCTCCATGTATGTCTGCGGCCCCACGGTCTATGATCGCGCCCATATCGGCAACGCCCGCGCCGTGGTCGTCTTCGACATGCTCTACCGTCTGTTGCGCCATGAATATGGCGCGGATGCAGTGACTTACGTGCGAAACTTCACAGACGTCGACGACAAGATCAACGCCCGCGCCGCCGAAGAAGGCCGACCCATCTCCGAGATCACCGAGGAAACCACCCAGTGGTTCCTCGACGACATGGCCGCCATCGGCGCGCTGGAGCCAAACGAGATGCCCCGCGCCACGGCCTACGTGCCGCATATGGTCAAGATGATCGAAGGCCTGATTGAAAAGGGCCACGCCTACGCCGCTGAGGGCCATGTCCTCTTCAAGGTGCGCTCCTACGCTGATTACGGAAAGTTAAGCGGTCGCTCCGTTGACGACATGATCGCGGGTGCCCGCGTCGAAGTCGCCCCCTACAAAGAGGACCCGATGGATTTCGTCCTCTGGAAGCCTTCGGATGCTGACACCCCCGGCTGGGACAGCCCATGGGGCAGGGGCCGCCCCGGCTGGCACATCGAGTGCTCCGCCATGGCCTATGAATTGCTGGGCGAGCGCTTCGACATCCACGGCGGCGGCAACGACCTAACCTTCCCGCACCACGAAAATGAAATCGCCCAAAGCAAATGCGCGGGCCACGATTTCGCAAACATCTGGATGCACAACGAGATGCTGCAGGTCGAGGGCAAGAAGATGTCCAAGAGCCTCGGCAACTTTTTCACCGTGCGCGATCTGCTGGACCAAGGCGTGCCGGGCGCGGTCATCCGCTTCGTCATGCTCTCCACCCACTACCGCAAACCGATGGACTGGACGGAGAAGAAGCGGGCGGAGGCGGAGAAGGCTCTAGCCAAATGGTCGCGGCTTTTGGGTCTATTTGTTTTCGACAAGAGGCCCGAGAACATTGCTGTAAGCGAAGCAAATCAAGGAGTTGTCGCTGCACTTGCGGACGACCTTAACGCTCCGCTAGCACTGTCCCGAATACACGCCTTGTTTAACCAAGCAAAGAAAGATCAAGGTAAGTACCTTGAACTGGCGGCATCCCTGAAATTAGTAGGTCTGCTACCAAAAGTTCGATATCGCAAAGACATGAGTGAGGAAGAAATCGAACGTCAAAAGGAAGAAAGCCAAGTTCAATCCGAAGCTAGGGAAATTGTAGGACAAATTCTTGAACGCAGAAAGGCTGCCCGTGAATTGGGCGACTACGCCTTGGCGG
The DNA here is from genome assembly GCF_947501785.1 of uncultured Litoreibacter sp. Lineage (NCBI taxonomy): Bacteria > Pseudomonadati > Pseudomonadota > Alphaproteobacteria > Rhodobacterales > Roseobacteraceae > Litoreibacter > uncultured Litoreibacter sp. The sequence goes on along the minus strand of NZ_CANMXB010000001.1, from coordinate 858,880 downwards.
ATGATATCCGACAACAATTGGAAGAAGCTGGGATCATTCTGACTGACCGAGGGGCCGGTCAATATAGTTATAACTTTGGCCCGGACTTCGACCCCGCCAAGCTAGAGGCACTCAAATGACCAAACAACGCCTCCACCTCTTCGACACCACCCTCCGCGACGGGCAACAAACCCAAGGCGTGCAATTCTCCACGCCCGAGAAAATCCAGATCGCGCAGCTCCTCGACCAGATCGGCCTCGACTACATCGAGGGCGGCTGGCCCGGCGCGAACCCGACGGATTCCGAATTCTTCGAAAACCCGCCCAAGACCCGCGCCACCATGACCGCCTTTGGCATGACCAAACGGGCAGGGCGCTCCGCCGAAAATGACGACGTGCTCGCCGCCGTCCTGAACGCCAACACGCCAGCCGTCTGCCTCGTCGGCAAGACCCACGACTTCCACGTCAAAACCGCCCTTGGCATCAGCCTCGATGAAAACCTCGACAACATCGCTGCCAGCTTCAAACACATCGTCGCCAACAGCCGCGAGGCGATCTTCGACGCCGAACATTTCTTCGACGGCTACAAATCCAACCCCGACTACGCGCTCAAAGCCATCCACGCCGCCTTCGACGCGGGCTGCCGCTGGATCGCACTCTGCGACACGAACGGCGGCACGCTGCCCTCTGAGATCAGCGCCACGGTCAAAGCCGTCATCAAATCCGGTATCCCCGGCGAGAATCTCGGCATCCACACCCACAATGACACCGACAACGCGGTCGCAGGCAGCCTTGCCGCCATCGACGCAGGCGCGCGCCAGATCCAGGGCACCCTGAACGGGCTGGGGGAGCGGTGCGGCAACGCAAACCTCACCTCCCTGATCCCGACGCTGCTGCTGAAGGAGCCTTACAAAAGCCAATATGAGACCGGCATCGACCCCGAAAACCTGCCGCTGCTGACCCGCGCCTCGCGGAAATTGGACGACATCCTGAACCGCGTCCCCAACCGGTCCGCGCCTTACGTCGGTGCCTCCGCCTTCGCCCACAAGGCGGGCCTGCATGCGAGCGCGATCCTCAAGGACCCGACCACCTACGAGCACATCGACCCCAGCGTCGTCGGCAACACCCGCATCATCCCGATGAGCAATCAGGCGGGCCAGTCCAACCTGCGCAAACGCCTGGCCGAGATGGGCCTGAAAGACATCGACAAATCAGCCCTGCCACGCATCCTCGACCGGATCAAAGAGGCCGAAGACAAGGGCTACAGCTACGACACCGCGCAGGCCTCTTTCGAGCTGCTCGCCTGCGACGAGCTGGGCCTGATCCCCAATTTCTTCGAAGTGAAGCGCTACAAAGTCACCGTCGAACGCCGCAAGAACAAGTACAATAAGATGGTTTCGCTGTCGGAAGCTATGGTCGTGGTCAAAGTAGGTGGCGAGAAGATGCTCTCGGTCAGTGAAAGCCATGACGAACACGGCTCCGACCGCGGCCCCGTCAACGCGTTGTCCAAGGCGCTCGCCAAAGACCTTGGACCGTACTCCAAAATCCTCGAAGATATGCACCTCGTCGACTTCAAGGTCCGCATCACCCAAGGCGGCACCGAAGCGGTGACCCGCGTCATCATTGATTCAGCGGACAGCGCGGGCCGGCGCTGGGCCACGGTGGGCGTCAGCCCCAACATCGTGGACGCGTCTTTCGAAGCCCTCTTAGACGCCATCAACTGGAAACTCATCCAAGAGGGCGCGAAAGCGTGAGCCTGCAAGCCTGCGCCGAGCTGGTAGAAAGCGCCGATCCCGACCGCTTCGCGGTGACAATCACGGCGCCCGAGGAAACACAGAAAATCCTCTGGCCACTTTATGCCTTCAACATCGAGGTCAGCCGCGCGCCCTGGGTCACGCAGGAACCCATGATCGCCGAGATCCGCCTGCAATGGTGGCGCGACGCGCTGGAAGAAATCCGCGAAGGCAGGCCCGTGCGGGCGCATTTCGTCACCGGACCGCTGGCCGACATCCTGGATGCCGAAGGCGCCATGGTGCTCGACAAGCTGGTCGAGGCTCGCGCCTGGGACATCTACGCCGACGCCTTCCCGAACCGCGAAAGTTTCGACGCCTATATCGAGGCGACCTACGGCAACCTCATCTGGACCGCCGCCCGCCTGATCGCGCCGGAGACAGAGGAAAAGGTGATCCGAAAATTCGCCTATAGCTGCGGCGTCGCCGCCATGCTGCGCGCCACGGCCAAGCTGAAAGCAGCAGGCAAAAGCCCGCTTTTCGAGGACAACGTCACGGCCTTCCACAAGCTTGCCAAACATGGGTTTTTCAACATGAACTACGCCATCTACGCCCGCAAAAGCTTGGCCAAATCGCTCAACCCACTTCTGATGACCGGTTGGAACGCGTTCCCAACCTTCATCGCGGTGCGCCATAACGCGCAAAAAATCTACACCAACGGCTTCAGTCAAAGCGAATTCGCCCGCCGTTACCGCCTGTTGAAATTGACCTATCTGGGCTGGTGGCGCTGACCCCATCATTGTTTCAAAAATACCTCGGGGGAGGAGCGTCAGCGACGGGGGCAGAGCCCCCAACCTGTCGGCGCGCGCAAGCGCGGCGAAGCTAGATCGCCCGCCGCCGATCTACGATCAGCCAGACCAATGCGCCACCCGCCAGTGCCAGAAACGGGCCCATCGCGTAATTGACGGCGTTCCAGCCCTCCACCGGGGTGCCGCCTGAACAGTTCATCAACCCGCCCGACGCCAGGGAGGCCACGGTCACGCAGCCGAAGACCAGCGCGTCGTTCAGGCCCTGTACGCGGCCGCGTTCAGCGGGGGAGTGGGAGGAGGCCAAAAGGGTCGTCGCGCCGATGAAGCCGAAATTCCAACCCAGCCCCAGCAGGATCAACGCGCCATAAAAGTTGGTCAATTCAACACCTGACAGGGCGACCACCCCCGCAAAGGCCAAAATAGCGAGGCCAGCACCAATGATTTTCTCAACCCCGAACCGTGCAATCAGGTGGCCGGTGAAGAAAGACGGCGCGAACATCGCCAAGACATGGGCCGATACGATGTCGTTGGCATTGTCATTGGTGAAGCCGCAGCCCACCACGGCCAGCGGGGTGGAGGTCATCACCAGGTTCATCAGCGAGTAGGCAACCATGGCGCAGATCACCGCGACGATGATGCGCGGGTCGCGCAATAACGCGGCTTTGCTGCGGATCTCTGTGGCGGCCGAGGACGCGGCCTGTGACGTGCTTTTGGGCAGGTCCAGCGCAAAGAACAGGAACAGCCCGACAAGGTTCAGCACCACCACGGCGGCGTATGTGCCAAAGAAGGGCACCATCCAGGCCTCCATCACGCCCTTGTTCAGCTGTGGGCCGATGATGGCCGACAAAAGCCCGCCCGCCATGACATAGGAAATCGCCTTGGGCCGGAAGCTGTCAGACGCCATATCAGCGGCGGCGAAGCGGTAAAACCCTTGGGCGGACATGTAGATGCCGGTCAGGTAGCTGCCCACCAGCAGCGTCAGGAAGGAGCCGATCCACAGCCCGTAGGCCGCGATCGCGGCACCTGCCGCGCCTGCCAATGCACCCACGATGAAGCCGTTGCGGCGGCCATGGGCTTGCATGAACGGGCTGATCCACGGGGCGGTGGTCATCGACCCGAACACAATCATCGAAATCGGCAGCGTCGCCAGGCACGGGTTGGTCGATAGCATGTTGCCCGCCAGCCCGCCGGTGACAAAGATCATTGGCATCTGCGCGCCAAGAATGGCTTGGGCGGCGACCAGCACGGCCACGTTGCGTTTGGCGCGTGTGTCGTCGGTCGGGTGGGTGGGACTAACATCGGTCATAAGGTCTGACCTACGCCCGCGCGCAGGTCATGGCAATACGCGCTCGATGATATGGGCAAATGAACCTGACACGCGACCCTCTCTCAGCCCCATCGGGGGCAGGGCGTGCCCTTCGGCGTCCCGGGCCTCAAACAACGGCTGCCCATCGGCTTTCAACGTGGTGGCATAGTGGAACTCGTGCCCCCGGAACCTGCCCTGAAAAGAACCGTGCGTCGCGGCAAGTTCGCGGTATCCGAGTTGCAATTTGCGGGTCTCAAAGCTCGTTTGCAGCGACAGCAGACCGGCCATCTTGTGGCTGACGCCATCGGCGTCGGCCAGGGTTTCCCCCAAGGCCATGTAGCCACCACATTCACCATATATATCAGTGCTTTCCGAGGCTTCTCTTAAGCTACTTAAGAACGTGGAGGCGGCGGCCAGCTGCGCGGCGTGCAGTTCGGGGTAGCCACCGGGGAGGTAGACCAAATCCGCAGGCGGCACCGGCTCGTTCGCCAGCGGCGAAAAATACGTGATTGTGTCGCCTTGCGCGATCCAGTCTCGGATCATGTGCGGGTAAGTGAAGGCAAAGGCCACATCACGCGCGATCGCGACGTGGCGGCGCTTGGGCGGGATCGGCTTGAGAGCGGGCGCAACCGGCAAGGGCGCGCTGAGGTGCAGCAAAGCCTGCAGATCGACCTGACCCGCAAGCTGCTTGCCGGCGCGGTCCAGAAAAACATCCAGATCGGCGCGTTCGCCCGCCTGCACCAGCCCCAAATGGCGCGACGGGGTGGCAAGGGCCGCGTTGCGCATCACTGCGCCCAACACAGGTATCCCCAGCGGCGCAAGGGCCGCGCGCAGCATCTTCGCATGCCTGGGACTGCCGACTTTGTTGAGGATCAGGCCATTTATGCGAACATTTGGGTCGTGTCCGGCGAACCCAGCGACCAAGGGGGCCACGGATTGCGCCATATGGGACGCATCGACCACCAAAACGACGGGTAGGGACAATTGCCGAGCCAAATCTGCAACCGCGCCGCGCCCGTCAGGCGGCGCGCCGTCGAACAGCCCCATTGCTCCCTCGATGATCAGCAGGTCGTCTCCGGCGGCAAGGTCGGCAATCCGTTCCGGCGGCATCGCCCATGCGTCGAGGTTCAGGCAGGGCAGGCCGCAGGCTGCCTCGTGAAAGCGGGGGTCAATATAGTCGGGGCCGGATTTTGCGCCCCGCACGGGGTCGCCGCGATCGTGCAAGGCGCGCAGCAGTCCCAAAGTGATCGTGGTTTTGCCGCTGCCGGAGGCAGGCGCGGCAATGATCAGGCCCGGCATGTCACGCGTTCAGTCATGCGGTTTCGGCGGGCCGTCCGCGTCCCAGCGGGTCCAGATCGCGCGGGGCATGCCCCTCGGCCATGCCCTGCCAGTCCAGCACCTGCCGCATCATCACCGACCGACCCACACAAATGATCGCGGGCGGCTCCAGGCCAGAGGCTGCAACGTCTTCAACGCAGCCGCCAAGGGTGGTCTCAAGCACCTGTTGGTCCTCTGTTGTCGCCGTGGTCACGAAAGCCACGGGCTCGGAGGCGGGCCGTCCCGCTTCCATGAGCGAGGCCGCGATCCGGGCGATGTGCTTCATCCCCATATAGATCACAATCACCTGGGAACCCTTTGATATTGCAACCCAATCCAGTGACGAGGTCACGTTGCCCGACTGGTCATGCCCGGTCACAAAGGTCACCGACTGGTTCACGTCGCGATGGGTCACGGGGATGCCCGCATAGGCCAGCCCGCCAATGCCTGCGGAAATGCCCGGGATAATGCGGATAGGCACGCCGTGCTGCACCAATGTCTGCGCTTCCTCGCCACCACGGCCAAAGACGAACGGGTCGCCGCCCTTCAGGCGCAGCACGCGCTTTCCGGCCCGGGCCAGGTCGACCAGCCGCAGCGAGATATCGCGCTGCTTGGCTGATGGTTTGCCGCCGCGCTTGCCTGCGTAGATCAGCTCCGCCTGCGGGGCCCAGTCCAAAATCGCCTCTTGCACCAAAGCGTCGTAAATCACCACATCCGCCTGCCTGAGCGCATTCAGCGCGTGCAGTGTCAGCAGGCCGGGATCACCCGGGCCCGCGCCGCACAGCCACACCCAACCTTTTTCAAGGACAGGCCAGTTTTTGTCGGGAAGGGCGAGTGAGTCGGACATAGCGCCAATATGCAGCCCTGCCACGGGCGTGCCAAGCGAAAGAGCGACCTGCAATGCATCATTGGCGGCGCGAATTTCGACGCTATAGTCGCGGCTTATGAGCGAGGACCCCGCAACCCGATTGCGCCGTGGCTGGACCACCGGCGCCTGCGCAACAGCCGCCACCAAGGCGGCGCTGCAGATGTTGTGGGGCGATGAAACACCAGCAACCGTGGGCATCACCTTGCCCAAGGGCGAACAGCCGGTCTTTGCGGTGCATAATTCGGCCCAGACCGAAACATCCGCGACGGTAGAGATTGAAAAGGACGCCGGCGACGACCCGGACGTGACCCATGGCGCGATTATCGGCGTCACGGTAACGGCATCCGAGGGCGGGGTTGTGTTCAAAGCAGGCGAGGGGGTCGGGATCGTCACCAAACCCGGCCTGCCAATCCCCGTGGGCGAGCCGTCTATCAACCCCGTGCCACGGTCCATGATGGAAGGTGTCGTGGCCCAGATGGCCGCGCTTTACGGCCAAGCGCCGGACGTCGCCATCACCGTTCATGTGCAAAACGGCGCGGCATTGGCGTTGAAGACCTGGAACCCGCGTTTGGGCATCGAAGGCGGGCTGTCGATCCTCGGGACCACGGGTGTGGTGAGACCGTTCTCCTGCGCCGCCTGGATCGCGTCGATCCACCGGGGCATTGACGTCGCAATTGCCTCCGATACGCGCCATGTCGCGGGCTGTACCGGGTCCACGTCGGAGGCGACGGTGCAAAAGCTCCATAAGCTGCCGGATCACGCGATGCTGGATATGGGTGATTTCGCGGGCGGGCTGTTGAAATACCTCAAAAAGCACCCCGTCGCGCGCATCACCATTGGCGGAGGCATTGGCAAGATGACCAAGCTGGCACAGGGCGCGCGGGACCTTCATTCCAAACGATCTCAGGTGGATTTTGCGGTTTTGGGGGATTGGGCCATTGGCGCCGGATTGCCCGATGTGCGCGACGCCAACACCGCATTGGAGGCGTTTGAGCGCGCAGGATCGCAGCTGGCGGGCATCATTGCCCGCAATGCGCTCGCTGAGGTGAACAATATGCTGGAAGGCACTGATATAAAGGCCGATATTGTCGTCATAGATCGCGCTGGAAAAGTCATAGCGCAGGAAGAGGCAACATGAAAATTCTCCTTCTCGCAGGCACAGGCGAGGCGGGACAGCTGGCAACCGCGCTCAGCGCGCAAGGCCATGGGGTCATCGCGTCGCTGGCAGGGGCGACCCGCGCGCCTAAGGGTATGGATTGCCAAACCCGCATCGGCGGGTTTGGCGGAGATGCAGGGTTCGAGGCGTGGCTGGAAGACAACCGACCCGACCTCGTGGTCGACGCCACGCACCCCTTTGCCATCCGCGTCACTACCCGCACCGCACGGATCTGCAAGGAACGCGGGTTACCATACGTTCAACTGCTGCGCCCCGCTTGGACGGTTAACCCGGCGATGAATCAGCATGAGGTGAAGTCGGTTGCCGAGGCGCAGGAACTGATTCCCGAAGGCTCTCGCGTGTTTTTGGCGACGGGGCGGCAATCGTTGATGGATTTTGCGCCATTGCGGGATTGCTTTTTGATTTGTCGCCAGATTGACGCGCCGCAACGCGACTTTCCGTTCAAGAACGGCATGTTTCTGGTTGGGCGGCCACCGTTTTCGGCGCCGGACGAAAAGCAGCTGTTTCAACGGCTGGATGTCAATGTGCTGGTGGTCAAGAACGCGGGCGGGCGGGCGTCCTACTCCAAGATCGAGGCGGCCGCTGAACTGGGCATTCCGGTCATCATGTTTGCCCGCCCCGAACCGCCGGACGCGCCGCGGGTCACAACCGTAGAGGGCGCAATGCAGTGGGTGGCCGATCTTGAGGATCATTGAGACTGAAGCAGATGTCGCCGAAGGCGCTGCGTGGCTCGCGGCACATGAGCCGCGCTTTGCGGCCGTGTTGCCTGAGCTTCAGCCTTTGCCTCTGCGTCGCAGGCCGGACGGGTTCGGGCAATTGCTCAATGCAATCATGGGCCAACAGGTCAGCACCGCCTCAGCCGCCGCAATCAACGCGCGGCTGGAAGACGCCGGTTTGACCGAAGAGGCCAACGTGGCCGTCGCATCTGAAGACGCGCTTAGGGCCTGCGGCCTGTCGCGGCAGAAAATACGTTACGCGGGCGAGCTGGCCCGCGCGGGCATTGACTATGACGCGCTCAGAACTGCCGACAGCGCCACGGTGATCAAGACGCTGACCGCGGTGCCTGGCATAGGCGCATGGACCGCTGAGATCTACGCGATGTTCTCGCTTGGTCATGCGGACGTGTTCGCGCCCGGCGATCTGGCGCTGCAAATCGCAGTGCAACACCTGTTCGAGCTGGAAGACCGACCCAAGGAGAAGGACCTGCGCAAACGCGCGCAGGACTGGTCGCCCTGGAGGTCCGTTGCAGCCCGGCTGCTCTTTACCTACTACAGGACCATCAAAGGCCGTGAGGGGATCGGAACGTGACACGCGTATTGGAAGGCGGGCGCAAGGCGTCCAAATCGGGCGAGGTGGATTCGCTGGTGGTGTTTTTGCACGGCTACGGCGCGGATGGGGCGGACCTCTTGGGCCTCGCCGACCCGTTGTCGGAGCATCTGCCAAATACCGTCTTTGTGGCCCCCAACGCGCCGGAACGCTGCATCGGCAACCCGATGGGCTACCAGTGGTTCCCGATTCCGTGGATCGACGGCTCGTCCGAGGAAGAGGCCGAGATTGGCATGAACGCCGCCGCTGAGGACTTGAACGCCTATCTGGATACCGTCATGGCGGAGGAGGACGTGCTGGCCGAACAGGTTGTGGTCATTGGCTTCTCCCAAGGCACCATGATGGCGCTGCATGTGCTGCCGCGTCGCGAAGACGAGGTCGCGGGGATCGTGGGTATCTCAGGGCGGCTGTTGCGCCCGGAGCTGTTGAAGGACGAGGCGATCAGCAAGCCTCCGGTGCTGCTGGTCCACGGCGATCAGGACGAGGTGGTGCCGCCGATCTCCATGCCCGAAGCCGGCGACGCGCTGCAGGAGGCAGGGTTTGAGGTGTTCGGCCACGTCATGAAAGGCACCGGTCACGGCATCGCGCCCGACGGTTTGGGCGTCGCGCTGAGCTTCATCGGCAAGCAGTTCAACATTGATCTGGGGTAGGTCTTGGGCGAGGCAGGGATGTCTGCCTTGAGCCCATATTCTCTGATGGTGGGCTGCGAACAAACGTCTGCTACCTGTTCAAAACCAAGCGCGCGCCAAAGAATATCAGAACTGTGCCAAGAACGCGTTCAATCCATTTTGCGCCTGCCTGATAGAACCTGCGAAATGGCCCACGCGACAGGATGCCGGACACCAGCCCGTACCAAGACAGTTCTAGCGCGGCCCCGCCGACAAGAACCGCAATTCGTGTTTCAAGCGACGCATCAAGCGGCACTGCGACGGCATATAGTCCGACAAAGAACGCGATAGCCTTCGGGTTCGACAGGTTCACAATGGTACCAAGCCGGACGCCCCCGACAAAGGATTTGCCTGCTTGGGAAACGCCGTTGCTGTTGGGGCCATGCCCCTGATCCGACTCCCGCCACCCGTTGATACCCAGAAAAATCAGATAGAGCCCGCCAGCTATTTGCACAGTTCGTGCAATCCAACCGATTTCGTTTAGCAAGGTCGCGAGACCGATCATCGCCAGGACCGCATAGAAAGTTGCCGCTATCGCAAGACCAAGAATTGCGCCGCGACAAGTCTCTTTGCGTCCTTGCAGAGCAAGACGTGATACGAGCGCAAAGTTCGGTCCTGGGCTGATCACGATCGCGGCGTAGAGTCCCAAGGTGTAAGTCAGGACAGCGAAGTCGATTGCAGATACCGTCATGAAAGATCCTCAGTTGCCGCGAGACGGGCAACACATCCCAAGACAAAATCATAGGGGCAGGCAGCACCGCAATCAATCAATCCCCGCTGCACATTGCCGAGCTTGTGCAGCTAACGCGGTCATTGGGGCGGGCTCAGCGAAAGGACGCCTTGTCCGCGTGGGGCTTCAAGTGTCGTGGTCGGGGTGTTGGTTGGACGAGACAATGCGGTTCCAGGTCTCATCCGCATCTCGCAGGGTTGAAGGCTTTTCGGGCAGTTTTGCCAGACCATCAAAGCAAGCCCTGCGGTATCCCGCGTTCACTTGCACGACAGGTTGCGCCAGGTCTGGTTGGTCGAGGGCACCAATCGCAACTTCGACCACCCCCTCAAATTCATATGTCAGCGGTGTTCCGCAGTCGCGGCAAAACCCCCGCCAATTCGTTTTCGAGCTATGAAAGATGGCTCTCTCACCTCGTGTCCAGGTAATATCATGCGCCTCGACGAGCGGAGCAAAAAGCCCCCCGAAGGCCTTCTGGCACATGCGACAATGGCAGATAGATGCCTTTCCAAGACGTGCAATCGAAAACCTGACAGATCCACATTGGCAGCCGCCCGACGCGGGCTCATTTTGAGTGTCCATCTGCACCGGGAGGTCCGTTTTGCGAGCGTCTTCCATTTGTCCGTTTTGTTGGGTTTCACCTGATGTGTCAACGGCGGCAAAATCCGCATTGCGGCCCGTGGGGCTGTTGCCAACCCGTGGCCGGATTTTGGCCCAGGGCCCACCATCCGCAACTGCAACCATGTCCGTTCCAACCCTACTGTCCAAGCCGCCTCACTGCGCCCTTCAGCAGCAGTTTGGAATAGAGATCGTGAAACCGCATCAGCGGTTTCACGAGACGTGGAAGCTGGCCGGTGTCAGGGTTTGGCGTCACCACCGAGCCGAACCGCAGCCGGGTGCTGCCGCCCGCAAGCGGCTCCACCATGAACCAGGACTTCGTCGCGCCCGTCATATCATTCATCAGGAGTTGTGTGTCGTTGCGCTCCTCCATGTCCCAAGCGGCAAAGTTGGTGGCGGTACCTAGCGCAATTGCCCGTGCGTCTGCATCGGTGGAAGGGCGTTTGACAGTGTATTTCAGGATCACCCGCTCGCATTTGAACAGGGACCCTGTGTAGAAGGCCTCGACGAATTGGGGCAGGGTGACGGGGCCCTCGACCTCGGTTTCGTAGCAATCAGCGTGATGGCCGGGAAGGTCGCTGTATTTCGCGTGCAGCGCGCCGGATGGCAAGGTGGTCTTGATGATGAGCGTCATTGAAAGGTCCTCTGTCAGCGTCACGACCTTAGCGCGCCCCTCGCGAAGATGCCCCTGTGGATAATCGTCACATGGCTGTCATGCAGGTCTGCCAGACACGGAACAAACCCCGATATAGCGGGGGTTGTCAGTCGCTACATACGAGATATAGTTCAACAAGAAGCTAGGGCAGGGTGTCCTGCTCTGGTGCCTCGGACGGCAGATCAGAGCAGGAGACATATCGTCCAATGCAAGACCAAGCCACAGCGGAATTTCGGCATGACTTTGTGCGCGAACCCGGCAATCTGAAACACAATCCCGCGCTGGTTCTGAACGCAGATTACCGCCCGCTATCCTACTACCCATTGTCGCTCTGGACATGGCAGGAGGCGGTGAAGGCCGCATTTCTCGAGCGGGTGACGATCCTGAGTGAATATGAGGATGTCGTCCGCTCCCCCACGACCGAGATCAAGATCCCCTCGGTGGTGGTGCTGAAAGACTATGTGCACCCGCAAAAGAAGGTGGCGTTTACCCGGTTCAACCTGTTTTTGCGCGACGAGTTCTGCTGCCAATATTGCGGATCGCGCGGCGATCTGACTTTTGACCATGTGCTGCCACGCGCACGCGGCGGGATCACCAGCTGGGAAAACGTGGTGGCGGCCTGTTCGCGCTGCAACCTGTCCAAAGGGTCCAAGCTGTTGAAGCACTCGGGGCTGGCTTTGCGCAAACCGCCGGTAAAGCCCGCGTCAGAACAGCTGCGCAACATGGGGCGGAAGTTTCCACCCAACCATTTGCACGAAAGCTGGATTGACTTTCTCTACTGGGATGCTGAACTGCAGGAATGAGCAATTCCTTCTTTCAGCCGGTCCCCGGCACCGTCCTTCCCCGCTTCGCGGGCGTTCCCACCTTCATGCGGCTGCCGTATCTGCCGCCAGATGATCCGCGTGTCGGCGAGGTCGACCTTGGCTTCTACGGCATGCCCTGGGATGGCGGCACGTCGAACCGCCCCGGCGCGCGGCATGGACCGCGGGCGTTGCGCGACGCATCGACCATGATCCGCGCGGAACATGCGGTGAGCAATGTTCGGCCCTTTGAGGCGATGAATTGCGCGGATTTGGGCGACGTGCAGATCAACCCGGTGGAGCAAGACAGCTCGATGGCGGCGATCACCAAATTTGTGGGCGAAATGCTGGCACGCGACACCCGGCCCTTTGGCGTCGCGGGGGATCATCTATGCACCTTGCCGGTGCTGCGCGCGATTGCCGAGAGCGGGGTGAAACCTGCCTTGTTGCTCTATGACAGCCACACCGACCTGTTCCCGCCCTATTTTGGCAGCCCCGTGCTGACCCATGGCAACCCGTTCCGCATGGCGGTCGAGGAGGGGCTGATCGACTGCGAACGCTCCGTGATGATCGGCATGCGCGGCACCATGTATGACGACAGCGACCGGGTGTTCGGGGCCGAGCACGGGATTACCATTATCCCGATGCATGAAGCATTTGAGGCGGGGCTTGTGGCGACTGTGGAGCGCGCCAAGACGATCATAGGCGACGCGCCGACCTACTTTAGCTTCGACATTGATTTCATCGATCCGGCCTTTGCGCCAGGCACCGGCACGCCGGAGATTGGCGGCCCGACATCCGCGCAGACGCTCGACATGATCCGCGCGGCCGAGGGTTTGAATTTCATCGGGGCCGATCTGGTAGAGGTGTCACCGCCCTTTGACAATGGCGGGATCACGTCCTGGCTGGGCGCGTCGGTGATGTTTGAAATGCTGTGCCTGATGGTATGAATATAAGATGAGCCGAGAAGGCCGACACGCCGTCAGGAGAGTTTGGCGTGAGGTGTTTTTAAAGAGAGAAAAGATTTGTTGGGATATTGAATGAAGTTGTTAATGACCGCGCTGATACCAGTGCTAATTTGGGGGAGTTCACTACAAGCCCAAACACTCATTGGACCGAAAGTAGATAAAAGCTTTGCTGTCCATGGCTTCGCGCCAGTAAAGGCAAAAAGCGGTGAAACCGGATTCCTGTCCGTTTTCTACTACAAGATGATCAATTATAATGGAAAAATAGCGATCTGTGGGTCTTACACCGGAACCGTCTTTGATGACCGGAATGATCGGCTTTTCTTGCGTGGTGGACGGATCGGAACAAAGGTCGCATTGGCAAGCAACTTAACCTTTCTTCAACGAGTGGAAGATTTTGGACAAGCGCGATCGAAAGGTAAGGCTGTGTCTGGTGGGCACCTCTTTGCAGCATCAAACAAGTACGCTCTTGGGCTTCCTACCAAATGTAAGGTCTCTAAGCGTGCATGGGTGCCGGAGTTCACGGATCCTGACCTTTGGATAAGGGTTCCGACCCGACGCACGGTGATGCGCAAAGGATAGTGTACGGTCTGACTGAGTGTTAACCCGAACAGCTGGCCCCGCCCAATACGCAGAACTTGGCGCAATGGGGGTGGTTGAGATGCACGTCGGTTTCCGCCTCTTCCAACGTCGCGCCCAATTCGAATTCCGGCGAGTAGGGCAGCAAGGTGCAGGCCAGCACCGCCGGTTTGTCCGCGCCGCGACGTTTGACCACCATGCGGGAGGAGGAACACATCAGGGCGTCGGGGGATTTGTCGAGGATGCCCCAGCAGGCGGTGGTGATTTCGGGAACTTCCACCGTTTCGTCCATTTCGGGAAAAATCACCGTCATGGCCGGGTCTTGCGCGTCGATCTTGAAGTCATGCTCGGCAAATAGCCGGGCGTAGCCGGCGCGCGCCTCGTCTTGCGTCTCGTCCCACATTGAACGCCCCGCAATGGCCAGCCTGGCCCCTTGGTCGCGCAGCCACCCCATACCGTCCATCGTTTTCTCGAACGCGCCTTTGCCGCGCTCTTCGTCATGCAGGGTTTCGGACCAGTGATCCACAGAGACGCGGAAGGTGATCTTGTCGCCGTAATCGGCAATCAGCGCCGCAATCCCGTCACGTACCGATTTGCGCATCATCGGGCGCATGGCGTTGGTTAGGATCAGCACCTCGTAGCCGCGGTCCAGCGCGCGGCGGGTCATCTCGTTCATTTCGGGGTTCATGTAGGGTTCACCACCGGTGAAGGCGATTTCCGACACGTTCCAGTTGCGGGCGTCAAGCTGGTCCAGATAGTCGCTCACCTCGTCGGCGGTGATATAGACCAGCGCGTCATTGGTCGGCGAGGACAGGATGTAGCAATTGGCGCATTCAATGTTGCACAAGGTGCCGGTGTTGAACCACAGCGTTTGCGGGTTGCTCAGCGCGACAGAGGCGCGGGCCTCGCCTTTGGCGGTAACCAGCTGATCTAGAAACTTGCCCAAATTCGCCGTCAGGGCAGGGATCATCTGGTCTTTCATCGTCGTCTCCGGTATTCGTGGTGACCCTTGTTTAGCGGTTGCAGCGAAAAACGAAAGCGCGGCGAGGTGACGCTGACGGCTATGTGAACTCTTGTGGCCATTTGACTGCGTGCTAGACTTTGCGGGCGTTGCGGATTATGCGGTTTCCGTTACCGCTAACATGGCGCGCCATCCGGGCCGCCGCATGAAGGATTAAGGCCCATGGTTTCACGCGTCATACCTGTCGAGGATTTTGATCTGGTGATCTTCGGGGGGACCGGGGATCTGGCCCGCCGTAAGATCCTGCCCGGTCTCTATCGCCGCTTCTGTTCCGGCCAAATGCCGGAGACATCGCGCATCATCGGTGCCGCGCGGGGCGATTTGGATGACGCAGCCTACCAAAAGCTGATCGGGGAGGCGATTGCCGAGTTCGTGCCCCGGGACCGGCAGGACAAGGACAAGATCAAAGCCTTCCTGAAGCAGCTGCATTTTGTCCCGATTGACGCGCGCGGCGAGAAGGGCTGGCCTGATCTGGCCAAGCTGGTGCGCAAAGACGCGGTGCAGGCCTTCTACTTCTCGGTCGGGCCGGGGCTGTTTGGCGATCTGGCGACGCGGCTGCATGACCACAAGATTGCGGGGCCGCAGTCTCGCGTCGTGGTTGAAAAACCATTCGGTCGCGATTTGGAAAGTGCGAAAGCCCTGAACGCGGTGTTGGCCGACAGCTTTGACGAAAGCCAGATTTACCGCATCGACCATTATCTGGGCAAAGAGACGGTGCAAAACCTCATGGCGGTCCGCTTCGCCAACGTGCTGTTTGAGCCGCTCTGGAACGCCCAATATATCGACCATGTGCAAATCACCGTGGCGGAAACGGTCAGTGTTGACGGGCGCGGGGCCTACTACGACAAATCGGGTGCCATGCGGGACATGGTGCAGAACCACCTGATGCAGCTGTTGTGTTTGACGGCGATGGAGCCTCCGTCGAAGTTCGACCCTGACGCGGTGCGCGACGAGAAGCTGAAGGTGATCCGCGCGCTTGATCCCGTGCCAGCGGACAACATCGTGCGCGGGCAATACGGGGCGGAGGGCAAGGTTGCCTCCTATATCGAGCATTCCGAGAACCCGGAAACCAAGACCGAAAGCTTCATTGCCATGAAGGTCGACATCTCCAACTGGCGCTGGAAGGGGACACCGTTCTATCTGCGCACCGGCAAGCGGCTAAAGGCCCGGATGTCCGAGATTGTGATCTATTTCAAAGAGACCCCGCATTCTATTTTCGAGGAAGACGCCGGCAGCCATGCCAACGTGTTGACCATCCGGCTGCAGCCCGATGAGGGCATGGATTTGCGCGTCACGATCAAGGAGCCGGGGCCAGGGGGCATGCGCTTGATTGACGTACCGCTGGATATGACCTTTGCCGACGCGTTGGGGCCGGACGCCGAAGACGTGCCTGACGCCTATGAGCGGCTGATTATGGATGTGATCCGCGGCAACCAGACGCTGTTCATGCGCGGCGACGAGGTCGAAGCGGCGTGGAAATGGACCGACCCGATTATTGAAGGCTGGCAGACGCGTGGCGACAAACCAATGCCCTATGAGCCCGGTTCATCGGGGCCAGAAGACTCGTTGATGCTGCTGCACCGTGACGGTCGCCGCTGGCGGGAGATCCGCAAATGAACCTCATTGAATACCCTGACCGCGACATGATGATGATCGACCTCGCGCAAACCTTGGCCGGCGAGTTGAACTCCTGTTTGATGACACATGACCATGCCAGTTTTGCGGTGCCGGGCGGAACCACGCCGGGGCCGGTTTTTGATGCGCTCTGCGCTGCCGATCTGGATTGGAGCCGCGTGCATGTCATGCCCACCGATGAGCGCTGGGTTGACGAGGCGTCGGAGCGGTCAAATGCGCGGCTGATCAAATCGCGGCTGCTGACGAACCGTGCGAAGGACGCAGTGTTTGTGCCATTCTTTCAAGAAGGTTTGGAAGCCGAGGACGCGATGCATGGGCTGTCGGGGCGATTGGATGCCGAGTTTCCGATCTCTGTACTGCTCTTGGGTATGGGGGCGGATATGCATACGGCCTCGCTGTTTCCTGGTGCGGCCGAGCTACCGCGTGCTTTGAGTGCGGCGGCCCCGGTGATGGCGATCCGTCCTGAGGGGCAGGAGACGCGGGTGACCCTGACCGGCCCCGCCTTGTCGGGTGCGATGAGCACGCATGTGCTGATTTCTGGCGATGAGAAACGTGAGGCGTTGGAGCGCGCGCAGGGATTGGGCGTGGAAGACGCGCCAATAAATCTGGTGCTTGGCAATGCGACAGTGCATTGGGCGCCATGATGGATAAGGCGCGTTGGGATGAGCTGAAGCGGGCGGCGGAGACGCGGCCTACGATTGCGTCGCTCTTTGCTGGTGACGAAGCGCGGGCGGAGGGGTTCTCGGCCCGGTTTGGCGACATGCTGTTTGACTATTCAAAAACGCAGCTGACGGACGAGACGCTGGGCTTATTGATGGACATGGCGCGGGATGCGGGTGTCGAGACCAAGCGCGACGCCATGTTTGCAGGCGAGGTGATCAACGAAACCGAAGGCCGCGCGGTTTTGCACACTGCGTTACGTGCGCCTGAGGGGATGAAGCCAGCTAGGCTGAGCGACGCAGAATTTGGTGAGGTGCATACGACGCTGGCGCGCATGTCCGATTTTGCATCCGCTGTGCGCGACGGATCGTTCAAAGGGCAGGGCGGCAAGATCACGGATGTGATTAACATTGGCATTGGCGGGTCGGACCTTGGCCCCGCCATGGGCGTACTGGCTTTGGCCCCCTATCATGACGGGCCGCGCACGCATTTTGTGTCCAATATTGACGGCGCGGACATTGCCGAGGTGATGGCCGCCCTGAACCCCGAAACCACGCTGGTGATTGTGGCCTCCAAGACATTTACCACTATCGAGACAATGACCAATGCGCAGACCGCGTTGGATTGGATGGGCGCTAAGGTGTCTGATCCGGCTGCGCAATTTGCGGCGCTGTCGACCTCGGCCGAAAGGACCGCCGCCTTTGGGATAGATGCGTCGCGCGTGTTCGGCTTTGAGGACTGGGTCGGTGGCCGCTATTCCATGTGGGGCCCGATTGGGCTGTCGATGATGCTGGCCGTGGGGCCAGATGCCTTTGCGGAGTTCCTGCGGGGTGGGCATGAGATGGACCGCCATTTTGCGGACGCAGATTTTCGAGAAAATCTGCCGGTGCTCCTGGCTTTGGTCGGGCTCTGGCATAACCAAGGTTGCGGCCATGCAACCCGTGCCGTGCTGCCTTACGACAACCGCCTGTCGCGGCTGCCTGCCTATCTGCAGCAGCTGGAGATGGAATCGAACGGGAAATCGGTGGCCATGGATGGGGCCGCGTTGGAGGTGGCCTCGGGCCCGGTGGTTTGGGGCGAGCCCGGCACCAATGGGCAGCACGCGTTTTACCAGTTGATCCATCAGGGCACGCGAACCGTGCCCTGTGAATTCATGGTCGCCAAGGAAGGCCATGAGCCGGAACTGGCGCATCATCACGCGTTGCTGGTGGCCAATTGTCTGGCGCAATCCGAGGCGTTGATGGTGGGGCGGTCGTTGGAGGACGCGACCGCCATTATGGCTGAGAAAGGCCTGACCGGTGCAGAGCTGAAGCGGCAGGCGCGCCACCGTGTGTTTTCGGGCAACCGGCCCTCGACGACCTTGGTGTATCCGAAGCTGACGCCCTATGTGTTGGGCCAAATCATCGCTTTGTATGAGCACCGCGTATTCGTCGAAGGCGTGATGCTGGGCATCAATTCCTATGACCAATGGGGGGTGGAGCTGGGCAAGGAGCTGGCAACGGCGTTGTCGCCCATTCTTGCGGGCGAGGAAAGCGATGCGGGCAAGGACGGATCGACGCGGATGCTGTTGGGGTATTTGCGGGGGTAGCAAATTTTCCTACGAAAAATTTGTGGTAAGGCTTTGGAAAAGCCTTTGCCTCCGGCGGAGGTATTTTTGAAACAATGATGGAGAGCCGGTGCGCTTTTGGTAGCGTCCGGTTAGGTGTTTTGCTCGTGTTGGAGAACGTGGATGGGCCCACCCGTTTTGTTTGGGTCGAAACCTGTGTGTTCACGGGCGTTTTGCCCGCTTCTTCCTGTGTTTCACCGGTGAAACCGTGGACCCCGGCGCGTTTGATGTGGCGCTGGGGCGCTGGTCTCTGAGATGTTTGGCTGATCAACCGTGTGCGGGGTTGTAGCGGGGCTTTGTTAAGCAAACTTGACCGCGCCGTTCGCGGCTTTCGGCCTTATGGCAACAAAGGCTTGCGGGGCAGGGGGGATTGGTCTATGTGGCGCTTACTTCGCAGGCGGGGTCGGGTCGATTGGGGGAGACATCCCATGACATCCACCGGTTGAACCACATGGTTCTCACACCCCGCTGAGGCATAAACCGGAAAGGAAAACGGACATGGCTTTGCCAGAATTTTCGCTCCGTCAGCTCTTGGAAGCTGGCGTACACTTTGGTCACCAGACCGCACGTTGGAACCCACGTATGGACCCGTATATTTACGGCTCCAAAAACGGGATCCACATCATGGACCTCACACAAACCGTGCCAATGCTGGACCAAGCGTTGCAGGTTGTACGTGACACCACCGCAAAAGGCGGCCGCGTGCTGTTCGTTGGCACCAAGCGTCAGGCCCAGCGCCCGATTGCTGAAGCTGCTGAGAAATGCGCGCAGTATTACATGAACCACCGTTGGCTCGGCGGCACGCTGACCAACTGGAAAACCGTGTCGAATTCGATCTCTCGTCTGAAGAAGATCGATGAGGCCATGGAAACCGGTTTCTCCGGCCTGACCAAGAAGGAGCGTCTGGGCATGGAGCGGGACCAAGGCAAGCTGCAAGCGTCTTTGGGCGGCATCCGCGAGATGGGCGGCACACCTGACCTGTTGTTCGTCATCGACGTGAACAAAGAAGACCTTGCCATTGCCGAAGCCAAGAAGCTGGGCATCCCGGTGATCGCTGTTGTCGACACCAACTGCTCGCCAGACGGCATCGACTATCTGATCCCGGGCAACGATGACGCATCGCGCGCGATTGCTTTGTATTGCGACCTGGTGGCCCGTGCGGCGCTGGACGGCATGCAGGCGCAAATGGGCGCGGCTGGTGTTGATCTGGGTGCGGCTGAGGAAGCGCCGGTTGAGGAAGCTGTTGCTGCTGAAGCGCCTGCTGAGGCACCCGCTGCTGAGGCTGCCGCCGAAGCACCTGCTGAAGACGCAAAAGCCTAAGTTAGATTTGCCGAGGGCAGGGGACCTGCCTTCGGACATCCCCACTTTAGTTACAGGAGATCCATGAGATGGCGATTACTGCTGCGATGGTGAAAGAACTGCGCGATTCCACAGGCGCAGGCATGATGGACGCCAAGAAGGCGCTGACCGAAAACGCTGGCGACATGGAAGCCGCCGTTGACTGGCTGCGCACCAAGGGCCTGGCGAAAGCCGCCAAGAAATCCGGCCGCACGGCGGCTGAGGGTCTGGTTGCCGTTGCTGTCGAAGGCAATAAGGGCGTTGCTGTTGAGGTCAATTCCGAGACGGATTTTGTTGCTAAAAACGCTGAGTTTCAGGCGATGGTCGGTGGCATAGCGAAGCTGGCACTGACTGCTGATGATTATGAGGCGCTTCTCGCTTCCGACATGGGCGGAAAGTCGGTTGCCGACGTCATCACGGACAAAGTCGCCACCATTGGCGAAAACATGTCTGTGCGTCGCATGGCGTCGATCGAAGGTGCTTCGGTCGTTTCCTACGTGCACAACGCTGTTGTCGAAGGCATGGGCAAGATTGGCGTTCTGGTTGCCTTGTCTGGCGACAATGAAGCCTTTGGCAAGCAAGTTGCGATGCACGTT
This sequence comes from uncultured Litoreibacter sp., assembly GCF_947501785.1. NCBI lineage: Bacteria > Pseudomonadati > Pseudomonadota > Alphaproteobacteria > Rhodobacterales > Roseobacteraceae > Litoreibacter > uncultured Litoreibacter sp. Next base: position 838,501 of record NZ_CANMXB010000001.1, on the reverse strand, counting down.
GCCGCTGTAAACCCAGCCTCTTTGTCCGAAGATGATCTGGACCCGTCCGTTGTCGAAAAAGAGAAGCAGGTTCAGATGGATATTGCACGCGAAAGCGGCAAGCCAGAAGCTGTGATCGAGAAGATGATCGTTGGCCGGATGAAGAAATACATGGCGGAAGTTACGCTGCTGAACCAGTCCTTCGTTGTGAACCCCGACCTGACCGTCGGCGCGGCTGCAAAAGAAGCAGGCGTTGAGATCACCGGTTTTGTGCGCCTTGAAGTGGGCGAGGGGATCGAGAAGAAAGAAGAGAACTTCGCTGAAGAGGTCGCAGCTCAGCTGAAAGGCTAAACCTGCATCAAAGTTTCCCCGGGCCGGTTGGTCCGGGGCCAAAAAAAACGGCGCCGCGAGGGACTCGCAGCGCCGTTTTCCATTTCAAGACCCCCAAAACGTGCTGGGGAGCCGATTGTGGGCCTTCTGTGAAATGATGTCGCCTGTCAGGTGGACTATAAACCCAACAGGCGACGAACCGGAAAAACCGGAACGGATGGCAAGCGCCTGTAAAGCCAAGCGATTTCCAACCGAAAAAGTCCCATGGCAAAAGCCACCACTCACGGAACATGCCATAAGTGCCAAAATATGCTGCAAATGCAAAGTAAGGTAAACCTTACCCTAATTCTTAACATATTGTTAAGATTGTGTGAATCAGCGCTCGATCAGGAAGAACTGGTTCTGCGATGACGCCTTCAAAATGGCCTGTGCCGTGGTGTCCACATCCAGCGCTTCGCGCGCCAAGCGCAGGTGTTTTTCGATTGTCGCCGGATTCAGACCCATGATCGTGGCTGTGTCCTGGATGGTTTTGCCATCCGCAACCCATTCCAAAACCTCGCGCTGACGCGCGGTCAGTTTGCGCCGTTGGCCGGTGGTGTGGGGCAGCTGAACAACCTTCAAATGCAGGATCTTGTTGGCCAGCTCGATATCGGATCCGTGTTCGGCCCAGATCGCATCAACCTCAGGCTGGGTCAGGCCGCGCCGCGCGGTCAGCCCGATTGCCCCTTTGGCGCGCAGCGACACTTCGTGGAAGCTGATCGTGTAGCCGGCCACCACATCCATGCGCATATTCAGCTCCATCGCCTCCATCATGTCGGGGGTGACGTTTCCGGCGGCAATTTGTTGGTGAACCATGTTCCAGCTGCACGCGCCGGTGTTCTCGGTCACCCAGGCCACCATCGGGCCCTTCATATACATGCCTTCGCCAATGAACACATCGACATAGGCCGGGTCGTGATTGGTCAGAATGAGCGCGTCCTGCAGATCACCGAGCGAATGGCCGGTGCCATAGCGCGTATAGGCGTAGAGCAGGCGGTCGAACCCGTATTCATCCATCTTGGCTGTATGGATTTCCCATGCGTCCTCGATCGAGTTGGCGTCAGTCATCTGGTGAAGATAACCGTCAATCATCGTGCAATTTCCAGATGATTGACCGCGGCGTCCATTGCCAGCGTATAGCCGCGTGCGCCAAACCCGCAGATGATGCCCAGTGCCACCGGTGCGATGAAGGACTTATGGCGGAATTCTTCGCGTGCATGGACATTGGACAGGTGCAGCTCGATCACTGGAAGCTCGACCGAGCTAATCGCATCCATCAGCGCCACCGACGTATGCGTATACGCACCGGCATTCAGGATGATCACATCATGCACGCCTTTGGCCGCGTGAATATGATCGATCATTTCGCCTTCGAGATTGGATTGCTCGAAGCTGAGCGATACGTTCAGCGCCTTGGCATGTGCCGCGCACATCTGTTCAATATCCGCGAGCGTCGTACGCCCGTAGACATCAGGCTGCCGGGTGCCAAGAAGGTTCAGATTTGGTCCGTTGAGGACGAGTAGGGATGACATGTTTTTGCTTTTGCTGTGGGGCTAAAAGACACTACGATTTGAAAGCCATTCTGTCGAGGCTTAGCACGGCAAATTCTACCCCAAAACGTTACAAAGAATTAACCTTTCGCTAGGTGCCATATTACCTTTCGCAAAAAAAGGAACGCCATTACAGAGATTAAGGATTCTTTCTTAAGGTGAAATAACGTATACATTATCCCTGATGATTCATGACCGCCGTTCGCGGCCCGCGTTCCCGCAAGTCCAGTGCGTAACCGAATGCACCGATAGCACAGTTTAGTTGGACTATCTGATCCCGGTTCGTTTAACGGTGCTCGATAAGCAGTTGTTATTTAATTGGTTATACTAGCCAGGGGTGTGTTGAGATCTTTGAAATATAACAGAATGACTGGTTTCAGGGTCAATGTTTTATTTACATAATACTGATTACAAGATGTAATACCTGCGCGATGGAAACCATGAATACGGCCCGCCCCGACACGCAAATTGCCGAGGTCAGCCGTCCAAAGCCGCCTCATCATCGGGTAACTTGGCGAGCGCGATCAGGCAGTCCCGCAGCACTTTCGTTTCCTTGGGCGTGAAACGTGCGGCAATTTGCGCGTCGAAGGCCCGTGCTTCGGTGTTCAGATCATTGAATGCGGCGCGCCCTGCAGGTGTGAGTTTCAATTGCTCGTGCCGACGATCATGTTCCAGAACTTCCCGTACCAGAAAGCGCTTTCGTTCCAGTGCTGCAACTGCCCGGCTGACCTTGGTCTTGTGGAGCGCAGCCAGATCGCACAGGCTCTTGGCGGTCATTGATCCGTAGCGGCCAAGGTGGAACAGCACGCGCCATTCGGTGCGCAACATGCCGTATCGGTTCTTGTAGATCTCGCGAAACTCAACGCTTGTCGCAGCCGCGGCCTGGTTGAGCAGATATGGCAGGAATTCCCGGAGATCAAATTCAGTATCATATTGGGGCATGCGGGCATCTCTAATGCTTGTTAGTTACAAAAACAACTAATACTCAGGCATGAACCGGAGGATGATCAGATGAACAAGAAATCAAGCCCTGCTGGACTTCAACGCGCGGTGACGCCCGTCGGTACGCATGAGGGATACATGCCCGGATTCGGGAATGATTTCGAGACCGAGGCGCTGCCAGGCGCCCTGCCCCAAGGCATGAATTCCCCGCAAAAATGCAATTACGGGCTCTATGGCGAACAGCTTTCGGGCACTGCTTTTACGGCTCCGTCACACCAGAATGAGCGGACTTGGTGCTATCGCATTCGTCCATCTGTCAAACATACGCACCGGTTCAAGAGACTTGATTTGCCATATTGGAAGAGCGCGCCGTTGGTCGACCCCGATGTTGTCTCTCTGGGACAGTATCGTTGGGATCCGGTGCCGCATGTCTCAGGGCCGCTGACCTGGCTGACGGGTATGCGGACGATGACCACATGCGGAGACGTGAACACGCAGGTTGGTATGGCTTCGCATATCTATCTGGTGACTGAATCGATGAAAGACGCGTATGTCTACTCGGCAGATTCCGAGATGCTGGTTGTGCCGCAGGAAGGCCGGCTGCGCTTTGCCACGGAGTTGGGCGTTATTGACGCAGAGCCGCAAGAAATAGCTATTATTCCCAGAGGCTTGGTGTACCGGGTTGAAGTGCTTGAAGGCCCTGCCCGCGGCTTCATGTGTGAAAATTACGGGCAGAAATTCGAGCTGCCCGGCCGTGGCCCGATTGGCGCTAACTGCATGGCCAACCCGCGCGACTTCAAGACGCCTGTCGCGGCCTTTGAGGACCGCGAAACGCCGTCCACGGTTACGGTGAAATGGGGCGGCCAGTTTCACATCACCGAGATCGGACATTCACCACTGGATGTGGTGGCCTGGCACGGCAATTACGCGCCATGCAAATACGATTTGCGGACCTACTGCCCCGTCGGCGCGATCCTCTTTGACCACCCTGACCCCTCGATATTTACCGTGCTGACCGCCCCGTCCGGCGTTGAAGGCACCGCCAATATCGATTTCGTTCTGTTCCGCGATCGCTGGATGGTGGCCGAAAATACGTTCCGCCCGCCTTGGTACCACAAGAACGTCATGTCCGAGCTGATGGGCAACATTCACGGCATATATGACGCCAAACCTAAGGGCTTTGTTCCCGGTGGGATGAGCTTGCACAACATGATGCTGCCCCATGGCCCGGATAAGACCGCATTTGAGGGGGCCTCGAACGCGGAACTGGGGGCGGAGAAGTTGGAGAACACGATGTCCTTCATGTTCGAGACCCGTTTTCCGCAGCATTTGACGCCGTTTGCTGCCAATGAGGCCCCGCTGCAGGATGACTACATTGATTGCTGGGGTGACCTGGAGAAGAAATTCGACGGCACGCCGGGGGTGAAATGAGGCTCTACAGCTACTGGCGGTCGACCACGTCCTATAGGGTACGGGTCGCGCTGCACCTCAAAGGCATCCCCTTTGAGACAATTCCGGTGAACCTGATCGAAGGAGAGCAGCGAAGCGCGACCTTTTCGCAGGTGAACCCGTCGGGCGGGGTGCCGGTGCTGGAACTGCAAGATGGTACACGGTTGACCCAGTCCCTTGCGATCCTTGACTACCTGGACACCATTGCGGCGCCCAAGCTGGTGCCCGCTGACCCGCTTTTGGCTGCCCAGGTGCGGGCTGCCGCGCAGATAATCGCGTTGGACATCCACCCGGTGAACAACCTCAAGGTTGTGGGCATGTTGCCGGACGCCGACGCTGACGCAAAGGTCAGTTGGATGCTGCACTGGATGCACGAAGGCTTTAACGCCTTTTCGCAAGCCATTCATAACAAGGACAAATACTGCTTCGGAGATACAGTAACCATCGCGGATATTTGCCTGGTTGGACAATTGATCAACGCCCATCGGTGGGGGCTTGATCTGTCCCCATATCCCCGATTGACGGAGATTGAGACCAACTGCCTCGCCCTGCCCGCTTTCCAGGCGGCAGCCCCTGACGCGCAACCTGACGCCACGACATAGAGAGCCCCCATGACCCAACTAATGCGCAGCTGGGTATCCAGCGCCAATTCCGACCAGACGCCGTTTCCGCTGAACAACCTGCCATATGGGGTGTTTTCAACAAAGGGGTCCGCGCCGAGATGCGGGGTGGCGATTGGTGACATGATCCTCGACATGCAGGCCGCGGAAGAGGCCGGACTGGTTGAACTGGACGAGGATGGCGCATTTGACCTGCCGTTTTGGAACGATGTGATGGAACTGGGGCCGGACGTTTGGGCAACCTTGCGTGCGCGCCTGACTGAGATGTTGGCCGAGGGGTCCACCGATCAGGCCGCGATCGAGCCGCTCCTGGTTCCGCAATCCGCGGTCGATATGCATATGCCAATATTGGTTGCCGAATACACCGACTTCTACGCTGGCAAACACCACGCTATGAACGTGGGCACCATGTTCCGCGGGCCGGAAAACGCCCTGCCCCCGAACTGGCTGCACATACCCATTGGGTATAACGGCCGGGCCTCGTCGGTTGTGGTGTCGGGCACTGACATCGTCAGGCCAAATGGGCAGACCAAGGCCCCGGAAGCCGAACTGCCGTCCTTCGGGCCGTGCAAACGACTGGATATCGAACTTGAGATGGGCGCGATTGTGGGCAGTTCATCGCAACTGGGCCAACCGGTCAGCGTGGCCGAGGCCGACGCGATGATCTTTGGATATGTGCTGCTCAATGACTGGTCGGCGCGCGACATTCAGGCCTGGGAATACCAACCCCTTGGGCCGTTTCAGGCGAAGGCATTTGCGACATCCATAAGCCCTTGGATCGTGACCAAACCGGCACTGGAGCCGTTCCGTGCCTCCACCCCCGAAAGGGAGAAGGAGTTGCTGCCCTATCTGCGCGAGCCCGGGCCAATGCTGTATGACATAGACCTGCACGTCACCATGGCACCCGCCGGTGGGGCCGAGACCGTCATTGCACGCACCAATTACAACCAGATGTATTATTCGGCGGCGCAACAACTGGCGCATCACGCCTCGTCCGGATGCGCGATGACAGCGGGCGACCTGCTGGGGTCCGGCACCATTTCCGGCCCGACCCCGACCGAGCGCGGGTCGTTGCTGGAATTGACTTGGGGCGGCAAGGAGCCGATGACTTTGGACACCGGCGAGACCCGCACCTTCATAGAAGACGGCGACACGCTGACATTGCACGGGGCAGCCATGGGAGACGGGTATCAAATCGGGTTTGGGACCTGTACGGGCACCATTCTGCCCGCCAAGACATTCCCCGCATAAAGGACAAGACACATGGCAAAGGCATTCGCGTCCCAAGGGGACATGACAGAAAAGAAAATCATCTTTGACGAGGTGGGCGACGGGCTGTGGGCCTTCACCGCCGAAGGCGACCCGAATTCCGGCGTCATCATTGGGGATGACAGCGTCATGATCGTCGAAGCGCAGGCCACCCCGCGACTGGCGCAAAAGGTGATCGAGAAAGTGCGTGAGGTGACGGATAAACCGATTTCGCATGTCGTACTGACCCATTACCACGCTGTGCGCGTGCTTGGCGCCTCTGCCTTCGCGGCCAGCCAGATTATCATGTCTGACGCGGCGCGAGCCATGGTTGTCGAGCGGGGCCAAGAAGATTGGGACAGCGAATTTCAGCGCTTCCCACGCTTGTTTGAGGGGCATGAGAGCATTCCGGGCCTCACCTACCCCACCACCACGTTCAGCGACTCCATGACCGTCTATCTTGGCAACCGCCGCGTCGACATAAAGCAGATTGGTCGCGCCCATACTGCGGGGGACGCGGTGGTCCATGTGCCGGATCAGAACGTGATGTTTACCGGCGATATCGTCGAGGATCACTCCGCCTGCTATTGCGGTGACGGGCATTTCGCCGATTGGGGCCAGACATTGGACAACATCAAGGCCTACGATGTTGACGCAATTGCGCCGGGACGTGGGGGCGCATTGGTCGGCAAGGAGGCCGTCGCCCGCGCGATTGAAAGCACCCGGGACTTTGTGGACAGCACCTACCGGCCAGCCGCGCAGGTCGCCGTGCGCGGCGGGTCGCTGAAGGACGCATGGGATGCGGTGCGCGCGGAGTGTGATCCGAAATTCAAGGATTACGCGATCTACGAGCACTGCCTGCCCTTCAACGTCGCGCGCGCTTATGACGAAGCCCGCGGCATAGCCCACCCCCGCATCTGGACCGACAAGCGCGATCTGGAGATGTGGGCCGCACTCCAAGGCTAGCCCGGCAAGGAAAGGAACTCGCATGGTCGCGGTGCGCTACGAAACCGCCATAGAGCTCTATCCCTACACGCAGGTACCTGCACAATCCATGGCGCCGGTGCGCCATCCGGTGGTGATTGTTGGAGGCGGCCCGGTGGGGCTGGCGCTCGCCCTTGATCTTGGGCTGAAAGGCACGCCGGCGCTGGTTCTTGATGACCACGAAGGGGCCGGGCTGGGCAGCAAAGCGATATGTTTCTCCAAGCGCACGCTCGACATTGCGGATCGCATGGGCGCAGGCCGTGCAATGGTCGACAAGGGGGTGGTCTGGAACGTCGGCAAGGTGTTTCACGGCGAAGGCAAGTTGTTTGAATTCAACCTTCTGCCCGAAAGCGGGCACCGCAACCCCGCCTTTATCAACCTGCAGCAACCATACTTCGAAAGGTTCTTGGTTGACGCGATCCGCGCGGCACAAGAACGGGGCGCGCCGATAGAGATCAGGGGCCGAAACCGCGCGACAGCTGTGATGGCGCATGCGGATCATGTGACGCTGGACGTTGACACCCCTGACGGGCCGTATCAGGTGGAAGCCCACTACCTGATAGCTTGTGACGGTGCGCGTTCCCCGATACGCGATGCCATGGGGCTGAGTTTTGATGGGCGGGTGTTTGAGGACAACTTCCTGATTGCCGACGTCAAGATGGAGGCTGACTTCCCCACAGAACGCTGGTTCTGGTTCGAGCCGCCCTTCGGGGGGGCGGGCCAATCCGCCCTGCTGCACAAGCAGCCAGACAACATCTGGCGGATCGACTTTCAGCTGGGTTGGGACATCGACCGCGCCAAGGAATTGGACCCTGATCGTATCCGGACGCGGGTTGACGCCATGCTGGCGACGCAAACAGGGACGACCCCTGAGTATGAACTGGAATGGACCTCGATTTATACGTTTCAGTGCCGCCGTATGGAGCAATTCCGCAAAGGCCGCGTGATCTTTGCCGGAGACGCGGCGCATCAGGTCTCCCCCTTTGGGGCGCGGGGCGCGAATTCCGGGTTGCAGGATGCCGAAAATCTGGCGTGGAAGCTCGACTATGTGCTGCGGGGCATCGCACCTGACGGCTTGCTTGATAGTTACGCCGCGGAGCGGGAGTTTGCCGCCGATGAAAACATCCTGAATTCGACACGTGCCACTGATTTCATGACCCCGAAATCCGATATCAGCCGAACGTTCCGCAATGCGGTGCTGATTCTGGCGGGCTTGCACGCATTTGCCAGACCATTGGTCAATTCCGGCAGGCTTTCAGTGCCATGCGTCTATGACGGGCTGTCGTTGACGGGTGAAGATGGGTTGGACGGGCCAAGCGTCTCCAGGCCCGGTGCCACCTGCCCCGACGCGCCGCTTGGGGATGGATATCTGCTCGCCGATCTGGATGGCGGCTTTGTTTTACTAGCGGTAGGCGGGGCCGCGCCCCAGGTTGACGAGATCAGCGGCGTTCCGCTGCGCACCGTCTCTATTCCCGAACCATCAGACGAGTTGCGGGCCCGATATCTGGGAGACGCGCCGGTTGGGTTCTATCTGATCCGACCCGACCAACATGTCGTCGCGCGTTGGGCGCGATACGACCCGGACGATGTCGCCCGCGCGATGAGCCGAGCGCTTGGAGAGGAGCCCACATGAGCCTGACCCTGACACCCAATATCCCAGATGGAGACGGGTTTTATGACGAGCTGCTGGCCGCCCATGAAGGATTGAGCAAGGATGAAAGCGACGCGCTAAATGCGCGCCTCATCCTCGTCTTGTGCAACCATATCGGCAATCGCGACATCATCCGCGCAGCCCTTGAGGCGGCGAAGCCCTGAGGCCTCCACCTCAATGGGGGCTTGGCGGCGTCTTGGTGCCATTGTCGAAGGCTTCCCACCCTTCGCCATTGAAGACATCCACGCCCAGTTGCGCCAGAACATGCGGGAAATCGACCATGACCCAGTTGTCGACAATCTTGCCGTCCACCACTTTCCAGAAATCCATGTAGCGGATCTCGATCCGGTTGCCGGTGGGCGCGATCCCCATGAAAGCGCCACCATGCGTTGCTTCCTGACGGCCGAAGGCGGCCGCCCATTCGCCCATGTAAAGCCGGGCCTCGTCAATGCAGGTCTTGTCGTGAAACGCGGCCTGAAACGGCTTCTGCCAGTTGTCCTGAAATTCCCGGATGCCGTCTTTGGAACCGCAGCCCGTGTTGCCCATCCAGCGAAATGTTTCCGAGAAGAAGTCGCCAATATCCGCAATGCGGTGATCGTTCAGCCCGTCCACCATGCCTTCGATCACGCGGCGCGTCTCGTCGGTTTTGGACATGTCGGTATCGCGGCTTAGCGCCGCCTGCTCTGGTCTTGAGCCCTTCATGGCAGGTTATCCCAATGCGTACCCCGCGCCGCGCACGGTGCGCAACGGATCGTCACCGCCCATGCTTGTCAGCACCTTGCGCAGGCGCCCGACATGCACGTCAACGGTGCGGGTGTCGACATAGATATCGCGGCCCCAGACACGGTCAAGCAGTTGCTCGCGTGACCAGACCCGCCCGGGGCGTTCCATGAAGGTGGAAAGCAGTCGGTACTCAGTTGGGCCAAGCTTCAGCGGCTGTTCGGCGCGGGTGACGCGGTGCTCTTCAATGTCCATGACAATGTCTTGGTATTCCAGCTTTTCGCCCATGGCAGCCGGGCGCGTGCGGCGTAGCTGGGTGCGGATACGCGCCAGCAGTTCTGCGACCGAATACGGCTTTACGATGTAATCATCCGCCCCAGTTTCCAGCCCTCTCACCCGGTCGTCTTCCTCTGACCGCGCAGACAACATGATCACCGGCGTCTTAGCGAGACCTGCGTCTTTCTTGATCTGGCGGCACACCTCGATGCCCGAGACATTGGGTAGCATCCAATCCAAAACGATCAGGTCCGGCTGGTCATCTTTGATCGAGATCAGCGCCTCGTCACCGTTTTCCGCTGTGAGCACGACATAGCCCTCGGCGCGGATGTTATAGGCCAGAACCTCGCGCTGCGAAGGATCATCTTCTACAACCAAAACAACGGGTTCGGTGGCCATCTTAACTTTCCTTTGTAGCCGTGACATAGGAGGTTTGGTCCGCTTTGTCCCGGTCCTCATCCGGCACTTCGCCGGTGACCAGATAGATCACCTGCTCGGCAATCGACGTCACATGATCGCCCATGCGTTCGATGTTCTTGGCAATGAAATGCAGGTGCATGCAGGCGGTGATGTTGCGCGGGTCTTCCATCATATGGGTCAGGAACTCGCGGAACAGCGCGTTATACATCTGGTCCACTTCGGTGTCGCGGGCACGCACGTCCGCAGCCAGATCAGCGTCGCGTTGAATATAGGCGTCCAGCGCGTCTTTCAGCATCACCGACACCAGCTTGGCCATGCGCCGGATCGAGGCGCCGGTGCCATCGACGGCCTGCATCTCTGCCAGCACTGAAGTGCGTTTGGCGAGGTTCTTGGCGTAGTCCCCTACCCGTTCCAGATTGCCGGAGATTTTCAGGACGGAAAGGACCGTGCGCAGATCACCTGCCGTGGGCGACCGCATGGCGATAACGCGGGCAACTTCCGTTGCAACCTCTTCCTCGAGCGCGTCGATCAGCTTGTCGTTCTTGCGCACAATTTCGGCCATGTCGGTGTCGCGCAGCTCAAGCGCTTTGGAGGCGTCGGAAATGGCGGTTTCAACCAAGCCGCCCATCTTCATGATCAGCGCCTGAATGTTGTCGAGATCACGGTCAAACGCGGATGCGATGTGCTGTGTGTCGTTCATTGCGGTGCTCCTTAGCCGATCCGGCCGGTGATGTAGCTTTCAGTGCGGGGGTCTTCGGGGTTGGTGAAGATCTTGTCGGTTTCGCCGTATTCCACCAGATTGCCGAGGTGGAAGAACGCGGTCTTCTGACTGACACGGGCGGCCTGTTGCATCGAGTGGGTCACGATCACAACGGTAAAGTCCTGACGCAGCTCGTCGATCAGTTCTTCCACCTGCGCGGTTGCAATCGGGTCAAGGGCGGAACACGGCTCGTCCATCAACAAAACCTCCGGGGCCGTCGCGATTGCGCGGCCGATGCACAGGCGCTGCTGCTGGCCGCCGGACAACCCCGTGCCGGGCGCATCGAGGCGGTCCTTGACCTCGTCCCAGATCGCGGCGCGGCGCAGGGATTTCTCGACGATCTCGTCCAGCTCCGCCTTGTTCTTGGCGAGCCCGTGAATTTTCGGGCCATAGGCGACGTTGTCATAGATCGACTTGGGGAATGGGTTGGGCTTCTGGAACACCATGCCCACACGTGCGCGCAGCTGCACCGGGTCCACGTCCTTTGCGTAGATGTCATTGCCATCAAGATGGATGTCGCCGGTGATGCGGCAGATATCAATCGTGTCGTTCATGCGGTTCAAGCAGCGCAGGAAGGTGGACTTGCCACAGCCGGACGGGCCGATAAATGCGGTCACGGCGCGGTTCTGGATGTTCACATCGACATTCTTGATCGCGTGGGTGTCGGCGTAGAAGACGTCAACGCCTTTGGCCGTGATTTTGATGTCGTCCTGGGCCATTACGCGCTCCGTTCTAAGATCGTCTAACATTGTGTTCACTCTACCAGCGACGCTCGAAGCGTTTGCGCAAGAAGACCGCGATTGCGTTCATGACCACCAGGAACAGCAGTAGCACACAAATCGCCGCAGCGGTGCGGGCCTCAAAAGCCCGTTCGGGGAAGTCGGACCAGCGGAACACCTGCACGGGCAGAACGCTGGCGCTGTCGGTGATGCCTTGCGGAATGTCCACAATGAAGGCCACCATGCCGATCATGATCAATGGCGCGGTTTCGCCCAAGGCCTGCGCCATGCCGATGATCGTTCCGGTCAGGATGCCGGGCATGGCCAAAGGCAGCACATGGTGGAACGTCGCCTGCAACGGGCTTGCACCCAGCCCCACGGCCGCATCGCGGATCGAGGGTGGGACTGCGCGGATCGCGGCGCGGGACGCGATGATAATCGTGGGCAGCGTCATCAGGGCCAGCACGATACCGCCTGCGAGCGGCGCTGATCGAGGCACGCCGAAGACACCGAGAAAGAGGGACAGACCCAGCAGACCGAAGACGATGGAGGGCACAGCGGCGAGGTTGTTGATATTGACCTCGATGAAGTCGGTGACTTTGTTTTTGGGCGCAAATTCTTCAAGGTAGATCGCGGCCAGAACCCCAATGGGGAAGGCCAAGGCGAAGGTCACCAACATCGTCCAGAATGACCCGACTGCCGCCCCGAGGATACCTGCAAGCTCTGGCTCCCGGCTGTCGCCCGCTGAGAAGAAGCGGGAGTTGAAGACCGTGGCCACCTGCCCTTTGTCTTTCAACGTCTCGATCCAGACAATCTGGTTGTCAGACACCTTGCGCGAGGCCTCCGGCAGCTCGGTCACGTAAAGGCCCCATGTGTTGGACGCAGAGACTTCGCGCGCCATCGGCACCAGCGCCTCGGCCACACCGCCTGCGGGTGTGATGCGGGTCATGCGCAGCCATCCATCCGCTACTTTGATCAGCACCGACCGGTTGTCTTCGGTCAGGGCTTCATCGCCGCCCTCTGCGGCGGAGCGTGCCTCCAGATCATCGGCTTCTGCCAGCAACTGGTCACGCTTCGCGGCGCGTTGTTCGACCAGTTTGAGATTCTTGTCACGGGTCGCGTCATCCGTGGCCGCGTCCGCGCGGCGTTGAAATTCGACGACACCGTTTTCCTGCAATGCGGCTTGCCTTCTGATCACGGCGGCCTGGTCGATCAGCCCCTCCTTGACGCGCTCCAGCGCTGCGGAAAAGTCACCTGTTGATGAGCTGACAATGAAGTCGTCGCCGTCAGCCGTCAGCGTCAGGTCGCCCTGCGTTTCGCGCGTTTCCAGATCACCGAAAGACCCTTTCAGATACAGGTCCGTCACGTCCGAGGCCAGGAAAGGGTAGTCGATGGTTTGCCCAATCAGTGTGGGATCAGCGGCAATCACCTCGGCCAGTTCGAACGGCGCGCCGGCGGATGTCAGGTCATATAGCTGGCGCTTCGCAGTCCGGCCTGTGGCGCTGGGAAACTGCGCCTTCAGCATGTCTTTGGTCAGCCCCGTGAAATCCGCACGGCGGATTACGTTCTCAGGGCTGTCGGCGTCAACTTCCAACTCGGCGGCGTCGATGGTGACGGGCAGCGTTACATAGGTCTCCGTCAGCGCGCCGGAGGCTTTGCCAACCACGGACCAAAGAAGGGCCACAAGCGCGGCACCCGCCAGTCCAATGGCGATCATACCGTAAAGCTTTAGCCGCCACTCCGCCGCGCGGCGTTTAGCGGTGCGGCGCGATGCCCCCTCGCCCGAATGCATGCCGGTCAGTTCTGTCATATCAACCATATCAGCCGGCCCTTAGTCGTAGAGTTCGCGGTATTTGCGCACGATGCGCTGCGCGACCACGTTCATCAAAAGTGTGACGCAGAAGAGTGTGAAGCCAAGCGTGAAGGCGGGTCCCGCAGCGGTCGAGGCCTCGGTGTCGCCTGTGATCAGCATAACGATCTGCACGGTGATGGTGGTCACAGCCTCCAGCGGGTTGGCCGTCAGGTTGGCCCCCTGCCCTGCGGCCATAACAACAATCATGGTTTCCCCGACAGCGCGTGAGATGCCCAGCAGGACGGCAGAGACGATGCCCGGCAATGCGGCTGGCAATACCACCTGACGGATGGTTTCCGCCTTGGTCGCCCCCAACCCGTATGAGCCGTCCCGCAAAGACTGGGGTACGGCGTTGATCACATCGTCGGATAATGACGAGATGAACGGAATAATCATGATGCCCATGACGATCCCAGCCGCGAGCGCGGATTCAGACGCGATGGACAGCCCGATACTTTCCCCAGAGTTTCGTAGAAACGGGGCCAAAGTGATGGCGGCGAAGAAGCCGTAAACCACGGTTGGAATGCCGGCGAGGATTTCGAGCATCGGTTTGGCCCATGCGCGCACCTTGGGGCTGGCAAAATCAGACAGATAGATCGCGGCAAACAAACCGATGGGGGTGGCCACCAGCATGGCGATGACGGTGATCAGCAAGGTGCCAGCGAATAGCGGGATAGCGCCCACTTTTTCGGGGTCCAGCTTGCCAGCTTGCACGCCTGACAAGGGCGACCATGTGGTGCCGAAGAGGAACTTGTGCACCTGCCAGTCAATATTGTTGAAGAAGTTCAGCGTCTCAAAGATCAGCGACAGGATGATGCCGCCAGTGGTGGCAACGGCAATCACCGCCATAAGCGCGAGAATACGACGGATGACGGTTTCCGAGCGGTTCCGCGCGCGCCAGCCGATATGGGCCGATTTCAGGCACCACAACCCCGCAAGGGCCGCAGCCAGAATAGACAACGCCATCGTGCCGTAGTGATGCAGCACCGTTTGTCCGCCGATCTCGGCGGCAATCTGTTCACGCAGCGCGTCTGTTTTGGAGGCAATACCGCCCTCCGCAAGAGCGCGAGAATCGTTGAGCACCAGCTCCACCTCAATGGGGCTCAGCTCGGGCTGTGCATCAAGGATATGCGCAACGAATTGGCTTTCGATGAAGCTGCCCCATGCGGTCCACACGATGACCAGAACGGCCAAGCCCGCGAGGCTGGCAAGCAGGAAGGCAAGCAATCCATGGTAGTTGGGGCGCGAATGCAGCTGTTGCGGGGTGTCGCCGCCTATTGTGACAGCGCGAGACCGCGCAGCGGTGTAAAATATCGCGCCAAGCACGAAAACCGCGATGAGTGTCAATCCGAACATCTGCCCCCCAAGGCGTAGCGTGATTTAGAGCATTTAGTCCGAGGACCCGCAGGGCGGCAAGCACCGCCCTGCGCATTTTCAAAGAAAGGGAACTATTTCCACTCGTCGCCGGTCATCTTGGTCAGCGACGAGACGTTGCCCGAAATGGTTTCGAACATGTCTTCCGGCAGTGGGATCAGGCCTTTGTCGATCAGATAGCCCTCCTCACCGGACGCATCCTCAGACATGAATTCGACAGCGAATTCCTGAAGACCCGGGACCACGCCAACATGGGCGTTCTTGATGTAGAAGTAGAGCGAGCGAGAGATCGGGTAGTCGCCAGCGGCGATGTTGTCGAAGGTCGGCTCGGTACCATCGACCAGCGCGCCTTGCAGCGCGTCAGAGTTCTGGTCGAGGAAGGAGAAACCAAAGACGCCCAAGGCGTTCGGGTTGGCCTCCAGTTTGGACACGATCAGGTTGTCGTTTTCGCCGGCTTCGATGAACGCGCCGTCCTCGCGGATGGTGATGCCTTCGCATTCGATGCCTGCGCCTTCGCAGCCTTCATGCATGACCAGCTCTTCGAAGGCGTCGCGTGTGCCCGATGATGGTGGTGGGCCAAGCACTTCGATATTGATCGCGGGCAGCGACGGGTCGACTTCGTCCCATGTTGTTGGCAGCGGGCCTTGAGCGGCAAGCGCCGTTACGATTTGCTCGCGCGTCAGTTCAAACGCCGGGCCGCCCTTCGCGTTTGCCACTACAATGCCATCATAGCCAATGACAGCTTCGGTCACGTCGGTGACGCCATTGTCCTGGCACAGCTTGAATTCTTTTTCCTTCATGCGGCGCGATGCGTTTGTGATGTCAGGGTGGTCGGTGCCTACGCCTGCGCAGAACAGCTTCAAGCCGCCGCCGGAGCCGGTGGATTCGACAACGGGCGTCTGAAAGTCAGTGGACCGGCCGAACTGTTCGGCTACGGCGGTCGAGAATGGGAATACGGTAGAGGAGCCCACGACGCGGATTTGGTCCCGCGCGGTTGCGACGGATGATGCAGCGGCAACCAGAATGGCGGCAGAGGCAGCGGTTTTGATGAACGACATAAAGTCACTCCCTTAGTTGTGGCCAGCACACCCCCTCGGCGCGCTGTATGAGGGAAGGCCTAGTCCCCCGTCGCTGGTCTTTTGTGACAGATTTGTAAGAGTTTTATGACAACAGCTTTCGCGGGCGTCAGGGCGCCGGCAAAATCACTGAAAAACAGCTTCCAACACCTTGATTAGACGTGATTTTTAGGCGACCGCGGTGCCGGTTGATAATATGTTTCACAATAGCCAGCCCGAGCCCGGTGCCCCCCATTTCCCGGCTCCGGTGATCATCGACGCGATAAAACCGCTCCGTGAGCCGCGGTAGATGTAACGGGTCGATTCCGTCGCCCTCGTCACGGATGTCGATTCTGAACGCGGGCATGCGCAGTGTTGCGTCCTGGGGGACATGGGACAGGCCGACATGCACGGTTTTGCCCTTTCCGCCATATTTGATCGCGTTTTCAATGAGATTGAGGAACAGCTGAATCAGTTGATCCCGGTCTGCCATCACCTCAGCCTCCTCCGAAAGGCCGGTGGTGGCCACCTCGACACTGGCATCTTTGAGCTTGCCTTCCAGCGTTGCGATAACCGACCGAACCACGCCGGCCACATTCACGAGGTTACGGGGGCGGACGCGTTCGTCAGCTTGCACCCGGCTGAGCGACAACAGATCAGACACCATCCGGTTCATCCGATGTGCCTCGTTTTCCATGATTTCAAGAAAGCGGTCACGGGCATCTGGATCGTTTCGCGCCGTGGTGCGCAAGGTCTCGATAAAGCCGGTCAGGCCGGTCAGAGGTGTGCGCAGCTCATGGCTGATATTGGCCACAAAGTCGCGGCGAATGATCTCTGAGTCTTCGGCCTGCGACCGGTCTTCGAAGCTGAGCACCGCGCCGGTGACCTTCGACCCGTCCGTCAAAGGTGAGGCCTGAAATTCATAGACAACTTCGCCTGATAAGCCGTTGAAAATAAATCGTGCGTTGCCTTTTTGACCATCCCGAATTGCGGTGTCCATAGCCGCAAGAACCGGGGCCTGCCTCAACAGGGTCAGAGCGTTCATTCCGCCCGGATCATGGCCGAACAGTTCCAGCAATGACGGGTTTGTCAGCGTGATCCGGTAGTCCGTGTCGATCAGCATCACCGGCAGCGGGATGCCCGCAAGGATCGGTTTGGCATCCCGGTGTGTCACAGTGCGGCAAAGCCCTTGGCAAATTCGTCTTTCAACAGCGAGATGTCTTCGACGCCGACAGACACGCGGAAAAAACCTTCGCTCATACCCAGCTCCGCGCGGCCTTCCGGGGTGAGCCCCCTGTGTGAAGACGATGCCGCATGGCTGACCGTCGTTCCGATGTCGCCAAGGGTTGGGGCAAAAGCCATATCGGGCATCGCGCGTGTGAATGCATTCGCAGCGGCGCGCCCGCCCTCGATCTCGAAGCTGACCATGTTGCCAAAGCGCGGACCCAGCAAGGCCCCTGCCCGGTTGTGGTCAGGGTGATCAGGCCTGCCGGGATAGAGCACGCGTTTTGCCCCGAGATCCGCCAAATGATCAGCCAGAATCGCAGCGTTTTCCTCCGCGCGGTCGTAGCGCAGGTGGAACGACATCATCCCGCGCTCCGCCATCCAGGCGTCATAGGGACTACCGGACAGGCCCAGCGTGACGATCGTGCCTTCAATGGCCTCGCGATGTTCAGGTGCCTTGGCGGCGACATAGCCCAACATGGCGTCGGAATGCCCTGACAGCAGCTTGGTAATCGAGTGGATCACCACATCCGCGCCGATATCAAAGGGGCGATAGGCGCGCGGAGTGGTGAAGGTGTTGTCGACCACCAGGATCAGACCGTGCGCCTTGGCAATTTTCGCTATGCCGTCCATGTCAGCTACGCGTAGGGTCGGGTTGGACACGACTTCGACCAAGATCATCTGGGTGGCGGGCGTAATCGCCGCTTCAATCGCGTTCGCGTCCGTTGGATCGGCCAAACTGTGCGTGATGCCGTAGCGCGGCAGCTCCTGCGTCAGCATCCGGAGCGAGCGGCCATAAAGCTGATTGCCACCAATGACGTGATCACCCTGCTGCAACAGCCCCAACATAACAGCAGTTACCGCAGACATGCCGGTTGAGGTGATAAGCCCGCCCTCGCAGCCCTCCATGGCGTCGATCTTCTGCGCCAAAACAGTCGCGTTGGGATGGCCTTCGCGGGAATAGGTGTACCCGAACGCCGTGCCGTCATATTGGCTATCCAACGTGTCGGGGTCCGGCGAGGCGTAAACCACTGAGGGCTGCAGCGGCGTAACAACGGCGCGGCTGACGCTGTGCGGAAACGCGGTGCGGCGGACCAGATTGTCGGGGATATCTTTGCTCATGCGCGCACCGTGCCGTCGCCGGTGACGACGTATTTGAAGCTGGTCAGCTGCTCGGCACCCACTGGGCCACGCGCGTGCATTTTGCCGGTGGCGATGCCGATTTCCGCGCCCATGCCGAACTCCCCGCCATCCGCGAACTGGGTGGAGGCGTTGTGCATCAGGATCGCGCTGTCCAACTCATGCGTGAAGCGGTCGGCGGCTTCCTGATCCTCGGTCATGATGCAATCGGTGTGGTTGGAGCCAAAGGTGCGAATATGTGTCATCGCGTCATCAATGTCGTCCACTACTTTGGCGGCGATCGCCATGTCGAGATACTCATGCCCCCAACTGTCACTTGTGGCTTTGTCGGTGCCTTCAATAAAATCGAGCTTCATATCGGCATCGACAGTGACGCCCTTGTCCAGCAAGGCCTTGATAACGCCCTGCCCGATGGTCTCCACGACATCTTTGTGGATCAGCAGGCATTCCGCCGCGCCGCAGATACCCGTGCGGCGGGTCTTGGCGTTCATCACGACGTTCAAGGTCTTCACGGGATCAGCGGCTTTGTCGATATAGATATGCACGATGCCTTCAAGATGGGCAAAGACCGGCACGCGCGCCTCGCGTTGCACTAGCCCGACCAAGCCCTTGCCGCCGCGCGGCACGATAACGTCGATGAATTGCGTGGCTTTCAGCATTTCGCTGACGGCCGCCCGGTCGCGGGTTGGGACCAATTGCACGGCGTCTTCGGGAAGACCGGCGGAGGCCAGCCCCTGTTGCAGGCAGGCGTGAATGGCCTGGCTTGAATGGAACCCTTCCGACCCGCCACGCAGGATCACCGCGTTACCAGATTTCAGGCAGAGCGCGCCGGCATCCGCGGTCACGTTGGGGCGGCTCTCGTAGATCACCCCGATCACGCCCAAAGGCGTGCGCACCCTTTTAATATTGAGCCCCGTTGACCGGTCCCATTCGGAGATCACCGCGCCAATGGGATCGCTTTGCGCGGCTACGGTGCGCAACCCCTCGACGATAGAGGCCACCCGGTCCTCGTCCAGCATCAGGCGGTCCATCATCGCGGGGCTAAGGCCTTTGTCGCGGCCAAATGCCATGTCCTTTGTATTGGCAGCAATGATGTCCGCACGCGCGGCCCAAACGGCGTCCGCAGCAGCCACCAAAGCGTCTTCCTTGGCCTGTGCCGTTGCCATGGCCAACTCGGTCGCGGCGGCTTTGGCGCGGGCGCCAATCTCGGCCATCAGGGCGGGTATGTTATCCATGTCTTTCATCGTCGTAACCTTTGAACGGCTCTAATGGGTGAATGTAAGCGAAGGATGACAGAACTACAGCACCATGTCATCGCGGTGCACAAGTGCGGCGCGACCGGGGTATCCCAGAACGGCCTCAATCTCGGATGACTTTCGGCCCATTATCTGCTGCGCTTCTTGTGCACTGTAGCGGGCAAGCCCGTGGCCCAACGTGGCCCCGTCTGCGTCATTGATAACCACCGGATCACCGCGCCCGAACGCGCCTTGCACGGCTGTTACACCGGCGGGCAACAGCGACTTGCCTTGCCCCAGCGCTTTGGCCGCACCTGCGTCCAGCGTCAGCGTACCTTGCGGCTTCATCGCGGCAATCCAACGTTTACGGGCGGCTTTGGGGTCGTCTTGCGCTGTGAACCACGTCGCATTCGCGCCGTTTTCCAGCGCGCTAAGCGGGTTCATGGCAGCGCCGTGAGTGATCACCAGCGATGCCCCGCTGGCGGTTGCGGTGCGCGCGGCAAGCAGCTTGGTCTTCATGCCGCCCTTGGACAGCCCAGAGCCAGCATCGCCCGCGGCGGCCTCCATCGCAGGTGTGATTTTGTTGACCGTGTCGTAGCGCGTGGCAGTCGGGTCTTCGTGCGGGTTGGCGGAATACAGACCGTCCACATCTGACAGCAGCACCACGAGATCGGCGCCGACCGTGACCGCCACCTGCGCGGCCAACCGGTCATTGTCACCGTAGCGGATTTCATCTGTGGCCACGGTGTCATTCTCATTTACGATGGGAACCACCCCAAAGTGCAAAAGCTGCTCCAACGTCGCGCGGGAATTGAGGTAGCGACGGCGGTCCTGACTGTCTTCCAAGGTGACCAGCACTTGCGCGGCGGAGATGCCGTGCGGCGCAAGCGCCTCTTCATAGGCGCGGGCCAATCTGATTTGGCCTACCGCGGCGGCGGCTTGGGATTGTTCCAGCGCCAAAGGGGTATTGGGCAGGTTCAATGCGCCGCGCCCCAGCGCGATCGAGCCAGAAGACACAAGGATCACATCCTGTCCCATGCCCTTGGCTTTGGCCACATCCTCGGCAAGTGCTTTTAGCCAGCCTGACCGCAAGTCACCTGTGTCGCGGTCGACCAGCAAGGCGGAGCCGATCTTGATGACCAGCCGTTTGGCTTTGCTCAGGGACGCCATGGCTCAGGCTCTTCTGTCAGTCGCTTTTCGCGCAAGCGGCTGTCGTCAATCTCAGCCCTCAATGCGCGTAAGACGTCTTGCACCCCTTCGCGGGCAACGCCGGACATTGGCATGACCTTGGCCTTGGACGCTTTCTTCAGCGCTTTCAGCTTTTCCTTCACCTCATCCGCGTCCAGCGCGTCCACCTTGTTCAACACGGTGACGCGCGGCTTGAAGGCCAGATCCCCGCCGTATTTCTCAAGCTCGGTGATGATGGTCTGATAGTCGCTCACCACGTCCTCAGACGTGCCATCAACCAAATGCAGCAACACCGAGCAGCGTTCAACATGGCCTAGAAAGCGATCACCGATGCCCTTCCCTTCGGACGCGCCTTCGATCAGGCCGGGAATGTCCGCGATGACAAATTCTACATTATCCACGCCAACGACACCCAGGTTGGGGTGCAGCGTGGTGAACGGGTAATCCGCGATCTTGGGGCGCGCATTGGATGTCGCGGCAAGGAAGGTGGATTTGCCGGCATTGGGCAGCCCCAGCAGACCTGCATCCGCAATCAGTTTCAGGCGCAGCCAAATCGTGCGTTCGACGCCTGGTTGGCCGGGGTTGGCACGGCGTGGTGCTTGGTTCGTGGCAGATTTGAAATGCAGGTTGCCCCAGCCGCCATTGCCACCCTTGGCGACCACAAAGCGCTGTCCGATCTCGGTCATGTCGGCCAGCACGGTTTCCTCGTCCTCGTCCAACACCTCGGTGCCGACCGGCACGCGCAGGATGATGTCCTCGCCGGTTTTGCCGGTGCGTTGCTGGCCCATGCCGGGCTGGCCGTTCTTGGCAAAGAAATGTTGCTGGTAGCGGAAATCGATCAGGGTGTTCAGCCCTTCAACCGTTTCGACAATCACATTGCCGCCGCCGCCGCCATCCCCGCCGTCGGGGCCGCCATACTCAATATACTTTTCCCGCCGGAAGCTGACAGAGCCGCCGCCGCCCGAACCGGACCGTATGTAAACCTTTGCGAGGTCGAGAAATTTCATGGGGTATCCTTACCGCAAAGGGATTGCGCGGCTCAATCGAGTTTCTTGATATAGGTCCAGGTGGGGACCGTCACCCCGCGAGCGACGGAAAAGCTTTCCGCTTCCCCGATATAGTCGAAGCCCGCATTTGTCAGCACACGCGCAGAGGCCGGATTGTCCTGAAAGACCGCGCCAAAGATCGTGCGGCAGGCCTGAGGGTTCGCCTCGATGATTGCAGAGACGGCTGCGGAGGCGAAACCGTTGTTCCACGCGGCGGGAGCCACCCAGTAACCAATCTCGGACTGGTTGCGATCCATCCGTTCCAGCCCAATGGCCCCCAACACTTCTGACCCGTCATCGGATGGGTCGATGACCCAGACATCCTCGGTCCGATCGACAGAGAGCGCGCGGGCGATAAATGCCTCCGTTACCCCGTCGGGAAGAGGATGCGGAATGGTCTTGGTGGCTTTGGCCACGCGCGCGTCGCTGGCATAGAGTGTGATTTGGCCGGCATCCGCCTCGGTCATCGGGCGCAGCGTAAATCCATCGGCCTTGATGACGGGCTGGGAAATGGGTTGGTTCATACTCATTTTGCTGCTCCTCCAAACAACACGAAGAGGACCGAGGCGACGGTTAAGGCCGCCAAAGTCCACATCAAATAACGTTCCGCAGGTGACCCTGCGACGGTGCGTGCGATCTGTTCCCCTCCAAAGGTCCAGACCGGGTGCAAGATGGCCTGAACGGCCAGGAACACCGCGGCAATGACCAACGTGGCCTCAAATGCCGGGGTGCCGGGGGCTGTGAAGGCCGTGAAGCCTGCGGTGATCATGGCCCAAGCCTTCGGGTTCAGGGGGTGCACAATCAGCCCCGCCATAAAGCCCGGCGCCTTTGCCTCCGCCCTTGTGCTCAACCGCATATTCGCCACCCGCCATGCCAACCAAATGATGTAGATGGCAGAGATGTATTTCAGCGCGGTAAACACCCAAGGCGCGGCTTCAGCCAATTGCATCAGGCCATAGCCGACGGGCCAGATGATCAACTGCTTTCCCAGGGCCACACCGGCCACGAAAGGCAATGCCGCCTTCAGGCCGTAGCGGGCGCCGGTGGCCAGCAACGCCATATTGGCGGGACCCGGGGTCCCGACCTGGCTGGCGGCAAACACCGCAAAGCTGGCCACGGCGACGCTCACGCCGCCGCACCGATTTCGAATTCGGTGCTGAGCAACCCCATGATGACGTCATCATACCAGACGTCATCGATATACGCGGTCTGCCGTTCCCGGCCCTCTTTGACAAAGCCCACCTTCTCATAGGCCGCTATCGCGCGGGTGTTGAATTCCAGCACGCGCAGGGCCAGACGGTGCAGGCCCAGCGGACCGAACGCATGACGAGCGACAAGCCGCATGGCGTCGGCGCCGTATCCTTTGCCTAGGCTGTGTGGGTCGAGAATGCCGACGGCCATCGTAGCGCGGTGATCCAGCGCGTTGACGGTGTGCAGGCGGATGCTGCCGATGAGACGGTTGTCATGCTCGATGATCCACGCGTAGCGCTCGCCCATTTGGCTTTCGACCCAGGACTTTGCGGCATCTTCGCTCAATTTCCGAAAATGGGCTGGGGACCCGCCAAAGAGCCGATGGATCTCGGGCGTATTGCCCAGCGCGAAGCGTCCTGCCCAATCCTCGGCAATGGGCGCGCGCAGCCGCACATGTTGGCCATTCAATGTTGGAAGGCTGCTCTGTGTCATTGCCTTCTCCCGTTAAAACGAAAAAGGGGACCGGTTTGCACCGATCCCCTAAAATCTTGTTTGGAGTTTCGGTTTACTCAGCGGCCTCTGCTGCCGGCAGGACCGATACAAACATGCGGCCCTTGAGGCCTTTGTGGAATTGCACGTTGCCTTCGACGGTTGCGAAGATCGTGTGATCCTTGCCCATGCCCACGCCTGCGCCCGGCCATTTGACCGTGCCGCGCTGACGCACGATGATGTTGCCTGGGATCACGGCTTCGCCGCCGTATTTCTTGA
This sequence comes from uncultured Litoreibacter sp., assembly GCF_947501785.1. Lineage (NCBI taxonomy): Bacteria > Pseudomonadati > Pseudomonadota > Alphaproteobacteria > Rhodobacterales > Roseobacteraceae > Litoreibacter > uncultured Litoreibacter sp. Next base: position 814,741 of record NZ_CANMXB010000001.1, on the reverse strand, counting down.
CGCCAAGGCGGCGACCTGCGGAATCGCGACCGTTACGGGACGAACCACCTGCTTTTTTATGTGCCATCTCGTGTTCTCCTTAGCCTTTAGCGAGTTTCTTGGCTTGCTTGAGCCAATCGTCGCGGTCAATGCGGCCTTTGAAATTCAGTTTCTCGTCCATAGCAGCGATGTCCTCTTTTGACCATGCCGCGATTTGGGCGAATGTTGTCACGCCGAGATCGTTCAGCTTCTTGACGATCACCGGGCCCACGCCGCTGATCTGGGTCAGATCATCTGCGTCGGATTTGGCAGCCGCCTTCTTAGGAGCGGCTTTCTTTGGGGCGGCCTTCTTTTCCGCCTTCGGAGCGGCAGCTTTTTCGGCTTTCGCAGCCGGCTTTGCAGCAGCTTTCTTAGGAGCGGCCTTCTTCGGTGCAGCAGCGTCCAGCGCGGCTACGGAAACCCCTGCCCCACCGATAGCGGCCTTCACGCCGGATTTGCCCGCGCCTTTGGCGAGGATGTCCGTCACGCGCAGGAGCGTCAGTTGTTGACGGTGGCCTTTGGTGCGCTTGGACGAGTGCTTGCGGCGACGCTTGACGAAGTTGATCGTCTTGACGCCTTTGATCTGGTCGATGACTTCAGCTTGAACGCCAGCGTCTTTGACGAATGGAGCACCCACCTCGCCGTCAACCATCAGAATTTCGTTGAATTGGACTTTGTCGCCAGCGGCGGCGTCCAGCTTTTCGACGCGCAGAACGTCGCCCGAGGCGACTTTATACTGCTTGCCGCCGGTTTTCAGAACCGCGAACATATCGCATACCCTTTGTCTTCCGCGCCCTATGGCCCCGCATTGTGCGGCGTTTTCAAGGCCTTAGCCTTACCTCGGACAGCGCGCCCCCGGATCGGGGCGTCTGTTTCAAAATTCCAACGGGGTGTTGGAGAGGCGCATATGCGTCACGCAGGCCTTTTAGTCAAGCGTCTAAGTGTCGTCGCCTTCCATGAATTCGGCCATGGCGCGGCCCAGCTCGAAGCTCTGCAATTCGAACACCTGATCGAAGCCCGCGAAGAGCGCCGTGTTGAGCACCTGTCCGGGGCGGCTATCTGATGCGTCGATATAGGCATCCAGCTCCTCGTCCAGCAGGATTGAATAGGCCAGCACCGAGAAATTCATGGTCCAATCGACCATGTCCTCCCGGATTTCCGCCTCTTGGCCATAGACGCGCGCCAACATTGATTGCTCATCCATGCCACTAAACAGTGGGTTGGTCCCGAGCCCCTGATAAAACGCCAAATTGGCGTTCAGCGCGCCCATGACGTTGCTGTCGACCAGATCATTGACGCGAATGAAGTCGGCGTATTTCTGAATGCGCTCTGGCTGTTCTTCAAGCATGGCTTCGGCGCGATCCCGCATTGCGTCCTCAATGCCGTCCTCGCCCAGGGCGCGGCGGGCGTCCAATTCGATTGCCACGATACGGCGGCCCAATTCAGACTCGAAAAACTCCAATGCTTCGGTTGACGCCTCCAGATTGCTCACCTCGCCCATCCCTAGGCGGAAGGCGGCGTCCATCTTGTCGACGGCGTAGATGGCGCTGACACGCGACGTCCATGCGGGTGAGACGCTGATCCCCTCATCCCGCTCTGCAATCTCCAACGCGGATTCGATCCCCTCTTCGCGCAAAATCTCGAAAACTTCGGGCATATTCAACGCGTTGAAGTAGCGGTCAATCAGGTCGTCATCACTGGCTGCGACGGGAGAGACACTTAAGACAAAACAGGAGGCAAGGGCTGCGGCAAAACGCATTGGGCGGGCCTTTCAGGTGATTGACACCTAAAAGATAGGGGTTGCGGGCGAACTCGGCAATTCCGCGTCGGTGATTTCTGCGTGAACAGTGCGTTTTCCGCCCATAAATGGGTCTTGCACCATGTCCTGTGCTTGGGTACACCGCGCGCACCTGATCACGTGTCAGCGGTGCGGAGAGGTGCCGGAGTGGTCGAACGGGACGGTTTCGAAAACCGTTGAGCTCGAGAGGGTTCCCAGGGTTCGAATCCCTGTCTCTCCGCCACATTTCAGAATGTCATTGTGATTGTCTCAGATCGCGCATCAATGTCGTTTGTTGCCCCCCAATTGTCTTTATGATTACCAAATAGTTTACCAAATATGGCCAAATTGTGGCTGGCCAATCCCCCCCAAATGTCGATAGATTTCAGGCAGTAAATTGCCGATTTCCCTGGGGGTTCCATGACCAAACTCAAATTCCTCGTCGCTGCTGCGGCGCTTTTCGCTGCTCCTGCCGCTGCGCATGACAGCCATAAACACAGCCATTCGCACCAAACCGTTCAGCGCACCGTTCAGGTCGTTGTCGGCTGCTACCGCGGCCCTTGGGAGCTGGTTCACTGGGATCGTGCCCTTCCCGAATTCTATGATAGCTTGCGCGCGATGGGGTACTCGCCGGCGGTCGCCACGTCGATTGGCAACCGGATCTGCCGGGACCAAAACCTGGTGAATAACGAAAGCGCACTGCGCTCGGAAGCTTTGCGGGTTATCTCGTCTACGCCGATCCAATAACGGCCAAAGAACCGTTTGGCCTCAAGGGTTTCTGCCCTCGTAATGCGTTACGCGTCGCCTGCACGGAAGCATGCGACGCGTCCATTGTTTAGGGGCTCCAATTGTGGACGTTCGGCAGAACATTTGTCGATGGCAATCGGGCAGCGCGGATGGAATGCGCAACCGGTTGGTGGGTTGATCGGGTCAGGAATTTCACCTTCAGGCGGCTCGACCTCGCGGCCAAACCCATCCATGCGCGGCGCGGCTTCCAGCAGCATTTGCGTGTAGGGGTGTTGCGGGTTTTCGAACAGGTCCTTGGGCGCGGCTTCCTCGACCAAGCGCCCCAGATAGAGCACGCCAATCTTGTCGGCCATGTGCTGGATCACGGTTAAGTCGTGGGAAATAAACAGATAAGTCAGCCCAAACTCGTCTTTGAGGTCTGACATGAGGTTTAGAACCTGGGCCTGAACGGAAACATCCAGTGCGGAGGTGGGTTCATCACAAACGATGAGGTTCGGCTCGGAAGCCAATGCCCTTGCGACGCAGATGCGCTGTCGCTGGCCGCCTGAAAACTCATGCGGAAATTTGTTGGCGTCAGAAGCACTTAGACCAACTTGATCCAGTAGCTTTTCGGACAGTCCTTCTGTCGCCTCACCCTGTGCCTCGGCGGGTTCGGCAATGATGTCACGTACCTTCCAGCGCGGATTCAGGGACGCATAAGGATCCTGAAAAACCATCTGAATATCGGATCTTACAGTTTCGATCTTGTCCTCATCCGTTTCCGTGGCGAGGTTCACGCCTTCGATTTCGACTGTGCCTTCTGATGGATTAAGAAGACCCACTATCATCTTGCCAATAGTGGATTTTCCGGAACCGGATTCACCCACCAAAGCGTAGACAGAGTTCTCCTCGACCTCGAAGGACACGTCGGAAACAGCTGTCAAATTGCGTTTGGGCAACCGTTCGATGACGCGGTTAAGCCACGGTTTGGAGACGTCAAAATTCCGCGTCAGGTTCTTGACGGAGACGATTATCGACATGATCTGACCCCCGACCGCGCGTGTCTAGAAAGCGTATAGATTGCGTCTTCCTTCCGTCTATACATCATGCCACACCCTTTGCCGCTTGCGCGCCGTCCAGAGGGAACCAACACGCAGCGCGCCCATCGGTTGTCTTGAGGCGCGGTCCGGGGTTTTCCTTGCACTTGTCTTGCGTGTAGGGGCACCGCGGGTGAAAGGCGCAGCCATTTGGCAGATTGCCAAGGCGGGGCATATTGCCCGGAATTTGGTGCAACCGGTCCTTGCCCTTTGAGGCGAGCGGCGTCGAGCCCATCAGGCCATCCGTATATGGATGGCGCGGCGCGCCGATAACGTCGCGCACGGGGCCAAGTTCAGCAAGTTTGCCGGCATACATTACGGCAACCCTGTCAGCGGTTTCGGCAATCACACCCATATCATGGGTGACCAACATCACCGCCATCCCACGTTCACGGCACAGGCGTTTCAATAGCGCGGTGATCTGGGCCTGGACCGAGACGTCCAAAGCAGTTGTTGGCTCATCCGCGATGACCAGTGACGGTTCCGCACACAGCGCGAGGGCGATCACAACCCGCTGGCGCATACCGCCTGAAAATTCGTGCGGGTAGCTGCCGATGCGCTCGGCTGCGGCTGGGATACCGACCTCTTCGAGGGCCGCTACCGCTCTGCCCTCAGCCTCGGATTTTGAGACATTCAGATGTTCCTGGATCGTCTCGGTCAGTTGGTCGCCGATGGGCAACAACGGGTTGAGCGAGGTCAGCGGGTCCTGAAACACCATGCCAATCTGCTTGCCGCGATAGCTGCGCAGCTCGCGCAGCGACAGATTGTCGATACGCTCGCCGTTAAGGTAAATCTCGCCCTCAGCGATCCGCGCGGGGCGGTCCAGAAGGCCGATCACCGCGTTGCCGGTCATGGATTTTCCGGCGCCGGACTCCCCGACAACTCCAAGGATTTCACCCGGCGCAATGTCATAGCTGACCCCGTCCACAGGCTTTAACAGCCCATGACGGGTGGGGATTTCCACGACCAAGTCGCGGACGGAGAGGACGGGTTGGGTCAATTACTGCAGCTCAGTCTGCACGCGCTGCACGATGTTGCCCTGCATCTGCTGCATCGCGGGGCCAAGCGAGCCCATGGTTTGCTGCATATAGGGCGTCATTTTGCCCATGGCCGACGTGCCCAGGGGCGAGTTGTAGAATTCGGTCAGCGCGGTGATTTCTTCGATGGTGAAGGCGTCCGCGGCGCCTGCGATCATCGCGGCTTCCATCTGGGGGCGGATGCCGTCCAGCTCTTCGGTGACGATCTTGACCAGAACGTCGACCTTGTCGGCGGGCAGCTGGCCTGCGACGGCCTGCATCTGCGTCATGACCATTTCCGGGCTAAGCATGTCGTCGAGCAGCTTTTGCTGCACCGGAGATTGGATAAATGCGGTTGCGGCATCTGTGGCTTCGTCCGCGAAGGACGGGGCGGTGAGCAGGAGGGCCGCAACGAACGGGGTAACAAATTTCATAGAAACAATCCTTTAGCGAAGTTTTGGGTTGAGCGCGTCGCGCAGCCAGTCACCCAGAAGGTTGACCGCGAGCGCGAGCGCCAGCAGCGTGATTGAAGGGAACAGCAGGATCCACCATTCGCCGGAATAGAGATAGCCCTGCCCAATGCGGATCAGTGTGCCAAGGCTGGGCTGTGTCGGCGGCGCGCCGACACCGAGGAAGCTGAGGGTCGCCTCTGCGATGATGGCCAGTGCGAGCGATATGGTGGCGATGACCAGCACCGGGCTGAGCACGTTGGGCAGGATATGTTTGAGCATGATGAAATACGGCTTGCGACCGATGAGCTTGGCAGCTTGCACGTATTCCTTGTTCTTCTCCACCAGGGTCGAGCCACGCACCACGCGGGCGAATTGCACCCAGTCGCTGAGGCCAATCGCCACGATCAGCACGATAATCGCCATGGAATCGCGGTATTCCACCGGCGTAAACCCCTTCGCGACGCCGGTGATCAGCATCGCCACCAGGATCGACGGGAAGGTCAGCTGCACGTCAGCGATCCGCATGATCAACGTCTCCGTCCAGCCGCCGACATAGCCCGCAATCAGGCCAAGCGTGATGCCAAGGATCATGGCAAAAGCCACGGCGGAGAAGCCCACAAACAGCGAAATGCGCATACCGTAGAGGATGGTGGAATAGACGTCCCTGCCCTGATCGTCGGTGCCGAGAATGAACTGATCCCCGGTGAACTGGTTGGGGGTAGATGGCGGTGTGAACCCGTTCATCAGGTTCAGGCTGCCTGGGTCAAACGGGTTGAAGGGCGCGATCAGTGGCGCGAAGACCGCCGACAGGATCAGCACCAACGTGACCACCGCCGAAACGATCGCGACAGGCGACTTGCGGAACTGCCACGCGAAGTCGCTATCCCACATTTTGGACAGGCGGGTGGGTTCAGAAATGTCGCTCATGCATGCCTCCCGTCGATCCGCAGGCGCGGGTCAATGGCGAAATAGAGCAGGTCCACGATCAGGTTGATCGCCACGAACATCACCGAGATCAGCATGAGGTATGCCGCCATAACCGGAATGTCGACGAACTGGATCGCGTTGATGAACAGAAGGCCCACGCCCGGCCATTGGAACACCGTCTCGGTGATGATGGCGAAGGCGATGATGGCGCCCAGCTGCAGCCCCACCACCGTGATCACCGGCACCATGGTGTTCTTCAGCGCGTGTCGGAAGTTGACGCTTCTTTCTCTGAGACCCCGAGCGCGGGCGAAGCGGATGTAGTCCTGGCGGAGGACCTCCAGCATCTCAGATCGGACGAGGCGCATGATCAGCGTCATCTGGTAAAGGCCCAGCGTGATTGACGGCAATATCAAGGCCTTAAGGCCCGAAGCTGTCAGAAACCCGGTAGACCAACCGCCGATTTTGGTGGTCTCCCCGCGGCCAAAGCTGGGCAGCCAGCCCAGCGAGACGGAGAACACGTAAATCAGCAATATCCCGATAAGAAACGTGGGCAGCGACACCCCTATGAGGCTGGTCGTCATGATGACATTGGACGCTATGCCGTTGCGCCTGATTGCGGTGAACACCCCCAGACCGATGCCGAACACCAGCGCCAGGGTGCCTGACACCAGCGCGAGTTCCAGCGTCGCGGGCGCGCGTTCCTTGATGATGGTGGCCACTGGCCGTCCCTGCCGGTAGCTGACCCCGAAATTGCCCTGCGCCGCGTTCACCAGAAACTTGGCGTATTGCACGGGGAACGGCTGATCCAGACCCAGCGTGGTGCGCAGCCGTTCAATATCGGCCTGCGTCCGCTCCTGCCCCAGCATGTTGTCGATAGGATCGCCTACAAAGCGGAACATCGAAAACGCCACCAGCCCCACGACCAACAGGACAATGAGCGACTGAAAAACGCGGCGGATGATATAGGCGAGCATGGCAAGACTGTCGCCGCGCGGGCGCAGAGGGTCAAGGGCGCGTTGCCAGATAAACTCAAGAATTTCAGGCAGCTTAGCGTGGAGTCGACGTACCTTTTTACCCCATGGAAACGCTCTGTTTCCAACCAAGGCCTCACTCCCGGCCTTCGATTATGCCAAGATGGTGTTGAAAATACGGCATTTTGGTGACGCCGCAGCCTGCTTGAGGGAGCAGCCTGCGGCCTTTTTGAGGTTGAGAGAAACGATCATGGGTGCGCAACTCGGCGGTTGGGGAAATGACTGGGGCAACGGGCTGTATCAAAACCGCTACGCCGCCACTCTGAAGGAGGATTTCGGGGACTGGATGGCGGTGTCCAGCTCGCTCGACAAGACCATCAAGCGATTGGCTGAACGATACGACGTGGAAAACCGCCCCAAAAGCGCGGAGGCGTCGGCCTTCTGGCTGGCCATGGCCGATCTGCTGCACCAATACGGGTTGGAACATGAGCCCACCTTCAAACGCGCCAATGCGTTGATCGACAAGGGGACCGATCTCAAGCTGCGCCGCGCCATGACACCGGGTGAGGCCGATCTGAAAGACCGCGCCCGTGTCCTCAAGCGGCTGCAAACGAAATGGGCGGAGCCCGCCAAGCGGGTGCGCCGCGTCCCAAAACTGCGGCCCGAACCGTATTTGATGCAAGCCGGCGACGTGTTCAGCTACGACACGATGGCCGGCAACCCGCGCTACACCGACCAGGCCGCCGAATTCCCGCAGCCGGCGCTGCGCTTCAAGGCAGACGGGCGCAACGCTTTCGTCTGCGTGGCAACAGCGCGGGTGTTTTTCGATACCGAGCCGCGCTATTTCATAGTCCCGCTCGCGCTCTTCAACGCGGAGCGCCCCTCCATCTCCGACTGCCTGCGCGCGCGGCTGGTGTGTCATTGTGATCTGGAAACGCAGCGGTTTCAGCCGGTGGGCGGCTGGATGGCATGGGATCAGGGCGCGCTCGACACGGTCAACCCCCGCCGCATCGGGGTCGTGGACGTCAATATCGAGGCGCTGACCCGCGTCTTTGGCCAATCCGTGCACGCCCCGTTGTCGCGCCATGACGGGCCGCCCTACCCGCTTTGGATGAATTTCGGGCCCTTGTCGCCCATGTCGCGCGGCCATGTCTGGGGCGGGCCGGATGACCGGCTGGACCGGTTTGTGAAGGCCTGGCGCGCCGTTTAGGCTTGCCTGCCACCGGCGACTGCCGCAGGGTTTTGGAATGACAGAGACTACAGTTGGCCGCGTGCAAAGCCCACGTATCATCCGCATTGGCGCAGGCGCTGCATTGGAATTGGCCGACGTGCTGGCCCAGTTGGGGTTGTCGAGCCCTCTCATTGTCACTGATAAAGGCCTGGTGGCACTTGGTCATCTGGCACGCATCACAGATGTGCTGGAGGCCGCAGGCCTGCCTTGGGGTCTATTTGACGAGGTGACCCCCGACCCGACCGACGCTTGCGTCGATGCCGGGCTGCGCGCAGTTGGGGCGGGCAATTACGATTGCATCATCGGCTTTGGTGGCGGGTCCCCGATTGACACGGCCAAGGCGGTGTCTTTCATGGCCGTGAACCCGGGCCATGTGCGCGACTACAAAGCACCGGCCCAGATTGACCGCTGCGGGCTGCCGGTTATCGCCATCCCCACCACGGGCGGCACCGGGTCCGAAATGACCCGCTGGTGCGTGATCACCGACACTGAAAACCCCGAGAAATACAACTTGTCGGGGTTGGCCTGTGTGGCGACAGCGGCGCTGATTGATTGGACCTTCACGACCACCCTGCCCGCGCGGATCACGGCCGATACCGCCGTGGACAGCCTCACCCACGCGATCGAGGCTTATGTGTCGCGCCGCGCCTTCCCCTATACGGACGGCTTCGCGCTGCAGGCGATGCCGCTGATCGCGGATCATGTGCGCCGGGCCTATGCCGACCCCGAAGACCAGGTTGCGCGTGAGGCGCTGATGCAGGCGGCGTCACAGGCGGGCATGGCGTTCTCCAATGCCTCTGTCGCGTTGGTGCATGGCATGAGCCGGCCCATCGGGGCGCATTTTCACGTGGCGCATGGGTTGTCCAACGCAATGCTGCTGCCGGCGGTCACCGCATTCTCGGTGGATGGCGCGTGTGAACGATATGCCACCTGCGCGCGTGTCATGGGAGTGGCCTCGGACACCGATAGCGATACCGCCGCCTGTGCCAGACTGGTCGAAGCGCTGCGCCGGCTCAATGCCGACTTGGCCGTGCCAACACCGTCCTCGCTGGGCCACAAAGCGGATGCAGACATGCTGTTGCTGATGGCCAAACAAGCGCTCGCCTCCGGCTCTCCGCAAAACAACCCCCGCGTTCCCACGGGGGCTGAAATTGTGAAGCTCTATGAAATCATGTGGGGTTAATCTCCCCATCATTGTTTCAAAAATACCTCGGAGGGGTCTGGGGAGGCAGAGCCTCCCCAGCGTAGCGACGCCGTCAGGCGGCGCAAAACCTGTTAGTTCACGGTCACCCAACGCAGGATGAAGAAATTGTCCGGGCGTTGCGTCAGCTCGATATTGGCACCCGTCCCCCAGACCAGCGGCTGGATATACATCGGCACGTAAGCATGCTCGTCCTGGATGATCTTCGTGGCCTCGTCGATATAGGCCTGACGCTTGGTGTCATCGACTTCGGACTGCATCAAGGGCAGCAGCTCGTCGACGCGGGCGTTGGAGAAGTCACCAAAGTTCCACGAACCAAGCTTCTTCTCCGCATTTGGCGTTGAGGCCAGGAAGCGGATCGGGTGCTCGGCGTCGAATGTGCCCGGCGACCAGCCCAGCAAGTACATGTCGTAATTGTCCTCGCGCAGCTCTGGCCAGTAGTTTTGCACGGGCATCGCGTCCAGCTCAGCCGTCAAGCCAATTTGGGCCAGCATGCCGGTAACAGCCTGACAGACCGCCTCGTCATTGAGGTAGCGGTCATTGGGGCATTTCAACCCGAAGGAGAACCCGTCCGCATAGCCCGCTTCCGCCAACAGCGCTTTTGCACCGTCGATGTCAAAGGCCGGACGCGCTGCGAGCGCTTCGGAATATCCGCGCATGGCCGGGCTGACCAGTTGGGAGGCCGGTTCGGCGTTGCCGCGCATGATGGTTTGCAAGATGGCCGGCACGTTCACCGCCTTGGCGACTGCCTCGCGGACCTTCACATCCTTGAACGGGTTCGGTTTGCCGGCGTCGGCTGTGTATTTCAGCGCATCGGCCTGATGCGGGAAGCCCAGCATGATGACACGGGCCTCGATGCCTTTGATGACGTTCACATTACCGGCTGCGGCCATCCGTTCGGCGTCTTGAATGGGCACCGGGTTGATCATGTCAACGTCACCCGACAGCAAGGCTGCCACGGCCGTCGCAGGGTTTTGGATCGGGGTGAACTCGGCGCGGGTCACGTTATGCTGCGCCTCGCCCCACCAGCCGTCAAAGGGTTCCAGCACGGTTTTCAGGCCCGGTTGGCGTTCGACCAGCTGGAAGGCGGCGGTGCCATTGGTGTTCAGCGTCGCGTGATTTTCCGCGTCCTTGGCAGGACGTTCAGCGCCGTTATCAGCGGCCCAGCCGCTGTCCATGATCATCCAGTTGGCGATGCTGTCAGGGAAGATCGGATTGGGCGCCGTGGTCATGATGTCGATCGTGTAGTCGTCCACCACCTTTACCTCGGAGACCGGCGCGAACCAGCTGGCGGTGTCGGATTGTTCGGACGAGGCGCGCTCGTAGGAGAACATCACATCTTCGGCGTTGAAATCCGCACCATTGTGGAACTTGACGCCCTGGCGCAGCGTGAAGCGCCAGCCTTCTCCTTCGCCGATTGGCTCCCAGCTGGTGGCAAGCGCAGGCTCGATAGCCATATCCTTGCCGCGGCGCACGAGGCCCTCATAGACATTGTTCAGGAACCCCAGAACAGGCGCAGAGTTGACCGCATGCGGGTCCATGGTTTGCGGGTCGGTTGTGCCGGCCCAACGGAACGTTTCGGCGGAGGCGCTGGTCGCCATGATCAGGCTGAGCGCGGTGAGGGTCAAACGCATGAATATGTCCTTTCAAGAGCAGCAGGTGGCGGGTCGCAACCCGCCTGAAACCTGTGTGACTGTGCCTCGCAACGCACCGGTACACAAGTCTGCGCGAAAATTGTGATGCGGTTTCGAAATTTGTGCTGCGGCGGGCTCTGTGCGACGTTGGCGGGACCGACAATTGCAGTGACAGGTGCCAGGTGCTTCAAGACAGATACGGAAACGGGCTGACAACCGGCTCAGATGCGGCGCGGGATGCCTATGATGTGGGCGTGGATCATGTGCTGGCCGCGACCTACGGCGCGCGACAGGCGTTTGAGACTGCTGTTAAAGCAGATCCCGGTTTTGCGCTGGGCCATGTCGGGTTGGCGCGGGCAATCATGTATGAAGGCGACATGGCCAGCGCAAAGGCGGCGATTGCGACGGCGCAAACGCTGAAATCAGGATGCGCCGACAGGGAACGGCGCAGCATTGATATCTTTGACACCCTGCTGCAGGGCCGTCCCGTTGAAGCGCGCGACGCGATCCGGTCGCATGTCACCGATACACCGCGTGACGCGCTGGTGGCGCAGGTCTGCACCAATGTGTTTGGGCTGATCGGCTTTTCCGGCGAACCGGGCCGCGAGGCCGACTTGCTGGCCTACACGGCGTGGCTATTGCCCCATTACGGCGATGACTGGTGGATGATGAGCATGCATTCCCTGTCGATGTGCGAGACCGGCCAACCCGGCCCTGCCCTCGCCTTGATGGAGCGGTCGTTGGCCCTGAACCCCAACAACGCCAACGGGTCCCATTTCAAAGCCCATGCGCAGTATGAGATTGGCGAGACCGTGGCCGGGCTGACCTACCTGACAGACTGGATGAAGGGCTATGACCGGCGCGGCATCTTGCACGGGCACCTGAGCTGGCACGCAGCGCTGTGGGCGTTGCACACCGGCCAGATTGATCTGATGTGGCAGATGGTAGATGACGCAATTGCGCCAGACGCTTCGCAGAGCCTGCCGATCAATGTGCTGACCGACACGGCGGCGCTGTATTGGCGCGCTGAGTTGGCCGGGGTCGCAGTCGCGCCCGAACGCTGGAGCGTTCTGAGCAAATATGCCGCGAAAGCCTTTGCAAAGCCCGGTCAAAGCTTTGCCGACATGCATGCCGCGCTATGCCACGCCATGGCTGGGGACGCGGACCAACTGGCCGCCATTGCGGGGGCCACGAATGGCTATGCGGGCGATCTTGTGGCCCCGGTTGCGCGCGGCTGGAAAGCCATCGTTGCCGGAAACTGGCAGTTAGCGTTGCAAGAGCTGACACCCGTTATGGCAGATCACGCACGCATTGGCGGCAGCCGCGCGCAGCGCGACCTGTTGGAGCTGACATATCTCAATGTGTTGTTGAAGCTGGGGCGGCGCGAAGAGGCGGAGCGGATGTTGCGGATGCGCAGGCCCGTCTTGGCAGACAACCCACCTTTGGCCGCGCTTTCGTAAAGGAGCGGCTGCGCCGCGCATGATGTTTTTGCGCTATCGCGCAGATTTGGGGCCCTGCCCCAAGCCCCGGGATATTTATGAACATGGAAAGGGCCGCAGCGGGTGACGCTGCGGCCCTTCTTGTCGCGTTTTTTGGCGCGCTTAGTTCAGGGTAAAGTATTTGAACTTCGCGGTGTCATCCGGCGCCACGATGGTGCCGACTTTTGAAGCCATGCCCCAATTCAGCACCTGGTGGTGGATCGGGATGTAGAGCGCCTCGTCTTGGACGACTTGCCAGATCTCGTTGATCGACGCATTACGCGCCTCGAGATCAGTGTTGGACGCCAATGCCTGGATCTTGGCGTTCAGATCAGGGTTGTTATAGCGCACCGCGTTCCACGAGCCGTATTTCTCGTCGCGCCCATGGACCAGGAAGTTGAAGATATACTCCGAGTCGTAGGTCGGGACGCCCCAGCCGAGCATGTAGAAATCCGTTTCGTAGTTGCTGAGAAGCGGGAAGTGCTGCGCCTTGGGTTTGGCGTCGAGGTTCACCGTCACACCGATTTGGGCGAACATACCAACTGCGGCCTGGCAGATGCCTTCGTCGTTGATGTAGCGGTCATTGGGGCAATCCAGCTGGATCGAGAAGCCGTCGCCGTAACCTGCCTCAGCCAAAAGCGCCTTTGCGCCTTCGACATCGGTGGTGGACGAGCCGTCCATCTCAGTGTTCCAGCCATTCACGAAAGGCGGCGCGATCATGCCCGCAGGCACCGATTGGCCGCGCATGACCACCTGTTTGATGGCGTCGCGGTTGATCGCCATGTTCATCGCGCGGCGCACACGTACATCCGCAAATGGGTTTTTGCCGTCGACATCGTCATTCTCAAGATCAGCGTCGCCCATGTTCATCCCAAAGAAGATGACCCGGTTTTGCGGCGCGGTGCGCACGTCGAGGCCGTCCTGACCTGCCACGCGCTCAAGGTCCTGCACCGGGACGTCCTGGATGAAGTCAACCTCGCCTGACAGCAAAGCTGCGACCCGCGTCGCCGCGTTCTGGATGGGCGTATATTCGATGCCGGTGACCTGCATCGGGAATTCGTCCTTGCCCCAGTAGTTTTCATTCATTGCCAGCACGGTTTTCACATCAGGCTCGCGAGAGACCAGCTTATAGGGCCCGGTGCCATTGGCGTTCTTGGCTGCAAACGTGTCCTCGCCGCCCTCGTAATCCTGGACTTTGACGGCGTTATTCGCCTCCGCCCAGGTTTTGTCCATGATGAACATGTTGGTCAGGTTGTTGGGCATGATCGGGTTCGGGCCACCGGTCTCGATCTCGACGGTGTAGTCGCCATCGGCACGCACTTCTTTGACGGAGGCCAGCAATTCCTTGTAGTCGCTGTCTTCGGTCATGGCGCGGTTGAGCGAGAAGACCACGTCTTCTGCGGTGAACGCAGAGCCATCATGGAAGGACACGCCTTCGCGTAGCTTGAACACCCAGACATTGGGGTTTTCCTCGGATGGATTCCACTCAGTCGCCAAGGCCGGCACGATGGTGCCTTCCATGTCGCGCATCACCAGCGGCTCCATGATCTGGTGCGCCAAAGCGGAGGTTGGACCTTCGTTTTGGGCATGCGGGTCGAGCGTCAGCGCGTCGCCCGCGCGGGCCCAGCGGATGGTTTCAGCGGAGGCGGATAGCGTTGTGGTTGCCATCAACACGACCGCAATAGCGGTAAGGCTTTTCATCAGAAATTACTCCCAGGTTTTTAGGTGATTGCGGGAGTATGAGCGCGAAATCGTGGGGTTTGCAAGGCGTTAGAAGCGATCTTTTCGAGCGCGTATTTCTGTGAAGACCTCGGCATCGGTCGCGTCGCGCATGTTGAGCTGGGCGCGGATGCCGTTGTCATGGGGGCGCAGGAACGGATTGGTTTTCAGCTCGACCCCTATGGTCGTGGGCGATGTCGCCTCGCCCGCCGCCCGCATGAGCGCCACCCGCTCGGCCTGCGCGTTCAGCGTCGGGTTTGCGGGGTCGACACTGTTGGCAAAGGCCGCGTTGGTGGCGGTATATTCATGGGCGCAATAGACGGTGGTGTCGTCCGGCAGGGCCACCAGCTTTTGCATAGAGGCCCACATCATCGGGCCGTCACCTTCAAACAGACGCCCGCAGCCCATGGGAAAGAGCGTGTCACCCGGGAACAGCAGCTTTTCGTCCGCAATATGGTAGTTCAGCATGTCGAGCGTGTGGCCGGGTGTGTGAATGACCTCGACCTGGTGGCCAGCGAAATCGAAGCTGTCGCCACCCTTCAGGATTTGGTCCACGCCATTGATGCCGTCTGGGCCCATGGCCGTGGCCCCGGTCTTTTGTTTCAGCTCCGCCAGCCCGTCTGTATGGTCCCAATGGTGATGGGTTATCCAGATGTCCGTGATGTTTAGGTCTGCCTTGGTGGCAGCGCCGAGCGCTTCGGCGGCATCCCCGGCGTCGATGCAAGCCGTCCTGCCGGTCGCCGCGTCGTGGATCAGCTGGCCGTAATTGTCGGAATTGTAGGCGAATTGATGGACAGTTAGAGACATGGGCGGCGCTTCCTTGTTGTGGGGCTGAGGGGATGGTGGCACGGCGCCGGTTGCGTGACAACGCAGGGCCTTGTGCGAATTTACGCACATTCCGGCAGCGTCCGTGCGGTGCGCCCAAGCCGAGGTTTATATTTTTCAATGACTTAGCAGGTTTTTCGGAAAAAAGAATTTTGCGCTGTTGCGTTGGGTCGCCACTGTGGGAAGACTTTGGGCCATGAAGCGCCGATGACGTGGCGCATGTCTGGGAGGACTATGATGAATAAATTTTTGACCACCGCTTGCGGTATGGCGTTGAGCGTCGCGTTTGTCAGCGAGGCTGCGGCGACCGAATGGAACGTCTCGGTCTGGGGCAAGCGCCGCGCGTTTACCGAGCATGTTGAGAAACTGGCCGAGTTGGTGTCTGAGAAGACCGGCGGCGAGTTCACGATGAACATCTCTTATGGCGGCCTGTCCAAGAACCGTGAGAACCTTGATGGTATCTCCATTGGCGCGTTTGAGATGGCACAATTCTGCGCGGGCTACCACCGCGACAAGAACCGCGTGGTCACCGTGCTAGAACTGCCGTTCCTTGGCGTTGAAAATCTGGAGCAGGAAGTCGCTGTCTCCAAGGCGGTCTACGCCCACCCCGCCGCCACGGAAGAAATGGCGCAGTGGAACGCGAAGCTGCTGATGACCTCGCCGATGCCGCAATACAACCTTGTGGGCACGGGCGATCCTCGGATGACCTTGGCCGACATGGAAGGCATGCGGGTCCGCGCGACCGGCGGTCTTGGCAAAGCGTTTGAAGCCGTTGGCGCAGTGCCAACATCTGTGACCGCCACGGAAGCCTACCAGGCGATGGAATCTGGCGTCGTGGATACGGTGGCCTTTGCGCAGCACGCGCACCTGTCCTTTGGCACGATTAACCAGGCTGACTGGTGGACCGCCAACCTGAACCCCGGCACCGTGAACTGCCCAGTTGTGGTGAACATTGACGCCTATGAAGCCCTGAGCGACGCGGAACGCGAAGCGCTGGACAGCTCCATCGACGAGGCGCTGGACCACTATCTGGCCAACTACGCCGAGCTTTTGCAGAAATGGGATAGCGTGCTGGAAGAGAAAGGCGTCAAGAAGGTTGAGATTGACCCCGCCGTGATCGACGAGTTCCGCGCCAAAGCCGCCGAGCCTGCCCGTGAGGCGTGGATTGCGGATATGGAAGCCCAAGGCCTGCCGGGCCAAGAGCTGTATGACCTCGTGGTCAAAACGCTCGCAGAAGCCAAAGGCAGCTAAGCCTTCTCCGGGCCGCTCCTGATCGGAGCGGCCCTTTTTCTATTCTTGGGGGACCATCGCCATGGCCGGCTCTAGTGCTGTGCTGGAGGATTCCAGCTTACTCTCGCGGCTCGACCGCATGTTGCTGCCGCTGGAGCGCTTTATGGCGTTGATCTCAGGGCTGGCGGTGTTCTCGCTGATGTTTCTCGCGGCCTACTCGGTCACTGGCCGCAAGTTCTTCGCCTCGCCCATGATGGGCTATGTCGATTATATCGAGGCCGCGATGCCGATCATCGCCATAATGGGCGTGTCTTACGTACAAAGGGATGGCTCGCATATTCGCATGGACATGCTGGTGGGCGCTTTGAAGGGCCGCTTCCTGTGGTTTTTCGAATTGGTGTCGGTGCTGCTGATCCTGCTGCTGATCGTCGCGCTGATATGGGGCGGCTGGGCGCATTTTGACCGATCTTTTGATATGACCAAGCCTTTGTGGAGCCGGGATAGCTCCATTGACGTGGGCATTCCGATTTGGCCAAGCAAGCTGGTTGTGCCGCTGGCGTTCGGCGTTCTTTGCGCGCGGTTGTTGCTGCAAATCTGGGGCTACGGGCGGGCATTCGTCCTTGGCTTGGAAAACCCCGTGGCGGTGCCATTGACCTTGACCGTGGCCGAACAAGCCATGCTTGAGGCCGAAGCGCTGGAAGGGTCTGACTGATGGAACCGATTGAGATTGGCCTATGGGTCTCCGGCGGGATGCTGGTCTTTGTCATCCTGGGCATGCGGGTGGCGTTTGCCGCCGGTCTGGCCGGGTTTGTGGGCCTCGTCTGGCTGCGCTGGAACGGGTTTGACTACGACCCTGAGCGGTTTTGGAAGGCCGTTGAGATCAGCGTCAAGATCGCAGGGCTGACGCCGCATTCGAAGGTGTCCGCCCATGTGCTAAGCCTGATCCCGGTCTTCATCATGATCGGCTATCTGGCGTATCACGCCAAGCTGACCACGGCGCTGTTTGAAGCGTGCAAACGCTGGTTTGCATGGGTGCCGGGGGGCTTGGCTGTGTCCACCGTCTTTGCAACGGCTGGCTTCGCCGCAGTGTCAGGCGCATCCGTGGCGACAGCGGCGGTGTTCGCGCGAATTGCGATCCCCGAAATGCTGAAGGTCGGCTACAACAAGCAATTCGCGGCTGGTGTCGTGGCGGCTGGCGGCACTTTGGCATCTCTCATTCCGCCCTCCGCCATTTTGGTGATCTACGCGATCATCGTGGAGCAGGACGTGGGCAAGCTGCTGCTGGCGGGTTTCATCCCCGGCGCGTTCTCCGCTGTGGTCTATGCGGGGCTGATCATCAGCATCGCTGTCATCTTCAAAACGGTCGGCCCGCCGGTCTCAGGCTTCACTTGGAAAGAGCGGTTCGAGTCTTTGCCGCCTGCCCTGCCCATTGTGGCTGTGGTCGTGATCATCATCTTCTTCGTCTACAACCCGTTCGGCGACGCATGGGGCACGCCGACGGAGGGCGGCGCTGTGGGGGCGTTCATCGTGTTCCTGATGGCGTTGTACAAAGGCATGCGCTGGGCGAAGCTGAAGGAGGCGTTGCTGGAAACGGCGAAGCTGACGGTGATGATCTTCTCGATCATCTGGGGGGTGTTGATTTATGTGCGCTTCCTTGGGTTTGCAGAATTGCCGGACGCCTTTGCGGCGTGGATAACCTCGCTGGAAATGTCGCCGATGCTGATCCTGATCTGCATCTTGCTGGCCTACGCCGTGTTGGGCATGTTCATGGACGCAATCGGGATGCTGCTTTTGACCCTGCCGGTGGTGTATCCCGCGGTGATGGCGCTGAATGGCGGCGAAACGGTTGCAGCGGCTGACAGCGCGTTCGGAATGTCGGGCACCATGTGCGCGATCTGGTTCGGCATATTGGTGGTGAAGATGGCGGAGTTCTGTCTGATCACGCCGCCCATCGGGTTGAACTGCTTTGTGGTCGCCGGCGTGCGGGATGACCTGACGGTGCAGGACGTCTTCAAAGGCGTGACCCCGTTCTTCATCGCGGATGGGATCACCATTGCTTTGCTCGTAGCCTTCCCGGGGATCGTGCTGTGGCTGCCGTCGCTTGTGTGACCCGCCGCGGGGTTTGAGTATTTTTGCCAAAACGAAGCGAGGCGGTTTTTCTGCCAGCACGCGGGCGGTTTAACCTTAATTTGGGGTTAACTTGTAAAGAGCGTCATCATAGACGGACAGGAACCAGATGGCCCCGTCAGGGCCCTCGACCACATCGCGGACGCGGCCTGTCGTGTCATGTTGCAATTGTTCGACCTCTCTAAGATCGCTGCCTGACAGTCGTGAGATGTAGTCGAATTTCAGCGAGCCTACGAAAACGTCGCCCTTCCATTCGGGCCAAAGCTTGCCGGAATAAACCATCATGCCGGAGGGCGCGATGGACGGGTCCCAGTAGTGTTCGGGCTGAAGCATTCCCGCCTTGGATGTGCCCTCTCCGATCTTTGCGCCAGAGTAATGCACCCCGTAGCTGATCACCGGCCAGCCGTAGTTGCCGCCGGGCTTTATCAAGTTCACCTCGTCGCCGCCGCGTGCGCCGTGTTCTGCCACCCACAGGTTGCCTTGCAAGTCCAACGCCGCGCCTTGCGGGTTTCGGTGGCCGTAGGAATAGATTTCGGGCTCGACACCGGGGCGGCCGATGAACGGGTTGTCCGGCGGCACCGCGCCTGAGCGGTGCAGGCGCACCACGGTGCCGTTGTGGTTTCCAAGGTCCTGCGCAGAGGGACGGTCGCCGCGGTCGCCTATGGTCAGGAACAAGGTGCCGTCTGGGGCCTCCACAATACGGGAGCCGAAATGTCTGGCAGAATTCGACGGTTTGGCCATCTGCCAGAGCCGCTTGAAGCCTTCCAGCCGCGTGCCATCCGCGCTGAGCTTGCCCACCCCGATGGCGGTGCCGGCAACGCCGCCACGGCGCGCCACATAGCTCAGAAACACATCCCGGCTGGAAGCAAAGTCGCGCGGGATCATCACGTCGAGCATGCCACCCTGCCCTTCGTTGACCACGTCCGGCACCCCTGCAAGATCGACGCGGCTTCCATCGGCCATCAGGTGCACCACGGCGCCGTCGCGTTCTGTCACAAGCACGCCGCCATCCGGCAGATGGCCAATGGCCCAGGGTTGCTCCAATTCGCCCGCTACCTTGGTGACGCGCACCGTTCCGGCACTTGTGTCAAAACCCAATGCCGGTGATGCGGCAAGGAGCAGGGCGGCGGCAATTGTGGTGATGCGTAACATTGGGGTCCTCCGGTGTGTTGCCTTCAACCTAATGCGCGGACGGCCCGAAAACAGCGCTGTAACGGCCACGTGAACGGTGAATTTCGCCCAGGATTGCCGCAAGGTTGGGCTTTTCAAGGTCGCGCGAAGGCCCTAGTCTCGCTCCAATCAAAATAAGACTAAAGTCTAACTGGGAGAAAAGACTATGAAAAAACTGCTACTTGCGACAACCGCAACAGCGATGATGGCTGGCGGCGCGTTTGCCGACGGCCATGCAACGGACATCAAGCTGGGCATTATCTTGGGCTTCACCGGCCCGATTGAATCGCTGACGCCGTCCATGGCAGATGGCGCCGAGCTGGCCATGGCGGAAGTCACCGAATCCGGCATGTTGCTCGACGGCGCGAAAGTGTCCGCTGTCCGTGCAGACTCCACCTGTGTTGACGCTGCTGCTGCGACGGCTGCCGCCGAGCGTTTGATTACATCCGATGGCGTCAAAGGTATCATGGGCGCTGACTGTTCCGGTGTGACCGGCGCCATTCTGGCCAACGTGGCTTTGGCCAACGGCGTTGTCATGATCTCGCCATCCGCCACCTCGCCCGGTTTGTCGACCGCTGAAGATGATGGGTTGTTCTTCCGGACCGCACCTTCCGACGCGCGTCAGGGCGTTGTGATGACCGAGGTCCTGATGGACCAGGGCATCAAGTCCGTTGCGGTGACCTACACCAACAATGACTACGGCAAAGGTCTGGCCGACGCGTTCCAATCTGCGTTTGAAGAAGCGGGCGGCGAAGTGACCATCAACGCAGCCCATGAAGACGGCAAGGCCGACTATTCGGCTGAAGTCGGTGCATTGGCATCGGCGGGCGGCGACCGTCTGGTTGTTGCGGGCTATGTGGACCAAGGTGGCTCCGGCATCGTGCGCGCCGCTCTGGACACAGGCGCGTTTGACACGTTCCACTTCCCCGACGGCATGATCTCCGCCAAACTGGTTGAAAACTTCGGCGCAGAAATCGACGGCTCCTCGGGCCAGCACCCGGGCACAGACAGCCCCGGTGTTGCGAAGTTCACTGAGATGGTTGGCGACAAGTTTGATTCCACCTCGCCCTTCACACCTGAAAGCTATGACGCGGCTGCGCTGATCATGCTGGCCATGCAGGCCGCAGGGTCCATGGAGCCGGGCGACTACAAAGCCAAGGTCATGGATGTGGCGAACGCACCGGGCGAAGAAATCTTCCCGGGCGAGCTGGGCAAAGCGCTTGAGATTCTCAAGAATGGCGGCGACATCGACTATGTCGGCGCAACTGCCGTGGAGCTGATCGGGCCAGGCGAAAGCGCCGGTAACTACCGTGAAGTGATGTATGAAGGCGGCGAAGAGAAAACCGCAAAGTATCGCTAAGATCATCTTCTAACGTATTGAAACAGCCCGGGGTTTTATGCTCCGGGCTGTTTTGCAAAGGGGCAATGCGCGATGATCGAAGTACACGATCTGCACAAGCATTTCGGCGGCTTTCATGCCGTAGACGGGGCAACGCTGAAGATCGAGACCGGGTCAATCACCGGGTTGATCGGACCTAACGGCGCAGGAAAAACGACGCTATTCAATGCAGTAGCGGGAGTTCTTAAACCGACTTCCGGCCGGGTGACCATGGATGGCGAGGACATCACCGGCCTGCCGCCGCACGAACTGTTCGGCAAAGGCCTGCTGCGTACTTTCCAGATTGCCCATGAATTTACCACGATGACCTTGCGCGAGAACCTGATGATGGTCCCTGGCGGGCAGTCAGGCGAAAAGCTGTGGAACACATGGTTTGGCCGCAAACGCATCGCGGATGAAGAACGCGCCCTTGCCGCCAAGGCGGATGAGGTGCTGGAATTCCTGACCATCGACCACATCAGCGACGAGCGTGCGGGCAATATCTCCGGCGGGCAGAAGAAGTTGCTGGAGCTGGGCCGCACCATGATGGTCGACGCCAAGATCGTGTTTCTGGACGAGGTCGGCGCAGGCGTGAACCGCACGCTTCTGAACACCATTGGCGACGCCATCATCCGGCTCAACAAGGAACGTGGCTACACGTTCTGCGTCATTGAACATGACATGGATTTCATCGGTCGCCTCTGCGACCCCGTCATCTGCATGGCAGAAGGCAAGGTGTTGGCCCAAGGCACGCTGGACGAGATCAAGGCCAATGAGCAAGTGATCGAGGCCTATCTGGGTACCGGTTTGAAGAACAAGGCGAAGGCAGAAGCATGAGCGAGCCATTCCTGATCGGTGACACCATGTCCGGCGGCTACGGCTCTGGCCCGGATATCTTGCATGACTGCACCATTGCGGTTGATGAAGGCGAGATTGCCGTCATCGTCGGCCCCAACGGCGCGGGCAAGTCGACCGCCATGAAGGCGGTCTTCGGCATGCTGGACGTGCGCCAGGGCGCGGTGCGGTTGTTTGGCGAAGACATCACAAAGCTGACGCCGCAGGCCCGGGTCGCCAAGGGGATGGCCTTTGTGCCGCAAACATCGAACATCTTCACTTCGATGACCGTGGAAGAAAACCTCGAGATGGGCGCATTCCTACGCCGCGACGACATACAGAAGACCATCGAACAGGTCTTTGATCTGTTCCCGATCCTGCGCGAAAAGCGTGCACAGGCGGCGGGCGAGCTGTCCGGCGGGCAACGCCAACAGGTCGCCGTGGGCCGGGCATTGATGACGCAACCCAAAGTGTTGATGCTGGATGAGCCGACGGCGGGTGTCTCCCCCATTGTGATGGACGAGCTGTTTGACCGCATCATCGAGGTGGCACGCACCGGCATTTCCATCCTGATGGTCGAACAAAACGCCCGCCAAGCGCTGGAGATTGCCGACAAGGGCTATGTGCTGGTGCAGGGCCGCAACCGATTTACCGATACCGGACAGGCGTTGTTGAACGACCCCGAGGTCCGCAAATCGTTTCTGGGGGGTTAGGCGCAATGGATTTCCTAAACGCACTCGTCGCTTTTGCAAATTTCGTCTTCGTCCCGGGTTTTGCCTACGGCGCGCAGCTCGCATTGGGCGCTTTGGGCGTGACCCTGGTCTACGGTATCTTGCGGTTTTCAAACTTCGCGCATGGCGACACGATGGCCATTGGCACCATGTTCGTGATCCTGATCACGTGGGGCTTTCAGGGGATGGGCATCAGCTTCGGCCCGCTTCCGACCGCCCTGCTCGCCCTGCCTTTCGGCATCGTGCTGACCGGGCTGGTGCTGCTGGGCACCGACCGCGTGGTTTATCGGTTTTACCGAAAAACGCGGGTGAAGCCGGTGGTGCTGGTGATGGTCAGCCTTGGCGTCATGTTCATCATGAACGGGCTGACGCGGTTCATCATCGGGCCGGGCGACCAACGCTTTGCCGATGGGGAGCGGTTCCTGATCTCCGCGCGCGACTTCAAGGCGATGACCGGCTTGAAAGAAGGCCTGGCGATCAAAACGACGCAAGGCATCACGGTGGTCACGGCAGTGATCGTGGTCGCAATCCTGTTCTGGTTTCTCAACAAGACGCGCACCGGTAAGTCGATGCGGGCGTTCTCTGACAACGAGGATCTGGCGCTGCTGTCAGGCATCAACCCAGAGCGGGTGGTGATGTACACTTGGCTGATCGTGGCAGCCTTGGCGACCATTGCGGGCACGCTTTACGGGTTGGACAAGTCGTTCAAGCCGTTCACCTATTTCCAGTTGCTGCTGCCGATCTTCGCCTCCGCCATTGTTGGCGGCTTGGGCAACCCGGTTGGTGCAATCGCGGGCGGGTTCCTGATCGCCTTCTCGGAAGTCACCGTCACCTACGCATGGAAAAAGGTGGCCAATTACGCGCTGCCGGAAAGCTTGGCGCCAGACGGTTTGGCGCAGCTTCTTAGCACGGATTACAAGCTGGCAGTGTCCTTCGTGATCCTGATCATCGTGCTGCTGTTCAAACCCACAGGTCTGTTTAAGGGGCAATCGGTATGAAGATGCGCGACGTTTTGCTGTTTGTGTTTGTGGCCTGTCTGATCATCGGCACCGGCTTTGTGCAGTCGTGGAACTCGGCTTTGCTGATCCTGAACATGGGGCTGATCTCGGCCATCATGGCGTTGGGGGTCAACATCCAATGGGGCTATGCGGGGCTGTTCAATGTGGGCGTGATGGGGTTTGTCGCCTTGGGCGGCTTGGCCGCCGTGATTGTGTCGATGCCCCCCACCGCCGAGGCATGGTCTGCCGGTGGGATACGCGTGATCCTTGGGCTCATTCTCGGAGCCGCAACCATGGTGGCCGCCATCTTGATGTGGGGCCGCATGGCCCCGGGCCGAACGCGCGGTTTTGCGATGTTTGGCTTGCTGGCGGTGGGATTCTTCCTGTTCCGTTTCGTCTTTGACGGCGGCGTCGACGCGGTTGAAGCCGTGAACCCGGCGGCGACGGGCTATCTGGGCGGGCTGAACCTGCCGATCATGATCTCCTGGCCCGTGGGCGGATTGCTGGCCGCAGGGGCCGCGTGGGTCATTGGCAAAACCGCGCTGGGCCTGCGGTCCGACTATCTGGCGATTGCGACACTGGGCATCGCGGAAATCATTATCATCTCCCTCAAAAACGAGGACTGGCTCGCGCGCGGCGTGAAAAACGTCGTTGGGCTGGACCGCCCCGTGGTGGTGCCCTACGAGATTGACCTGCAAAACAGCCCGTCCTTCGTCGAAAGCGCCGCCGGTTTCGGGCTGGATGCGACCACCGCATCGACGCTCTATGTCAAAGGCATCTACGCCTTGCTCTTCACGGTCGTCTTGCTGCTGCTCCTGTGGCTGGCACAGACCGCGTGGAACTCCCCATGGGGCCGGATGTTGCGCGCCATCCGCGACAACGAAGTCGCAGCAGAGGCGATGGGCAAGGACGTCACCAAGCGCCACCTGCAGGTGTTCATCCTCGGTTCAGCCGTCTGCGGCATGGCGGGCGCGATGATGACCACGCTGGACGGCCAGCTGACGCCGGGCACCTATCAGCCCTTGCGCTACACCTTCCTGATCTGGGTGATGGTGATCGTAGGCGGCTCGGGCAACAATTTTGGTGCGGTGTTGGGCGGCTTTCTGGTCTGGTTCCTGTGGGTTCAAGTTGAACCGATGGGGCTGGCTTTGATGAACATCATCACAGCGGGCATGGCCGACGGGTCGGCGCTGAAAGACCACCTTTTGGACAGCGCCGCCCATATGCGCCTGCTGACGATGGGACTTGTGCTGCTGTTGGTGCTAAGGTTCAGCCCAAGGGGGCTGATCCCCGAACGCTAAAGGAGGCGACCGATGTCCCTAATTGCAATGATCCTAGTGGCACTGATCGCGGTTCTGCATCTCTACATCCTTTGGTTTGAGATGTTCGCATGGGAATCCCGCGGCCCAAAGGTGTTCCGCAGCTTTCCCAAGGACCTGTTCGCGCCGACCAAGGCAATGGCCGCCAATCAGGGCCTCTACAATGGCTTTCTGGCGGCGGGGCTGATCTGGTCGCTGCTCATCGGCAATGCCGACTGGAAGGTGAATGTCGCGACCTTCTTCCTGTTCTGCGTTGCCGTCGCGGGGGCCTACGGCGCCGCAACGGCGTCGCGCAGCATACTCTATGTGCAAACCGTTCCCGCCGTGTTGGCCTTGTTGGCGGTCTACCTGACCTAGGCGCGCAGCCTTTCGCCCTTCGGATCGAATGGCGGTTCTGCCAATACAACGCCGCGATGCGGCTTGCCCAGGATCATGACATCGACCTCCGCGCCCGCGTCCACGCCTTTCAGGAAACCCAGCGCCAGTGATTTGCCGACGGTGTAGCCATAGGTGCCGGAACTGACCCGGCCCACAGGGGTGCCGTCAGGCAGGAAGATCGGCTCGCCGCCAGAGGCGTCGGCTTGATCAACCTCCAACACGTCGATGACATGCAGTGTCTCACGCGGGGCGTTGTCTTTAAGCGCGACATAGGCCGCCTTGTTCAGAAAGTCCTTCTCCAGCTTTATCAGCTGGTCCAACCCGACTTCCTGCGGCCAGTACTCAGGCGAATACTCCCGGCTCCACGACCCGTAGCCTTTTTCAACCCTAAGCGACATCAATGCGCGCGATCCGACCGGGCCCGCGCCAAACGCCTTGCCGGCCTCTATCAGCGCCTCATAAAGCCGCTGCTGGTCTTCGGTATTGCAATGCAATTCCCACCCCAGATCGCCGGTAAAGGACACCCGCAGCGCCACCAGATCGACGCCGGCCAAGGTGATCTTCTGCGACCGCATGAAAGGGAACGCCTCGGTGCTTAGATCGGCATTGGTCAGCCGTTCCAGAAGCGCCCGGCTTTCGGGACCGGCGACGTTGAAGCCGCATATGGCTTCGGTCTTGCTTTCGAATGTCACGGTATCGGGCCGCGCGACGGCGTTGAAGAAGCGCAGATGATAGCGTTCCGCCAAGCCGGAGCCGATGATGAGGAACTCCTCGTCATCCAGCTTGGTCACCGTGAAATCGCCCGCAATCCCGCCGCGCACGCCGATCAATGGCGTCAGGCAGGACCGGCCAACCGCTTTTGGCATGTTGTTGGCAAAAACGGCGTTCAGCCACTCTGCGGCCCCTGCCCCTGTGACGGAGTATTTCGCAAAGTTGGAGATATCGATAATCCCGGCCTTGTCGCGCAGCATGTGGCATTCGGCCCCCACTGGCTCAAACCAGTTCTGGCGCGTGAACCCGTTTGTATCGACAGTTCCGGGCGTGTCGGAGAACCACAGCGGGTGCTCCCACCCGTAGTTCAACCCGAATACCGCGCCCATGGCCTTTTGCGCTTCGTAGATCGGTCTGACCCGCGCCGGGCGGCCCGCACTGCGTTCCTCATTTGGAAAATGGATCGAGAACCGGTTGGCATATTGGTCGCCCACGCGGGCCTTGGTAAATTTCTTGTCCGCCCACGCCCCGAACCGCGCCATGTCCCATGGGAACATGTCGAGATGCGGCTCGCCGGTGACGATCCATTCCGCAGTCAACGATCCAAGCCCGCCGGATTGTGAGAAGCCGGGGATGATCCCATTGCAGCAGAAATATCCTTTCAACTCCGGCACTGGCCCAAACAACGCGTTGCTATCGGGGGACCAGATCATCGGGCCGTTGATCACGCGCTTGATCCCGGCGCTGCCCACAACTGGCACGCGGTCAATGGCGCGCATCATGTTGGGCTCGATCCGCTCAAGATCATCAGCAAACAGCTCATGTCCGAAGCCTTGCGGGGTGCCGTCCTCGGCCCAAAACCGCAGGTCTTTTTCGTAGGCGCCGACCAGCAGTCCCAGCCCTTCCTGGCGCAGGTAATACTCCCCGTCGCGATCCGCCACGGATGGCAACCGCCGGTCCATGTCCGCAATCTCGCTGATTGTTTCTGTCACAAAATACTGGTGCTCGGTCGGCTGCAACGGCAGGTCGACGGCCGCCATTGCGGCCACTTCGCGCCCCCACAATCCAGCCGCGTTCACCACCACGGGGGTCACGATGTCGCCCTTCGGCGTCTTCACCACCCACGTGCCATCGGATTGTTGGTCCGTCGCGGTCACGGGCGTGAAGCGGTAAATTTCGGCCCCGTTCTGCCGGGCACCAGACGCGTAGGCATTGGTCACCCCCGACGGGTCCACATTGCCGCCCGAAGGCTCGTACATGATGCAGCGGATGCCGTCGTAATCGACCAGCGGGTGCAGCCGTTCGGCCTCGGCGCGGTCCACCTCGTAGAAGTTCAGCCCGTAATACTTGGCCTTCGCCGCCTGAAGGCGCAGCTGATGCTCGCGCGCTTCGGTCTGCGCCAGATACAGGGACCCGGGCTGGAACACGCCGCAGCTTTGCCCGGTCTCCGCTTCCAGCGCATTGTACAGATCCATCGTGTAATTCTGGATGCGGGTGATGTTGTTGTTGTCATGCAGCCCGTGAATATTGGCCGCCGCGTGCCATGTGGACCCTGATGTCAGCTCGTCGCGTTCCAGCAAAACCACATCCGTCCAACCCAGCTTGGTCAAATGATAGAGGATCGAGCAGCCTATTACACCGCCCCCGATAACGACTGCTTGTGCGTGGGTTTTCATGGCGGCATCCTTGCGTGAGCTGACCCACTTACCCTGCCCGCCAGCCGCGCGATTCTTTTGCCGCACCGCGACATTTCCTGTCGCAGTGATACAAGTCACCCGATCTACGCTGCGCGAGCATGGCCCAAAGCAACACAAGGACCCACCATGCAAACCACCACCAGAGTAGCCGTGATCGGCGGCGGCGTCGTCGGATGTTCGGTGCTGTATCACCTCACCAAACTCGGCTGGTCCGACGTAATGCTGATCGAACGTTCAGAGCTGACCTCAGGGTCAACATGGCACGCCGCTGGCGGATTCCACACATTGAATGGTGACACCAACATGGCCGCGCTGCAGGGCTACACCATCCGGCTTTACAAGGAGCTGGAGGAGATCACCGGCATGTCCTGCGGCCTGCACCACGTCGGCGGCGTAACGCTAGCTGACAACAAGGACCGGTTCGACATGCTGGTCGCGGAGCGCGCCAAGCACCGCTACATGGGACTAGAGACGGAAATCGTCTCCCCCGAAGAGATCGCCAAGATCGCGCCGGTGACCAATACGGACGGCATCATCGGCGGGCTCTATGATCCGCTGGATGGTCACCTTGACCCCTCCGGCACGACCCACGCCTATGCCAAGGCCGCCCGCATGGGCGGGGCCACGATCGAAACCCATTGCATGGTGCGCGAGACCAATCAACGCGCGGATGGCACATGGGATGTGGTGACGGACAAGGGCACGATCCATGCCGACCATATCGTCAATGCGGGCGGGCTGTGGGCGCGCGAAGTCGGCGCCATGGCGGGCGTCTACCTGCCGCTGCATCCGATGGAGCACCAGTATCTGGTGACCGAGGACGTGCCGGAAATTTACGAACGCGATGCGGAGCATCCGCATGTGATGGATCCGGCGGGCGAAAGCTATCTGCGCCAGGAAGGGCGCGGGCTGTGTATCGGATTCTACGAACAACCCTGCGAGCCTTGGGCCGTAGATGGCACCCCGTGGGATTTCGGGCATGAGTTGCTGCCGGACAATCTCGACAAGATCGAGGCTTCGGTTGAATTCGCCTATAAACGCTTCCCGGCCCTCGAACGCGCGGGCATCAAATCGGTTATCCACGGGCCGTTCACCTTCGCGCCCGACGGCAATCCGCTGGTTGGCCCGGTGCCCGGCCTGCGCAACTACTGGTCGGCCTGCGGCGTGATGGCAGGCTTCAGCCAAGGCGGCGGCGTGGGCTTGATGCTGGCGCAATGGATGATTGAGGGCGAGACCGAACGCGACACATTCGCCATGGACGTCGCCCGTTTCGGTCAGTGGATCAGCCCCGGCTACACGCGGCCCAAAGTGGTTGAGAATTACCAACGCCGCTTTTCAGTCTCCTATCCGAACGAGGAATTGCCTGCCGCACGCCCACATGCGACGACGCCGATGTATGACATCTTCTCTGATCTGGGCGCGGTTTGGGGCCAGCAATACGGGTTGGAGGTCGCCAACTACTTCGCCCAAGGTGACGAGCCAAAATTCGAGACGCCAAGCTTCCGCCGTTCAAACGCCTTCGCCGCAACTGCGCGAGAGGTGCATGCCGTGCGCCACGCCGCCGGGATCAACGAGGTCCAAAACTTCGGCAAATACCGCGTCACTGGCCCGCAGGCGCGCGATTGGCTGAATGTGATCATGGCCGGGCGGGTTCCGGGCGAAGGCCGGCTGTCGCTGACCCCAATGCTCTCGCCCAAGGGACGGCTGATCGGGGATTTCACCATCTCCTGCCTCGGCCCGGAGGAATTCCAGCTGACCGCCAGCTATGGCAGTCAGGACTTCCACATGCGCTGGTTTGACCAACATGAGGAACGCGGCGTATCGGTCGAAAACATCTCGGATAGGTTGACCGGCTTCCAAATCGCAGGCCCCAGGTCGCGCGACATCCTGCAGGCCTGCACCCGCGCCGACCTGTCAGACATTCGCTTCATGGATGTCCGCGTCATCACCGTGGGCCAAGTGGCCTGCACCGTGCAACGGGTCAGTTATACAGGCGATTTGGGGTTCGAGATATATTGCGACCCCATGCACCAACGCGCGCTCTGGTCGGTGCTGCATGATGCGGGCACACCGCATGGCCTAACCCCTTTCGGCATGCGCGCCATGATGAGCCTACGGCTCGACAAATTCTTCGGCTCATGGCTGTCGGAATTTTCGCCCGACTACACTGCGGCCGAGACAGGAATGGATCGCTTCATCTCGTTCAAGAAGAACGCAGACTTCATCGGCCGCAACGTCGCAGAGGCAGAGCGTGCCTCGCCCCCCGCCCGCACGCTCTGCGCGTTTGAGGTTGATGCCAGAGACGGGGATGTCTCAGCATATGAACCGATTTTCATTGGCGGCAAAGTCGTAGGGTTCTGCACGTCAGGCGGCTATTCGCATTACGCCAAAAAGTCGGTCGCCCTTGGGTTTGTCCCGACGGAACAGGCCAAACCCGGCCTCAAAGTTCAGATCGAAATTCTGGGCGAGCTGTGCAATGCCACGCTAATCACCAAACCGCTCTTCGATGCGGACGGGTCAAGGATGCGCGGCTAGAGCTTCATCTTGGCCCAAATATGCCCGCCGGAGGCGTCGGCCGGCGGGACAATGGTCACTCCATCTCTTCGACGATCACCAGATCCCGCTCTGACGCATCCCGCGCAAAGGACAGCGCTTCCTGATACGCATCCGAGTGGTAGCAATCATGCGCCGCTTGCAGGCTTGGGAAGCGCGCCACCACATTGCGGGCGCGGTCATTGCCCTCAAGTTGTTCGTAGCTGCCGTTGCGCACGATGAACTTGCCGCCAAATTGCGGGATCACCTCCGTCGCAATGGCTGCGTATTTCATGTAGCTGTCCGCATCCGTCACTTTGACATGCGCGATCCACAATGCTGATGGCATAGCCTATCCTCCGATTATCTTCTCTGCCGCCGCAATCGCAGCGTCTGAATTTGACGCGTCCGCGCCGCCGCCCTGCGCCATGTCAGGTCGACCGCCGCCACCCTTGCCGCCTAGTTCCGCAACGGCCGCGCGCACCAGATCGACGGCCGACAATTTCCCGGTTAGATCTTCGGTGACACCCGCCGCCACGGCGGCCTTGCCACCCGCATCCGCGATCAGCAAAACGGCGCCGGACCCAAGCCGGGCCTTGTGTTCATCCACCAACGCGGGCAGGTCCTTGCCGCTGACGCCGTCCAGCTTGGTTGCAAAGAAGGCCACGCCGCTGACATCCTTGTCGGAATGCGCAGCACTGCCGCCGCCCATGGCAAGTTCGCGGCGCAATTGCGCCACTTCGTTTTGTAGCGATTTGCGTTCGTCCTGCAGCGCCTTAACGCGGTCGGCAACTTCTTCAGGCCGGGCTTTCAGTCCCAAGGCAACCGCCGCCAACCGGTGGTCTTGCGCGCGCAGGTAATCCATCGCTGCCTGCCCTGTCAGCGCCTCGATCCGGCGCACGCCGGAGGAAGATGCGCTATCGCCAAGCGTCACAAACGCCCCGATATCACCGGTCTGGCGCACATGGGTGCCGCCGCACAATTCTAGCGAATAGGTCTGCCCGTCAGCCCCCTTGCCAGTGTTGGCCTGCCCCATGGAGACAACCCTGACTTCGTCGCCATATTTCTCGCCGAATAGCGCCTGCGCGCCGATCTCGCGGGCGTCATCCGGGGTCATGATACGTGTCTCAACGGGGGAGTTCTGGCGGATATAGGCGTTCACCTCGCGCTCAACCCCCGCAAGTTCGTCCAGAGAAAGGGCCTTGGAGTGGCTGAAGTCAAACCGCAGCCTGTCCGGCGCATTCAAAGAGCCACGCTGCGCCACATGGTCCCCAAGCGCGCCGCGCAAAGCTTCATGCAGCAAGTGCGTGGCCGAGTGATTTGCCCGGATCGCGGTCCGGTGCGCATGATCGACGCTCATCTCGACGCCCATGCCGACTTCCAGCGCGCCCTCGGTCACATCCGCAAAATGGATGAACACATCAGCCACCTTCCGGGTATCCGTGATCCGCGCCGTCGCGTTACCGGCTTTCAATGTGCCTTGGTCACCAACCTGTCCGCCGCTTTCGGCATAAAACGGCGTCTGGTTCAGCACCACCTGCACGCTGTCGCCTTTTTCCGCCTTGTCAGCGGGCGCACCGTCCTTGACCAACGCGATAACCTGCGCTTCCGCCACTTCGGTGTCGTAGCCCAGGAAATCTGTTGCGCCATGCGCGTCGGCGATGTCGAACCAGACCGAGGCATCCGCTGCCTCGCCCGTCCCCGCCCAAGACGCGCGCGCCTTGGCTTTCTGCTCTTCCATCGCTTCGTCGAATCCGGCCGTGTCCACGCCACGCCCCTTTTCGCGCAACGCGTCCTGGGTCAGGTCCAGCGGGAAACCGAACGTGTCATACAGCTTGAACGCTGCACGGCCCGGCAGATCTTCGCCCTCTGCCAACCCGCCCAATTCGTCGTCCAGCAGCTTCAACCCGCGATCCAGCGTCTCGCGGAACCGCGTCTCCTCCGCCCGCAAGGTTTCCTCAATGAGGGGCTGCGCCTGGCGCAATTCGGGATAGGCCGCACCCATCTGATTGACCAGCTCCGGCACCAAACGGTGCATGACCGGGTCCTTGGCCCCCAGCAAATGCGCATGGCGCATCGCGCGCCGCATGATCCGGCGCAGCACATATCCTCGCCCATCCTTGGACGGCAGCACACCATCAGAGATTAGAAAAGAGGTCGACCGCAGGTGGTCCGCGATCACCCGGTGATGCACGTTTTGGTCGCCATAAGGATCGACGCCGGTCGCGTGGGCCGAGGCTTCGATCAATGCTTTGAACAGGTCGGTGTCGTAATTGTCATGGCTGCCTTGCATCAGGGCAGCGATCCGCTCCAACCCCATGCCGGTGTCAATGCTCTGCATATCCAGCGCGCGCATGGACCCATCTTCGAACTGCTCGTTCTGCATGAAAACGATGTTCCAGATCTCAATGAACCGGTCGCCATCTTCCTCAGGGCTGCCGGGCGGCCCACCCCAAATATGATCACCATGATCATAGAAAATCTCAGTGCATGGCCCACATGGCCCTGTGGGGCCCATCTGCCAAAAGTTGTCAGAGGTCGCGATGCGAATGATCCGCTCTTCCGGCACGCCCAGCTTCTTCCAAATCTCAAACGCCTCGTCATCGGTATGGTAAACGGTCACCCAAAGCCGGTCCTTGTCGATGCCAAAATCCTGCGTGATCAGGTTCCACGCAAACGGGATCGCCTCTTCCTTGAAGTAGTCGCCAAAGCTGAAATTCCCCAGCATCTCAAAGAACGTATGATGCCGGGCGGTGTAGCCCACATTGTCCAGGTCATTGTGCTTGCCGCCTGCCCGCACACATTTCTGCGCCGTGGTCGCGCGCTTGTAGTCGCGGGTCTCCACGCCGGTAAAGAGGTTCTTGAACTGCACCATTCCCGAGTTGGCAAACATCAGCGTCGGGTCGTTGCGCGGCACCAGAGGGCTGGAGGGTTGAACCGAATGGCCCTGCTTCTCAAAGTAGTCGAGGAAAGTTGACCGGATGTCGTTAAGGCTTTGCATGTGTCGTCCGTTCGGGCGGTAAAGGAGGTTTTTGCTGGTGTATCCCCGCGCTGGGGCGCTGTCCACAGTCGAGCCTGTAAAACGCGAAAAGGGCGGCTCCAGCAGCCGCCCTTCCCGAGATATTCTCAACCTGTCTGGATCAGATCGGGGGCTTTCAGGAGTGCCCGTCTCCGACTGAATTACTCAGCTAGCGCATCGCCGTCGTCATCCAGCACATCCGCGTCCGGTTCATTTTGCGGCATCTCAAAGTCCAGCCCGTGCGCGGCACGTATCTTGTCTTCAATCTCCAACGCATATTGCGTGTTTTCCTTCAGGAAGGTCTTGGCGTTCTCACGCCCCTGCCCGATCCGCTCATCGCCATAGCTGAACCACGCGCCGGATTTGTCAACGACGCCGGCCTTTACGCCAAGATCAAGCAATTCGCCCATTTTCGAGATGCCTTCGCCATACATGATGTCAAACTCAACCTGCTTGAATGGCGGGGCGACCTTGTTCTTCACAACCTTGACGCGGGTTGCATTGCCCACCACTTCATCGCGGTCCTTGATCGCGCCAATGCGGCGAATATCAAGACGTACGGAGGAGTAGAATTTCAACGCATTGCCGCCGGTCGTCGTCTCCGGGGAGCCAAACATGACGCCAATCTTCATCCGGATTTGGTTGATGAAGATAACCATGCAGTTGGAGCGCGAAATCGAGCCGGTGAGCTTTCGCATGGCCTGGCTCATCAGGCGGGCATGCACACCGACGGAACTGTCGCCCATATCGCCTTCCAGCTCGGATTTCGGCGTCAACGCCGCAACTGAGTCGACCACAATCATGTTGACCGCGCCGGAGCGTACCAGCGTGTCGACAATCTCCAACGCCTGCTCGCCTGTGTCAGGTTGAGAGATCAACAGCTCATCCAGATCAACGCCAAGCTTCTTGGCATATTGCGGATCAAGCGCGTGCTCGGCATCGACAAAGGCACAGACGCCGCCCTTTTTCTGCTCTTCCGCAACGGTGTGCAGTGTCAGCGTCGTTTTGCCGGAACTCTCCGGCCCATAAATTTCGACGATCCGCCCTTTTGGCAAGCCGCCAATACCCAGCGCAATATCAAGCCCCAGCGAACCAGTCGACGTTGCCTCGATCTCTTGGATAGCGTTGCCGTCGCCCAGCTTCATGATCGAGCCTTTGCCAAACTGGCGTTCGATCTGTGCGAGCGCGGAATCAAGCGCCTTTTGTTTGTTTGTGTCTTCTTTGCTCATGCTCAAAAGTTCTGCTGTTGCCATGTCTTCGACCCTTATTCCATGCCGCCATTCTGGGGGCAATCAGTGCGTTTGTTCGCTTCTTGTTCTCGTTCTTATGAGACCAAAAGTGGAACATATCAAGATATTTCTGCAGCCCACTTTTCGTATGCACGGTTAAAGTTTAGTTGATGTTGAACAAAATTATTCAATTAGGGGCCGCTCGCAGGCCGGACCGACAGGCAACATCATGATGATTTTCTACAACGAGCGGCTGGCTTACCTGGCGGTGCCCAAGACCGGAACCAGCGCTGTCGAACGGGCGTTGCATCGTCGGGCGTCACTGGTGCTGCGCGATCCTCCGGGCATGAAACATACCAATGCGCGCGGCTATGAGAGGCGCTTTCGCAGCATGTTTGAACGGGAGGAAATGCCGCCTATTCAGACAGTTGCGGTCATGCGTCATCCGTTGGATTGGTTGGGCAGCTGGTACCGCTACAGGCAGCGCCCCGCGCTGGACGGGCATATCAACAGCACCAAGGGGATCAGTTTCGATGTCTTTGTCGAGGCCTACCTCGCCGACCAGCAGCCGCCGCATGCTCAGGTGGGCTCGCAGGGGCGCTTTGTGACGGACGAAAGCGAAGAGCTGCTGGTCAACCACCTGTTCCAATACGAAGACCTGGCGCCATTTCTGACGTTCATGCAGAAACGCCTCGGAGCAAGTATCGAGTTGAAGACGGTCAACAAATCGCCGAATCGCGAGCTGACACTGTCATCCGATCTGGAGCGGGCACTTCGTGACCGCCTTGCGCTCGACTATCAGATCCACGAGGCCTTGGGCAGCGGCCCCCTGTCGCTTGGATGAGGGGCCACATCGCGGCGGGTGACCTACGCCGCCAAATCCGCCAGTTGCCCGCGCACCGTGGCTGTCAATTCATTGAGTGAAAACGGCTTGGGCAGGAAGATCGAGTTCGGGATGTCGGACTGGTCCTGATTGAAATTTTCTTCGGCATAGCCTGACACGAAGACGACTTTCATATCCGGGCGATCCTCGCGCGCCTTCTTGACCCAGCTCGGCCCATCAAGGCCGGGCATCACCACGTCCGTGACGACAATATCGACGTTAAGATCAGTATCGCTCAGCACGGTGAGCGCCTCTTCTCCTGAATCGGCCTCCAACACCTGGAAGCCGCGCAATTTCAGCGCTCTGCTCGCGAAGGCACGGACTGGTGCTTCATCTTCAACCAACAACACAACGCCGTCTACAGGTCCGATATCTACCGCGACGGGTGATGGGCGTTTGGCTTCCTCCGCAACCGTCGGGCGGTCGTAGGTGGGGAAGAAGATCGTAAATTCGGTACCTTTTCCTTCCGCACTATCGACGAAAATGAACCCGCCCGATTGCTTGATGATGCCATAGGCGGTTGAGAGCCCCAGGCCGGTCCCTTCACCAACGCCTTTCGTGGTAAAGAACGGCTCGAATATCTTTGTCAGTTTCTCTTTCGGGATGCCGTTGCCATCATCGCGCACCTTGACGACCACATAGTCACCACGAGGAACCACTGCTCTGTCGCGGCTCAGGTCGGTCTGCAGCTTGGCATTGCGCGTCTCGATCGTAATCTCGCCGCCGTTCCCACCCATGGCGTCGCGGGCATTGACCACCAGGTTCATGATCACCTGTTCCATCTGGCGTCTGTCGGCGCGCACAGACATCAGCTGCGGGTCATGTGTCAGGTTGAGGGTAATTTGGGCCCCCACAAGACGGTTAAGGAGATGCGCAAGATCGGACAGCGTGTCTCGCATATCCAACACCTCAAGCTGCAAATTCTGTTTGCGCGAAAAGGCCAGTAGTTGACCCACAAGGGAGGCGGCACGGTTGGCATTCTGGTTGATCTGCTCAAGATCACCATAGTCCATGTCGCCGGGATCATGCCGCAACATCAATAGATCGCAGTGGCCCGAAATTGCCGTCAGCAGGTTGTTGAAATCATGCGCCACGCCTCCGGCGAGCTGGCCAATGGCCTGCATTTTCTGGCTTTGTACAAATTGAGCTTCGAGAGATTTCAGCTCGGTCGCATCGGTGACCATCGCGACAAGCGTCACCTGCCCGTCTTCGATCACGCGGCCGAGGCTGATTTGCAGATATGTTTCTTCTTCTCCGGCCTGGGCGCGTAGAATTTCCGGCTGGTGCAGCGCCCGACCTTCGGCAGCGTCGGCCAACCAATCTGTGATCGGACGGCCCAAACCGCCGACAAGATCCGATAACATTTGCCCGGGCTTTTCTTCCAGTTCCAACAACCCACGTGCCAGCTTGTTGGCGTCCTCCACCCGGCCATCGGCTTTGATCCGCAAAAGCGCCACCGGAAAATCTTCAAGCAAATCCAGGTTGCTGCCCTTCTGGGGCACCGTCTCATTCGGGATCGGCGCAAGGAAATATTCTGACCGTCCGCCGCTGCCCGGCACGATGATCACCTGCACGCCAATGTCGCCGTCTTTTGATTTCAGCAGATGCCGTTCGCCGCTGACTTTCGGCACGTCGACGAACAGTCGGTCGAGCGCCTTGACGCGCTCACCCGCGATGACGCGCATGGCTTCGTTCATATAGAGGATTGTTCCCGTCCCGCTGACGGTCATCATTGGCAAGCTGATCTTGTCAGCACCGCGCCCGACAGCGGAGCGTTCACTGCTTTCCTCAATGGCCCATAAGAACCGGTCGCCGGTCAATTTGTGCACACCGACATGAAATCTGGCGCGCCGGGTTACAATATCTTCCTGCGCGGCGTTTAGCCTGGCGGCCTTGGCCTGCAGCCTAAAGATGATTGCATTGGGGTTGGGGAATTGTTTGCCAATGATTTTTTCGAGAACCGGCCCGCCGCCATCCCCAAAGACGCGGCGCGCGGCGGCGTTGCGTTTCAGCACCTCGCCGGTGGAGGCCGTTACGAAAACACTTCGTTCGTCATGAAAGATCAAATCGCTGAGTTCTGAACGCGCCGGTGCCTGCGCCTTTCGGCCCCTGCGCAAGGTGATAAGAAACGCGATCGCCGCCAGAACCAACCCGACCCCTGCCACGGCGAATGATTGCTGCGCATCAGGGACCAACACGCCGGCGAACAAGACCGCGACGGCGGCCCAGCTGACGATGCTGCCATTGGCGAATATACGTCCTGTCCTGGTCAAATCACTGTCCGGGTCCGCTGCTTGAGCCACGCCGGAGCCTCCCATAAATATTGCTGCAACGCACCGTGCGACAAAACCATTAATCTTGAATTAACATTTAAAATCTTAGCGATATGCGATGTTAGGCGTCGTCGCCGCGACGCGTCAAGTGAGCCACAAATAGCCCGTCGCCCGATGCATCGGGCAAATACTGCGTCTTGGAGGCCAGTTTGTATTGCGAATGTTGCTTCAGAAACAATTGAATTTGATCGTTATTTTCGGATTTGAATACCGAACATGTCACATAAGCCAGGCAGCCGCCGACGGCGACCAATCCTGCCGCCTCGTCCAGAATACTCGCCTGAATTTTCTGCAAATTTGCCAAAGATTCCGGCGTCAACGCCCACTTCCCCTCAGGGGACCGCCGCCATGCGCCGCTGCCCGAACACGGCACATCACAGAGCACCAGATCAAACGGGGCCTGGGTCCTACACGCGGCCTTGTCTAAAATTTGAACGGACAACCCTGCCCGCGCTGCCCGTGGGGCCAAATCGCCCAGCCGCCTGGAGTTCGCGTCATGGGCAAAGAGCGCGGCGGTGTTCAGATCGCCATAGGCCAGGACCTTGCCGCCGCCGCCTGCGCAGTAATCCAGCATCCGCCGCGACGGCGGCAGCCCCGCACAGATCGCTTGGCTGCTGGCGTCTTGCAGTTCAATCAGGCCGTTGGCGAAGGCGGCGCTCATCGAAACCTTGCGAGGGTTTTCGATGACTTCCAAAGCGGTTTCCGAACGCCGGGCAACCACAGCCGTTACACCGTCCTGCGCCAAAGACGTGATGGCGTCGTCGCGCGATGCACGCGACAGATTTACCCTAAGAAACACGGGCGCGCGTTTGGTCAATGCCCGCGCCACCTGCATGCTCTTGTCGCCGAACGACGCGGCCATTTCCTCGGCCAACCACTCTGGCAAGTCGTGCATCATCTCCCAGCTCTGGCGGACTCGCGTGCGATACAGGGCTCCAAGCTCGTCCTCGGTTAGCGGGGATGGGGCGTGACCCTCGCCCGTGAACAAGGCCTGCAAATCTTCGCGATCGCGTCCTTTGGCGGCATGGGCGCAGGTCAGGCCGCGCCCTGTCTCCCCGTGCCCATACGCGGCATAGCTTTTGCGGTTTCGGATGCAATCGAACACGATGTCACGGATCGCCGCGCGGTCTTTGGATCCGGCGAACCGAGACCGCCTGGCCCAGTTTGTCAAAGCCTTTTCAACGGGTTGCCCACCCAAGTAAAGGTCGAGCACTTCGATAGCGGCGGACAGGCGCGCGGGGGGCGTCACTTAGCCAATCCGGTAGTTGGGCGACTCGCGAGTGATTTGCACGTCATGCACATGGCTTTCTTTTAGGCCTGCGCCAGTGATGCGGACGAAATTTGCCCGTTCATGCATGTCCTGGATGGTTGCGGCCCCAGTATAGCCCATAGCAGCCCGTAGGCCCCCGACCAATTGGTGAACCACCGCGCCCGCAGAGCCCTTGTACGGCACCTGCCCCTCGATGCCTTCCGGCACCAGCTTGTCAGAGGCCGCGTCCTTCTGAAAATACCGGTCCGCTGATCCGCGTGCCATGGCGCCAAGTGAGCCCATGCCGCGGTAGCTTTTGAAGCTACGGCCTTGATAAAGAATAACTTCTCCAGGCGACTCGTCGGTCCCCGCGATCATCGAGCCGACCATGGCGCAGGATGCACCCGCCGCGATTGCCTTCGCAAAGTCGCCCGAAAACTTGATGCCGCCATCTGCAATAACCGGCGTGCCGGTGTCGCGCGCGCCTTCTGCGCAGTCCATGATGGCGGTCAGCTGAGGCACGCCCACACCCGCCACCATCCGCGTGGTACAGATGGAGCCCGGGCCAATCCCCACCTTAACCGCATCCGCACCAGCGCCGATCAGCGCTTTGGTGGCCTCGGCAGTGGCCACGTTACCGGCGATCACCTGCACCTCATTCGACAGCTTCTTGGCGCGTTCAACGGCATGTGCCACCCCTTCGGAATGCCCATGCGCGGTGTCAATGACGATCAGGTCAACGCCCGCGTCGACCAACGCCTCAGACCGCTCAAACCCCGCATCCCCAACGGTGGTGGCCGCCGCGACCCGCAACCGGCCCAGCTGGTCCTTGCAGGCCTGCGGGTTAAGCACCGCTTGCTCAATGTCTTTCAATGTCAGAAGCCCGGTCAGCTTGCCGTCTTTGTCCACCACCAACAGCTTTTCAATCCGCCGCGCTTCCATCAACGACTTGGCTTCCGCCAGGTCCGCAGGCTCCTGCAGCATCG
This sequence comes from uncultured Litoreibacter sp., assembly GCF_947501785.1. NCBI lineage: Bacteria > Pseudomonadati > Pseudomonadota > Alphaproteobacteria > Rhodobacterales > Roseobacteraceae > Litoreibacter > uncultured Litoreibacter sp. Next base: position 774,865 of record NZ_CANMXB010000001.1, on the reverse strand, counting down.
CCAGATTGTCCGACGACATCATTGCCTTCACCGGCGTCTTGTCATCCGAGGCAAAGCGCATGTCGCGGTTGGTCACGATCCCGATGACCCGCCCGCCTTCGCCCACCACGGGGAAGCCCGACACTTTGTAGCGGTCCTGCAATTCCTTGGCGTCGGCCAAGGTCTGGTTCTCCGTCAGCGTAATCGGGTTGTAGACGATCCCGCTTTCAAATCGCTTCACACGGCGCACTTGCTGTTGCTGCTCCTCAACGCTCAGGTTGCGGTGGATCACCCCGATGCCGCCCGCCTGCGCCATGGCGATTGCCATCCGCCCTTCGGTCACCGTGTCCATGGCCGACGACAAAAGCGGGATGTTCATTGCGACTGATTTGGTCACAAAAGTGCGCGTATCTGCCGTCGATGGCAGCACGCTGGACGCGCCTGGAACCAGCAAAACATCGTCGAAAGTGAGGGCCTCGCGAATCTGCATGAGTGTCTCCTTGCAGGTGGTCTCGTTTGGCAGTTTGCTATTTCATGAATTCTGCGGATGCGAAAGGGTCGATTTTGTGCTTTAGCGGGTTTGGGCCACTACCAAGGGGAATTAGATGAGCAATCACGGCTACGAAACGGGGCGGTTGAACCTGCCTTTTGTGGGCATCGCAACCTTCGGCAAACGGCCATATATCGAGGACTGGTCGAAGATCGAGGCCGATGTCGCCATCCTCGGCGCGCCTTTTGATGGCGGCACGCAATACCGCCCCGGTGCCCGTTTTGGCCCGCGCGCGGTGCGCGAGGCCTCGACGCTGTTCAGCTTCGGCCATGCCGGGGCGTATGACCATGAGGACGACGCCACCTATCTGCCCGCCTCCGTGCGCATCGTGGATATGGGGGATGCCGATATCATTCATACGGACACGACCGGGTCGCATAATGGCATCGAGGCAGGCGTGCGGGCCGCCCTGGAAGCCGGTGCCCTGCCCGTCACCATTGGCGGCGACCATTCGATCAATATCCCCTGCATCAACGCCTTTGATGACCAAGGCGACATCCATATCCTGCAGATCGACGCGCATCTCGATTTTGTCGATGAGCGCCACGGCGTGCGCAACGGCCACGGCAACCCCATGCGCCGCGCGGCGGAGAAGGATTACGTCACCGGCCTCACCCAGCTGGGCGTCCGCAATGTCAGCTCGACCGCCAAGGAAGGCTACCAGGACGCCCGCAAGATGGGCTCCGACATCCTCTCCGTCCGCCAATGCCGCGACCTTGGACCTGAGGCGTTGTCCAAACGTATTCCGGCAAAATCCCGCGTCTACATCACCATCGATATTGACGCTTTCTGCCCTTCCATCGCGCCGGGCACCGGCACGCCCAGCCATGGCGGCTTCCTCTACTATGACGTGCTGGAGCTGTTGCAGCAGGTCGCAAAGAACCACGACATCGTCGGCATTGATCTGGTCGAGGTCGCCCCGGATTATGACCCCACCGACAGCACCGCCATCCTCGCCGCGCAAGTCCTGCTGAACCTGCTGGGCTTCATCTTCCATGAGCGCAGCGCATGAGCGTGCATGTCCTCGTCGATGCTGACGCCTGCCCGGTCAAAGAGGAAATCTACAAAACCGCCTACCGGCTGAAGACCCCGGTCACGCTGGTGGCGAACGCCTATTTGCGTTTGCCCAATCACCCTTTGCTGACAATGAAGGTTGTCTCAGATGGCTTCGACGCTGCCGACGATTGGATCGCCGAAAACGCGACGCCCCAATCCGTGGTCATCACCGCCGACATCTTGCTCGCAGGCCGCTGCATCGAGGTCGGCGCCACCGTCCTCGCCCCCACGGGCAAGCCGTTCAATTCGTCCAATATCGGCGGCGCAATCGCCACCCGTGCGATCATGGCCGACCTGCGCGCCGGGCTCGAGCAAACCGGCGGCCCCGCGCCGTTTTCAAACAAGGATCGCTCGCAATTCCTGAATGCTCTGGACCGGGAGCTGCAACGCCTGATCCGCGCCGCCTAGTCCTTGCGCTCGCCCTCTTCGGGCTGCAGGTCATAGGGCGCAGCCAATTCCCAAACATGATCCGGGATCATATGCTTCATCCGCCGCGGCTCCTCACGGCGCAGGTGCAAAATGCTCTCGGCGGCCTTCATCTCCACCCGTGCGCGGGCAAATTCCAGCCCACGGGGCCCGAACCGTGGTTGTATCCAGCTGACAATTGGCCGCAGCCAATCCGGCATCCTACGCAAAGGCAATCCGCCTGCGGCCAGCTTCGTATTCTCCACAAACCCCTTCACGGCACCGCCGCGCTTGCCCTTGGACCCCGGCTCCGACAGCGCCACATCGTCGCCCAACAGCCCCAGCAATTCCTCGCCCCGCTCATTGCGCACCAGCAGCCACTGATCCCCCTCGCCGCCCATATATCCCACGGTGATGTCTGCCAGCACGTTGGTGTAATCCACGCAAGTCCGGCAGGTCAGCGGAAAAAAGTCCGGCGGCAGGTCCGAGATCGGCAGTTGCAGAAACGGGATCAGCCGCTCGCTACCATCCTTAAAACGCAGCTCGACCACGTAATCGGCACGGAATTCCAGATAGGTGATCTCGTCCGGCGTCTCCGACAGAAGCTCCAGAAACTGGTGAAACGCCTCCGTCGTGGTGTTGTCTGAACACGGCGTGCCGATCACATAGAGCCGTTCCAGACCCAATTCCGCTTCCAACGCGCGTAATGCATAGACCTGACAGGGGATGCCAATCACCGCGATGCGCTTGTGCCCTGCCGCAACCGCAGGCTCCAAAAGGGCCAGCAGCGGCGCATAGCCCATCCGCATGCCCCGCGCCTCAGCCATGCCATCAGGCGAGGTCACCAGCATTGGCCGAGGCCGCCAACTGTCCTCAGGATCCGGCCCCATGCACAGCACCGCGTCCACCATGCCTTCGCGTAGCAACCGCTCCCCAATTGTGGTGGTGATCCCGGTCCACTGCGCTCCATCGCGCGACACTTTCATGCGCGCGCGGACCATCCGCTTGAACGGCCCGAAATGTAGTTCATCCGGTTTGGACGCGTCCCGCGCGCGCCCATGCACCCGGGTCTCCATAGCAGGATAGTCCGGCGCAATGAACTGGCACGCCCGTCCGCAGCGTTTGGGGTCGTCTGTCCGCGAGATGCCGCAATCGGTGCATAAGTCCCGATGCGGAGCCTCACCCGTCAAAGTCACCCGCGAAAGCCTTGTGCCACCACAAATTTCTCGGAACTGTCCTGACGCGACGCGCCCGGCTTGAAATTCGCCACTTTGGTGAATTTCTGTTTCAGCAACTTCTGCAAATCGCCCTCGGCACCGCCCGCCAAAACCTTGGCCACAAAGGTGCCGCCCTCTTCCAACACGTCGAACGCGAAATACGCCGCCGCCTCGCACAAGGCCATGATGCGCAAGTGATCCGTCTGCTTATGCCCCGAAGACGCAGCCGCCATGTCGCTCATCACCACATCGGCCTTGCCGCCAAGCCAGGCCTTCACCTGATCGTCCGCGCCGTCTTCCATGAAGTCCAACACATGCAATTCGCAGCCCGGGACCGGCTCCACCTCCTGCAGGTCGATGCCCAGAATGTAGCCCACCTTCTTGCCGCTTTTTTCGCCCAGCGCGTTCACGCGCGGCACGGCGACCTGACACCAGCCACCCGGCGCGCAGCCAAGGTCCACGACCCGTGCGCCCGGCACCAGAAAGCGGTATTTGTCGTCGGTTTCCAAAATCTTATACGCCGCGCGCCCGCGCATCCCCTCGGCCTGTGCGCGTTTCACATAAGGGTCGTTCAGTTGCCGCTGCAGCCACAGGGTGGAGGACAACTTACGCCCTCGCGCGGTCTTCACCTTCACCGTCAGGTCGCGCTGCCCGCGCCCCGATGTGTTCTTGCCTTTGGTGCCCTTCGGCCCTGTCGGTGAGCGCGCCATGCCTCAACCCTATCATTGTTCCAAAAATATCCCCGCCGGAGGCTCCTACGCCTCAAGCACCGAAAACGCCAGCCTAGTAGGGGCCCTCTTCAAGCACCCCGTCTGTCGACATCTGCGCGTAAAGCAGACCTTCACGCAGGCCCCGGTCAGCTACAGTCAGCCGGTCCGTGGGCCAAATGCGTAACAATGCCTGCAAGATCGCGGCGCCGGACATGATCAACGCATGACGGTCCCGCCCGATCCGGGGATCGTTGCGCCGGCCCTCCGGCCCCATGTGCAAATAGCCTTGAATAACGTGGTCGATCTGGTCTGACGTCATCCGCAGCCCGTCCACCTTGTTGCGGTCATAGCGCTTCAACCCCAGATGGGACGCGGCCACTGTTGTCACCGTGCCGGAGGTCCCCACGATCTGAAAGCCTTCCTTGACCTGATCAGTGTCCTGATACGGTGTGAACTCCGCCAGGTTCTCTTCAAAGAACCACGACATCAACGCAAATCGCGCGGCATCATCGTCCACGTCGTTGAACTGATCTCGCAACGTCGCCACGCCCAGAGGCACCGAAATCCAATCCACGACCTTCGCGGCTGGAAAGCTCGATTCCTTGGGGTCAAAACCGGTGTGAAGCCGCATGATCGCGCGAGGCCGGTCCACACGCGGCACGCGGGACAAGTCGATCCAGACCAATTCCGTTGATCCACCACCAATGTCGACGACCAACAACTGTTCCGTCTTCACCGACACCAAAGGCGCGCAGGAGATCACGGCCAGCCGTGCCTCTTCCTCCGGCTCGATAATTTCCAAGGGCAGCGCGGTTTCGCGGGTCACGAGATCAATAAACTGGTTGGAGTTGCTGGCCCGTCTACAAGCTTCGGTCGCAACCAGTCGCATGCGCTTCACCGAATGGTGGCGCAGCTTCTTTTGGCAAATCTTCAGCGCTCCTACCGTGCGCGCCATGGAAGACCGCGACAATTGTCCCGTGGCCTCAAGACCAGCGCCCAGTTGCACCGATTTGGAAAAGCTGTCGACCACGTGAAATTGGCTGCCCTTCGGCTGCGCAATCAGCATCCGGCAGGAATTGGTTCCCAGATCCAGCGCCGCATACAGGTCGGCCGGGTCCGGAACATCGGCAGGGCGCGGGTCCTGCACAGGTGGCGGGACGGGTCGCACGTGACTGCCCGCAGGTTTTGGCGGTATTTTCGCCATGCCAATCGGGCCTCGCTATTCATTGGTTATCCCCAGCCTATGGGTCAGCAGGCTTCCGCGCAACCTTTGTGGCGGCGCAATTCATAAACGTCTTGAAATATCCGGTCCCGCCGCGCCCTGTTCACCCGTGCTCGCAAGCGTTATTCAGCTCCCGTCGCGATTGCGACGCATTTTGTCGAAATCAAACCATGGCCACAGCGCGGCCCAGCTAAGGTCGCGAAAAGAGACTCACCTCGAAGGATGCCTGATATGCCCGACGTCACCATCGTTTACTGGCGCGACATCCCCGCGCAGGTCATCGTCGGCAAGGGCCGCCGTGGGTCCAAAGCGCCGCTGCCAGAACGGTTTGAGCAGGCAATTGACCGCTGCGCCATGAAGGTAGGCGCCAAGGATGACGATGCGTACATGGCGTCCTGGCGCAAAGCGGCCCCCTATTCTGTCGATGGTGACCCCGATGAGGTCGCAAAAGCCGAAGCGGCGCGGATCGACGCCGAATACGACACCGACAAGATCAAAGCCTTGATCGCCAATGACGGCAACGATGCCTAATTCCCTGAAGGACAAGCTGATGGCCCTTTTGAACTTCCGCAAAGCCGCGCCCGAAACCACGACCGTCAACCCGCATGTTGAGGCGTTCCTGCAGAATTACTCCATCGAGGTGATGCCGCGCACCGCCGAGAAGGTCGAGGATTTCCGCGCCCTGCTGCCCGAAGGCACCCGAGTCTACATCGCCCATATCGAAGGCACCCCGATCGAGGACATGGTCGCCACAGCCGCGCGACTGGCCAAAGACGGCTACAACGTCATGCCGCATTTCCCCGCGCGCATCATCAAGGACAAGGCCACTTTGGCCGATTGGATCGCCCGCTACCAAGGCGAGGCTGATGTCAAACAAGCGCTGCTGCTGGCAGGCGGCGTGTCTGAGCCGCATGGGGCGTTCGACAGCTCGATGCAGCTTCTCGACACGGGTCTCTTCGACAAGGCAGGCTTTGAACGTCTACACGTCGCAGGCCACCCCGAAGGCAACCGCGACATTGACCCTGACGGGTCTATGAAAAACGTCGATGAGGCGCTTGCCTGGAAACAGGCCTTCAACGAACGGACCGACGCGCAAATGGCCCTCGCCACGCAATTCGCGTTCGAGGCTGGCCCGATCATCGAATGGGCCAACAGCATCAAGGCCAATGGCATCGACCTGCCCGTGCATATCGGCATCGCTGGCCCCGCTAAGCTGCAGACGCTGATCAAATTCGCCATTGCCTGCGGCGTCGGTCCCTCGCTGAAAGTGCTGCAAAAGCGCGCGATGGACGTGACCAAGCTGCTCTTGCCTTACGAGCCGACCGAGGTGCTGACCGAGCTGGCCGCCCACAAGGCCGCAAACCCCGATTTCAACATCGAATCCGTCCATTTCTTCCCTTTGGGCGGCATCAAGACCAACGCCAACTGGGCCATTGAACATGGCGGCAACGCCGCAGTTCCAGCCAATTCTCAATAAGAAAGATCAACAATGACCCGCACGGTACTGGAATCTAAAACTAAAACGACAGTGATCGGCTTTGACGAGCCGTTCTGCGTCATCGGCGAACGCATCAACCCGACAGGCCGCAAGATCCTGAACGAGGAACTTGAGGCAGGCGACTATTCCCGCGTCGAAGCGGATGCCATTGCGCAGACCATGGCGGGCGCGAATGTGCTCGATATCAACTCTGGGGCGGTCTTCTCCAACAAGATGGCTGAGGATCCCCGCTACGCCGACAACAACTTCGTCGAGCCAACCTTGATGAAGGAACTGGTTGAGCGGGTGCAAAAGGTCTCTGACATTCCGCTCTGCATCGACTCCTCCGTGCCCGGCGCTTTGGAAAATGGCCTCGCGGCTGCCGAAGGTCGCCCGCTGTTGAACTCCGTCACCGGCGAAGAAGAGCGCCTCGAAATGGTGCTGCCGCTGGTCAAAAAGTACAACGTGCCGGTCGTGGCCATCTCCAACGACGATACCGGTATTTCCGAGGATCCCGACGTGCGCTTCGCCGTCGCCAAGAAAATCGTGGAACGCGCCGCAGATCACGGCATCCCGGCCCACGACATTGTGGTCGATCCGCTTGTGATGCCCATTGGCGCAATGGGCACCGCTGGCCTGCAGGTCTTCACCCTTGTGCGCCGCCTGCGTGAAGAGCTGGGCGTCAACACCACTTGCGGTGCGTCCAACATCTCGTTCGGCCTGCCCAATCGCCATGGCATCAACAACGCCTTCCTGCCGATGGCCATGGCCGCTGGAATGACGTCGGCAATCATGAACCCGGTCGCCCTGCCCGTCGGCCCAAAGAAGCTTGCAGAAAAGCGCGAGGCCCTGCTGGCCGCTGGCTTCATTATCCCCGACGGCATCGACATGGAGCTTTTTGCGCAGCTGACCGGCCTTGGCTCCACCAAGCCGCAGCCGGGCAAGGAGATGGAGGCCATTCGCGCCGCCAACTTCCTGACCGACAATGACCCAAGCGGGTCCGCCTGGATCAATTTCAATAAGCCTAGAAATGCTGACGGCACCGAAGCCGCTGCCCGTGGCGGCCGCGCTGGTCGTGCAGGCGGCCGCCGTCGCAGGGCTTAGGCCGTAGCGGTCTGGGGTGCGCTCCAGACCGGCCACAGCAGCAGCGCCAAGAACGGGATATTTCCCAACACATTCAATGGCGCTGCCGCCAAGACCGACCCGGTGCTGTCCACTATGAACCAGGTGATTGAGCCCGCTACGATCATCTGACGTACCGCCCCTGGCGCGGTGCGGCACGGCGCGCCCGATGCGGCAAACCAAATGGCCCCAATGCCGGCAATCACACCGCCACCAATGGCCAGCATCAAGCGCGCAACTGGGGACGATCCGTCCTCAGCGCCCGCAATTGGCCAAATCACCAGATCGGCGAATTGCATCGCAGGCAAACTCAGCGGTGGATACGCAGCGAGCGCAAAGCTGATTCCGAAAATAGCGTTGATCACGCCCACGATCTTCAGGCGTTTGCTCATTGTGTCGATATCCATGGTGTTTCTCCTGTTGCGGTTATCCTGCCCGCAAAGAAGCCACCCAAGCGGCCCAAAACAATTACTCACGAGGTAAGTGATTTGCCTCCGCACCTCAGCTAAGTTCCCCACATGACAGATTTTGGAACCCATCTCCGCTCATGGCGCGGCACGCGTCACATGAGCCAATTGCAACTCGCCACCGAGGCCGAAGTTTCTTCGCGCCACATCTCCTTCCTCGAATCCGGGCGCGCGGGCCCGAGCCGCCAGATGATTTTGCATTTGGCCGACATCCTTGAAGTCCCGCCCGCCAAACGCAACGAAATGCTGGAGGCCGCGGGCTTCGCGCCCCAACACCACCGCTCGGAACTGAACGCAGATCATATGCAAACGGTCACCAAGGCCATGCGCATGATGCTCGACAAGCATAGTCCATACCCTGCGATGGTGATGGATCGCCTTTGGCGCATCGTTGATCTGAACGACACCGCGGCCATGCTGTTCGGCGCGGCCGGGCTGGCAAAGGGTGACAGCCTGCTCGATTGGTCCCTCAACACGAAGGTCGCCGCTGAAGTTATTGAAAATTGGGCAGAAGTCGGCCACCATACACTTACGCGCCTGCGCAGCGAAAGCCGCGCGCAAGGGGGTATTGCTGAGCTGGATCGGGCCGCAAACCATTTGGCCAAAGACCCCGCCATCATGGGGTATTCGCCGGAACCCAGCCTCTCACCCGTCATCAGCACCATCTACATTGCGGGCCCGATGCGGCTGCCGATGATATCGACCTATGCGACCTTCGGCGGGGCCGAGGATCTTGCCATCTCGGACCTCAAGATCGAACTGATGTTCCCCGCCACACCAGAAGCCGAACAAATCCTTAACAGCTTGTAAAACACTCAAAGACATGGCCAAATCCAAAGAAAAACGGATTGAGCCCCATGTCATTTTTCAGACGCCTCAAAGACAATCTGGACCGCCCGCGCGAAGAACGCCCCTTCGGCTCAGGCTGGCTGTCGGGCAGCGGCGCGTTGTTGGCGGGCATCACGGGCATGCTTTTGGTCGTCGTCATGCATTACCCGGGCATCTTCCAGACCCCCGACCTGCAGGAATTCGTCACGCTCAGACACCAGCAGTGGGCGCTACAGGTTGTGCTGCTTCTTGGCTACGCCTTCGCGCTGCTCTCCCTCATGCTGTCCAAGGACCGCATTCTTGGTTGGACAGCGCTGGGCCTTGTGATCCTTGCGTCGCTGATCGGCACGCCGGATGACGGGTCAAGCTACACCGCACCGCTCTATTTCGGCCTCGATTTCTTCATCATCAACGCGCTGTTCGTGGGCTTTCTGTTCATCCCGCTGGAACGCTACTTCCCCAATTACGAGGACCAGACCGTCTTCCGCCCCGAATGGCAGGAGGACATGTTCTACTACCTCGTCTCCTCCCTGCTGGTGCAAATCCTGACCTTCATCACGCTGCTGCCCTCGAACCTGATAACGACCTACACAGACCTCAGCGCGATGCAGGAATGGATCTTCAACCTGCCCTTCCTGGTGCAGTTGGGCATCATCATGCTGGCCTCTGATCTGGTGCAATACTGGGTGCACCGCGTCTTCCACATGGTGCCCGCGCTCTGGCGGTTCCACGCCATCCACCATTCGGCCAAGTCGATGGACTGGATGTCCGGCGCACGCATGCATTTCGTCGAAATCGCGATCCTGCGGTCGATGACGGCAATCCCGATGTTCACCCTGGGCTTCGACCCGGCGGCCATCCAAGCCTATGTTCTGATTGTGTATTTCTACAGCTCCTTCATTCATTCCAACATTGGCTGGAACCTGACCAAGGCGGAGCCCTACGTCGTCACCCCCCGCTTCCACCACTGGCACCACGGCGCGGAGAAGGAGGCGATTGACATCAACTACGCGATCCATTTCCCGATCCTCGACCGGCTCTTTGGCACGCACCACATGCCCGAGGGCCGCTGGCCCGAGAAATACGGCACCGCAGGCGAGCAGGTCCCGCGCGGTTTCATGAAGCAGTTCATCTTCCCCTTTACGAAGAAGCAGTTGCCGCCAGAGGATACGGATCAGACGCCTGCCGAGTAACGCTATTCCCAGCGATGCGCGCTTGCGCCGGTGAAGAACACGTTGTCATAGCCGCCGGCGTCATTGGGTATCTCGACACGCCCCCAGACAGACGTGTTGTAGCGCCCCGCAAACCACATCCTGCGCAGCGGGTCGCCCTCCAAGGTGACGGCGAAGGGCCACGGCTGATGCTCCGCGCCCGGGGTTGGTGGCACATATTCCAAGATGCCTCGCACGTCAGGGCCGCCATCGACGGACAGCACCACCTTGGCGCCGCAGACATCCGCCGGAAACCCGTCCCCCTGCCACGCACCGGGCGTATCCACAGTGAACTGCAGCTCTTTGACCGCCCCGGCGTCGCGGTAGTGCCCGATATAGTGGTCATTGGCGAAGCCCAGCCCGTTTTGCTCGCTCACGGGCAACGCGATGCCGCCAGCGCAAAGCGGCTCCGGCTGGAAGACGGGAAAGCGGTCCGCCGCTGCAGGCAAAGCCAACACCATTCCGCCGAGGATCAACGCACATATTCGGAACATGGGGTCTAGATTACCGCAGCGAGGCTCATCATCAACATGCGTTTTTCGGCACCGACAAGTCGCTAAGGGGCATTGCACCGGATGCCCAAACCCCTATTCATTTGACCAACACTCAATGACGATCGGTGCGACATGGCCAACGACCCTCTGGTGATCTTCACCCCCTCCGGCAAACGCGGCAACTTCCCGGTGGGCACTCCGGTGCTGACGGCGGCGCGCCAGCTTGGGGTTGATCTGGATTCGGTCTGCGGCGGGCGCGGGATTTGTTCCAAATGTCAGGTCACGCCGTCCTTCGGCGATTTCCCCAAACACGGCGTCACGGTAACCGAAGATGCGCTGTCCGAATGGAACAGCGTCGAGCAGCGATACGACGACAAACGCGGCCTGCCCAAGGGCCGCCGTCTGGGGTGTCAGGCTACCGTGCAAAGCGACATCGTCATCGACGTGCCCGAGACCAGCCAAGTCCACAAACAGGTGGTCCGCAAACGGGTCGAGGCGCGGGATATCACGCTGAACCCCACCGTCCGGCTTTATTATGTCGAGGTGCAGGAACCCGACATGCACGACCCCTCCGGCGATCTGCAGCGGCTGCAGGCGGCCCTTGAAAAGGAGTGGGATGTCAAAGACGTCCAGGCGGATCTGTCCATTCTGAAGACCCTGCAACCCACCCTGCGCAAGGGCGAATGGAAGGTCACCTGCGCCGTGCATCACGGCCATGCGGGCGCTTGGCCCCATATCGTGGCCATCTGGCCTGGCTACTATGAAGGCACCGTCTACGGCATGGCTGTGGACCTTGGCTCCACCACCATTGCGGGCAATCTGTGCGATCTGCGCACGGGCGAGGTTGTGGCTTCGTCTGGCATGATGAACCCGCAGATCCGGTTTGGCGAAGACCTGATGAGCCGCGTCAGCTATTCAATGATGAACGCAGGCGGCGCCGATGAAATGACGACGGCCGTCCGCGACGGCATGAACGCCCTCTTCACCCAAGTCGCGGCCGAGGCGGAGATCGACAAATCCCTGATCCTCGACGCGGTCTTCGTCTGCAACCCGGTCATGCACCACCTCTACCTCGGCGTGGACCCGTTCGAGCTGGGGCAAGCCCCCTTCGCGCTCGCCACGTCCGACGCGATCTCCCTGCCTGCGTCCGAGCTTGAACTGGACCTCAGCTCTACCGCCCGCGCCTACTTGCTGCCCTGCATCGCGGGTCATGTCGGCGCAGATGCGGCGGCGGTCGCGCTGTCCGAGGCCCCGGACAAATCCGACAACTTGGTTCTCGTGGTCGATGTCGGTACCAACGCCGAAATCCTGCTGGGCAACACTGACAAGGTGCTGGCCTGTTCGTCCCCAACGGGCCCCGCTTTCGAGGGCGCGCAGATTTCCAGCGGCCAGCGTGCGGCCCCCGGTGCCATCGAGCGTGTGGAAATCGACCCCACCACCAAGGAACCCCGCTTCAAGGTCATCGGCTCCGACCTGTGGTCCGACGACCCAAAATTCCAGGACGAAATTGCCTCCACAGGCATCACCGGCATCTGCGGCTCCGGCATTATCGAGATGGTGGCCGAGATGCGCCTCGCCGGCATCGTTGACGGCCCCGGCCTGATCGGATCGCCGGAGCAAACCGGCACCACCCGCTGTTTCCTCGACGGGCGCACCTACAGCTACATGGTCTGGGACGACCCCGAGCGTCCCATCACCGTCACCAACCGCGACATCCGCGAAATCCAGATGGCCAAGGCCGCGCTCTATTCCGGCGCGCGTCTGCTGATGGACAAGTTCGGCACAGATCAGGTGGACCGTGTGATTCTCGCGGGCGCGTTCGGGGCGCATATCTCCCCCAAACACGCGATGGTGCTGGGCATGATCCCCGACTGCCCGTTGGACAAGGTCACCTCCGCCGGCAATGCGGCAGGAACCGGCGCGCGCATCGCCCTTCTGAACAAAGATGCCCGCGCCGAGATCGAGAAAACCGTGCACGCCATCCACAAGATCGAAACCGCGATCGAGCCGCGCTTTCAGGAGCATTTCGTCAACGCCTCCGCCATCCCCAACTCGGCGGAGCCTTTCCCGATCCTGAATTCAGTGGTCACTATCCCTACGCAAACCTTCAACACCGGCGGCGGCGACAAGCCGGAAGGTGGCCGCAGGCGCAGACGGCGCGGCTAACGCCTTGACGCGCGCCGCGCCCCCGCATATCTCAACCCTACTGAGCGGGTATGGTGAAAAGGTATCACGGCAGCTTCCCAAGCTTTAGTTACGGGTTCAATTCCCGTTACCCGCTCCAACGTCTCCACATCATTGCAAAACGCGCCTCAAGCGGTCATGCTGCGTCCCGTTCGCTATATTTAAGAACGGAAATGATTGATGGCACGCAAGATAATCGTCTGCATGGACGGGACCGGCAATGATGTCGGGGACCGTCAAACCAACATCCTCAGGCTGTACCGTTGTCTGGTCACCGACAGCGACACCCAACGCGCGATCTACGTCCCCGGAGTTGGCACCAATGACAGCCAATCCCTGATGGGGCGCAACTGGCAACGCTTCAAGGGTGTGCTCGGGTTGGCGTTCGGGCTGGGTCTCGAAGACAATGTGATGAACGCCTATCGCAAGATTTGCCTGACCCATGAGGATGGCGACGAGATCCTGCTGTTCGGTTTCTCGCGGGGCGCCTATGCAGTGCGTGTGCTGGCGGGGTTCATCAATGATTTCGGGCTGTTGGGCGCGCATGAGCTGCACCTCGCCCCGCAGGTCTTTCGGGCCTACCGACAGATCACCGACGCTGATGATGATGACCCCGACAGCGAGGTGTACCAACGGCTGCGCGAATATGAGGAGGTGCTGGAGGTGCGCCATGTCCCGGTTCGGTTCCTGGGGCTCTATGACACCGTGAGTTCAATGATCCGGTTCCGCAGGTTGTGGCACAATTTCCGCACCACGGGCTATTTTCTGGAATTCGGCACGCATTCCTCGGTCAACCGCAACCCGTCTGTCGAGATGGTGCGCCATGCCCTGGCCATTGACGAACGCCGCTCGATGTTTCGGGCGCAACCCTGGAGCCCCGTCAGATATTACGGAAACCGTTTCAAATCCGGTGACGGCAAACCGCAGGATGTCAAACAAATGTGGTTTCCCGGATACCATTCGGATATCGGGGGCTCCCCACTGGAACATCGCGCGGGGATTGGCAAGATCACGTTGCTCTGGATGCTGGGGGAGTTGGAAAAGGCCGGCGTCGCGTTGGAATTTGTGGGCGAGCGGGTGGATGATTATGTGCATGGCGCGGACCCCGAAAAACGCACGCCCGGGGGGCTGCGCTATTCCGACCCCGACCCGCTGGCACCCATCCACAATTCGATGATCTGGAAGTGGTGGATATTCGAGGTCATCCCCAAATCACTGACCCGGCGCGAATGGAAACCGTGGCGACGCGGGATCATCTGGTACCTGCCCTTTGTCGAGCCGCGCCTGATCCCTGACGATCACCTGATCTCGGACGCGGCAACTGCGCGCAAGGCCGATCCCGACACAGACTACGACCCGGTCAATCTGCGGGGGCGTTGAACCCATAGCCAAAACCCCGTAAGCGGTCGCGCATGGAAAAACTGAGCTACCACACCCCGCTGCTGGGCGATGATCTGCGCGCCCTCGGCATCCCCGAGCCATGGAGCTTCGGGACAGCCGACCGCGTACGGTTTGGCGAGATCGACGCGTTGCAGCACGTCAACCACACCGCCTATCTGCGCTGGTTCGAGACGTTCCGCATCGCCTATTTCCGCGCCTATGGCGTGTCCGACTACGGCCCCGACAGCCCGCGCATCGTGCTGAAATCCATCGCGGCAGAATTTCTCAAGGAAATGGTGGTGGCGCAAGACTACGTGGTCACCGGCCGCACCACGTCGTTTCGCAACACCAGCTGGGTTATGGAATACGGCGTCTGGACCGATCAGGGCCTGCAGGCCACCGGCTCCTCGGTGCTTGTCCAGCTCGAGAAAGACGGCAGCGCCAAGCAGCCGCTCAGCGACGCGGTGAAGCACAGGTTTGCCGAAATGGACCTGGCTGCGAACGCATCGGTTAACTCTGCTTAACGTTTGCCCGTTAGAACCCGCCCTACGGTTGATCAGCCAGAACTCAAATCAGAGACCCCAACCCCGACGTGACATCAAAGCGCGGGGGTCCAAGGGTTTCGTCGACGAACCAACGGACAGACGCGGCAAACCGCCGTGGCAACACAAGGTCTCGACCCAAACCAACGGGTGGGCCCACCTACGTATCCAGACAGAGCAAACCCTACAGCCGGTCGCCCATCACAGCGTATCGGCCACCCATCATGGTTCCAAAACACTCAGATACCGACGGCTCAAGGCCGGGTGACCAAGATCCAATCCTGATGATCCGTCTGCCATCCCATGCCTTCAACCACAGCCATCCGCGCCACCTCGCCATAGCCAAGCCCCGCATAAAACCGTCGCGCGGCGGCGTTGCCGCTGGCCACGATCAAGGACAGCCCCGCTGCGGGTGCGTCACCTTCGACCGCTTGCATCAGCGCCGTGCCCACACCTGTGCGCCGCGCGTCGGGCAAGGTGGCCAGCACGTTGATGTAGCGGGTCCCAGGCGCTTTGGCTTCCAGCGCAATCAACGGCACAAATACGGGTGGTGTCTCGGCATCCGGCATCTCTGGTTCGCTATCCACCTCATAGGTGATGATCATCCCCTGTACCGCGCCGTCCCGTTCGGCGACCAAGGCGTTGCGCCATGAAAACGCGCCTTCGTCCCGTGCAGCCCGGGCCGCACCAACGTCCCAAGGGTCTTCGCCCGGGGCGGCCATGCCGGTCCAAAGCGCCAGGGGCAGCCCCTCGCCCGCCATGTTCACCAGCCGCGCCATTACCGGCGCATCGGCGGGCCTCGCCGGTCTCAATACCAAATCCATCATGACCCTCCTTGCGCCGCCGTCGCGATGTGATGCACGTGGCGGTGGTCAGTGCCGCAGCACCCGCCAAGCATGCTGAGGTTAGGGAGCATCCGCCCCAAAGCGTGGCTGAGAGCACCAAACTCGATCGGGTCACCCGCATCCAGCTGGGTGGCCTCGTCCAACTCAGCATGGCTCAGACGGGACGCATTGGCGCGCACGCCCCTTATGCGGCTGAGCCAATCGGCCCCGCCCCCTTCAAGCCGGCCCCTGAAATGGTCGGGATGCGCGCAGTTGATCATGTAATAAAGCGGCGCGCCGCCGGTGACATTGTCCACCTCGCGAATGGCGTCGGCCAAGGTGGTCCCATTGGGCAGTTTGCCATCCGTCTCGGTCGTGAAGGACACCACAAAGGGGATGTCCGCCGCAATGGCGGCATGGGCGATCCCGATGGCCTCGGAGGTGGTACCCAATGTCAAGGCGCTGACAAGATCGGCACCCGCCTCTGCCAATGCCGCGATCTGTGGCTCATGGATCTTCTCCGCCGCCGCGATGCCGAGCACCCGGTCCCCGTCATAGGCATCACCCGCGGGGCCAATCTGGCCGTTGATCACAATCGGCAAATCTGAGGTTTCGCGCGCGGCACGGATCGTCTTTGCCAAGGCCACGGCATCTTTGTTGGCTGCCATGATCTCCGCAGCGCTCAAGCCGAGCGCGTCACACCAAGCCACGCCCGCGCGCCATGTCGGCGTATCCAGCACAAACCCGCGCCCGGCGTTCTCTGCCACGTCCAAGAATTTGGCGAAGTACTCCACCAAAGCCGCGCGGCCTTCGTCTTGGCGCAGCAAGGGAAAGGCCGCGAAGGCTGGAAGCTCAAAGCCCCGTTCAAAGATCAGCCATGTCTCCAAACCCCCGTCGGTCAGGTAGGGTTGGTCGGTGTTCATCATCTGCGCGATGCGATCGGAAATTGTCATATCATTCACTCCTGAAAGTCATGCGGCTGCTTATCTGGCAGCGGACCGCGCACGGATAGTGTGCTTGTGGTCCATCGGCTGGCTTCAAAAAATAGTCATAACTTACTGACACTTAGCCGACGTGGCCGCGTGTTGTTTCGCGTAGCCTGCGGCCTTACTATACCTTTGGTACAGTGAATCACGGATAACGCCATGACGAACACCCGCACCAGAATCCTCGATATCGCGCAGGACGCCGTTCTGGCCAAAGGGTTCGAGGCCACCTCAATCGAAGAAATCACCGCCGCCGCCGAGATCACCAAAGGCGGGTTCTTCTACCATTTCGCTGACAAGAACGCCCTCGCCCTTGCCTTGGTCGACCGCTACATCGACGACGAGGAAGCGCTGTTTGACGACCTGTTTGGCCGCGCCGCGCAGCTGAGCGATGACCCGCTGCAAACAATGCTCATCGGGCTGAAGTTGATGGCGGAGCTGCTGGAAAACATGCCCGAGGGCCACCCCGGCTGCCTTGTCGCCACCTCCTGCTACCAGGCGCGGCTGTTCGACGGTCAGGTGCAGCAGGCCAACCGGCGCGCCATGCTGTCCTGGCGCGCGCGGTTTCTGACCATGTTCGAGGATATCGCCGCCCAGCACCCCCCAAAGGACAAGGTCGACCTCAGCGATCTGGCCGACATGCTGTCGGGCGTCGTCGAGGGCGGGATCATCCTGTCCAAAGCGGTGGACGACCCAAACGCGACCGCGCGGCAGGTGCTGATGTTCCGCTCTTATGTGAAGATCCTGTTTCAGCCGTAACTCCCGCCTTGCCTCCCCGCGCGGGCCTCGCCAATAAGGGCGCATGAGCAAACAACCTGACATCTTATGTATCGGCGCGGTGCTGTGGGACATCATTGGCCGCGCGACCGCGCATATGCGCGTGGGCTCCGACGTGCCGGGCCGCATCACGCGGCTGCCCGGCGGGGTCGCAATGAACATCGCCATGGCCCTGAAGGCCTATGGCATGTCCCCCGCCATCCTGACCGCCATCGGGCAGGATGATGAGGGCGCGGAGCTGATCCGCGCCTGCACCCGGCTGGGCATTGACGCGGGCCATGTCTACCGCTCCGAGGACCTGCCCACTGATCGCTACATGGCGGTTGAAGGTGGCAACGGCCTGATTGCCGCCGTGGCCGACGCGCATTCGCTGGAAGCTGCGGGCGACAAGATCCTGCGGCCACTTGGCGCCGCGCTGAAAGGCTGGGACGGTTTGGTGGCGCTGGACGGGAACCTGACCGTCGCGCTGCTGGAACAGATCGCCCATGCCCCCGAATTTGAGCAGACCGACCTGCGCGTAGCCCCCGCCTCCCCCGGCAAGGCGGAACGGCTCATCCCCTACCTGTCGCACCCCAAGGCCACGATCTACGTCAACCTTGAAGAGGCCAACCTGCTGCTGCACCGCACCATAGACAACAGCGCCGAGGCCGCGTCGGCCCTGACGGATCACGGCCTGTACCGCGCCGTCGTCACAGACGGACCCAACCCCGCCACCGTAGCCACCAAGGCCGGGGTCATCACCCTGACCCCGCCCGAAGTTCTGGTCACCCGCGTCACCGGCGCGGGCGACACGTTCATGGCCGCCCATATCGCGTCTGAGGCGCAAGGCGCGGACGGGCAAGCCGCGTTGAAACGCGCGCTGGAAGCCGCCGCCACCTATATCTCCGGGGAAAGCTACCAATGAGCCTTGATATGATCCGCTCCGCCGAGGTCGCCGCCGCCCATGCCGCAGGCCGCCCGATTGTAGCGCTTGAAAGCACCATCATCACCCACGGCATGCCGCATCCGCAGAACGTTGAAATGGCGCGCGGCGTGGAACAGATCATCCGCGAAGAAGGCGCGACACCTGCCACCATCGCTGTGTTAGATGGTACGCTTCATATCGGCCTTGAGGACGCGCAGTTGATCGCGCTCGCGCAACGACATGATGCCGCCAAGCTCAGCCGCGCCGATATGGCGATCTGCCTGGCCCAAGGCGGTACTGGTGCCACGACCGTCGCCGCGACCATGATCGCTGCACATCTGGCAGGCATTGACGTCTTCGCGACGGGCGGCATCGGCGGCGTGCATCGCGGAGCGGAGCAGAGCTTTGACATCTCCGCCGACCTGCAGGAGCTGGCCCAAACCCCCGTCACTGTTGTGGCCGCCGGGGCGAAAGCCATCCTCGACATTCCCAAAACGCTGGAGACGCTCGAAACGCTCGGCGTGCCGGTGATCGCTTACGGCCAGGACAGCCTGCCTGCGTTCTGGTCGTCGGCCTCCGACATTGCCGCGCCGCAACGCCTTGATACGCCAGACCAGATCGCCGCGTCGCACCATATACGCGCGGCGTTGGGCGTGCCGGGCGGCCAACTCATCGCCAACCCGGTGCCGCATGAAGATCATATCCCGCAGGACGACATTGAACCAATCATCACGCAGGCCCTGTCAGAGGCAGAGGCGCAAAACATCACCGCCAAGGCGGTAACCCCATTCCTGCTGAAACGCATTTTTGAGCTGACAGAGGGCCGGTCTCTGGCCACCAACATCGCCTTGGTGCGCAACAACGCCCGGCTGGCGGCACAAATCGCCTGCGCATTGGGCAAATCATCGTCGTAACATCCTGAAACACACAGTTGCGCGGAACCCCGCTTGTGCAGCGCGCGGACACTCCTTACGTTAACTTGGTGGATCGCCCCTTTTAAAAGTAGCCTGCCCCATGTCCGAAGACCAAAACCCGCGCATCCGGCGCCCCGGTAGCATTTCCCGGCTGCGTGGCAATTTTCTGGCCGGGCTTATCGTGGTGGCACCCATTGGGCTGACCCTGTGGCTGATCTGGACCGTGGTGGGTTGGATCGACAGCTGGGTCTGGCCGTTCATCCCGAACGCCTATCAGCCCGAGGAATTGCTGAACTGGGCGATGGGCTACCCCGAAGAACGCATCAACGTGAACGTGCGCGGCATCGGCGTGGTGATCTTTCTGCTGTTCACCGTGCTGGTGGGCTGGGTGACCAAAGGCTTTCTGGGCCGGTCACTGCTGCGCTGGGGTGAAGGGTTGGTCAACCGCATGCCGGTTGTCCGCTCGGTCTATTCCGGCGTGAAACAAATCGCCGAAACCGTGTTCTCGCAACGCGACACGTCATTCGACAAGGCCTGCCTTGTGGAATACCCGCGGCGCGGCATCTGGGCGATTGCCTTCGTGTCAACCACGGCCAAAGGCGAAATCGCGTCGGGCATCCCGGTGGAGGAACAGAAGGTTTCAGTCTTTCTGCCAACCACGCCGAACCCTACATCGGGATTTCTGCTGTTCGTGCCAAAATCCGACATCATCGAATTGGACATGAGCGTCGAGGACGCCGCCAAATTGGTGATCTCCGCCGGGCTGGTCTACCCCAACGGCAAGGACCCGTCCGAGCCGCCTAAGCTGGCGGCGGAATAAGGTCCTCGCGCCGCAGCTGGCCCTGGTAATGCACGATCATCCCCGTCACGGGCGCGCTAATCTTCACGTCGAACCGGAACACACCGTTCTGATCAAACTCCGCCGTTTCTGATTTCGGCAGAGCCCACGCGGGCATCGGCAGGCCCATGACCCAGCCGCGCATCACGTTCATCTCCATCCGGCCATCATTCACCGGCAGGTCCATCTCAAATTCAAATGGCCCAAAGCGTTCCCGGACCCGTCCGGGGCCAGCATAGCTCAGCACCGAAAAGAAACGCTGCCCGTCAAAATTCCGGGTCCATTTCTCTGTCTCGCCGATCCGTTCCATTGTCACGGTCAGGGGCGTGTCGTCGCGTTCCGGCGGGAACCGAAACAGCGCAGCAATGAACCGCGCCAAAGCCCCCTTGCCGCGTGTCACTTTGGAGGTTCCGCGCATCACATGCCGGTCCCACAGATCATGGCCCGTGCGGTAGCTTGTCGGCATCGTATCCCACGCTTCACGCCCGATTGCCTTTTCAAAAAGCGGTGTCATGTCGGGGCAGTCGCGGTCGAAACTGCCGCTGATCCCGAACAGAACCTCTTCCGCCTCTGCCAGATCGAAACACCCCAACGCAGGGCCTGCGCCGGGGGTCGCACGACCTTGGGCAAACCGGCGCACCATCAGCAGCGCGGGAACGGCCGGGACAAAAGGTCCCTGCCCCTCGTCCATATGCAGCCGCCAGCCACGGGTCTGCGCAGCACCCTCCGCGGCGCGGCCCGCAACCACCACGCTCATCCCGCCTTGATCCGATCCAAACGGCGACAGCATCCGCGCAGCCTGCAGCATCGGCCATGTCAGCTTGTCCAACCGGGGCAGCAATCCCTTGCGATGCAACCAGCCGAACACCCGTAGCCCGTGATGCATCACCCCCAGCTCCAGCCCGGCCCGAAACAGGACCGAGCGCGCTTGGTACGCCTCAGGGAACAACACCAAATCCGGCGCCCCGATGGGCGAGGCAGATCGGCGAAGCCCTTTCGGCAACGCGCGCCGCACGACGCCGCCCCATGCGGGCGTGTCCACCCAAGCCCCACCACGCCATTGCGCCAGCGGGCGGCCAACTTGGGACAAGATCGCCTCCATCACCGACCAGCCGCGCGGGGCGCGGTTGCCGGGCAGGATTGCGGTGTCCATGAGGGTGATCTCTGACAGGTCGGTCTTCAAGGCCTCCACAGCGGCGCTGGACAGCGCGGGCACCGATGAAACACCGGACAACACCGCCACCCCCTCCGCCTTGGCGGAGGCATCGAGCGCAGAAATTCCGGCGGTGAAACCCGCGTCGTCCGACAGGTCCAGATAATGACATCCCGCCGCGATTGCGGCCACGGCTAACGGATAGCCGTCATAGCCCTGAAACGGGCCAATGGCGTCGACCAGAACGTCGGTTCCTCTTAGCGCCGCGCTCACCGCATCGCGGTCGTTCTTGTCCAACGCCAAAGCCGCGCCGCCAAATTCGTCGCAAAAGGCCCGGGCCTTGGCCGCAGACCGCCCGGCCACCACAACGTCTACCCCATCCTCCAGCAACAGCCGCGCCAGCCGTCCGCCGAACACGCCGTAGCCGCCAAGGACCAAGACTTTCATTGCATCAGCCTCGCCTGTACATCCGGGTCCGGCATGGCACATAGATCAGCGCGGCCCATCACCTTATACCGATTGCGCGCCACCACGCCGTAGGCCAAATCGCGCAGCGGGGCCGGAATGATCCGCAAGATTCCAAGCCCGCGCCAGACACCGCCCAGACGTGCGCCGACTTTCATGGTGGCATCGAGCGAGCTGTAGCCCAACCCGTCCTCCAGATAGAGCCACGACAGCGGGTCGTCCGGCGTCATCCCGAAATGGCGCATCAGTGCGGACCCCAGGACAGATTGCAAAGGAATGATCCGAAACTCGGACGCGTGGTCATTGCGCGCAATCCATCGCGCGCCACGGGCGCAGAGCCCGCATTTGGCGTCCATCACGGTCACCGGGCCAGAATCCGCAAATGCCGGCACCGCCGGGTCGTCGCGCCAAGAGTACGGGGTGTTGAGCACGCGCATAGGACTTCCTTCTCCAAGCGAGATGTAAGCCCTTTACGCCCTTTCCCCCAGAGCCCGATTGTCGCAGCTAGATGGCGCGCCGCACCGCCTTGCTAGTCTGTTTGACGTCTTCGGCCACGCCTTCGACGGTGTTGCAGGCCACAAGAGTACCCAGCGCCAGCAGCGCAATTGCCAGTTTCCACATCTCTGCTCTTCCTTTTGGGTTCAGCCCTCTTTGCGGGGCATCTTTATTGCTCTACCCACCAGACGTCCGGCAGGTAGCCGGGCCAGTCGCCATAGGCGGGGGTGTAGTCAGGCCGTTTCAACTCTTTGGCATGCGCCAAGCGCGAAACCGGCGAGTACCAGAGCGGCACAACGTATCGCCCCGCCATCAGAATGCGGTCCAGCGCCTTGACGGCGGCCAGGTAGTCCTCCCGGCTTTCGACAGTCAGCATCTGCTGCACCATGGCGTCAATCGCAGGCATGTTGATACCGGCAATGTTGCGCGAACCGTTCGTCTTCGCGGCCTCGGTGCCCCAATAGGCCAATTGCTCGTTGCCCGGGCTGAGCGACAGGCCGCGGGTGGTGTAGGTCATGTCGAAGTCAAACCCGTCGATCCGTTCGCGATATTGTGCCCCGTCAATCGTGTCGACCTTGGCGAATACCCCGATGCGTTCCAGCGCCTGGGTGTAGATGTTGAGGATCGACAGAACCTCAGAGCTGCCCGATTGCACAAGGATAGAGAAATTCAGGGGCTTTCCCTCGGCAGAGGTCATGACGCCGTCCTTGATCTCCCATCCGGCCTCGGCCAGCAGGTCCTGCGCCTTGACGATGCCCGCGCGGTTGCGTTCCGACCCGTTGGAGACCGGAAGGCTGTAGCCCTCGATGGTGCCGGGTAGCAGCGTGGCTTTGTGGGCCTCCAGCAGCTCCAGCACTTTGCCTTGGGCGGGGTCATGATCCATGCCCAGCACCGAGTTGGAGAAATACGACGTGATGCGCGGCTGGTTGCCGCCGTTCAGCTTCTCGTTGATGAACTCGAAGTTGAATGCCTGGATCATCGCCTCGCGCACCCGCCAGTCCTTGAAGATGTCCTTGCGGGTGTTCATCGCAAAGCCGGTGATGCCCGAGGGGCGCTTATGCGGGATCTCGGCCTTTTTCACGTCGCCATTGGTCACGCGCGGGAAGCCAAATTGCTGCTCCCACTTGGCGGCGTTGGTTTCGCGGTGCGAGGTCAGCGCGCCTGCTTTGAACGCCTCGAACATGGCGGTGCTGTCGGCGAAGAATTCCATGCGCACCTCGTCAATGACGTTGGTGCCGCGGCGGAACGGGATGTCCTGGCCCCAATAATCCGGGTTGCGCTTCAGCGACACGAACCGCCCCGCCTCAAAGTCGTCGATCATATAGGGGGCGGAGGTGATGGGGATGTCGTCCAGCCCGCTTTCCTCAAAGTCCTTGCCGTCCCATTGGGCCTTTTTCAGGATCGGGCGCATCCCCATGATCAGCGCCAATTCGCGGTCCTCGACGTTGAAAGTGAACTTCACCGACCGCTCGCCGGTCTTCTCGGCGGAAGCGACTTTGGCCCAGCTGCCGCGATAACGGCCATGGCCTTTTGTGCCCAATGTCTCGTAAGACCAGATCACGTCTTCGACTGTGACGGGGCTGCCGTCTGAGAATCGCGCCTCCTCCCGGATCACGAATTCTACAGAATCGCCGGCGTCCGAGACATCAATCGATTCGGCCAATACCCCATAGAGCGTGAACGGCTCGTCCAGCGACCGGCCCATCAGGCTTTCATATGCGAGGAAGCGCAGCTGCCACGGCACCCGGCCCTTTTGGATGTGGGGGTTGAGAGAATCGAAGCTGCCAACCTCACCTGCCGACACTTTGCCGCCAAACGGCGCGTCTGCGTTGACATATGGCAAGGACACAAAGTCTGGTGGTAATGCAGGCTCGCCATACATAGCTATGCCATGTTTCGGCTCTGCATTGGCGATTCCACCTATCAGGACCGTTGACGCAACGGCAACGGCCGCGCAGCCTCGGAAAAACACTGATCTCATTTTGGCAACTCTCCCTCGCGCCCCTATTATTATTGATGCTGACCGTAAAGCGGAGTTTGAGCCTTTTCAAACTTTTAGCTTGGCGCACAGCAAGTCATTGCTTATAAAGGTGTTACTGCTCGATAGGTTTCTTGCCTGTATGAAACCTGCCTCAATAACTTAACACCAGCTTCGGCTGGTGTTTTTTTTTGGCCAAGCGGAGGCGTGCCTTCACCATTCCGTGTGAAAGCTTCGGGTTTATTTCGCAGGTGCAGCATATATGCTGCGCGCAACATGTGATTTGAAAAGGATCCCCTCTTATGTCGATCAAAGGCAAAACCGCTGTCGTCACCGGCTCTAACTCCGGCATCGGGCTGGGCATTGCGCGCGAATTGGCGAAGGCCGGCGCGAATGTTGTTCTGAATTCCTACACAGACGCGGAGGCCGATCACGCCCTCGCGGCCGAAATCGGCAAAGAGACCGGCACGGACGCACGCTACATTCAGGCCGATCTGTCGAAGGGCGATCAGGCGCGCGCGCTCATTGAGCAGGCCGGACAGGTCGACATTCTGGTCAACAACGCGGGCATCCAGCATGTCGCCCCGATTGACGAGTTTCCGGTGGAGAAATGGGACATGATCATTGCGATCATGCTGTCTTCGGTCTTTCACACCACGGCTGCGGCCTTGCCGCTGATGCGCAAGGCCGGTTGGGGACGGGTCATCAACATCTCGTCGGCCCACGGTTTAACCGCGTCGCCCTATAAATCCGCTTATGTCTCGGCCAAGCACGGCGTTGTGGGCATGACCAAAGTGGTGGCACTGGAAACCGCGCGCGAACCGATCACCGCGAATGCAATCTGCCCGGGCTATGTTTTGACGCCGCTCGTGGAATCGCAGATTCCCGACACGGCCAAAAAATACGACATGACCGAGGAGGAAGTGACCCAGAAGGTCATTCTGGAGCGCCAGCCCTCGAAAGAATTTGCGACTACGGAGCAACTTGGCGGCGTTGCCGAGTTTCTGTGTTCTGACGCAGCCGCGCAAATCACCGGCACGACGATTTCAGTGGATGGCGGTTGGACGGCCTTGTGACGCGCAGCGCCTCAACGGGCGGGGGAATGCGGGTTTTGCAAAAACCTGCGGCCCCGCGCCTCCGAACATCTGGGCGTATTCATTCTGTCCGTCGCATTTGAGTATTTTCGCCAAAACGAAGCCCTATTTACGGTGTTTATCGCCCGCGCGCGTTAACCTTAATCGAAAGTGAAGACCTCATGGCCTCGAAGGCGACCAAATCAATCAACCTCGCCTTGCAAGGCGGCGGCGCGCATGGGGCCTATACGTGGGGCGTGCTGGATCGCTTGCTGGAAGAAGAGCGGCTGGAAATCGCAGGCATCTCGGGCACCTCGGCCGGCGCGTTGAACGGCGCGGCCTTGAAATCGGGGCTCGTGGGTGGCGGCCGTCAAGGCGCCAAGGACAAGCTCAGCTGGCTGTGGCATGAGATCGGGGCAGTTGATCACACCGCCCTGCCCGCCTGGATGACCGGTGTCACCCCGCAACTGATCAGCAACGCCATGCAGCTGTCCCCGGCCTTCATGGCGGTCGACATGATGTCGCGTCTCTCCTCGCCCTATCAGTTCGCGGCCCTGTCGCCACATCCGCTGGAAAAGATCGTCAAAGACTTCTCTTACGACCGGGTCTGCGCCGATGAGGGGCCAGAGCTGTTCATCTGTGCCACCAATGTGCGCAGCGGCAAGATCCGGATTTTTGACGGCGAGGCGATCACCACGGACGCGATCCTTGCGTCTGGCTGCTTGCCGACCCTGTTCAAGGCGGTTGAGATTTTCGACCCCAAGACCGACCGGGTCGAGGCCTATTGGGATGGCGGCTACATGGGCAACCCGGCGCTGTTTCCGCTCTTTCCCAATGACACGCAGGACATTGTCATCGTCAACATCAACCCGCTGCACCGCGAGGACATCCCCAAAACGCCGCAGGACATTCAGAACCGGATCAACGAGATCAGCTTCAACGGCTCGCTGTTTCGCGAACTGCGCGCCATTCAATTCGTGCGAGACCTGATCGCCGAGGGCAAAGTGACGCGCGGCACGATGGAAGACGTGCTGGTTCACATGATTTCCGACGATGCGTTGATGACCCAGCTATCAGTGGCCACCAAGATGGTGCCGACGCCTTATGTGCTGGGCGAGTTGAAAGATGCTGGTCGCGCCGCCGCCGACCGGTTCCTGCAGGATCACTGGTCCGATTTGAACAGCACATCCAGCGTTGATCTGCGGTCCATGTTCTCCTGAGCCGGTTGTGAGTCGGCTGCCCCGAAGGCCGAATGCCCGAAAATTTCACACGCCTCACGGTTTGTGAGCCGGTTCTCACGCGGCCGTTACGGTGTCTTCCGCATCAAACCCAATCTGTGCGCATGCGCACCAATCGTGGCGCATTCTCACGCTCGAGTGAATTCCAGTGAGGGCCGCCATGTCCCATATTGGTCCCATCAAACGGCAACACCGCCGAACACATATCGCCCTCACCGGGCAACACACACTGGAGAAAAAACATGAAAACCATCATCGCAACTGCCGCGCTCGCCCTGTCCCTGTCCGCACCAGCTTTCGCTGACGTGTCCGACGCACAGGCCTTCTTCGCACTGACCAACGACTCCGCCGCTGAGCGCATCGTGGGCGAAACATCGACTGGCAACCCGGTTGGCGCGGCCCAGATCCTGGCGCTGGTAAACGACTCACCTGCCGAGAACATCGTGAACTTCGACCGCGCTCGCAACGTTGACGTATCGGCCATCCAGGCGATGTTCGCGCTGACCAACGACTCGCCTGCCGAGAACTAATCCCCAACGACAACCTTCTCCCTCAAGGTTGCTGACAGAGGCCCTTCGTTTCATCGCGAAGGGCCTCAATCGTTTTTGAAAGACAGGCCTGACATAAACCTGTTACGCAGTCCCCCTAAACACCGCGCTGATGGGGAATGCGCAATGAATATTCTCGTTTTATGCACCGGCAACTCGGCCCGCTCTATCCTGTTGGAGGGGCTGTTGGACCATCACGGGTTCCAATCTTTTTCCGCTGGGTCAAAACCTGCGGGCCAGGTGCATCCCTGGGCGCTGCCGACCCTAAAGCGCCACGGCATCTCGCTGGATGAGCCAGCATCAAAATCATGGGACGTGTTCGCGGCGCCTGACGCCCCTATCATGGATTTGGTGATCACAGTCTGCGGCAATGCGGCCAATGAAGTGTGCCCCGTATGGCCGGGGGCTCCGTTGCGGGCGCATTGGGGGGTCGAGGATCCCGCTGCTGCCGCCCCCGCAGCGCAAGAACGGGCCTTTGAAGAGGCGTTTCAGATCCTGCGCCGCCGGGCGGATGCATTTGCAGCCCTCGCGCCAGAGGCGCGAACGCCCGAAGCCCTGGCCCGTATTGGACAATTGGCATGAACACAGCGCGCGCATATGTGGCGGAGGCTCTGGGCACCGCGTTCCTTCTGATCGGCGTCGTGGGCTCCGGCATTATGGGGGAGGCTTTGGCGGGCGGAAATGTGGCTGTTGCGCTGCTGGCCAATGCGATCGCGACGGGCTGCATTCTTTACGCGCTGATCACAGTGCTTGGCCCCGTCTCAGGCGCGCATTTCAACCCGGCGGTCACCCTGGCCTTCTGGCTGCGGGGAGAGATCGGGACGTCGACAGCTTTGGTCTACATTCTGGTGCAGATTTTTGGCGGAGTTATAGGGGTTTGGCTAACACACTTCATGTTCGAGCTGGACCTTTTTCAGCTGTCCACCAAAGCCCGCACCGGCCCCGCGCAATACCTGTCAGAGCTGATCGCCACCTTCGGCTTGCTGTTTGTGATCTTCGGCGGTCTGAAAGCCCGGGCTGAGGCGGTGCCGACGCTGGTGGCGCTTTATATCACCGGGGCCTATTGGTTCACCTCGTCGACCAGCTTTGCCAATCCGGCGGTGACCATCGCGCGGTCCTTCACCGACACGTTCGCGGGCATCAATCCAGCGCATATGCCGATGTTCATCGTGATGCAGGTGGTGGCCGCTATTGCCGGAACGGCTGTGCTGGGCTGGCTGTTTGCCAAGGCAGATGACTAGTTCAGCGACGTGACCCAAAGAACCGTGGCATCCTCGGCGCTGGTTGAGATCAGGTTGTGCCCCATGGACGCGTCGTAATAGGCGCTGTCGCCCCGGCTCATCTCGGCGGGTTCGTAAAATTCGCTGAAGAGCCTGACCGATCCGGTCAGCACATACAGGAATTCCTCGCCATCATGGCGCACCCAGCCGTCAAACTCTTCGAAGCTGCGCGCCCTGACGGCGGCGCGGTAGGGCAGCATCGCCTTTTTCGTCAGGCCCGAGGCCAGCAATTCATGCTCGTAGGTGGTGGTGACCAGCGTCTTGCCCTCGCCCGCCTTGGTCACATCCATGCGGCCTGACACTTGGTCCTTCTTGGGCGGCGTGAACAGCTGCGGCATGTCGATGCCAAGCCCCAAGGCCAGCTTCTTCATCAGCTCGAATGTGGGTGACATCTGGTCATTTTCGATCTTCGACAAGGTGGAGCGTGCCAGCCCCGCCTCTTTCGCGGCGCGTTCCAGGGTCCAGTCGCGCTCCTTGCGCAGCTCGCGCACCCGGCGGCCGAGGTTCAAAGGCTCGACACGGGTTTCCGACCCATCCCCATGCGCCACTGTGAGCGATTGTAGCTTCTCTAAAGACATGGGTGTTGCATAGCGCGGCTAAGGCCCGGCTTGCAATGGCGCGGCCTGCGACGTAGCGACAGGGCATGAGTTCCGTATTCGACCAAGGCCCGCCAGAGCCCTGCCCCGACCCGTTCAACATGGCGGCATATGTGCTGGCCCATGCGGACCGGTTGGCGGCTAAGCTCGCGCTTTTGGTGGCAAGCCCTGACGGCGGCGTAACCACCCTCAGCTTTGCGGCACTGAAGGCCCGGGTGACGGAGGTTGCCGGCGGTTTGGCGGCCCAAGGCCTGGCGCAAGGCGACCGGGTGTTGTTCCGGCTGGGCAACACGCCGGATTTTCCAATCGCCTATTTGGCCTGCATCTGGGGCGGGTTTGTGCCGGTCCCCGCCTCCGCCGCGTTGAGCGTGCCGGAGATCACGGAGGTCGCGCGGCAGACCGGCCCAGCACTGATCTTGCATGATGGGCAGGCCTCGTTGCCCAATGGCGCGTTGGATGCCTTGGATCGGCTGCCCAGCGCCGCCCCAATCGCGCCGGTGATAGGCGACCCGAACCGGCTGGCCTATATCGTGTTCACCTCTGGCACCTCAGGCACCCCGCGGGGCGTGTGCCATGCGCATCGTGCCATCTGGGCGCGGCGGATGATGCATCAGGGCTGGTACGGGCTGACGGAGGCAGACCGCGTCATGCATGCCGGAGCCTTCAACTGGACCTTCACCCTTGGCACAGGCCTGATGGACCCGTGGAGCGTCGGCGCGACGGCGTTGATTGCAGGCGACGGCATGACGCCGGACCAGCTTCCGACCTGTATCAAGGCACATGACATCAGCATTTTCGCAGCCGCGCCAGGGGTTTACCGCAAGATGTTGCAATCTGAACTGCCGCCGATGCCGCGCTTGCGCCACGGGCTGTCAGCGGGCGAACATCTGGCCGAGGCCATCCGCCAGGACTGGACCGCGCGCACCGGGACCGGGCTGCATCAGGCGATGGGCATGTCTGAATGTTCAACCTTCATCTCGTCCTCGCCCGCGCATCCCGCGCCGCCCGACACATCAGGCAGGCCGCAGGCGGGGCGGCGCGTCGCAGTGATCGAGCACGGCGCGCCCGTGGCGCCAAACACGCCGGGCGAGCTGGCGGTTGCCACCTCCGACCCCGGCCTGATGATCGGCTATCTGGGCGACGCACCCGTGCAAGGCGCGTGGTTTGCCACCGGCGACATGGCGCAGATGACTGAGGACGGCACCGTCACCTATCTGGGGCGCGGGGATGACATGATGAATGCCGGCGGCTACCGCGTCTCCCCATTGGAGGTGGAGGCCTGTTTCAACGCCCTGAGCGGCGTGACTGCCTGCGCCGCCGTGCAGGTTGAGGTCAAAGCCCATGCCTTCGTGATCGCGCTTTATGTTGCGGGCGCAGCAGACGAACAGGCCATGCGCGCCCATGCGGAGCAAAACCTCACCCCCTACAAGCGGCCGCGTCTTTACATCCGGCGCGAGGCGCTTCCATATGGACCAAACGGCAAATTGAACAGGCGCGCATTACGCGCCGCATACGAGGCCCCCTGACATGAGCGCGACGATCCAACTCGACATCATCTCCGACCCTATTTGCCCGTGGTGCTATATCGGCAAGGCGGGGCTGGACCGAGCGCTGGAAAAGAACGCGGATCACCCGTTTCGCATCGAATGGCACCCGTTCCAGCTGAACCCTGACATGCCCGCGGGCGGCATGGACCGGCGCGAATATCTGGAAACCAAGTTCGGCGGCAAGGACAACGCCGTGACGGTCTATGGCCGCATCGCCGAGGCGGCTGAGGCGGCAGGTCTCGAGATCAATTTCGAAGCGATCAAGACCACGCCCAACACCATCGACGCCCACCGGCTGATCCACTGGGCCGGGCTGGAGGGGCGTCAAACCGCAATCGTGTCCAAACTGTTCAAGGCCTATTTCGTGGAAGGCCGCGACATTGGCGACCACGCCGTGTTGGCGGAGATTGCCGTCTCCGCCGAGATGAACCGCGACATGGTTGAACGCCTGCTGGCCTCAGACAGCGACCGGCAGGACATTGCGGAACGCGACGCCCATGCGCGCAATCACGGGGTCACCGGCGTGCCCACATTCGTGGTGGCCAACCTGCACGTCCTGCCTGGCGCACAACCTGCTGATTTGTGGGAGCGGGTGCTGGACGAGCTGCGCAATCAGCCTGCCCCTGACGCGTAACGCCTTGTGATCACTGCGCATCTGCCTTCCGGCTACATCCTGGCCCACGCGCCGCGCCCTGCCGCGCCGCTGATCTTCTGGGCCTGCATCCTTGGCGCGGTGTTTCCCGATATCGACCTGCTGTTCTTCTATCTCGTCGATGACCGGGCGTTTCATCATCACCGCTACTGGGTGCATGCGCCGGGGTTCTGGCTGATGGCTCTGGCGGTCATCACCCCCCTTGCCCTGCGCCTGCCTTACCCGCTGAAACCAGCCGTGTTCTGGTTCATGGGCGCGTGGTTCATGCATCTTTGCCTCGACAGCATCGTCGGGTCGATCATGTGGCTTTGGCCGGTCTCTGACCAGTTCTTCCAGTTTGCGACCGTGCAGCCCACCCATTCCCATTTTGTGCTGTCCTTCATGGCGCATTGGAGCTTCGCGTTGGAAATCGCCATTTGGCTGGCCGCGGCCATCATGTATCTAAAGAGGCGCCGCGCATGACGGATGACAAGCGCCTGCCATTGCCCGAGTTCATCGCGTTGGTCGCGATGAATTTTGCGATGGTGGCCTTCTCGGTCGACGGCATGTTGCCCGCCCTGCCCGAGATCGCGGCGGAAATCAGCCCCGAGGACCGCAACCGCGCACAGCTGGTGCTGACCTCCTTCGTGCTGGGCATGGGGGTTGGCACGCTGTTTGCCGGCCCGCTCTCCGACACTTTTGGGCGCAAGCCCGTTATTCTTGCGGGCGCCGGTCTGTTCGTGTTGGGCGCGGGCCTGGCGGCCAATGCGCAGACCATGGATCAGATGATTGCCGCGCGCATCTTGCAGGGGCTGGGCGTCTCCGGCCCGCGCATTGTCACGCTGGCCATTGTGCGTGACCTCTATGAGGGGCGCCGCATGGCGCAGATCATGTCCTACGCCATGCTGATCTTCACGCTGGTTCCCGCAGCCGCCCCCTATATGGGCGCGTTGATCATCGACGCATATGGCTGGCGCGCGGTGTTTGTGGCCTTCATCCTGTTCTGCTTGATCGTCACGGGGTGGATGGGCCTGCGCCAACCCGAGACATTGCCCCATGAGCGCCGCCGAGACTTCCGGCCCGCCTCCCTTTGGGCCGCCACGAAGGAGTGTTTCTCGAACAGGGCCTTCACCCTGTCAACGGCGGCGCAGGTGATGACCTATGGCATCTTGTTTGGCGACCTCAGCTCAGTGCAGCAGATCTTTGACGAAATTTACGGCCGGGGCGAGACCTTCCCCGAATGGTTCGCCTTGGTGGCGTTGCTGGGTGGCGTGGCCAGCATCATCAACGCCCGCGTGGTCATGGCCATCGGCATGCGCCGCATGATCGAGATCGGCATGGGCGGTCAAGCCATCCTGTCGGCAATTGTGTTGATCCTCGCCACGACCAACGGCGTGCCGTTCGCCGTGTTCCTGATTTGGAACGTGTCGATTTTCTTCATGGCCGGGTTGGTCATCGGCAATCTCAACGCCTTGGCGATGGAACCGGTGGGCCATATCGCCGGACTGGCCTCTTCCGTCATCGGGGCGGTTGCGACGGTGCTGGGCGTGGCCCTGGCCATCCCGTTGGGGTTGATGTTCGACGGCACGTTGGTGCCGCTTGCGGGCGGCATCATGGTGCTGTCGCTCGCAGGCTTCGGCCTGATCCGCAAGGGCCTGCGCTAAGGCGCACACAACCTGTGCATGGCCGCAATACCTTGTGCGCGATAGGGTCCCGCGCACCTCATTCAACCAGGAGACACCCCATGCTGATGCCACGCGAACAAACCCCCAACCTGACCTTGCCTCAGTTGGGCGGTGGTCAATTTGATCTGGCCAGTGACGATGGCGACCTGGGCACGGTTGTCTGTTTCTATCGTGGCCTGCACTGCCCGCTTTGTGCGACCTACCTTAAGGAGTTGGACAAGCTGACCCCCAAATTTGGCGAAAAAGGCGTGAAGACAATCGCTGTCTCGTCGGATGGCGAGGAACGCACCCAAGCCATGGCCGACAAGATCGAGGCCAGCAACCTGCGCTTCGCCTATGACCTGCCGCTGCAGGAAGCACGCGATTGGGGGCTCTACATCTCCACCTCGCGCGGCAAGACGTCCATCGGCATCGAAGAGCCCGCGCTGTTTTCGGAACCCGGCCTGTTCATGGTCAATAAAGACCGCTCGCTTTATTACATGTCGGTGCAGACCATGCCTTTCGTGCGTCCGCATTTCAGCGAGCTTCTAGGCGCCTTGGACTTCGCGATATCCAACAATTACCCCGCGCGCGGCGAGTATCAGGGCGCGGTCTGACCTTTTCCATTTGGTGGCAAATACTCTGAGGTTTTGCCCGCGTGGCTCAGGAGCAAAGCTCCTGAAAGAACGCAAAATATCGCGGGCGCGTCAGCGCTCCTTTTTGGCGGGCTTGAATGTGCCCGCCTTCTCGGCCAGGTCGCGGGCAATCGCAAACGCGCCTTTGATCTTGTCGGCATCCTTCTTCCAGTCGCGCCGGACAACAATCTTGTTGTCCTTCATCTTCGCCAAGTTGCGCTCGTCCTGCAGATATTCGACCAGCCCTTCGGGCTTGGCGAATTTGTTTTCATGGAACTCAATCGTGGCCCCGCACTCGCCCGCGTTCAGCTTGGCGATGCCTGCGCGTTTACACATCGCTTTGATGCGCACCACCAGCAGCAGCGTGTTGACCTCTTTGGGCAGCTTGCCGAAGCGGTCGATCAGCTCTGCGGCAAAGCCTTCCAGTTCGACCTTCGTCGTCAGGCCGGATAGGCGACGATAGAGCCCCAACCGCACATCGAGATCAGACACATAATCATCCGGGATCAGAACCGGCACGCCGAGGTTGATCGTGGGCGCCCATTGATCGTCGGTTTCGGTCAGCCCGTCCATCTGGCCAGACCGGATCTTGGCAATCGCCTCCTCCAGCATGGATTGGTACAACTCATAGCCCACTTCCCGAACAGAGCCTGACTGTTCCTCACCCAGAACATTGCCTGCGCCCCTGATATCAAGGTCTTGGCTGGCGATGTTGAAGCCCGCACCAAGGCTGTCGAGCGATCCGAGAACCCGCAACCGCTTCTCAGCGGTCTTGGTCAGTTTCTGGCGCGGCCTGGTGGTCAGGTAGGCATAAGCACGCGTCTTGGAACGACCCACACGGCCCCTGATCTGATAGAGTTGCGACAGCCCGAACATGTCGGCGCGGTGAATGACCATCGTGTTGGCGGTCGGGATGTCGATGCCGGATTCCACAATCGTGGTGGCCAGCAGCACGTCATACTTGCCATCATAAAACGCGTTCATCCGCTGATCGAGATCACCCGGCGCCATCTGGCCATGCGCCACCATGTAAGTGACTTCGGGCACATGTTCCTTCAGGAAATCTTCGATATCGGGCAGGTCCGAGACGCGCGGCACCACGTAGAAACTTTGCCCGCCTCGGTAGTGCTCACGCAGCAGCGCCTCGCGGATGGTGACAGCGTCAAATTCCGAGACATAGGTGCGGATCGCCAAGCGGTCGACTGGCGGCGTGCCAATGATCGACAGCTCGCGCACGCCCGATAGGCTCAGTTGAAGTGTGCGCGGGATGGGGGTCGCAGAGAGCGTTAGCACATGGATGTCGGAGCGCATCTGTTTCAGCTTCTCTTTGTGCTGCACGCCAAAATGCTGTTCCTCATCGATGATCAACAACCCGAGGTTCTTGAACTTCACCTGCTGCGACAAAAGCGCGTGGGTGCCGATGGCGATATCCACCTCGCCGCGCGCGATGCCCTCGCGGGTCTGATTGGCCTCTTTCGTGCCAACAAAACGCGACAACTGCCTGACATTCAACGGAAAACCCCGGAAGCGGTCCTTGAAGCTTTGCGTATGCTGGCGGCTAAGAAGTGTGGTTGGCGCAACCACGGCAACTTGCAAACCGGCGGCGGCGGCCACAAATGCCGCGCGCATCGCAACCTCAGTCTTACCAAAGCCCACATCGCCGCAGACAAGCCGGTCCATCGGGCGGCCTTTGGCGAGATCGTCCAGCACGGCCTCGATGGTTGTCAGCTGATCTTCGGTCTCCTCATAGGGAAAACGCGCGTTGAAACCTTCCCACATGTCGGCGGCAGGCTCCAAAATCGGGGCGCGTCGCAACTCGCGTTCGGCGGCCACGCGGATCAGCCGGTCGGCCATATCGCGGATGCGCTGCTTCAGCCGCGCTTTCTTGGCCTGCCACGCGCCGCCACCCAGCTTGTCGAGCAGGCCTTCCTCATGGCCATAGCGGGACAGCAATTCGATGTTTTCAACCGGCAGGTACAGCCGGTCGCCGCCTTGGTATTCCAGCAGGATACATTCATGCGGCGCGCCTGCGGCGGTGACGGTTTCCAGCCCCGTGTAGCGCCCGATGCCGTGGTCCACATGGACCACCAGATCGCCGGGGCTGAGGCTCTGGGTTTCCGTCAGGAAATTCTCCGCCCGCTTCTTCTTGCGCGCGCCGCGGATCAGCCGGTCGCCCAGAACGTCCTGTTCCGAGATCACCGCCAGATCAGGCGTCACAAAGCCCTGTTCCAGCCCCCAGATGGCCAAATGCACGCCGCCATCCGTGATGTCGCGCGCGTCAGAGATCAGCTTGGTGTCGTGGATCTCCTGATCCGCCAGCAGCCCCTGCAGCCGTTCCCGCGCGCCATCCGAGAAGCTGGCGATGACCACCTGTTTCGCGGCCCGAATCTTCTGAACATGATCCGCCAAAGCACCGAAAAGGTTGAGGTTTTCGGACTGTCGCTCCGGCGCAAAGTTCCGCCCGTCCCGCCCGCCTGCGTCGATGACGCCGGGGCCGGTCGCCTGCTGCAGGATCGCGTATTGCAGCACGCGGCGGTCTGCGACGGCCTTGTCCCACGCCGCGTCATCCAGATACAGCAACGCTGGCGGCACCGGCTTATAGACCGTGTCCATCCGCGCCTTGGATTTCATCGCCTCTACGCGGTTGTCATATTGATCCGCAATGGTTTCCCAGCGTGCCAGACGCGCGGGCGTCAGCTGATCATCAAGGCAGATCGTGGCGTCCGGCAGGTAGTCAAACAAGACCTCCAGCCCGTCATGGAAGAAGGGCAGCCAATGTTCGATGCCCGCGTGCTTGCGCCCCGCGCTGACCGCTTCATAAAGCGGATCATCCGTGCCCGCCGCGCCGAATTCGATGCGGTAATTCTGGCGGAACCGTGTGATGGCGGCCTCATCCAAAATCACCTCGGACACGGGCGCCAGTTCGATCACATCCAGCTTCTCAGTGGTGCGCTGGGTGGCCGGATCAAAACGCCGCGCGCCGTCCAGCACATCGCCAAAGAGATCGAGACGCACCGGCCCCGCCTCGCCCGGCGGGAAGATGTCGATGATGCCGCCGCGAATAGCGTAATCGCCAGGCTCCATCACCGTGGGGCTTTGCGTGAACCCCATGCGGACCAGAAAGCCGCGCAATGCCTCTTCATCAACCTGTTGCCCGACCGTGGCCACAAAGCTGGACTGCGCCAGCGTTTCGCGCTTGGGCAGGTATTGCGTGGCGGCGGACAAGGTGGTCAGCAGGATGAACGGCCCCGGCACGCCTTGCGCCAAAGCCGCCAGCGTCGCCATGCGGGTCGCAGAGACATCAGAATTGGGCGAGGTGCGGTCGTAAGGCAGGCAATCCCACGCGGGAAAGCTGAGCACGGGCACATCGGGGGCAAAAAAGCCCAGCGCGGTCTGCATCGCCGCCATTCGGCGGTCGTCGCGGGCCACATGGATGACGCTGCCCGCCTTTTGCAGCTCGGCCGCCACCAGTTTGGCGTCAAACCCCTCGGGCGCGCCTGATACGGTGATCTTATCTTGGGAGCTGCTCATTGCGCTGGACATATCGGGCCACGCCGTGAGGTCAAGGTCTACAGCACGCCCGTGGTGATATTGACATACATGCCCCACATGGAGCTGACCAAGATCGACATCATCCCGATCAGCTGCACCACGATGCGGTGCCGTCGCAGGATGCGGCGCAGGTCGTCGCCGGTCTGCCCGAAAGTCTTGCGGGCGTTGTGGATCGAGATGCCAAAGACCAAAAGCATCGGCACGATGATCAGCGACAGGGCCTGGCAAAATTCCACATCATAGACAAAGCCGGTCAGCACCAACCCTGTCACCAGGAAGGATGCGAATATGGTCAGCCATGTGCCCGCCTCATCCGAGATATAGGTCAGCCGGTTGGCGTTGATACGCACGAGGTCTTGCAGGTCCTGCTCCGCCTGCCCGCCATGTTTGGCGGCGCGGCCGACCATGTCAAACGGCACGCCCAACACGTAATGCGACGCGGTGGACCAGAACACGGCGAGCATGATCCAGAACCACAGGTTCGAGAACGACCGCAGGTCGATCAATTCAAATGCGGTGACGTAGAAATCCAAGTCTGCTCGGGCCTTTTCGTGGTCTTCGATCGTATTTTCGCCGCACCCTATAGGGCAAGGTGATCCAGCGCCAGAGGTGACGTGGCGCTTGAGGCACCCACTAAAACATGGCACGAACGCCCTAAGATACCAGAACTTGGACGAATTTATGACGCAGCACATCGCCACGCGGTTCCGCCGGACGAAACGCACACCCGCCCTCAGAGCGCTGGTGCAAGAGCGGGTTCTGGCCCCGTCCGACCTGATCTGGCCGATGTTTGTCACCGATGGTGACGCCACCCGCACGCCCATCCCCTCCATGCCGGGGGTCGAGCGGTTGAGCGTTGATTTGATCGTCGAGCAAGCCCGCGCGGCGCGCGATCTGGGCATCCCCGCGATTTGCCTGTTCCCCTACACCGACCCGGCCCTGAAGACCCAAGGCTGCGAGGAGGCCTGGAGCCCCGACAACCTGTCCAACCGCGCGACCCGCGCGATCAAGGACGCGGTGCCGGAAGTGGCGGTGATGACCGATGTCGCTCTGGACCCCTACAACATCAACGGCCATGACGGCATTGTGCGCGACGGCGTCATCGTCAATGACGAAAGCGTAGAGGCGTTGGTCAAGATGGCCTTGGCGCAGGCGGAGGCCGGGGCCGACATTCTGGGCCCGTCTGATATGATGGACGGGCGGATCGGTGCGATGCGCACGGCCCTTGAAGATGAAGGGTACCAAGACACCACCATTCTGAGCTATGCGGCCAAATACGCCTCGGCCTTCTACGGGCCGTTTCGGGATGCCGTGGGCGCGTCTGGCGCATTGACCGGCGACAAGAAGACCTACCAGATGAACCCTGCCAATGCCGACGAGGCGTTGCGGCTGGTGGCGCGAGACCTAGATGAGGGCGCGGATATGGTGATGGTCAAGCCGGGCCAGCCCTATTTGGACATTTGCCGCGCCGTGAAAGACGCGTTCGGCGCGCCCACCTTCGCCTATCAGGTGTCCGGCGAATACGCGATGATCATGGCTGCGGGCCAGCAAGGCTGGGTCGATGAAGACGCGGTGATGATGGAAAGCATGATGGCGTTCAAACGCGCCGGATGCGACGGCGTGCTGACCTATTTTGCGCCGCGGGTCGCAGCGCTGTTGAACGGCTGAGCCGGTCGGCGGTCGCTCGCCTATCTTTTGGCAAACCGCTGCGCAAAGCCCGTGACATATCGCGGGGTTTCGCCTATTATTGCCGCCAATGCACCGCGCTAGACGGGCACCCTACGAGCAAAACACTACAGGCGGAT
Source organism: uncultured Litoreibacter sp. (assembly GCF_947501785.1). Classification (NCBI taxonomy): domain Bacteria; kingdom Pseudomonadati; phylum Pseudomonadota; class Alphaproteobacteria; order Rhodobacterales; family Roseobacteraceae; genus Litoreibacter; species uncultured Litoreibacter sp. The sequence continues at coordinate 736,118 of NZ_CANMXB010000001.1, read as the reverse complement.
ATCATGACCTTACTCAGCAGACGCAATTTCCTTGTCTCCGGCGTGGCGACCACCGGCCTTGCGGCCTGCGGCAACGGCGTCAACAGCAATGGCGGCAACAAGATCGACGCCCGAGTCGACCAGGCCTTCAACTTCCTATACGCCAATGTACCCGGCAGCCGCGACCTGGCCGACAAGGCCGTTGGCGTCCTGATGATGCCGGTCATCTCGAAGGTCGGTCTGTTCGGCCCCGGCGGGTCCTACGGCCGCGGCGCGTTGCGGATCAACGACGTGTCCGTGGATTATTACTCGTCAACCTCGGCGACCTTTGGCTTCCAGCTTGGGGCGCAGCAATATTCGACCGCGCTGTTTTTCATGACCGAAGCCGCGCTCAGCGATTTCCGCCGCTCGCCGGGCTGGACCCTTGGCGCGGACGCGGAATATGCGGTGTCCAACGAGGGCGGCAATCTGGGCGTGGACACCACCACGGCGCTGTCCCCTGTGATCGCGGTGGTCTTTGGCCAGGCGGGGTTGATTGCAGGTGCCACGATTGAGGGTAGCAAGTACAACCGGATCATTCCATAGGACGGCCCGGTACCGACTTTGTTGGTGAGAGATATCTCGCCAACAGAAAAACGTCCGCGACGAGGCTATGTCGCGGTTTCTTCGAGCGTCCGCCACAAGACTGGGGAAACGACAAAAGCGCCTTGCATCGCCGCACATGATCGCCCGCGCTCCAACAAGTTTTCTCATATCTGTAGCGGGTAAACTGCTACTTTTTCAGCCGCCAGCTTTCGATTTGGGAAACGAGAAACTCAACCTGTGCAGACGCGGCACTCACAGTTCCATTCATGCGCACATAGACCTCGACGCCCATCGCGAATGTCAGCAACATCTTTGCAGCGGATGACAAATCAAAGTCGTGAGCTAGCTCTCCTTCCTCTTGGGCCCAACCAAGCGCCAGCTCAAACATACGCTGCATATTGCTGTAGTGCCTGGCGGTGAGTTCACTGACATCGTCGATACCCAAATTCGCGTTTTCGATAACCGTGTTAACCATGAGGCACCCCCCATCACGCGGATCTTCGGCCTCTCCATGTGCGAGTTGCCGGAAGAATGAGATCAACGCGGTAAGCCCGCCTGACTGCAGGGGCTTTAGTGCTGTCTCATCGGAGATTTCCAGATACTTTTGCAATGCTTCGAGAAAAAGACCTTGTTTACCGCCAAAATCCGTCTGTAAGGCAAACCTGTTAATTGAGGTTTCGCTCTCTATCTCGCGAACGCCAAGTGCCCCGTATCCCTTTTTCCAGAATGCGAGCATGGCTGCTTCAACGGCTTTTTCTCGGTCATAATTCTTAGCACGGGCCAAGGTCGTCTCCTTTCGAAAAGGGTAACTCAATACTAGACAGGTGTCTAGCTAGAGGATATCTAGACACCTGTCTTGATAAGGAGAAATCGAATATGACAACAATTTCAAAAACCATCACCATCAACGCCCCTATCTCTAAAGTCTGGGAAAAAGTCTCAGACACGGGTCGGATCTCAGATTTGATCGGGTTCCTGGCGTCCAGCATACAAGAAGGTGATTCTCGCGTTTGCATGCTGGAGGGTGGCGGCGAGCTGACCGAAAAAATAGTGAGCGTGGATCACGAGTTGAAACGTGTGGTTTACGCTATCACCAGCTCACCATTGAACATGGATTTTCATGTGGCGACCATGCAGTTGGAGGAAGATCATGACAATACCCGGTTGAATTGGATCGTGGACCTACTTCCTGCAGATGCGCGCGACCATATGGAACCAATGCTGGACAGCGCATGCGCTGACATGACTAAGGCATTGGCGGCTTAACTTGCACTCCTACGGCACCAGAACAGTGCCGTAGGATTCCATCCGTCAAAGGGCAGACCTTAGAGCAGGCACAATGAAAGTTCACGTTGTCCCCGGCGCAGACATTTCAAAGAGGGCTGTGTGCCTGCCCTCAACCATCCAGCTTCCGCAGCCGCTCGATCAACGATGAGGTATCCCACCGGCCGCCGCCCTGCTTCTGAACGTCCTTGTAAAACTGATCCACCAGTGCGGTGACAGGCAGTGACGCGCCGTTTTCATCCGCCGTATCCAGGCAAATCCCCAGATCCTTGCGCATCCAGTCGACGGCGAAGCCGTGGTTGAACTCCCCGTCCACCATGGTCTCGTAGCGATTTGACATCTGCCATGATCCGGCGGCGCCTTGGCTGATGACCTCGACCACGGCCTTGCCGTCCAAACCCGCCTTCTCGGCGAAATGCAGCCCCTCGGACAGGCCCTGCACCAGACCCGCGATGCAGATCTGGTTGACCATCTTGGTCAATTGCCCTGCCCCGCTTTCGCCCAGCCGTTTGCAGGCCTTGGCATAGGCGTCAATGATCGGCTCAGCGCGGGCGTATGCGCCCTCATCGCCGCCACACATCACGCCCAACTGGCCGTTCTCGGCCCCTGCCTGCCCGCCGGAGACCGGCGCGTCGACGAAGCTGACCTGCTTGGCGTCAGAAGCCGCGTACAGCTCGCGCGTGACCTCTGCCGACACCGTGGTGTGATCGACGAAGACCGTGCCCGCAGCCATGCCAGCCAAGGCGCCATCATCGCCCAAACAGACCGAGCGCAGGTCGTCGTCATTGCCCACGCAGGCCATCACGAATTCCGCGCCTTCCGCCGCCTCGCGCGGGGTGCGCGCAAACGCGCCGCCATGCTCGCTGGCCCAGGCTTCCGCCTTGGCTGTGGTGCGGTTGTAGACGGTGACCTCGTGGCCCGCTTTGACCAAATGGCCGGCCATCGGATAGCCCATGACCCCTAGCCCCAGAAAACTTACCTTCGCCATGCCATACGCCTCGCTGATTGATTGAATGTCGCGGCTAAGGGATGGTACACCCCACACCGAGGGTCAAGGGCAGGAATACCAATGGCAGCTTTGTTTCGATGGTCTATGCGACTGTTTTTGGGCTTGGCGTTGCTAGTCCTGCTTGCCGTGCTGGCGGTGTATTATCTCGCGTCGCGGTCACTGCCTGATTATGGCGCGTCCTTTGAGGTGCCCGGCATCTCCGCCCCGGTCGAGATTGTGCGCAACAATTCCGGCGTCCCGCATATCTTTGGCCAGACGGACGAGGACGTGTTTTACGGCCTTGGCTTCGCCCATGCCCAGGACCGTTTGTGGCAGATGACGATGCTGCGCCGCACCGCGCAGGGCCGCCTGTCAGAGCTATTTGGCACCCGCACGGTCAAGACGGATGAACTGCTGCGCCGCCTCGACATTTACGGCCACGCGCAACGCTCTGTCGCCGCGCAGGACGCCGAGACGACGGCGATGCTGAACGCCTATGCCGCCGGCGTGAATTCGTGGCTGCGCACGGTGAACGAGCAGGCCTTGGGCCGCGGCGCGCCGGAATTTTTCCTGTTCACACCCGACATCGCGCCTTGGCAACCTGCTGACAGCATCGCCATCGTCAAGATCATGGCGCTGCAATTGTCCGGCCATCTCAGCGAAGAGGTGATCCGCGCGCGCGCGTCCCTGGCCCTGCCTCCTGAACGCGTCGCCGACCTGCTGCCCGACGACCCGTCGCAGGGCATCGCGGAGCTGGATTTTGCAGCCCTTTTCCCCGACGCCGATCTGCCGCGCTTTGCGGCGAACACGTCCGGGGCCCGCGATCCGTTGAACCCGGTCAAGAACCGCGCGCTCGCGGGGGCCTCCAACGGATTTGCGGCCGCGCCTGACCGCTCCGCTGCGGGGGGCACATTGCTGGCCAACGATCCGCATCTGGGCCTCAGCGCGCCGTCAATCTGGTACCTGGCGCGGCTTGAGTTGCAGACCGGCGGGGTTATTGGCGGCACCATCCCCGGCATGCCTGTGGTGCTGACCGGCCGATCCAACCGCACAGGCTGGGGCCTGACCACGGCCTATGTGGACGATCAAGACGTGTTCATTGAACAGCTCAACCCAGACAACCCGCGCGAATACCAAACGCCCGACGGGTTCAAGCCGTTCCGCACCCGCCAATCCATCATTCAGGTGGCCGACGACACCCCCGTCACCATCGACATGCAATGGAGCGACAACGGCCCCATCTTGCCTGGTCAGCACTTCAACCTCGGAACCGTCACCCCTGCCGGGCATGTCACCGCTTTGGGCTGGACGGTGCTGACGGATCGCAACACCTCCCTCCAGGCCGCGCTGAAGATCATGAAGGCGGGCTCCATTCCGGAGATGATCGACGCCACCAAGGACTACGTGGCGCCCGCGCAAAACCTGACCATGGCGGACCTGAACGACGTGGCGCTGAAGACCATCGGTCACATTCCCCGCCGCAACCCTGCGCATCAGTCACGCGGCCGCATCCCCTCGCCCGGCTGGCTGGCGCAGAACCGCTGGCAAGGCGTGATGCCCGATGCATCGAACCCGCTTTTTGTACGCCCCACGGGCGGCATTGTCGGCAACACCAACAACAAGACGGTGCAACGCCCCTTCCCGGACCATGTCAGCTACACCTATGGCGACACGCAGCGGGTGCAACGCTGGCGGCGGCTGATGCTGAACCGGCAGGTGCACACCCGCGAAAGCTTTATCGAGGCGCAGCTGGACACGGTTTCCTTCACCGCGCGGTCGCTGCTGCCGCTGATTGCGGGCGATCTGTGGTTCACAGGCGAGGCCGCTCCTGACGGCACGCCCGAGCGCCGCCGCCAGCAAGCGCTGGAGCTGATGGCCAGCTGGAACGGCGAGATGTCGGAGCATCTGCCTGAACCGCTGATCTACGCCACCTGGATGCGCACATTGCAGCAACGCCTGATCCGCGACGAGATCGGGCCGCTGTCATCCGAGTTCAGCCATGTCGAGCCGCTGTTCATCGAACGCGTCTTCCGCGACGCAGGCGGCGCGTCCATCTGGTGCGACGTCATCCAGTCGGCGGCCGCCGAGACCTGCACCGACACATCCCGCCAGGCGCTGGACGAAGCCCTGATCTGGTTGTCAGAGAAATACGGACCCAATGTCGAAAGCTGGCGCTGGGGCGACGCGCATGAGGCGACTCATGACCATCAGGTGTTGGGCACGATCCCCGGCCTCAGCCTGTTCGTCAACATTCGCCAATCGACCTCCGGCGGCGACAATACATTGCTCAGGGGCCGCACGTCCGGCACCGGCCCCGATCCGTTCCAGAACGTGCATGCCGCTGGCTATCGCGGGGTTTATGACTTCGCTGATCCCGACAGCTCGGTCTTTGTGATGGCCACGGGGCAGTCTGGCCACCCGATTTCACGCCATTACGACGATCTGGGCGTGTTGTGGCGGCGCGGCGAATATATCCCTATGTCGCTGGACCCCGATCTGGCTCGCGCGGGTGCCGTCGGCATCAACACGTTGACGCCCGCCCCATGACCATCCATCTGATCCGCCACGGGCAATCAGAATTCAACGCGGCCTTCACCGGCGCGGGCGATCCGATGATCTTTGACGCGCCATTGACCGAGCTGGGCCAATCGCAGGCACGCGCCACCCGCGCGCGGGCGGCGGCGTTGGGCATCGAAGACATCCTTTGCTCGCCGCTCACCCGCGCCATCCAAACCGCGCGGCTGATCTTCCCGCAGCGCCAGATTTCCGTCGAGCCGGAAACCCGCGAGCATCTGGGCCATAGCTGCGATATCGGGATCAGCCCGTCGCGCCTGTCGCGAAGCTTCCCGGACATGACATTCGATCACCTGCCACAGATTTGGTGGCATCAGGGCCCCGAGAACGAATATGGCGTACCGGTCGAGCCGCAAGACATCTTTGCCGCCCGCATGGCCCGCCTTGCCCGGGCGCTTCACGCCCGGCAAACGCGCCCGCTTGCGGTTGTCTGCCATGGCCATGTGATCCGGGAGCTGACAGGCATTGACCCCAACAATTGTGACATCGTCGAGCTTACGGCCTAACTCCATCATTGTTTCAGAAATACCTCGGGGTCTGGGGCAGAGCCCCAGCATCGCGACGCGTGGCACACGCGGCGCAAAACCTCAGCTGAACCAGCGTATCACCGCCACACCGGCCACAGCAGATGTTGTGGTCATGGCAATGCCCCATGACAGGTCCACCGCAACGATTTCCCAGCTCCAGCCCTTCGTGACCGCCAGAGAGGTGAACTCGTAGGTCCCGAACCCAATGCCTGCGATGATCGCCGCGTTGCCGGCAACCCACCACAGGCTTTTGTCTCCCGCCAAGGCGGGTGCGGAGACGAACCAAACCAGCCCCGCGACGTAGAACGCGTAAAATACCAAAGCAGGCCCGATGCGTGGGCTGTCCAAAAGCAGGTCAGGCACATGTTTCTCGAAGATGGGCTTCACCACCACGCCGAGGCCCAGAATATCAATGCCTAGAAAGAGGATGAAGGTGACGAGGTAGAGGAACAGGTAAGTCATGGGCGCGCTTTCAGAGTTTGTCGAACCGCGCCTTCTGCTTGGCGCTCCACGTGACAGATAGGGCGAAACCGTCCTCTGTCGCGTCTTCTTGGTCGACAACCTCCTGGTCAAAGAGCCATGCCCGCTTCTTGCCCTCGCTGAAGGGCAGCAACATGTCCTCCGTCGTCGTGGCCTCAGTCACCTCGCGGGAGATTGCCTCCAGCAAAGGTCCCATCCCCGCGCCGGTCACCGCAGATGTGAGGAAAATGCTGTCATCGCGGGCCGCGATGTTGGACAGGCTCTCGTGGTCATTGCCGTCAAGCTTGTCGAGCTTGTTCCAGACCTCCAGCGTCTTGATCTCCTGATCGACGCCCAAATCCGCTAGAATGGCGCGCACATCGGTGGCCTGATTGTCCGTCTCTGCGTGCGAAATGTCGCGCACATGCAGGATCAGATCAGCGCTGAGCACTTCTTCCAACGTTGCGCGGAAGGCCGCGACCAGTTGCGTCGGCAGGTCAGAGATGAAGCCCACCGTGTCGGACATGATGATCTCGACCCCGTCGGGCAGCTCGACCGAGCGCATGGTCGGGTCCAGCGTGGCAAAGAGCATGTCTTTGACCATCACATCCGCCCCGGTCAGGCGGTTGAACAGCGTGGATTTGCCCGCGTTGGTGTAGCCCACAAGGGCAACAATCGGGAACGGCACCTTGGCGCGTGCCGCGCGGTGCAGCTCGCGGGTTTTTACGGTTTTGTCGAGCTGGTTCTTGATCTTGTTAATGCGCTCGTCAATCGCGCGCCTGTCCGCCTCGATCTGCGTCTCACCCGGCCCGCCGACAAAGCCAAGACCGCCGCGCTGACGCTCCAAGTGGGTCCAGGCGCGGACCAGCCGCGTGCGCTGATAGGACAAGGCGGCCAGTTCCACCTGCAACACGCCTTCACGCGTCGCCGCGCGGTCTGAGAAGATTTCCAAGATCAGCCCCGTGCGGTCGAGGATCTTCACCTTCCACTCTTTCTCAAGATTGCGCTGCTGGACGGGGGTCACGGGCCCGTCGATCAAAACCAGCTCGACCTCATTGTCATGGAAGCGGTGTTTCAGTTCTTCGATTTTGCCGGAGCCAAACAAGGTCCCTGCCCGCGTTTTGGGCAACGGCACCACCTCATCGCCCACGACGTCCAAGCCCGGCAATGCCACAGCCAAAGCCACGGCCTCGGCCAAGGCCTCAGGCGCGTCGCGCCGCGAATGATCCGGCGAGCTGCGGTCTTTGATGTCAGGATGCAGAACCCACGCGCGGGTGGTGCTGCGCTCTTCGGTTTCGAGAATTACTCTTCGCCCTCATACAGGCTGATCGGCGCGGAAGGCATGATCGTCGAGATGGCGCCCTTGAACACCAGCTGAGACTGCCCATCCCGGCGCAGCAGCACGCAGAAATTGTCAAACCATGTGATCACGCCTTGCAGCTTCACGCCGTTGATCAGGAAGATCGTGACGGGAATCTTTTCCTTGCGCACATGGTTGAGGAATACGTCTTGCAGGTTTTGCTTGTCAGCGGCCATATCAGCATGCCTTTTTAACGGTTCTTATTTGATGGTCGCGCGCCACTTGAGGTGGCACATCTGTCCCAGGTCTTGCCAAATTATGTCGCGAGACGCCGGAAACTTCCAGCCCCCTTTTTTACCTATGCGTCAAGACGCCTAAATGCGTGACTTATGAGCGCCAGAAGTCAGGGTTGAACATCGCCACTATCGCCAGTGTTTCCAGCCGCCCCAGCACCATGGCCGCCATCAGGATGGATTTGGCCGTGGCCCCAAGATCCGTATATGCCACCTCCTCAAGCGCCACATCTGCCAGCGGGCCGGTGGTGGTAATTGCCGAAATGGCGAAGGCCGTTGCGGCCTCGAAATCAAGCCCCGTGGCGGTCAGTCCCAGGATGACCACGGCAATGGTCAGGGCAAACAGCATGAAGAAAATCCAGGCGATGAAGGCCCCTTCGCGGCGCACCTCCCGTCCCAGCTTGCCGGCACGGCCGATCGAATTGGGGTGAACCAGCCGCCCCATCTCCCGTGTGCCGTGCTTGTACAGCGCATAGACCCGCAGCAGCTTGACCCCGCCCGCCGTCGTTGCCACCCCGCCCCCGGTGATCGCCAACCCGGCCAGCACCAACCCAGGCGTGGGCAGGCCCGACCATGCGCGTGCGGCTTCCCAATCATGAGACGCGAACCCGGTTGTGGTCAGAAAGGACAAGACTGTGAACAGCGCGCCCCAAAAGGCGCGGATGGCCGCCATGACATCGCCTTGCTCCTCGGCGTCAAACGCGCCGGCCCAGTGGCGCAGAAACAGCACCATTGGCAGCAGGCTGACGATCAGCAAGGTCATGCGGACCTCGCGGTCATGGCCCAGCCGCCGCCAGAACCCCTGCTGCGCCTCATTGGTGAAGACCTGCCGCGACACCGCCATGAACAGGAAGATGAAAATCAGCAACTCGGCATAGATGCCCACCTGCCACGGGTTCAGCCCGCCTGAGGGTGTGATGCCACTTGTCGCCAGCGTGGACATCGCCAGACATAGCCCCAGAAACGGGCCGGTGCCCGCCACCACCAGTGCAACCCAAAGCACCAAGGTCGCGCCCGCGTAGATCGGAAACAGCTGCAACGTGTAACGCAAGATACGTTCCGACGGATCAGCGCGCCTGATGACGCTGTCGGCGTTGGAGGATTTGTTGGTCGGGCGCACCACCTCGAACCCGCCCAATGCCAGGGGAGCCAGCACCGCGACGGCGGCCAGAAGGATCAAGAAGCCCCCCATCCACCCCACCAAGGCGCGCCAAAGATGGATCGGCGACACCACTTGCGACGGCGGGTCAAAGAGCGACGCGCCAGTGGTGGTGATCGAAGACACCATTTCGAAATAGGCGTCAAAGAACGAAACGGTGCCGATGGCCTCCCGCATCGGGACGGCCAGCATCAGCGGCAGCACCGCGAAGGCCGCGATCAGCGTCATAAGCTGGTTGCGGGCCACGTTGGTGGCCGGGCGGTCATAGGTCGCCAGCCCGATAAGAGCGGTAAGCACCCCGAACAAAACGGCACCATAGAAGAATGGCTGCGCTGTGCGGTGCAGATCCAGCGCAAGCGCGTGGACTGCCGGCACCAACATGGCAGCCGAGCCGATGGCCATCAGCACCACAAACAGCGGCAGCTTGAAGAGAACGCCCATGCGCTAGAAGAACGTGATGGAGACCTGCAACAGCCGCTCCACCTCTGGCACGTCACTGGCCATTGCGAAGATCACGATCACATCGCCCTCTTCCACGCGTGTTGCGCCGATAGGGCGCTGCACGGTCTGACCCTTCTGGATCGCCCCCACCAGCACGCCCTCGGGGAAGCCGATGTCGCGGATGGTCTGGCCCGCGATGGGCGAGGTGGAGAGCACCTGAGCCTCGATGACCTCGGCCTCAGCGTCGCCAATGGAATAGATCTGGCGCACGCGGCCATGGCGCACGTGGCGCAGAATTGACGACACGGTTGTGGCGCGCGGGTTGATATAGGCGTCAATGCCCAGCGGCGCCATCAGCGGGATCAACGTGGGATCATTGATCAGGCAGATCGCCATCGGGCAGCCTTCCGATTTGGCCCGCACGGCGGCCAACATGTTGGTCTTGTCGTCATCTGTGACGGCCAAAACCGCGTCCGCGCGGGAAATGTTGGCCTCCTGCAGCAGGTCGCCATTCAGCCCGTCGCCATGCAGCACGATCGTGCGTTCCAGCGCGTCGGCAGCCAATTCCGCGCAGCGGCGGTTCTTTTCGATGACTTTCGCGCGGACCCGCTCGGTGCGGGATTCCAGGGCTTTGGCCACGGCCAGCCCCACATTGCCGCCACCGACCACAACAACGCGTTCTTGTTTCTTGTGGGTCTTGCCGAAGATTTCCAGTGACCGCGTCATGTCTTCGCGATGCGTGGCCAGATAAATCTGGTCTTCCGCGAAGAGCTGGTCGCCCGCATCCGGCGCAAAAAGCGTGCGTTTTCGGCGCACCCCCACAACAGTGGCGCGTAAGGTGGAGAACAGGTCGGTCAGCTGGCGCAGTGGCGTGTTCAGAACCGGGCAATCTTCGTCCAACTGAATGCCCAAAAGCTGCATTTCGCCGCCCATGAAGCTTTCCGTGTCAAAGGCCGCGGGGCTGGCGAGGCGTTGCAGCGCGGCTTCGGCCACTTCGCGTTCGGGCGAGATCACCACGTCAATCGGCAGGTGATCGCGGCGATAGAGATCGGAATAGATCGCGTTGAGGTAAGACTGCGCCCTGAGCCGCGCGATTTTGCGCGGCACGGCAAAGACCGAATGTGCCACCTGACAGGTGACCATGTTGACCTCGTCCGAGAAGGTTGCCGCGATGATCATATCCGCATCCCGCGCGCCGGCCGCGTCCAGAATGTCGGGATAGCTGGCATTGCCGGTGATGCCCTGCACATCCAGCGTCTCGGTCGCGCGGGCCACCAGATCGGGATTGTTGTCCACCACGGTGACCGCGTTGTTTTCGCCCGACAGGTGGCGCGCTATTTGCCAGCCAACCTGACCCGCGCCGCAGATGATGACCTTCATTGGGTTAATCCCTCAAATTCAGGTGGTTTGCATGGCAGATCGGTCATGGAGGGTCAATGATTTGTGAGGGGTGGCAGTATTGGTGGGGTTTGTGTGTTTTGCCGGCTGTGGAGCCTTCGGCGAGGATATTTTTGAACATGGAAAGAGATGGACGCGCCCCGTTTTCCAGGCGGGGCGCGTTAACCTTAATGTTGGGTTAGCCGTCTGTGCCGGTCGCGTCCATTTCGGCGTCTTGCACTTCTGCGACGCGGGCACCGGCCTTGTTTGAGGTAACGACGCCCAGCGATTTCAACTTGCGGTGCAGCGCGCTGCGTTCCATGCCGACAAAGGCCGCGGTGCGGGAGATGTTGCCGCCGAACCTGTTGATCTGAGTCATCAAATACTCCCGCTCAAACAGCTCGCGCGCCTCGCGCAATGGGAGCGTGGCCAATGTGCCGCCGATTTTGAGACCGTCGCCCTGCCCTTCGCCGCCTTCCGAGCTGGGCAGCTCCTTGGCCTGAATATCGCCCGAACCGGGTCCGAGGATGAGCACACGTTCCATGATGTTCTTGAGTTGCCGGATATTGCCCGGCCATGGCATGGTTTGCAGCAGCGCGGCGGCGTCCTGGCTGATCTTGCGCAAAGGCAGGCCCTGCACCTTGTTGAACGCGTCGACAAAGAACTCCGCCAAGGTGGGGATGTCTTCGCGGCGGTCCTCCAAGCTGGGGACCTGGATCGGGACCACGTTGAGGCGGTGATACAGCTCTTCGCGGAATTGGCCGGACTTTATCTCGCCTTCGAGGTCCTTGTTGGTGCTGGAGATCACACGCAAGTCCACCCGCACCTTGTCGTTGCCACCGACGCGTTGGAAGCTTTGTTCCACCAGCACCCGCAATATCTTGGACTGGGTGCCGAGCGGCATATCGGCCACTTCGTCAAAGAAGATCACGCCGCCATGGGCCTGTTCCAACAACCCCGGTTCGACCCCGCGTTCCTTGCTTTCGCGGCCAAAAAGCACCTCTTCCATGCGGTCGGGTTCGACCGTGGCGCAATTGACCGTCACAAACGGCGCATGGGCGCGGTTTGAATTGGCGTGAATGTAGCGCGCGGCCACATCCTTGCCTGCCCCTGCAGGCCCGGTCAACATCACCCGCCCGTTCGAGTTGGTGACCTTGTCTAATTGCCCCTGCAAGGCGCGGAACGCGGCGCTGTCGCCGATCATTTCGGCATTCGCGACCTCACCGCGTTTGAGCTGGTTGTTCTCGTGGCGCAGGCGCGAGGTTTCCATGGCCCGCGTGATCACCACCATCAGCTGGTCAATGTTGAAAGGCTTTTCGATGAAGTCATAGGCGCCCTGTTTGATTGCCGCGACCGCAATCTCGATATTGCCGTGGCCGGAAATGATCACCACGGGAATGTCGGGCGTGTCGCGTTTGACGTGTTTGAGGATGTCGATCCCGTCCATCGCTGAATCCTTCAGCCAGATGTCGAGGATCATCAGGCCCGGCGGCTCTGCGTTCAGCTCCGCCATGCATTCATCAGAGGTGCCTGCGAGCCGGGTGGTGAAGCCCTCATCCTTCAAGATATCCGAGATCAATTCCCGGATGTCGCGTTCATCATCTACAATCAGAATATCGCTCATTTTATGCTCCTCTGCTTATCACTTATTCCGCTGCCGCGGCGGGCGGCTTGGCCATGGTTTTGGGTCTGGTGGTCATGGACAGGCGCGGCAGGATGATTACGGCCTGCGCGCCGACATGTCCGGTGTCGTCAAACGGGTCTGCGTCTTTCAACGACAGGCTGCCGCCATGTTCTTCGATGATCTTGCGCACGATGGGCAGGCCAAGGCCGGTGCCCTTTTCGCGGGTTGTCACGTAGGGTTCAAACAGCCGCGCGCGGTCTTGCGGCAGGCCGATGCCATTGTCTGAAATGGTGATTTGCACATTGGCATTGGACGCTCTGACCGCGACCTTGATCTGCGGTTTGTGGTCGTCCGGCGCGCCCGCTTCGACATAGCTTTCAATGGCCTCGCCCGCGTTTTTGATCAGGTTGGTCAGCGCCTGGCCAATCATGGTCTGGTCAATCTCGGTGAGTATCTCATCTTCGCCGGCGTCAAGCGTGATCTCTACATCCGGCTGGCCCGACTGCTGCAGCACGACGCTGTCCCGCACCAGGCTCATCAGGTCGGTTTCGCGCAGCTCGGGTTCCGGCATGCGTGCGAATTTGGAGAACTCGTCAACGATGCGGCGCAGGTCACCTGTCTGGCGGATGATGACATCCGTATATTGGTTGAGGTTGTCCAACTCATCGCCAGCAAGCGGTGCAAACTTGCGTTTCAGCCGTTCTGCCGACAGCTGGATCGGCGTTAGCGGGTTCTTGATCTCATGCGCGATGCGGCGGGCCACGTCGCCCCACGCGGCCATTTTCTGGGCCGAGACCAGATCGGTCACATCGTCAAACGCGACCACATAGCCCTCCACCGTGCCGTCTTCGCCCATGCGGGTGGCCACGCGGACCAGAAGGCTTTCAAGCTGGCCGCCGCGGGTAACTTTGATCTCTTCTTGGGCGGTCTCCGCATGATGTTCTTTCAACCGGTCCATGAGACCGACGAATTCGGGTACAACGTCGCTTAGCATTTCGCCGTTACGGTTTTCTTCACCCAGATCCAGCAATCGGCGCGCGGCGCGGTTGATGATGGTCACCTGCCCCGCCGCGTCGACCCCGATCACGCCCGCGGTGACGGAGGACAACACCGAGTCAAAGAGCCTGCGGCGGCGTTCAATCTGCGCGGTGTTTTCCAGCAAGGCGGTCCGCTGGCCCTTCAACTGCCGCGTCATCTGGTTGAACAGCGTCCCCAGAAGCGCAATCTCGTCATTGCTATCTGCCGGGATGACCTGCACGTCCAAATTACCCTCGCCGACCTTTTCCGCCGCCTCAGCTAAGCGCCCCACCGGGCGGGCAAGGCGTTCCGCGAACCACAGGCCCAGCCATATCGCCGCAAGGATCAGGATGACCGCAAAGCCGAGATACAAAAGTCCGAAATCCAGCAGCAGCCGCCCGCGATCCTGTTCCAATTGCTGGTACAGGCGGACGTTTTCACGCGTGTCATCCAACAGGGCCAGAATCTCGCCGTCGACGCTGCGTGACACGTACAGATAGCGGTCTATCAGCCGCTCGACCGGCACCAGCGCGCGGAATTCGCTGTTGGGCCAGTCTTCGATGATCACCAGCTCGCCCGCACGCGCGCGGGCCATGGCGTCTTCATCGGGAATTTCGAAATCAAACAGATAGCTGCGCGCGCCGCGGGCCTTCAACTGGCCGGTGCCGTCAATGATGAACGCTTCCTTCAGGCCGCGTTGTACCTGGGACTGGGCCTGCGTCAGCACTTCGGGAAGGCTGCTATCATCAACGATAACAGCGGCTTGCCGCGCGACATTAAGGTACCCCGCCAGCCGTTCGGTATCGGCCGCAAGGTTGTCACGCTGCTCGTCTTCATAAGCTTGCGCGGCGGCGAGTGAGCTGCCCACCACGTTGCTCACCCGGTCAGAGAACCAGCCTTCCAACCCGAAATTCACCGTGATTACCGCAAAGATGGCCACGATGATCGTAGGGATCAGGGCAACCAATGCGAACACCCCCGTCAGGCGCAAGTGAAGCTGGGACCCGCTTGATTTTACGCGCCTTTTGGCGATCAACCGCCCGATTGTCATGCAAACCAGCGCGGCAATTGCGATAGCGTAGATCAAGTCGGCCAGCAGGATCAGCCGAATTCCGCCGGATGAGGGGTCCAGCTCATAGGGACCGAGGCCCAAATAGGTGACAAGCACCAGAATTGGACCAAGAACCACCAACCCGAAGGTCGTGAGATTCTTCAGTCTGCGCCGCTTACGAAGCTGATTCAGCCTGTCCCAAGAGGTCCGGCTCGCACCAGATTTCATCTGCTTTTTACCACCTTGCCACTCTTCTTTGATGTGATCCCTGAACAACACTGCTGTTCATTCGCCACGGTGACTGTGGCGTTTTTACATCAATTTACGGCGCCGAGTCACGCGAATATCGAGGTCGGTGACCTTTTTTCTCAAGGTATTGCGGTTGATGCCAAGTAGATCGGCACATTTAGCCTGATTTCCTGCCGTGGCATCCAAAGCGATTTCCAGCAACGGCAGCTCCACCTCTCGCAGAATGCGGGCGTATAGCCCGGGTGGCGGCAACACCCCGCCATGCAGATCAAAGTACCGCCGCAGATGCTTGGCCACCGACGCCGATAGCTTTTCCGTGTCCCCGCCGCCGATCAGCGGCTCGATTTCGGGCTGGTTGCCCAAGACCAGTTCCACATCCGATCGCCCGATTTCTTCCTCGGTCGAGGTGACAATCAGACGGCGCACGGTGTTTTCCAGCTGGCGTACATTGCCCGGCCAGCTATAGGCGCGGATCATCTCCAACGCCGCTTTGCCCAAGGCTCTGTGCGGCGCGCCGTCCCGCTCTGCCTTTGTCAGGAAATGTTCGGCCAAAAGGGGAATATCATCGACCCGTTCGCGCAGTGAGGGGATCGAGAGGGTGACCCCGGTCAGGCGGTAGAACAGGTCCTGCCGCAGATCGCCCGATTCCAGCTTTTCCATCAGACCCTGCTGGCTGGTCGCCATGACGCGTGGCGCGTCATCTGTCAGACTGTCGAGCATCCGCACCACCCGCGCCTGCGCGTCCGCGTCAAGATCGCCGACCTCGTCAAACAGGATGGAGCCACCCTTGGCGCGGCTGAGGATCGTCGCTGGACCTTCAATATCGACGAGATCATTCGGCGTGGCGGTCACGAATGGCAAAGTCCGCCGGTCGCTGAAATCGTGGATGGCGCGTGCGATCAGGCTTTTGCCGGTGCCGCTTTCGCCCGCGATCATCACCGGCAGCTCGGTGTTCACGACCTGAGCGACCAGTTTGTAGAGCGCCTGCATTGCAGGGGTGCGCCCGATCAGCGGAAGCTCTTCCCCCGTGTCGGCCCCCTGTTCGGTGGCCACAGGGCGGATTGTCGTGCGTTTGCGTTCCAGCGCCCGGTTGGCCCGTTTCATCAGGTCAGGCAGGTCGAAGGGTTTGGGCAGATAATCGTAGGCATCCGCCTCATTGGCCGCGATCGCGGTTGTAATCGTGTTTTGCGCCGAGATCACGATGACGGGCAGCTGTGGCCGTAGTTCCAATATGTCGGGCAGCGCCTCGATGCCGTTTCCGTCCGGCATCATGACGTCCGAGATCACAAGGTCCCCCTTGCCCTCGCCCACCCAGCGCATCAACGTGGTCAGTGACGACGTCGCGTGCACTTTGCACCCCGCGCGTGTCAGCGCCTGGGTTAGAACCGTGCGGATTGTGCGGTCGTCATCCGCGACCAGAACTGTGCCGTCCATTTAGTCCTCCTTTGATGCAACAGGCAGCGAGATGCGGAAAACCGTGCGCCCTGGCACACTGGAAACCGCGATCCACCCGTCATTTTCCGATACAATCTTTGAAACAAGGGCCAAACCCAGGCCGGTGCCGTTCTCCCGCCCTGAGACAAACGGCTCGAATATGTCGCTGGCCAAATGATCCGGCAGGCCCGGCCCGTCATCTATGATTTCAACATTCAGCGGCACGGCGACACGCTGCCCGTCGGGGCGCTGCACCCGCACGGACTGCTCATAGAAGCTGCGCATGGTGATGGTGCCGCCGGCCGGGTTGGCCTCGCTGGCGTTTTTCAGAAGGTTGAGGAAGACCTGCACCAGCTGATCGGTATCGGCAAATGTTGGCGGCAGCGAGGGGTCGAAATCCTCGGCAATCTTCATATGGGCGGCAAAGCCCACTGCCGCCGATTTGCGGGCACGGTCGAGAATGTCGTGCAGGTTGACCGCCTTGCGTGCCGGAGGGCGCAGGTTGCCGAATTGCTCGACCTGCTCCAGCAGCTTCACGATGCGACGGGTCTCCGCCACGATCAGGTCGGTCAGCTCCTGATCCTGTGGCTCCAACCCCATCGACAAAAGCTGCGCCGCGCCGGTGATGCCTGCCAGCGGGTTCTTGATTTCGTGGGCCAGCATCTCAGCCATGCCGATGGCCGATTTTGCGGCCGATTTCGACTGCAGTGCCTGCCCCATCTTGTCGGACAGCTCGCGGGGTTTCATCAAGATCAGAATGAATCCCGGTCGGTCGACCAGCGTTGAGAACTGGATGTTGCACTGCACCGGCGGCCGCTCGCCGGACCCGACATCCACATTGTTGACAAATAGCGGCGCGTCATCGCGGCGGATGCGGGTGACCGCGTCGTCCAGCGGCGCGTTGACATGCAGCTTGTCCCAAACCGGCGCCGCAAGCATCGAGCGGGCAGAGAGGTTCAAAAACGTCTCCATCGCGGTATTGACCTGCGTGATCATGTTGTCGCCGTCAATCACCAGCGCCGGCAATGGAAGCGAGGTCCACAACGTGTCAAAGAATACCTCGCTCATGCCGCCCGTGCCTCTTGTCCGGCCATGGCTTCGGGCAGTAACACGATGACGCGCGCCGGGTCCTTGGCGGTCAGAACCTCGCGGCGCAGGGCAGATGGTGTATTGGCGACGTCCATGTACCAGCCAAGATGTTTGCGCGACACACGCCCCCCCAGCGCCTGACCGTAGAAGGTCAACATCGCCTCGTAATGTGTGACAACCAGTTCGCTGAGCGCCTGCCCCTTTGGTGCCTCCGCTGCCGGTGTGCCGGCCAACTCCGCAGCCACCTGCGCCAGCACCCAAGGCCGGCCCTGCGCGCCCCGCCCGATCATCACCCCATCCGCGCCCGACAGGCGCAACGCGTCGTGCGCAGAGGCGGTGTTGGTGATGTCACCATTGGCAATCACCGGGATGGTCACCGCGTCCTTGACGGCCGCAATGGCCGCCCAATCCGCGTGGCCCTTGTAAAACTGGCAGCGGGTGCGGCCGTGAATCGTGATCATTTGAATGCCCGCCGCCTCGGCGCGGCGCGCAAGCTCTGGCGCGTTCAGCAGGGCGTCATCCCAGCCCAGCCGGGTTTTCAACGTCACTGGCAGCTCGGTCGCCGCAACCACTGCCTCGATCAGCCCCAGCGCGTGGTCCAGGTCCTTCAACAGCGCCGAGCCGCTGTAACCGTTGACCACCTTCTTGGCCGGGCATCCCATGTTGATGTCGATGATCTTCGCCCCGTTCGCCGCCACCATGCGCGCGGCTTCGGCCATCCAATGGGCCTCCCGACCCGCCAGCTGTACGGCGGTGTTGGCGCTGTCAAAGCCCAGCTCTGCCTTTTCGCGCACCCCCGGCTTGGCCTGCACCATCTCCTGGCTGGCGACCATTTCCGACACGACGAGCCCGGCTCCGAAGCGTGAGACCAGCTGGCGAAACGGCAGATCGGTGATCCCCGCGAGCGGAGCCAGAAAGACCGGCAGGTCTATGTCGGTATCTGCCAATGAAATGGTCAGGTGCTTAATCCTTGTGCAGTTGCGCCCTTTTGCCTCTGAATCAGTTACCCCGCAACAGCGCGACGGCGCATTTTGCCCAGAAAACCGCCCCAAACCAGCAACTGCCCAAAAATTAGGCGCTGAATTCGGCCCATTGCCCCTTTCGCGCCGAGACCCTAGACAATCCATATGTCCAACGCTCCGCACTCCGTAACCGCCGTCATCGTCGCCGCAGGGCGCGGCGTGCGCGCCGGCGGCGACCTGCCCAAGCAATGGCAGCATGTGGCAGGCAAGCCAGTGATCGCCTGGACGTTGGAGCGTTTTTTGAGCCACCCGCAGGTCACCGGGATCGTTCTGGTCACGCATCCCGACGATGCCGCGCGGGTCAGCGCCTTGAACCTGCCCGGCACCGTCATCACCACTGACGGAGGCGAGACCCGCGCCGCCTCGGTCCAAAACGGGCTGCGCGCGGCGCAAGACGGCATTGTGCTGATCCATGACGTGGCGCGGCCCTGCGTCTCGGACCAGATCATCACAGACGTGATTGCCGCGACGCAAGACACTGGCGCCGCGGCCCCGGCGCTGCAAGTCACCGATGCGCTGTGGCAAGGCGACACACATGTCACCGGCACCCAAGACCGCGCAGGCCTCTTGCGCGCGCAAACCCCTCAGGGCTTCGTTTTGGCAAAAATACTCAAAGCCCATCAGCAGTTTCAAGGCGTCGCCGCCGATGATGTGGAGGTGGCCTGCGCCGCCGGGCTCGACGTCAAAATCGTTTCCGGCGACGAAAGCAACCTCAAGATCACAACCCCAAACGATTTTGCCCGCGCGGCGAAGCGACTGGAGACCAGCATAATGGATGTAAGAACCGGCAATGGCTTCGACGTGCACCGTTTTGGAGAGGGCGCACATGTCATGTTGTGCGGTGTGTCCATCCCGCATGATCGCGGCCTGCAAGGCCATTCGGACGCGGATGTGGGCCTGCACACGATAACGGACGCGATTTACGGCGCTCTTGCCGAGGGCGACATCGGCCAGCACTTCCCGCCGTCGGACCCGCAATGGAAAGGCGCGGAAAGCCATATCTTCTTGACCCACGCGGTCGAGCTGGCAGCCACCAGGGGCTTCGCAATCACCCATGTCGATTGCACCCTGATCTGCGAGTTCCCCAAGATCGGGCCGCATACATCAACGATGCGCGCCAAGCTGCAGGAATTGCTCAATATTGACGTAGATCGTATCTCGGTCAAAGCCACCACATCCGAACGGCTGGGCTTCACCGGTCGCGGCGAAGGCATTGCCTGCATGGCCACGGCCACATTGGTGAAATCATGATCGCCAAGCTCATTGTCTCCGTGGGCTATGTCGGCTTCCTCAAGCCCGCCTCCGGCACATGGGGCTCGCTCGCCGCGGTCCCGCTGGCGTGGCTGGTTTGGCTCATCGGTGGCTGGCCTCTTTTGGCCATTGGCTGCGTGGCGGCCTTCCTCATAGGCTGGTGGGCGACCGGCAGGTACATTGCCGAAAGCGACAATCACGACCCGTCCGAGGTGGTCATTGACGAGCTGGCCGGCCAATGGATCGCGCTTCTGCCCGTAGCCATCGGGGCCACCCATGCGGGCCTTTCCTTCTGGGCGCTCTGGCCCGGCATCATCACCGCGTTCCTGGCATTCCGCCTGTTCGACATCTGGAAACCCGGCCCCGTTGGCTGGGCCGACCGCAAAGGCGACGCGCTGGGCGTGATGCTCGATGATGTCATAGCCGGGATATTTGCCGCGCTCGTGGTGATGGCTGGGGCCTACCTCTTCCATGGCTGATGCGGCGGCCCTCCTCACCCTTGCGCGTTCAGCCGGCATACAAATTGCCACGGCGGAAAGCTGCACCGGCGGGCTTATTGCAGGTGCGCTGACCGAGGTGGCGGGCTCCTCCGACGTGGTTGACCGCGGCTTTGTCACCTATTCCAACGCCGCCAAGATCCAGATGCTGGGGGTAAGCCCCGACACGCTGGCCGCCCATGGGGCGGTGTCCGAGGAGATTGCCAAAGAGATGGCGGACGGCGCCCTTGCCAATTCCGACGCGCAATTGGCGGTCTCAGTTACCGGCATTGCGGGGCCCGGCGGGTCCGAGCATAAGCCGGAGGGGCGCGTTTGCTTTGGTCTTGCCCATCAAGGCCGCGCAACCCAATCCGAAACGGTCGAGTTCGGCCCGCTTGGCCGCGCGGAGGTGCGTCAGGCCACAATACGCCATGCGCTCAATCTGATGGCAACATCGCTGCAAAGCGCTCAATAATTAGGCAGCGCGTGTTTTGCTGAATTTATCAGCACCCCGTGACGCCCCCGCCTCTTTTCTTTGCATCCCGCACATCGTCTTTGCCCGCAACAAACACATACACAAAGACTATCGGAGGGGATTACCATGGTTGGTGCAGATACCGCATGGATTATAGTAGCAACGGCGCTGGTGCTGTTCATGACATTGCCGGGGCTGGCGCTGTTTTACGGCGGCTTGGTGCGCGCGCGAAACGTGCTGTCGGTTTTCATGCACTGCTACGCCATTGCCTGTTTGATGAGCGTTTTGTGGCTGGTGGTTGGCTATTCCATCGCGTTTGGCGGCGGCACGTCGGGATACTGGGGCGGGCTGGACAAGATGTTCCTTGCGGGCATTGACGCGGACACGCTGTCGGGCACCCTGCCCGAGGTGCTGTTCTTTGCCTTCCAGATGACCTTCGCCATCATCACCCCCGCGCTGATCGTCGGCGCCTATGTGGAGCGTGTGGGCTTTGGCTTCGTGCTGGTCTTCTCCTCGCTGTGGATGCTTTTGTGCTACGCGCCGGTGGTCCACTGGATCTGGGGCGGCGGCATGATGGCGGATGGCGGCATCTTCGGTGAAACTGGCGTGCGTGACTTCGCGGGCGGCATTGTGGTGCACGAAACCGCCGGTCTGGCGGCCCTCGTGCTGGCCTTCTTCCTTGGTGGGCGCAAAGACAAATCGAAACCGCCGCACAATCCCGGCATGGTGATGATCGGTGCTGCGATGCTTTGGGTCGGCTGGTTCGGCTTCAACGGCGGATCGCAGCTGGCCGCAGACGGAGGTGCCGCCATGGCGCTGACGGTGACCCACATCTCCGCAGCGACCGCGTCGTTGACATGGGCGCTGTGGGAAAAGATCAAATTCGGCAAGGCCTCCCTTGTTGGCCTGGTTACCGGCACCATCGCGGGTCTGGCGTCGATCACCCCGGCATCGGGCTTTGTTGGCCCGGTTGAGGCGCTGGTGATCGGTGCTGTGGCGGGCGTTCTGTGCCAAGAGGCGGTGAACGTGGTGCGCAACATGCTAAAGATCGACGACACGCTGGACGTCTTCGCAGTCCACGGCATCGGCGGCATTTTCGGCACGATCATGATTGCGGTCTTCGGGGCCGGCGCCTGGGCGGCGCAGCTTGGCGGCCTGGCCGTGGTAGGGATTTACACCATTGTTGTGACCGTGGTCCTCGTTAAGCTTGTGGGTCTGGTGACACCGCTGCGCGTGGATGCCGAGGCTGAAACCAACGGTCTGGATCTGTCGCAACATGGCGAACGCGCCTACGACATAACCTCATAGAGGTTCAAGAAACTCTCCCTGAGAACTGGGCGTCCGTGAGAGCGGGCGCCCTTTTTGATGTGACGGCTACTGAGAGACGTTGGTGATGCAGCACCCGCTGAGCAGCTGCGGGGCTTGGCCGCGTAGGATCACATCAACCGACCACCCGTAGTCGCGGTCCGACATCCCGTCTGAGCAGATCTCCCGCCGCAAGACACCGTCCATGTCGCCTGTGCCGAACGCATAGCCGCCGTCGCCATTGTTCTGTGACGACGTGGACCACGCCAGCGGATAGGATTGCCGGTCCCCACCCGCGATTTCAAACCCGACGGAGCTGTTGGCGTTGATGTTGAGCGACCAGAAGGGTTCGTTGCCGATGCAGCTGAGGTCCGCAGGCAGCCCGCTGGCCAGCCGCTTGCGTTGAATGTCGCTGACGAAGCGGCGCGACACCCAGCCGTTGCCCTCTTTCCAAAGAAGACGCGCCCAACCGCCGTCCGGGCTGATCTCGACCAGCTCGACCTTTTCGGACGGCTTGAGTTCACCAATGATCGCGTCGCTGCCGCTTGGACCGGCGCGCACGTTCAGCGTGTCATTGGCGGCCACGCCGGTGACTTGCGCCAGAACCGGAACCGATTCCGCGAGGCTGGCAAATGGCGCGGCGATCAGAACCGCCGCGCTGAGGGTTAAGGTGCGGGCGCGCTTAGCCCATCCGCAACCAATTGCTGTGTACCCAACCTGTGTCATCCGGCTCTCCGCTTTTGAGTTCAGAGACCAACCACCAGGCCCCTTCGGCCTCGACCTTAATGACCTCAGCGCCGTTGGCCAGCTTCTTGATGGCGTCATGGGCAACGCTGGGACCACGGCGCATATTCAGGCCGGACTTGGCATCGACCCGGTATGTCAGCTCGAAATCGCCTCCCTCGTCATCGCGGCCAAAGACCAACGACCGGAAACGGTCCATATCCCAAGCCGGGCCGGGATCTTGTTTCCGCCCGGGCGAGATATCGTCATGCCCCAGAATGTGCTGCGGACCCAGTCCATAGGCTTCTGCAATGGCCCGCACCATTTCGACACAGGCGTCAATTTGAGCTTCGTCGTAGATCTCCCATCCGCGCCTTACGCCGTCATTGCGGTGCCGTGCCTCGATCACGCGGCTGTCGTTGACCCGGGTGCCGGTCCATGACCGCCAATTCCCCGCGCCGCCCTTCAGCCAGCCCCAGTTGGCGATCTCGATGCCCACCGAGTGGCTGTTGAGGCCGCTGATGCCGTGCCAACGGCTTTTGCCTGCGTGCCAACATTTTTCGTTGAAACGTGCCATCTGAGTGATCGCCCCGTCATGGCCAAGCACAATGTGGGCCGAGGCTTTATGCGCCGGATTGTTGAACACATTGACCGCGCCCTTGGCAGAGCCGCCCGCGGTGTAATGGATGATGACATATTTGGGCGCATTGCCCTTCAGCGTGCCGCTTTTGTTTGGTGTTTCGTCGAACGGGACGCCCTTGCCGGTGGAATATAACAAGCGATGATTGGTGACTTTCATGGTAACCCCTAAAAAATGTTTTGTCGAAAATACCCCAAAATGGGGGTGGCTTAAAAAGTTAACATTGCGCCAATATCGCCATTCGATCAAGTCCCACGGGTTTTGAGACATGTCCCTGCGCCCCTGTTCCACCTGCGCATTGGACCTATTTGAGGGTGAACCTTCATTGTATTGAGTGGGTTAGCAGATCGCCCGAATATTTCTTTTGAAACCTCTTGACCCGGGCCATCCAATGCCCATTTATGTAAATGTGAATAACATTAACTTATCGTTACCCCTCAACAAGGAGCACTCGATGTCCACCATCACCCAATCCCCCGTCAGAACCGGCCCGAGCTGGTTCGCCAAAGCCGAAATGTGGCTCGACGAGCGCGGCAAAGGCGCCTGGATCGCCGCCATGGTTCTGGGGTTCATCTTCTTCTGGCCGGTTGGCCTCGCCCTTCTTGCCTACATGATCTGGAGCAAACGTATGTTCAACAAATCCTGCACCACCCGCCGCAAAGCCCATAGCCCCTCCTACGGGTTCAAATCCTCCGGCAACACCGCGTTCGACAGCTACAAGGCGGACATGCTGAAACGTCTTGAGGATGAGCAGCACGCCTTTGAAAGCTTCCTTGAGCGCCTGCGTGACGCCAAAGACAAGCAAGAGTTTGACAGCTTCATGGAAGAGCGCGCCGAAGTGGCGACGCAAGAACCAGAAGAAAAGAGCGCCTAAGCGCTTTCCCGGGCGGGCGCGCCCTTCCCCCCTTTGCGCGCCCGCCCTCGACCCCCTTCACATCCGAGGCCCGAACCCCCATGTCAGCGACTATGACAGACACCCATCTTCCCGACCCCGTGACCCAGGCCGCCTTCTATGCGGGCATCCCGACCAAGCGCCTGCTGGCGTGGATCGTGGACGTCATCTTGATCGGGCTGCTGACAGCCGTGGTGGCGACATTGCCGCTGTTCATTGGCTGGTTCTTTTTCCCGCTGCTCTTTTTGGTGCTCAGCTTTGCCTACCGTGTGGTGACCATCTCCGCCAATTCCGCGACCTGGGGCATGCGGCTGTTCAACGTAGAGCTGCGTAACCGCGAGGGCCAGACGCTAGACGGGTCAGAGGCGCTGCTGCATACGGCGGCCTACATGATCGCTTCGGCCTTCTTCATCCCGCAGGTGATTTCGATCACGCTGATGCTGATCAACCCCCGTGCCCAAGGTCTGCATGACCTGCTCTGCGG
Source organism: uncultured Litoreibacter sp. (assembly GCF_947501785.1). Taxonomy (NCBI): domain Bacteria; kingdom Pseudomonadati; phylum Pseudomonadota; class Alphaproteobacteria; order Rhodobacterales; family Roseobacteraceae; genus Litoreibacter; species uncultured Litoreibacter sp. Next base: position 711,420 of record NZ_CANMXB010000001.1, on the reverse strand, counting down.
CACTGCGGCCATCAACAAACCGTCGCGTTATTAGGTGCAGGTTGCAGCCGGAAGTTAACCGGCTGTTAACCCTTGTCAAAAAGGATTTGTCCGGCGGGACCTGCATTGTTAGGCTCTGCACAAACCGAGGACAAACCGACTTACATGCGCCATACGCTCCCCATTGCCCCGCAGTTCTATGTAACTGCGCCACAAGCTTGTCCGTATCTTGACGGGCGGCGGGAACGTAAGCTGTTCACCGCGCTTCAAGGCGAACACGCCACCACCTTGAACAACACGCTGTCCAAGCAAGGCTTCCGCCGCTCGCAAAACGTATTGTACCGCCCGTCCTGCGCCGAATGCTCGGCCTGTTTGTCGGCGCGCATCCGGGTGGACGATTTTGAACCGTCCAAATCGCAGCGCCGCATCCTCAAACGCAACCGCGTGTTGCAACGCGAGGCGACCAGCCCTTGGGCCACCGAAGAGCAATACGACCTGTTCCGCCGCTACCTTGAATCGCGCCACGCCGATGGCGGCATGGCAGACATGGATATCTTCGAGTTTGCCGCCATGATCGAGGAAACGCCGGTCAAAAGCCGCGTGATCGAATATTGGGACCGTACCGGCGACGACGAAGAGCTGATCGCCACCTGCCTGACAGATGTGTTGGATGACGGGTTGTCGATGGTCTACTCCTTCTACAACCCAGACCTCGCACGTCAGTCTTTGGGCACATACATCATCCTCGACCATGTGCGCATCGCCCAGGAAGCCGGATTGCCTTACGTCTATCTGGGCTATTGGGTGCCGGGATCACCCAAGATGGGTTACAAGGCCGGGTTCTCTGCCCTCGAGGTGTTCCGCGCCGGTGATTGGCACGGCATCAAGGATGGCGACGACTACGCGGCGGAAACGCACCCGCTGGCGGTTGACCCGATTGCCGAACAGGTCGCGCGCATCACCCTTCCCGACACCCGCGCCCCGTAAGCCGGTAAGGGTGGCACTCAGCCTGCACGCATTCACGCTGGTGGTGCCGGATTACGACGCCGCGATTGCGTTCTATGTGGGCAAGGTGGGCTTTACCCTCATTCAAGACACCAAGCTGTCCGAGGCCAAGCGCTGGGTGCTAATCGCCGCATCGGCCGATGCTGCGTGTCACATCCTGCTCGCCCGCGCTGACGGCGCCGAACAACAGGCCGCCATTGGCAAACAAACTGGCGGTCGTGTGGGCTTCTTCCTGCACAGCGATGATTTTGATGCCGACTACGCGCGGATGATGGCCGCAGGCGTCACCTTCGAGGAGACCCCGCGCAGCGAGCCATATGGCAAAGTCGCGGTCTGGCGCGACCCTTGGGGCAACCGCTGGGATCTGTTGCAGCTCACCTAACCAATGAAAACGGGCGGCCCGCGCATACCGCGAACCGCCCGTCATGCCTTCATAGCCCGGGGATTAGCGGCCGATCAGGTTCGGCACAATGGTGACCACCGCCGGGAACATCCACAGCAAGACCAGACCCACCACCTGAATGCCCACGAACGGGATGATGCCGCGGTAGATATGGCCTGTGGTAACCTCTTTCGGCGCAACCCCTCGAAGGTAGAACAGCGCGAAGCCGAAGGGCGGCGTCAGGAACGAGGTCTGCAGGTTCACCGCGATCATGATCGTCACCCATTTCGGATCCATCGTGCCGCCGTAGATCACGGGGCCCACGATGGGGATCACGATGTAGATGATCTCCAGGAAGTCCAAGACGAAGCCCAGCACGAACAGCACCAGCATCACGATGATAAACACCCGGAATTCGCTGTCGAAGCTGCGCAGGAATTGCTGAATGTAATGCTCACCGCCAAAGGAGATGACCACAAGGTTCAGCAGCTGGGAGCCGATCAGGATGGTGAACACCATGCTGGTCACCTTCGCCGTCTCGCGCACGACCGGTGACAAGACGCCGTTGGAGAACAACACCCAGCAGCCAAAGAAGATGCCGAACATGGCGAACAGATACGCAGACTTGGCCACGAGGAAGGCCACCATGTTTTCGAAGCTGACACTGTCGATATTGACGCGCAGATCAAAGTTCACGCCCACAAGGATCATGATGATCACCGCGAAAGTGGCCATCAGGATGATGCGGCCCGACTGGTTATTGTCCTGCAGCTTGCGGTAGGCGGCGAGCATGATCGCGCCCCCTGCCCCCAAGGCCGCCGCCGGCGTCGGGTTGGTGATGCCGCCAAGGATGGAGCCAAGCACCGCCACGATCAGCACCAATGGCGGGAAGACCACGCGCAACAGCTCGTTTCGTCCCAGCGCCGCGGACGCGTATCTGACCCCGTAGCCGATCATGACCAGCGGAATGATCATCAACAGGAAGGTGTTGCCTGGTGACGTGACCGGGCTGACCAGCAACGTATCAATAAGCAGTCCCAACACGATACCGCCAAAGCCCACCAGAATTGGGACGGGGTTTGACGACGGCGACACCCCGCGCGCGGTGGTGAAGACCAGCGCCATCAGCAGGAAGCCAACCGCAAGGCCGGTGCCAATCGGCGCGGCGTTATCGATCTTGGCCAGAACAGCCGCTTTCAGCTCTTCCTCGGTCAGCTTGACTGATTGTTGCACCCCGCCCGCGTCGTCGATGACTTTTTGCTCGGCCAATGCGGCCTCCCATGCCTCGATGCCGTGCAGGTCGATCATCGCCTCTTGGCAGCTGTCCGATACGTTGGTGCGCAGTGACGCAGATTGGCCCGCGTCAGAGAAGCTGTCGACACCCACATTTTGGCTGCCGATGACGCCCACATTGAGCAACAAGAACAGACCCGCGATCAGCCCGATGGGGGCAAACAGGAACCATGTCAGCGCCTCGGATTTGGCGATCGGCTCGCCATTTGCGGACCCCATTTCGACGGCTGGCGCTTTGGATGGATTTACCAGCGCGTAGCCGAAGGCATAGAGGCCGTACAGCACCGCCAGAAGGATACCCGGCAACAACGCCGCCTGGAACAAGGTACCCACCGAAACAACGGCAGGCTCGCCCAGATAGGTCAGCGCGTCCGAGCAGCCGACCTCTTGCGCGCGCGCCTCTTGTGCGGCGGAATACAGGTCGCCTGCCAGCGTGCCCAGAAGCACGATCACGATCGAGGGCGGAATAATCTGCCCCAACGTGCCGGACGCGGCGATCACGCCGGTGGCCAGCTCGGGCGAGTAATTGTTGCGCAACATGGTGGGCAGCGACAGCAGCCCCATGGTCACCACGGTCGCGCCCACAATGCCAGTGGAAGCCGCGAGAAACGCACCCACCACAACCACGGAGACGGCGAGACCGCCAGGCAAAGGCCCAAACACGCGTGCCATAGTGGTCAGCAGATCATTGGCGATTTTCGACCGTTCAAGCGTGATGCCCATCAACACGAACATCAGCACGGCCAGCAGCGTCTCGATTGAGGCGCCCGCCAGAACCCGTTCGTTCATGCGGTTCACAATGAAGGAGACGTTGCGGTCCAGCGCAGATTCCCAGCCGGATTTGAAGACCGGCTCGGCGATCCTCGGCAAATCGGGGTATCGGAACACTGATATGGTCTCGGCCTTCAGCCCTTCCGCAATCAGCGCCGCATATTCGGGCGCGTTGGTGTCAATCGCCTGGTGTATCAGCAAACCGCCGCTGTCCAGAGCCGCAATGATTCCAAAGGAAATCACCGCAGAACCGCCAATGGCAAAGGCCACAGGGAAGCCGGACAGGATCCCCGCGAACAGGCACAGGAACACGATGATCAGGCCAATTTCGACGCCGTCTAATCCTAAAAACATGCTCAGCGCCCCTTAGTGAATTTCTGCGACTAGCTCGGCGTCGTCGTCGCCCAGCACGTCTTTGTCGAGATATTTGCCCTCGGCCTCCGGCCCGCCCTTCCACTCCAGATAGGAGCGGTAGAAGAACGCGATCGCCTGCAAAAACACCATGGCGGTGAAGGCGCAGAGCAGGATCTTGAACAGGAAATAGGCGTTGAACCCGTTGGGTGAGAAACCAATGGTTTCCACGTTCCAACGCACCGCGCGGGCTTTGGTGATCAGCCGATCCAGGCTGTCAGACGCGGACGGTTTTGGCGTGATCAGGTGGCGCCACAAGAAGTACCAGCCATACATCCAGGTCAGCACGGCGGCGGGCATCATGAACAGGATCGCCCCGAACATGTCGATCACCTTCTTGGTGCGGTATTTGACCGCCGAATAGACCAGATCAACGCGCACATGGCCGCCTTGCACGAAGGTGTAGGTGCAGCACAGGCAAACCACCAAGGCGTTGTAGAATTTCAGCTCCTCCGCCCACCAGCTGATGTCTTTGGAGAAGCTCATGCCGAAACCCATAGAGATTTCGGCGCGCGCAAAGATGCGCTGGATGAAGATAATGACGATCTGTTGCAGCACCATGATCAGACCGGCCCAGGCGAAGACGCGGCCAACCGAATTGGCGAAGCCCTCCAGCAGCTGCACGCAGCCCCACATGAAGCGATTGTTCAACAAACCCACAATGGTAAGCACGATAAACGCGGCGAAAATGGCGAAGAAAAATTCGACCGACCCGCCGTAATAGACAAACCGCATCAAGGCCTGTTTCTGCTCAACCTCGGGGATCGACTGGTTGATATAGGGCACCCATGACAGCCAAAGATCCGGATGGGTGACGGCATAAAAGACGTTGTAGAAAGCCTTGAAAATATTGGTGAAAAACCAGACGATGAAGTCCAGCATAGGTCTCTCCCCCCGTGGTGGGCGGCGCATTGGCGGCCTGCCCGAATTCGTGAGCCGCATTGTCCCCGATGCAGCTGAATGTCGGGGCCGTCCTAACGCGGCAGGACGGCCCCGACTTTGATCTAAATCAGGCCTTAGCCCAGAACGCGGTCGCGTTGGGCGCGGTATGCGCCTTCTGCACGGTCGATCCAGCCCGAAGAAGCTTTCAGCGACGCCTGATAGTCGTCGTGGATCTTCTTGTAGAGCTCGTCGCCCAGGTTTTCGGCATGCACTTCCGCAGAAGCCTTGCCGAACGCGTCCCAAACGGTGTCTGGGAATTCCAGAACCTTCACGCCGCCCGACTGCAAACGCTGCAGAGCTGCGCCGTTGTTGTTCAGGAATTGTGCGAGGTTCCACTGGTGGGTGTTGCCCGAAGCTACTTCGATGATCTTCTGCTGCGCAGGCGTCAGTTCGTCAAAGACGTCGCGGTTGGTTGCCAGAGACAGACCAGCGCCCGGCTCGTGGAAGCCAGCGGTGTAGTAGGTCTTGGTGATTTCCTGGAAACCGGCTTTCTCGTCAGCCCATGGGCCGATCCACTCGGTGCCGTCGATGGCGCCGGAGGCGAGAGCTTGGTACACTTCAGCGCCCGGAAGGTTCTGAACCGATGCGCCCAGTTTGCCCAAGGCTTTGCCGCCCAGGCCAGGCATACGGAATTTCAGGCCGTTGAAGTCCTCAGGACCGTTGATTTCCTTGCGGAACCAGCCACCGGCTTGAGCGCCTGTGTTACCGGCCAGGAAGGATTTCAGGCCGAAGATTTCGCCCAGCTCGTCATGCATCGCGGCACCATTGCCGTGGTGATACCAGTTCAGCAGCTCTTGCGCCGTCATGCCGAATGGCACGGAGGTGAAGAACGCGTAACCTGGGTGCTGACCCACGAAGTAGTAGTCAGCGGCGTGATACATGTCGGCCTGACCGGCGGTCACGGCGTCAAACACCTCAAACGCACCAACCAACTCACCTGCGGCTTTCACTTCAACCGTCAGTGTGCCGTCGGACATGGCGTTGATGTCGTTGGCCACTTTTTCAGCAGCGTCAAAAACGCCAGCAAGGCCGCGGCCCCATGTGGTGACCATAGTCAGTGTACGGTGGCCCGCTGCGTAAGCAGGTGCGGCCAGCGTGGATGCAGCAGCAGCGGCGGTGCCGCCCAGTGCAGAAGTTCTCAGAAAAGAACGACGATCCATAGGTGTCTCCTCCCAAAGTTTTCATCCCCTCGGCGCAAAACACACGCGACAGGACGGATCGTTACGGTGAGGCGACCTTAACCACGCCGCGCGGCGGATGCTATACCCACTGGCGGGTAGGAAACGGACGAATTTTGCGGTTAGCGCCCGAAAATTGGGCGAATACGTACCCAACTGTCGCGATTGACCCGGTCCGGCCCCTGCCCCATGGTCGATTCGCTATGATCAATCGGGGCCAGTTGTGGCGCGACCGTTTCGCGTTGAGCTACGGCCAGAAGGTCTTCCTTCTGGCGACCGTACCGCTTGTGCTGGCCGTCGCTGCCATCTCGCTGGTGGTGGCCAACCAGTCGCGCCAATTGGCCGAAACCGAGATACGCGAGCTGGAAACCCAGCTGATCGAGGCCAAAAAGGCCGAGCTGAAAAACTACCTCAGTCTGGCGCGCACCGCTATTGGGCCTATCTATGGCAACGCCTTGCCCGACGATGAGGATGCCAAGCTGGAGGTCACCCAAATCCTGTCGGCGATGATCTACGGTCAGGATGGTTATTTCTTTGTGTATGACTACGGCGGCAACAACCTCGTCAGCCCGCGGCAGACCTTTCTCATCGGCGAGAATTGGTCTGGCTTGACCGACCGCAACGGCGTGCCGGTGACCGACAAGATCATCGAAACGGCCCGCGCCGGCGGCTATCATACGTTCGACTGGACCAAGCCCTCCACCGGAGAAACCGCGCGGTTCGTGACCTACCAAATCGGCCTGCAGGATTGGCAATGGGCGCTGGGCACCGGCATCTTCATCGACGACGTGCTGGCCACGGTCGCTGCCGCCCGCGCCAATACCGAGGCGCGCATCCGCCAGACCTTCCTGCAAATTGCGCTGATCACCATCGCGGCGTTGCTGGCGGTGTTTATCACCGGCATCCTTTTGAACCTGCGCGAACGCAAGCTGGCCGACAGCAAGTTGAAGGCGCTAACCGAACGCATCTTTGACACGCAAGAAGAGGAGCGTGGCAGGGTCGCCCGGGAACTCCATGATTCTATTAGCCAAATCCTGATCGGTATTCGCTATACGTTGGAACTGGCCCGCAAGCGGGTCAGCACCAAAGACGCGCGCGCTGAGGGCGATATCGACAAGGGAATCGACGGGCTGACCAACGCTATTCACGAAGTACGCCGCATCTCTGCTGACCTGCGCCCGGGTGTGTTGGATGACTTGGGTCTTGGCCCCGCCCTGAAGTCGCTGATGGAAGACTTCAAGGCCCGCACCGGCACCGACACGCATTTTGAAACGGTGGTGTTCCGCAACCGGTTGGACAAGGACGCCAAAATTGCGCTCTACCGCATTGCGCAGGAAGCGTTGACCAATGTCGAACGCCATGCGGAGGCCAGCGAGGTGTCGCTCGAGGTGTTCGGCCACCGGCGCGGCGCAACATTGCGCATCCAGGACAATGGCACCGGCATTGCGGGCGACCGGCGCGCCGGCGGTCTGGGGCTGCGCAACATGCAGGAACGCATTGACCAGCTTGGCGGCACGCTGCGCGTGCTCAGCACGGATCAAGGCACCACGATCGAGGCCTCCGTGCCGCTCAGCCACATGCTGCCGCCCCAGACCAAAGCAACATCCAAATCTGCCCCAACGACTGACAGGAAAACCGCATGACCCCGATCCGAGTGCTCATCGTGGACGACCACCCCATGGTCGCTGACGGCATTCGCGCCATCTTGGAAAGCTATGACGAGATCGAGGTCATCGGCACGTTGTCCAACGGGCAGGAGGTCGTCGATCAAGTCGGCACGTTGAACCCCGATGTGATCTTGATGGATCTCAACATGCCGCAGCTTGGCGGGCTGTCCGCGACCGAGATCCTGTTGGAGCGCGATCCCGACACCCGCATCCTGATCCTGTCGATGCATGACGCGCCGGAATACGTTTCGACCGCGATGCGCCATGGCGCACGTGGCTACATTCTGAAGGACGTGCCAACGGAGGAAATCCACACGGCAATCCTGACAGTCATGAAAGGCGAGACCTATCTATGCACCGGCGCCACCGGCGCGCTGACACCTGATGCTGGCCAAGACATCCTGACGGCGCGCGAGCAGACGATCTTGCTGCAACTGGCGCAAGGCAAGTCCAACAAGGAAGTCGCGGGAGAGCTGAACATATCCGTCCACACCGTTGAAACGCATCGAAAAAATATCAAACGCAAGTTGGGCATCAATTCGACCGCCGGGCTGACTCGCTATGCGATGGAGCACGGCGTGCTGCAAGGCACAGGTGCAGAGTTCTAGCACCGCGTTTGGTCAATCGGCCCCGCGTTGCTAGACTTGCGCAAAAGTGGAGGATCGTATGAAACCCTGGATCATTATTTTGGTAGGCGTGTTGGCGCTGCTCTGGAACGCCGGCGGCGCGTTTGATTACGTCATGACGCAGACCAAGAACGAGGCTTATCTGGCGCAATTCACCGCCGAGGAACGGGCCTATTTCGACAGCTTCCCCGCTTGGGTTCAAGGCTGTTGGGCCACTGCCGTCTGGTCTGCAGTCCTGGGCTCGCTCTTGCTCATCTTCCGCTCAGGACTTTCCGTTGCGGTTTACACCGTCTCGATCATCGCCATGCTCGTCACCTTCACGCATAACTTCTTTCTGGCGGAAACCAAGATGCACGAAATGGTTGGACAGGAAGCCATCTACTTCACCGCCCTGATCGTTGTAGTCGCGGTTGCACTCTGGCTTTATGCCCGTTGGCTCAAGACCAAGGGCGCGATCAGCTAGACGACAGTTTCCACTTGGTTTTGTCCATCGGCACATAGGCCTCGACCGCGGCTGTGGCGATCACATGGGTCTGGTCGTTATCCGGATCATGCACGTTTAGTCCGCCATGGACGCCGGTGACTTCCGCCCTGCCCCGCGGCAGCTCCGCTGTCAGCGCTGCGATGTCCAGCTTGTCCGGCTCCTGCACCGCGATTGTGACCTGCACCCGCATTTCCTCGTGGCTGATGCCAAGCGATTTGAACATCACAATGGACGAATGATGCAGCGCGTCCTGAATGGCCCGCTTGGCGGCCTTGGTGTAATCCATGCCGTATAGGTCGTTGCCCATGCCCATCTCTAGGATCAGTCTTTCCTCGCTCATGACGCCGCCTCCATATCGAAGCTGACGCAAATCGCGGCATTGGCGATCACGGTGACACCCGACCCGTCAGGCTTGGCCACATCCAGGCCACCTTTGACGACGTTGATGTTGGGCTGGCCATAGGGGAAGACGTCCATAAGCTTTGATGTGTCCACACGGTCTGGTTCTTGAACGCCGACCTCCACATCTATCAGCATCGCCTCCCTGGGGAACCCGAATGCCGGGGCCACGCTGACCGAGTTGTGCCACAGCGCATCCTTGATGGCCCGCAGCGCGGCCTCAGTGTAATCCGTGCGGCGCAGGGACGAGCCCATGCCGAACTCGTTCAATATCCGTGTCTTGGCCATGCGGCGCCCTCCTGTTTGTCAGGTGGATATGCCTTGGCCAAACATTAGTAAATACGGCCCCTCGTCACGGACATGAAATTCGCGCTGCCCGTAGAATCGGTCAAATGGCGGGTTCACCCGGTCCTTCGGCAACTTGTCCAATGCCGGTTTCATCTCAGCATAGAGCCCATCGACATCGTCCACATCAATGTAGACCATTTGCTTGTCCTTGTGGTCCAGCCAATCGACATCATCTCCCGCTTTCAGGATGCGCAACGCCACATTGTCGCGGCGAAGGAACGCGTAGTCAGGTTCTTCCGACGTGAATCCGACAGTAAATCCAAGCGTGTTTTCGAAGAAGGACAACTCCGCCTCGAAATCTGCGCAAAGTAGAAACGGGGTTATCTGGGTCATTTCAGCCATTTTGGCCCTCCATTTTTCGTGTTCTTCTGCATTCAGCCGAAGTCACGCAACAAAAATACAACAAAAACCACCCTCACGACAGATTATTCAGCGTTTTGACTGTTGACGCCCCCTAAGGGGCTGTTAGTGTCTCGGCACTCTCGAAGGAGGCCAACATGGCATCGGTACTAGTCATTGTCGGATATCAGCGCATGGGTCGGTAATCCGGCAACCATAACGGTAACCATGCGCCCCCGCCAAGAACGGGGGCTTTTTTGTGGGTGAAGAGAAAAAGACGTAAACGGAGAACAGCAGCATGACACGTCAAATGACCGGAGCGGAAATGGTCGTCCAAGCCTTGATTGATCAGGGTGTGGACACGATCTTTGGCTATCCCGGAGGTGCTGCGCTACCGATTTACGACGAGCTGTTCCAGCAAGAGCAGATCAAGCACATCCTTGTGCGCCACGAACAGGGCGCGGCCCACGCGGCGGAAGGCTATGCACGCTCCACCGGCAAGCCCGGCGTTGTGCTTGTGACGTCCGGCCCCGGTGCCACCAACACGGTGACCGGCCTGACCGATGCGTTGCTGGATTCGGTGCCTATTATCGTGCTGTCCGCGCAAGTGCCTACCTTCATGATCGGCACCGACGCATTCCAAGAGGCCGACACCATCGGCATCACGCGCCCCTGCACCAAACATAACTACCTGGTCAAAGACACTGACATGCTGGCCAATGTCGTGCATGAGGCGTTTCATGTTGCCACCTCCGGCCGCCCCGGCCCGGTGCTGATCGACATCCCCAAGGACGTGCAATTCGCCAAGGGCAAGTATACCGAGAAGAACAAGGCCTCTACCGGGCATTACGCGCCCAAAGTCAAAGGCGATATTGATGCGATCACTGAACTGGCCGCGCTGATGGAGACCGCCAAACGCCCGATCATCTATTCCGGCGGCGGTGTGATCAATTCCGGTGACAGTGCGACCGCCTTGCTGCGCGATCTGGCCAAGGAAACCAACTTCCCGATCACCTCCACGCTGATGGGTCTTGGCGCATATCCTGCGTCTGGTGAACAGTGGATGGGCATGCTGGGCATGCACGGGTTGTACGAGGCCAACATGGCGATGCATGGCTGCGACCTGATGATCAATATCGGCGCGCGGTTTGACGACCGGATCACCGGCCGGATCGACGCGTTCAGCCCGAAATCCAAAAAGGCGCATATCGACATCGACCCGTCCTCGATCAACAAGGTGATCCATGTGGACATCCCGATCATTGGCGACGTGGCCCATGTGCTGGAAGACCTGATGCGGGTCTGGAAATCGCGCGGCCGCAAGACCAACGCCGAAGGCTTGAAAAAATGGTGGGCGCAGATTGAACAATGGCGCGCAATCCGTTGCCTTGATTACAAAAACTCTGAAAAGGTGATCAAACCGCAATACGCATTGCAGCGCCTTGAGGCGCTGACCAAAGACCGCAAGGACCGCTACATCACCACCGAGGTGGGCCAGCACCAGATGTGGGCCGCGCAGTATCTGGGGTTTGAGCAGCCGAACCACTGGATGACTTCCGGCGGACTTGGCACCATGGGCTACGGCCTGCCCGCATCGCTTGGTGTGCAGGTGGCGCACCCGGACGCGCTGGTGATCAACGTCGCGGGCGAAGCGTCCTGGCTGATGAACATGCAGGAAATGGGCACCGCGCGGCAGTACAACCTGCCGGTGAAGCAGTTCATCCTGAACAACGAACGGCTCGGCATGGTGCGTCAATGGCAGGACCTGCTGCATGGCAATCGCTACTCCCACAGCTGGTCGGAGGCCCTGCCCGACTTCATGCTCTTGGCGCAAGCCTTTGGTGCCAAAGGCATAACTGTCACCGACCCGTCGGATTTGGATGACGCGATCATGGAGATGCTGAACTTTGATGGCCCGGTCATTTTCGACTGTCTGGTTGAAAAGCACGAGAACTGCTTCCCGATGATCCCGTCAGGCGCGCCGCATAACGAAATGCTGCTGGGCGACGCGGGCGTCGAAGACGCCATCGGGTCCTCCGGTGCGGTTCTGGTGTAACTTTGAGTGTTAGCTTCTACATTCTGGCCACGACAAGAATGGTGATTATTCATTACCTCATCTATCTTGTTTTGGTCCGTTTAATGAAGCTGCCTGTCGTCAGCAGAGTTATTGCGATCGCTGTCGCGCTATTGGCTGCGGCGATCCTTGACGGAGCCACGCCACAAGGCTGGGAACCCATAGAGTTGTATGGTGGACACCCGTTCTACTTCTACGTAATTGCTAACGCGCCGGTAGCCGCAGCTGTCCTCATTATCTCGATTGTGTTCTTTGGTGATCGGCCCATGAAGGAGGAGCGTTAGCAAATGTTGAACACAAGATGGTGGCGCTTCTAATGTCGCAAAACATCTACTTCTTCGGCCAAACCGGCCTTCCAGATCCCGCGATCTGGGAGGTGGCGCTGGGCGACCTAAAAGTCGACTACACCGTTGATGTGGAAGAACGCGAGGACGCCTCGCCCGTCTATGGCGAGGTGTTTCTGGATGGCGAAGACCTGATCCAGTTCGAACTCTACACCGCCATGCAGACCGCCAAAGGGTTTGACGGCGAATCCGGTGCATCCGTTTTTGCGCAAGAGATCGAACTGGCCAAGACGCAAAAAGCCGGCGGCTCCCCCGAACTCATTGCCGAGCTGAACAAGACAACCGAAATTCTGGTTCTGGCAATCGCCGCCGAGGACCAGTCCGACGAACAACTCGCCCGCAACCTGGAGCCATTTCTCGATTGGCTCCATGCGACGTCCAAAGGCCTACATTATGTCGACGGGACCGGGTTTTACGATGCAACCGCGCGGCTTTGATCCCCGCAAAGACCAATTGAAAGAGGGTTAATCCATGTCCCCGCTCAACATCAAAAAGGGCACGTCCCGCAAATCCGCCTATGATTTGAAGGACCCCAACGCCGATGTCATCGAAACCCACACTTTGGCCGTCATCGTCACCAACGAGGCGGGGGTTCTAGCCCGCGTCATCGGGCTTTTCTCGGGGCGCGGCTACAACATCGACAGCCTGACCGTGGCCGAGATTGACCACGAGGGGCACCGCTCCCGCATCACTGTGGTGACGACCGGCACGCCTGAGGTGATCCAGCAGATCAAAGCGCAGCTTGGCCGCATGGTGCCGGTGCATGACGTGCATGACCTGACCGAGGAAGGCGCCAGCGTGGAACGCGAATTGGCGCTGTTCAAAGTCGCGGGCTCCGGCGAAAAACGCATCGAGGCGATACGTCTGGCCGAAATCTTCCGCGCCAACGTGGTCGACAGCACGCTTGAAAGCTTCGTGTTCGAAATGACCGGCACGTCCGAGAAGATCGACGCCTTCGCCGACCTGATGCACCCTTTGGGTCTGGTCGAGGTCGCCCGCACCGGCGTCGCGGCCCTGTCACGCGGCCACGAGTAAGCAGCGACATCAGAAACAGCGGCGGCCAGAGCGGGTTGATCCCGGCTCTGGCCTCGAAGGGCTTGCCAAAAAATTCCCCGAACCCATCCAGTCTGGAAGGGGCGGATACGCCCGGGAAGGACGGACAGGCCCAACAGTGCTGCCCGACAGCGCGCTTGGGTAGCGGTGCCGACAGGCGCGCCGGTGCTTTACCCGAGGCAGATCATCGAAAGCAGAACGGCGCGCCCTTTGGCTGATATGTCCCGTGAGGAGGTGTCAGCCATTTGGGAGGAGAGACGCCCCGCGTTAAGCCTCGGGGATAAGGCCGCCTTCTTGGGCTGCGGTCATCTCTGCCTCGTCCACAACGCCGTCGCCATTGGTGTCAATCGCGCCGAAGCCCTCTTCGGTCAGCGTGGGGTACACGGCCAGCATCTCGGTGAAGGACGCAACGCCGTCGCCGTCCGTATCAACATCGACCAGGGCCGCAAACGCAGCACCGGACAGGGCAAAAACAGCAGTCGTCGTGATCAGAACCTTTTTCATTTTAGGTCTCCTAGAGTGGTTAGTTAGGGTCACGAGGCCACCTGCTTGGTGACTTCGAGAGTCAACATGTGCACCCGCCCGCCCGCTGTCAGGGGGTGTTTGCGCTTGGGCCCAAAAACCGCAAACCGCCGCCATTTTTGCGATTTGGGTGCAGCGCAGAGCCGCCCAAAAACCGTTCGGAAATGGCCCAGCCCCCTAATCGGCAGAGTTCTACGCATGAAATACGGGCCAATAGGCGGAAATCCTGCACTTCGCCTCTGCGCCGATCTGACCCGGAATGAGTCGCAGTGAGAAAACCTTTGTCGCGGTGCGACAACCCGTCCCTGCTCGAATCGTGCCACGCTGGGTCACGTTCTGCCCAACTCGGAGCCGCGCCCATGACAACCGACCTGTCCACCGTTCAACGCCCCGTGGCCGAAGCCAACGGCCTGCCAAACGCCCATTACATTGACGAGAAAGTCTTTACTGAGGAACGCGATGCGGTGCTCTACGCGACATGGGCGGGCCTCGCGGTCGGAGCCGATGTGCCAGAGCATGGCGATGCCAAACCTATCGAGTTCCTCGGGCTGCCGCTGCTTTTGATCCGCGACAAGGACGGCGCGGTCCGCGTGTTCCAAAACACCTGCCGGCATCGCGGCATGATCCTGGTCTCCGAGCCGCGCAAGATCGAAGGCGCGATCCGTTGCCCCTATCATTCCTGGTGCTACTCCACCAAAGGCAAACTGGTCGCCACGCCGCACGTTGGCGGCCCGGGCCAAAACGCCCATCCCGACATGGACCGCGACACGCTCGGCCTGATAGAGATCCGCTCCCATATCTGGCGCGACGTGGTCTTCATCAATGTAGATGGCCAGGCCGCCGCCTTTGAGGACATGCATGCCGACCTGATCGCCCGCTGGTCGGAGTTTGACCAGCCGATGTATCATGGCGGCGCGGATAGCCAATTCCAACTATCTGTCACGACCAACTACAAGCTGGCCGTGGAAAACTACTGCGAAAGCTACCACCTGCCTTGGGTGCATCCCGGGCTGAACAGTTACTCTCGTCTTGAAGACCACTATCATATCGAAGAGCCGGGCAAATACTCGGGCCAGGGCACGTTGGTTTACCGCCAGTTCGAAGGCGAGAACGGCCAACGGTTCCCCGACTTCGCGGACCTCAGTGACAAATGGGATCAGGGCGCGGAATACATCACCGTCTATCCCAATGTTTTGTTGGGAGCACAACGCGACCATGCCTTCGCGATTGTGCTGGAGCCAAAGGCCGTGAACGAAACGACCGAGCATATCCACCTTTATTACGCCGCCCCTGAAGTGGATGACGCGATGCGCGCAAAGAACACAGCACAATGGAAAGAGGTGTTCGAGGAAGACATCTTCGTTGTCGAAGGGATGCAAAAGGGCCGCTATGGCCCCGGCTTTGACGGTGGCCGCTTTTCTCCGGCGATGGACGGGCCCACCCACTGCTTCCACGCATGGGTAGCAGCCCGCATTTCCGACCACCGACAAAAGCAGGCCCATGCCGCCGAGTGAGCTGGACGCCCGACTACTGGCGGCCCATGCCGAAGACGACCGCCCTGCCCTGATCAACCTCTATATCGAGGCGGCTGATACCGCCGCAACGGAGGAAGCAACCGGTTTCTACCTCACCCACGCCTACGTCTTCGCGCTCGAAGCCGGCGACGCCCGTGCAGCAGATATCAAGGCGCGCCTCGTAGAGATGAAGCGGGACACTTGACCAGCGCGCCAAACGAAAAAGGGGCACCCGAAGGTGCCCCGTAAGTTTCGCTGATCTCCGTTGCGTTTCGCAGAAACGCGACGTCCAAGAACAGAGTGAAAATCGCAGATTTTGGCGGAGTTCGCCTCTCAACCCATGCACCATAAGAAAAAGGGGCACCCAAAGGTGCCCCGTAAGTTTCGCTGATCAGGCTCATCGTTAGTACCGCCCGGTATCTTAATTGCCTGCGGCCTGATCCTCGTCCAAGGGCGGGCTCACCCGCCCCTGTATCTCGTTGCAAGAATTTTCGATCGAAAATTCTTATCCTAAAACTCTTCGAAGGAAGAGTTTTACCTCTTAGCTACACCCAGACGTGCCGCCGCAGGTGTTGCATTTCATACAGGTGCCGTTGCGCACGAGCGTGTAGTTGCCGCACTCGCCGCAAGCTTCGCCCTCGTAGCCTTGCATCTTCGCCTTGTCGCGCGCCGACATCGACACCGAGCCGGACGTCACCGCGGACGCACTGGTTTGTAGCGGCGCTTGCGTGCTGACTTCTGGCACCAAGGTCTGCAATGCCGCCACCGGATCCGCCGACGTGTCCAACGCCGTCGCGCCCATGCCGCCTTGCAATACACGCAGTTCAGAAGGAACCCGCTTGCGCAGGTAGCCGGTGGAGCTAATCTGCTTCAGCACTTCCAGCGATTTCGACGCCGCGTTCTCGCCCAATTCAGCGATGTTCACTTTGCCCTCGTCTTCGCCGCGACCAAGATCGTCGAATGTCTCGCCGGTGGGTTTGACATGTGCCAGGTCGGTGCGGTCCAGATAGGACACCGCCAGCTCGCGGAAGATGTAGTCCAGCACGGAGGTCGCGTTCTTGATCGAGTCGTTGCCTTGCACCATGCCCGCAGGCTCAAACTTGGTGAAGGTGAAGGCGTCCACGAACTCCTCCAGCGGCACGCCGTATTGCAGACCGACTGAGACCGCGATTGCGAAGTTGTTCATCATCGCGCGGAAGCCTGCGCCTTCCTTGTGCATGTCGATGAAGATCTCACCCAATTGGCCGTCCTCATATTCGCCCGTGCGCAGGTAAACCTTGTGCCCACCCACATTGGCCTTCTGGGTGTAGCCCTTCCGGCGATGCGGCATGCGGGTGCGGGCCTGCGCCTTCTCGACCTCTTTGATAATGATCTTCTCAACGATTTTCTCAGCCAGCACCTCGGCTTTCGCCATGGGCGAGCCGCTTTCCAGCACCTCAGCCGCCTCGTCATCATCCTCAACCAAGGCTGCTGCCAGAGGCTGCGACAGCTTCGATCCGTCACGGTACAAGGCGTTCGCCTTCACACCAAGGGACCAGCTCAGCTCATAAGCCTTCTGGCAATCCTCGATGGTCGCGTCATTCGGCATGTTGATCGTCTTGGAGATCGCGCCGGAGATGAAGCTCTGCGCTGCGGCCATCATGTAGATGTGGCTGTCCACGCTCAGGTAGCGTTTGCCGATCTTGCCGCATGGGTTGGCGCAATCGAAGACAGAATAGTGCTTTTCTTCCAGATGCGGCGCGCCTTCCAGCGTCATGGTCCCGCAAACATGGTCATTGGCAAATGTGATCTGCTCTTTCGAGAAGCCCAGATGCGTCAGCATGTCGAAGCCCGGGTCGTTCAGCTTCTCAGCCGGGATGCCCAGCGTGCCGGTGCAGAACTCCTCGCCCAGGGTCCATTGGTTGAAGACAAAGCGAATGTCGAAAGCTGACGGCAATGCCGCTTCGATCTTCGCCAACTCGGCCTCGCCAAACCCGTGCCCAATGAGGGATGTGTGATTGATCCCCGGCGCGTTGCCCAGCGTCGCATGGCCGACAGCGTAGGAGACGATTTCTTCCACCTGGGAGGATGTGTAGCCCAAAGTCTCCAGCGCCGCCGGGACGGAACGGTTGATGATCTTGAAGTAACCGCCCCCTGCCAGCTTCTTGAACTTCACCAAAGCGAAGTCCGGCTCAATCCCGGTGGTGTCGCAGTCCATGACCAGCCCGATTGTGCCGGTCGGTGCAATCACCGAGACTTGTGCGTTGCGGTAGCCGTGCTTTTCGCCCAGCTCGAGTGCTTCATCCCAAGCCGCCATAGACAGCTTGACGAGGTCTTGGTCGGGGCAGGATGCGTGATCCAGCGCCAATGGGTTGGTGGCCAGCTTTTCATAGCCGTCATCATTGCCATGCGCGGCGTTGCGGTGGTTGCGGATGACGCGCAGCATGTGGTCGGCGTTTTTGGCGTAGCCCGGAAACGGCCCCAACTCTTTGGCGATCTCGGCGGAGGTCGCGTAAGACACACCCGTCATCAGCGCGGTCAGCGAGCCACACATCGCGCGGCCTTCGGCACTATCGTAGCCGTAGCCCATGTTCATCAGCAGCCCGCCGATATTGGCGTAGCCCAGACCCAGCGTGCGGAAGTCATAAGACCGCTGCGCAATCGCTGGCGATGGGAATTGCGCCATCATCACGGAGATTTCCAGCGTCACGGTCCAAAGACGTGTGGCGTGCATGTACATCTCGGCGTCGAACTTGCCGTCTGTGTAGAAGGTCAGCAGGTTCATCGAGGCCAGGTTACAGGCCGTGTCGTCCAGGAACATGTATTCGGAACATGGGTTCGACCCACGGATCGCGCCATCTTCGGGGCATGTGTGCCAGTCATTCACGGTGTCATGGTACTGAATACCCGGATCGGCACAGGCCCAGGCCGCGTGGCCCACTTTTTCCCACAGGTCGCGGGCTTTGATGGTTTTCGTGGTCTCGCCATTGGTGCGGGAGATCAGCTCCCAGTCGCCGTCGTTTTCAACAGCCTTAAGGAAGGCGTCCGTGACCCGGATCGAGTTGTTGGAGTTCTGGCCGGACACCGAGTTGTAGGCCTCCGAGTCCCAATCCGTGTCATAGGTTGGGAACTCAATCGAGGTGTAGCCCTGCTTTGCGTAATCCAGCACGCGCTTGACGTAAGTCTCTGGGATCGCTACCTTTTTGGCTTCGCGGATCGCGCCTTTCAGCGTCTCGTTGGCCTTCGGGTCAACCGCGTCTTCGATCTTGCCGTCCCAAGCTTTGATCGCCTTGAAGATTTCGTTCAGCTTCTGCTCGTGCATCTTGGAGCCTGCGACGATGGACGCCACTTTCTGCTCTTCCAGCACCTTCCAGTCGATGAACTCTTCAATATCGGGGTGATCGGCATCCACGATCACCATTTTGGCTGCCCGACGGGTTGTCCCGCCTGATTTAATCGCGCCGGCTGCCCGGTCACCGATTTTCAGGAACCCCATGAGGCCGGACGACTTGCCGCCACCTGACAAAGGCTCGTTTGCTGCGCGAAGCGAGGAGAAGTTGGTCCCTGTCCCAGAGCCATACTTGAACAGCCGTGCTTCGCGCACCCACAGATCCATGATACCGCCATCATTCACCAGATCATCGCTGACCGACTGAATGAAGCAGGCGTGGGGCTGCGGGTGCTCGTAGGAGGATTTCGACTTGGTCAATTTCCCCGTCTCATGATCGACATAGTGGTGGCCTTGGGCCGGACCGTCGATGCCATAGGCCCAGTGTAGGCCAGTGTTGAACCATTGTGGAGAGTTCGGAGCGGCCATTTGTTTGGCCAGCATCACGCGCATTTCGTCGTAATAGGCCTGCGCGTCGGCCTCAGTGGTGAAGTAGCCACCTTTCCAGCCCCAGTAGCACCAGGCGCCCGCCAAACGGTCAAACACCTGTTTGGCTGAGGTTTCGCCGCTAAAGCGCTGATCTTCGGGTACTTTCTTCAACGCAGCTTCGTCCGCGACGGAGCGTTGCAGGAAGGCAGGCACGCCCTTTTCTTTGACCTTCTTCAACCGCGCAGGCACGCCGGCTTTGCGGAAGTATTTCTGCGCGATCACGTCCGAGGCCACTTGGCTCCAAGTCGCGGGCACTTCCACATCGTCGAGCTTGAACACAATGGTCCCGTCCGGGTTGCGGATTTCCGATGCGGTCATCGTGAATTCCAACGCCTCATATGCGTCTTTGCCTGCCTGCGTCAGCTTACGGTCAATTTTCATCGGTCTTTGGTTCCCTACCTGCGTGGCTTCCGCCCGTGTCTTCAAATCAATGGCCTGCCTCAACGCGGGCCGCGCAATCGTTAGGGGTGAGGATACCTACGGCCTGCACGAGTGATGCAGGCATGGCGCCTGTTGCGGCGCTCACATGTTTAGGTTTTTTCGTCCCGTCCCTGTCGCCACCAAAAAAAACACAACATGTGGTGGCCGCCTTATCAGCCCGCACAACCTGAAGGATATGCCCCCACACCGTCAACGGAATTTTTACCATGCTATGCCGGATTTTTTTGTTGACCTTTCGACAAGTCAGAACGGCCAGACACTACCCACAGATCAGTAACCGTTTGTTAACCACGCCCCCTGTGGAAAAAAACAAATAAAACAGGCCCACTTACCCGACTGACCTTCAAAACCGGTTGAACGATCCACAGATTCGTTCACAGGTTTTTCGGCTCTATGGTGGGACGAAAAGAAACTCATACCAGATATAGACGGTGTTACATTTCCGTTACCATATTGCCGCCAAGCGAAAGCCGCAGCCCGGTTTCAAACTACACGGTTTAGAATTCTGACACCCGAAATGACTAGATATGGTGTCCGAGCTAGAATCACGGTGGCCCGCCGCGCTCAGAGATCCTTGCGCATCATGACGGTGTTTCCGGCCCGACCGTCCTCGACCCAGCCCATGGAGCTGTAGAACCGGACATTGCCTGGCATCGCCACATGGGTCGCCAATCGCAGCTGCGCCAGACCACGCGACGCCGCCTCGGATGCCGCCCGCGCCATCAGCGCCCGCCCAAGCCCCCGGCCACCCGCATCAGGGTGCACCGCCAGAATTGCAACTTTCAGGTAGTCCTCGCCCAGCATCAGAACCAGACCGGCAACGACCCGTCCGGCCTGCTCGGCCACAAACACGATGTGGTCTTCGATATCACCCGCCACGCCACCTGATACGTCCGGCAAATCTTTGATGGTGTCGGCGTAAACGGCATAGGCCGCGTCAATGCAGCGAACCAAGGCGTCCGCGTCGCTCAGGTCAGCACGTCGCAGTATCCGATCCGGCATCGCGATGGTCCTAGGGGAGAGCTTTACAAATGGTCGGGGCGAGAAGATTCGAACTTCCGACCCCCTGTACCCAAAACAGGTGCGCTACCAGGCTGCGCCACGCCCCGTCCATCTGTGAGGGGGTACCTACCCCCAACGGCTGGCTTTGAAAAGCCTAAATTCGCAGGTGAAGACCTACTTTTCGTCGCAAGCCCAGCCGGCCACATCTTGCGGCATCTGCGGGTGGCGCAATTGGGTGCCGACGGCGATCCCCATTCGTCTCGCCAAGCCGCCATTGATCTCCAGCACGGCCAGCAACGGCGCGTCGCCGCCTGAAAGCGGCGTCTCGTCCAAAGGCACCGCGTTTTCGTGCAATGTCACCACGGTTCCGGTCTCATCGAGAAACAGCAGGTCCAGCGGGATCAGGGTGTTGCGCATCCAGAATGACAAAGGCTGCGCACGTTCATAGATGAAAAGCATGCCCGACAATGTCGGCATGGATTCGCGAAACATCAGACCGCGGGCCCGTTCCGCCTCGTCATCTGCAATCTCGACGCTGAACCGCGCCTTGCCCCAATCGCCGCGCAGATCCACCTGCCCGGGCGCGCACATAGAAAGAGCGCCTGCGGTTGCAGACGCCCAAACCAATGTTCCTAGGAGAATCGATTTAGCTGTTGTTGAGCGCATAGTCCCAAGAGTGTACCTCGGCCGCCATCTGACCGCGATCCCCTTCGACAATGCGCAGGCACACGCCTTCGCCGGCTTCCAGATCGGCCAGCCCACATTTGCGCAGCACTTCGATATGCAGGAAAATGTCGTTGTTCTCGCCAAACGCGTTCGCGAAGCCGAACCCTTTTGCCTTGTCGAACCATTTCACCCGCGCGGGCGTCAATGCGACGTCGCTCAGATTCTCCGCGTCGATGGAGAAGCCCGTGGCCGCCTCCCCGCCTTCCGGCGGCGTCACCGAAACGACCTCGACCGCCTGCAGGCCGCGCTCCGTGCGCTGTACCCGCAATTCAACTTGCGATGCGTCAGCGACCGAGCCCTGACCGAAATTGCGCAACACATTTGCATGCAACAAAATATCGGGCCCACCTGCGTCGGCCACAACAAATCCAAATCCTTTGGCGGCATCAAACCACTTTACGTGGCCCGCCACGAGCGACGTTTCGCCCGAAAGTTCAAGTGTCTCTGTCATCCAAGTTGTGTCGAAGCTCTCGACACCCCCAAGCCTGCCCATGAGCTAACCCCGTTTATTCGTTATAAGTCTTTAGGGTCTCATGGTTTCAATAATTAAGATAGGTACGTGTTTCCTGTCCTGCGGGTGACCAACGCGTAACGGGCGCGGCCGGAAAAAGTCTCACGGGTTAAGTCGTTCGATGGACCAGTTTTGGCCCGGTTCGTCACGGGTCCAACGGAACCGGTCATGCAACCGGAAGGCCCCGTCGGCCCAGAATTCTATCTCCACCGGGGTGATGCGGAACCCGCCCCAAAACGGTGGTCTGCTGGGGTTCGTCCCCATTTGCGCGGTGATCTTGGCCACTTTCGCCATAAGGCTGCTGCGCGATTTCAAAGGGCGGGACTGGTCTGACGCCCAGGCGCCCAACCGGCTCTTGAGGGAGCGCGAGTTGTAATACGCGTCGGCCTGCGGCCCGTCTTCGCGGGTGATGGTGCCGCGCACCCGAATTTGTCGTCTCAGAGATTTCCAGTGCATGACAAACGCCGCTTTACCTGTGGCGTCCAACTCGCCAGCCTTTACGCCCTCATAGTTGGTGTAGAACACAAATGCGTCGTCCTCGACATCCTTTAGCAACACCATGCGGACATTCGGCAAACCTCCGCCGTCCACCGTGGCAAGCGCGATCGCGTTCGGGTCATTGGGCTCGGACGCCTCTGCCTCCGCCATCCACGACCGGATGATGGTGAAAGGGTCGTCCCCCGCAAAGATGCCGTCTCGGTCGCTCATTTCAAGAATGCCTGTTTTTTGGTCATACTTCGGTAACGCCATGGCGGATGACATTTCAATACTGACCTTGCGTCCGCCATAGCCCGCTTGAAGCTACATGTGCTTTCGCCTACACCCAATGCAATATCTAAATAGGACGGGATACGGGTATGTCGAACGGTTTGATGGCGGGCAAGCGCGGCCTGATTATGGGGGTGGCGAACGACAAATCCATCGCGTGGGGCATCGCCAAGGCCTGCGCGGATGCGGGCGCTGAGATTGCCTTCTCCTATCAGGGCGACGCCCTGCTGAAACGGGTGCGCCCGCTGGCCGACAGCATCGGCGCAAAACATGTGCTGCCCTGCGATGTCGGTGACGGCGCGTCCATCGACGCGTTGTTCGACACGCTCAAGCAAGATTGGGGCAGTTTGGATTTCGTGGTGCATGCGATCGGCTTCTCTGACAAGAACGAATTGCGCGGGCGGTATGTAGACACCTCACCCGACAACTTCCGCATGTCAATGGATATATCTGTGTACTCATTCACAGCTGTTGCGCAGCGCGCCGAAAAGCTGATGACAAATGGCGGCTCGATGCTGACGCTGACCTATTACGGCGCCGAGAAGGTCATGCCGCATTATAATGTGATGGGCGTGGCCAAGGCGGCGCTTGAGGCGTCGGTCAAATATCTGGCCGAGGATCTCGGCAAGGACGGCATCCGCGTGAACGCTATTTCGGCCGGTACCATCAAGACGCTGGCGGCCTCAGGCATCGGCGATTTCCGCTACATTATGAAGTGGAACGAATATAACAGCCCGCTGCGCCGCACCGTCACCCAAGAGGAGGTCGGCAATTCCGCACTCTATCTGCTGTCCGATCTGGGCTCCGCTGTGACAGGCGAATGCCTGCATGTGGACGCGGGCTACCATGTCGTGGGCATGAAGGCCGTTGACGCCCCCGATATCGAGAAGTCATGACCGCAACCGCGCTTCTCACGCTGATTGGCTTGCAAACGCTGCTTGCCATCAGCCCGGGGCCCGCGGCGGTCCTGACGATCAAAACTGCTGCGGCGGAAGGTGCGCGCGCGGGAATTTTTCTGTCCCTTGGGCTGGCAATCGGCGTGGTGATCTGGGCGGCGGCAGCGCTTGCCGGCCTGTCCCTTCTGTTCGAATTCGCGCCCTATCTGCAAACCTCGCTAAAATTGCTTGGCGCGGGCTTTCTGATTTGGGTCGGGTTCTCGCTCTGGCGGGGGGCGGATCGCCCGCTCGAAAACGTGGCCGCCGCCAAAAGGCAGCATCCGTTTAGGCTTATCCGGCTTGGTATCTGGACCGACCTCGCCAATCCAAAGGCTCTCGCCTATTTCGCAGCCGTTTTCACGACCATTATGCCGACCGAAGCAAGTATGGGCTGGACCCTTGCCATCCTCGCCATCATATTTGCGATAGAGATGGTATGGTACACCCTTCTCTCGCTGGTCTTTTCACGCAGTGGCCCCCGACGCGCCTATATCCGCGCGAAGGGGTGGCTTGACCGCCTTTTTGGCGCACTTCTTGCACTTCTGGGTGCTCGTATAGCCCTACCGTAAGTTTCAGATGAGGACTCCATGACCGACCGCCTGCCCCACGAAAAAGGGTTCCACATCAGCTGGGACCAGATTCACCGCGACAGCCGCGCGCTTGCGTGGCGGCTCGACGGGCATGGCCCGGATGAGGGCGCGTGGAAGGCCGTGGTTGCCATTACCCGCGGCGGCATGGCCCCAGCGATGATCGCCGCGCGGGAGCTGGACATCCGCACAGTCGATACGATCTCGATCAAATCTTATGACCATCAGGCCCAATCCGAGGCCAAGGTGCTGAAAAAGCCCGATGACGAGATGATGGGCGACGGCACCGGCATCCTGATCATCGACGATCTGGTTGACAGCGGAAAAACCCTGGAGGTGGTCCGCGCCCTCTACCCGAAGGCGCATTTCGCAACGGTCTATGCCAAGCCCAAAGGCCGCCCGCAGGTGGACACGTTCATCACCGAAGTCAGCCAGGACACCTGGATTTTCTTTCCGTGGGACATGGCGATGCAATACGTCAAACCCTACCGCGGCACGGATTGATCCGCCGCTCTTTTGAGTATTTTTGGAACGGTGATGATATGACCCTTCTCAACCCAAACATGGCCGCGACCTTCCCGCCCCCGGTGATGGAAGCGCGGCGCTGGTTGGACGGCGTGTCTTTCTCCGACAACCAGCCGCTGATCAATGTCAGCCAAGCCGCCCCCGTTGACCCGCCGCCTGCCTCAATGCGGGAGGCCATGGCGCAATTCATCCTCGAAGATGACGCCTCGCACCTATACGGGCCTGTTCTGGGCCTGCCTGATTTGCGTGCCAAGGTGGCCTCCGTTTGGACCGAAGCCTATGGCGGCGCAGTGGCATCCGAAAACGTGGCGATCACGTCAGGCTGCAACCAGGCCTTTGCCGCGACCATCGCGACGCTGGCAGGCGAAGGCGACGAGGTCATTTTGCCGACCCCTTGGTATTTCAACCACAAGATGTGGCTTGATATGGGGGGCATCACATCCGTTGCCCTGAAAACCGGGGAAGGCCTGATCCCGTCGGCTGACGAGGCCGCCAAGCTGATCACATCAAAGACGCGCGCTATTGCGTTGGTATCGCCCAACAATCCCGGCGGTGTTGAATACCCCGCCGAGACCCTGACCGCCTTCCGTGACCTCTGCCGCGCCCACAAGATCGCGCTGATTGTAGACGAGACCTACCGCGATTTCGACGGCCGCACCGGCGCGCCGCATAGGCTGTTTCAGGACGCAAGCTGGGACGACACGCTGATCCAGCTCTACTCCTTCTCGAAGGCATACCGGCTGACGGGTCACCGCGTCGGCGCGATGATCGCCAGCCCCAAACGGCTGTTTGAGGCAGAAAAGTTCCTCGACACCGTGGCCATCTGCCCCAACCAGCTGGGACAGCGCGCGGCACTTTGGGGGATGGAAAACCTTGGCCCGTGGTTGGCCGAGCAGCGCCTCGAAATTCTGGATCGGTCCCAAGCCATCACCGACGGCTTCCCCGCGCTTGCCGACAAAGGATGGGCCATTGAAGGGTGCGGTGCCTATTTCGCGTGGATGCGGCATCCGTTTGGGATGCCCTCCGACCAATTGGCGCAGAAGATGGTGCAAGACCTTGGCGTGCTGTGCCTGCCCGGCACCATGTTTGTCCCCGAAGGTGACGACAGCGGCAAACAGGCGCTGCGCATCGCATTCGCCAACATTGATCGCGCGGGCATCGGCCAGCTTTACAAACGCCTGACGCAGTTGTCACCCGCATAGGCGCAACACGCGCTTGCCCCCTTCCCCGCAACGGTTTACCAACGCCCAAACCCCTGCAGAAGGCACGACCGACATGGCCAAAAAATCCGACACCCAAGCCCCCGCTTCTTCCATGCGGCGCGGCAAAACCGGCCGCGTCTTTGTGTGGATCATTCTGGTGCTGCTGATCGCGGGTCTAGCGGGCTTTGGCGCAGGCGGGCTGGGCGGTTCCATCGCGTCTATCGGCAAGGTCGGCGAGACCGAGATTTCCGTGCAGGATTTCCAGCGCGCCCTGCAGCAAGAACTTTCCTTTGAAACCCGCCGCCGTGGCGCGCCCGTCTCGATCCAGCAGGCCCGCGCCGAGGGGCTTGATCAACGGGTTCTCGAACGCCTCGCAGGGGTTGCGGCGCTGAGCGAAGAAACCAAAATGGCCAAATTGTCAGTCGGCGACGCCGAGGTGGCCAACCAGTTGCGGGCGGTCCCGGCCTTCCAAGGGCCAGACGGCCAGTTCAACCGCGACAGCTACGAATTTGCGTTGCGCCAGAACGGCACCCGCCCGGGCGAGTTTGAAGACGAGCTGCGCCTGACCGCCGCGCGCAACATTTTGCAGCAGTCTGTCACGGGCGGGCTGACGGTTGACGAGACCTATGCCTCGACAATCTACGGCTTCTTGGGGGAGCGTCGCTCCTTCCGTTGGGCCATCGTTGACGCAGCAATGCTGGACGGCGAAACGCCCGCCCCCACCGACGCACAGCTGCAAAGCTTCTACGAGACCAATGGCAGCCAGTTCGAAACGCCCGAGGTGCGCAAGGTCACCTATGCCTGGATCACCCCAGAGATGATTATCGACAAGATCGAGGTGGATGAGGCCCAGCTGCGTGAGCTTTACGACGCCCGTGCAGAGCAATACATCCAGCCCGAACGCCGCTTGGTGGAACGTCTCGGATTTGCAGACGCCGAAGCCGCGGCCGCCGCAAAGACACAGATCGATGCGGGCGAGATCACCTTTGACCAACTCGTCACAGACCGCGGCCTGACGCTACAGGATGTCGACCAGGGCGAGGTGTCACGTGACGACCTGACTGCCGAAGTGGCAGACGCCGTGTTTGCCCTGACCGAGCCTGGCGTTACTGATCCGGTCAACACCTCCCTCGGCCCGGTGCTCTACCGCGTCAACGCGCTGTTGGAGGCCACCACCGTGACCTTCGAAGACGCGCGGTCCGAACTCACCGGAGAATTCACTGCCGACCGCGCGCGCCGCGACATCGGCGACCAGATCACCGAATTTGACGACCTGCTGGTCGGCGGCGCCTCGATCGAAGAGCTTGGCACGGAAACCGACATGCAATCGGGGACGCTGGACTTCACCGCGGACGTCTCTGACGGGATTGCAGGCTATGACGAGTTCCGCAACGAGGTCGCGCAATTGACGACCTCCGACTTCCCCGAAATCCGCGAACTCAGCGACGGCGGGGCCTTTGCCGTCCGGCTGGACGAGATCGTGGCCCCCGCCCTGCCGCCGCTTGCCGATATCCGCGCTGACGTGGTGGCTGCCTGGACCGCCGACCAGACCGCGCAGCGCCTCGCCGCGCTCGGCACTGAGTTGCAGGAAAAGGTGGCTGCCGGCACGCGCATGGCCTCGCTCGATCTCGCCGCCAAGGCCGAAACGGACCTTGGCCGCACCGACTTTATCGAAGAGGCCCCGATTGGCATGTTGGCCACCGTCTTTGACCTCGAAGAAAATGGCGTGGCCTTCGTACAAGGCCCACAAGGCCGCGCGGCGCTGGTGGAGCTAACGAATATCTCGGCCCCGGACACGACCACCGAACGGGCGCAGGCGCTGCTGGCTCAGCTGAATTCAGCCGCGAGCGAGGGCTTGGCCGCTGACGTGTTTGAGCTGTTCGGCCAAGCCGTGCAGTCCCAACATGGGCTCACCCTGGACCAAACAGCCGTCAACGCCGTGCTGACCCAGTTTGGCGGCGGACACGGCGGCATTTAGACACATATGGCACTGCTTCCTTCATATGACGCCTTTGCATCCGGTTATGATGCGGGGGAAAATCAGCTGGTCTACACGCGGCTGGCCGCCGATCTGGACACGCCGGTCTCGCTGATGCTGAAGCTGGCCGATGCGCAGCCCGACAGCTTCATTCTTGAATCGGTCACCGGCGGCGAGGTGCGCGGGCGCTATTCGATCATCGGCATGAAGCCCGACGTGATCTGGCGCTGCCACGGCACCACGTCGGAGCTGAACCGCCAGGCCCGCTATGACCGCGCCGCCTTTGAGCCCTGCGCCGAGGACCCGCTGAGCGCGATCCGCAGCCTGATTGCCGAAAGCCGGATTGACCTGCCCGCTGACCTGCCTGCCGCTTCTGCAGGGCTGTTTGGCTATCTGGGCTATGACATGATCCGGCTGGTCGAACATCTGCCCGACATCAACCCCGACGTGCTGGGCGTGCCCGACGCCGTGCTGACGCGCCCCTCGGTGATTGCGGTGCTGGACGGGGTGAAGGGCGAGGTCATCGTCTGCTCGCCCGCATGGGTCCGCGAAGGTCTGACAGCGCGCGCGGCCTACGCACAGGCCGCCGAACGCGTCATGGACGCGGTGCGTGATTTGGAACGCGCGCCAGCCTCCGCCCGCCACGATCTGGGTGAGACGCTGGACGAGGATAACCCGGTCTCTAACTTTACGCATGACGGTTATCTGGCCGCAGTGGAAACTGCCAAGGAATACATCAAGGCGGGCGACATCTTTCAGGTGGTGCCCTCCCAGCGCTGGACGCAGGATTTCACCCTGCCGCCCTTCTCGCTCTACCGCGCGCTCAGACGCACCAACCCTTCACCGTTTATGTTCTATTTCAACATGGACGGCTTCCAGATCGTGGGTGCCAGCCCCGAAATTCTGGTCCGCGTCTTCGGCAGTGAGGTCACGATCCGCCCCATCGCAGGCACCCGCAAACGCGGCGCGACACAAGAGGAAGACAAGGCGCTGGAAGACGACCTGCTGGCCGACCAGAAAGAGCTGGCCGAGCATCTGATGCTGCTCGATCTGGGGCGCAACGACACCGGCAAGGTCTCCAAGATCGGCACGGTGAAGCCGACCGAGAAGTTCATCATCGAACGCTACAGCCACGTCATGCATATCGTGTCCAACGTGGTGGGAGAACTCAGCGACGACCAGGACGCCCTCTCCGCTCTGCTGTCGGGCCTGCCCGCGGGCACCGTGTCCGGTGCGCCCAAAGTGCGCGCGATGGAAATCATCGACGAGCTGGAGCCCGAAAAGCGCGGCGTCTACGGCGGCGGCTGCGGCTATTTCAGCGCCAATGGCGATATGGACATGTGCATCGCGCTGCGCACGGCGGTGGTCAAAGACCAAAAGCTCTACACCCAGGCCGGCGGCGGCGTGGTCTATGACAGCGACCCACAGGCCGAGTTCGAAGAGACCGTCAACAAAGCCAAAGCGATCCGCGCCGCCGCCAAAGAAGCGGGTCTGTTTGAACGGGGCGGCAACGGCTAAACCCCATAGGTTTCATCTTGGCAAAAATATGCAAAAGCGTTGCGCCAATCACAGGCGCTGCGCCCGCATGGTTAACCATCCGCTCATTCCAACGCGCTAAACCCGCTCTCGGATCCAGCGGGGCCTAACTAACCTCGCAAAGACAGAACGGGAAAGCGGCAGTTCGTTTGGGCTGCCTTGCACCCTCCGGAGACAGGCAAGGCCGGTCTGCTCAAAAAGCAGGCGGGAACCGCGACCCCTCATGTCGATCAGGGTGGCGCCACCTTTCTTTAAGAACAGCACCGAGACATATCCTACCCGCGCAGCCGCTGGCTGACGCGGGCAAAGGTGCAAGAATTTTCGTCGAAAATTCTTGGATGCAAACTCTTAGATAAGAGTTTGCGACAGCCCGTGCGGATTACCGAAAATCAAGCCACGCAACGTGTCGCTGCAGTCAAGTTCGCTCAACTAAGTTCGGTAAAAATCGACGCAGAAAGAGTATCTAGTTCAAGTCCTGCAACATCACCTGGCTGACCGGTACAATACTCAGATCCGCGCCCTTCTCGTCCAGCGCCCATTCCAGCAGCGCCTTGACCGTTTCGGGATAGCTGCGCCCCACCACCACGACCGAGCCATCTTTGCCCGCATTGAACGCTGCACGGCTGAGGTAGCGTTTGATCTTCGGCGCTTCCTCCAGTTCGGCATCCAGCAGCCGGAACACGGTCGCGGCGGCGATGCCTTCGCGCCGCGCGGCCTGTTGCGCTGTGTTTAGCCCACGGTCATAGGTCACCAGCCCGTGGCCCGTGTCGCGGATCGCGCCCAGCACGGGTTGCAATAGGCTGCGGTTGGACTGAATGCGCCCGTCCAGCGGGTCCATCACCGCTATCGCCTCGTTCAGCACGGAAAAATACCCTGACAGGGCCACGGCCACATCCGACGGGCCGGCAGAGGCAGGCAGGTCGCTGGGCATCGCCAGCACCTCGATCCCCGCGGCGCGGTAGGCGGCTGCGGCCTCGGCCGCATCGGCAGAAACCGGGTCAATGGCCACCGAGAATGGCACGCCCAGCTCGATCAACTCGGAACGCGGCATGCCTTCCGCGCCGGTGTCGATCAGGATCACGGCAAACTGGCTGGCCGTGGGCTCCCCCTCATATGTCGCGGCATAGGCCCGCAAGGCCCCCACCTCCTCGGCGTCCAGGGCGGCCTCTTGCACCTCTTCGCCCGTCGCCGGCGCGTTCGCCGCCTCATCCGTTGATGTCGCAGGGGCTTGCGCCGAGTCGGGCGCAGTCACAGAGGGCAGCCGGTTGGTCACGACGCCCGCAACGGGGTTGTCGATCTTTGGCACCGGCAAAATGATTGGCGTATCGGCGGACACTGTCGTGGCCTCTGGTGAGGTTTGCGGCGCGGCCTCGGGCGTTGCTGCGATCCGGGGCGCGGGGGTGGCGTCCGCCTCCGGGCTGCTATCGGCCTGCGGCAGGACCAGCCCCGATGGCGCGGTGTCCTCGTTGCTCGGGCTTCCTGCAAGGTCGGTCACAGCTGGGGTGGCCTCTTCGGCGGAGGGGGCCGCCGGGGCCGTGCCGTCCACATTTGCGACCTGCGGCGCGCTTGGCGCGTCTTGGGTGGTAACTGCGGCCTCAGCCGTGTCTTGTTCCAGCGTCGGCGCCTGCGCGGTGGTCACGGCGGGGTCGCTTTGGGGCGCAGCTGTCTGGGCGGTGCCGCCATCGGCGACAACCGGATTGGCCTGCGGCGCATCAACCTGCGCCTGAGGCGCGGTCGCGTCTTCTTCGGATTGGGTTGGTGTTGTCTCTGCAACCGCCGTTTGTGTGGTGTCGGTCTCAGCTTCGGTGTCCGTCGGCGCGGTGTCGGCCTGTTTGGTTTCAGCCTGTTCGGTGGTGTCGGCCTGTTCAGGGGCCTGCGTTTGCTCCGAGGTCTCATCCGGCGCGGCCTCTGACGTGTCCGCCGGAGCCTCTACCGGCACCCGCATCGCGGCCTTCTCTGCTGGCAGCGGCGCGTAAAGCGACAGGACCGTTACGACGAGCCCGCCAAAAGCCCCGCCCCAAATAACACCAGATAGCATGCCTCTGCCCACGTTACGCTCCTTCGCGTTGCTGGCGCGCGGTGCGCCATCAGTCTCACCTCGGTGCCCGCGCTTCTTTTCGCTGGCCGCATCGGGCGGTTGCCCTTGACCCGGCGCGTGGCTCTGGCCATTTATACCGCGACTGTTAAGGTGCTGAAAGCCTTTTCGAAACAACCGCCTGCTAGCCCGCGCAAACGTGAGACACCCATGCTGCTTCTGATCGATAACTATGACAGCTTCACCTACAATCTGGTCCATTATCTGGGCGAGCTGGGGGCCGAAGTTGTGGTGCGCCGCAACGACGCCTTGAATGTGCAGGAGGCCATGGCGATGAACCCCGCCGGTATCGTGCTCAGCCCCGGCCCCTGTGACCCGTCACAGGCGGGTATCTGTCTGGCGATGGTGGACGCCGCCGCCGAGACGGACATTCCGCTCTTCGGGGTCTGCCTTGGCCACCAGGCCATTGGGGAGGCATTTGGCGGCAAGGTGGTTCGCCATTCCGAGATCGTGCATGGCAAGATGGGTCGCATGAGCCACAAAGGAACAAGCGTTTTCAAGGGGTTGCCGCAGGACTTTGAGGCAACCCGCTACCATTCTCTGGTGGTGGAGCGCGACAGCTTCCCCGACGCGCTGGAGATCACGGCGGAGCTGGACGACGGCACCATCATGGGGCTGCAGCACAAAACCAAGCCCATTCACGGCGTGCAGTTCCACCCGGAAAGCATCGCGTCGGAGCATGGCCACAAGCTGCTGCAAAACTTCCTTGATTGCGTAAAGGTTCCGGCATGAGCGACGCAATGAAGCCCCTGATTTTCGCGGCCTCGGAGGGCCCTTTGAGCCGCGCCCAGGCGGAAGCGGCCTTTGAGGAGCTGTTTGAGGGCACCGCCACCCCGGTTCAGATCGGCGGATTGCTGATGGCGATGCGTGCGCGGGGCGAAAGCGTGGCCGAATATGCGGCTGCTGCGGCGGTGATGCGGTCGAAATGCAATGCGGTGAAGGCCCCGGACGGCGCGATGGATATCGTCGGCACCGGCGGCGACGGGATGGGCACACTCAATATTTCAACGGCAACTGCCTTTGTCACCGCCGGCGCGGGTGTGGTCGTGGCCAAGCATGGCAACAAGAACCTCTCGTCCAAATCCGGCGCGGCGGACGCGCTGGGCGTTATGGGCATCAACGTCATGGTCGGCGCGGACGTGGTGGAACGTGCGATCAGCGAGGTCGGCATCGGCTTCATGATGGCGCCCATGCACCACCCCGCCATCAAACATGTGATGCCCGCGCGCCAGGAACTGGGCTGCAAGACCATCTTCAACATCCTCGGGCCGCTGACCAACCCCGCAGGCGTCAAACGTCAACTGACCGGGGCTTTCGCGCCCGACCTGATCTTCCCGATGGCCGAGACGCTACAATCGCTTGGCAGCGAAAAGGCGTGGCTGGTGCATGGTTCGGACGGCACGGACGAGATTGCGATCTCCGGCACCACGGCTGTGGCCGCGTTGGAAGATGGCAAGATACAGGCTCGCGAGATACATCCCGAAGACGCAGGCCTCGCCCCGCGCAAATTTGCCGAGATCCTGGGCGGCACGCCGGAAGAAAACGGCCAAGCTTTCGCCGCCCTTTTGGAGGGCGAGGAAAGCGCGTATCGCGATGCTGTGTTGCTGAACTCCGCCGCCGCCTTGATGGTCGCAGACAAGGCCAGCGACCTCAAGCAAGGCGTTGAAATGGCACGTGAAAGCATTGACAGCGGGGCCGCAAAGGCCAAGGTCGCGGGCCTCGCCAAAGTCACGTCGGAGGCCGCATGAGCACCCCAACGATCCTAGAGAAAATCAAAGCCTACAAGCTGGAGCATATTGAAGCTTGCAAGGCAGAACGTCCCTATGACGACATCGCAGCAGAGGCGCATGACCGCCCCGAGACGCGGGGGTTCTACACGCGCCTGCAGGAGGCTGCCACCACCGATTATGGCCTCATCGCCGAGATCAAGAAGGCTAGCCCCTCCAAGGGCCTGATCCGCGCAGATTTCGACGTGCCGAGCCTGGCGCGGGCCTACAAGGACGGCGGCGCGACCTGCCTGTCGATCCTGACCGACGCGCCGTCTTTCCAAGGCGAT
Source organism: uncultured Litoreibacter sp. (assembly GCF_947501785.1). NCBI lineage: Bacteria > Pseudomonadati > Pseudomonadota > Alphaproteobacteria > Rhodobacterales > Roseobacteraceae > Litoreibacter > uncultured Litoreibacter sp. Next base: position 677,871 of record NZ_CANMXB010000001.1, on the reverse strand, counting down.
GACAGTTACCTGATGGCCGCGCGCGACGTGGTCGACCTGCCGATCCTGCGCAAGGATTTCATGTATGACCCCTACCAGGTGGCCGAAGCGCGCATGTTGGGGGCCGATTGCATCCTGATCATCATGGCCTCCGTCAGTGACGCGCAGGCGCATGAGCTTGAGGCTGCGGCCAGTGAGTTTGGCCTCGATGTGTTGGTGGAGGTGCACAACCTCGACGAGCTGGAACGCGGCGTGCAGCTGAAAAGCCCGATGCTGGGGATCAACAACCGCGACCTGAACACGTTTGACGTGACCCTTGATACCACCCGCACGCTGGCCAAACAGGTGCCCGCCGACAAGATGATTGTCGCCGAAAGCGGGTTGTTTGAGCCCTCCGATCTGGCCGATTTGGCGCAATATGGCGCGCGGTCTTTTCTGATTGGCGAGAGCCTGATGCGGCAGGAAGATGTGACGGCGGCAACGCGCCACATCCTCAGCGAAAAACCATATTCCAGAGGCATGTAGGTGGCGAAGCTCACACATTTTGACGGCAAGGGCGACGCCCATATGGTGGATGTCTCCGACAAGGCGGTGACGTCCCGCGTTGCTGTAGCGTCGGGGGCTGTGAAGATGCTGCCAGAGACATTGGCGCTGGTCACCGACGGCACAGCCAAGAAGGGCGACGTGTTGGGCGTGGCGCGGCTTGCAGGCATCATGGGTGCCAAGAAATGCGCCGACCTGATCCCGCTTTGCCACCCGCTGCCGATCACCAAGGTCGCGGTTGAATTGACCACTGACGCGGACCTGCCCGGCATACGGATCGAAGCCACCGTGAAAACCACCGGCCAAACCGGCGTTGAGATGGAAGCGTTGACCGCCGTGTCGACCGCCGCGTTGACGGTCTACGACATGCTGAAAGCGGCCGAGAAAACGATGGAGATCACCGACATCAAGGTGACCCTGAAAGACGGCGGCAAATCGGGCCGGTTTGAAGCGTGATCACCGTTAACGAGGCGTTGGACGCGCTGTTTGCGCTGGTCGAGCCGCTGCGCTCAGAAACCGTGCCCTTGACCGAAGCTGCGGGCCGCACTCTTGCTCGGGACGTCGCGGCCACGCGTGCGCAGCCGCCTTTTTCTTCTTCTGCCATGGATGGTTACGCGATTTCGGGCGATGCAGCGGTCGGCGATGTTCTGGCCGTGATCGGGGAAGCCGCAGCGGGTCACGCCTTCGACGGCGCGGTCAAACCGGGCCAAGCCGTGCGTATCTTCACCGGCGCGCCGGTGCCTGAGGGCGGCACGCGGGTTCTAATTCAGGAAAACGTCACCCGCGACGGCGACGTGATCACCGTGACCGAGCCGCATGGCGACGGGACGCATATCCGGCCCAAAGGCGGCGATTTTGATGTTGGCCACACCCTGCCCGCACCGCGACGGCTCGGCCCGTCGGATGTGGCGCTGTTGGCGTCGATGAACTGCGCGGAGGTGCCAGTGGTGCGCCGCCCGAGCATCGCGTTGATTGCCACCGGCGACGAGTTGGTCATGCCCGGCGAAACACCCGGCCCGGACCAGATCATCGCGTCCAACACGTTCGGGCTGAAAGCCATGTTCGAGGCCGCAGGCGCGCAGGTGCGGATGATCCCAATTGCGAAGGACACGGACAGCTCGCTTGGCATGGCGCTGGAACTGGCCAAAGGCGCCGACCTGATCGTCACCATCGGCGGCGCATCGGTGGGCGACCATGACATCGTCGGCAAGGTGGCCGCTGACCGCGGGCTGGAACGCGCTTTCTACAAAATCGCCATGCGCCCGGGGAAACCTTTGATGGCAGGGCGCATCGGGGACTCCGTGTTGATTGGGTTGCCTGGAAATCCCGTGTCGTCAATGGTTTGCGGGGAAATCTTCATCCGGCCCGTTCTGGACAAGATGCTGGGATTCGACGCGCAGCCGCGTCCGCGCCACAGGGCCAAACTGATGAAACCCTTGCCCGCCAACGGCCCGCGCGAGCATTACATGCGCGCCCGTCACGACGCGATTCATCAACAAATTCAAGCCTTTGAGAAGCAAGACAGCTCCTTGTTGATGGTGCTGGCCCATGCAACTGCCCTGATCGTCCGCCCCCCCAATGACCTGGCACGCGCCGCCGGTGACACCGTGGAATATGTCATCCTCTAGGCACGCCCTAGCGGAACATGTTGACACAAAACAGGAACGTGGGTAGAACATCTGCGAACACTGTGACAATTGCAGACCAATTCTGATTACAGGGAGTCCGAGCAGATGCTGACAAAGAAACAGCTGGACCTGTTGAAATTCATCCATGCCCGCGTGCAGAAAGACGGGGTCACCCCCAGCTTTGACGAGATGAAGGACGCGCTTGATTTGCGGTCCAAATCCGGCATTCACCGGCTGATCACCGCGCTGGAAGAACGCGGCTTCATTCAACGCCTTGCGCACCGTGCCCGGGCTATTGAGATTGTGAAACTGCCTGACGCGATTGACGGTGGCGTGGTGCCAAAACCATCCGGCTTCAGCCCGAAGGTGATCGATGGTGACAAGACCGACCCACCCCGCTCCGCCATGCCTGTGTCTGACATCCACGCGATGGAATTGCCGGTAATGGGGCGCATCGCGGCTGGTACGCCGATTGAAGCGATCAGCGAAGTGTCGTCCCATGTGGCCGTCCCCGGCTCGATGCTGGCGGGCAACGGGCATCACTACGCGCTGGAGGTCAAAGGCGATTCGATGATTGATGCCGGCATCAACGACGGCGACGTCGTGGTGATCCGCGAACAGAACACGGCGGAGAATGGCGATATTGTCGTGGCTTTGGTCGAAGATGCTGAGGCGACGCTGAAGAGGTTCCGCCGCCACGGGTCCTCCATTGCGCTGGAGCCCGCGAACGTGAATTACGAGACGCGGGTGCTGCCGGATAACATGGTCAAGGTGCAGGGTCGTCTGGTCGGATTGATCCGGTCGTACTGAGCCCTTTGCGCCGCATGATTTGAAGGCCGCTTGCGTCACGCAGGCGGCCTTTTTCGTTGGTTAGCGCACCCAAAGGCGGGCGCCCCGAACGTCGTTGCTTGTCACGATACCAAGGCCGGTTTCAGTGTCGCTGATGGCCAACGATCCTGACTGGCGAAGCGTGGATCGTGTGATGGCTGCGCAGTCGGGCTGCTCTGCAATGTTTGGCAAGATAAGCAGGTCGGCCTTGGCGCAGAATTGTGACAAATCGGTCGGGGTAATCTCCTTTTCCGTCAGGAAATGGACCATGTGCGCCCCAAGCCGAATGCGCGCCTCATTTCGGGTAAAGTCGCCGCGCGCACTGGCGCGTTCCTGATCCGCGCTGTCGCCATCATTTTCCAACCATGCGCCTGCGACGAAGCCGTCGCCTTTGGGCTTGTTCAGCACACGGCCCTTCGGGCTGTTCAGACCGATTAAGGTGCCCGTGTCCGAGACAAGTAAATCGGGCCGCTCGGTCATGGACCAAAGCCACCCGGCCAAGACCAGCACCAACGCACCTGAGAGACGCAACCGCGATTGCAGCAAGCACAACAACGCTCCGCCAAGCCCCAGCAAGGGCAGCACAATCGGACCGGGTGACGGGATCAAGCGCAGGGCGGTGTCCCAACTCGCGACGGTCTCGGCCACGAAAAGGATCCATCGCAGACCCAGACGCATGATTTCGAGGCCCAGTTGTTCCAGACCGAAGGGCGTCAGCACCGCCGCCAGCACCGCCCCGGGCATCACAACCAGCCCCATCACCGGGACGGAGGCCAGGTTGGCCACCAACCCCCATTGCGCCATTTGATTGAAATGCAGCGCCCCAAATGGAGCCGTGGCCACACCTGCAATGGCCGATGAGATCACCAGCGATGCCACGTTGCGCGCCCATTTGGGCCAACCGATCATCAGTTGCCGGTCACGTATCTCGGCGAAGACCGCGACCAGCGCCGTCGTGGCCGCGAAAGACATCTGGAAGCCCGGCCCGGCAAGGCTGTCAGGGCTGATCACCAGCACAATCAACGCAGCCACAGCCACGGCCCTGAGCGTCAGCGCCCGGCGGTCCAGACAGACGGCCAGCAGCATCACCGCGACCATCACAAAGGCGCGTTGCGTGGCGACGTTTGCGCCCGAGAGGGCCAGATAGGTCACACCCGCAAAAAACGCGACGACAGCGGCGATTTTCTTCGGATTGGCGCGCATTGCGCTGGGTTGATGCAGCGCGAAGCCCAGCCGGACCATGGCGAAGACCACCCCCGTCAAGAGCCCCATATGCAGCCCCGAGATCGCCAGGAGATGCGCCAGATTGGAGGCGCGTAGCGCATCCAATGCGGTTTGGTCGATAGAGGAACGATCGCCGGTCAGGATGGCCGTGGCAAAGGCACCTTCGCGCCCCGGCAATCTTGACGTGATCGCCGCCGACAGCGTCATACGAATTTGGAAGATACGGAGCCGCGCGGCGCGGTTATCGGCGGGGCTTTGCAGCAGCGCGGGTGTACGGGTGTAGCCGACGCCGCCAAGCTGGGCAAAGAAAGCGTGGCGTTGGAAGTCAAAGCCGCCAGGCTCCACCGGGCCGGAGGGTGGCGACAGGTGGCCGGTCATCATCACAATCTGGCCGGGCTTTGGGTCGAGATACGGCTGCTCTCCGTGCAGGGAGACCCGCACCCGTTCGGGGCGTTTGGCGGGGGCCACGCGGTCAAGGCGCACCTGATCCAGCGTCAGGCGCAGCTTTCCCGAGGCCGAGCGGTCAATGCCAACCACCCTGCCCTCGATCGGGCCGTAGTAGCGGTATTCGAGGATGGGTGCGGCGACGCGATGCGCCTGAAAGCCCGCGACAGAAAAACCAAGCGCCACAAAGCACAGCGTCCAGGCGACCGGCAACGCTGCCCCCATGTGGCGCAGAGCCAAGGGCAAGGCCAGCCCCGCTGCCATCAGCGTGGGGTAGATGCGCCAGTCCGGCTCCACCCGCAGCGCGAAATAGCAGCCCACGCCACAGGCAAAAAACACCGGAAGCCAAATGAAGAAATGACCGCGCGCCAAGGCCTGCACCGCCATGCCGCGAGAGGCATGAAAGGTCGGCTTTGCGGCACTTGTTTCCACCATCAGACCAGCCTAAACACGCTCGGAACAGTGCTTAACAGCATGCTTTGTCTTGGTTTCCAAAAGGTTAATCGCCCATGTCCGACGCCCCCGTTGTCACCCGCTTTGCCCCGTCTCCGACCGGGTATCTGCATATCGGCGGCGCGCGGACGGCGCTGTTCAACTGGCTTTACGCGCGCGGGCGCGGCGGCAAGTTTGTGCTGCGCATCGAAGACACCGACCGCGCGCGGTATACGCCGGAGGCGGTGCAGGCCATCACCGACGGGCTGACCTGGCTGGGACTTGATTGGGACGGCGACGCGGTCTCGCAGTTTGAAAGCGCCGACCGGCATGCGGCCGTCGCGCATGAGATGCTGGCCAATGGCACCGCGTATAAATGCTTCTCCACCCAGGACGAGATTGCAGCGTTTCGCGAGCAAGCGAAGGAGGCTGGGACCTCTACCTTGTTCCGCTCCCCCTGGCGGGATGTGGCGGAAGCGGATCATCCGGACCTGCCCTTTGTGGTGCGTGTGAAGGCGCCGCAGGAAGGTGCGATAACCATCAAAGACGCCGTGCAGGGCGAGGTCACCTGGAAGGCGGAAACGCTGGACGACATGGTGCTGCTGCGCTCCGAAGGGACGCCGGTCTATATGCTGGCGGTGGTGGTCGACGACCACGATATGGGCGTGACCCATGTGGTGCGCGGCGACGACCATCTGGCGAACGCGGCACGGCAGTCGATGATCTACACGGCGATGGGGTGGGATCTGCCTACCTTTGCGCATATTCCGCTGATCCACGGCCCGGACGGCAAGAAGCTGTCGAAACGGCACGGCGATCTGGGCATCGAGGCCTATCGCGACATGGGCTACACACCCGCTGGTCTGCGCAACTACCTGGCGCGGCTGGGCTGGAGCCATGGCGATGACGAAGTGTTCAGCGACGCGCAAGCGCGGGAGTGGTTTGACCTCAGCGGCGTCGGAAAAGCACCCGCGCGGCTGGATTTTAAGAAAATGGAAAACATTAACGGGCATCAGATCGCGATGAGCAGTGACGAGACCCTGATGGCAGATGTGGCAACATTTATGGCGCACACCAATTGTGCGCCGCTTTCGCAGGTGCAGCAAGATGCATTGCGCGCGGCATTGCCCCTGCTAAAGACCAACGCCAAAACACTCGGAACCCTTCTGGATAAGGCGCATTTCGCCATTGGCAGCCGCCCGTTCACGCCGGATGAGAAAGCCGCGAAACATCTGGATTCGGTATCCCGTGGTATACTGAAGGAATTGACGCCGCAGCTGCAAACTGCTAGTTGGTCCCGAGAAACGCTTGAAGGCGTGTTGGGCGAATATGCCGCCAGCAAAGAGATGGGATTTGGCAAATTGGCCGGACCCTTGCGGGCAGCACTTTCCGGACGCGCCGCCACTCCCAGTGTCTTCGACATGATGATGCTGATCGGGAAAGAGGAAACCCTCGCCCGACTGGAAGATGCGTCTGCCGGATCCTGATTGGACCCAGTGGAATATATCACGACGGACCTTTGGCGACCGCGCTGACGGGTCCCAGACACTTAGAAAGGGTGCACCATGGCTGACAAAACCGCGACGCTGACTTTTGGCGACAAATCTATCGAGTTGCCGATGTATTCGCCGACCGCCGGTCCTGATGTCATCGACATCTCGAAGCTTTACGGCCAGGCCGACGTGTTCACCTATGACCCCGGCTTCACCTCGACCGCCGCCTGCGACTCGACCATCACTTATATCGATGGCGGCAAAGGCGAGCTGCTGCACCGTGGCTACCCGATCGACCAGCTGGCCGAGAAATCGCATTACCTGGAAGTGTGCTACCTGCTGCTTTACGGCGAGCTGCCTTCCGTCGCGCAGCTGGAAGAGTTTGAAAGCCTCGTGACCAACCACACGATGATCCACGAGCAGATGATGTTCTTATTCCGTGGTTTCCGTCGTGACGCGCACCCGATGGCGATCATGAACGGCGTGGTCGGCGCGATGTCGGCCTTCTACCACGATTCGACCGACATCCATGACGCGCATCAGCGCGAAGTGGCCTCGATCCGGATGATCGCGAAGATGCCGACGATTGCGGCCATGGCGTATAAATTCACCATCGGGCAGCCATTTGTGTACCCGCGCAACGATCTGGATTACGCGTCCAACTTCCTGCGCATGTGCTTCTCGGTGCCGTGCGAGGATTATCAGGTGAACCCGATCCTGAGCCGCGCAATGGACCGTATCTTCACGCTGCATGCGGATCATGAACAAAACGCCTCGACCTCGACTGTGCGGTTGGCCTCGTCTTCGGGCGCGAACCCGTTCGCCTGTATTGCCGCTGGCATTGCCTGCCTCTGGGGCCCGGCCCATGGCGGCGCGAACCAGGCCTGCCTTGAGATGCTGAAGGAAATTGGCACGGTTGACCGCATTCCTGAATTCATCGCGCGTGCGAAGGACAAGAATGACAGCTACCGCCTGATGGGCTTTGGCCACCGGGTCTACAAGAACTTCGACCCGCGTGCGGTTGTCATGAAGCAATCCGCCGACGAGGTGCTTGAGCTTCTGGGCGTTGAGAACAACCCGATCTTGCAGGTCGCGATTGAGTTGGAGAAGCAGGCGCTTGCCGATCCGTACTTCGCCGAGAAGAAGCTGTTCCCGAATGTGGACTTCTATTCCGGCATCATTCTGGAGGCGATGGGCTTCCCCACCTCGATGTTCACGCCGATCTTCGCGCTGTCGCGCACCGTGGGCTGGATTTCGCAGTGGAAGGAAATGATTGCCGACCCGAAGATGAAAATCGGCCGGCCGCGCCAGTTGTACAAGGGCGCCACCCTGCGCGACTATGTCGACATCGAAAACCGCTAAGAGATTGGGCCACCTTCGGGTGGCCTTTTTCGTGGAATGCTGAACACCGACCGCCTGCTGATCCGCCCTGCCCGCGCTGAGGACGCGGGCGACCTGTTTGAGGTTTACGGCGACGCCGAGACGATGCGCTACTGGGACAGCCCGCCGGATCAAGACGTCCCAGTGACCGCCAAACGGGTGATGGGCATGATGCGGGCAGAACCACAAACCTACTTTGTCCTTGAGCATGAAGGGCGTGCCGTCGGGACCGCCGGGGTCCATCAAGACGCCGAGATCGGTTTCATTCTGCACCGTGCCCATTGGCGCAAAGGGTTGATGCGGGAGGCGCTGACGGTGTTGATCCCGTGGCTGTTTGACACTTTGAACACAGACACGCTGACCGCCGACGCCGACCCCAGGAATGAAGGGTCCGTGGGACTTTTGAAAGCCGTGGGCTTTCAGGTGACCGGCACCGCCAAGAACACCTTTTGCGTGGACGGCGTTTGGACCGACAGCGTGTATCTGGCCCTTGCGCGGGATGATTTTGCGCGGTAGATGGCGACACGGGCCGACAGGATGCCCAGACGCCGCCAGCCCGTATGGGCCACGCTAAAACCTGTTTTGAAGACCTTAGACCGATCAGCCCTGATACCAGGCGTTCCGGTCGACAATGGCGGCTCTCGACCACTTTCGGACGCGTTTATCGGAGGTTGACCAGATGTCATCACACCCAATTCCCCTCGTGATCGAGGATGTTTCTCAATTCGCGCGCGCCTTGCGCAAACACTGGCCGGATGAACCGCCCGGCCATGCCAATATGCTGTCGCTTGTCGCCAAGGCGGCGGGATACCGCAACCATCAGGTCCTGAAGGCCGAGTTTGGGCTACCTGCGCCCGAGGCCGCCTTCACCGAGCTGGAGGAACGCCGCTTGCGCGACGCGTTGCGAGTGTTTGATCTGGAGGGTCAGTTGACCCGATGGCCTTTGAAAACCTCGGTACAGGGTCTGTGTCTTGCGATCTTCTGGGCCACCCTGCCCGCGCGGCGTGATTTGACCGAGAAAGAGGTCAACGCGGTGCTGAAATCGGGTGAGGTGTTTGGCGACCACGTGTTGCTGCGCCGCTGCCTGATCGAGCATAACATGGTCACCCGGGAACGGGACGGTTCGATCTACCGGCGGGTGGAACGCAAGCCTTCCCCGTTGGAACGCGCGCTGATCCGGGCGGTGTCAGAACGCAAACATGCAGCGATGCGTGACCCGATTGGCGGCGGCAGGCCCGCCTTTAAGGCCTAGCGCCCTTCAAATCCCGCGGCGCGCTTGTCGAGGAAGGCAAGCACACCTTCGCGGAAGTCGTGGGATTTGCCCAGCTCGCCCTGATACTTGGCCTCCAGCATCAGCTGCTTTTCCAGCGTGTTGTCATAGGTCTTGCGCAGGGCCTGCTTGGCGCGTTGGTAGGCGACCGTGGGGCCGTTTGCCAATTGCGCCGCGCGGTCTTTCCAGACGGTTTCGAACTGGTCGTCGGGGACGGCTTCCCAGATCATGCCCCAGTCGGACGCCTGCTGCGCGGTCACGGGTTCCGCAAACAAAGCGGCGCCCATGGCCTTGGGCAACCCGATCTGGCGCGGCAAAAAGTAGGTGCCGCCGGCATCAGGGATCAGGCCGATGCGGCTGAATGCCTGCAGAAACACCGCGCTTTCGGTGGCGATCACCACATCGGCCGCAAGCGCGAGATTGGCCCCTGCCCCCGCAGCCGCGCCGTTCACCGCAGAAATGGTAGGGATTTTGCAGTCGTAAATCGCCATCAGCATTGGCACATATTCGTCGCGCAACGTGCGTTCGAGATCAATATTGGCCACCGTCGCCCGGTCGCCCAGATCTTGGCCCGAACAAAAAGCGCGGCCCTTGCCGGTCATCACCAGGACGCGCGCCTCTTTTTCCGCCGCCTTCACCGCATGCAGGATTTCGGCCCGCATCTGAGTATTCAAAGCGTTCATAACGTCGGGGCGCGAAAACTCGATGATGGCGGTGTTGTTGCGCACCGAAAATTTGAGGGTGTCATATTGCATGTGGGAGGCCTCTCTTTGCCGTTAGCGCGACAATAGCGAACTAATCGGTTTAGAAAAGGGGAACCTCCCGTCATTTAGCAACTTTAGCCGCCGCGTCTGGCCCTCCATGCTTCTAAGGCTGCGTTTGTGCTTGGTTTTCCGCTTTGGCGCTTTGTCCGCGCAGCTTCTGCGCGCGGCGTTTGTGAGCGTGGCCTACGGGCGTAATGCAGCTCCCGCGCGCCGAAATAGAAGCTGACAATGGCCCCAAGCAGCCACCAAAGCGGGTCGGGCACGAGGGCCAATCCCTGCATCCGCGGCGCGAACCCCGCAGGATCCACCATTGCAAAGATGAACAGGCCGATGGTGCCCAGCGCCAACATCGGGCGCGGCAGGCGGTTGAAGCCGTTCATCAGGCTGTCGAACCAGCCCTGACGGCCGTATCGAAATTCGGTGCCGTGTTGGCCAAGGGCGGCGATATAGGCCTCGTGCCCATTTTGCATGGCTTGTGTCGCATTGGGGCGGAATCCATCAGCAACCTGCCCCACGGCCAGCGTCAGATCACGGGCGCCGCCGCCAAGTATTTCGCGGATTACCCCCATGACGCGGTCCTTTCGCGGTGTTGCGAGGCCGTCAGATGGTAGTCTGGGCTGATGAACCTTTCCGCCCGGGTGATCCAGCCGCCTTTGCCCCCATCCCTGCGCCGCGCATATTTGCGCGAGGCCGGGCGGCGGTCGCCAATGGCGTAGTAATAATTGCGCCGGGCGATGCCATAGGCGTCGACCAGATAATCCTCCGCCTCCTCAAAGGCGGCAAAGCAGACCCGCACGGTTTGAGGGCCAATCTTGCCGTCGCGTTTGATGTCGTGGCCCATGTCAGACAGCAGGCCTTGCAGAATTTTCACCGCGTTGGAGCCCGCATTGACATACATATCAAAGACCGAAGCCTGCAGCGGCTCGGGCAGCGCGTTGATGCGCGGGGCGCGGTAGTAATGGTCGATGAAGATGTCGCCCGCCTGCGCGCGGCTGAGCTGCTTCACATCCGCCGCTGTCACCTGCCCGTCGCCGGTCAGATCAAGCCCGAGACGCCTCATTGTGTGGATCGTCACACCGTGATTGGTGGCCCCGCCCGGATCGTCGGGATCATTCACATACCCGCCTTCCGAGCGGAGAATGTCGTTGGTGATTTCCTGGATCGTCTGCATCTGCGCTGCTCCCGCTTGGTTCGGGGGAGAAGCTGCGCCGGAATGGTTAACGCCTTGATACGGCAGCGTTCGGTGGGTGTTGCGTCAGGCGTCCGGCTCTTGGTACACGCCCTGCGCCTTCAGCGCGTCAATGACTTCGACCGGCATGTAGGTTTCGTCATGTTTTGCAAAGATCGTATGAGCTTGAAAGACGTTGTTCACGTAGTTTCCGGTGGCCACAGTGCCCTGGCCTTCTTCGAACAGATCCGGGCGCGGCTCGTCCCCGATATAGGCCACCGGGATTTCGGCGTTGCCGTCGGTGACGGTGAAGGTGAAGGCGAATCCCTCCCCATTGACGATGCTGTCTTCCACCACCAGCCCGCCGATGCGAAAGGTTTCGGCGGCGGATGGCGGGTTCTCGGCCACCTGCGTCGGCGAGTAAAAGTAATTGATGCCGTCCCTCAAGGCGAAGCCAATCACCACCGTGGCCAAGGTCAAAGCGACGACCGCCACGGCGATGATTTGGATACGGCGTTGTTTCTTCAATCCGCGCATATTGGTCCTTTACGGGAACACGGGGGCCAGCATCAGCCCCAGGGTTTCATCGAGACCTAACATCAGATTTGCGTTTTGCAACGCCTGCCCGGATGAACCTTTGGTGAGGTTGTCGAGGGCGGCGATGACAATTGCGCGCCCCTCGATCCGGTCGGCGGTGACGCCGATATGCACGAAGTTGGAGCCGCGCACATGATGAGTAGAGGGCGTTTGGCCGAACGGCAAAACCTCGACGAAAGGCTCAGCGCTATAAGCTTTAACGAGCGCCTTGTGCATCGTATCCGCGTCGCCTTTGACATAGCAGGTCGCCAGAATACCCCGGTTCATCGGCGCAAGATGTGGCGTGAACTGGATCTTAACCTCCCTGCCCGCAACGGCCGAGAATTCTTGGTCAAACTCGCCCAGATGCCGGTGCGTGCCGCCGACCGCGTAGCCGTTGGAGCCTTCGGACAGTTCTGCATGCAGCAGGTTTTCCTTAAGTGACCGCCCCGCGCCGGAGACGCCGCAGATCAGGTCCATGATGATTTCGTCAAGGTCGATGAGCCCCGCCGCAATCAGCGGACGCAGGGCGAATTGGCCAGTGGCCGCGTTGCAGCCAGTGCCCGCGACCAACCGGGCCTTGGCGATGTCATCGCGGTAGAACTCGGTCAGGCCGTAGACGGCCTCAGGCTGGATGTCCTTGGCGGAATGTTCATTGCCGTACCATTGGGCGTAAGCCTCTGGGTCGCGCAGCCGGAAGTCGGCGGACAGGTCCACGATTTTCAGAGTTTTCGGCAGCTTCGAGATGATCTCCTGCGAGGTCTTATGCGGCAAGGCGCAGAAGCACAGGTCGATCTCAGTGAAGTCGATCTGGTCGATTTTGACCAGCGTGGGCAGCAGCAGATGACGCAGATGCGGGAAGACGTCGGCCATATCCATACCCGCCTTGCGGTCGGCAGACAGGGCGGCGATGGTCATTGAGGGATGGGTGGCGATCAGCCGAACAAGTTCCGCGCCCGTGTAGCCGGACGCGCCGAGAATGGCGATATTGTGGGTCATCAGGTGACTCCTTGCGAATTTGGTCGTGGTTTAGAAGAAAGATGCGGTCGCGGCAATCAGGCCGCGGTGAACGTGATCTTTCGTCGCAAGAACTGTGTGGCGCGGTCGGTGACCTGGCGTGGGTCGCCGGTGGTCAGGAACACGCTGTCTTTGCCCTCGCCCAGCATGTCGGGATGCCGCTTGAGGTAATCACCCAAGCTGGCGGAGACCAGATTTGCCTGGCTGTAGACCTTGACGTCCTTGCCCAGCGCGTCCTGAAAGGTCTTTTGCATCAACGGGTAATGCGTGCAGCCAAGGATAGCGGCTTGCGGATGCGGCATCCGCCGCTTCAACGCGTCCACATGAGAGCGCACCAGCGCCTCGGCCAGCATTTCGTCCCCGTCCTCCAAAGCGTCGACCAAGCCGCCGCAGGGCTGCGCCTCGACATCCACGCCGATGGCGCGGAAGGCCAGTTCGCGCTGGAACGCGCGCGACGCCACGGTGGCTGGCGTCGCAAACAGCGCCACATGTTTCACATCCACCTCGCGCGGCGGCGAGTTGTCGCCCCAGTTGCGCTCGGTCAGCGCCTCGATCATCGGGACAAACACACCCAGCACCCGTTTGTCGCGCGGCACCCAGTTTTCCTGCATCCGCCGCAACGCTGCGGCTGACGCCGTGTTACAGGCCAGGATCACCAGATTGCAGCCATGATCGAACATGGCTTGCGTGGCGTCACAGGTCAGCTTGTAGATGTCATCCGCCGTGCGCACGCCGTAGGGCGTGTTGGCGCTGTCGGCGAAATAGCACACCGGCAGGTCGGCCATGTCCTTGGCCACCTGGTCGAAGACGGTCAGCCCGCCCAATCCGCTGTCAAAAATGCCGACCGCCATGAGCCGCCCTTCTGTGCTTTTCCACAAACTCAAACCCATATGGCGCGGGGGCCATGGGCGTTGGGGACAGGTCATAGGTGGACTGGCGCAGGAAATCCATCATTGCTTTGGGGTCATGGCGGAAATTGTCCAATGCAGCGGTCGCGATAGGCGACCCGATCACGACCCGGACCGGCTTGTCGACCTGCCGCTTGAACTCGTTCATCAGCAGGCCAAGCCGCAACGTCTGATGCGCATGGCTTGCCAATTGGAACAGCCGCGAGTTTCGGCCTTCAAAGTAGATCGGCACCACCTGCGCCCCGGACCGGGTGATCAGCTTGGAGGTGAAGCTGCGCCAACCCGGGTCCATCGGCGCGCTGAACGGCCTGGCCGCGGTGGACACGGTGCCGCCCGGGAAGATGCCTATGGCGCCGCCGTTGCCCATGTAATTGAGCGCCTCCCTGCGGGTCGCAATGTTTTGCGCCACGGCCTGCCGCGTCTCGTCAAAGCTGATTGGCAGGATAACCCGGTTGATATCTTGCGCCTTGCCGAACACGTCATTTGCCAGAATGCGGAAGTCACCCCGGGTGCGGTTGAGGATTTGCCCCATCATCAGCCCATCGAGAATGCCAAACGGGTGGTTTGCAATCGCGATCACGGGGCCGTCTTTGGGAATATTGTCGAGGGTGCCGCCCGCACAATCCAGGCTAAGGCCATAGCGCCGGACCATCACGGACCAGAAGTCGGCGCCCCGCGCAACCTCCTGCTCGTAGCCGCGCGCGCGTTTGATCAAGGCGATGCGACCTGTCGCGTTCTCCATCGTGCGGATGAGGGCCCGCCCGGCCCTGGTTTGCGCCGAATGGGCGTAGCTGATGTCACGTGTCGCGTGGCCCATAGGGGAAATGCCTCCGGCGGGGATATTTTGGAACATGGAAAGAGAGTGGCCCGTCCGCGTGTCAGAGTGATGACGGTTGCCGTTTGAGATTACAAAAACAGAGGCCCATCGGGTCGGCCGCGACAAGCGCCAATCAGCCCACCTTAACCCCTTCGCGGACCAGCTGGTCCGCCACCTCTGTGATCGATTGCGCCAACGTGTCGACGGTGAAATCAACCTGATCCTGCGTGATGATCAACGCGGGCGACATGACATTCAGATGCCCGATGGGGCGCACCATCAGCCCGCGGGTCTCCGCCGCGTTGCCTATGCGTTTGCCCACGTTCAGTTCGTCCGGCAGCAGCGCTTTTGTCTCCTTGTCCGCCACGTTTTCGACGCAGGCAATCAGCGCTTGCCCGCGCACGTCGCCCACCAGCGGCAGTTCGGCCAGCGGCGCGAGGCGGCTTTGGAAATAGGAGCCGACTTCCGCGGCATGGGCCAAGAGCCCCTCATCCTCGATGATCTCGATATTCTTCAGCGCCGCCGCGCAGGCCACGGGGTGGCCCGAATAGGTGAAACCCGACGCGTACCACCGATCACCCTGCATCGCCTCCCATATGCGGTCCGAAAAGATCAACGCGCCGATGGGCTGGTAGCCGGAGCTGAGGCCCTTGGCGCTGCAGATCATGTCGGGCTGCACGTCGAACAAGTCGCGGGACGCAAACCAATGCCCGAGCCGCCCGAAGCCCGTCACCACCTCGTCGGCGATGAACAGGATGCCGTGGCGCTGACAGACCTCCGACATGGCGCGCAAATAGCCCTTGGGCGGGACGATCACCCCGCCCGAGGCCTGAATAGGCTCTGCAAAAAACGCCGCAACCTTGTCTGCGCCGATCTCAGCAATCTTTGCCTCGAACTCCGCCACCAGATGGTCGCGAAACGCGTCCTCGTCCATGCCGTCAGGGCGCCGGTACAGGTTTGGGCTGGAGAGATGGTGGATGCCGTCCGTCTTGTAGTGAAACTCCGGCACTTTGTCGCCCGACCGCTGGCCGATGGAGATGCTGGCAAAGGTCGAGCCGTGGTAGCTGTCGTCGCGGGCAATCACATGGGTGCGGTCCATCTCGCCCCGGCAGCGGTGATAATAAATCGCCATCCGGTACGCGCTGTCGATCGCCGTGGACCCGCCGGTGGTGAATTGCACGCGGTTCAAATCCCCGGGCGCGATGTCGGCCAGTTTCGCCGCCAGCAGCGCCGCCGGGTCATGGGTCAAATCCACGAACGTGTTGGAATAGGCCAGTTTCACCGCCTGCGCGGCGATCACATCCGCCATGTCCCTGCGGCCCAGCCCGATATTGGTGCACCACAACCCGCCCACAGCATCGAGGTATTTGCGCCCCGACTGGTCCCACAGCCAGCACCCCTCGCCCCTGTCCATCACCAGCGGGGGCGTCGCCGCAAAACTTTCGAAATGGGTCCAGGGATGCAGGGCATGGGCCTGATCCAGCAGCGCGGGGTCATTGATCGCAGGTCTGTTCATGTCCGGCACCCTGAGCCAGCCAATCCGACAATGCAAGACTTGCGCCGCACCGATATGCGGGGCAAAGAGACCCCATGCCCGACGCGACCCTCAAATCAGACTTCATCGACGCCATGAGCAGCCTGGTGTCCACCGTCACCATCGTCACAACCGACGGCCTGGCGGGGCAAGCGGGCGCGACCGTGTCGGCCATGTCCAGTGTGTCAGCGGATGGCGATGCGCCCACGATGCTGGTCTGTTTGCACCACGAGGCATCGGCCACGGCCGCCATCCTCAAGAACGGCTGTTTCTGCGTGAATGCGCTGCAGCAGGGGCAGCAGGACATTGCCAATGTGTTTGCCAGCCGCAGCCCGGTAGAGGGCGGCTCAAAGTTCAATGTCGCCAGCTTTGCGCCGCTCGTGACGGGGGCGCCCGTCCTGGACAGCGCGCTTGCCACGTTCGACTGCAAGCTGCAAAGCCACGAGCGTATCGGCACCCATCACGTCATGATCGGCGCGGTGCACGCCGTCAAACATGCCGATGGCAAGCCGCTGCTCTATGGCAACCGCGCCTACCGGTCCCTGACCCCTCCAGCTGGTTGAAAATACTCCGGGGTTTGGGGCGGAGCCCCAATAAAAATAAGCGGGCGCGCAGCGCTCATTTTTGTAGCGGCTGCGCGGCTTCAACCAGCTTGGCAAAGAAGCTCGCGCCGTAAGGCGCGACGTCGTCGTTGAAATTGTATTCGGGGTGATGCAGCCCAGCCCCGTCGCCCTGGCCCAGGAACAGATACGCGCCGGGGCGCTCCTCCAGCATATAGGCAAAGTCTTCCGCCCCCATTTCTGGGCCCGCGTCGCCAATCACGCCCGCTTCCCCAGCCACATCCCGCGCAACCTCAGCGGCAAATTTTGCCTGCTGGGCATGGTTGATCGTAGGCGGGTACCCTTTCTCAAAGTCAAAGACGACCTCGACGTCATAGGCCTGCGCCACGCCGTCGCATATCGCCTGCATCCGGTCGATCACCATCTGCTGAATGCCTTTGTCAAAGGTGCGCACGGTGCCGTTCAGATAGGCGGTGTCGGGGATGACGTTATCAATCGTGCCCGTGTGGATCTGCGTGACCGAGACCACCAGATCGTCCAGCCCCTTTCGGTTGCGTGACACGATGGTCTGCAGCCCGTTGCAAACGGCCACTGCCGCCACGACCGGATCCTTGCACTCGTTGGGGTAAGCCCCATGCCCGCCCTGCCCTTTGACATGAATGTGGAACGTGTCGGCCGCCGCCATGATCGCGCCGGGCGTGGTATAAAACGAGCCGGGCGTGTGGCCCGGCGTGTTGTGGATGGCGTATATCTGCGCGATATCGAACCGGTCCATGATGCCTTCTTCCACCATCACCCCAGCGCCGCCGCCGCCCTCTTCCGCGGGCTGGAAGATCAGCGCCACGCGGCCGGAAAAGTTGCGCGTCTCCGCAAGGTAGCGCGCCGCGCCCAACAACATGGTGGTGTGCCCATCATGGCCGCAGGCATGCATCTTGCCGTCTTCCTTGGACGCATAGTCCAGCCCTGTGGCCTCAAGGATCGGCAGGGCGTCCATATCGGCGCGCAGCCCAATCGTCGGCCCGTCGCCCTGCCCCTCAATGATGGCCACCACGCCGGAGGTGGCGATGCCCTCATGAATATCGGTGATCCCGAATTCCTTCAGCCGCTCCACCACGAATCCGGCCGTCTTGTGGCACTCAAATTGCAGCTCGGGGTTCTGGTGCATCCAGCGGCGCCAGCCCTTCATGTCCTCGGCGTAGTCGGCAATGCGGTTGACGGGTGGCATGTTGCGCTCCTTCGTGATGTGTTGGCGACACGTTCGCCCAAACCGAAGGCCGCCGCAATGACCGAGCTGATTTACGACGTAACGAAACCCATGGACCGCCTGATCGAGATCATGCGTCGGTTGCGCGACCCTGACAGCGGCTGCCCATGGGATATCGAGCAGGATTTTGCCTCCATTGCCCCCTACACGATCGAGGAGGCCTACGAGGTGGCCGACGCCATTGAACGTGGCGACATGGACGAGCTGGAGGGCGAACTGGGCGATTTACTGCTGCAAACGGTCTACCACACGCAGATGGGCAGCGAGGGCGGGCATTTCGACTTTGCCTCTGTTGCGAACAATATCAGCGACAAGATGGTGGCCCGCCACCCCCATGTGTTCGGCGACGAAAGCCGGGACAAATCGGCTGAGCAACAGACCGCCGATTGGGAAAAGATCAAAGCGGCAGAGCGCGCAGGCAAAGCGCAGGGCGGCACGTTGGACGGTGTCGCCATCGGGCTGCCCGCCTTGATGCGCGCCGTGAAATTGCAGAAACGCGCCGCGCGGGTTGGATTTGACTGGCCCTCTACCGATGAGGTGATTGACAAGATCACCGAAGAGGCCGCCGAGCTAACAGAGGCCCGCAACACGTTGACCCAAAAAGAAATTGAGGAGGAGTTTGGCGACCTTCTGTTCGTGGTGGCCAATCTTGGCCGCCATCTGAAGGTCGACGCCGAAGAGGCCTTGCGCGCGGCCAATGCCAAATTCACCCGCCGCTTTGAACGGGTCGAGGCGCTGCTGGATGAGCGTGGGAAGACCCCTTCCGAGTCCGATCTGCAAGAGATGGATGCGCTTTGGGATGCCGCCAAGCTGGAAGAGAAAAATAAACCCGATTAATTTATTCAGGTATTGACCAAAGTATTTTACTCAGGAATAAAACGGGCAACGCTAACCCGAGTCAGAGGACACATCATGACCCTGCGTACCGCCCTGTTTGCCACCACCTGCCTGGCCCTCGCCGCCCCCGCCTTTGCGGAAGAAGTGAACGTCTATTCCTACCGCCAGCCAGAATTGATCAAACCGCTGACCGACGCCTTCACGGCTGAAACGGGCATCGACGTGAATGTCGTCTTCCTCAACAAGGGCATGGTCGAGCGTCTGAAGGCCGAGGGCGACCGCTCCCCCGCTGATGTGGTGTTCACCGTCGATATCTCGTGCCTGAACGCCGTTGTTGAGGCTGGACTGACCCAGCCCGTGGAAAGCGAAGCGCTGACCGACAACATCCCCGAGACTTACCGCGACCCCGACAATCACTGGTTCGGCGTGACCACACGGGCGCGGATCATCTACGCCTCCAAGGACCGCGTGGCCGATGGCGAGGTCACCACCTACGAAGATCTTGCCGATCCCAAGTGGAAAGGCCGCATCTGCACCCGCTCCGGCACACATGCCTATAACGTCGCGCTGACCTCGGCCGTGATTGACCACGCTGGCGAAGACGGCGCCAAGGCTTGGCTGTCCGGCGTCAAAGACAACCTCGCCCGCAAACCACAGGGCAATGACCGCGCGCAGGTCAAAGCGATCTGGGCGGGAGAATGCGACATCTCCGTCGGCAACACCTACTACATGGGCAAAATGCTGGAAGATGATGAACAGAAGGCCTGGGCCGACAGCGTGCGCATCGTGTTCCCAACCTTCGCGGATGGCGGCACCCATGTGAACGTGTCCGGCGTGGCGATGACCAAGGCGTCACCCAACCCGGAAGCCGCCGTAAAGATGATTGAATTCCTGGCCTCGCCAGAGGCGCAGGAGATCTACGCCGAGGCGAATTACGAATACCCCGTCGCGCCGGGCACCGAGCCTACGGAGCTGGTCAAAGGGTGGGGTGAATTCACGGCTGATGGCGTCAATCTGATGACGGTTGCGGGGCACCGCCCTGCCGCGTTGCGGATCACCGAAGAGGTTAACTTCGACGAGTAAACGACTGACCAATAAGCGTTTTGGGCCGCAGCTTCTCCCGAGCTGCGGCCCTTTTCGTTCAGCGTCCCTTGAACAGGCTGCCCATAACCCCGCGCACCAGCGCGGTGCCAGCCTTGGTTCCGATGGACCGCATCATGGATTTGGCGAATGCAGTGCCCACGGAATCTCCGCGCCGTGACCGTTTGCGTTTGGTTGTGGAGCGCCCGACCCGGTTGCCGGTGTAGCGCCGCCCCGTCTGATATTCGCGCTCGCGCGCTTCCATCTCTTCTTCCTTGGCCTCGGCCTCCTCCGCCTCTTTCGCGGCTTTGGCGGCGCGGTCGGCCAGCATCTCGAACGCGCTGTCACGGTCGAGCACGTCCTCGTATTTTCCGGCGACAGGGGACTCCATCAACACCGCCTTGCGCTCGATCTTGGTGATCGGCCCAAGCTGCGAGGATGGCGGGCGGATCAGCGTGCGTTCGGCCACGCCCGGCATGCCCTTCTTGATCAGCAGCGAGGTCACGGCCTCGCCCACGCCCACTTCCTTGATCGCGTCTTCAATGTCGAAACGCGGGTTTTCGCGGTAGGTGTCCGCCGCCGCGCGCAGGTCTTTCTGGTCCTTGCGGGTGAAAGCCCGCAGCGCGTGCTGCACCCGGTTGCCAAGCTGGCCGAGGATATCTTCGGGCACATCTGCCGGGTTTTGGGTGACGAAATAGACGCCCACCCCTTTGGAGCGGATCAGACGGGCGACCTGTTCGACCTTGTCGACGAGGGCCTTGGGCGCGCCGTCAAAGAGCAGATGTGCCTCGTCAAAGAAGAACACAAAGCGCGGTTTGTCGGGGTCGCCAATCTCTGGCAGCGTCTCGAACAATTCGGCCAGCAGCCACAGCAGGAATGTCGCATAGAGCTTCGGCGCGCCCATCAGCTTGTCGGCGGCAAGGATGTTGATCTGGCCGCGCCCGTCCGCATCAACCTGGAACATGTCTTCCAAATCAAGCGCCGGTTCGCCGAAGAAATCTGCTGCCCCTTGGTTCTCTAGTACCAGCAGGCGGCGTTGGATGGCGCCGACTGAATTGGCCGACACAAAGCCGTAGCGCAGCGCAAGCGTTTTGGCGTTTTCGCCAATCCAGACCAACAAGGCCTGCAGGTCCTTTAAATCAAGCAGCGGCAAAGCCTCTTCATCGGCGACGCGGAAGGCGATGTTCAGGATGCCTTCCTGCGCTTCGCTAAGTTCCAGCAGCTGAGATAGCAGCAAAGGCCCCATTTCAGACACCGTGGTGCGCACGGGGTGGCCCTTTTCGCCGTAGAGGTCCCAGAAAGTGACGGGAAACGCCTCGTAGTCGAAGTCAGCAAAACCAATCTTGGCAGCGCGCTCCATGAAAGGCGTATGCAATTTATGATCAGGCGAGCCTGCAACGGCCAGCCCGGACAGGTCCCCTTTGACGTCGGACATGAAGACCGGCACGCCTTGCTTGGAGAAGCTTTCGGCCAGAATTTGCAGGGTAACCGTCTTGCCGGTGCCGGTGGCGCCCGCGATCAGCCCGTGGCGGTTGGCATATTTCATCAGCAGATGCTGCTTTTCGCCGTAGCCTTCGCCGCCGCCGCCGACAAAAATTCCCTCAAGGTCTGACATGTCCGTCCCCGCAATTCATTGGTCTGGCGCTGAACATACATTTTTAACCTCTCTATGCCAGTATGATTGCGTTGTCGCCGTGCGCCGGGTTGCCTGCGTTCGGCAACACTTCCTCCCTGTCGACTGGCCGTGTCTTCGTGACACGGCCTTTTTTTCGTGAAAATCGTGAACGATTTCCCTTCCATTGACTGTTGACGCCCGCATGACTGTGCCGTAGCGTCGCACCCAATAAGTCGGCCAGTCCGACGGGGAGAAATAGGAAGAAGGGTCTGTTATCAGACCCTTTTTTCAATTTCGGCGCTATGTTTCCACTGTTTCAACGATGCGCAATCTTTTGCCCGCGGCAAGGTGCCTATGGTGCATTTCGGCCCTGACACGGCTTTTCAGCCATGCTAACCAATGCAGGATTAACCTTTGTATGGAAGCAAGATGTCCGATTTCTTCAAATTTCTGACCGTATGCGCCGCCCTGGCAATTGCTGCGCCTGTTGCGGCTCAAACCACCACGGAAACCACAACTGACACGACAACCGAGGCGCCGGCTGACGACGCCGCGGCCGAGCCTGCAGAAGACGCGCCACGCGCTGACGGCCTGTCGACCGGCCAAGAGGTTGCCCAGGTGGGCCAAACCTACGTTCTGTCAGAGCATGGCGATTGGGACCTGCGCTGCATCCGCGCGCCCGAGGGCCAGAAAGACCCCTGCCAGCTGTACCAGCTGCTGGAAGACCAGAACGACAACTCGGTGGCTGAGATCAACCTGTTCAACTTGCCGGGCGACGACAAGCTGGCCGCAGGCGCGACCATTGTCACACCGCTTGAAACATTGCTGACCCAACAGGTTCTGGTGTCGGTTGATGGCGGCAAGGCCAAGGTCTACCCCTTCACCTTCTGCACCCAGATCGGCTGCTTCTCCCGCATCGGGCTGACCGATGGCGACATCGCGTCGTTCAAGCGCGGCAACACCGCCAAGATCGTCGTCGTACCGGCGCAGGCCCCAGACCAGAAGGTCGAATTGACGGTCTCGCTGGCTGGCTTCACCGCCGGGTTTGACGCTGTTCAGGAAGCAACGAAGCCGGCTGAGTAACAAAGCCTGGCAGATAAGTAACGAGCGCCCCTGCCTTTGGCATGGGGCGCTTTTTTTGCGCGCCGCCGTTTAGTTCGGCTTCAGCCGCGCCGCCCGTCCGCCACGCCGCCCGGTTTTTGACGGCTGCGCCGCGCCCTCTCGCAGGACCTGCGTCATCGGATGATCAGGTTGCGCCCCGCCATATTGCTCCAACAGCGCGGCAATCAACGGCGGATGGTCCTGCCCAAGCGGAATGCTCAACGCCCAATCCAGAAAGATCGAGCGGCATTCGCCCGCGGTAATCCCCTCGATCCGATAAGATTCCCGGATCAACCCCTTTGGGTCAAATGTCGGATGCACCTTGCTCATGCTGGCGAGCCTTCCATGGTTTCTAAGCGCCCTTACCATCCGCGCCCATCGCGGCAAATGTCTGATCAATCACCCTTCTGGCTGTTTTGCGACATTTTTCAAGGAATTCGCCCAAAACCAGCAAGTCCTCCGCCGCCAGATCGCGCAGCAGCATGGCGCGGCCGCCTTCGCCCAATGCGTCCAGATCCAGCGTGCCAGGCAACAAAAGCCGACCGGCCTGCGTCACCCGTCCAAAGGCCATATGAGCGCGCGACAACGCCTCGCCATCAGCAGTGCTAAGCAGCCCGGCAGAGACAGCCGCGGCGATCTGATCCGCTGTCTGGCGGCCAATGTCGCGCGCCTGCAGCGCGAGCGCCTGCGCGAAAAGTTCGATGTCCTGAACCCCGCCCGGCCCGTTTTTGACGTCCCATGTCGACCCTGTCCGACCGGCATCGACCAGCCGCCTGCGCATCTCCTGCCCCTCTGCGGCAACTTTCGCTGCGTCCCGGGGCTGCGTCAGAACCTGCGCGCGCACCGCCTCAATCGCTGCGATCATTCCCGCGTCACCTGCGATGGGCCGCGCGCGGGTCAACGCCATATGCTCCCATAACCACGCCTGTTCCAGCTGGTAGCTTCCGAACGCCTCCAGCGAGGTGGCCACGGGCCCGGATTGACCCGAGGGACGCAGCCGCATGTCCACCTCGTATAGCTTGCCTTCGGCAGTGGGCGCTGACAGCGCGGTCACCAGCGCTTGCGTGAGTTTGGCAAAATAGGCCCGTGTGGTCAGCGGACGACGGCCATCCGAGGCATCAACCCCTTGCGCGTCGTAAATGACGATCAAGTCGAGGTCTGATTTGGCTGATAGCCGCCCCACACCAAGCGACCCCATCGCGAGGATGCAGGCGCCCCGGCCCGGTGCCTCCCCATGTTTAGACGAGAACTGCCCTTGCACTGCGGGCAACAACGCGCGCAAGACGGCTTCCGCCAGATCAGCATATTGGGCCGCCGCGGTTTCCGGTGGGATCAAGCCACGCAATTGGTGCACGCCAATGCGGAAATGCCATTCCTTCTGCCAGCGACGCGCCAGATCCAGCTGGGCCTCATAATCCGGCAATGATGCCAACCGCTCCGACAGGTCGCGGCTCAGCCCGTCAGCCATAGGCCATTCGCTGAAAAATTCACCTCCCAGCACCGCGTCGAGCACCTGCGCGTTGCGCGACAGATAGGCGGCAAGGTCAGGCGACGCCGTGCAGATATCCACGATGAGTTGGGTCAGCTGCGGGTTGGCTTCAAACAGGGAAAATACCTGAACGCCCGCGGGCAACCCTCCCAAGAACCGTTCAAACGCCTGCAGCGCCTCTTCGGGTTTGGCGGCCGCGTCGAGTTTGCGCAGGATGTCGGGGAACAGGCGCGAGAATATCTCTGCCGCGCGGGGGCTGCGGAGCGCGGGGAAACTGCGCCATGTCTCCAGATACTCCGCCGCCCCGTCGCGCGGGGCCTCTGGCGCGTCGGGGGCAAAGAACGCCTCCGTCAGCTGCGAGGTCTGTGTCAGCCGTTCGGTGAGCCCCAGCTTCAGCGCGTCAGACGTTGTCCCCATGAACGCCGCAAGGCGTGCAAAGCCGTCCTCGCCGGATGGAAGGTCATGGGTCTGGGCGTCGCCGATCATTTGCAGCCGGTGTTCCACCTCCCTGTGGGCGCGGTAGTTTGCCTGCAGTTGCGTCGTCACATCCGCGCTAATCCAGCCCGCTTGCGTCAGACGGTCCAAGCCCTCCACCGTGCCGCGCACCCGCAGGCTGGGGTCGCGCCCGCCAGCGATGATCTGACGGGTCTGGGTGAAAAACTCGATCTCCCGAATGCCGCCTTGGCCCAGCTTCATGTTGTGCCCGTCAAGCACCAGCTTGCCGCCCAGCCCTTTGTGATCGCGGATACGCAGGCGCATATCATGAGCGTCCTCAATCGCCGCGAAATCCAGATGCTTGCGCCACACAAACGGCGTGAGCCGATCCAGGAAAGCCTCGCCCGCCTTGATATCCCCCGCGCAGGCGCGCGCCTTGATGAAGGCCGCGCGTTCCCAGGTGCGCCCGACGCTCTCATAGTACCGCTCCGCCGTTTCCATGGCGATGCAGACCGGCGTGACCGAGGCGTCGGGGCGCAGCCGCAGGTCCGTGCGGAAGACGTAACCCTCCGCCGTCACGTCAGACAACAGCGCCGTCATGCGGCGGGTCACACGGATGAACGCGGCGCGCGCCTCGTGGTAGTCGTCTGGGTCAAACCGCGTCTCGTCAAACAGGCAGATCAGGTCGATGTCGGACGAATAATTCAGCTCCCCCGCGCCCATCTTGCCCATGGCCAGCACCGACATGCCGCCCGCCGTGTCGACGTCGATCTCAGACAATCCCGGCAGTTTGCCGCGTGTGATTTCAGCCGCGACCAGCGTTTTCAGCGCGCGGTCCACGCAGGCATCCGCCAAATCCGTCAGCGCGCCGGTCACGTCCTCCAAAGGCCAGACGCCACCAAGATCAGCCAGACCCGTCAGCAGCGCGATGCGCCGTTTGGCCTGACGAAATTGATCGCCGGCATCCGAGCCGCTGGCTGCACGCACCTGCGCGATCACCTCGTCACGCAGCGCGTCGGCACTTCGCTCGGCAAGTTGGCTGATCCAATTGGCCTCCCGCCGCAGCAGACCGGCCAGATACGGGCTGCACCCCGCCGTGCCCTCGATGAGGTCGCGAAAACCACCGGGCATCGCCGCAAAAAGGCCCGCCACTTCAACGCCAATATCAGGCTGAAAGGGCTGCGGCACCCGGGTGATGGCGTCAGAGAAGGTCATAGCCCAACAAGACGCCGCAGCCCGCTTGCGGTCAACCGCCGTTTGCGGCTTGATGCGGCGAAACTGCGAGGACCCAAATGAGCAAAAGCCTGAAACGCGTCAAAGCCGCGCTGGATGCGGCGGGCGTCATCGTCGAGATCATGGAGACCGGCAGCGACACCCGCACTGCCCAACAAGCAGCGGATGTGGCGGGGTGCCATGTCGACCAGATCGCCAAATCGATCATCTTCCGCGGCGAGAACACGGGGGAGGCCATTTTGTTCCTGACTGCCGGGGGCAACCGGGTCTCGCCCGCCAAGGCCTCGCAAGTTGCGGGCGAAAGCCTGGGCAAAGCCGACGCGGCGCTTATCCGTGCCCAGACGGGCTTTGCCATTGGCGGCGTGTCGCCCGTTGGTCATCTCAACCCGATCCGCGCCTTTCTCGACCCGCGACTGGCAGAATTCGACACGATCTGGGCCGCCGCCGGGACGCCACACCACATTTTTCCGATTGAACCCGATACGCTGCTGTCGCTGACCGGTGCGGCCCCCGCTGATTTTACGGAGCCGCCGGTTTGATCACCTCGTAGACCGACCGCGCGGCGCGCAGGCCCGGCGCCTCTGCGCCCTTGCCAAGCTGCGCAATCGTGTCCGCACAAGCTGCCAGCTGCGCTGCCCGCGCGGCCTCGTCGCCCATCAGAGTGTTGAGTGCGCGGGCAATGTCTGGGGCCTTGCACGCATCGCCCAAAAATTCAGGCACCGCATGGGTCCCTGACACAATGTTGACCAAGGTCACCGTGTCGATCAGCATCTTGGAGGCAATGATCCGGCGCGACATCCAGTTCATGTCGTAAGCAATCACCATCGGTGTCTCTGCCGCCGCCAATTCCAGCGAGACCGTTCCCGACGCAGCCAAAGCAACATGTGCGGCTTTGAATGCAGCGCGTTTGGCGACAGCGTACTGCTCTGGGCCTAAATCGCGGGGGTCCAACACCAGCGGCACACCCGGCCAGCGTTTGACCAGCTCATGCACTTTTCCCGCAACGGGGCCCACTGTGGGTACAACAATCCGCGCCGACGGATGTTGGGCTATGACCTCGCTGAGCGCGTCGCCGAACCGGTCGGCCAGCCGCGTTACTTCCCCCACACGCGATCCCGGCAGGGCCAGGATCATAGGTGCATCGTCCAACCCGTAAGAGCGCCGGAACTCGGCCACCTCTGCCGCGCTTGCGACAGGCTCTGCCACCACCGGATGCCCGACAAAATCGCAGGTCATGCCCGCGGCCTCCATGTAGGGCGGCTCAAACGGGAACAGGGCCAGCACATGGTCGATGGACTTGGCCATCTTCGCGGCGCGTTCAGGCCGCCAGGCCCAGACCGTGGGGGCCACGTAATGCACCGTCGCAATGTCGGAGGCCATCGAGTTCACCTTCGCTGCGACCCGCAGGCAAAAATCCGGGCTGTCGATTGTCACCAAGGCGTCGGGCTTGGCCAGCACAATGTGGTTGGCCGCCTCATCCCGGCGCTTGAACAGGCGGCGCAGCTTTGGCAGCACCTCGGCCAGCCCCATGACGGACAGCTCCTCCATCGGGAACAGGCTGTCGAGACCTTCGGCCTGCATCAGCGGCCCGCCGACGCCTGCAAACCCGATATCGGGGTTCAGCGTCTTCAGCCCGGCCATCAAGGCCGCGCCCAGCCGGTCGCCGGAAGGCTCGCCCGCAATCAGGTAGACGTTCATTCCTTAACCCATAGAAACAGCCCATGGCTGTCGGCGATCTCAACGCAGCTTTCCTTGTGGACCACGATCACCCGGCCTGCTTCGATCACAATGCCCTCCAGTCCGACCTGCACCGCGCGCATGACGGTATCCGGCCCGATGGTGGGCATATCAATGCGCAGCTCTTGGCCGGGTTTGGCGGCCTTCACCAAAACGCCGCCCTTGGGAATGTGCTTTGCACGCGGCTCGGACGCGACGCCGCCAAATAGCGTGCTGCGCGTGGTCCTGCCGTCCATTTCGGGGGCTGTCTGCAACAAGGACCGCATCATCCAATCCGTGCCCGGCTGCGCCTCAATCGCGAGCGCCTGCCCGCCCTCCACAATGCAGGCCTGACCCACATCAACGGCGGCCATGGCGCCAATGATCTCAATCCCGCGTTCGGCGTCCTTCTTGTGCTGATCGGATGGAGCAACCTTCCCCAACACGCCCGGTGCCGGCAGTATCTCTGGCCCCAGCTCGTTGGCGCCAACCGTCTCGATCCCCGCCTCGTCAAAGAACTGCAAAACGGTGCGCAGCGCGGCGTCGTCGCCTTGTTGCAGGGCGGCCATCATGCGCGGCACCAGCGGCATTGTGGCAGGGTCAATCTTGGACGGGTCCAGCGGCGGGCGGCCAATCGCGCCCGCAAAGCAGATCTGGGTCACACCCAAGCGCACCAGCTCGGCGATGAAGCTGCCAAGCGTTTCGATGCGGAAGCGTATGATCGGGCGGTCGCCGCGATGCTCGGAAGGGTAGCCCTCAAGCTCGCACAGGCGGAACGCTGTGCCGCTGCCGTCCAGCTGATCCATGATCAGCCCCGGCAGGTCGCCCTCGCCCGCTACAAGCGCCAACATGGGGGCGTTACCTTGGGGTCAGGAACGACCGGTCGCTCCGCCCCAGAATGAAGTCGACGACCTCATGCACGTATTCACTGTCGGTTTCTTCCTTCAGCCGCGCGGCGCGGTCCTGAAAGGCGCCGTCGCCCTGGCGCAGCATCTGGTAGGCAGCCCTGAGCGCGGTGATGTCAGAACGCGCGACGCCGGCGCGCTTCAGCCCGACATAGTTCAGCCCGTCCAAATCGCCGCGCGGGCTTTGCACCAGCCCGTAGGGAATGACGTCGTTGGTCACCATGGTGACCGCGCCGATAATGGCCCCGCGCCCGATGCGCACAAACTGGTGGATGCCCGCCAGCCCGCCGATGATGACCTTGTCTTCAATATGGCAATGCCCCGCAATCGCCGCCTGATTGGCGACAATGACATTGTTGCCGACAACCGCGTCATGGGCCACATGCGCGCCGGTCATGAAGAGGCAATCGTCGCCCACCTTGGTCAACCCGCCGCCGCCAGAGGTGCCGGTGTTCATCGTGGCGCCTTCGCGGATGCGATTGCGCTTGCCGATCTCCAGCCGCGTCTCCTCGCCGTCGAATTTGAGGTCCTGCGGGATTTCGCCAATGACCGCAAAGGGCCAGATGATCGTGTCTTCCCCGACAGAGGTCTTGCCCGTCGCCACCACGTGGCTTTTCAGCTCGACGCCGGCGGCCAGCACCACGTCAGGCCCCACGGTGCAAAACGGGCCAACCTTGGCGGTCGGGTCAATCTGCGCGCCGTCCTCGATCAGCGCGGAAGGGTGAATGTTGCCGCTCATTCCTTTGGCATGTCCATCATCGCGGTGAATTCGGCCTCGGCAGCCATCTCGCCCTCGACGGTGGCCACGCCTTTGAATTTCCACACCTTGCCGCCCGGTTTGCCACGCGTGACCGAGACGTCCATGCGCAGCACGTCGCCCGGCACCACCTTGCGGCGGAATTTGCAGCCGTCGATGGCCATGAAGTAAACCAGCAGCTCTTTGTCTGCCATGTCCATCGTCACCCCCACCATAACGGCAGCTGTCTGCGCCATGGCCTCGATAATGGTGACGCCCGGCATGATCGGCGCGCCGGGAAAATGGCCTTGAAAATGCGGCTCATTGAAGGTGACGTTCTTGATGCCGGTGGCGGACACGCCATGCTCGATATCCTCTACCTTGTCGATCAGCAGGAACGGGTAGCGATGCGGGATGATCCGCTGGATCAGGTCAATGTCGGCGGAGGTGGGCAAGGTCATGTGGGCGGGCTCTTCTTCTTTGTATCATTAGGTGAGCAGGTCACCCCGTTTTGGTAGCAGCGCACCCCTGCCCGCACAAGTCACGCGCTGTTTCAGTCGTCGCCCTGTGGTGGCGTTTCCTGCACAGTGTCCTGGGGTGACGGGCGCGGCAGTGGCGTGCTCAGCGGCTCATCTGGTAAGGGCGAGGCCCCGATAGCGGCGTTTACCCGCTCGATCGCCAGGTCGGTGACGTCGATCTGCCGGGAGGACAGAATGACGGCGGACTGGTTCAAGATGGCCAATGCGCCGGTTTCTTCGACCAGTTGGAACAGCACGGGATAGGCCAACTCAAAGAACCTGCCACGCTCTTGGTCAGCGATCCGCTGCAGTGCTTCTCGCTTTTCGATCTGGGCGCCTCTGATGCCGGTGACCCGTTCGTCGAAATCCTCCGCCAACAGGCGGAATTCGGTGGGGTCCATCGTCGCGCGGTCAGTTGTCAGCTGGCTTTCTTCGGCAACCAAAGCGGCCTCTATGCGGCGGTTTTCCGCGGCCAGGTCGGCAGAGTTGGCCTCGAGGTCTTCGCGCACCCGTTGGCCGAATTCTGAGCTGATGTAGAGCCGCTCCTGATTGAGCGTCAGGATTGGGGCCGGAAGGGTCGCCTCTTGCGCCGACGCCGCCCCTGCGAGCAGCATCGCGCATAAAGCAATCCAGCGCCGCACGGCCTAGAACCGTGTCGAGACGGTCAGATCGAAGCTGCGTTCGCGGTCATAGGTCTCTTTCTTGAGCGCTCTGGAGAAGTTGAAGCGCAGCGGTCCGATCTGGGTATCCCAGAAGACGGATACGCCGATGGTGGCCCGAAGGTTGAGGCTGTCGTCGACAACACCGGTTTGCGAATTCACGTTATCCAGCCCCCAGACAGAGCCGACATCGAAAAACGCGCCACCCGAGATGCCATATTCCTCTGGCAGGCCTACCGGGAATTCGGCCTCGAGCCGCGCGACGGCGAAATAGTTGCCGCCCAGCGCATCGCGGTTGCCCGACACGAGGTCACGCGGGCCAAGCCCGTCTGTGTCAAAGCCCCGCAGCCTGCGGCCGCCAATGAAGAACCGTTCCGTGATCCGGCTATTGCCGGTCAGCATGGTCTGCGCGCCAAACTCGAACTCGGCGCGCAGGGTTACTTCTTCGCGTGCGACCTTGGTCTCAGCCGACACAAGGCCCGATGTGTTGATAAATTGCTGGCCGCCGCCGATGCCGCCAAATTGCTGGCCAAAGCGGAGCAGCACACCGGCATTCGGGTTTAGCCCCGTGCGCCGCGTGTCATAGGAATACTGGTACCCCAAGGCCGACGTGTAGCGCGAGCCTTCCTCAAGCTGCAAAATGGTGGAAGTGTCGAAGACCCCGGCTGTTTGCGTGCGATCCACATTCTTGATCGAATCCCGTGACAGGCGGTAGTTCAGCCGCAGCCGGCCGTTCTCAGACACAGGGAATTCCAGGCTCGGCTCGAACCCGACATTCAGCGTGTCATAGTTGGCAAATTCGGAATCCGTGGTGCGGTAGTAGACGTTCAGCCCCAGCGCCAAGTCGCGCCCCAGAAAGGCAGGTTCGACAAAGGACAGCGAGGTGTCTTGCGTGTCAGAGCCTGTATCGAAGGAGAAACCCAACCGTTGCCCCCTGCCCAGAAAGTTCCGCTCCGAGAAGCTGACATTGAACCCGACCCCGGCCTCAGAGCCGAAGCTGACCCCGAAGCCAAGAGACCCGGTGGTGGTTTCTTCCACATCGACGTCAACGACGACCTGATCGGGGCCGCTGCCTTCGCGGGTGTTCACGTCGGCGGTCGAGAAGTAGTTCAACGCGCGGATGCGTTCCGCGGCGTCGCGAATTTCACGCGGGTTGAACGGATCGCCCTCAACCGTGCGGAACTGGCGGCGCACGACGCGGTCCAGCGTGGTCGCGTTGCCCTCGATGTCGATGCGTTCCACAAAGACGCGTGGCCCCCGGGTCACAATAAATTCGATGTCCAGCGTCAGGTCGGCGTCGTTGCGGGTGACGCGCGGCTCGACGCGGATAAAGTCAAAACCTTTCTGGATCGCCAGGCGCTCCATCCGGGTGATGGTGTTCTCGATGCGCGCGGGGGAGTAGGTTTTGCCCGACTTGATCTTGCTGACGGATTGGAACTCGTCGACGTCAATTTCGGCCAGGTCCGACGTTGTGGTGATCTCGCCAAATTTGAACTGCTGCCCCTCTTGCACCTTGAAGGTCACAAAGAAGGCGTCGCGTTCGCGGGTCAATTCCGGTGATGCGGACAGAACCTGAAAATCGACGTAGCCGCGCGACAGGTAGAAATCGCGCAGAAGCTGGCGGTCAAAGGCGATGCGGTCGGCAATAAATGTATCGCTGGCGATCACCGTGCGGAACAGGCCCGCCTGTTTGCTTTCAACGACGCGGCGTAAGCGGCGGTCGGAATAGTTGCGGTTGCCCACAAAGCTGATGCGTTCCACCTCGACCACGCGGCCCTCGGCAACTTCAAACACCAGGTCGACGCGGTTGTTGGACCGCGGGATGATGCGCGGTGTCACGGTTGCGGCGATGCGGCCCGCCTGACGGTAGCCCTCCGACAAAGTCTGCGCGTCGGCTTCGGCCGTGGACGGGTTGTAGACGCGGCGCGACTGCGACTGCAGCAGCGGCAGCAGGTCTTCGTCCTTCAGGCGCTTGTTGCCTTCAATGTTGACGCGGTTGATGGTCGGGAATTCCTTGACGGTCACAATCAGGCGGTTGCCTGCGGGCACGATGTCGACGCTCTCAAACAGGCCGGAGCGTTGCAGTCGCTGGAATGCGTCGTTCAACTGGGCGGCGCTGACCGGTTGGCCACGCGGGATGTTGAGGAAGCTCAGCACCGTGGCATCCTCGATGCGCTGGTTGCCGTTAATCTCGATTGTGGAGATAGAGAAACTCTGCGCGGCAGCAGGCTGAACGGCCACTCCGGACAGGCCAATTGCGGCGCCCAGGGCGCACACCACCGACAGCATTTTTAGGCCATTTCTCAACTGCTTCGTCGCTTTTGCGATCTTCATATGCCCACCGCCCTGCTCTGACACTTTATGTTGTGTGTCACTGGTACCGTGAGTCTATGCGGTTGT
This sequence comes from uncultured Litoreibacter sp., assembly GCF_947501785.1. Classification (NCBI taxonomy): domain Bacteria; kingdom Pseudomonadati; phylum Pseudomonadota; class Alphaproteobacteria; order Rhodobacterales; family Roseobacteraceae; genus Litoreibacter; species uncultured Litoreibacter sp. Next base: position 645,318 of record NZ_CANMXB010000001.1, on the reverse strand, counting down.
CAAAAGCAAGAACGCCAAAAACGGCCACCTGAGGGGGCCGTTTCATTCAAGATTTCAAAGCGAATTGGTGAAGCGCCGCTCAGAGCGAGCCGACATAGTTGCCAACCATCAAAGCAGCCGCAATTGCGGTTGGCCAAAGCACCCGATCCCAGTTCAGGTTAATCAGGAGGCGCAGACCGCGATAACTTTGTTCAATATGTTGCATCAGACCAAAGCCCGTTGACGTTTCAGACGTCCCGTTTGTCGGCACAAAATATGGCCGAAATGGGGCGGCCCTGCGTCACTTCGGCGGCATTTAGGGCGTTTAAGCCTTAAAAATCAGGGGCAGAACAAATCGTTGCTGAGCGCAAACACCATGAGCGACAGCAACAGAGCCAGGCCTGTTGTCATCATTACGTTCAGCGCTTTGTCGCTTGGTGGGCGCTTGGTGACGGCCTCATAGGCGTGAAATACCAGATGCCCGCCGTCCAGGACCGGGATCGGGAACAGGTTCAAAAGCCCAACTGCCGTGCTCAAGACCGCAATAAACCAGATAAACGACTGCGCGCCCTGGCTGGCCATGTCGCCAGAGGTTTGCGCGATGCCAATGGGGCCTTGAATGTTACACGAGCTGATTGCGCCGGTAATCATGTGCCAAAGCCCCGACAAGCTGGAGGACGCCACAAACCAGGTCTGGTTCACCCCGCCCGTCAACGCGTCCCACGCGCCAAGGGTCACACGAGGCGGTTCAAAAAACGCGCCCCCCGAGAAGCCGATCAGCCAGCGGGTTTCAAACCCGCCATCTACCGGCAGGTCGCGTTTGCGCGGGCTCAGTTGAACATCCAGCGTTTCGCCATTGCGCCAGACCCCAAGCTGCACCGGCGTGCCGGCACCCTCCTGCACAAGCTCTTGTACCTGTGTCAGCGACCAGATCGGCGCGCCGTCCACGCTGGTGATGACGTCGCCCGCTTGCAAACCGGCGTCGATCGCGGCGGACTGCGGCTGCAGCTGATCCAGAACCGGCGGAAACGGATAGACACTGTCCAGTGCCATCTCGGCGCCGTCGCGCTCCACCACGTAAGCCACGCTCTCAGCGGGTGCGGTATCGCGCGCCACTTGGTAGAAGGTCGCCAAATCAGGCGTCTCCACGCCGCCGACGCTCAGGATGCGGTCGCCAGCGACGAACACTTCCTCATTGCCAGGGTTAGGCTTCAAATCGCCAATGATCGGATCGTCTGCGGTTGTGCCCGAGAACAAAAAAATACCGGCAAATACCAGAATAGACAAAATAAAATTGAATACCGGCCCGGCGGCAACGGTGGCAGAGCGCCGCCAAAGTGCGGCCCCGTGCATGGTCCGTTTCAGCTCTGCCTCGGAAAGGGAGCTAATCACCTCCCCGTCCTTACCGGATGCCGCGTCCGCATCGCCCATGAACTTCACGTAGCCGCCGAAAGGCAAGGCCGCCAGCTGCCATTTGGTGCCGTGCTTGTCGACCCGGGAATAGACCACCGGCCCAAACCCGAGCGAGAACACCTCGGCATGGATCCCGCACCAGCGGCCCACGATGTAATGGCCGTATTCATGGATCGCCACGATCACCGACAGGGCCACCACGAAGAACAGCAAAACCCATCCTGTGCCACCCGCCGCAGAGATCAAACCGCCAAAATCCATGTATCCGTCCTTCTACCGCGCCGCGATGATGTTTTGTGCTGTCTTACGTGCCAGATGGTCTGCGGCCAACACGGAATCAAGCGACAATTGCCCGGATGCGGCAATCTCACCCGAAAGTGTCGAGAGCGTGGCGTCCACCACCTCCGCCATATCGGTGAAGCCAATTTGGCGCGCGATGAACGCATCCAGTGCCGCGTCTTTGGCCGCCGTAAACACCGCGCCGGCCAGCCCGCCCGCCTCCATGACCTCGCGGGCCAGCCGAAGCGCGGGATAGCGGTCGGGATCAGCGGTGCGGAAATTCAGCGTGGCAATCTGGGTCAGGTCCAGCCGCGCCACGTCGATATGCGCGCGATCCGGCCAATGCAGCGCATAGCCAATGGCGTGGCGCATATCGGGCGCGCCAAGATGGGCCATCAACGCCCCGTCATTGAAACCCACCAGCGCATGAACCAGGCTTTCGGGATGTACGACCGCCTCAATCTGGTCAGGCCTTACGCCAAAAAATTCTTTTGTTTCAATCAGCTCCATGGCCTTGTTGAATAATGACGCGCTGTCGATGGTGATCCGTTGCCCCATGTCCCAGTTCGGGTGGGTGCAGGCGTCCTCCAACGTGGCCTTGTGCAAATCCTTCGGGTCCCAATCGCGAAACGCCCCGCCGGACGCGGTGATAATGATCCGTTCGACCGACTTGATGTCTTCCCCGACCAATGCCTGAAAGACGGCGGAATGCTCGCTGTCGACGGGAAGCACCGTGGCGTTATGGGTTTGGGCGTGGCCCAACAGAATGGGGCCCGCCGTGACCAGAGACTCCTTGTTGGCCAAAGCCAAGGTCTTGCCCTGCTCCAGCGCTTTCATGCCGGGCATCAGCCCGGCGGCACCCACAATTGCGGACATCACCCAATCGGCAGGCCGCTCAGCGGCCTCGTTCACAGCGCTCGCGCCCGCAGCCACATCGACGCCGGTGCCAGCCAGCAACGCCTTCAGCTCCTCAAAGCAATCCTCAAAGGCGGTCACCGCCAGATCGGCATTCAAGGCCACGGCCTGTTCGGCCAGCCGCGCGACGTTGCGCCCGCCGGTCAGCGCGACCACGTCATAGGCGGACGGGTCGCGCGAAATCAGATCAACCGTGTTCTCCCCGATCGAGCCGGTGGAGCCAAATATCGTGACCTTGCGCATCTTAGAACAAGATAGACGGCACGGGCGGGAAGTCGACGATCTGCTCGATCATCAGCAGGAACACCGACGCGCCCAACATGCCGTCAAAGCGGTCAAACACGCCGCCATGGCCGGGGATCAGGTTCGAGCTGTCCTTGACCCCCATCTTCCGCTTCATCGCGCTTTCGGCAATGTCGCCCATCTGCGATGCCATTGAAATCGCAATGGAAATGCCGACAACTTCGGCGCCCACGCCGGGTTGTCCAAGGAAGCAAAGTCCAACAATGCCCGCGCCAACCCAGCCCGCAATCGTGCCCGACCAGGTCTTCTTGGGCGACACACGTGGCCAGAATTTCGGCCCGCCAATGAAGCGCCCTGCAAAGTAGCCCGCCACATCCGTCACCATCACAACCAGCGCCAGCCACAGCATCCAGGTGAAGCCAAAATCGCTACGCTGCACCCAAAGCCCGTAGGCCGCGATGATGATCAGCGCGGTGAAAGTCATGTAGAGCGTGCGATTGCGCGGCAACAAGGCGATGCCGGCAATGGACGGCAGCAGGATGAACGGCAGGCCGACGCCCAAAGGCAGCAGCGACACCGCCAGAAACGCGCCAGCGGACCCAGCGCCCAACAGCCACGCCCGCCGCGGCCCGCCGCCCAGCATGCCGACCAGTTCCCAAACCAATGCGCCCGTCAGCACGCAGCAGAGCGCCAAAAAGGCAACCCCGCCAAGCCAAACGCATACCAATGCCACCACGGCAATCACCGCGCCCGAGCCCATGCGGACCCACAGATCAGAGAATTTTTCGGCCTGCAGGCTCACGCGCGTCAGGCCTTGACCGCGCCGTATCGCCGGTCACGCCCGCCAAAGCGGTTCACGACGGAGGCAAACACATCCGGCGTGAAATCCGGCCAATGGGTGTCGATAAATTCGTATTCGGCATAGGCCGACTGCCACAGCAGGAAGTTGGAGATGCGCGCCTCGCCGGAGGTGCGGATCACCAGATCGGGGTCCGGCAGCATATAGGTGTCAAGAAACGAGGCCAGCACTTCGGTGTTCACCTGCTCCGGTCTCAGCCGCTTTTCGGCCACCTCAACGGCCAAACGTTTGGTGGCGCGCGTCACCTCGTCCCGCGCGCCATAATTCAGCGCCACGGTCAGGTGGGTGGTGTCGTTGTTTTCGGTCAGCTTCTCGAGGTAGTCCATCAGCTTTTGCAGCTTGATGTCCAGCTTCTCACGTTCCCCGATGAACCGCACGCGGGTGCCGAGGCGGTGCAGATAGTTCGCTTCACGCTGAATGTGGCGGCGGAACAGCGCCATAAGGCCTGCGATCTCTGACTGGGTGCGCTTCCAGTTCTCGGTCGAAAACGCGAATATTGTCAGATACTTGACGCCCAGGGACGGGCAGGTTTCAACCGCTTGGCGGACTCGCTTTGCCCCCGCCTGGTGGCCAAACAGGCGCGGCCTGCCGCGCTGCGTGGCCCAGCGGCCGTTGCCGTCCATGATGATCGCCACATGGTTCGGGCCTTCGGGGTTAATCTCTACTACGCTCATGCCAGTCATTCCTCGGTCTCAATGTAAAAGGCCGCCTCTCAGGCGGCCTTGGCCATGCTTATACTTGCATGATCTCTTCTTGTTTGCTCTCCAACGCCGCGTCAATTGCCTTGATCTGAGCGTCGACCATCTCCTGCACCTCGTCCTGCCACAGCTTTTCGTCGTCTTCCGACATGCCGTCGGCCTTGCCCTTTTTGATCTGGTCCATGGCGTCGCGGCGGATGTTGCGCACTGAAATGCGGGCGTTTTCGGCATATTGCCCGGCCACTTTGGTCAGCTCGCGGCGGCGTTCCTCGTTCAGTTCGGGGATTGGCAGCATGATGATGGTGCCGTTCAGCTGCGGGTTGATGCCCAGCCCGCTTTCGCGGATCGCCTTCTCCACCTTGCCCACAAGGCCCTTGTCCCACACGTTGATGGTGACCATGCGCGGCTCGGGCACGTTGACGGTGCCCACTTGGTTGATGGGGGTCATCGCGCCATAGGCATCGACCATCACCGGCTCCAACATGGAACCCGAGGCGCGCCCGGTGCGCAACGAGGCAAATTCGGCGCGCAGCGCGCTCATGCCGCCATCCATACGGCGCTGAATATCGTCGGTGTCTAGGATGAAGTCGTCTGACATGCGTAAGCCCCGTCACGTGTTTTTGTTGTTGGAAACGGTTTAGAGCATTGACGTGGCTAAGGGAAGATAGCTTTGCGCCGCCCGGCGTTCACCCGCCCTGCCCCCAATCGCCCCGCGTCAGCTCTACCGATGTCGGCAATACGCCAAGGCTGTTGAGGCGCAGGTCCAACGCCTGGGCATTGGCAACGGCGGTTGCGTCGTCGGCGCGCCAGAACGCATGCTGGCCAATGACGCCCGTGCCGCCATGCATGAGCTGCAGGGCAGCCGCCTCGGGGATGTCTTCGACCCCGATTTCAAACGGCACCCAGCCGACCCAGCCCAGCTGTTCGCGTTGACGGTCCAGCGGGTGGTGGTCGCGGTGATACGCCGCCGGGCGCGCAGCAACGTGCTGTGGCCTGCGCCAGGCGATGATCTTGTCAATCACCTCCAGCACCATAGCGGCGTCTATCCCGTAATTCGGATGCGGCGCGTAGAACTCCAGCGCCAAACCGGAGGTGCCCCACCCGCTGTCCCAGCTGAACTCCGCCTTGTAGCGATCCGCCTCAGGGGGCGGCGCGGACGGGCCCTGAGGCCTTGGCCCGGCAGCGTAAATGTTGCGCGGCCCGACGCGGGGGCGGCCATCCAGTATCATCTCCTCGCGCTTGGCAAACCACTTTGCCGCCGCCGGCGCGTCTTGCAGCGGGTCAATGAAGCTGGCATCGCCTTCCTCTGAAGGGGTCGCGGTGAACCAGCCCCCGTCACACAGCTTGCTGTGCGACAGCGCGTCCAACAGTGAGGTGAAGGCCGTCACGCCGCCCTCCAGCGACAGGTCGATTTCGGGGTAAATCGCGGCCACGGTTAAATCTATGCGCATGGAAAATCTCCGTCAGGGCATGTGCCGCGTTTCAACGACCACCGACATGTCCGGCGGGCTCAGAAACCCCACTCTGTGAGACGGTGATGAATACCTATATCAGCGGAACCACGATTTTTTGATGATAGCCTGTCATACCGACGCTCCATTGCCTCATAGACTGGCGTCGTCATTGCCCCCAGGTCCCCTCCCGAAGTTCAACGACCGTGGGCAAAACGCCTAGACTGTTGAGCCGCAACTCCAAGGCCTGCGCACCGGCGATTGCGTCATCGTCCTTATTCGGGCCGCCGGCGAACCAGAAATCAGGTTGGGAGGCGAGAAATGTTCCATCCGCCATGGGCTCGACAATCGCCGCCTCGGGGACTTGGGTGGAACTCAACTCAAACGGCACCCAGCCAAGCCAGCCCAGACCCTGCCGCGCCTTGTCGAGCGCGTGATGTTCCATCCGGTAAACAGGCCACGCCATTGAAACATGCTGGGGCCGCTGCCACGCGATCACGGCAGCAATCGTGTCGCGGTACAAAGATATGTCGGTCCCCAGCGTCGAATGCGGCCGTCTGATCTCGATATTGAGACGGTTCAGCGGCGTCGCCTGCGCGCCCCACCAATACGTAAGTGCTGCCAGAATGTCAGTCTGGCCGGGTTCCTCTATGTAACTTGAGGCATGGAAAAATTCTGGTTCCGCTGGTTTCAATTCGCTCGGGTCGGGCTCAAAGTTGCCGTCTCGAGTGCGGGCCACGTAAGCTTCGACGCCGTCAAAGATCGGGCGGTCATACGCTTTCCAGTCAGATTGAAACAAACGTAGCTTTCCCAGCGCGGTCATCAGCGACAAAAACGCTTCAATGCCCGGCTCAAACTCCGGCTGCCCCGGCTTCAGAATGAATGAGATATTCACGGTGTTATCCCCCTGGCGATCGCCACTCGACCTCAATGTCGATGATTTTGGCCTCATTGAAGAGAGAAAATACGTAGATCATGACCCTCTGGTGGCTAAAGACCCATTTCAGGCCGACCTCTGGCCGGAACGGGGCAAGATGCCCAAGCTGGCGACCGGCCTGCCCGACCAGGTTTACGAATACCTCCGCCCCGGCGCGTATCGCCCAGTCTCTCAACCGAGGGGCGCTGCCCCCCCAATCATCCTGTAAGAAGTCGTCATAGCCGTATTTCGTCTCCAACATTATGCAGGGGCCCGGTTCTATGCCGTCCCAGCTATACCCCGCAAACTGCCATTCGTTGATGTTGCGCTGCTCCGGAAAATGCCCCAGTCCGCACACAAATTCTTGGTAAGCGTATCCGCGCCGCGCTGTTCCAGATAAGGGCTTATCGAGGTCGTTTTGATATGAGACCGGCGCCGGAGCACCGGAGTTCGCCGCAATACAATCCCAACAACCCTCGGTACATACATCTTCGCGGGTATCGGCCTCGGACTGTGCCTCGACATCCGCGCCGGTTTCAGGTGCGGCGTCCGATCCCGGCAGGTCAACCGGCGGGAGGTCGGGCCCGACCTCGGGGATATCTATCGGCGGCAGATCCGGGCCCGGCACGGGCAATGGCGGCCCGTTGCAAACCCCCAGATAGCCCGGGATGATCCACACGCAGTTTGCTGGAAGCGCCGCCGCCATTACCACCACACCTCGCTAGATCGCCCGACCATGCCCAAACTGACCTTGAGCGCGGCGCAGACGTCGCCAAACCTGATGTCCGGCGTCCCCGTCTTGGCCACCAGCAGCGGGTAAATCGCCTCGGATTTCCAGAATTCCGGGGCCAGCACGGTGCCAATCATCACCCAGCGCGCTTTCAGCGCGGGGTCCGTCACGCCAAAGGAGGCGGCGATGCGCCGGTAGACGCCCACCTGCTCGGTCAGGGCCGCGTCGTCCTGTTCGGCCACGGCGTCGGGGCGCCAGAACCGGATGCGGGCCGCAAATTCGGCGTCCTTTCGGTCCTGCACGCTCTGGTTCAATGCGGCGTGAAATTCGGGGGTCAGGGTAAACAAGGTGGGGGTATGTCCGTTAATCAATGCGGGCAGTTTACCACCCTTCGGGCGGACCGCAATCGGCTGTTGGCCCCGGTTTTTCCGCCCTTAGTCCTTGACGATGGTGTAGGTGCCTTCGCCCGCCAGAATGCCCTTGAAGCCGCCCGGCTCGTCCAAGCCAAACACGATGATCGGCAGGTTGTTGTCGCGCGCAAGCGCAATGGCGGAGGCGTCCATCACCTTCAGCCGTTTGGCCAGCACGTCGTCATAGCTGACCTCGTCATAGCGCACCGCGTCGGCGTGCAGCGCGGGGTCCTTGTCGTAGATGCCGTCGACGCCGTTCTTGCCCATGAAAATCGCCTGGCACGACATTTCATTGGCGCGCAGCGCGCAGGCTGTGTCGGTGGTGAAATACGGGTTGCCGGTGCCCGCCGCAAAGATGCAGACCCGCTTCTTTTCAAGGTGGCGCACGGCCCGCCTGCGAATGTAGGGCTCGGCCACCTCGTTCATGGTGATGGCGGAGATCACCCGCGTGTGGATGCCCAAGGCCTCAAGCGCGCCCTGCATCGCAAGCGCGTTCATCACGGTGGCCAGCATGCCCATGTAATCCGCCGTGGTGCGTTCCATCCCTTGGGCGGAGCCTTGCAGCCCACGGAAGATGTTGCCGCCGCCGATCACCATGCACACCTCGACGCCCATGTCGTGCACCGCCTTGATCTCGCGCGCGACGCGCTCCACCGTTGGCGGGTGCAGCCCGAACCCCTGATCGCCCATCAACGCTTCGCCTGACACTTTTAGAAGAACGCGGTCGTAGGTGGTTTGGGGGGTGGCGTCGCTCATGGGGTGGCCCTCTCTCATGGCTGCTTGCAAATCTTCGGCAAAATGTCGGAAAACAAGGGCAGTTTCAACGGCGAACCGGCATTGCCGTGCCGCACACTCGAAGGTCGCCACGCAACATGCTGGAATTGCTCAAAACAATCGACGCAAACAAGCCCGTTCTGATCGCGGGTCCGACGGCCTCCGGCAAGTCTTCGCTTGCTTTGGCCATTGCCGAGTCTCAGGGCGGCATCGTGGTGAACGCGGATGCACTGCAGGTCTTCGACTGCTGGCGGCTGCTGTCGGCCCGCCCTGACCGCCGCGAAATTGCCCGCGCGCCGCACGCGCTTTACGGGCATGTGCCCTACACCGCCCCCTATTCCACCGGCCACTGGCTGCGTGAGGTGACGCCGCTGCTGGATGGCCCCCGCCCAATCATCGTCGGCGGCACGGGCTTGAACTTCACGGCGCTGACCGAAGGCCTTGCCGATATCCCCGCCACGCCGGATCACATCCGCGACCTAGCCAACACCCAGCCCTTGCAAGACATGCTCGACGCGCTGGATGAAAACACCAGATCCCGCATCGACACCGCAAACCCCGCCCGCATCCGCCGCGCGTGGGAGGTGCTGACCAACACCGGCAAGCAAATCGCCGCGTGGCAGGATGAGACCCCGCCCCCCACGCTCGCCCTGAAGGATACAATCGCTATCGTGCTCAACAGCCCCAAGGACTGGCTGAACGACCGCATCACCCGCCGTTTCGATATGATGCTCGACCAGGGCGCACTGGAAGAGGTCAAAGCCCTGCAGCACGACTGGGACCCCGACCGCCCGTCCGCCAAGGCCATCGGCGGACCTGAGCTGATGGGGCATCTAAACGGCGAACTCACGCTTACCGAGGCGCGGGAGCGTTCCATTATCGCCTCGCGTCAATATGCTAAACGGCAGCGCACTTGGTTCAAGGCGCGGATGAAAGCGTGGGCACAGGTAGATGCGAGCAGTCTCGGCACTTGACGTTTTGCAACCTTTGACTCGAATCGGCGGGGGTCTTACGCAATGACGTCTGACCAATTCGAACCTGCCGAGCTGCCCACCGATATGCCCACCAAACGCCTGCCCATCGTGGAAACCCTTGCGGCCGCCCAGCGCCGCGAGGCCTGGAAATCCGATACTGCACGCTCACTCGACCACCCGATCCTGTTTTGGATCACCCGCGGTCAGGGCCGGTTCATGGTCGATTGCAGGCTCCGGGGCGTGGGCCCCAACACCGCCGTCTACATCCCCCGCAACACGCTGTTCAGCTACGAGATGTTTGCCCAGCCGCAAGGCATGGTGATCTCGCTGCCCAACAATGAGGATGCGGGTTTCCCGCGCCGCGCCGCCCTTGTGCGCGCCACCACGGTGCAGGCGCAGGGCGAACTTGGCGGGTTGATCGACGCGCTGTCGCGCGAGATGGCGCAGCTGCGCACCGGGCAACGCCGCGCCATTCAGGCCCATGTCATGATGATCGCAGTCTGGCTCGACCGGCTCTTGTCTGACCAGCCCGCGGAAAACCTCGGCAAGTCGGATAGGCTGCTGTCGAAATTCAGCCATGTCGTGTCCATCGGGCATCGCGACGGCAAATCCATCGGCGAATTTGCCTCCGATCTGAACGTCACGCCCACGCATCTGACCCGCCTCACCCAAGGCTCCGTGGGCAAACCGGCCTCGGCCCTGCTGAATGAACGTGTGATCAACGCGGCCTGCGAGGCGCTGTTGCACACGGACCAACCGGTCAAGCTGATCTCGGAACGGCTGGGATTTTCTTCGCCCGCCTATTTCACGCGGGCATTTCAGTCGCAGACGGGGCAAAACCCCACAACTTTCCGAAAATCGAGACGCTGAATTCGGGGCACCTGAAGCCGGACGCATGCCCTTACGTCAACCCCGTCCTTGTGTCGCAAACGCGCGCGGGGCGTGTCGCAAATAATCTCTCAAATGGCGGTTCCGACCGTTGACCTTCCCCCGATAATCAGGCGGTATGTTGCCTCATGCTTTAGGGGAGAGAAGCAAAAACTCACTCAACAGTGACTGCGATAGGCTGGAAAACCGGCCCGGCACCGTTACCATGAAGCTCACAAGTCAATGTCCAACAGGGAGAAAGACATGACAAAATCCACGCTGACGGGGGCGCCAATTCACGCCGCCGCTCATATGTATAAAGAGGAATTCGAGGCCGGCAAAATGGACCGCCGCGAATTCATGACCCGCGCGACGATGCTTGGTGTCACTGCGACGGCGGCCTATGGCATGATCGGCGCGACACCTGCCAAAGCCGCGGCACACGCCCAGCAGGGCGGCACCATCCGCATGCAAATGGAAGTGCGCGCGCTGAAAGACCCACGCACCTATGACTGGACGCAGATCGCGTTCTTCACCGCTGGCTGGCTGGAGTATCTCGTAGAATACAACTCCGACGGTTCTTTCGAGCCAATGTTGCTCAGCGGCTGGGAAGTCAACGACGACGCGACCGTCTACACATTGAACGTCCGTCAGGGCGTGAAGTGGAACAACGGCGACGACTTCACCGCAGACGACGTGGCGCGTGTCATCACCGGCTGGTGTGACAAAGACGTTGAAGGCAACTCGATGGCTGGGCGTTTCGCCGTGCTGATCGACGCCGACACCAACAAAGCCATCGACGGCGCAATCGAAGTTGTCGACGCAAACACCGTCAAACTGAACCTGCCGGCACCAGATATCACGCTGATCGCTGGCATGTCGGACTACCCGGCGGCGGTTACCCACGCCTCGCATTCCGCAGACACAATGCTGTCCAACCCAATCGGCACCGGTCCCTACAAGCCAGAGTCGCTGGAAGTTGGCGTCAAAGGCGTGGTTGTCCGCAACGAGGGCTTCGAATGGTGGGGCTACGCGGAAGGCAAAGGCGCCTACATCGATACGTTCGAGTTCATCGACTACGGCACCGACCCTGCGGCTTGGGCTGCGGCGGCTGAGGCCGACGAAGTTGACATGACTTATGAAACCGTTGGCGATTTCGTAGACGTGTTCGAAAGCATCGGCTTTGAGCGGTCCGAGGTGGCATCCGCTGCGACCATCGTTATCCGTCCGAACCAGGTTGCCGAAGACGCGGATGGCAAGAAGCCCTATGCCGATGTGCGGGTCCGTCAGGCGATTGCCAAAGCGGTCGACGTTGGTGTCTGTCTGGAACTGGGCTACGCGGGTCGCGGCATCGTTGCCGACAACACCCACGTGGGACCAATGCACCCGGAATACGCAGATGTTCCCGGCATGGCGCATGACCCAGCTGGTGCGAAAGCGCTGCTTGATGAGGCAGGCATGGCCGATTACGAGTTCGAACTGATCTCCATCGACGATGACTGGCGCAAGAACACAACTGACGCCGTTGGCGCTCAGCTGCGGGATGCGGGCTTCAACATCAAGCGGACCATCATTCCGGGCACGACCTTCTGGAACGACTGGACCAAATACGGCTTCTCCTCGACCAACTGGAACCACCGCCCGCTTGGCGTGCAAATCCTTGGTCTGGCTTATCGCTCCGGCGAGGCCTGGAACGAGGCCGCTTTCTCCAACGCCGAATTCGACGCGGCGCTGGCAGAGGCGAACTCCATTGCTGATGCGGACAAGCGCCGCGTCGTCATGGAGAAGCTGCAAACCATCATGCGCGACGAGGGCGTGACGCTGCAGCCATACTGGCGCACCGTGTACCGCCACATGAAGCCGGGCATTGTGGGCGCAGACATGCACATCGCGTATCTGCCGCAGATCTACAAAATGGGATACGCTGCCTAAATAAACTCAGTCAGGGCCGCGCGGATCACTCCGGGCGGCCCTTTCGCTTATCTATCCAAAGCTGCCGCGCCCCATATCGGGGTTCCAAGACGCCAAAAGGTGCAAAGCGGTCTGGCTCCGACAGACAACAGGGGACCCAATGGGCCAATTTATCCTGCGCCGCGTGGGCGTGATGCTGCTGACGGCGTTCTGCCTGACCTTCGTCGTTTTCTTCATGACGAACCTGTATCCCAACCTCGAAAAGCTGGCCAAAACCGAAGGCAACTTCCGCATGTCGGACGAGGCCGTGACCAGCTACTTGACCAAAACAGGATATCTGGAGCCCCTGCCCGTCAAATACGGCCAATGGCTGGGTGTGCTGCCGGGCTTTGTGCACACGGATGAGGACGGCACCAAATCCGGCCAATGCTATGATCAGGCGCAGGTGGTCGGCGGCGGGGCCGCTGATGCGGACCGCGAGGTCGCCAATTTCTGCGGGGTGCTGCAAGGCAACTGGGGCTTTTCCAGCGTCTTCAAGGAAAGCGTCAACGATATCCTGTCCAAGCGCCTTGCGCTGACCGGCAAGCTGGCGCTCGCGGCCTTCGGGGTGATGATCCCGCTGGCGCTGATCCTGGGCATTCTGGCGGGCATGAAGGAAGGCTCGCGCACCGACCGCAGCCTGTCCACCTTCGCCATCACAACCTCTGCCACGCCCGAATATGTGTCTGGTGTGATCTTCATCGCGGTGCTGGCCTCCGGCGCGGGCTGGAAAATCTTCAAAGGCTCGGCCACATCGGCCATGGATGACGCCACTTTCGCCAACTTCACCCTGCCGGTGATGACCATCGCGCTTTACGGCGTGGGCTACATCGCGCGGATGACCCGGGCCTCGATGGCCGAGGTGATGACGGCGCAATATATCCGCACCGCGCGGCTCAAGGGCGTCAGCTTCGGCAAGATCGTCATGAAACACGCTTTGCGCAACGCGCTGATCGCGCCCTTCACGGTCATCATGCTGCAATTCCCGTATCTGCTGACCGGCGTGGTGATCACCGAGACGCTGTTCAACTACAAAGGCTTCGGCTGGGTGCTGGTGCAGGCGGCGTCAAACAATGACATCGACCTGCTCTTGGGCTGCTCGGTGGTGGCCGTCTTCGTGGTGCTTGTGACCCAGCTGATATCCGATATCGGCTACGTCTTCCTCAACCCACGCATCAGAATTTCGTAAGGAGGGCGCAGTTATGGACCCGTTAACCTGGACAGGCGACATCGGCACCGTTTTGAACCCGATCTTCATGGTCGTGGTCGGCCTCTTCGCTGTCATGCTAGTGGTGCAATTCGTGCTCAGCTTCACAGCCCCGCCCCCATCGATCACCGTTAACCCTGACGGGTCGGCGATGAGCAGCGGCGGCACCATCGACATGGTGGGCCGGGTCAACACTTACCTGTTCCTCGGCATCCTCGGCATGATCGCGGTCTACATGTTCTCCGGCCTCGTCACGCCCTATGGCACCGGAGGCATCTTCGGCGAGATCGGTGCGCGGCTCCTGCCCGTCTGGATCGCGCTCATTGCCACCTTCGCCCTGTCGATCACCTTCAAACGCAAGCTGGGCCTTTACGGCAAGCTGTTCGATTCCATGATCGGGATGATCGGCTTCGCCATCGTGATGTTCTGGGTCTTCGTGGCCCTCTTTGTGGCCGCCGACTTGATCGTCACCCATGACCCGCTCGTCCAGGTCTCAGGCATGAAGAACAAGGTTCCCGGCACGGCCATGAGCTCCGCGGCACCCGAGGGTGCATATCCCCACTACCTGCTCGGCGGCGACAACCTCGCCCGCGACGTGTTCAGCCGCGTGATGCAAGGCAGTCAGATCGTGCTGATCATCGCGCCCGCTGCGACGCTCTTCGCCTTCATGGTCGGCATCACGTTGGGCCTTCCCGCCGGCTATTACGGCGGCAAGTTCGACACCGTTCTATCCTTTGTCGCCAACTTGGTTTTGGCCTTCCCGGTGATCTTGCTGTTCTTCCTTCTGGTAACCCCCGAAATCAGGGCCGCGGGCGTGGATATTCCTATGAAGACAGCGCTCGTTTGGATGGTGTTTGGTCTCGCTGCTGTGGCGGTGGGCTACTACTTTCCAAAGCTCTTTCCTGATGACAGCGCGTCCGGGCTCAGGCATTTCCGTGCAGTTACGCCGTATGTCGGGGCGGCAGGTGCGCTGCTGGCTGGGTTGATGATCATGGTCCTTATTGCAAGGTTCTCCCAAGAAAACCCGAACGACATTCCGTATCTTGAGACAAGCTATCTCTACAGAGTCCCAACGATCCTGGCCTCCATACTGTTCATCTTCCCGCTGGTGTTCCTGGTCCTCCTTTGGAATTCCCGATTCTTCACGCAACCATCGAAGAATTACCTCTACATCGGGTTAACGCTGCTCATCGGCGGCTACCTCTATCTCGCGCTCGCTTGGGATGCCGACCCGTTCGGGATGATCTCTATCGACCAGAACGTGCTTATCGTTTTCGTCGCCGTGGTCTTCGTGAACTCCCCCACCGTGTTCCGCATCGTGCGCGGGCTGGTGCTCGACATCAAAACCCGCGACTACGTCGCCGCCGGTCAGACCCGTGGGGAGGGCGCGTGGTACATCATGCTGTGGGAAATCCTGCCCAACGCGCGCGGGCCGCTGATCGTCGATTTCTGTCTGCGCATCGGCTACACCACGATCCTGATCGGGACCCTGGGCTTCTTCGGCCTCGGCCTCGAATCTGAATCGCCTGACTGGGGCACGACCATCAATGCTGGTCGCAGGCTTTTGGGCATCTACCCGCACCCCGCAATCGCGCCCGCGCTGTCTTTGATGACGCTGGTGCTGGGCCTCAACTTGCTGGCCGACGGGCTGCGCGAAGAGAGCCTGAAGGACTGATCATGGCGTGTTTTTCCCCGGTGGCGGACCTAAAGATTAACGACCTGTCAGCACGGCGTGTCGGTACAGGCTGTGTACAGGGTGTGTACGCGCTGTGTACGCCCGAAATGACCCAAAAAGGAGAAGGTTAATGGCTGACCAGACCTATGACGGCCCCATCCTGGAGATCGACAAGCTCTCCATTTCCTTCTTCACCAGATTGCGTGAAATCCCTGCTGTTATGGACTTTTCCTGCACCGTGCGCCCCGGCGAGGCCATGGGTTTGGTCGGCGAATCCGGCTGCGGCAAAAGCACCGTGGCGCTTGGGGTTATGCAAGATCTCGGCGTCAACGGCCGCATCGTCGGCGGCTCGATCAAATTCAAAGGTCAAGACCTCGGGCAGATGTCGCAAGAAGAGCTGCGCAACATCCGCGGTTCCGAAATTGCCATGATTTATCAAGAGCCTATGGCATCCTTGAACCCCGCCATGCGCATCGGCAAGCAGCTGATGGAAGTGCCGATGATCCATTTCGGCACCTCGGAAAAAGAGGCCTATGAGCGCGCCCTAGAGGTGGTCACCGACGTTAAGCTGCCCGACCCCAAACGCATCCTGAACAGCTTCCCGCACCAGCTGTCCGGCGGCCAGCAACAGCGTATCGTCATCGCCATGGCCTTGATGTCAAAGCCTTCTCTGCTGATCCTTGATGAGCCCACAACCGCTTTGGACGTGACCGTCGAAGCCGCCGTGGTCGAGCTGGTCAAAGACCTCGGCAAGAAATACGGCACCTCCATGCTGTTCATCTCCCACAACCTCGGATTGGTGCTGGAAACCTGCGACCGCATTTGCGTGATGTATTCCGGCGAAACCGTTGAAACTGGGCGCATTTCCGACGTCTTCGACGAGATGCAGCACCCCTATACGCAGGCCCTATTCCGCTCTATCCCGTTGCCCGGCGCCGACAAAAACGCGCGCCCCTTGGTGG
This sequence comes from uncultured Litoreibacter sp., assembly GCF_947501785.1. NCBI lineage: Bacteria > Pseudomonadati > Pseudomonadota > Alphaproteobacteria > Rhodobacterales > Roseobacteraceae > Litoreibacter > uncultured Litoreibacter sp. The sequence goes on along the minus strand of NZ_CANMXB010000001.1, from coordinate 629,016 downwards.
CCATTCCCGGCAATTTCCCCCTGCCCCATGAACGCCCCAACGGGTGCAATTTCGGCCCCCGCTGCGACTATTTCGAAGCCGGCCGCTGCGATCAGGGCGTGATCCCGATGGCGGAACTGTCGACTGGCGACCGCCACGAAACCCGCTGCCTGAAATACGCAGAGATCGACTGGAACGCGCCGATAGACGTCGGGAAACAAACAGAAAAACCCGCACCCGGCGATGTTGTCCTGAAGATGGACAACCTCAAGAAATACTACGAAGTCGCCGCCTCCGCCCTCTTTGGCGGGTCCAACAAGAAGGTCGTCAAAGCCAACGAAACCCTGTCTTTCGAGGCCCGCGAATCCGAGACACTGGCCATCGTGGGCGAGTCCGGTTGCGGCAAATCCACATTTGCCAAGGTTTTGATGGGGTTGGAGACCGCGACGGACGGTAAAATACTTCTTAACAATTCCGAGATACAAGACACGCCGATTGAAGACCGTGACACCAAAACGGTCTCCAACGTGCAAATGGTGTTCCAAAACCCGTTCGATACGCTGAACCCGTCGATGACCGTGGGCCGGCAAATCATCCGCGCTTTGGAAATTTTCGGCATCGGCGAAACCGAAGCCGACCGCGAAAACCGCATGCTGGAGCTTCTAGATCTGGTGAAATTGCCGCGAGAATTTGCGGGCCGCATGCCCCGCCAACTGTCTGGTGGCCAAAAACAACGCGTCGGCATCGCCCGCGCTTTTGCCGGTGACGCCAAAATTGTGGTGGCCGATGAGCCTGTTTCGGCGCTTGATGTGTCCGTTCAGGCAGCGGTTACCGATTTGTTAATGGAGATCCAGCGGGAGAATAAAACCACGCTTCTGTTCATCTCCCACGACTTGAGCATCGTGCGCTATCTATCTGATCGCGTTATGGTAATGTACCTTGGCCATGTGGTTGAACTGGGTACAACCGATCAGGTGTTCCAGCCGCCTTACCACCCCTACACGGAAGCCCTGCTCAGCGCGGTGCCCATCGCGGATACCAGTATTGAGAAGCAGCATATCGTGCTAGAGGGCGACATCCCATCTGCCATGAACCCGCCCACCGGCTGCCCCTTCCAGACGCGTTGCCGTTGGAAAGATCAGGTGCCGGGCGGTTTGTGTGACAAAGAAGTCCCGCCAGTTCGCATCCTTGAGGGCAACCACCAAGTCAAATGCCACCTGGCGGACGACATCCTCGCCCGCATGGAACCGGTCATTAAAATCGCTGCAGAATAAGGGCTTACGCGGCCTGACGTTTTAGCACCGCGGGGCTTTTGGCGATCACGGCCCCCCACCTGTTTGTCGGCTTTTCGACCAGCAGATAGGTGGGCACGGACAGCACAAGCGTGACGCCGAAAACGACCAGGAACTCCAGATATCCCGGAAAGCTCTCCGGCAAAGCGAAGTAGCGCACCACCAAGGCATGCCACAAGTAGATGCTGTAGCTGATCGACCCTGCAAACAGCAGCGGCGTTGTGGTCAGGATGCTAACCCCGCCCGACGACCGATGCCCCACAATAATCAGCGCCGTCGCCACCCCAACCCACGCCCCTGTCATCACTGGCGCAGCAACGCAGGCAAACAGGAAGATGGCGACGCCGCCCCAAAAGGCCATAGTCTCTCTGCCGATCATCTGGGTTGAGGAACGCAGCTTGTAGGTCAGCACACCCAGCAGAAAATACGGCCCGTAAGTCGTTGGGAACCATTCTGAAATCAGGCTTGGCCCAAGCTGCGCTCCAATAAGGATGGTCGCGAATGCAAGCGCAGCCAACCCCACCATAAAGATCACAGCTTTCCGCACGCCAACCGCCCGCGCAATGACCCAAGGGAGGATGACGTACCAGAAGACCTCTACCGGAATGGTCCATTCCACACCGATCAACGAGTTGGCGATCTTGTAGTCCCAGAAGCTCATGAATGTCAGATGCATCAACAGGTTATAGGCATCCGTTTCCACGCCAAACCTGGCCGACCAGCCGGTGCCGGTTATGACCCCCGCCACCGTCAAGGCGATCGCAGCGCCGATGACGAAGAAATACACCGGCGCGATCCGCATCAACCGCCTGACCAGATAGGACAGGTAGGACGGCGCCCCAAGATAGGTCGCCGCGATGGTAAAGCCGGAAATGACGAAAAACACCTGCACGCCGTACCGCCCGGCCTCGGTGACATTCTCCCCGATCTGGCCAAACTCGCGGAAGATCGAGCAGTGAAACGCCACCACCATCGTCGCCGCAATCGCCCGCAGCCCCGTGATGAAGTCAGTGTCGCCATAGCGCCGGATGATCGAGGCATTCATCGCGTATTACACCCCGTAGAGCGCCCCGAATTTCTGGTCCAGATAATCCAGCAACGGCCCCTCCGTCGGTTCAAACCCGCATGCATGGCGGATCGTGTCGCGCGGCTCGCGTAGCCCGCCAAACTGCTGCAGGTTCTCTCGCAGCCACGCCGTTGCATGGCTTGTGTCGCCCTTGCTCAGCTGCTCATCGAGTGCGGGCACGGCCTCGCGCAAAGACTGGTACAGACAGCCCGCATAGACATTGCCAAGCGAATAGGTCGGGAAGTAGCCAAACAGACCGAAAGACCAATGCACGTCCTGCAACACCCCGTTCGCGGGCTTGTCCACGGCGACACCGAAATCGGCCTCGAACCGGGCGTTCCAAGCCTCCTCCAGGTCGGCAACTTCTAGCTGCTCAGCAATCAGTTGACGCTCCAGATCGAACCGGAGCATGACATGCAGATTGTAATGCACCTCGTCCGCCTCGGTGCGGATGTAGCCGGACCCCACGCGGTTGACGATGCCGTAGAAGCTGTCCTCGTCGGCGACGCCGAAATCGCCAAACTGGTCGCGCATCTTGCCGTAAAGCCAACCCGTGAAGGCACGTGACCGCCCCAACTGGTTTTCATAGATCCGCGACTGGCTTTCATGCACGCCCATAGACACGCCCGACCCCAGCGGGGTCAGTTCATAGTCGCGGTTGATGCCCTGTTCATAGCAGGCATGCCCGACCTCGTGGATCGTGGAATAGAAGCAGTTGAACGGGTCACGCGGGCTTGTGCGCGTGGTGATGCGCACATCGGTGCCTGACCCGCTTGAGAACGGGTGCACCGCCTTGTCGATGCGGCCAATGCTCATGTCATACCCAAAGGTTTGCGCCAGCAAGGTCGATACGGCCAATTGTCCGGCCTCGTCAAATTCCTGATCCAGCCCAGCGGGCGCATCGGCCCCCAACACCTTTTCCCGCAACGCCACCAGTCGTGGGCGCATCCGGTCGAAAATCGCCTGCAGCTCACGGCCTTTGATGCCAGGCTCGTAGTCATCCAGCAGCGCGTCATACAGATCGCCACCTGCCGCAAGGCAGGCCGCCTCTTCCCGTTTGAGCCGGATCATTTCCTCCAGCACCGGGGCGAAGGACTTGAAGTCATTGTCTGCCCGCGCCGCGGCCCATATTCCCTGCCCCTTGGAGGTATGGCGGGCAATGGCCGTCGCCAGATCAGCTGGGATCTTCGTGGTCCGCTCAAAGCTGCGCCTGATGTGGCGCAAGTTCGCACTGGAGGCGTCATCAGGCGCTTCCGCGGTCTCCAGCAATTCACCCGTGCGCGGGTTGGTCCGCCGGGCATGCAGAACCTCCTCAAGCGCGGCCATTTCTTCAGAGCGCAGGTCCGCCGCCCCCTCGGGCATCATCGTCTCCTGGTCCCAGCCAGTGCGCCCGGCAACAGAGCCCAACGCTTGGGTCACCCGCTCGTAGGCCATCAACTCATCATAGGCGGTCATAGTGCTATCCCCTCACGGATTGGGCAGTTGGGTACATGGCCAGAAAGCGCGCGCGCAGGATCATGCAAATCAGCACAACCGCGCCCAATTGATGGACGATGGCCAGATGAACTGGTGCCGCATACAGCACCGTTCCGACGCCCAACACCATCTGGCCGAAGAGCATCACCATAACCCAGTCAAAGGCCTGTTTGATCGCGCGGTTGCCCGAGCTGCGGGACCGGCGCCAGACAACGATGCCAAAGACAAAGACGAAGTAGCCCAGCAGCCGGTGGTTGAACTGCACCAGCGCCTCCCCTTCAAAGAAGTTGCGCCACCACGGCTCCAGCTCAAACGCCAGTGCCGGAAAGACGTCGCCGCCCATCAAGGGCCAATCCGTATAGGTGCGCCCTGCATCATTGCCGGCGACAAGCGCGCCGAGAATGACCTGCAGGTAGCCCGCATGCAGCAGCCCGCTGACCATCTTCTTCAGTTTCGGCTCGCTGTTGCGGCGCGATTGCATCAGGTCAGCCTCTGAACGGCCAAGCGACAGTATGTACCAACAAATCAGGCCGAGGATCACGAAGGCAAGCCCAAGATGGGTTGCCAACCGATACGGCGCCACATCCAGCCGCGCCCCTTCCAGTCCTGAGGACACCATCCACCAGCCAATAAAGCCTTGCAGCCCGCCCAAGGCGCCGATCAGCACCAATCGCCCGGTCCAGCCGGATGGAATTTGTCTGCGGATCGCGAAATAGGCAAAGCCCAGCGCCCAGACCAGACCAATGACCCGTCCAAGCTGGCGGTGCCCCCATTCCCACCAATAGATGACTTTGAACTCGTCCAGCGTCATCGAGGAGTTTTGAAGCTGGTATTCCGGGATTTGTTTGTACTTCTCGAATTCCTGATCCCAGACTTCGGCGCTCATCGGCGGGATGGCCCCTGTGACAGGTTTCCACTCCGTTATCGACAGCCCGCTATCCGTCAGTCGGGTCAAGCCGCCAACAACGATCATCACCACGACCAACGCAAACAGCACCATCAGCCAGGCGCGGATAGCCCCGCGCGCGCCGGGACGCTTGGCGCGATCAATCACACCAGCTTGCGTCGCCGGTTTCTCAGCGGTGTCAACTTCTTCGAATATGGAACGCTTTTCTGCCATCACTGCCCCTCTTGTTGGCGCTCAACCTAGTCTGCGTGCCTGCGCGCGGCAACTAGTCGTCGCGCTCTTTCCAGCGCACGAATTGCCGCAGCATTCCGTGGAAAATCTGCACGTCCTGCGGGGTCAGCGGCATGCGCGACAGCATGTTGCGCAGGTGCAGCTTCATGCTGTCCGCTTTGGTCTCGGGAAAAAAGAATCCGGCAACATCGAGACGGGAAACGAAATGTTCATAAAGTTTCTGTATCTCCAGCTGCGACGCCGCTTCGGCCTGGTCTCGCGCAATCTCTGCCTCGTCGGACTGTCTACGCCATTCATAGGCGGTCAGCAAAACGCACTGCGCAAGGTTGAGCGACGCAAAACCGGGGTTCACCGGGACCGAAATAATCGCGTTTGCCTGCGCGACATCGCTGTTTTCAAGCCCGGCCCGTTCCGGCCCAAACAAAACGGCGACGTTCTTGCCTGCTGCGATCATGGTGCGGGCCTGCCCCATTGCCTTTTCCGGGGTGACCACGGGCTTGGTCATATCGCGCCCGCGCGCGGTTGTCGCGAAGACATAATCAACATCGCCAACCGCATCTGCGGTTGTGCCATACACCGTCACATGATCGAGCACCTTGGCCGCACCGGACGCAGTCGCTGTCGCAGCGGCATTGGGCCAGCCGTCACGCGGGTCGACCAACCGCATCCGTTCCAGCCCAAAATTGAGCATGCCGCGCGCGGCGGAGCCGATGTTTTCGCCCATTTGAGGGCTGACCAACACCATGACCGGTTGGGGGCCGCCCCATTCTGCCTGTGCGTCGTGATCTGTGCCTGACATCGTCGAATTCCTAAGGTTTGCTCGGGGTTTAAGCGCCGCCTGCCCCGTTCGCAATGGTCTTGTGAGGCCGCTTCCTCGCCGCTATGACGGTGCCAAAGAAAAGGCCGAACCTATGATTGACGCAGCAGAGGACCAACAGGTCCCGCAAATTTACCTCATCACCCCTCCGGAGATCGAGCTGTCTCGTTTCCCTTCGCTGTTGTCGGGCATCATGGATGAGGTCGAGATTGCGTGTGTACGCCTCGCCCTGGCAGCTGCTGACGAGGACGAGGTCAGCCGCGCGGCAGATGTGCTGCGCGAAACCTGCCACGCCCGCGACATCCCCCTGATCCTCGACACCCACGTGCGGCTTGTCGAAAAGCTGGGCTTGGACGGTGTGCATCTCAATGACGGCGCCCGTACCGTCCGCTTTGCCCGCAAGGAACTGGGGGCAGATGTGGTTGTCGGGGCCGCCTGCGGCGCGTCGCGGCATGAAGGCATGAATGCAGGCGAAAGTGGCGCGGATTATGTCGCACTGGGTCCGACAAGCGACACTGGGCTAGGCGCAGGAGAGCTGGCCGCCATCGAAGACTTCCAATGGTGGTCGGAAATGATCGAATTGCCCATCGTGGCCGAAGGCGGCATCACCGTCGAGACAGTCGAACAGTTTGCGCCATTCGCTGATTTCTTCGCAATTGGCCCCGAAATTTGGAAGTCTGACACGCCCCTCGACGCCCTCAAGGCGTTGGTGGCGCCTCTAAGCTGAGACCAGCACGCACTGCGGCCTCTGACGCCGCTGCAAGCGATTTACGTTGGGCAAAGTCGGCAACTTTCAGCGGTGCGTGGTACTCCAATTCAATACGGCCTTGCCGCGGCGCGGCCAGCGTTTGCAGCAGGTGCGGTCCGAACTCCATGTCCCCCCACCAACCGTAGAACCGGTCGTCCTCCGCTTCAGGTGCGTGATAGGTCAGCGTCACAGGCTGAATATGGCAAATATCGCGCAATTCTTCTGTAAAGAACGCGGCAAAAAGCGTTGATTTAAATGGAAGAACCTGTCGCCCGTCACTGCTGGTGCCTTCCGGGAAGAACAGCAGTTTATGACCCGCCTGCAACCGGTCCTCAAAGATGGTCTTCTGCTTGGCGGCCTCTTTCGGATCACGGCGGATAAACACCGTACCGGTCGCACGGGCCAGCCAGCCGATACCGGGCCATCCAGCGACCTCTGACTTGGAAACGAAATAGACATCCTGCGTTGCATGCAGCGCAAATATGTCCAGCCAGGACGAATGATTTGCCACCACTGCGCCTTTTTCGGCCATCGGTGCGCCCCGGGCGGAGAATCTAACCCCCAACAACACAAGGGACCAACGACACACGTTGCGTGAAATGACAGGTGTTATGGGGCGCTGCATCCTAAATATCGGGCGTTCAACGAGGCGAACCAGCAGCAAGACCAAAAGCCCGCCAAAGACCAGCAGACCAAGAGGCACACCTCGCAAGATGACCCGGACCCATCCCATGATCCCGGGCGGTCTCGCCTCTGGCTCTGCCACATCGCGCCAGGTCACGACCGCTGCCCCTTTGCATAAATGTCGCGATGCTTGGCCGACATCTTCTCGGTGTCCACCACGAGGCACACGTCGACCGTGTTGAAGTCATGGTCAACGAAGGCACCATCACCGACCATACCGCCGAGGCGCAGGTAGGCCTTGATCAACGCCGGCGTCGCCTTCATGGCGGCGGGGCGTTTCACATGCTCGGGCGGGACAACGTCCATTGGTTGGTGCACCTTGGCACGCGGCCGCAGGTCCGGCGGCGCAAGATGGCTGTGGTGAAGATGCGACAACGGTTGCGCCAGTGCGGCCACATCCGTTCCATGAAAGCTTGCCACGCCAAAAAGAACTTCAATCTCATGCTTCAGGACGTATTCGGCGACGCCCTGCCAGAGATGAAACATCGCGGCCCCGCCTCTGTGGCGGGCGTCGACGCAAGATCGTCCCAGTTCCAACAATGTCCGACCGGAGGATTTCAGCGGCGTCAAATCATATTCCGCCTCGCTGTAGAACCCCCCTGCCGCGCAGGCCTGCGGCGCGCGTAACAGCCGGTAAACGCCGATGACATGGTTATAGCTCTGCGGGTCCACTCCCGGATCAATCAAGACAAGCTGGTCGGCAAACGCATCAAAGCGATCACGCTCGAAGCGGCCCTCATGGTCCACCTCGCCCCCGTTGCCACCCAATTCTTCCACAAACACGCTGTAGCGCAGCCGTTCGGCGCCGCGGGTGTCTTCAACGGAAGTCGCGATGCGCATTTCAAATTCCGCGGGTATCGGCCTCAAAACGCCTGCTTCCCCGAATAGACTTGCCCGGCAAGGCAAAGCGCTATTTGATGGCGGCAGTACATCATTCTAAAACCCACGTTTTCTGCCACTTCATTCAGCCCCCTGCTGCACCACCAGCAGAACATTCGAACCATTTATTGTCACCTTGCCTTGATGCTCAAAGTTAACTGTTATTTTACCATTTATGTTGGATTGAACCTGTCCAAGCCCCCAATCGGGCGCGTCCGGGTGGCGTACCAGCATCCCCGGCTCCAACAGAGAGTTCAAATCTTCCATCATGGCACAACCCCTTGGACCAGACCGTATGAGCATTGACCTCAAAGACAGCGCTGCACTGCTTGGATCCCGCATTTGTCATGACCTTATCAGCCCTTTGGGCGCGATCAGCAATGGGGTGGAGCTGCTGGCGATGTCCGGCGTCGCCAACACCCCGGAAATGAAGCTGATAGAAGAAGCCGTCGACAGCGCCAATGCACGGGTGAAATTCTTCCGCGTCGCACTTGGGGCGGCAACCGGTTCCCAGATGATGTCGCGTGCTAACGTGCTGAAATTGTTGGATGGTTGCTACGGTGGCGGGCGTATATCGGTCCGCTGGTCACCACCATCAGACCCAACAAGAACGGAAGCAAAAATCGCGTTTCTTGCACTGATGTGCGTCGAAACCACCCTTCCACAAGGAGGTGAAATCGTGGTGAACGCAGATCGGGGCAACTGGCAATTGCAGGCCTTCGGCCCGGTGGTGAGGTTTGATGCGGATGTGTGGTCCAGCCTGAACCGACAGCCCTCCGAACCACTCAGCTCAAACCAGGTGCAGTTTCAGCTGCTCAAAGACGCGTTTGAGGTGACAGGTCAATCCGCATCTGTGGGGCATTCCGACAGCGCGGTTTCCGTTCGCTATTAGAGCGTTTCAAGCTCGTCGCGGAAGCGACGCATGTTGTCCTGATAATGTAGCGCGGAGGCGATAAGGCCCTGCTTTTTCTGGGAATTCAGCTCGCGCACAACTTTGCCGGGCGTGCCGAGCACCATGGTGCCGTCGGGGATCACTTTGCCTTCGGTGATTAGCGCCCCTGCACCAATCAAACACCCTTTGCCGATCACGGCATTGTTGAGCACGGTTGCACCCATGCCGATCAAACTACCCTCGCCTATCGTGCAGCCATGCAGCATGGCCTTGTGGCCAATTGTACAATTTTTTCCGATGGTTAGCGGTGATCCAATATCGGTATGCAGCACACAGTTCTCTTGAATGTTGGTGCCCTCGCCCACAATGATCGGCTCGTTGTCGCCGCGCAGGGTCGCGCCGAACCAGATGGAGGTGGCGTCCTGCAGGATCACATTGCCGATGACATTGGCGTCCGGGGCGACCCAAAAATCGCCTGATACCGGCAATTGCGGGCTGTTTTGTCCCAAATTGTACAATGTCATTTGGCTCTTTCCCCAAATTGTACATTTAGATCTCGTACGAAATCGACCAATCCGGACTGCCGGGTCCGCCGAAGCCGTTCAGCCGTTAAGATGGCTTTAAGCTGCGCTTCGCTGTCGGCGATGTCATGATTAACGATACAGTAATCGTATTCCGCCCAATGGCTGATCTCGTCCCGGCTTTTGGTCATGCGGTCCGCAATCACCTCATCGCTGTCCTGACCGCGCCCACGGAGACGGTTTTCCAGCTCCGCAATCGAGGGCGGCAGAATGAAAATGGTCACCAAGTCTGCCGCCAATGCCGAGCCGCGAATTTGTTGGCCGCCTTGCCAGTCGATATCGAAGATTATGTCGCGGCCGACTTTCAAGGCCGTTTCAACAGGTCCAAAGGGCGAGCCGTAAAAATTGCCGAAGACTTCCGCATGTTCCAACATTTCGCCGTTTTCGACCATCTGCTGAAATTCATCGCGGGTCCGAAAATAGTAATCGCGCCCGTCCACCTCGCCATCTCGGGGTTTGCGCGTGGTCGCGGAAACCGAAAAGGTGATACTCGGGTCCCACTTCATCAGGAGTTTGGAGAGTGTCGATTTGCCCGCGCCGGATGGCGAGGACAAGATGATGGGGATTCCGCGCCGGTCTGACATGATTACTCCACGTTCTGAACTTGCTCGCGCATCTGATCAATCAACGCTTTGAGGTCAAGCCCCACGCGGGTCAGATCGGTCGACCCGGACTTGGAACACAGCGTGTTCGCCTCCCGGTTGAATTCCTGCATCAGGAAGTCGAGCTTGCGGCCAATCGCGCCCTTTGTCGCCAGCAAGTCGCGCGCGGCGTCAACATGGGCTTTCAAGCGGTCAATCTCTTCGGTGACGTCGGCCTTGACCGCCAGCATCGCCAATTCCTGCGCCACCCGGTCCGCATCAGCGCCGTCACTATTTGCCAAAACGCGTGTCAGATTGGTGCGCAGCGCATCGGCCACCTGATCTTTGCGGGCCTCCGCCAATGCGGCCGCATCTGTGACCAGTCGGGAGACATCATCCAGCGAGGTCTCCAACACGCTCTTTAGGGCGGCCCCTTCGGCCGCGCGCATGGCAAGGAATGCTTTGAGGGCCTTGTCGGCTGTCTTCAGGGCATCGGCTTCCGGTGGCAGTGCTTCGGTCTCGTCGCCTGTTGCCAGCACACCGCGCAGGGCCAGAATGTCAGCGGCATTGGGGCTGTCCATGTTCACCCCAGCAGCTTTGGCCCTGTCTTTCACTGTCTTTGCGGCGCTCAAGTAGCTGTCCAACACCGCTTCGTTGATTTGCAGCGAGCCCGCAGCGCCGTCTACCTCGTATCGCAGGGTGACATTGATGTTGCCCCTGCTGAGATTTTTCTGGAATTGCGCTTTCAGTTTCTGGTCAAATCCGACCATGCGTTCCGGTGCTCGCACACGGATGTCGAGCCCCTTGGCATTGACCCCGCGCATTTCGAGTGTCCAGCTGACCCCGCCTGCCGCGCCGCTCTCCGACGCGAAGCCGGTCATTGAGTGAACCATGTGTTATTAACCTGTTAACGTTTCTGCTGGCTGCAATTTGCATAAAATGTGCCATATTAAGAGCACGTTAAGTTTTCGCATCTAGGGTTAACAAAACCTGAAGGTTGCGGCAACTGCAGCGGGCCCTCGTGGGGTGGGCTTTTCAAGTAGCACATACTGCAACCATAGGGTGCAAGACCATGCGAGCGCAATTATCGAACGGGTCCGTCCGACCCGAAAACGTTATTCCATTCGGGACCTACCATACAGCTATGACACAACCGATCCTCGCCGAGATCCGCGCCTATTGGGAAGAGCTTCGTGGCGGACGGCTGATGCCGCTACGCTCTGAGATTGACCCGCGTGAAATGTCGTCCTTCCTTGAGGTGTGCTTCGTCCTGGAGCGCACCATGGACACGCAGATCAGGTTCCGCCTTGCAGGGCTGGAGATCAGCGACATCATGGGAATGGAAGTGCGCGGCATGACCCTGCGCAGCCTCATTTCCCCTGACGCGCGAGACCAGTTTGACGCCCAGATTGACGCGGTGTTCGAGACGCCGGAGATTCAGGAATACAAGCTTGTGGCACAAGAACGCGACGCGCCGGAGCTGGTCGGCAATATGTTGATCCTGCCGCTGAAAAGCGAAACCGGTGAGACGGATCGCGCCATTGGCTGCCTGAGCACGCAAGGCATTGTCGGCACCCCGCCCCGCCGGTTCCGGGTTACCGAGCTGCAACGCACGTCATTGTTGACGGGGCTTTCCGAGACGGACCGCCATATCCAACCCGCCCCGGAAACCGCATCATTTGCCGAAGCGCAGGCCCCCTATCAGGCCCAAGCGCCGCACCCGTATCTCAGGGTTGTAAAGTAAAAGCCCCCTGACCGCCGGTCAGAGGGCTTTCAACATGTGCGTAGCGTTCGTGTTCAGACAGCGGCGCGATGCACGCCCGCCCGCTCTGACAGCTCTTCAGCCACCAGAAACGCCAATTCCAGAGATTGCGACGCGTTCAAGCGGGGATCGCAGGCCGTGTGGTACCTATCCGACAGGTCTTCGTCTGTGACTGCACGGACGCCGCCGGTGCATTCGGTCACATCCGCGCCGGTCATCTCGAAATGCACGCCGCCAGCGACGGTGCCTTCGGCTTTGTGAACACCAAAGAATTCCTGCACCTCGCGCAGGACGCTGTCGAAGGGCCGGGTCTTGTAGCCGGAGGACGACTTGATTGTGTTGCCGTGCATCGGATCACAGGTCCAAACCACATTGGCGCCCTCTTCCTTCACCGCCTTAATCAGGCGCGGCAGATGCTCGCCTACGGACCCCGCGCCGAAGCGGTTGATCAGGGTCAGGCGGCCCGGCTCGTTTTCGGGGTTCAACGTGGCCATGAGCGACTTGAGGTGCCCGGTGGTCATGGTTGGCCCACATTTCAGCCCAATCGGGTTCAGCACGCCTTTGGCAAATTCCACATGCGCGCCGTCAGGCTGGCGGGTGCGATCGCCGATCCAGATCATATGGCCTGAGCCCGCCAGCCACTTGCCGGATGTGGAATCGACGCGGGTCAGCGCCTCCTCATATTCCAGCAGCAGGGACTCGTGCGACGTGTAGAAATCCACCGAGGCCAGCTCGGCATTGGTGGTCGACGTCAATCCGGCGGAGGCCATGAAGTCCAGGGAATCCTGGATGCGGTTCGCCATCTCGCGGAATTCCTTGGCCTGCTCGCTGGCGGTGAAGCCCAGCGTCCAGGAATGCACCTGATGCACATCGGCATAGCCACCCTTAGAGAACGCGCGCAGCAGGTTCAGCGTGGCGGCGGCCTGCGTGTAGGCCTGCAGCATTTTTGCGGGGTCCGGGATGCGGGCCTCCGGCGTGAAGTCCAGCTCGTTGATGATGTCGCCGCGGTAGCTTGGCAGCTCAACGCCGTCCTTGGTTTCGGTGTCGGCAGAGCGCGGCTTGGCAAATTGGCCTGCCATGCGGCCGATTTTGACCACGGGCACCTTGGCGCCGTAGGTGAGCACCATTGCCATTTGCAGCATCACCTTGAACGTGTCGCGGATGCCGTCGGCGGAGAAATCCGCGAAGCTTTCGGCGCAGTCGCCGCCCTGCAGCAGAAACGCCTCGCCGCGGCTGACGGCGCCAAGCTGTTGCGTGAGTTTGCGCGCCTCACCCGCAAAAACCAGCGGCGGATACTTAGACAGCTGGGCCTCTACCGATGCCAGTTTGTCGGCGTCGGTATAAGAAGGCATCTGGATGCGTGGTTTGTTGCGCCAGTCGGTCTTGGTCCAGGTCTGTGCCATGCTGATTGCTCCGTGCATGTTAGCGGTCTCATGTAAGAAGGCCCTGTTTAGTCTGCATTGCGGGGCTTGCCAATGTCGAAAACTCAGCTAAGGGTGAGACTTAGTTAGAGCGGATCGCCTAACCTCTGTGTGGATTGGGAGGTCCATGTGACAACGCCAAGCTCAGTAACGGGGCGCCCCGAGGAAAACACCCCCGCGACAGCGGGCAGATACGTGTTTGTCCTGATGGAAAACTTCACCATGTTGAGCTTTGCAGGCGCGATTGAGGCGTTGCGGATCGCCAACCGGATGGTGCCCGGCAGCTACCGTTGGGTGCTTGCGGGCGAAGGGGGCGAAACGGCGGAGTGTTCGGCAGGGATCACCTACGGGCTGGACATGGACCTGACCGAGCTACAGCGCGATGACGTTATTATGTTGTGCGGCGGCGTGGATGTTCAGAGCGCCACCAGCAAGAAGCTGTTGAACTGGCTGCGGCGCGAGGCGCGGCGCGGCGTCAAGATCGGGGCGCTTTGTACCGCGGCATACACCATGGCGAGCGCCGGGCTGTTGGATGGCAAGAAAGCCACGATTCACTGGGAAAACCAGGACAGCTTTGCCGAAGAATTCGAGGATGTTGAGCTGACGAAGTCGGTGTTTGTGGTTGATGGCAACCGCATGACCACCGCCGGCGGCACGTCCTCCATCGACCTGATGCTGAGCATTATCGCGACCGATCTGGGCGAAGAGGTCGCCAATATGGTGGCCGACCAACAGATTTACAGCTCGATCCGAACCGATCAGGATCAGCAACGCCTGTCGATCCCAACCCGCATCGGCGTGCGCCATCCAAAGCTCAGCCGCGTCATCCAGATGATGGAAGTCAATATCGAGGAGCCAATCAGCCCCTCCCTGCTGGCCAAAGAAGTTGGGATGTCGACCCGCCAGCTGGAACGGCTGTTCCGTCGCTACCTGAACCGCTCGCCGAAGCGCTACTACATGGCAATCCGGTTGCAGAAGGCGCGCAACCTTCTGATGCAAACCGATATGAGCGTGATCAACGTGGCTTTGGCATGCGGCTTTGCCTCCCCATCGCATTTTTCCAAATGCTACCGCGCACATTATGACACGACCCCCTACCGCGAGCGCGGCGCCCACGCGACCAAGATTTCCGGCGCCTAGCCCCCTCACTTCTGCGACAGCCGGGGCGTTTCGCCGTAGAAATGAGTTTGATCTGGCGCTGCAAACACTAGATTACGTTGTTATGGCCACGCGCGGCGTGGGCATCAGGGAACAAGACAAGGTCCAGGTCTATTCGGCTGTTTGGCAAAAAATCTAACGCGGATGTCGTGCGTGACGGGTTGGGAGACATTTCGCCCCGTCTGTGGCGGTATTGCCTTGTGCTGTCTGGCAATCGCGACACGGCAGAAGATTTGGCTCAGGCCGCCTGCCTACGCGCCATCGAGAAAGCCGACAAGTTTGAGCCGGGCACCCATCTGGACAGGTGGGTCTTCCGCATTGCCCAGCGCATGTGGCTCAATGACCTGCGCGCCCAAACCGTACGCCGTGGTGGCGGGCTGGTTTCGGTGCATGACACCGACCTGCCCGAAAGCGTGACGGGCGAAAAAATGTCTCCGGAATCGAATATTTTCGTGGGTGAGGTGTTATCTCAAGTAGCAGCACTTCCCCAAGCGCAGCGGGAGGCGGTGATGCTCGTCTATATCGAAGGGTTCAGCTACAAAGAGGCCGCCGAGGTTTTGAGCATTCCCATCGGAACGGTTATGAGCCGTCTGGCAGCCGCGCGCAGCAAATTAGCGGCCAAGCTGGCCCCGCAGGAAACGAAAGCAATATGAGCGACTACGCCGATATCAGCGACGAGGACCTGACCGCCTATCTTGACGGTGAGGCCGACGACGCCCTGTCCTCGCGGATCGAGGCTGCGCTTGCCATGGATGCGAGCATTGCGCAGCGCCTTGAGGCGCTCAGCATTGATGTCGGGTCCCTGAAGGGGGCCTTAGACGGGCTATTGCCCTCAGCACCGCGCGACCTGGTCCCTGCGAGGGCTGCGGCCAACACCAACCGCCCCTGGGGCATCGGTGCCACGGTTGCGGCCAGCCTGATTGTCGGCGTAACCGCCGGTTACCTTTACGCATCAAAACCTGCGCCGGAACCCGGCTGGATGGCCTATGTCGCCGCATACCAAGCGCTTTATGTCAACGCCACGCTGGCTGATGCCGGCGGCGCGCAGGGCACCGAATTGGCGCAGCTTGCGGGCGTTCTGGGGCGCGACTTGGAAGGCGTGGACACTGCGCCGAACCTGACCTTCAAACGCGGTCAGGTGCTGGGCTTCAAGGGCAAGGCGCTGGTTCAGCTGGCCTACCTATCTTCAGCCGGTGACCCCGTGGCGCTGTGTATCATCAAAACCAGCGGGGAGGCGAAACCCGTGACGACAACGCAGTTGGAGGGGATGCAGGCCGCCAGCTGGTCGGATGGCAATCATGCCTATCTGCTGATTGGCGGCGACGACGCGGCGCTGGTTGCTGAGAACGCCGCCTTCTTCGCGCAGACGCTGTAGGCCGGCGCCTCAGGCTTTGCGCAGCGCGAGGACCGCGTTCAGCCCACCAAATGCAAATGCATTGGACAGCACAACATCGACCGCGGCATCACGCGCCTCGTTCGGTACCACGTCCAGCGCGCATTCGGGGTCCGGTTCTTCATAGCCCACCGTTGGCGCGATAACCCCGTCCTTCAGCGCCATGATGCAGGCCAGCAATTCAATCGCGCCGGTGCCGCCAATGACATGGCCGTGCATGGACTTGGTAGACGAGATCATAAGGTTGTCGGCATGCGCCCCAAACGCATCGGACACCGCCGCGCATTCCGTCTTGTCATTGGCCGCCGTGCCCGTGCCATGCGCGTTGATGTAGCCCACATCCGACGGATTTACTTTGGCGTCCTTCATAGCCCCCGAAATGGCGCGCGCCGCCCCTTGGCGGGACGGCATTACGATGTCGGATGCGTCTGATGTCATCGCAAACCCGATGACTTCGGCCAATATCTCCGCGCCGCGCGCTTTGGCGTGTTCGAAATCTTCCATGATGAAGACCGCGGCACCTTCACCCTGCACCATGCCGTTGCGGTTTGCGCTGAATGGGCGGCACGCGTCCTTGGACATGACCCGCAGGCCTTCCCACGCTTTGACGCCGCCAAAGCACAGCATGGATTCAGAGCCGCCGGTGACCATGACCTTCGCCATTCCAGAGCGGATGAAGTTGAACGCCTGCCCCATCGCGTGGTTGGACGACGCGCAGGCCGTGGCAACCGTGAAGCTGGGGCCTTTGAGGTTGTATTGCATCGACACATGGCTGGCGGCGGCGTTGTTCATCAGCTTGGGGACCACAAAAGGGTGCACCCGGTTTTTGCCGTCCTCATAGACCGCGCGATAGTTTTCGTCCTGCGTGTTCAACCCGCCGCCGGATGTGCCGAGGATCACCCCGGATTGCGCGGCCAGCTCGCCCTGGAAGGTCAGGCCGGATTGGGCGATCGCCTCCCGTGCGGCGTGCAGGGTGAATTGCGTGAACCGGTCGTAAAGCGCGATTTCCTGGCGGTTGAATTCCTTGTGCGGATCGTAGCCATGTACCTGTCCGCCGATTTGTATGGCCAGACGGTCCACGTCGCGAATTTCAAGCGGGCCGATGCCGCAACGCCCCTCGCGGAAGGCCTCGAACGTGCCCTCGGCGGAAGCGGCGAGCGCGTTGATTGAGCCCTGCCCTGTGATGACGACGCGGCGCATCAGTTAGGACTTCTGCTCCGCCACCAGTTTTTCGACCGCCGCGACCACGGCGGCCACGCTGGAGACGTCAAACTCACTATCTGACGGGTCGTTGGCGTTGAACGGCACTGAAATGTCGAAGGCTTCCTCAATGGCGAAGATGCTCTCCACCAGGCCAAGGGAATCGATGCCGAGATCTTCCAGCGACGCCTCCATGGAAATGTCGGACACATCGAGCACGGCCTGCTCGGCCACGATCTCGATGACTTGGTCTTTCACGCTGGCAGACATGTGATCGGTCCTTGCGTCTATTCTGGGGTTTAGCAGCATGTAAGCCGGTTTGTCGCGATTTGCGAGGGCCTATTTGCTTTGTTGGAAAGACTTCATAAACCGCGGCAAGCGCCGAGTGGCCTTCTGCATCTCGATATGGGTCTCCATTTTGACAGCGGGATAGCCCAGCAAGACCCGACCGGCAGGCGCGTTGGTGAAAATCTTGGTGGCCCCGCCAGCGATGACGTCATCCCCAACGAATATATTGTCATTCACCCCGCATTGCCCGGCCATCACCACCCGGTCGCCGATCCGCGCCGAGCCCGCAATGCCGACCTGACCGCAGATCAGGCAATCCTCCCCAATCTGCACGTTATGGCCAACATGCACGAGGTTATCTAGCTTTGTGCCGTTCCCGATGGACGTGTCGCGAATGGTGCCTCTGTCAATCGCAGCGTTCGCGCCAATTTCAACGTTATTTCCGATGGTTACCGCGCCAAGTGAATGTATGCGCGTCCAGCTTTGCCGCGCCGCATCGCCTTGGTCGCCAAGGCTCTTGCGCACGTTTTCGACGCCGGACTTTTCGGGCGTCACGAATGAGAACCCATCCGACCCGATCACGCAGCCTGGCTGGGCGATGAAATTGTCACCGATGCTAACGTGATGGCAAATTCGAACCCCCTGCAAAATCAACGCGTTGTCGCCAATCGTTGATCCTTCGGCGATACTGGCATGGGCCGCTAAGCGGGCCCGCGCGCCGATTACCACGTCGCGGCCAATGACCACGAAGGGACCAATCGCCGCCCCGTCGCCAATCACCGCGCTTTCATGGACGATGGCCGAGGGATGCACGCCCTCGTCAATCTCGGGGCCCGGGTCCATCAATGTGGTCAGGCCAGACATCGCATAGCGCGGACGCGGCACAAAAATTGCGGCCTTCAAGCCGAGCGCCTGCCAGTCCGCCCCATCCCACAAGATGGCCGACTGAGCCGCACCAGAGGCCAACCCAGGCGCGTATTTTTCGTCCATTGCCAAGGCAAGCGCATCAGGTGAGGCCGATTGCGGTTCTGACGCGCATGACACAGTCAGCGCGCCATCCCCTTCGAACCGCGCGCCTAGCGCGGTTGCGATTTGCGATATGGTGTAGCTCATGGGCCTGCCTCAAATCCTGGGCGGGGCCCGGCGGCCCCGTTGATCAAGATTTAGGCTTTAACGCTGCGCAAGGTAACCCCTGCCTTAGTCAGGGCCGCAAAAATGCGCCCATCCCGACCATAGACATCACGCCGGTAATGCGCGCGGCCTTTGGCATCCACCCATGCCGTGAAGTATGCCAAGTGAACCGGCAAGGGTTGGCGCAGCTCGACGCGGCGCTCCGCCCGTGTGCGCAGGATGCTTTGGAAATACCCCTCGGGATCGCTTTCTTGCGCTTTCAGCAGGGCGTAGGCGAATTCAAACGGCTTGTGCACGCGCACGCAGCCATGACTGAACGCCCGCACTTCGCGGCCGAACAGCGACTTGGACGGCGTGTCATGCAGGTAGATATTGTACTTGTTCGGGAACATGAATTTCACCAGCCCCAAAGCATTCCCCTTAGAGGGCGGCTGCTTCATCGAATAGGGGAAATTCCGTTCGTTATACTGTGCAAAATTGATGTTGGCCCGGTTCACCGGTTTGCCGTTTGACCCGATGATTTGCAGCTGGCCCGCCGCCCCGCGATTGCGTTTGAGCAGCGGCAGATATTCCTTGGTCACAATCGAGCGCGGCACATACCAGCTTGGATTGATTACCATGAATTCCATCACATCCGAGAATTCCGGCGTCTTGCGGTCCTCTGTCTGCTTGCCGATCACCACGCGCGACCGGAATGTCGATTTGCCCTTCTCCATGATATCTACATGGAAGTCTGGAAGATTGACCCAAACGTGCTTCTTTTCGAGCGGGTTTGGCAACCAGCGGTTGCGTTCCAACCCGACGAGCACCTGGCTCAACCGGTCCGGAACGTCCTTATTTATCTCGGATATTGTCCCGGCCCCGGCTACCCCGTCGGGGGCCAGCCCGTGGCTGATCTGAAACTTTTGGACCGCGGCCTGAATGTTAGCGTCGTAACTCTGGCTGGCCGATTTGCGCATGAAGCCCATGCGGATCAGACGATTGCGCAGCTGCACGACCGCCGCGCCCGATTGGCCGGGCTTCAGCGCCTTTGCGCCAACTTTTTCGCCCCAGCCGCCTTTGGCCAGCAACTTTTCGAGACGCAGCTTCTCCTTTTGCAGGCGCACGTATTCCGGCTTGCGCGGGTTAAGCTTTTTCATGAAGCCTTGCGGGCTGGATTTCGCAAAGGCCGTGAGCGTGGCGGTCCGATCATAGCGCGGCACGTCAACCACGATGGACCTGTCGATCTTGCGGGGGTCCAGCAGCCCGGAGCGCATCGCATCTGCATAGTCCAGAAAGCGGCGCGCCGCCTCAACTTCGACCTGGCCGCGGTCCGTGGGTGTCTTTGCGGCCTTAAACATCTGCTTCAGGCCATCGGCGTCATACCGGCTGACGGGCAACCCATGGTCGCCCGCGCGGGCCAGAGATTTCAGCAATGCCCCGCGGCGTCGGCCATCCCCGTTGCCGGTGAAAATAGGTTTGAAAGCCCGCGAGCGGTAGAAGGCCGCAATTGACGCATCCTTGGAGGCCGCCTCCGCAATGGATTGTTTCAAAGCCGTAACAGCCGCATCCGCACGCCCTACCCCGAAGCCGGGCAACACCAGCGCCGCGGCACCGGCAGCCATCATTTTTACAGTTGTGCGTCGATTAAATTTAACAGTCATGGTCGCCCCAAGAAACTAAGTGCCCGTATGTTCGCGCTCAATATTTTGTAGCCCGACGGCAGAGTCCATTCACAATGCAGGGGGATCGCCGCCTTTTCTCCGCCCAGTTGCCGCATGGACACCATCCGCAACAATCTTTCGCAATGGGAAAATTGCGCAAATTTTTGCTCATTTGTGCCTTTTTAACGCCTCAGGTGCAGAGTGTTCTTGGTCCACGAATCAAGTTGTGCCATAAGGATGCGCATCTGGGGATCAAAAATACGACCGCGTAAGTGGTCAGGGCTACGGGACAGGCAAACTCATGGGTGAGAACAATTCCGCTAACGTGACGCGTCGCGCATTGCTAGGTGCATTCGCCGCGACCGCTGTGACAGCGGCTCCAGTCTATTCAAACGCATTCGGATTTCTCAAAGGGGCCGGCGACGTCCGCCGCATCAAGATGTATTCCGGCCGTACCGGCGAAACCATCGACATGATCTATTGGATCGAGGGCGAGTACATCAAGGAAGCGTTGAAGGAAGTGAACTACTTCATGCGCGACTGGCGCCAGAACAGCGCGACCAAGATGGACACCCGCACAATCGACATAATGTCCGCATCCCACAACCTGATGAAGGTGAGCGAGCCTTACATGCTGCTGTCGGGCTACCGCTCCCCCAAGACCAACGCGATGCTGCGCTCCCGCTCGCGCGGTGTGGCCAAGAATTCCCTGCACATGAAAGGTCAGGCTGCTGATCTTCGTCTGAAGTCCCGCTCCGTCGGTCAGATCGCGCGTGCTGCTGCGTCCTGCTCTGCGGGGGGTGTCGGCCGCTATTCAGGGTCCAACTTCGTGCATATGGATTGTGGTGTCGTACGCACTTGGGGGCGGTAGCGCCTACCTGCTCTGACCGAAAGCATATGGCCGCCCCAGCAATGAGGCGGCTTTTCTTTTACCTTGCCGCCACCGAATGTCCGCGCAACACTTTCTCAACGAACATTAACCGGAGCGGACCCCATGCCCGACGTCATCCTCACCATCAATGCAGGCTCCTCCAGCCTGAAATTTGCGTTGCACCCGGTCGCAGCCCCGCTGACACCGGTGCTGCGCGGCAAGATTACAGGCCTCAAGCGCGCCCCGGAATTTTCGATCTCGGTGCCAAAGCCCGCACCCGCACCCGTGCCGGTTCTTGACCCAAGATGCACCCATGAAGACGCCGCGCGGATATTATTGGACTGGCTCGCCGAGCACGCGCGGCACCATAAGGTTGTCGCGGTTGGGCACCGGGTTGTGCATGGCGGGCGGGACTTCACCGGCCCCGCCAAGATCACACCCGATGTGGTCGCGCAATTGGCCGCGCTCACCCCATTGGCGCCGCTGCACCAGCCGCATAACCTGGCCTCCGTCCGGCTGATTGCCAACCAGTTCCCGAACCTACCGCAAGTCGCGTGTTTCGACACCAGCTTTCACACAACGCAGACCCCGTTAGCCAAGCTGTTCGCTATTCCGCAGGAGCTGACGGAGACGGGACTGGTGCGTTACGGCTTTCACGGGCTGTCCTACGAATTCATCGCTTCGACCTTACCCGAGCATCTGGGCGACAAGGCCAACGGCCGTGTGATCGTCGCGCATCTGGGCAATGGGGCGAGCCTGTGCGCTATGGAAAACGGCGAAAGCCGCGCCACGACGATGGGCTTCACGGCACTGGACGGGCTGGTAATGGGGCGCAGGTCGGGCAGCATTGACCCTGGTGTGATCCTGCATCTGGTGCAGCAACGCGGGATGAGCGTGCCGGAGATCGAAAAGCTGCTCTATCAGCAATCGGGCCTGCTGGGTGTGTCGGGCATCAGCAATGCCATGCAGGACTTGCAGGCAAGCGATGATCCGCGCGCCAAGCTGGCGATGGATTTGTTCTGCTACCGCGCGGCGGCTGAAATCGCAGCACTGATCCCGGCGATTGGCGGGCTGGATGTTTTGATCTTTACCGCCGGTATTGGCGAAAACTCAGCCCAGACCCGGGCTGGCATTTGCGACCGCTTGGGATGGCTGGGCATCACGTTGGATGCCTCACGCAACGGCGCCGGAGACACCCGGATTAATGCCGATGACGCCAGATGCGACGTGCTGGTGATCCCTACGAATGAAGACGCAGTCATTGCTCAACATACGGTCGCGCTGACCTAGTCCTCCCTGGGCAAGGTTAGACCTGCGTTGCGGGCGTAGACCTTCGCGACTGCGGCATCGTCTTCGCGCCCTAGGCCGGACCCCGACGCCGCGAGAAACTGTTGCAAGGCCGCGGCGGTGATGGGCGCTGAAAACCTGGCCGATTTGGCGATGTCCAGCACGATGCCAAGGTCTTTGGGCCAGATATCGACCGAGCTGTGCGGCGTGTAATCTCCCGCCACGATATGCGGCGCGCGATTTTCCAGCATCCAGCTGGTACCCGCACATTTGGAGATCACCTCGACAAATTTGTCCGGGCTGACCCCTTGGGTCATGCCAAAGGTCAGGGCCTCGGCCATTGTCGCGATATGCACGCCCGCCAGCAACTGATTCACTGCCTTCATGGCCGATCCGGCCCCCGCCGTGTCACCAAGCTCGAACACTGTCTCGGATGTCGCGTCCAATACTTGCTTGGCCGCCGCAAAGGCCTGCGGCGTTCCTGACGCCATCACCGAAAGCTGCCCCTGCCCGGCCTTAACCGACCCGCCGGAGATTGGCGCATCAAGGTAATGCACCCCGCGTTCGGCGCAGCGCGCTTCCATGTCGCGTGCAAAGTCTGGTGGCACGGTGGCGCAGGCCATGACAACGGCCCCAGCCTTCAGCCCATCAACGACGCCGTTGGCCCCGAACAGAACCTCTTCGGTTTGGGCCGCATTCAACACGACAAGCACGGCTGCGTCCAAGTCAGCCGCGATGTCCCCCACAGAAGCCGCCTTGCCGCCCGCATCCGTGAACCGGCTCACCGCATCGGCATTGACGTCGAACCCGTAGGTCTGATGGCCCGCCCGCACCAGCGACATGGCGCTCCCAAAACCCATTGAGCCAAGCCCAAAGACAGCAACGTTTTGTGTCATGAATTCCCCCGCAAGCAAATGAAATGGCGCACCCGACAGGATTCGAACCTGTGACCTCTGCCTTCGGAGGGCAGCGCTCTATCCAGCTGAGCTACGGGTGCCTGTCGTCTCTATAGCCAGCCCGTTGCAGCACCGCAATCGGTATTGAACTCGCCGCGCTATGCAAACAGCTCGTGGCAGAGTTCCAGCGCATCGACCAAGGCATCCACCTCAGCCTCAGTGTTGTACATCGCGAATGACGCCCGACAGGTTGCGGTGACGCCCAGATGCTCCATCAAAGGCTGCGCGCAGTGGTGTCCGGCGCGCACGGCGACGCCCTTCTTGTCCAACACGGTAGAGATGTCATGCGCATGCGCAGCACCCTCCAACGTGAAAGAGAAGATCGCGCCCTTGCCTGCCGATTGCCCCTGCACATTGAGCCAGTTCAGCCCGTCCAACCGCGTGCGCGCGTAATCACGCAACTGCCGCTCATGCGCGGCGATGCGGTCCATGCCGACGCCCATCATATAATCAAGCGCGACGCCAAACCCGATCGTTTGCACGATGCCCGGCGTGCCGGCCTCGAACATCATGGGCGGGTCATTGTAAGTGACCGCATCCTTGTGAACCTCGCGGATCATGTCGCCGCCGCCCATGAAGGGCCGCATCTCGGCCATACGATCCTTGCGCATATAGATCGCGCCAGAGCCGGACGGGCCGTAAAGCTTGTGGCCCGTGACCGCGTAGAAATCGCAGCCGATATCTTGCACATCCACCGGCATATGCACGGCGGCTTGCGAGCCATCGACCAGCACGGGCACGCCTTTGTCGTGCGCCCCTTGGCAGATAGATTTCACGTCGACAACACTGCCCAACACGTTTGACAGTTGGGTCACGGCAATCAGCTTGGTCTTGTTGGTGATCGCGCCCAACACCTTTTCTGGGTCGAGGTCTCCATTCGTGTCCACGTCCACCCAGACCAGTTCCACCCCCAACCGTTCGCGCAGGAAGTGCCACGGCACGATATTGGCGTGATGTTCCATCACCGACAGAATGATCTGATCGCCCTTCTGCATGCGGGGCATGGCCCAGCCATACGCCACAGTGTTTATCCCTTCCGTGGTGCCGGTGTTCAAAACGATCTCATCCTCGGAGCTTGCATTTAGGAACCGCGCGATGATGCTGCGCACTGCCTCGTATTTCTCGGTCGCAACGTTGGACAGGTAGTGCAGCCCCCGATGCACGTTGGCGTATTCATGGCTGTAGGCCTTATTGATGGCGTCGATCACCACCTGCGGCTTTTGGGCCGACGCCCCGTTGTCGAGATAGACCAGCGGCTTGCCATTCACCTCGCGGCTTAGGATCGGGAAATCCGCCCGGATCGCATCAATGTCGTAGCTAGCCATTGGGCAGGTCCACCCCGAATAGAATTGCAATGAAAACGAAGATCAAACTAAGTCCGAGCACGACCCCGATCATCGACATAATGATGCCGAACAACACAAGGCCGAGGTTCTTGAAGCCATGGGCAACGGCCACGAAATTGACGAAAATCCAGATCGAGAACAGCGCAAAACCAAAGCCCAGCAAGGCCGCCAACCCAGGCGACAACAGCGCGATAACGATCTGCACCACCTGAATGACGATCAGGATGGTTTGCAGCCAAATCACAATAACAAGGCTGTCGTTAAACGCCCCCTCCCCGCCGAACATCTGGCCGATGTAATGCGTGCAGAACACCATCAGCACCAGCAACCCCCACATCACCAGCGCGAACATCAGAGGCGACGAACTGAACGGCATCAGCTCTTGCGCTTCTGGCGGGGGTGGCACGATAAAATTCATCGCCTGCGCCAACAGCACGGTGACCGCGACGACGACAACAAGGATGGTCCACAAAATCTCGCGCGTGGGTTGGGCGGCCAACACCATTTCGGCCCCCTCCTTCGGGGACTTGAGCGAAAATTGCACCATCTTCAGAAGCTGTGCGATCATGCCAATGCCTCCTTACGCCATTCCAACGCAATCAGGTTGTTGATCCAGAGAAACAAGAACGCCAAAAAGACCATCACCGACGCCAAATTCATGCCGGGACCGGGGCCCACAAAGCCGGCGATCAGCCCTTGGAACAACACCACCGGCGCCGTACAAAGCAGCGCCCAGAACAAGGCGAGCCGCGCGTCCAGCCACACGCCTTTTGCGCCTAACGCTTTCACCACCAGATGCGACAAGGCTGCCAGCAGCAGGAACATCAATGGCGCAAGCAAGACGGTTCCGTAGAACATCGGCAATGCCAGGCTGGCGACGGGTTCTTCGCGACCTTCCAGCGAGGCGAAATGCGATTGTCGGGACAATTCTGGCAAGCGTGCCACGAAGAACAGAATGCAGGCGATGAACAGCCACATCAGGCCCAAAGCCTCATCCGCGCCGCCTGCCCGATGGGCACGCATCACCTCTCGTGGCGCGCGATAGCTGCGCAATATGGCCGAGACGGTCGACATGGATTAGCCGCCGCGCCGTGACAGCCAGTCCTCAAGACGATGATGAAGCGCATCGGCAAGCTGTTCGTCCTCAATCTCTTCCAACGCTTCGGCAAGGAAGGCCAAAACCAACAAATCCTGCGCGTTCTTCAAAGGAACCCCTCGTGACTGCAGGTAGAACAACGCATCTTCATCAATCGCGCCCGACGTCGAGCCGTGGCTGCAGGCCACATCGTCGGCATAGATCTCCAGCTCGGGCTTTGCGAGGAACTGGCTATCCTCATCCAGAAGCAGCGATTGGCTGATCTGATAGCCGTCGGTTTTCTGCGCGCCTTCTTTGACGAGGATCTTGCCTTGGAAGACCCCGACCGCGCCGTTGCGCAGGACCTTCTTGAAGACCTGACGGCTTTCGCAGTTCAGCGCGTCATGCGTAATGAAAACCGTGTCGTCGTGGTGGAACACCCCGTCGCCAACTGCCGCGCCTGCAACAGATGCTTTTGCGTCATCGCCCGTCAGCTCGATCACGCATTCATTGCGGGTCAGGACACCGTTGGCGGTCAGCGTGAAGGACTTGAATGTGCTCTCGGTTCCTAGCCGCGCAAAGATATGCGTGGCGGCACGACGTTCATGGTCCCGCCCTTGGGCGCGGACATGGTGGAAAGCAGCGCCATCAGCAATGTCGACCTCCATCACCTTGTTGAACCGCGCCGCAGCTGGTCCGTTCTCGGTGATGGTGACATCGCCGCCCTGCTCCACCTTGATCACATGGTGCAGGATCGCGTCGGATGTTTCGGATGCGTGCCGATAGATGAGACTGATGGGTTTGCTGACCTTGCCCGTCACGCGCACCAGCACGCCATCCGTGGCCATGGCTGTGTTCAGCGCCGCCAGCGGGCGTTGAACAGGACTTTGGCCGTTCAGTTCAAGTGCGCCATATAGGCCTTTGGCCCAATGAATGTCGGCAGACGCCGTGTCCGCCAGGCGCGAGATTTCGACGTTTTCCAGGCTCAGATCATCAGACGCATCGGCGTCAAACACGCCGTCCACGAAGACCAGCTTCAGCCGGTCCACATCGTCAAAGAGTTGCGCTTCACCAGACTCAAACAGCGCAGCGGGGGTCGGCTCGGCGCTGACCAGCGTCGCAGGATCGGTGTATTTCCAATACTCGTCGTGCTTGCTGGGCAGGCCCATGCCGCGCAGGCGGGCAAGTGCGGATTGCCGTGCGTCTTTGGCCCAGCCTGTATCGCTTACTTTCAAGTCGTCCAACACGCCGGAGCCGGACTGAACTTCTGCCATACCCATCAGGCCACCTCAGCCAGCAAGTCGGCATAGCCGTTGTTTTCAACTTCCAGCGCAAGCTCTGGCCCGCCGGATTTGATGATCTTGCCATCGGCCATGATATGCACCACGTCCGGTTTGATGTGGTCCAACAGGCGCTGGTAGTGGGTGATCACGAGGAAGGAGCGGCCTTCGTCGCGCAGCGCGTTGACACCGTGCGACACCAACTTCATTGCATCTACATCGAGGCCGGAATCCGTCTCATCCAAGATGCACATCTTGGGCTCCAACATGGCCATTTGCAGGATTTCGTTGCGCTTCTTTTCACCGCCGGAGAAGCCCACATTGACCGGGCGCTTCAGCATGTCCGCGTCGATCTCAAGATCTTTCGCCTTGGCGCGGATCACTTTCAGGAACTCGCCCGCAGACAGTTCCTCCTCGCCGCGCGCTTTGCGCTGGGCGTTCACGGCGGTGCGCAAGAAGGTCATATTGCCCACACCCGGGATTTCAACGGGGTATTGGAAGGCCAGAAACAGGCCTGCGGCGGCGCGTTCTTCGGGCTCCATCTCCAGCAATTCTTCGCCATTCAATGCAGCCGACCCGCCAGTGACCTCGTACCCGTCCTTGCCGGACAGCACGTAGGACAAAGTCGACTTCCCCGAGCCGTTCGGCCCCATGATCGCGTGCACTTCGCCCGCGCCAATTTTCAGGTCCACACCTTTGAGGATTTGCTTTTCCTCTTCTTCAAGGCCGACTTGCAGGTTTTTGATTTCCAACATTATCTTTTCCTTATTGTATCCTAAGCTCGCTGCGTGCCTCTTCTACGGCAGCAGGCATAGAGTCATCTATTTAGCTGCATCCACTGTCACCGCCGTACCTTGAATAGAGACCGAAATCATTCGGCCACCACCTGACAGGACCTGAACTCCAACAATGGCGTTGCCTCCTGCCTTCTGGGCTTTCTCCCGAATATCTTTCAAAGCAATCTCCCTGGCTTGATTTAGCTTCCACTCAATCTGTCCAGAGCGTCCCCCAAAAAAGTCCGTGAAGCGAACAATGATGTCGCGCATGAAGTTTGAACCCATCACGACTTCGGAAAAAACCAGGCCATGATAAGTCGTTATCGGCCTGTTCTCGATTGAATGTGTGGTGCTGATTATCATCCAACAGACCCTTCAAGCGAAATCGCAACCAAAGCCTGCGCTTCCATGGCAAATTCCATCGGCAATGCCTGCAGCACTTCCTTGCAGAACCCGTTGACGACCAAGGCCACGGCCTCTTCCTCGTCCATGCCGCGTTGACGGCAATAGAAAAGTTGGTCGTCATCCACTTTGGACGTCGTGGCCTCGTGCTCAACGCGGGATGAGTTATTTTTCACCTCGATGTAAGGCACCGTGTGTGCCCCGCATTTGTCGCCAATTAACAGCGAGTCGCATTGCGTGTAGTTGCGCGAGTCCTTGGCACGTGGGTGCATCGACACCAGCCCACGATAGGTGTTCTGCGCCTTGCCCGCCGAGATGCCTTTGGACACGATCCGCGACTTGGTGTTCTTGCCCAAATGCACCATCTTCGTGCCGGTATCGGCCTGCTGCATGTTGTTGGCAATCGCGATCGAATAGAACTCGCCCTGGCTGTCGTCGCCGCGCAGAATGCAGCTTGGGTATTTCCATGTGACAGCGGAGCCGGTTTCAACCTGCGTCCACATCACTTTGGACCGCGCTCCACGGCAATCGGCGCGTTTGGTGACAAAGTTGTAGATCCCGCCCTTGCCGTCTTCGTCGCCCGGGTACCAGTTCTGGACGGTGGAATACTTGATCTCTGCGTCTTCCTCCAAAACCAGCTCCACCACGGCGGCGTGCAACTGATTGGTGTCGCGCATCGGCGCGGTGCAGCCCTCAAGGTAGGACACGTAAGAGCCCTTATCGGCAATGATCAGCGTGCGCTCGAACTGGCCGGTATTTTCCGCGTTGATGCGGAAATAAGTGGACAGCTCCATCGGGCATTTGGTGTTCGGCGGCACGTAAACAAACGACCCGTCCGAGAACACAGCCGAATTCAGCGTCGCAAAGAAGTTGTCCGACTGCGGCACGACCGTGCCCAGGTACTTTTTCACCAGCTCAGGGTGGTCCTGGATGGCTTCAGAGATCGAGCAGAAGATGACGCCGGCTTTCTTCAATTCCGCTTGGAAGGTTGTGCCGACCGAGACCGAGTCAAACACCGCATCCACGGCAACCTTGCGGCCCTCAGCAGGCATGTCTTCAGCGCCTTCGACGCCGGCAAGGATCATCTGCTCTTTCAGCGGGATGCCCAGCTTCTTGTAGGTTTCCAACAGCTTGGGGTCGACGTCGTCCAGCGACTTCGGCTTCTCCGCCATGCTCTTTGGCGAGGCATAATAATAGATGTCCTGATAGTCGATCTTGGGGTAGTCGACCATCGCCCACTCAGGCTCTTTCATCTGCTTCCAGCGTTCAAACGCTTGCAGGCGCCACTCGGTCATCCACTCCGGCTCGGCGTTCTTTTCCGAGATCAGCCTCACGATGTCTTCGTTCACGCCGATGGGCGCGTAGTCCATCTCGATCTCGGTTTCCCAGCCGTATTTGTAGGCCCCGCCAACTTCGCGGACCGCATCTACGGTGTCCTGATCAACGCCGTCTTTGACATCTGTGTCGAGTGACATCGGGTTCTCCTTCTAGGCCGCTTTGGCCAGGTATTTCTTTTGTGCGGCGCACCACGCGTCTGCGAAGCGCAAAATCTCTTCCTCGGTCGTCTCTGGGCCCAAGGAGACCCTGACAGCACTGGCCGCCGTCACATCGTCATAGCCCATCGCCTGCAGCACGCGGCTGGACTTCACCTTGCCGCTGGAACATGCCGACCCCGCGCTGATCGCAAACCCAGCCAAATCCATCGCCATCACCTGCGTCTCGCCCTTCCAACCCGGCGTGGCGAAACACGACGTGTTGGGCAGCCGAGCCGCGCCCTGTCCTACGAAGATAGTTTGCGGGGCTTCCGCCTCAATAGCCTTTTCTAGAATCTTTCTAAGTTCTGCAACCCGATCCCAGACCCCATTTGCCAAATCACGCGCGGCCGCCTCTGCCGCCGCGCCAAAACCGGCGATTCCGACGACGTTTTCGGTGCCAGACCTGCGTCCCATCTCTTGTCCGCCGCCCTTGATGCGCGCCTCTACGTCGAGGCCTTGGCGCAGCACAAGCGCGCCCGTGCCTTTCGGGCCGCCCAGCTTGTGCGCCGAGATCAGGGCCATCTGTGCGCCGGACCAGGCAAATGACGTGGGCAGCTTGCCAAAGGCTTGCGTCATGTCGCTGACCGCCAACCCTTTCGGTAGTTCTTGCAGAACGCCGGTTTCGCTGTTTGCCAGCTGCAACGCGGTAACCTCTGGCTCCGACGCGTCAACCTGACCAATCGCATCCACCGGCAACGTGCCGGATGTCCACGCCCCGACTGCGTCATGTTCAACCGCGCCGCTTGAATACGTCCCTGCACCACAGGCCAAGGCCGCAGCTTCGGTCGCCGACGAGGTAAACACGATGTCAGCGCCCGAGGCGCCGAAAGCGTCAGAAATTTGTGCCCGCGCGCGTTCGATCAATCCTTTCGCCGCCCGCCCCTCTGCGTGTACCGAGGACGGGTTGCCCGCAATCTCCATAGCCGCAACCATGGCCTCGCGCGCCTCCCGGCGCAGCGGCATGGTCGCGTTATGATCAAGATACACGCGGGCCATTAGTCGTCTACCACCTCAAACAGGTTGGGCACTGCGGGGCATGGCGTCAGCTCGTTGCCGATCACATCCGACAACCGCGTTTGGTGCAAGAAGACGTAGACATGCGCCGACAGGCTTTCCCACAACCGGTTGGTCATGGACTGCGCGCGCGATCCAGAGGATGCGCCGGACGCGCCCGCCCCGGTGTGCAACGCGTTCACGGTCTCGTCGACCGCTTCGAGAATTTCAGAAACGCGGATTGCGTCAGGCGATTTGGCCAGTTTGTAGCCCCCGCCCGGACCGCGCACCGATTCAACAATGCCCGCGCGACGCAACTTGACAAAGAGCTGTTCCAGATAGGGCAGCGACACGTCCTGGCGCTTTGAAATCTCGCCCAACGAGACCAGCTCTGAATTAGAGGCCAATGCGAGGTCGGCCAGTGCCACCATCGCGTAGCGCCCTTTTGTGCTTAGTTTCATGACCCTCTCCTGCCAGCTGCGCGCCGATTCCCATTGACGATGGCCCAGCCGGGGCTTACGTCAGATGGACCGTTGGCGGCGGCGTCGCTCCAACTTAGAACGTTTCTAAATTACCTGAGTGAAGTCGTCAAGATTGCACGACCACCAGACCGCACGAAGGACAAGAGAGCCCGTATGCCCGAAGTCATTTTCCCTGGACCCGAAGGGCGTCTGGAAGGCCGTTACCACCCCCACAAAGGCATGAAGGACGCGCCCATCGCGATCATCCTGCACCCGCACCCGCAATTCGGCGGCACAATGAACAACCGCGTGGTCTACAACCTGCATTACACGTTCCACAACATGGGCTTCAACGTGTTGCGGTTCAACTTCCGCGGCGTGGGGCGTAGCCAAGGTGAGTATGACCAAGGCATTGGCGAATTGTCCGATGCGGCGTCTGCGCTCGATTATTTGCAGTCGATGAACCAGAATGCCAAACATTGCTGGGTTGCGGGCTTCTCATTCGGGGCGTGGATCGGCATGCAGCTTCTGATGCGCCGCCCTGAGATCACCGGCTTCATCTCTGTTTCCCCGCCTGCGAACATGTACGACTTTTCGTTCCTCGCGCCCTGCCCGTCCTCCGGTTTGATCATCAACGGCACCGGCGACCGCGTCGCGCCGCCTGCTGACACGGAAACGCTTGTTGGCAAATTGCATGAGCAAAAGGGCATCACCATCACCCACCAGCAGGTCGAAGGCGCGGGTCACTTCTTCGAAGATGACCACATGGAGACGCTGACCGGATCGGCGGAGACATACGTGAAACGCCGCCTGACCGAGAATACACGCTAATATGGGCATCACCGACGACATCGCGGATGAGCTGGCGATTGAGGCCCTGAAGCTCGAAAAAGCGACGGGCGACGAGAAAATCGTCAACAAGGTCTCGGAAATTCTTGGGGCGTCCTCGCAGACGACCCAAGAGGCCTATTTGACCTCTGTTCGGGTTCGGCGGGCGGAAGAACGTGCGCGCACCTTCTTGGCAGACACCGCGGCAGCCCTTAAGTCTGGTGAGACACCCGACTAAACGCGTTGGATTGTGAGACCCCGCCGCCCAATGCCTTGGCGGGACGTCTTGAGCTGACAGCCGCCCGCCAGGCGTGAGCGTACTGCATTTTGTATTCAGGAAGGGACCACCCATGGGCCGTATTTTATCTTGCACCTCTGTGACCGCAATTTTGTTTGGGATGACCACGTTACAAGCCTCTGCTGACGTCACGTCTGCCGACGTTTGGGACGCGCTGAAAGCGCAGATGTCGGTCTACGGTAATGTAACGGCAAGTGAGACCAATTCTGGTGGCAGTCTCTCTGTTTCGGACATTGTGATGGCCACCAATGTTGAGGACATCAACACCTCAACCGCCCTGTCGGGCTCAATCGTGTTTCGTGAACTTGGTGACGGCACGGTTGCGATCGATTTTCCTGGCAGCATGACCGCAGACATGACCGTTATGGAGGCAGGTTCTGCCCCTGCCACCATCTCCGTCACCTTCGCGCAGCAAGGCATGACCATTCTCGCCAGCGGCGACCCCGGTGCCATCACCCATGACTTTTCGGCCCCGTCCATGACATACAGCCTGGCGAATTTCATTGTGGAGGGGCAACCGATCACCGCCAACTTCACACTGGATTTGACCGATACCGCCGGATCGTGGCTGAGCGAGGGCACCGCCACGCGGCGGCAGAAGGCCGACTACACCATCAGCCAAATCGCGTTTAAGGGGCTGTTTGCGGACCCCACAAGCCCGGACAAAGGCGCTTTCAACGGCGCCATCAACGACATCAAGGTCACGTCGGACAGCAAGGTGCCCGAAGGGATGGCTGACCTGAAGCCCGAGGAGCTGTTTACCACCGGCTTCGCGGTCGATGCCGACATGTCGTTCGGCATGACAACATATGATGCCCAGATCACCGCTGAAGGTCAGGCGACGGAAATCAAAGGCACTATCGGGAACGGCAGCTTTGGCTTGGGTATGGACGGCGAGCGTATCCGCTATTCCACCCAGAGCAACTCGGTCGACATATCCGGCGCGGTGACCGGCCTTCCCTTCCCTCCTGTCGACGTGCATTTCGACACATCGAGCTTGGACTTTCTGATGCCTATCGGAAAGACGGACGAGGCACAGGATTTCACCGCGGCGATCAAGATGAAGGGCGTCACGGTCAGCGACTTCCTGTGGGCCATGATCGACCCTGGGCAGCAACTGCCGCGCGACGCGGCCAACGTGGTGGTTGACCTAAGCGGCAAGGCGAACTGGCTGGTCAACATCTTCGACGAAGCTGCCATGGAAACCACCAAGATGCCTGGCAAACTGGAAAGCCTGGCGTTGAACGACCTTGAAGTCACGGTGGCCGGTGCGTCGCTGACCGGGTCAGGTGCGTTCACTTTCGACAATAACGACCTGCAATCATTTGGCGGCATGCCCCGCCCGTTGGGCGCAATCGATCTTGCGATGTCCGGCGGGATCACACTGCTGGACAAACTTACCGCAATGAACCTCGTCCCGCAGGAACAGGCCATGGGTATCAAGATGATGACCGGTATGTTCACGAAACCAGGTGCCAGCCCGGACACGTTGACCACCAGGATTGAAGTGGATGCCTCGGGCGCGGTCTTGGCCAATGGTCAGCGAATACAATGACGCCTTGACCACAAGCCGGCCCCGGGCGCTATATTGCCCGGCGCCCAGGTTTTGAGGTGACCCGATCATGGCTTCACAGACCACAACACTCGCCGTAAGTGGCATGTCCTGCGCCGCCTGCGCTGCGCGCGTGGAACGCGCGCTGACTGCGGCGCCGGGCATTTCCAGCGCATCGGTCAACCTCGCCACCGAGCGCGCCACCATTTCCTGGGAAGGCGCGCGACATACCGCCTCGACACTGGCCGAATTGGTCACCGCGGCGGGGTACCCCGCGTCGCCCGCAACGACAGTCGACCAATCAGACACCGACGCACGCCGCCAGCAAGACACCCAAGCGCTTCGACGCGAGACGGTGATCGCCGCAGCGCTGACCCTGCCGGTTTTTCTGTTGGAAATGGGCAGTCATTTCGTGCCCGGCGTCGGCGCGATGGTTGACGCAAGCATTGGCCGGACCAATAGCTGGCTGCTGCAGTTCGTGTTGATCACCCTTGTTCTCGTCTGGCCGGGACGCCGGTTCATTGCGAAGGGCTGGCCCGCTTTGTTTCGGGCAAGGCCGGATATGAACTCCCTCGTTGCATTGGGAACGGGGGCGGCATGGATCTATTCCTGCGTTGCGCTGTTTGCCCCGGCGCTTTTGCCCGAAGGGACCGGCGCGGTCTATTTTGAGGCCGCCGGGGTGATTGTTACATTGATCTTGCTTGGCAGATGGTTCGAAGCACGCGCAAAAACGCGCACCGGCGCGGCCATCCGCGCCCTGATCGCCCTGCAGCCGCGCACCGCGATGGTCCAGCAGGGCACCGAATGGCTTGAAAGACCGCGGGAGGCATTGCAGGTCGGCGACATCATCCGGTTGCGCCCTGGGGAGGCGCTTGCCGTTGATGGCGTGGTCCGCTCAGGTACCAGCTGGGTCGACGAAAGCATGATCACGGGCGAGCCCACCCCTATTGCCAAGACAATCGGCGACCCGGTGACCGGTGGTACGGTCAACGGCACAGGCAGCCTTGAATATCGCGCAACCGCCGTTGGCGAGGCGACTGTTCTGGCCAACATCCTGCGTCTGGTAAGCGATGCCCAGGCCGCTAAGCTGCCCATTCAAGCCACGGTCGACAAGATCGTTGCATGGTTTGTCCCCGCGGTATTGCTGATCGCGATGCTGACGGTGGCAGCCTGGCTGGCGCTGGGCCCCTCGTTGGATCTGGCGCTGGTTGCAGGCGTGTCCGTCCTCATCATAGCCTGCCCCTGCGCAATGGGGCTTGCGACGCCAACCTCCATCATGGTGGCAACTGGTCGAGCGGCTGAATTGGGCGTCATGTTTCGCAGGGGCGACGTTTTGCAAACCATGTCCGAGGCCAGCGTCATTGCCTTCGACAAGACCGGCACGCTTACCGGGGGCAGACCTTCCGTCACGTCCATCCACGTGGCGGACGGTCATGATCAACGCGATGTCCTGCAAGCCGCTGCTGCCATTGAGGCCCACTCGGAACACCCGCTGGCCCACGCGGTTGCTGAGGCAGCAGCCAGCTATACCGGTCCAGAGCTTGCAGTAACCAACTTCCGGTCGGTCACCGGGATGGGTGTCACGGGCGTGGTTCAGGGCAGTCAGATTGCCGTCGGCAACGCCGCTTTGATGGACCAGCTCGGCGTCGACATCACCACCTCTCAAGAGCAGGCTGCGGCGCTTAGCGGCACCGGTGCGACGCCGGTTTTTGTCGCCGTGGACAAGGCATTCGCCGCGTTGCTCGGCGTCTCTGACGCGCTGAAACCGGATGCGGTAGCGGCCGTGACAGCCCTTCGCAAAGCCGGAATTCGCACCGCTATGATTACCGGCGACACCCAGCAAACAGCAGATGCGATCGGCGCGGAGCTTTCCATTGATACCGTCATAGCCGGGTGCCTGCCCAATGAAAAAGCGGCGGTGCTTGCAGACCTATGCGAGGGATACGGGAAATTGGTCTTTGTGGGCGACGGCATCAACGACGCCCCTGCCCTCGCCTCGGCTGATATTGGCGTTGCGGTCGGTACCGGCACGGATGTGGCAATTGAGACGGCGGATGTCGTTTTGATGTCGGGCGCGCTGTCCGGCGTTGAGACCGCATTGCGGGTCAGCCGCGCCACCATGCGCAATATTCGGCAGAACCTGTTTTGGGCCTTCGCCTACAACGTCGCGCTGATCCCGGTGGCCGCCGGCGTGCTTTATCCTGTGACCGGCACCTTGCTGTCGCCAATGCTTGCCGCGGGCGCAATGGCGCTGTCGAGCGTTTTTGTCCTGACCAACGCGCTGCGGCTGCGTCGGCTTTAGTCAGGCCTATTGCTTGGCCAAGATGCGCAGCACAACCTCAATTTAGAATTATTCTAAATTGAGGTTGGCATTCTCTGCTGCCTGCTTATGTTTTGAGGTAGGACCATAGGGTTTGTGCCATTGGCCAGGCCCTCGAATTCAACGTTTGGAGGAACCTCGCATGACACAGACAGCCCTCAACCTGCCAAAAAACGCCTCGGCGGCTATCATTGAACAGCTGAACCAGTCATTGGCCGAAACGACCGTGACAACGATGCTGGCGCAGAATTTCCACTGGAATGTGACAGGCATGGCCTTTGCTCCGCTGCACGTCCTGTTCCAGCAAATCTATGAAGATCACTTCGCGGGCCAGGACGACCTTGCGGAACGGATCAAGGCGCTTGACGGTCATGCGGAGGGCACCTTTCGCGGCATGTTGAAGCGCTCAAAAATTGCCGAGCATGAGGGAACCGCCAGCGACAGGGACATGATCGAAAAGATGCTTGCAGCCCAGGAGACGCTGGCCGCAACCATTGCAGGCTGCGGCGAGGTCGCCGCTGAACACGGCGACACATTGACCGAGGATCTTTGTATCGCACGCGGTCAAACCCACGAAAAATTCGCCTGGATGCTGCGCGCGCATCTGCGTTGATCCGTGGACCGAGAGGGGGTCCTGCGCTGTTACGCCGCGGCTGAATGCCGTCTCCTCCCCCTCAGATACCCCTTAGCGCGGCGCCATGCGGATGGCGCCGTCCAGACGGATGACCTCGCCATTCAGCATCGCGTTTTGCGTGATGTGGCTGACCATCGCTGCGTATTCGGACGGATCCCCCAGCCGGGAAGGAAATGGAACCTGCGCGCCCAGCGACGCCTGAACATCCTCCGGCAAGCTGCTGAGCAGCGGGGTCATGAAGAGCCCCGGCGCAATCGCGCAGACGCGGATACCCTTGTCCGCAAGATCGCGCGCCATAGGCAGCGTCATTCCGACGATGGCACCCTTTGAAGTGGCGTAGGCCAACTGCCCGATTTGACCATCGAACGCCGCAACTGACGCTGTGTTTACGATCACCCCTCGTGCGCCGTCGCTATTGACTGGCTCGTTTGCGGCCATCAACGCCGCCGCCTGACTGGCCACGTTGAAGCTTCCTAAAACATTGACTTTCATTACTTTTTCGAAGCTCAACGGATCGTGGGCTGCGCCACGCGACACCGTCTTTTCGCCGATGACAATGCCTGCACAATTGACGGCGATCCGCAAAGGCCCGCCGGCCGTCACAGCCTCACCCAAGCCGGCTGTGACTGACGCAGGATCGGACACGTCCACTTTTATGAAGGTTCCCCCAATGGTCTCGGCATGAGCGCGGCCCTGCTCTTCATTGAGGTCAAATAGCACCACGTACAGGCCGTCCTCGGCCAATTTGCTTGCGGTTGCGGCCCCGAGCCCAGAGGCCCCGCCCGTTACAATGGCGCATCCGCCGTTCCAGTCCTGCATGGTGATTTCCCTTACCAAATCCAGCCCCGCGCCCTTGGCGCGATCCGGTCATTAAAAGACAGTTAATTTTTGGAAATCTCGCTATAGCCCCCTCATTGGGGGGCGCAAATGCGTCAGGGTAGCGCATTGAAGACAAACAGCGCCTCGCCGTCGATCTCGTAGCCGTTGATCAGCTGCTGCGCTTTTGAGGAGGTCAGCCACATCTCCAGCGTGCCGGCCGCCTCCGCATTCACATGGGGGTGGTTTTCTGGGTTTACCGGAAGATACGCGTATTGGTTAAACAGTGCCGGATCGCCCGCAAACAGCAGCGCGAGGTTACCCTTGTTGCCAAAGTTCAGCCAACTGGCGCGATCAGACAGAATGTAGGCGTCCAGCGCCGACGCCGTGTTGAGGCTTGCGCCCATGCCTGCGCCGACTTCTTTGTACCAACCTTCAAACGTCGCCGGGTCGCGCTCGGCTGCGCGCCACAACGATTGCTCCATCTTATGTGTGCCGCTTTCGTCGCCGCGACTTATGAACGACGCCCCCTTTTCCGCGATGCGCTGCAGGACGGAGGTCACAGTCGGCGCGTTGCCGATACCGGCTGGATCGTCGGATGGGCCGACCAGCACAAAATCATTGTACATGATTTCGCGGCGATGGGTTGCGTGACCATCGGCAACGAAGGTTTCCTCCGCCGCTTTGGAATGGACCAGAATAGCATCAACGTCGCCTGCCCGCCCGAGCCGCAATGCCTGCCCCGTCCCCACGACCAGCAATTGAACATCCATCCCGGTTTCGGCCTTGATCTCGGGCAACAAGACATCCGACAGGCCGGAATTGTGAAAACTGGTGGTGACCGCCAGCTTCATCGTCTCCGCGCCGAGCGGGCTGGCCAGCAAGATCATCAAGGCGGCTAGGACACGGATCACTCGACAATATCCCCTTTCAGGAATGACCTGGCCTCCGCCGTATGCGGGCCAGCAAAAAATTCTTCGGCCACGCCCTGTTCATGCAGCGCACCGTTCAAAAGAAACACGACATTGCGCGCAAGGCGTTTGGCCTGGCCCAAATCATGGGTGGTCATTATGATATGCGTGCCGGATTTGGCGGCCTGCTGCAACAGCGTTTCGATTTCTCTGGTCGAGCGACCATCCAGATTTGCGCAGGGCTCGTCGAGAAACAGAACCTGAGGTTCACGGATCAGCGCACGTCCCAACGCCAGCTTCTGCCGTTCGCCGCCCGACAATCGTGGCGCAGGGCGCTCAAGCGCATCCTGCAATCCGATACGGCCTGCCCATTCTGCCACCCGCTCTGCAATGGCGGATTTCTCCATCCCCAGCAGTTGCAAAGGATATGCCAGATTTTGTCCGACCGACCTGCGCAGCATGATCGGGCTTTGAAACACATAAGCCTGCGCCTGGCGCGCCTCATCTTCCGGCATCGACCATGTTACCGCCCCCTCAGACAGTCGCTCCACGCCATGCAGCACCTTCAACAGCGTGGTTTTACCCGCGCCGTTTGGCCCCAACACGATGGTGAAGCCGGACATGTCCAGATCCAGGGTGATGGGGCCTAGCACCGCCTTCCCCCGGCGTTTCACGACAGCATCGGACAATTGGACCGAGATGGGCTGGCTCACCAGGTGCCCTCCCTCTCCGTGCGGGACAGGGCATGGATCGCAAAGTTGACCAATAGCGCGAGCGCAATCAGCACAAAGCCCAACCCCAAGGCCAGGGCAAAGTCACCTTTGCCGGTTTCCAGCGCAATCGCGGTCGTCAACACGCGCGTGGCGTGGTCAATGTTACCGCCGACAATCATAATGGCCCCAACCTCCCCAATAGCGCGGCCAAATCCCGCCAGAGCCGCCGTGAGAAGCGTGCGCCTTCCGTCCCAGATCAAGGTGGCAACCCGCTGGCGTTTGGTGGTGTTGAGCGAAATTAGCAGGTCGTGATACTCCGCCCACAGCTCCCGCATGGCCTGGTGGGTTATCGACGCGATCAACGGTGTGATAATAATCACCTGCGCGATGATCATCGCCGTCGGGGTAAAGAGCAGTCCCATCACCCCGAAAGGTCCGGACCGGGACAACAGCAGATAGACGATCAGACCTACAACTACCGGCGGCAGCCCCATAAGCGCGTTCAGCGTAGCGATAGTGGCACGACGGTATCTGAAGCGACGAATGGCAAGCCATGTGCCGAACGGCAACGCAATGGCAGAGGCAATGACGAGCGCAGTCAGGCTGACCTGAAGTGAGCGCAGAGTGATCTCCACCAAATCCGCGTTCAGCGTGAATATCAGCCGGAACGCCGCCTGAATACCGGCCCAAATCTCATTCATGGTGTCGCGGCCCTACCCCTCAACCGCGCGTCAGTTATCAAGCCGCACGGCAGAGCCCGTGGCGCGCTCCTGACTGGAAAAACCGGCCTCGTTCAATACCATATTCGATCCAACCGCGATGATGGCAATCGCCAAAAAGGCTGCAAGCATGGCTTTCATCTCAGTTCTCCTCCTGCACCGTTGCAGTGCGCAGATACTCGATCAGGTCATCCCGGTCGGATTGCTTCACAATGCGCTGCATCGGCATTTTCGTCCCCGGAATGTAGTGATCCGGCCCCTCGTCAAACAAAGCATTGATCGTCTCCCGGGACCAGACAATTTCTGACCCATCAAGGATATCAGAATAGGCGTAATCAGGCACGGTTCCCGCCTTTCGGCCAAAAAGCCTGTGCAAACTTGGCCCCGCCTTGCGCGCGCTACCTGCGGTCAGCGTGTGGCAGATGGAACATTTCCGCTTAAACTGGCGCTCTCCGTTTGGCAGCGTTTTCGGATCCTCGAGAAAACTTCGTTCCGCCCCGTCCATCTGGCCGTGTTCGGTCAGCGTCTCCACTGGCCAGCCATACAGTATGTCTTCGATCCCGCCCGCATAGATGCTGCCGCCAGCGGGCGAAAAGGCGAGCGCCCAGATCGGCCCGCTCTGAGTTGCCCTGAAATCCCGGGTGATTTCGCGTTTCTTGGTATCAATCACCATTATGAACCCCTCCCCGTCACCAACGGCCAATTGGTTGGTGACCACGTTGAAATCCATTGCCAGGATCGGGCGGCGGTCCAGCGTGAAATCCGCAATTGGATCACCTGTTTCCAGATCGACTATCCGGGTGCCGCCATCCACGGCGCCGTAAGCCAACCAGCCGGCCTCCTCATTCAACTCCAGCTCGTTCACACCGAAACCATGCTTGACCAGCACATGCGTCTGAGACGCGGTTGCGACGTCCCAAACCCGGATCGTGCCGTCGGCGGAGGCAGAATAGAGCGTCGTGCAATCGGACGAAAACGCAATGTCGTTCACGCCTCTGTCATGCCCCTCCAACGCGCGGCGTTTTGGGTAGTTGCCAATGCCGACCATGATGTCGCCAAGAGATGGTCCGACATCCCAAACAGCAATTGTTGCGTCCCAACTGCCGCTGGCGATCAGATTTCCAGTTTCGCGACAGATATCAAGCGAGGTCACTTTCGCTTCGTGTCGGCCCAGTTCTGCCCCGCCACCGTCATCGGCCCAGACATTGACTGCGAAGTCATCGCCGCCCGAGGCCAGCAAAAAATTCGAGTAGTAGGCCACCGTATTCACGGCCGCGCGGTGCCCGTCCAACCAGGTCGGGGCGTCGCCATTCCAAACCCCAACTGAGTTGTCGAAGCTCGCGGTCGCGATCCTTCCGTCATACGACACCGCAATGTCCATGATCGGTCCGCCATGGCCTTTGAGCGTAAAGAATTCCTGCGCAGCCAGCGGGGTTGCGAGGAACGTCGCTATGGCAAGCGCACGAAGCATCTACTCAGCGGGCGTCGCGCTTTCAGGCGCTTTGTCGCCCTTGGCCAATTCTTCCTCCGCCCAGATCGAATGGTGCTCGCGCGCCCATTGCTCTTCCACCTCGCCGGAGCCCATTGCGTCATAAGCGCCCTCCATGCCGACAGTGCCGATGTAGATGTGAGCGAAGATGATCGCGATCAGCACGAAGCTGACAATTGCGTGCCAGAGCTGCGCGTATTGCATCTCCTCATGCGGGGCGAGCGTTTCGCGCAATTCGCCCAAGCCCAGCGCGCCGGAGATGCCGAAGGAATTCAGCTTGGCAAAGGTGGCCGCGAACATGTTGATTTCGAAAGGGAACAGCAGCGCGAGGCCCGACACGGAAATCGAGGTACCCAGCACAATCACGGACCAGAATATCAGCTTTTGCCCTGCATTGAACTTCTTGGCCGGCGGATGCCCGTCCGAGAAGATACCGCCACCCTTGCGGATCCAGTTAAGGTCAGTGCGATCTGGCAAATTATGGATCACCCACATCACAAAGATCATCACCAGCGCCAGCATGAAGGCCCACGACACGTTGTTGTGGATCCATTTTGACGCCACGGCGAGGAAGGAAAACGTCTCATGCCCGAAAGCCGGGATCAGCACTTTGCGCCCGAACAACGAGATCAAACCGGTGATACCCAGCAGGATAAACGACCCTGCCAACAGCCAATGGCCGAAACGCTCAACCGCCTTGAAGCGGGTGATCCGGCGGCCCGTCTTCTCGCCGTCAATGGTAATACGGCCACGTATCATGAGGAATGCGCCGAGCAGCCCCAACGTAATGAGCAACAAGTAGGCACCATAGACGGAGAGCGGCCCCTCGCGGAATTCAAGCC
This sequence comes from uncultured Litoreibacter sp., assembly GCF_947501785.1. Lineage (NCBI taxonomy): Bacteria > Pseudomonadati > Pseudomonadota > Alphaproteobacteria > Rhodobacterales > Roseobacteraceae > Litoreibacter > uncultured Litoreibacter sp. Next base: position 586,783 of record NZ_CANMXB010000001.1, on the reverse strand, counting down.
ACTTCATGCCGCCATCCTGGATCAAGGTGGTCGCGGTGGGGCTGTTGTTAGACGCAGTGATATTGGCAGATCCGAACCGCAACGCGCGCCACAGTTCCGGGTCGGACGCACCGCCCAATGTGCCAAGTTGGCTGGCAATGCCAGCGGCGCTTTCCTGGTCGCCCGTCGCCTCGCTGCGGAAGGCGTTGTCGACTTCCTCGCCCCGTTGCCGGGCCATTATGTCTTCAAGCGTCTGCGCACCGCCAGTCACACTGCGGTCAGGTGCCTCCCCCTCTTGCGCGTGTGCGGTCGAGATGAATGACAAGGTCAGCATCAAAGCAATCAGGGTGCGCAGCATTTTGTTTCCTCGGATTGTAGATGGGCGAAAAAGGGCGACCCGCTCGGATCGCCCTTTCTGTTCACATATCCAGATCGGGCCTGTTAGCCGTCCTGGCGACCATAGGCCGAACCCCAACCCCATGCGCCGGAGCCGAAGCCACGGGCAACGACCCGTTCACGGTAGATGCCGGACACGATGTCACCATCACCTGCCAGCAGCGCCTTGGTCGAACACATCTCGGCGCAGATCGGCAGTTTGCCTTCTGCGATCCGGTTGCGTCCGTATTTCTGGAACTCGGCTGTGGAATGGTTTTCCTCCGGCCCACCGGCGCAGAAGGTGCATTTGTCCATCTTGCCGCGGGACCCAAAATTGGCCGCTTGCGGGAATTGCGGCGCGCCGAAGGGGCACGCGTAGAAGCAATATCCACACCCGATGCAGAGGTCTTTGGAGTGAAGAACCACCCCTTCCTCATTCTGGTAGAAGCAGTCTACAGGGCAGACCGCCATACAAGGCGCATCGGAACAGTGCATGCAGGCCACGGAAATCGACCGTTCACCCGGTGAGCCGTCATTGATGGTGACGACTTTCCGGCGGTTGATGCCCCACGGCACCTCATGCTCGTTCTTACAGGCAGTGACGCAGGCGTTGCATTCAATGCAGCGTTCGGCGTCGACGAGAAACTTTGCTCTTGCCATGTCTTGGTCCTCCTTACGCTACCGAGATTTTGCAGAGAGTGGCTTTCGTCTCCTGCATCTGGGTTACTGAATCATAGCCATAGGTCTGCGCGGTGTTGGAGCTTTCGCCCAACACATACGGATCCGCGCCGTCGGGGTATTTGCCCCTCAGGTCTTCACCTTCCAGATGGCCGCCAAAGTGGAACGGCATGAAGGCGACGCCCTCACCCACACGTTCGGTCACCATGGCCATCACTTTGACCTTGGCGCCTTCCGGGCCTTCCACCCAGACCTGTTCGCCATCCCTGACGCCCAAGTTGTTGGCATCGCGGGTGTTGATCTCGACGAACATGTCCTGCTGCAGCTCAGCCAGCCACGGGTTGGACCGGCTTTCATCGCCGCCACCCTCATACTCGACCAGACGACCGGATGTCAGGATCATTGGATAATCCTTCGAGAAGTCGTTCTTCTGGATCGAGGCATACATGGTCGGAAGCCTGTAGAACTTCCGGTCCTCATATGTCGGGTAGTCGGCCACAAGATCGCGGCGGTTGGTGTAAAGCGGCTCGCGGTGAACCGGCACTGGATCAGGGAAGGTCCAGACCACGGCACGTGCCTTGGCATTGCCGAACGGCGCACATTCATGCGCAATGGCCACCCGCTGGATGCCGCCTGACAGATCGGTTTTCCAGTTGGTCTTCAGCCCTGCGATACCGTCGATGACGGCGCGTTCTTCCGCCGTCAGCTCGCTGTCCCAACCAAGGTCCATCAACATCTGCATGGTGAATTCGGGGTATCCGTCCTGGATATCCGAGTCCAAGCTGTAGACGCCTTCGGCCAGAAGGTTGTCACCGTCGCGTTCCACGCCGAAGCGCGCGCGGAAGGTCAGGCCACCCTCGGAGACACGTTTGGACATGTCATAGAGGTTGGGTGTGCCGGGGTGCTTCATCTCGGCAGTGCCCCAGGACGGCCATGGCAGGCCGTAATAGTCGCCATCCGCCGGTCCGCCCACAGCTTGCAGCGTCGTTCTGTCGAACGTGTGCTGGTTGGCCATGTGCATCTTGATGCGGTCAGGGTCCTGGCCGGTATAGCCAATGGTCCACATGCCTTTGTTGAATTCGCGTGTAATGCTCTCAACAACAGGCGTCTCGGCATCTTCCATCTCAATGTTGCGGAAGAAGCGGTCGGCCCAGCCGAATTTGTTGGCGAATTTGGCCATGATGACCTCGTCCGGCAGGCTTTCGAACAGCGGGTCGACAACCTTGTCGCGCCACTGGAAGGACCGGTTCGACGCCGTAACCGAGCCACGGGTTTCGAACTGCGTACAGGCCGGCAGCAGGTAAACGCCATCCGTTCTGTCATGCAGCACCGCTGAGACCGTTGGATATGGGTCCACGACGACCAGCATATCGAGCTGCTCCATCGCGGTCTTCATCTCCTTCATCCGGGTCTGCGAGTTCGGCGCATGGCCCCAAAGCACCATGGCGCGCACCTTGTTCGGGTTGTCCATGTTCTCGGGGTCTTCCAGCACACCGTCGATCCAGCGCGACACCGGAATGCCCGTCAGCTGCTGCAAGGACTGGTCCTTGCCTTCCGCGTTCTTGGAGGTGGCAAACTGGCCTTTCAGCCAATCGTCATCCTCACCCCAGACACGGGCCCAATGGGCCCATGATCCGGCAGACAGGCCGTAATAGCCAGGCAGCGTATGGGACAGAACGCCAAGGTCAGTTGCGCCCTGCACGTTGTCGTGGCCACGGAAAATGTTCGTGCCACCCCCGCTTGTGCCCATGTTGCCCAGCGCCAACTGCAACACGCAGTAAGCGCGCGTGTTGTTGTTGCCGTTGGTGTGCTGCGTGCCACCCATGCACCAGATCACGGTGCCGGGGCGGTTGTTGGCCATGGTCCGCGCAACGCGCTTCAGCTGAGAGCCGGGTGCGCCGGTGACGCGTTCGACCTCTTCAGGGGTCCACTTCGCAACTTCTTCCTGAATTTGGTCCATGCCCCACACACGGGTGCGGATGAACTCTTTGTCCTCCCAGCCGTTGTCGAAGATGTGCCACAGGATGCCCCAGACCAGAGCCACGTCGGTGCCCGGACGGAAGCGCACATACTCATCAGCATGGGCCGCCGTGCGGGTGAACCGTGGATCGCAAACGATCACGGGCGCGTTGTTCTGCTCTTTCGCGCGCAACAGGTGCAGCAGGGAAACAGGGTGCGCCTCAGCTGGGTTGCCGCCGATGATGAAGATCGCTTTGGAGTTGTGGATGTCGTTGTAGCTGTTGGTCATGGCGCCGTAGCCCCATGTGTTTGCTACGCCAGCAACCGTGGTGGAGTGACAAATCCGTGCCTGGTGGTCGACGTTGTTGGTGCCCCAATAGGCAGCGAACTTACGGAACAGGTAGGCCTGCTCGTTATTGTGCTTCGCGGAGCCAAGCCAGTAGACCGAGTCCGGCCCGCTCTCCTCGCGGATGTTCATCATGCCGTCGCCGATCTCGTCGATCGCTTGCTCCCAGCTGATGCGCTTCCACTCTCCGCCCTCTTTCTTCATCGGGTATTTCAGGCGGCGCTCGCCATGGGCGTGCTCCCGAACAGCGGCCCCTTTCGCGCAATGCGCGCCAAGGTTGAACGGGCTGTCCCAACCGGGCTCCTGCCCCGTCCAGACGCCGTTGCTGACCTCTGCCACAACGGTACACCCGACAGAGCAGTGGGTGCAGACAGATTTGACCAGCTCAACCGCGCCGTCGGCTGCCGTTTGTGCCGTTGCCTGGGTGACCGAGCCCCCCGTGGCCGAAATTGCAGCAAGGCCACCAATGGCCAAACCGCTGCCGCGCAGGAAGCTGCGGCGATCTACGGATTTTTCCGCGATGTCAGACAGGATACCGGTCCGCTGGGGGCGTCGCGCTACCCCGTTGGTCTTTTTCCTTAGCATTTTAGTTCCTCCCCTGAGCTTACCCACCACTTGTTGGGCTTGCAGGATTTCGAATGGACCTCGTGGCAGTCGGGCGTCACGCAACCAGTCGCCGTGAGGGTCGTCATTGACGGCGTCCTAGAAGCGGGCGCTGTCGAGATAGGCGCGGGTATGCGCGGTGTCCTGCATCTTGTCGGATGTCAGGTCTGCTGGTCGCGCCTCTGCCTCGGTCGTGCCGGTGGCCAATGCCACAGCAGCAACCGGCGCGGTCGTGCCAGCCAGTTTCAGAAAATCGCGGCGGCTTGTGCCGTCCTCAGTCTTCTTGGTCATGGGATGTCTCCCCTTCCTGTTGGTGGCGGGCATCCCCGCCGGTTTCATCGCAGATAGCTAGCCTGCGGTCATTCTGAACGCCTCGCGCTCAATCTCCATGAATGCCTTGCCCACGCTGCCAAGCGAGGCATATAGAACCGAGTTTTTCGCGGCCTCCAGATCGGCATAGAAATGTCCCGCCCATGGGGCGATGTGCTTGTTAAAGAACTGCTTTTGGTCGTCGAGTGTCGCAGGCGTGCCGAAGCGGCCCACGATCATGCCGCCCATCATCTCCATCAAAGAGGCGATGTTATCCTCTGGCTCGTACACGTTCTGCGCCCGCGTCATGCCGCGCGTCGCCATGTCGGTGCGCAAAGCAGCCAAGGGTTTTTCGTTCAGAAACCCCGTCAGGTAGTAACTGGCATAGGGCAGCAACTCGCCGCGCCCCAAACCTATGAACAGCGCGTTGAACTCGCTTTCGACCTTCTTGGGCTTGGTGGCCTTCGCAACGCGCGACAAACCACCGATGGCCTTGCCAAGGTCGCTTTCGTCGCCCGAAAGGCCCGCGCATTGATCCAGAAGGATTTGGTCAGGCGGGCCGGACAGCATCAACCCCAAGAAGTTGTAGAGGTCAGCGCGAAGCCGGTCCTCTGAGGCCACCTTGGTGTCAACAGCTGCACTCACGCGGCGCTCTCCTCTCGTCTGAATTTCATGCGGCGCGGTGTCGGGGCGGCATATGCCTCTTCGATCTCCGCGTGGGGATCGGCCTCCTCCAATTCAACGATCTCGTCTTCAACGGATGCGAGCAGGACGTCTTCTTCCTCGACCTCGTCTACAATTTCGTCCTCCGGCTCAGGCGGGGTTTCCTTCTCCGCCGCTTGTCGCGCCATTTCCTCAACATGCTTCAACATGCCTTTGCCGACCTGATAGGCGGTCTGCATGTTCTCAATGACGGTCGCCTTGTCGGTAAAATCCTCACCGTAATCGACCAGCATATCTACATTGGCCAAAACGGGGTTGGATCGCCAAAGCGTGCGCAATGCGCGCCGGCGGATACGGTCCGGGACAGCCTGTGCCATGAAGGCCTTGAAGTCGTCGCCCATCTTCAGCGTGTCCGGGTCCGGCAATTCAAGCGTTGCCAAAATCTCAGCGTCGCTCAGCTCTTCAAGCTCGGCATGTTCTTCCGCCAAAGCCTGCGCCTCAACAGCGGCCACTTCGGCTTCGGCTTCAGCCTGTACCCTCGCCTTGCGGCGGGACCAGAAATTCTGCTCCCCGCTCAATGCACCGTTTCCTTGGTGGAGGGCGCGCGGTAGACATCGGCCGCCTGCCGGATACGCGCGTCGCCTATCCCGTCTTCCTTCAGATCAACGCGGGCGTTCTTGCGCTTGCGCTTCACAAACACCTCATCTTCGTGGTGTTGCTCAACATAGTCGCGAACCCAGGCAATGAGCCCTTCGGGCATCGGCACTTTCTCGACCAACTCTTCGCCGGTATCGGCGTAGTCCTGTGCCTCGTAGGGTGATGCCGTGGCCAGTACGAACTCAAGCGGATGGCCGCTGCCGCTTTCGCGCATTACCACATAGATAGATGGCACTTTGGCTGACAGCCCGTGCAGATACGCCTCTGTGTCCGTCCGAAACAGCTCAAGCGGGACGGTCGCGGCGTGATATTCTATGGTGTCGCCGTCGCGGCGCAATTCTTTCCAGCTGGCCTCGCCTGCGCCCGGCAAAACGGCAACTGCTTTCCAGATATGGCTGACCCAGCGCGTAACGCCAGGCACCTTGCGGATCACAATCCCCAAGGGCATCGAAATGGATTTTTGGGTAGCGTTTGTCACATTCCCCCCGGCGAGCGTCGTGCTTGCTGTCAGCATCGTGCATGACGCATGGGCAATCTCAAAACGATTTTTGCGGCGGGTTTGATCACAATCACGGGGTTCTGCGACGCGGCATTTTCTCCGCGAAACCTGCGCCGGCTGTAGCGGCTGAATAATAACGGTGGCGCTAACATCTCGCCTGCTTTCCAAGTGTTTTAGTCATGAATTTCCTTTGCAATCGCAGCATTGATTGGCGGGCTGCGGAATGGACGAAACGGGTTTACGCCGCCACAGAATCACGACTAGCGTTGCAGGTGCTGGCGCCACGGGCCGTTCCGGCACATAGGAGATTCGATGTCAAAGAAGCTGATTTTGTGCGATTGTCTGGGCAGCCAATCCGTTGACGCAGGCGCGATCGAGGCGGCTTGTGGGATGGCCTGTTCGAAGATCTACACCAGCCTTTGCATGGACCAGTTGGATGCTGCGGCAAAGGAGATCGCCGACGGTGATGCGATCATCGCCTGCCAGCAGGAACGCCAGCAGTTTGAAGAGCTGGCGGATGAGTTGGAAATTGACCCGCCGGGCTTCGTTGACCTTCGCGATCGCGCGGGATGGGGAGAAGGTGATGGCGGGCCCAAAATGGCGGCGCTTGTCGCCGAAGCAGCGCTGAGCGCCCACCCCGGTAAAGCCGTCGATATTGTTTCTGAAGGGACCTGCCTGATCATCGGTGGCTCGGCGGCGATTCAAGCCGCAGAAGACCTCTGTGATATTATGGCGGTGACGGTGCTCCTCCCTGACGCCGAACATGTTCCTGCCGACCGCCGCTTTGACTGTGTGGTTGGCGAGGTGCGCAAGGTGGATGGCGCGCTTGGCCGTTTTTCCATCAGATTTGGCGCATTGCAGCAGATTGTCACCGGCGGGCGCGGCGCATTCGCGCTTGGCCAGCCTGTAGAAGGCGCCGTGTCGGACTGCGATGTTATCTTGGATATCTCCGGCGGCACTGCTCTCGTCGCTGCCCCCGATAAGCGCGAGGGCTATCTCCGCGCTGACCCCGCGCATGCCCCATCGGTCGCCAAAGCGGTCCTTGCCGCGTCAAAGTTGATCGGCACTTTCGAGAAACCACTTTACGTGAGGATGGAGGCAAGCCTGTGCGCCCATAGCCGCGCAGAAAAACCGGCCTGCTCGAATTGCCTGAATGTCTGCCCTACTGGGGCGATCACACCTGCGGGCGAACATGTGACGGTCGATCCGATGATTTGCGCCGGATGCGGGTCCTGCGCGGCGGTCTGCCCGTCCGGGGCAATCAGCTACGACGCGCCGCCTGTGGAGACGATCTTCAGGCGGTTGACCACCTTGGCGTCGACCTATCGCACCGCAGGCGGGACAGACCCGCGCCTGTTGGTTCATGACGCCGAATTCGGGATGGAACTGATCTCCCTCTCTGCCCGGATTGGACGCGGTTTACCTCATAATATCATACCCTTGCAGGTCGAAGCTTTAGCCGGGTTCGGCCATGCCGAGATGCTGGCAGCGCTCGCCTGCGGCTTTGGCCATGTTGCCGTATTGCCGGCGCCGAAAACGGAAATCGACGTGATCGAAGAACAGGCGGCCCTCGCCCGCGCATTGGCTGGACATGAGGGAGCCGTTCACATCCTGCAGGCCGCCGACCCTGATGCGCTCTCTGAGGCGTTGTTTGATGATCATAGCGCAGCCCTGAGCTGCGACCCTATCTTGCCAATGGGCACGCGGCGGCAAGTCACAAGGTTGGCCGCGAAAGCGCTGCAACCGGACGCAGAGCAAGTAACGCTCCCCCGGGGTGCGCCTTACGGTGCCGTGCTCGTTGACACCTCAGCCTGCACTTTGTGCCTGTCCTGCGTCTCGCTCTGCCCGTCGGGCGCGCTGGGCGACAACCCTGATATGCCGCAGTTGCGCTTTCAGGAAGATGCCTGCCTGCAATGTGGCCTATGCGCCAATATATGCCCCGAGAAAGCGATCACCTTGCAGCCACAGCTCGACCTTACGGACGCGGCCCTGTCGCAGCGGGTCTTGCACGAAGAAGAACCCTTTGCCTGCATCGAATGCGGCACGCTCTTTGGCGTGAAATCAACGGTGGAGCGGATTACCGAAAAGCTGGCGGGCAACCATGCGATGTTCGCCAGCTCAGACGCCGCCAAGATGATCCAGATGTGCGACAATTGCCGCATTCAGGCGCAGTACCATTCCACCGACAACCCGTTTCAAGGCGGCGAGAGGCCCCGTGTGCGCACCACAGATGACTACCTGTCCAAACGCCGGGATCACTGAGTTTGTATGGGCGCTCCAAGGTCGGACGGCATGATCGAGCCGACAAAGGCCGTGATCGCCTCGATGTCCTCAAGGGTGACTTCGATCGGCGCAATCGGCGAAGGCAAATGCGCGGCAAACGGGTCGGTCACGTCTTCGACCTGCGTGAAGGCCGGATGCGGCTTGAGCAGGAAAAACGTCTCAAACCGTTCCTGCCAATCGGGAAACGTCCGCAGCAACCCAAAAGACGGGCTGGAGCCAATAGCGTTCATGCGGTTGGTGTCATTGACCACGTGGCACCTGCCACATTGCTGCAGGCTGATGCGTTCGCCAAGCTGTGCATCGCCGCTCAAGGCGACCGCACGGGGCTCGACCTTTGCGCCTACATCGGCGCTGAACATCGGCGTGCCATCCGGCGCGAAGGCCTCAATGGTGCGTTTGCCCACATCAGAGGCCAGCCAGTCGGCGAAAGCGTCGGTGAACGCATTGTCCGTCCTGGCAAGAAACCAAATGGTCGCATCCTGACGAAACACCGGCGTCCCGTCTGTGCCAAAGGCGGCGTCCGCGGCCCTGTCCTGAACGGTGATGCGGATGCCGGTCTTAAGGGAGAATCGAGGCAGCAGGTGCTTCAAGAACCCGGTTTCAGACAGCTCATCAGGGGCTTGCAAGGTGAACGCTTTGTCCTGCGACAACGCGGGCGAGGCAGCAATAGCGGTAGTCAATGCAATGTATTTCCACATTCCGACGGCTCCAAACTTGCGCGTCAGCCTAGGGGCGCTAGGGTCGGAGCGTCAACATTTTCAATCTCCCGAGGGGCAAGGCCATGAGCGATGACTTCAATATGTCGATGCGCAAATTTCTCAAGCAGGTGGGCGTGACCTCCCAGCAGGCCATTGAAGAGGCCATGCGGAATGCGGCCGATACAAGTGGCAAAACCTTCGAGGCCAAAATGGTTTTGACCATCGACGGCGTCGATCTAGAGCATGTTGTCACTGGCAAGATTGAAGGCCCATAAATGGCGCTGTCCCGCGAAGACGTCCTCGCCTGTTTGAAAGAAGTCAAAGCCCCGTCAGGTGTCGATCTGGTAGAGGCCGGCCTTGTGCGCGCGTTGAACGTGGACGCCGATGCCGTACGCTTCGTGATGGAGGTCGACAGCCCCGACCCTTTCATGGCCGCCAAGGCCGAGGCAGAAGCCAAGCTGACCGCATTGGGCGCCGCCTCCGTCTCCATTGTGATGACAGCGCATAGCAAACCGACACCTCCCCCCGACCTCAAACCGTCCCGCCAGGCCGAACCGGCCGGACCCGCGAAGATACCGGGGGTTGATCGGATCATTGCTGTCGCCTCCGGCAAAGGCGGCGTCGGCAAATCCACGGTCGCGGCCAATCTCGCCTGTGCCCTCGCCGCCGAGGGCCGCCGCGTCGGCATGTTGGACGCCGATGTGTACGGCCCGTCGCAGCCGCGCATGCTCGGCGTCTCCGGTAGACCGCAAAGCCCTGATGGCAAGCTGATTTTGCCGCTACGCAACTACGGCGTCACCATGATGTCCATCGGGTTGATGACCAATGAAGATCAGGCCGTTGTCTGGCGCGGCCCGATGCTGATGGGCGCGTTGCAGCAGATGCTGACGCAGGTGCAATGGGGGGCGCTGGATGTGTTGATCGTCGACCTGCCGCCCGGCACTGGTGATGTGCAGATGACGCTTGCGCAGAAGGCGCATCTCGATGGCGCGGTGATCGTATCCACCCCGCAAGACGTGGCGTTGCTGGACGCGCGCAAAGGCATCGACATGTTCAACCAGATGGGCACGCCTATCCTTGGCATGATCGAAAACATGAGCACCCATATCTGCTCCCAATGCGGGCATGAGGAGCATATGTTCGGCCATGGCGGCGTCAAAATAGAGGCGGAAAAGCTGGGCGTGCCTTTGCTTGCCGAAATCCCGCTGCATCTCGACATTCGCATGGCCGCGGATGGCGGCGCGCCGATTGTCGTCTCCAAGCCCGACTCGGCGCAGGCGCAGGGGTTCAGAGCAGTGGCCAAAGCGCTGATAGAGGCCGGCAAGGCATGAGCACCCCCACCTTCCCTCCGCTCTTTAGCGGGTTGGCAGTCGAGGGTCAGGTAGACCCGTTCGACAAGGCTTGCGTGGAGGCCGCGCGAGGATGTGACGGCGGGCTGGTGGTCTATAACCTCGGCGCAAATGCGCTGCGTGCGGCCATTGTCTTTGCGCCGGATGTGACGCTCGAAGATGCCATGGCGATGGTGCCCCTTTGCGGGGTCGGGTTTCAACATGCGCTCGGGGCTTTGGCCCCGCCAGAGGTCGCGGTGCATCTGGACTGGGCGGGCGGTATTCGCATCAACGGCGCGTCTTGCGCTGCGATGCGGGTCGCAACCTCGGAAACCAACCCAGGCGCAGAACCTGACTGGCTGGTCATCGGCCTGTCCCTGCCGCTGTGGCCGGATAGCGACGATCCGGGCACCATGCCGGACCAGACAACGCTCTATGCGGAGGGATGCGCCGACGTGCAGGCGGACGCGCTGCTGGAATCTTGGGTGAAACACACCCTTGTAGGCATCAACACCTGGCAGGAGGCCGGCGCGGCCCCGCTTCACAAAGACTGGCGCGGCCTGGCCCATGGCATCGGCGAAGAGATAACCATCAATGGCCTCACCGGCACATATCTTGGCGTGGACGAGCGGTTCGGCATGCTGCTGCGCGACGCCGAGACCACCCATTTGATCCCCCTCACCACGCTCCTGGAGGGCAGCTGACATGATGCTCGCGCGCGCAATCCATTTCGACGAAAGCGACATGAACGTGTTCCATTCGCCTGCCCGCACGGGCGAATGGTGCATCTCGGGCGGCTTTGAGTTTTCCAACTGGTCGCAAGCCGATCTGACGGGCAAGGCGCGGCAAGCTTTCTCTAACGGCTGGCTGGGCGTCGAAACCTTCGGGCGGGTGACCTTCGTGGCGGCGACACAAGTTGAACAAGCCGAGTTTGACGCGCTTAAATTGGCTTTGGCGCAGCACTTTGTCCAAATGTATGGCGCGCCCTCTGTGGCTGCGGCATCTCAGGTTGCCAAGGACGAACTGCGCCACATGGCCGAGCTGTGTGACGGGCAAGACCCCAACACCCTCCTCACGGTGACGCGGGAACTGACAGAAACCGGCGTCAAGGAAAGCTTCCGCATGATCGAGCCGCGCGACGCGGGCCTTGATCAATTCGCGATCCATGGCGCACTGTATGACGAGCCGCATAGCCACTGAATGTCATGCAAGCACAATGGAATTCTACTGAGGTGGTGGCGGACAGACAGTCTTCCTTACCAGGAGCAGCATACCATTGAAGTTATTCACTAATCACGCCAGTACTTAGAAACATACCACATAAAATACCCCACGACACCTACAACGATGCGATTTCGTAACCGAAGCGCAACACACTCCTCGCGATCGAGATTTTTCTGATCAGTCGTTCGCTGCCTATAGGAGTTTGACGGGCTACTCTAAGTCGGCTACGCGCACGAGGCGGCCGCTGACGATATTGGGCCCTACCTCAGCTTAGGGCGTGAAGAGTTCTGGGGGCCAAGTCAGTCGCTCAGCCTGTTGAAACGCCGCTCGCCCTTTCAATCTCTTACAATATTCGTTCAGTGCTTCGCTTTCAGGAAGCAAGTTGTTGAAACGCGCCATTGAAATGACCGACCCGACAGCGACATCCGCAGCTGTAAACCGATCCCCCAGCAACCAGGATTGCCCAACCAGCGTTTGACTGAGAATATCGACCACGTCCTGCGCAGTGTCCCAAGTTGTTTGTTGAAGGGGCTCGTCTAGGTTCGAAGCGCGCACCGCAATTGCTGGATCAATAACGGCTGTAGAATAGACCAACCATTTGAGATAGGGGCCTCGATCTTTGCACCCGATTTCTGGTGCCAAGGAGCCGTACCCAAACCGATCTGCCAGAAGAGCGCAAATCGCTGGCCGTTCGCTGGTAACTACGCCGTCAACTGAGACAACGGGCACGCGGCCCGAAGGATTTATCTTTAGAAATTCCGGCTCCAGGTTTTTCCGCTCTCGAAGATCAACGTCGACAACTTGATACGGAATGCCAAGCTCCTCTAACATCCAGTACCCGGCCAGTGAACGTGACGCTTTGGACGCATAAAGAACGATGTCGCTCATATCGACCACCTCCGAGACGGATCGCACATCAACTATATGACATCCAATTCTATCTGACGACTTTGAAGCTGACATTTGCTGCCATACGCCATTTTGTGAGGTCTGGGCTCAATGCGGACGAAGCGACGTTTTATTGCATCTTTCGGGGTGTGGCCTCTTGCTTTTGTGGTTGGCGTTCTCAAACAGCGCACAGAACGCCCTGTGCTCCTCTGGACTGTTCCAAGCAATCAAAAGCCTGCTAGTGCCCTCTAGAGATAACCCAACAACTCAAGGTCATTGTTGATCAAGGCCCAAAGACCTCTTTCGATCATTGGCCCATTTCAGCAGCGTCAAGTCAAAGGTCAACGCCATCAGTGACACGCAAATTCCAAGCACGAAATTTTTGCCCATGTCGGTGCCAGCCAATGTCCTTTGAAGTTCCTGGCCGAGATCCTGCGTGCCGATAAAGGCTGCGATGATGACCATGAAGAAAGCAAACATGATTGCCTGATTGAACCCAACTGCCATCGTTGGCAATGCCAGGGGCAACTGCACCTTCATCAGCTTCTGCATCCGCGTCGCGCCAGCCATGTCTGCTGCCTCTGTCATCTCGGCGGGCACAGTGCGTAGGCCCTCGATTGTGTAGCGGACGAGTGGCACCATCGCAAAAATCAGGATGGAAAAGATCACCGCAATGTCAGTGATCCCAAACAGCATGATGGCGGGGATGAGGTAGACAAAGCTGGGGAAAGTTTGGGCCGTGTCGCATACCAAAAGAACCCGCTTCGACCACTTCTCGCTGCGGGCTGCTGTTATCGCGATAGGCATACCCAGCAGCGCGGCGATCGTTACCGCTGACAAAACGGAATAGAGCGTGATGACAGAACGGTCCCACCATCCCGACAAGGCCACGAGAGAAAAAAAGACCGCAGCGTAAATTCCTTGTTTGCGGCCCCCAAGCCATAACGCGAAAGCGGTTATCAGCAGAACAAACGCCGGTGTCGGGATCGACAGCATGAAGTTGCGGAACGGAATCAGGATTTGCACGTTCACAAAGGCACGCAAAAATCCTGTAGTCGCCTTGACGACATCAATATTCAGAAAGGCCTTGATTAGGTTGTCCAGTTCCTTGCCTTGGCTGAAGTTCTGGGTCCGGCCCAGCGTTTGCGCCTCAGGAACGAATTTCGACAGCAACACGCAAAATACGACCGCCCCTACCCCGATGAGCAGCATCAGATGGCGTTTCCACCAACGGGTCCCCTTCTCAAAATGCTCAGGCTGCTTGACGACCCAGGCCTTGGACATGCGGTCCAGTGTGACCGCCAGCAGCACAATCGTGACGCCTATCTCGAAGGAGCGGCCCAGCTTGAAGCTACCCATCATCGCCAGCAATTTGGCACCTAGCCCCGGCATCCCGATGAATGCAGTCAAAACCACCATGGCCAGACACAGCATGATGACTTGGTTCACGCCGACCAGTATTTCCGTTCGTGCGGATGGCAAATACACATGGCGCAGCAGTTGCCACTTGGTGCAACCGCTCATGTTGCCCGCCTCGACCACCTCAGGCGACACCTTCTGCAAACCAAGCGTCGTCATCAGTATCATCGGCGGAATGGCGTAGATTGTTGTGGCAACCGCACCAGCTGTGGGACCCACTTTGAAAAAGATCACCGCGGGAAGCAGATAGGTAAAGAAAGGCAGTGTCTGAAGCACTGACAGGATCGGCTTCAAAGCCCGATCAAGCCAAGCTTTCTTCCACGCCAATATGCCGAGGGTTAGCCCGATAAAGAACGCAAGGGGTGCGGCAACAACGAGCACCGACATCGTCTCCATCGCGATCTTCCACTGACCAATCAGCGCGGTCCATGTGAATGTGCCGGCCCCTAAAAGCGCCATCCGCCAGCCACCGAGGTAGTATCCAATGACCCCGGCAACGGCAGCGACTGCGGTCCACGGGATTGGCCCGATATTGGGCCAGCGCCGCTTGCCAAAAAGCAAGTTCGCTGTGACATCAAGAAGCCATTGCAACCCCTCGGTCAGGAAACGGGTCAGCGCCAGCAAGCCCAAATCGTCTTTGACAAAATTGAATATGGCGTCGAGCCAAGCCGCGAAGTTAGGGATCATCGCTTCCGGCAATCGGTGCAACGCGGCGGGTAGAAGGCCGACATATTGCAGGACGGTCAGCACAACCGCGATGCCAACAAACAACTGCGCAACTTGCACTCGGGTCAGGCCACCCCTTTCACGCAGTTCCAAGTGGTCTGTGGCATCTGCCATCAGCCAGCCTCCAGCAGAATTTCTAACGCCTCAGCGCGGTCCAGACCGCCAATTACGGCACCATCGCGGGCCACCGGTATGGTTTTGCGTTTGTCTTGCACAAGCAGCCGCGCCAGTTCTTGTACCGAAGCCTTGGCGTCAACCGGATCGCCGGAAGCTTTGAGGTCAGCTTTCGCCAACACGCCCGCATGCACCACACGGGCTTTGTCGATTTCTTCGGTAAACTTGCGCACATATTCGGTTGCAGGATTCAGCACGATTTGGTCAGGTGTGTCGCACTGTTCGACCGCCCCGTCTTTCATAATCGCGATCCGGTCCGCGAGGCGCAGGGCCTCGTCAAAATCATGGGTGATGAAAACAATCGTTTTCCCGAGAAGCTCTTGCAGCCGCAGGAACTCGTCCTGCATTTCGCGGCGGATCAGCGGATCAAGTGCGGAGAAAGGCTCATCAAGAAACCAAATGTCAGGCTCAATCGCAAGGCTGCGGGCAATGCCCACGCGCTGTTGTTGACCACCAGATAGCTCGCGCGGGAAATAGTCTTCGCGACCTTCCAACCCCACCAGCTTCACAACTTCCAAGGCGCGGGCGCGGCGTTCATGTTTGTCCTGGCCGCGCATCTCTAATGGGAAGGCCACGTTGTCCAGAACGGTCCGGTGCGGCAAAAGCCCGAAAGATTGAAAAACCATCCCCATTTTGTTGCGGCGCAGTTCAATCAGTTCCTTCTCGGACAGGGACATGATGTCCTGCCCTTCAACCTCGATCGTGCCGCCAGTAATTTCATGAAGGCGGGAGAAGCAACGCACCAAAGTGGACTTGCCGGAACCTGAAAGGCCCATGATGACCAGCATCTCGCCCCGGGACACCTCGATGGAGACGTCTTTAACCCCGGCGATGTATCCGTCGGCACGAATGTCGTCGAAACTATGCCCTTCTGGCATCTTCGATAGATACGCCTCGGGATTGTTCCCAAAGATTTTCCATACATTCTTGCAGGAAATCACGGTTTCGGCGGTCATCTCTTTTGCTCTCCCCTCACCGATTCCTATGATCGGCGTTTAAAACGCCCGCCCGAAGCATAACCTCGGGCGGGCGAAAGTCGTTACCCAATTTCGAAAAGTTTAGGAGCCGGTCCAGCCCTGCCAAACTTCTGGGTTTGCCTCCAGCCATGCAGCTGCTGCTTCTTCCGGCTCCATTTCGTCGACGTCGACGAACTTGGCCATCTCGGCAATCTGCGGGTTGGTGAAGGAGATCTTGGTCAGTACATCATATGCCGCTGGCCATTTGTCCTTCATGCCATCCCAAGCGGCTTTCTTCAGGTAACCCTTGGCGGGGTTGCCGCAGTCATAAAGCGCGTCGGGGTTCGGACCAACTTTCGGGTCCTTGTCACAGCCGTCGACCCACTCAGGGAATTCGACAAACTCGCCCGGCCAGACGGCTTCGGCAAAGTTTGGTGTCCAGTTGAAGACAACAACAGGCTTCTTGTCAGCCTCTGCTGCGCCGATTTCAGCCCACAGAGCCGCGGCCGAGCCAGCGTTGACAACAACGAAGTCCATGCCCAGCGCTTCCACCCGCTCTTGGCCATGCTTCAACCAGTCAACGGGACCGTCCAGATAGCGGCCTTTTTCCCCTGTCTCAGCAGTTGCAAATATCTCGGCACAGTCGTTCAAAGCTTCCCAGGATGGCAGGCCCGGGCAGGCATCTTTCGTCCACATCGGATACCACCAGTCTTCGCGTGTAACCGCATCGTGGTCGCCGGCGTCATGAAGACCACCTTTTTCCAAGGCCGCGCGGAAAGATGCGCCAAACGCGCCTTCCCAGACTTCCAGCTCAAGCGCGACATCGCCCAAACGCACCGACTCGTAGACGGCTTGGCTGTCGGTGGTGACGAACTCAACATTGTTGCCCATGGATTCGAAAATCTGACCAACAACGTGGCTCATCACGATTTGCGAGGACCAGTTGTGGATCGGAATAACAATTGGATCGCTGCTGTCTTCAGCAAACGCGGCCATTGGCATCAGAGCTACGACCCCGGCGCCCAGCGCTGTAGTAAACTTGTTCATGTGTTTCTCCCAGTTGTGTCGCGACCTGTTCGCGTCGCTTTTGTCAGAGGGATGCGCATCGCCACGCACCAGCCCTAGAGCCGCAGTGATTCTCTGTCAGACCCCAAAAAGCACTCTGCGCGACAGTCTTGCATGATTTTCCTATCAATCAAGTTTTTTTCTTAAGGTTACGTGTTCACAATTTTTGTATTTTGCCAAAAATCACGGCATCAGGTCCGATTCGAAGCCCTCTATGTCGGGTTTCAAAAGGACGACAGCCGCAAAAACCGTAATGATTGTTCAAGAGGGAGTCTGATTCCATGCGTTATTCCGGTTTCAAGGTTATCAAAGAGGCACTGACGGGTCACAAAGGCTGGAAACCGGCTTGGCGCGATCCCGAGCCGCAAGCGCATTACGACATCATAATCATTGGCGGCGGCGGCCACGGGCTGGCAACGGCACATTATCTGGCGAAAGTGTTCGACCAGAAAAAGGTCGCCGTGATCGAAAAAGGCTGGATCGGCGGCGGCAATGTCGGGCGTAACACGACGATCATCCGTTCCAACTATCTGCTCGACGGGAACGAGCCATTCTACGAATTCTCTCTCAAGCTTTGGGAGGGGCTGGAGCAGGACCTGAATTACAACGCCATGATCTCTCAACGCGGGATCATGAACCTGATCCATTCCGATGCGCAACGCGATGCCTTCATCCGGCGTGGCAATGCAATGATGCTGAATGGGGCGGATGCGGAATATCTCGATCTGCCTGCGATTAAGAAGGAATATCCGTTCCTCAATTTTGACGATGCACGCTTCCCCATCAAAGGCGGCCTTGCCCAGCGGCGCGGCGGCACTGTGCGCCATGATGCTGTTGCTTGGGGGTATGCGCGATCAGCAGACTCGCGCGGCGTCGACATTATCCAGAACTGCGAAGTCACTGGCTTCAAGATCGAAAACGGCAAATGCTTGGGCATTGAGACGGCCAAAGGCTTCATAGGCGCAAACCGAGTCGGTTGCGCAGTAGCCGGGTCGTCCGGACGCCTGTTGTCGAAAGCGGGTATTCGCCTACCAATCGAGAGCCACGTACTGCAGGCATTTGTCTCAGAAGGTCTAAAGCCCGTCCTGCCAGGGGTCATCACCTTCGGCGCGGGTCATTTCTACGTCTCCCAATCCGATAAGGGCGGGTTGGTCTTCGGCGGCGATATCGACGGCTACAATTCCTACGCGCAGCGCGGCAACTTGCCCGTGGTCGAAGACGTCTGCGAAGGCGGCATGGCGATAATGCCGATGATCGGCCGCGCACGACTGTTGCGTATGTGGGGCGGCATCATGGACATGTCGATGGACGGCTCACCGATCATCGACCGCACCCATATTGACGGGCTCTACTTCAACGGCGGCTGGTGTTACGGCGGCTTTAAGGCGACGCCCGCCTCCGGCTACGCTTTCGCGCATTTGCTCGCGCGTGACGCCCCACATGAGACCGCGACAGCCTACCGATTCAACCGGTTCGAGACAGGCCACATGATCGACGAAAAAGGGATGGGCAATCAGCCCAATTTGCACTGATGATTATTGACCATCCGCTTCTTGGCCCCCGCGACAGCGCGGAGTTCGTCTACCTTGGTGACGCCGCGTTGATCGATCGCCCCGATCCTGAAACCGCCAGCCCGCAAGACTGGCATGACTATGCCTATCTGCGCGACAATCCCGCAGGCCAGCATCGCGAGCTGTGGTTCCATGAAGGCGGCGACCGCTCCTGGCTGGTCGTCACACGCAATACGTTGACACATGAGATCAGCAAGGTCGAAATCGCCCGCGATGTGGCCCGTAAAGTGGGGCGTTCCAAATGACCCAGAAAAACCGGCTTCAAGGCGGTCAGATCGACCGCGATATCACGCTGAAATTCACCTTTGACGGCAAACAATATGAAGGTCACCAAGGCGACACGCTTGCCTCTGCCCTTCTTGCCAACGACGTCCGCCTGATGGGGCGGTCGTTCAAATACCACCGCCCGCGTGGCCCACTGACTGCGGGCTCAGAAGAACCCAACGCTATCGTAGAACTTCGCGGCGGCGCGCGGCAGGAACCCAACACCCGCGCCACAACAGCAGAGCTCTACAACGGACTCATGGCGAAATCCCAAAACCGTTGGCCGTCGCTGGCGTTCGACGCCATGGCGATCAATGACCGCTTCTCAAACTTCCTAACTGCTGGTTTCTACTACAAAACCTTTATGTGGCCCGCCGCGTTCTGGGAAAAGCTCTACGAACCCATCATTCGCAAAGCCGCTGGCCTCGGGTCGCTGTCGATGAAGGACGACCCGGACGTGTACGACAAAGGGTATCGCCATTGCGATCTGTTGATTATCGGCGCAGGCCCCTCCGGTTTGATGGCGGCCCTGACCGCAGGACGCGCAGGCAAGGAGGTCATCCTTGCTGATGAAGATTTCCGCATGGGTGGGCGTTTGAACAGCGAAACCCTCCGTATCGACGAGGCACCCGCCGCCGATTGGGCAGCGCAGGCTGTCGCCGAACTCGGAACGATGCGCAATGTCCGCCTGATGCCCCGCACCACGGTCATCGGCGCGTTTGATCACGGCATCTACGGCGCGGTGGAGCGTGTCTCAGACCACCTTCACACACCCGACGCTGGAAAGCCGCGCCAGATACTGTGGCGTATCTACGCGCCCAAAACGATCCTTTGCGCCGGCGCCACAGAGCGCCCGATTGCGTTCGAAAACAATGATCGCCCCGGTATCATGTTGGCTTCTGCGATCCGCAGCTACGCCAACCGCTGGGCTGCGACGCCCGCCAAGCGCATCGCAATCTTCACGAACAATGATGACGGCCACAAAACCGCAACCGACCTACACGCCCATGGCGTGCAAATCGCCGCCGTGGTCGACACCCGCGCAGATGCGCCATTGAACGAGAATTACCACGTCCTGCGCGGCGCGCAGGTGGTCGACACCAAGGGTCGTCTTGGTCTGACCTTCGCTGAGGTCAAGCAGGCCGACGGTACAATGCGCACCCTTGAATGCGGCGCGCTCGGTGTGTCGGGCGGCTGGAACCCGAATGTGCATCTGACCTGCCACCAAAGAGGCCGCCCAGAATGGAATGAAGCACTTGCGGCTTTTGTGCCCGGCGGCACCCTACCCCCCGGCATGTCCGTCGCGGGTGCGGCTAACGGCGATATGTCCACCCACGCCGCCCTAACAACCGGTGCGGCGGCCGCCAAAAAAGCGCTCGGCTTAAAAGGCAAGGCCGCCAAGGCGCCACACGCCGAAGACGCGCCCGTCACGCAGACCCCGTTCTGGTATGTCGAAGGCTGCTCCCGCGCGTGGCTGGACCAGCAAAACGACGTGACCGTCAAGGACGTTAAGCTCAGCCACCAAGAAGGCTTCCGCTCCGTCGAGCACCTCAAACGCTACACGACACTTGGCATGGCCACGGATCAGGGCAAGACCTCCAACATGGGCGGCCTCGCCATCATGGCCGAGCTTGCAGGCAAAGCCATCCCAGAAGTCGGCACCACGATATTCCGCCCGCCTTATACACCCACTGCCATCGGCGTGATGGCTGGCCGCATGAAGGGGATGGAATTCCACCCCACTCGCCTGACCCCCTCCCATTTTTGGGCGAAGGAACGCGGCGCGGTGTTCGTGGAGGTAGGAAACTGGTTGCGCGCGCAATGGTTCCCGATAGAGGGCGAGACGCACTGGCGCGAAAGCGTTGACCGAGAGGTCAAAGCTACCCGCAATTCTGTCGGCGTCTGCGATTGTACCACGCTCGGCAAGATCGACGTGCAAGGGACAGATGCGGCAACGTTCCTGAACAAAGTCTATTGCAACGGCTTCGCAAAACTTGCGGTCGGAAAAACCCGATATGGCCTCATGCTTCGCGAAGACGGGATCGCCATGGATGACGGGACAGCCGGGCGCTTGGCAGAGGATCATTTCGTCGTCACCACCACCACAGCGAATGCGGCCAAAGTCTACCAACATATGGAATTCGTCCGCCAATGCCTGTTCCCGGACATGGATGTGCAATTGATCTCTACTACGGAAGCCTGGGCGCAATATGCGGTTGCCGGGCCTAATTCCCGCAAACTGCTGCAAAAGATCGTCGATCCAGAGTTCGACATCTCCAACGACGCCTTCCCCTTCATGGCTTGCGGTAACATCACCGTCTGCGGTGGACTTCGCGCACGACTGTTCCGCATCTCTTTCTCCGGCGAGTTGGCTTTTGAGATCGCGGTCCCCTCCCGCTACGGCGACGCGCTGATGCGCAAGCTGATGCAGGAAGGCAAGGAATTCGATGTTGTACCATACGGCACGGAAGCGCTTGGCGTGATGCGCATCGAGAAAGGCCATGCGGCGGGCAACGAGCTGAACGGAACCACGACCGCGAACAACCTCGGCATGGGACGGATGGTCAGCAAGGCCAAAGACAGCATCGGCTCGAAACTGTCGGAACGCTCTGGGCTTAATGAAGACGACGCGTTGAAACAGGTCGGCATCAAGCCAGTTGATCCATCGAAAAGGATCACAGCAGGTGGCCACCTGATGAACGCGGACGGGCCGGTTGATGCAAAGCATGATCAAGGCTACGTCACTTCCGCCGCCTTCTCGCCTACGCTCAACAGCATGATCGGGTTGGGCTTCCTGAAAGACGGGGGCAACCGGCTGGGCGAGAAAATGCGCCTTGTCTCCCCAGTGACAGACCTGACGGTAGCGGTTGAAATCGTCTCCGCCCATTTTGTTGACCCAGAGGGGGAGCGTGTCCGTGCATAGCTTGAAGCCCATAACCGCCCTCGGCGGCACTGATCCGCAGGTCGACACAGTTGCGGGTGTCACCTGCACTGAGATCACAAACCTCTCCCTTGCCTCAGTCGCCGCGCGGCTGGGTCAGGAGAAGTCATGCGCCACCAAACTGAAATCAATCCTCGGGGCCACGCCACCATTGCCCGGAAAGGCACTGCTCGCCCAACCTTACTCGGCTGTCTGGATGGGGCCGGATCAGTGGATGATCGGCGCAGATATCGCGACACATGAAGACATTGCGGCGATCCTGAAAGCTGACCTCAATGACACGGCGTCAGTGACCGAGCAGACAGACGCGTGGGCGGGGTTTGACTTGGCGGGCAACGGGATCGAGGCCGTTTTGGAGCTGCTGTGCAATGTAAACATGCGCGCGATGAATTCTGGTGAGGCCACGCGCACATCCATTCACCACTTGGGCTGCTTCGTGATTTGCGGCGACCCGCAAGGTTTCGTTCGCATACTAGGGCCACGCGCCTCAGCAGGTTCTCTGCATCATACGATTACGACCGCGATGAATGCCGCGCTGTAAGGCCTTCAAGTCGAAGGCAAGGGCATATTGCCCTGCACCCGAAAAGCGTTGATCCGCCCACGATCTTGCTTCGGAGTCACACCAAACGCATCTCGGTAGTGGTTCACAAACGGTGTCGTCGTGGAAAACCCGACGGCGGCTGCGACCTGCGCCATGCTGTCTTTCGAATAAAGCACCAGCTGGCGTGCAGCGTTCATCCGCAAGGCACGAAAATAGTGCGATGGGCTTTGCCCGGTGGCCTTTTTGAAAGCGCGCTCGACCTGTCGCGGCGTGACGCCAAGGGCCTTGGCAATGTCGCCGACGGATCGCGGTTCGTCCAATCGCTCCACAAACATCTCGACGGCGCGACCAACGAGATCGGGCAAAGCCGGGTCGGTGCTTGGTTTCAATGGAACGCGCTGTTCAACGCCCTCCCCGCGCATCATCGGATGCTGAAACCAGCATGCGACCTCAAGGGCGATGTCTGGGCCAAGCCTTTCCTCGATCAATTGTAATGTCAAATCGAAAGCGGCTGCGGCACCGGACGCCGTGTAGCGGCGGCGATCGGTCACAATCACCTCGCCTGATGCCAACATTTCCGGAAATTCGGATTTGAACGCGGCCTCGTAACACCAATGCACGGAGCACTTGTAGCCCTCCATGACACCGGACTTCACCAAGGGAAAAACCCCGCCGCTGATGCCGCCAAGAACTGCGCCTGTACGTTCCAACTTGCGCAAAACGCTGTTTGATGCTCGCGGTGCCTCGAACTCGCTCAACGGGCCGCTCAACAAGAAAATCATAGCCGGATCAAGCTTCGCTGAAAGCGCAACGTCAGGCTCGAAGATGACGCCCGCACTTGACGTGACCTTCGATCCTGTTTCAGAAATAAGCTGCCAGCTGAATGTCTCACGCTCCGCGATTTCATTCGCCGCGCGTAAGGGCTCGATGATCGAGGTCAGGCAGGACATCGGAAATCCTGGAAAGATCAGGAAGCCGACGGCAGTAATTTCACTGTTATTCAACTTTTTGGTTCTCACAGGAAAATTTCTGGCTATGATATGCCAGAATGCACAACCCAATGGAATTGTTTAGCGGCCCGGCGCCGCGAGGAAAGTCTACCTAATGAAAATCGATAAGCTCAAGCCGGAAATGGTCAACGCACTCACTCAAGATCCCCATAGCACACGGGATGATGACCGTGAAAAGGTCCTTGAAATTGCGATTGGCCGCGAAGTGCGGGCCTTCAGGCGCCAACAAGAGATTACCGTCGCCGAACTATCAAACCTCACGGGCCTTTCGATCGGGATGCTCTCAAAGATTGAAAACGGCAATACCTCCCCCTCTTTGACCACGCTACAAACGCTGGCCAATGCGCTGAGCGTGCCCCTGACGAGCTTTTTCCGTCGCTTCGAAGAAGCCCGCGTCGCTGTGCACACGAAATCAGGCGAAGGCGTCGAAATTGACCGCGAGGGAACACGCGCCAACCACCAATACAACTTGCTGGGACACATTGGATCAAACGCTTCCGGCGTGATTGTTGAACCCTATCTGATTACGCTCAGCAAAAAATCAGATGTGTTCCAAACCTTTCAGCATGGCGGAATTGAGACCATCTACATGCTTGAGGGCGAAGTGGATTACCGCCATGGCGACGAAGTCTATCCTCTGAAACCTGGCGATACGCTTTTCTTTGACGCAGATGCACCGCACGGCCCGGAAAGGCTGGTCAGCCTGCCTGCGCGCTATTTGTCGATCATCAGCTATCCACAAAACACCTAAAGCGTTTTCTGCATCACAATCCCGGTCGGCCTGTCATAACCCGCATGGGCGTCTTCTGCGACTTTGTGAAACCCCAGCCTCGCAAAGGTTGCATGGTTTTCAACCAATTCTATCCGCGTTTGGAGTTCGAGCACTTTCAGGCCCCTCTCCCGCGCGCGCGCTGCCGCCAGCTCGATCAGTTGCCGGGCAAGCCCCTTGCCACGACAAGCGGGATCAACGGCCAGTTTTCCAAGATAAAGCCGACCGGGCTTGTTGGTCAGAAACACGCAGGCCATTGGCGGTTTTCCAAGCGTCCAGACCTCCCCCTCGGAACAAGTTTGTTCAATCCCTTCAACCGTCAGCCAATGCAGGGAGGACGGCGGATCAATCCGCCCGTCCATATAGGCGAAGCAATGGTGCAATAGGTCCAGAATGTCCGGAATATGAAGATCACCGGCGTGAGCGCGAACAGGTTGCATTTCGCGACCCTAATACGCGGCTGACTACTTTTGCAAAGGCGGCTCGTTCTCTGTATCCGGCCAAACACCAGGGGATGTGGGCAAGCCGTCGTCGAACTGTGACAGGTAGTCAAGCATCATCGGACGGTTGTCGATGAAGCCTTTATAGGTCGCCAATTCCACCGGCAAATCTCGAACCACGCGGTGAAGACGCCGGCCCCATTTGGGCTTGGTCATCAGGTCTTGAAAGCTGCACAGGTAGCAGCGGATCGGGAAGACCAGCGCGTTGGAGCGCGGCAGGCGGAAGAAGGTCTGAAGTTCGACCCGTAAGTGCTGCTTCTCACCGATGTTTTCTGGTGTCAGCGTCGTTTTCTGGACGCCCCATTTATGGTAGTTTTCAGGGGAAGTGTCCAAAAGCGGGTTCACTGTCATCGTCCAGTTCAACCGCCGCGCGGGCGCGCCTTGCTGGATGTTCAAAAGGAACTTCAGGGCGCGGACGAAAATGCCCTTCTCATGGGCCAGCGGTACGGGCGCGTGCCACTCGAAGAAATTCATACCGATGTCGAAATCAAGCGACCAATCCGCCTGCGTGGTCACGATGCCCGCATCCATCCACAGGTTGTCTTCGCGCTGATCCAGCACGCAGAAATCGCCTTGGGTCTGGCGCGTGATGTACTCCATCGGACCGTAGGGCAGCGTGGTCTCATCAAGGAAGGTAAACTTCTGCTCAATGCCCATCGGCTTGTTGATCCAGTGCCACTGGTCGCCGTCGCGGTGCAGCTCGAACAGGTCGGGATAGTCTTCCGATTTGGAGACCATGATCAGCTCCAGCAGGTCCCAGCCCGCCAGCGTCATATGCGGCAGCGACTGGCACCGCAGCGGGTCGTCGGCTAGCACCATCGCACGGTCACGCATCTCTGCTACGTAATGCTCGTCGACATCGAAGCGCTTTTCATAGACCGAACCCTCGGGGCCGCCGCGATGTTGCTCCATATTGACGGCATACATGTAGCTGTCTTCGTGGAACGGGAACGGGAAACGTTCAATGGCCCAGTCGGAGTTGCGGAACGTATAGTCGTCACGAAACGTCTCGTCATTGAATTGAATGGTCATCTATCAAGCTCCAATGAATTGCCCACAAAGCGGCTGACGCAGGGCATGATTTTCTTGCCGGACGCGTGTTCTTCGTTATCCAGCCAATGGTCGCGATGAACGAAGGTGCCGTCGCTAGAGACCACGTCGGTTTCGCACTGCCCGCAGGATCCGCCGCGACACAGGAACGGGGCCTCGACCCCTGCCCGCTCGATGGCCTCCAGCAGGCTTTCATGCTCGCCCACGACGATCGTCTTGTCAGATTTGCAAAGACGCACCTCAAAAGGCGCGCCGGGTTGCGGGGCCAGAAACTCTTCGGAATGCACGTTTGCATCGGGCCAACCAGCGGCTGAGGCCGTGGCGTGGACCCAGTCGATCATCCCCTTGGGGCCGCAGACATAAGCGTTGGTGCCAAGGGGCTGACCGTCGAGCAGGTCTTCGAGCGCAATCGATTGCTTCTGGTCGTCGTAGTAGATGTGGACTTTGCCGGGGTATTTATAGGTCAGCTCATCCACATAAGTGCCGAGGCTTTCCGTGCGACAGGCGTAGTGAAGCTCCCAATTGCCATTGGATTTCTCCAGCTGGGCGATCATCGCCATGAAGGGCGTAATGCCGATGCCACCGGCAAAAAAGATATGCTTCTTGGCCCGTAGATCGAGGGAGAACAGGTTGACGGGAAATGTGATGGTCATCTCGTCACCAGCCTTGACGTTGCGATGCATGAACAGCGAGCCGCCCCGCCCCTCGTCATCGCGCCGAACAGAGATGGCGTAGGTGCTTAGGTCGTTTGGGTCGGACATCAGAGAATAGGGATTGAGCCGCGTGCGACCATTGTCGTCCATCTCCACCACGGTATGCGCGCCACCGGAAAAGGGCGGGAACTCTGCGCCGTCACGGCGGCTGAATTCAAACCGGGTGACCAGATCATTCAAAGGCACAACGGCGCTGACAGTCACGTTGATCTTCTCGGCGCCGGGCTTGGCTTTTTGGGGTGCGGCGCTCATTCGTATATCCCCTTGGCTGGTGGCACGTTGCCTGGGTCTTCGGCGTCGATGCAGACGCCCTGATAGGCGGCAAGGCGGCGCGAATAGTGATCGCGCACAAACAGGTTCAGCCCGCAATGCGAGCAGACGAATGGGTCCGTCTCGACGTCTTCGGTGATGCCTTTGCAATGCACGCATTGCATGCGCCGCGCGACGGAGCCGCGATGTTCGGTCTGGATTGCGGTGAACGGGAACCCCGCTTGCATCGCCTCATTCTGGGCCTGGCCCATCAGGCCTTCGGTGCCTGCGAGATAGATTTGCAGCCCCATATGGGCATCCTGCAACACGCGCTGGATGCGTGTGACGGAGGCCGCATAGGTTGGCCCCTCATAGAACTGCGCAGGGTTCAAAGCGCGTAGTTTTTCGGCGTAATCGGTGCCGCGTGGGATGTAGATTATGTGAGTGTTCGCCATCAACTCTGGCGTCGCAATCGCTAGGATCGCCTCGGCCCCTTCAGCATCAGCGATCATCAGGTGATGCTTGCCTTGGCGGGCCTCCAGCGTGCCGTAGACGGGACGGCTTTTGATCGCGGGCGGGAATTCAAACTTCGACATGGATGTCCTCTTGCAGACAGTTAGGGCGCACACCGAAATGCGCGCCCTTTTATTACTAGCCTTTGGCGGTGCGGATTTGCTTGTCCTTGTCGTAGAACGGCATTTCCTCGGCGGTCGCGGCCAGCTCTGTGCCATCAGGTTGGACCACGGTTAGCTTGGTGCCTGACTTGGCCACGCTGGGATGCAGACGCGCAATGGCGACGGAGTATTTGTTCAGCTCCGAGGACAAACCATAGGTGATGACACCCACATCTTTGCCATCTGCGTGGACCCGCGCATACATCTCCATCTGGTCCATCTTGCCGTCACTCAGCTGAACGCCGTAAATCTTGAAACGCTCCTTGCCTTCCATGGCGTAGTGGTTTTCCGCACCAACGAAGCCTTCCTTGCCGGGTGACACAACGAAATCGAGGCCCAGCTCCCACAGGCTGTCACCCGCTGGCGTGCCGTCTTCAAACGGGAAGGTTTCCGAGTTGTCGCCGGGGTAGAACAGCAGGTACGACTCAATCCGCAACATATCCAATGTGCTGAACTGTGTCGGGCGGATGCCCATGCTTTCGCCCTCGGACAGGATGTTGTCCCAGACATGGACGGCGTCCTTACGCCCCACGAAAATCTCATAGCCACGCTCGCCAGTATAACCGGTGCGGCTGATCATGACGTTCCGGCCAAACAGCTTGGTGTGGATGATGCCGAAATAAGCCAGATCACGAATGCCATCGATATGCTTGGCGAGGAAATCCACCGCGACGGGTCCTTGCAATGACATGTCATGCAGGTCATCATCCATGATGACGGAGCAGTTCTTGGCGGCGGCGACTTTGGTCAGCTGCTCCATCCCGGTGCCGGTACCATGCACGACCATCCAGGAATTCACCGCGAGGTGGTAGATCACGCAGTCATCGACAAAGAGCCCGCGCTCGTCGAGCATCGCGGCATAGGTCGAACGCCCCACCCCGATCTTTTCGACATTGCGGGTGGTCCCGCGGTCAATGACATAGGCCGCGTCTTCGCCCACAACATGCACCTTCTTCAGGCCGGACACATCCATGAGGCCCGCCTTCGTGCGGATGGCCTCATAGTCAGCTTTCGCGCGTTCAGGGGTGTTGTCGTAGAACCATGCGGTCCCCATCCCGTTCCAGTCTTCCAATTCGCCGCCGATCTCGGCATGGCGGCCAGCAAGCGCGGAATGTCTCCAAAGAATGGCCATATTGTCTCCCCTGTTTTTTGAGTCTTTTGTCGACAGTATTCAGCCCTAGCCCAATTCAAAAAGCAAGAACGTGAGGCAAATTATTTTCCTGTCAGGCAAGTTTTGAGATGCGAAAAGGCCGCCCTCCCGGAGCGGCCTTCCCAATTTCGTCTTGGTTTACTTCTCGAAGCGTGACGCCTTCTTTTTCTCAGAGGCGTTGCCGATCACCAGCACGGCTGCGCAGATCGCGGCGGCGATCAGGGTGTAGAGACCCGGCGCTGCCGACCCCCATCCCATGAACATCGCACCGTCTACAACCGACCAGCTTGCTTCATCATATGGAAAACCCATGGTTCTCTCCTTTTCTCAACGGTTATTCAGCTGGAGCCGCGGAGGCAGGAATGCCTTCGGGGTAGCCCTGAGCTGGAACTTTGACGGTATCCATACCGGCGATCTCTGCACCTTCCGGCACACGCAGCATCCCCATGCCCTTGAGCATAAGCGAGACCACGTAGCCCGGTACGAAGCCCAACAGGAAGAAGACAACAGCGCCCACGATCTGGCCAATCAAGCTGATCGTCGGAGCCTCACCTGCGGCACCTTGCAATGCAGGGTAGCCTGTCGCGAAGACGCCCAGCATGATCACACCATAGAGGCCAATCGTACCGTGTACCGTCACCGCTCCAACCGCGTCGTCAATACCACGCTTCTCGAGCCAGGTAGCGCAAGGCTTGAGAATGACACCGGCAGAGAAAGCCACGATGAAGGTCAGCGCCGGATAGTAGATATCCAGACCAGAGGCCGCCGAGATGATCCCGGCAAGCGCACCAGACATCATCCAGAACGGGTCCTTCGTCATGATCCAAGCGCCGATGATGCCACCGGCAATCGCCATCAGGATGTTGAAGGACAGCGCCGACAGCGTAATCGGTGTGCCGTAAATGGTGGATGGTTTGTCTGCAAACCAGCTCCATGCCTCGCCCGGTACGATCACGCAGGCCATCAAGAAGCCCCAGAAGCCGACGATGATGAACATCAGGCCCACGACTGTCATTGGCATGTTGTGGCCCGCAATCTCGTTGGCTGAGCCATCAGCGTTGAACTTGCCGATCCGTGGCCCAAGGTTGATGAGCACACCCAAAGCGAAGAAGCCCGCCACAGCGTGCACCAGCCCGGCAGCGCCGAAGTCATGCACACCGAATTTTGTGACCAGCCAGCCATCGGCGTGCCAGCCCCATGCGGCCGCGACAACCCAGGCAAACGAGCCCAGAACGATAGCGAGGATCACGAAGCCCACTGTCTGGATACGCTCGATCACGGCACCGGACATGATGGACGCGGTGGTCGCCGCGAACAATGCAAAGGCCCCGAAGAACACGCCCGACGCTTGGTCGGCGATGTTTGGACCCATATATTGCGCGCTTTCGCCCCAACCCCATGCAATGGCGTTGGCATATTCAATGCCCGAGATGCCTGCAGGCCCCGGCTCGCCGGGAATGCCAGTTGGGAAGCCCCAATAGACCCACCAACCGAAGAAGTAGAAGGTCGGGATCATAAACGCGAAGGCTAGAATGTTTTTGACGCCCGAAGACAGGACGTTCTTCATTCTTGATGCGCCCATCTCATAGGCCAAGAAACCCGCATGGATGATGATCATCAGCGGGATTGTTAGATAATAAAATGTTTCGGCGAACATGGTGTTGGTGACTTTGGCACCGCCCCCTGCCGCCTCTAACTCGGCCACTTTGGCAACGAGTTCCGCAAGTTGTTGTTCCACGATAGACCCCCGTGTCTTTCTGTTGGCATTCAGTGCACCGTCATATGCAATCTCGCGGTGCTGCGAGGAATGAAGCACGACTTCGCGATTCAAGCGACTCTTTTTTGCCTTAGGTGAAAAAAAGTTTCCCACGGGTTGAGCGACCCAATTTTCGGTGCTAGCGTTTGAGTCGAACTATTCATCACCTGTGGGAGGGCCCCGGCCATGTGCGGGATCGTCGGACTTTTTCTGAAAGACAAATCTCTGGAGCCCGAGTTGGGCAACATGCTGACGGACATGCTCGTCACAATGACCGACCGCGGACCTGACAGCGCAGGCATCGCAATTTATGGCGGTGAAACAAAGAGTAACGCCAAACTGACAATTCAATCTGACACCCCGGATACCGATTTCGACAAGCTGGATGCCGCGCTCGGAGAGCTGATCGAAGGCAAAGTAAAGATGTCAGTGAAAGACACCCATGCCGTGCTCGACATTCAAGCCGATCAGGTCGCCGAGGCCCGCACTGCTTTGGCCGAAATTCGGCCTCGAATCCGGGTGATGAGCCATGGCGAAACGCTCGAAATTTACAAGGAAGTCGGCCTGCCAAAAGACGTGGCAGAGCGCTTCGATGTCCGCAACATGAGCGGAACACATGGAATCGGTCACACCCGCATGGCCACCGAGTCGGCGGTCACGACCATGGGCGCCCACCCGTTCAACACCGGATCTGATCAGTGCCTCGTCCATAACGGCTCGCTGTCCAACCATAACTCGCTCCGCCGCAAACTGCGCCGTTTGGGCGTGCATATTGAGACCGAGAATGACACCGAAGTCGGCGCGGCCTATCTGACTTGGAAGATGCAAACCGGCTCCACCCTTGGTCAGGCGCTGGAAAGCTCGTTGGACGACCTCGATGGGTTCTTCACCTTCCTCGTGGGCACCAAAGACGGCTTTGGCGTGGTGCGTGACCCCATTGCGTGCAAACCTGCCGTGATGGCCGAGACCGATCAATACGTGGCCTTCGGGTCTGAATACCGCGCGCTGGTCAACCTGCCGGGCATTGAAGAGGCCCGCGTCTGGGAGCCTGAGCCCGCAACCGTCTATTTCTGGTCGCACAACGCGGCCCCAACCGCGCAAGAGAAAGCGGCTTAAATGCAAACATTCGATCTGGAAGCGCAGGGTCTGCGCGCGCTGAACGCCACGCTGCATGCGCAGGCGGACAACACCAACCAAACCAAGTGGGAAATCATCAACCCCAAAGGCAGCCACGCGATTGCCGTGGGTCTGGACGCGCCTATTGAGGTGAATGTCAAAGGCTCCACCGGCTATTACTGCGCGGGCATGAACAAGCAGGCGACGGTGCATGTGCATGGCTCCGCTGGGCCGGGTACGGCAGAAAACATGATGTCCGGCACCGTAATCGTTGAAGGTGATGCGTCGCAATATGCAGGGGCCACGGGTCATGGCGGCACACTGATCATCAAGGGTAATGCGTCCTCGCGCTGCGGCATTTCGATGAAGGGCATCGACATCATCGTGCATGGCAACATAGGCCATATGTCCGCCTTCATGGCGCAGTCCGGCAATATCGTCGTGTGCGGCGACGCGGGCGACGCGTTGGGTGACAGCTGTTATGAGGCAAGGTTTTTTGTGCGCGGGTCGGTCAAATCACTGGGGGCAGACTGCATTGAGAAAGAGATGCGGCCTGAACATATTGAGCTGCTGGAAGAGTTGCTGGAACGCGGCGGCTGCGACGCCAAGGCGTCCGAGTTCAAGCGCTACGGTTCTGCCCGCACATTGTACAATTTCGACGTCGACAACGCTGCGGCATATTGAGGGATCGCTAAGATGAAAGACACAGATGCAAAAGGCATCCCGCACACCACGCCGCGCCAATCGGCGACGTTCACCCAGGACGCCAACAGCGACATTCGTCGCGCGGCGGCGACCGGTATCTACGATATTCGCGGCGGCGGGGCAAAGCGCAAAGTGCCGCATTTCGACGACCTGCTATTCCTTGGCGCGTCGATTTCACGCTACCCGCTAGAAGGTTACCGCGAGAAATGCGGGACGGACGTCACGCTGGGCACACGCCATGCCTCCAACCCGATTGAGCTGGATATTCCGATCACTATCGCAGGTATGAGCTTTGGTGCCTTGTCCGGCCCTGCCAAAGAGGCGTTAGGGCGTGGTGCATCGGCCGCGGGGACGTCGACTACCACTGGCGACGGCGGCATGACGCCAGAGGAGCGCGGGCATTCCTCCAAGCTAGTCTATCAATATCTGCCTTCGCGTTACGGGATGAACCCTGACGACTTGCGCAAGGCCGACGCGATCGAGATCGTCGTGGGCCAAGGCGCAAAACCTGGCGGCGGCGGGATGCTCCTAGGGCAAAAGATTTCAGACCGCGTGGCGGAGATGCGCAACTTGCCAAAGGGCATCGACCAACGTTCATCTTGTCGTCACCCCGATTGGACCGGCCCCGACGATTTGGAGATCAAGATCCTTGAGCTGCGAGAGATCACCGGCTGGAAGGTTCCAATT
Source organism: uncultured Litoreibacter sp. (assembly GCF_947501785.1). Taxonomy (NCBI): domain Bacteria; kingdom Pseudomonadati; phylum Pseudomonadota; class Alphaproteobacteria; order Rhodobacterales; family Roseobacteraceae; genus Litoreibacter; species uncultured Litoreibacter sp. Next base: position 554,258 of record NZ_CANMXB010000001.1, on the reverse strand, counting down.
TACGTGAAGGTCGCAGGCGCGCGTCCGTATTTTGACACTACTCTAGCGGTCAAAGCCGGCGCAGATGTTGTGGTTCTGGACGGAATGCAAGGTGGCACTGCTGCCACGCAGGATGTGTTCATCGAACATGTAGGTCAGCCCACGCTTGCCTGCATCCGCCCCGCCGTGAGGGCTCTGCAAGACCTCGGCATGCACCGCGAAGTGCAGCTGGTTGTCTCTGGCGGTATTCGCAATGGGGCAGATGTGGCCAAGGCCATGGCGCTTGGTGCCGACGCAGTGGCCATTGGCACAGCGGCGTTGATCGCACTGGGCGACAATGACCCGAAATGGGAGGCCGAGTATAACGCGCTTGGCACCACCGCGGGCGCCTACGATGATTGGCACGAAGGGCAAGACCCTGCCGGCATAACCACGCAGGACCCCGAGCTGATGAAACGCTTTGACCCTGTGGAAGGCGGTCGCCGTCTGCGCAACTATCTCAAGGTTCTTACGCTGGAGGCGCAAACCATCGCGCGGGCCTGCGGCAAGAACCATATGCACAATCTGGAGCCAGAGGACCTCGTGGCCCTGACCATGGAGGCCGCCGCCATGGCACAGGTCCCGCTGGCAGGCACCGACTGGTACCCCGGAAAACCAAACACCTCATACTGACAACGAAGGGCGCGGCCATCACGGCACGCGCCCTCACTACGAAGACCAATAGGGATAAACGAAAATGGCAACTGACCTCGCGAAATTCGCCAAAGACAACGGCATCAAATACTTCATGATCTCTTTCACCGACCTGTTCGGCGGACAACGCGCCAAGCTGGTCCCCGCCCGCGCTATTGCGGATATGCAGGAAGAAGGCGCGGGCTTCGCGGGATTCGCGACGTGGCTGGACCTGACCCCAGCCCACCCCGATATGCTGGCAGTGCCAGACCCTGAGGCAGTGATCATCCTGCCCTGGAACAAAGAAATCGCATGGGTCCCAGGCAACTGCGTGATGGAAGGCGAAGACGTCGCCCAGGCCCCGCGCAACGTGTTGCGCCGCCTGATCGCCGAGGCCGCCGACGAGGGCATGCATGTCAAAACCGGCATCGAGGCGGAGTTCTTCTTGCTGACCCCCGCCGGTGACCAGATCAGCGACGAATACGACACCGCCGCGAAGCCTTGCTATGACCAGCAGGCCTTCATGCGCCGTCTGGACGTGATCCGCGAGATCTCCGACCACATGCTGGAACTGGGCTGGAACCCCTACCAGAATGACCACGAGGACGCTAACGGCCAATGGGAAATGAACTGGGATTTCGATGATGCGCTGACCACGGCGGACAAGCACTCCTTCTTCAAGTTCATGACGAAATGCATAGCTGAAAAGCACGGCTACCGCGCGACCTTCATGCCGAAGCCTGTTGAAGGTCTAACTGGCAACGGCTGCCACGCTCATATCTCCGTCTGGGATGCGCCCGGCAATGCGTCGAAGACGAACGTCTTCGCGATGGAGCCAAATGACAGGTCACAAACGGCTGAACTGGGCCTGTCGGAGAAAGGTCGCCACTTCCTGGGCGGCATCATGAAGCACGCCTCAGCCCTGGCCGCTATCACCAACCCGACGGTGAACAGCTACAAACGCATCAACGCACCGCGCACCATGTCAGGGGCCACCTGGGCGCCCAACACCGTCACATGGACCGGCAACAACCGCACCCACATGGTGCGCGTCCCCGGCCCCGGCCGGTTTGAGCTGCGCCTGCCTGACGGCGCGGTGAACCCTTACCTGTTGCAGGCTGTGATCATTGCGGCTGGCCTGTCTGGCGTGCGGTCGCAAGCCGACCCCGGCAAGCGACATGACATCGACATGTATGCCGACGGCCATAAGGTGCGCGGCGCGCCGAAGCTGCCGCTGAACATGCTCGACGCCATGCGCGCCTATAACCGCGACAAAGAGCTGAAGGCCGCGATGGGCGAGGAATTCTCCGCTGCCTATCTGAAGATGAAGCAGCAGGAATGGAACGATTTCACCTCGTATTTCTCGCAATGGGAAAAAGACAACACGCTGGACATCTAAGGAGATAACTGCGCAATGACCAAACGTGTCGCAATCATTGGCGCCGGCCCTTCTGGCCTTGCGCAACTTCGTGCGTTCCAATCCGCCAAGCAAAATGGCGAGGACATTCCTGAGATCGTCTGCTTTGAAAAGCAATCCAACTGGGGCGGTCTGTGGAACTACACGTGGCGCACTGGGGTGGACCAATACGGCGAGCCCGTGCACGGCTCGATGTATCGCTACCTGTGGTCCAATGGTCCCAAGGAGGGTCTGGAGTTTGCTGATTATTCCTTCGAGGAACATTTCGGCAAACAAATCGCGTCCTACCCGCCGCGAGCCGTCCTTTTTGACTACATTCAAGGCCGGGTCGAGAGAGCCGGTGTACGGGACTGGATCCGGTTTGAAACCGTGGTCCGACGGGTGGAGCATGAAGATGGCAAGTTCTCTGTCACCGTGAAAGACCTGCCGAACGACACCGAATATACGGAAGAATTCGACCATGTGATTTGCGCATCAGGCCATTTCTCAACGCCTAACGTTCCCGAGTTTGAGGGCTTTGACACGTTCAAAGGCCGGGTGCTGCATGCGCATGATTTCCGCGACGCGCTCGAGTTCAAGGATCAGGATATCCTGATCGTCGGGACCTCCTATTCTGCCGAAGATATCGGGTCGCAATGTTGGAAATACGGGGCCAAGTCGATCACCGTGTCGCACCGGACGGCGGCGATGGGATATGACTGGCCGGACAATTGGGCGGAGGTCCCGTTGTTGACCAAGGTCGACGGCAACACCGCGTATTTCAAGGATGGCACCAGTCGCCATGTAGACGCGGTTTTGCTCTGTACCGGCTACCAGCACCACTTCCCCTTCATGGCGGAAGAGCTGCGTTTGAAGACCGCGAACCGGCTGGCAACGGCTGATTTGTACAAAGGTGTGGCCTGGGTGGATAATCCTGACCTGTTCTATCTCGGCATGCAGGATCAGTGGTTCACCTTCAACATGTTCGATGCACAAGCGTGGTGGGTCCGCGACGCCATCATGGGCAAGATCGCCATACCCTCAAAGGCCAAGATGGAAGCCGACGTGGCCGACCGCGTGGCGCGCGAAGACGCGGGCGAGGATGACTATGACGCCATCTGGTATCAGGGCGACTACATCAAGGAGCTGATCGCCGAGACCGACTATCCCAGCTTTGATGTCGAAGGTGCTTGTCAGGCATTCAAGGAGTGGAAAGGCCACAAGAAGAAAGGCATCATGACATTCCGCGACAATTGCTACAAATCGGTGATGACGGGGACGATGGCGCCGGTTCATCATACGCCTTGGAAGGATGCTCTGGACGACAGTTTAGAGGTCTACTTGCAGAACTGATCGGACTTCCCGCATGCGAGGGATTCACCAACACGTTGAAAACAAGGGGTCTTTTCGAATTTCAGAATTCGTTAAGACCCTTTTTCATTAGTACCACTCATCTTCCAGCGCAGCCTTTCGATCTGCGACGAAACCTTCCAGTTCCGCGCGAATTGAAGGCTCCATCGGGGGTGTTGCGTCGCTTGCGAGCATCTCGCGCCAAGTATCAAAGGCGCGCTCTTCAGCGGTATGGCTGCCCGCCTCGGACCAAGTTTCGTAGGGACCTGGCTCGGCAATGGAGGGTTCGAAATTCGCGTCCGCAAAATGCGCCATCGTGTGATCTGTAGACAGGAAATTCTCGCCGGGACCAGCTTGATGGTAGGAGGCTTTGGACAGGCTATCTTCCGAGACCTCCATGCCACCAACCATTTTCAAGATCGCGCCGCAGGCATCCAGATCCATGACGAATTTCTCGTAGCCCATGGTCAATCCACCCTCAAGCCAGCCTGCGGCGTGCCAGACCTGATGGGTGCCTGACATCACCGTCGCCCACATGGCGGCCACGCTTTCAGCCATGGCTTGCCCGTCGGCGGAGTTCGCGCCGGAGATGTGCCCGCCACCGGAGCGGAAGGGCACACCCAAGCGTCGCGCCATTTGGCCTAAAGCGAAGATCACAAGATTGGCCTCTGGCGTCCCAAAAGTGAGCGCACCTGTTTTGAGGCTCATCGTGTTGTGAAAGCTGCCATAGACCACGGGGCAGCCGGGACGGATCGCTTGGGTCAGGGCAATGCCTGCCATGATTTCCGCATGGGTCTGCGCGGCCATGGCCGCCGGTGTCACGGGCCCCATCGCGCCGCCAAAGATCGCGGGCGAGATGCAGACGCATTGCCCGGCTTGCGCGTAAACCTTCAACGCGCCGGTCATGGTGGCGTCATAGACCAGTGGCGAATTCACGTTGATATTGGCCTGAATGACAGCGCCGCTCTCCATCTGATCTCCAAAGACAATCCGCACCATGGCCAGGCTGTCTTCGGCGCGATGCGGCTCGGTCACGGCACCCATGAAAGGTTTGTCGCTGAGGGTGAGATGGGCCAGCACCAGGTCGAGATGGCGTTTGGAAACGGGGATATCGGTGGGTTCCACCACTGTGCCGCCGGAGTGGTGCAGATGCGGGGTCATGTAGCTGAGGCGCACGAAATTCTGAAAATCTTCAAGCGTCGCGTAGCGGCGGCCTTTGTCCAGATCGGTGACAAAGGGCGAGCCGTAGCCGGGCATGAAGACAAGGTGATCGCCGCCAAGCGTCACGGTTTTGGCGGGGTTTCGGGCGTGCAGATCGAACTGCGCAGGGGCAGTCTCACACAGGGCGCGCGCGAGGCCGGAAGGGAACCGCACACGTTCGCCGTCAATGCGCGCCCCTGTCCCTTGCAGATGTTCCAGCGCTTCGGGGTCGTCGCGGAACTCGATGCCAATCTCTTCGAGCAGCCATTCAGCTTGAGCCTCTAGGGCCTCGATATCTGCCTCGGGAAACGGAGCGTAGGGCGGGATCAGACGACGGACCTTTACGGGGGTCACGACGGTGCGTTTTGCCTTAAGCCGGGCTGCGCGGCCCTTGCGCCTGGGTGCATCTGCCATTGCGCCCTCCTTTCATCAGGATGGCGGTTTGACAGGCCAGAGGTCTAACGGAATTGCGACGTCGGTTTTGACTTAGCTGGCGGGAGTGACGCGGAGAAAGACGTATGTCTGCTGCAAACCGCCCTTGTCTTTGAGGGAGACCCCGACCTCGCCCTGTGGGGCGTTGAAGATGCGCAGGTCGTAAAAATCGGGATGATTTACGTCTTGGTCATCTTCTACTTCAAGCGCGGTGAGAAGGCAGGATGGAACGGCCTTCATCACCGCTTCAAATGCCTGTGTGGCCTCGGGCGCGCGGTAGTCGAAAGGCCATGCACAATGGGTTGACGTTTCGCCTGAAAGTGCCAGCGACGTTGTGCATTTTGCATCATGGTTGAAGGGGGGCGGCAGGACCATTGTTTTGCCGCTATGGAACAGGGCATTCAGCTGCGGGCAGAAAGCCTGCGCGGATGTTGTGGTCAGGATAAGAGTCGCGATCAGCGCCTTCATTTGGGCACCAACTGTTCGCCTTCGACCACCCTGAAGGGCGTGGGCGGGGTCTTTTTCGAGACCCAGTAATAGGTCCCAGCAAACTCCATGACAAACCAACCTTCCCACTCAGCATCACGGGGCCAGATAGATTGGTACTCGTCTTTTTCCCGATCCAGACGCCATTCACCTAAAGTGGAACGTGCATTTTCCTGCGCGTAGATGGTGGAGCCGTCAGAGGCGAAATATTGGCGGTAGTTGGCCCCTTCCCATTCGCCGATGGCGGTGTTGCCGGACAGCAAAGCCTCGATCTCGTGTGCTTTGAGTATTACGGATTGGGCCTGCGCCGGAAGTGCGACGGTCATCGCCAAAGCGCTTAGTATGACCGCGCGCCGGTTCATGATCTGGGACGCTCCTTCTTAGGATCAAAGGCGGCGAGGTCTTCACGGATGGTGGCCGGAAGGCGTTTTTGATGACCGTCCAGTTTGCCAATCTCGATCTGTGTGCCAGGCTCCGCATGTGCGACGTCGATCCGCGCCATTGCAATGTTTTTGCCCAGAAGTGGCGAGCGCATGGAGGACGTGACCTCCCCTATCTGCGCCCGACCGATATGGATGCAATCGCCGTGATCCACCTGCACTTGGCTGTCGACGTCAAGGCCCACGAGTCTGCGCTGCGGATGCTCTTTGCGGCGGATCAGGGCGTCGCGGCCGATGAAGTCGTCCGGCTTGGACTTGAGCGGCACGGTAAAGCCGATGCCCGCCTCGAACGGGTCGGTCTGGTCGGAGAAATCGTAGCCTGCGAAGATGAGGCCCGCTTCGATGCGCACCAGATCGAGCGCTTCAAGGCCCATCGGGGTCAGGCCGTGGTCTTGGCCTGCCTCCCAGATCGCGTCGAATATTTCGGCACAATGTTTGGGATGGCACATGACTTCGTAGCCCAATTCACCGGTATAGCCCGTTCTTGAAAGAACGAACGGCGTGCCGGATTCGTTATGCAGCCGCGCGGGCGTGTGGCGGAACCAGCCAAGCTGGTCAAACTCGGGGTTATGCGGGGCCGTCCACGTGATTTTGCGCAACAGGTCGCGGCTTTCGGGGCCTTGCACTGCGACGTTGTGCAGCTGGTCGGTTGAACTGCGCACCAGCACCTTCAGCCCCAGTTTCTCGGCCTGCTCGCGGATCCATTCCCCACCGTAATCATTGCCGCCAATCCAGCGGAAGTTGTCTTTGTCGAGCCGGAACACGGTGCCGTCGTCGATCATGCCGCCATGCTCATAGCACATCGCGGTGTAGACGACACCGCCAACAGGCAGCGTTTTCATGTTGCGGGTGAAGACATATTGACAGAGTGCTTCGGCGTCGGGGCCGGTGATCTCGAATTTGCGCAGGGGGCTGAGGTCCATGATCACCGCCTTTTGACGGCAGGCATGGTATTCCTCGATGGGCCCGGCCTCGGCGAAGCAATTGGCCAGCCAGTAGCCGTTATATTCGATGAAATTGCGGGTGTGCTTGGCGAAGCTGTCGTGGAAGCCGGTTTGCTTGGTCATCTTGGGTTCCGCATCTGGAGTGGGCCGGTACGCGACCGAGCGTTGGAAAGTTTCTTTGCCCGAGTAGGTGCGGACGTGAATGTCGGTGGGGTTCCAGCCATTGGCGGCCGTGGTGTCATCGGGACAGGCGGAGGACACGCAGACGATGTCTGTCAGGGCGCGCAACAACACATAGTCGCCTGGTCGGGACCACGGCTCGTCGGCATACATGACGCCGTGTTCGTCGAGGAAGGTGTTGAAGAAGAAGTTGATCGCCATCCAACCGGGGCGCGCAGTGACGTTGAATTTCGACAGCGCGGTGTTGAAGTTTTCTGAGCAGTTGGCGTGGCCGGGGTAGCCGATATCGTCGTAATATTTGGCGGAACACGCCAATGCGAATGCGTCGTGGCGACCGCATGTGTCTTGGACGACTTCGACCAGCGGCAGCATTTCCTGATCATAGTATTTCGCGTGCAGACCGGGCATTGGGTAGGCGTGGCCCATCAGCGTGCGGGTCGTCGTCACATCCAAAGCGTGCTCGATCCCCTTGTCCAGCTTGCGCGCGGAGAAGCATTCGAAATCCGTGCACTGGCGACCGTCGACGTCGATGATCTGGATATAGTCACCGGCTTTCACGAAGAAGGCTTCGGCGGTTTGGGTATGGACGCGGATGTCGTCTTGGATATCCGCCAGCGGGTCGGGCAGTTCGAATTTGACATGGGACTTGATCGTCGCGCGTTTGATCAGGACAACCAGCGGGGTGGTGGTGTTCTGCTCCTCGATATCCATCGCCTCCCCCGGGGCTGCGATGACGACCACGCCGTCACGTTGGGCGCGAAGTGTTTCTTCGGCCTTGGCACGAGTGTCGGCATCAAACAGGCGCAAAGCGTCTGCGTCCGCTAGGTCAATTTTGCGCGCGTCCAGCCCCATGCGGAATCCGCGCAGGGATTGGTCGGAACCAGTGAGCAAAGCTTGCAAGCCGGTGGGTTTGGCATTGGGGGTGGCCCCTAGAATGCCAAGATCAACCCGCCCCTTGGCATCGGCAGAGACCACTTCAGCCACCTGCCCGCCCTCGTCATTGATAACGGTTACCTGATCGCCAGCCTCAACCGGGATCAGCACCGCGCCGGAGCCTTCGACGACATAGCGTTCCGTTCCAGGCGGCATGGAGAAGACACGTGGCTGGATAATCTCACTGGGACGCGGCGGACCGGGCTGGACCCTGGGGTAAAGATCATCGAGCATGTGTCATTCCCTCCCATGCCCATGTTGCATGAGCGGAATAAAACTTTAACAATAAGAATAACGAGGCCAAGTGAGTCTCGCAAGCATTCGAGGCAGCCTAGCATGGAAATTTCAGCGCTCACCCAATGGGGACTTGCATGGGAGCGCTGACGCTCGGGTTGATCGCTGCGCTCTGCTGGGGCTTTCACGACATTTGCGTGCGCTATGTGTCGCAACGCACCGGCATCCTGCCCGCGTTTCTGACGGTGCTGGTGGTGGGCTGCTTGCTAGTGGTGCCGTTGGCAGTCTTTGCCGAAGGTCTTTGGCCAAAGGGCAATGGCGTCTGGTGGTCCCTCGCGTCCGGCCTGATGTTCGGACTGGCAGGCAGCGCACATTACAAGGCGTTTTCAATCGGACCCGTGCGGCTGGTGGCGCCGATCATAGGGGCCTACCCTGCACTGTCTGTTGGCTGGGCCGTCCTGAACGGCGAACCTATCACCTTGTTTCAATGGCTGGCGGTCTTCATGATCATTGGCGGGGTCGGGTTTGTCGCCGCCTCCTCCGATGATGAGGCATCTGCCGCCCCGAAGCTGGAGGCCGTTATCTGGTCGATCCTCGCTGGCGCCGGCTTTGCAATCACCTTCGCGCTGGGCCATATCGCAACCATATGGGGCGCGGAATTGGCAACCATCGCAATTGCACGTATCGCGGCGATGCTCGTTTTGATTGCACTTGCATTGGGCCTGCCGGGGCCGGTTCTGCCGCAACGCGCGCAATTGCCAATATTGGCGGTCATGGGGGTTCTGGATACTGTGGCGCTTGGGGCCGTGCTGATCGCAGGCACCCGCGACAACCCGGAATTTGCGGCAGTTGCTGCGTCAACCTTTGGGTTGCTCACAGTTCTATTGGCCTGGCTGTTCTTGAAAGAGAAAATGACGCTCACCCAATGGGGCGGCGTCATGATTGTATTCGCAGCGATTGGATATCTGGCGCTTTAGCCCGGCTCGTAGCTCAGCAGGCTGATCTTCGTGCGCGCCCGCATCTTCGACGGCGTCATCCCGTATTCATCCTTGATGGCCTTGGCCAACGTGTCACAAGAACCAAAGCCGGTGGCCACGGCGACCTCGACCATTGGCAGCAATGTTTCTTCGATCATGATGCGGGCGCGTTTCGTGCGAATGCGTTTGTAGAACTTGGCCGGCGTGTCATCGAAGACTTTGCGGAACACCCGCTCCAAATGTCGGGTCGACAAACCAAGATCGGCAGCAAGATCGGCCATGGGGATTGGATCGGAAATCGCGTTTTCCATCCGCCGGATTGCCTCGGTGACATTGGCGTCGAAGAGCGCCTCGTTATCCGCAATGTTTTTGGGTTGCTCAGCGTCGCTTTTGCGGATCGTGTGCAGCAGCAACCGGTTGCCAAGTTCGGCCACCTGCACGCTTTCAAGAAGCGGCGCGATCAGCCCGATGACCAGCTCGGACGTGGCTCCCGCCCCGGCCCCAGTAATGATCCCATCAGAGTTTTCGCTGAACCGGGCGGTGAGGTTGGGGTGGTACCCCGTCTCGGCCAGGGTCGCGATGTCGCGCCAATGGGTGGTCAGCTTGCCAGCCGGGGATCTTGTGCTGCGGATGTAGCCTGTCGCCGCATCCGACAGCAGCACAACGGGCAGCGCCTTGCGCTGCATGGCGCGGGCACGCCGCAGCCACGGCGTCTGTCCCGCTTTCACGCCGCCCACCACGATCATCACATCTGAAAAGCCGTGATCTTCGATCGCGGGTTCCGCCCGGACCATCATGTCGCAGGCCCCCGACACAAACCCCGGCGTGTCAGAGACGAAACGCCATGTGAATGTGGAACGAGCCAAAATATCATTGGCCGTATTCAGCGTATGGGTGATGGAGGCCAGTTCCAGATCGCAAAACCCAGCGCTGACAAACAGCTCGACCGTGCGGGTCAACGGCTCCTTTGCGTGGCGGGGGTTGATGGTGGCGAAGCTGTTAAATCCGGTTTGTCTCAGTCCCATACCCTTACCTCACCCAGCCTGCGGCAACCTGCCGTTGATAGGCCACCACCGCGTTGCGCATGAGAAGCGCGACGGTCACGGGGCCTACGCCGCCAGGAACCGGAGTGATCCAGCCGGCGACCTCCTTCACGGCGTGCGTGTCCACATCGCCCACAATCCTGGTGTTGCCATCCGCGTCGGTGATCTGGTTGATACCGATGTCGATGACCGCGGCGCCCGGCTTGATCATGTCCGGGCTAAGGAAATTGGCTTTGCCAACCGCCACCACCACCACGTCGGCGCGGCGCGAATGCATGGCGACGGAGCGGGTCATATGGTGGCAGACGGTCACGGTTGCGCCTTCGGCCATCAACATCATGGCGGCGGGTTTGCCGACGATCTCGGAATGGCCGATCATGACGACCTCAAGCCCTTCAAGGTCAAGGCCGGTTTCTTTGATCAACTCGACGCTGGCCGCGGCGGTACAGGGCGCAAGAGCCACGTCGGAATAGACGATATTGCCGATGGACGCGGGGTTCATGCCCTCCACGTCCTTCAGCGGATGGATCGCAGATTGCAGGGAGCGCACATTGATATGGTCTGGCACAGGCCGCTGCAAAATGATCCCAAGCACCTCCGGGTCATCATTCATAGCCTGGAGCTTGGCTTTGGCGTCCTCCTGACTGATCGCGGCATCCCAGTATTGTTGGTCGAACTCCAACCCGGCCCGTTCCGCCCCACGCGCCTGATTGCGCATGTAGACAGCGACTTCCGGATTATCGCCGATCGAAATGGAAACCAGCCAAGGTATATTCGACTGCATCTCAATCTGGGCCCGGCACTCGTCAAAGATCCGCGCGGCAACGGCCCTTCCGTCCAGATCAAGGTGATGACTCGTCGTGTCTTTCATGTGAATTTCTCAAAGTTTAGTTGGAACAGGACACTGCCACTTCATTCACATTGGTAAACATTTTTTCCTTAGGGTCAACTTCGATATCGAAACCAACCGTAAATGTGAGCACTCCAATGAGTGTATTGGATATTGGCCTATGAGCTTTCGCATGCCAGTAAGAATCCGCTTCCCGCCCTGTTGGACGAAAGGTTCAACACCCACCCCCACCAACCAAGGATAGCAATCCTCAAGAACGAAAGCGCTTTAGAACCTCGCGCTGGCGCTCCCGGCTCATGGGCAGGTATGACTGATAGGAGGTGGACAGGTGTTCGTGGCCAAGGTTCATCGACCATGCTTTGATCTCTTCTAGGGTCTCACACGTCTCCACACCAAGCAGGAACAACGTCTTGCGGAAGCTATGTGGGGTGTACTCTGGCATTCCCAATCTGGAGAAGGCATTGCGAATGATCTTGTTGAGGCTAGCCGTAGACGCATAGCCCTCCCTGGCCAGCCCCAGATTGGCAAAGCCCTCGCCGTCTTTCACGCCTACGAGCGCCTTAGGGAAAAGAGCATCCTCTTGTCCAAAGAATTTGTCCTCTCTCAGATACGCCACCCAAGCGGCAAAACAGTCTAGGTATGCAGACGCAACGGGAAAGAACCATGTGTCGATGTCTTTGGCATTTTTGGTCGCCACTTCGCGGGCATCTTGGCGTAGATGGCACTCAGTGAGGTTCACGTGCTTAAGTTTGAGCGTCGCAACCGCACCAATACGCGCTCCAGTGAGCATCAAGAAGGCAAAGAGAGCTTTGTCACGCATTTGGACCTCCGTATCGCTAGGAAGTGCCTCAAACGCCCGTGAAGCTGCAGGCAATGACGGATACGGAACATCGCGTTGGGCATGGGCAATGCGGGCGTTCTTACGGTTGTTCTTGAAGTATGCCGCGTCGCTATAGGTGAATTTTGAGCGGAATCCATTGCGACCTGACAGCCAAGTAAAATACTTCCGCACCAAAGCAAGCGTTGCATCAACCGTTGCGTGACTGAGTGCCTTCCCAGTGCGGGGGTGCTTTGCCCTGTTGAGTTCTTTTTTGAACTGCACGGCCTGCTCGATATGGAACTTCGTGAAGGGTTTGAAACCGGTGCTTTCTTCGAATTTAAGGATTGCCGCTAAGACTTTGTCAGTTGACTTCTCATCAAGGCCCTCGGTCTCTTCTAAGAACAAGACATAGTCCCGTTTCATGCGCTCGTTCTGAGCGTTTCGTTTTGCCATTTTGTGGCTCCTTTTCTGCTCTAATATTCGGATGGATTCCGAAACCCTGCGAAGTGGTGTTTTCAGCTAGGTCTGAGAGGTTCCTTTAGGCTTGCTAAGAGCTGTTCCGGACAATCTCAAAATACTGAGCGAGTTGAGAAAGGCTGCGCTCACTTGCAAACCGCCGACACTGCCCCTCACAGACCTCGCAAAATGCTTCCAACTGTCCGTGCAATGCGGAATACGGCGTGTAAAAAACCACCCGATCCAAAGGGCGTGTTGGCGTTTTGCATGTAAGGCACCGAAACTGATCCGGTGCCATTTGGTTGGCTGGTTTGGTTTTTGCCTTGATGAATGCAATCAAGTCTTCACCTACGATCACATGCGGCCTCGTGTCGGTTATCACAACAAGCCCAGCTTTACGCCAAGACCGGACCGTGGCCTCTTTACGATCAAGCAAATATGCCGCGTCGGGATACGTGTAATGACGATTGGCCTTTACGAGACGCGCCGAAAGACGCCGCCCCACTAGCCTTCCCCCTGCCCTGGTTCCACTCGATTGGCATTCGCCCAAGCGTTAAGGTCAGCGCCGCGATAGATGATCTTACGGCCAAGACGATAGAAGGCTGGACCCATGTTCTTATGCCGCCATTGAGCCAGCTTGTCGCGGTCGCCAATGAGGTCAAGTTCTGGATCACCCAGAACGTAGTTACGGTTTTGCTCGAATAGGTTTGCCATTCAGTTACCCTTTCACGGTATTTGAGTGGCTATGTCTTTTAGTCGTTGCGTCTTGATTTAGAACAATGACGAGTCGCCGCCTAACCGCATGCACCAATCAGCTGATTGGGCTAAGTGGATCGCAACACGGTTAAAACCACTTAACCGGTTTTTGGGAAGAGTTGACGATACCGAACTCGGAAAGCGTCGTCGCTCGCAAACAAGGTTAAATAGTTGTCCAATTGACCGCTACCTTGAGACCACAACTCTTGGTTTTCCTCGGTTGCGTCACTAACCGCAAGCTTCGCAACTTCAACGGGCTTCATCCTCGATAGAGCCGGGTTTTCACCTACTAGGCGGGCCATATGGGAAAACAGATGATCGAGCCGTTGCTCCTTTCGATCCTTAGACTTTCCCTTCTTTCCACGCTCCCTGTAACTCTTCTCATACTCTTGCGCTTTACGTGCGTCCGGTTCCAAAGTTACATAGTTTTGGGCACTCGAAAATAAGCGCCCAACGCAATACCCCAGATCAAAAATGTCCTGAGTAACTTGGTCGTCCACAAAGCCTTCTCGCACTAAATCGAGCAATTGCAACGCAGCGACGATATCAACCTCAAGCCGGTCATAATCCCTATCCAAATCAACATTCGTCGATAAGCTTAGCTTTTCGGCCATATTTTCAAGGTGTTTCAGCTCAATCCTACTGTCGATCACATTGTTTGACTGGACGTGGTCGCAACAGGCACTGAACGTCCCGAAACAGCTATCGAATTGATCTCGTCCAATTAAAAAGCGGCGTACGTTTCTGCCAGATTGACGGACCGCCAAAATGTAACCATCGAACTCACCACCCAATGCGAAGAAACTCACATCTACGACAGATGAGGAAACTGTTATTGGGCCAAGCTCGCAAATTGCATCGTAGGTTTCCTGAAAGGAGCCGTAGTCTTTCTCCATTCGAACGCCGTGGCGGCGGCTCATACCACGCATAGAGTCCTCTTCAGCAACCCAACGCACAAGTTCCAAGTCTTTTATCTCCAGCTCGGCTTGGCTCCCCTCAGGCTGTTCCAATTCGCAAAACCTTTCCATTCTGTCCACTCACAAACTGTGACCACCGCTTTAATAACCTACGCCGCTTGTCCAGCAAATCAGACCGCGCATAGGCCCGTTCCACATCAGACCCGACCTTATGCGCCAAACTCAACTCGGCCACCTCACGCGGCGCATTTGCCACCTCTGACGCCCAATCTCGGAAGGTAGAGCGAAAGCCGTGCACCGTGACGCCCTCAACGACCATCCGGCGCAAAAGCATCAACATCGACATATTGGACAACGGCTTGTGACGCTTCTGACCCTCAAACACGACTTCAGATTTCATCGCCCTCAAAGGCTCAATGATCGCCAGCATCTCTTCAGTCAGCGGAACACGGTGCGCCGCCCCTGTCTTCATACGCTCTTCCGGACAGGTCCAGACACGCGCCTCAATGTCTAGTTCATCCCAACGCATCCCCAAAACCTCCCCTGTACGGCTTCCCGTCAGGCAGGTGAACATCAGCGCCTTTGCGGCCATCGCGTTACGGGTCTTGAGAGAGGCATAGAAGGCAGGCACGTCCCGCCAGTGCATTGCCTTATGGTGTTTCGGCTTGGCCGTCACCTTCGGCAACACCTTAGCGTCTTTGATTGCCGTGACCGGGTTTTCGCCCGAACGCATCCCCTTCGACTTTGCTACATCCAAAACCGTCTTGATCCGCTGCGCCAATCTCCGCGCCGTTTCGTGCTTCTCCGTCCAGATCGGAGATAGGCACATCAAAACTTCGGGTTGGTCGATGCTATCAATCGGCATCCGCCCGATCTTGGGGAAGGCGTAATCGCGCAGGGTGTTGATCCATTGCTGGCCGTGCTTGGCGTTCTTCCAAGTCGGCATCCGGTCAATGTGAACTTGTTGGGCAACCTCTTCGAAGGTTGGTATTTCCTGCTTGGCGTTAAAGCGTGGATTTAGCCCTTGCTTGGCCATGCGCCGATATTCAAGCGCCCGTTCTCGCGCTTGATTGATCGTTACGATGTCAGCGCCACCAAGGCCAAAGTCGGTGCGCAACGGCGCGCCCCTCTTGTTCTTCTGCCCTTTGACCACAACCCGCACGATCCAGCGCCGTGCACCGGAGGGGTCCACGACCAAATACAAGCCATTGCCGTCGCCATGACGCCCTGCGCCGAGGTTCTCAACCAGCTTCTTCGTTAGTTTGCCAGATAAGGCCATTCAAAAAATACCACAATTCATACCACTCACGAGACAAATATATATGCTATCGAAATAAACTCAACACAAACCGCCATCGGCACTTATGCTATATAAATAGAGAAAAAATATCGCCGGAGACGACCAATTCAAACTCTAAGGAATGGGGTGGTGGCGGACAGACAGGGATTCGAACCCTGGAGACGGTCTCCCGCCTACACACTTTCCAGGCGTGCGCCTTCGACCACTCGGCCACCTGTCCGTAACGCGGGGTTTACCCAAACCTGCCCCGCCTTTGCAAGCGCTTTCCGAAACATCGCGTCTGTCTTCTCATGTTCCCAAATATCCCCGCCGGAGGCGCCACGCGATCAATACATGCGCCGCGTCGCATCAGCGCGTCAGCTCGCCAATTTCAATGAACAAACAACGCGCGGAAGCGCCCATTTGGGTTCCTTAGGCTCCGTCCTTGGCCTTGCGCGGTTTGGGCGCCGGCTTCGCACCCGGCAAGCTCTCCGGGTTGCGCAGCCAGACGTCGCGTTGGGCGAATGGGATCTCGATGCCCTCTTCGGCAAATCGCTTGGCGATCTGATGGTTTATCTCGGACGGGGCCTGCATGACGTAATTGACGTCGCGCAAGATCGCGCGGATCTCGAAATCCATCGAATCCGCGCCGAATCCTATGAAAAAGACATTTGGCGGCGGCTTGATGATCACCTGCGGATGCGCCTCGGCGATCTCGCGCAAAACGCGCTCCACCAGCCGGGTGTCTGTGCCATAGGCCACCCCCACCGGCACAATAATGCGGCCCGTCAGATTGCCCTTGGTCCAGTTGGTCACCGAGGTCGAAATCAAGTCCGCGTTCGGCACGATCACGTCGCGCCGGTCAAAGGTCTCAATCCGGGTGGCGCGCACCGAGATGTTGCGCACCACGCCCATCGTGCCGCCCACTTCGATCCAGTCGCCTTCGCTGATCGGGCGCTCCACCAGCAAAATGATGCCCGACACGAAGTTTGACACGATGGTCTGCAGCCCGAAACCGATGCCCACCGACAAGGCACCTGCCACAATCGCCAGCGAGCTAAGGTCGATCCCCGCGGTGGTGATCGCCATAAGTGCGGCCAGGAAAATACCGACATAGCCCAGCCCCGACACAATTGCGTTGCGCCCGCCAATGTCCATTTTGGTCTTGGGCAGCACTTGTGTCTTCAACGTGTTCTGCACCAGCCGCGTCAGCATGTAGCCGATGGCAAAGACCAGCGCGAAGGTCAGAAAATCGGTCGGGGAAATACGGCTTTCGCCGATCTGAAATCCGGCGGAGACAGTGGCCCATGTCTCGCTGATATCGGCGGAACGTGCGCCCCAGATCAGGGCCAGAATGGGCAGGGACAGCAAGACCAGCGCGAAGCCGATCAGCACCGGGATCAATGCGTTCACCTTCGCCTCGTCGCCCATGACCATTGCGTAGATGTCGCGCACGAAACGCTGCAGCACGGCCAGCAGCGCGAAAAGCGCCAGCGTCAGGACGGATGAAAAGACCAGCTGCCCCCCGGCGGAGACATAGCCGACCGCGGCCAGGACCGGCCCGGCCACGCCGACCAGCGCTGCCGCGCGCCCGAACGTCTTTATCACAAGATTGGGACGGCGCGGCGTCTGCTCGTCGGCCGCGTCAGGATCGTCTGCGGGGCCCACGCGGGCGGCCTTGATCAGGATCTGGCCGAGCCGGAACAGCATGAGCCCCGCGGCCGCAATGATTGGGAAAGACAGCACGCTTTGCACCGGTCGGGTCAGCAGCTGCTTGAGAAACTCTGTCTCCGACAACGCGCCCAGCCCAAGGTGAAGCGACAGCAAGACCGCAAGCATGATCGCATAGAACCGCCCCTCCCCCTGCCCGCCTGCCTCTGGTGAAAGGATCGGGTAGGCTGGTGTCAGCTTGGGGAACAGCTGGGTCGACAACCACCGCGCGGCGGCCAAGGCGGTCACCAAGACCGCAAGAATGCTCAACAGTTTGTCGCCGACGATGGCCGTCAACTCGGTGGACTCGATGGCGTAAATCAGCGTCAGCATGCCCGCCACCGGCAGGATCACCCCAAAGATCGAGGCCACAAAAGCCGCGACCCGAAACGCCGCCTTACCGTCCGGTCGGCTTTGCCGCCACGCCAGAACCGCGCGTTCGATCCAAGCACCTGAGCGGAACACCAGCACAAAGCCCACAACCAGCAGCACGATGGTCCAGACAACGCCCTGCCGCAGCGCGCCACTGCGCGAGACGTAGTTGTTGCGCACCTCGCCGATGGCGGCCTCCCCGACCATGCCGACGGCTGACACTGCGTCAGGCCACAGGACCGGGTTCAGGGGCGTCGGGTCGAGCCGCAGCACCAGCGCCGCCTGCCGTTCGCGTACCAATGTGTCGAGCTGCGAAATCAGGCCGTTCGCGCGTGTATAGGCCTCTTCCGCGGCACGCACCGGGGCCAGGGCCTCGTTCAGCTGCTGTTCCAGCGCCGCCCGCCGATCCGAAATTTCGCTTGGGACACCGGCCTCCCCTTCGGGCTTGGGTCCCAGCGCCTCGATCTGGCCGCGCAGGGTGGCAATCCGTTGGCGGTTGATGTCTTGCGCGGCCAGAAAGGCCTCGCGCCACTCGGCCAGTTGGGTGCGCAGCACGTCCAACCCTTCGTTGGAGGCAAGCGCCGTATCCAGCACGTCCTCCGCCCGGCGGGCGTCGCGTTCCCAGACCGAATAGTTCGGCGCCGTCGGCTGGCTGAGCACCTGCTCCTGCGCCTGAGCCGGGGCCGCTCCACTGATCCCCAGGGCAACGCCGCAGGCCAGCAGTATTGCAAGAAGGACGTATTTCATTCTTCAAAAACGGTCGGCAACTTTTGCGCGGCGGCGTCCAGCCAGTCGGGGAATGGCAGGCCCTTTTCTTTGAGGAAGGCCGGGTTCCACAGCTTGGACTGATATCGGGTGCCGTAGTCGCAAAGGATGGTTACAATGGTGTGCCCCGGCCCCATCTCCTTGGCCATGCGGATCGCGCCGGCCACGTTCACGCCGGATGACGCGCCAAGGCACAGCCCTTCTTCTTTCAGCAGGTCGAACACAATGGGCAGCGCCTCCTCATCGGAGATCTGGCAATTGAAATCCGGCTCCAGCCCCTCAAGGTTCTTGGTTATGCGCACCTGCCCAATGCCTTCGGCGATCGAGCCGCCATCGGTGGTCAGCTCGCCTTTGGTGTACCAATCATACAAGGCCGCCCCCATCGGGTCGGCCAGGCCGATCTTCACACCTTTGGGCTGCAACGCCATGGCCACCCCCGACAATGTCCCGCCGGAACCGACAGCACAAATGAAGCCGTCCACCTTGCCGCCGGTCTGGTCCCAAATCTCGGGGCCGGTCGTCTCAATATGGGCCTGCCGGTTGGCCACGTTGTCAAACTGGTTTGCCCAAATGGCCCCGTTTGGCTCGGTCTCGTTCAGGGTGTTGGCCAGCCGCTCGGAATACCGCACGAAATTGTTGGGGTTGCGGTATGGTGCTGCAGGCACCTGCACAAGCTCTGCGCCCGCCAGACGCAGCATGTCTTTCTTTTCTTCGCTTTGGGTCTCCGGGATCACGATGACGGTCTTGAACCCCATCGACGCCCCAACCAGCGCCAACCCGATCCCAGTGTTTCCGGCGGTGCCCTCGACAATCGTGCCGCCTGGTTTCAGCGCGCCGCTTTCCACTGCGTTGCGAATGATGGTCAGCGCAGGGCGGTCCTTGACCGACTGGCCGGGGTTCATGAATTCACACTTGCCCAGAATTTCGCAGCCCGTGGCGTCGGAGACGGCGTTGAGCCGGATCAAGGGGGTGTTGCCAATCAGGTCAGCCAGGTTGCTTTTGATAGTCATTGCGCGGTCTTCCCTTAGGCATGTGTTGCTTGCTCTAAAGGTGTAGGCCTGTGGCCGCGCGAACTCAACTGAAATGGGTGCCGGTCAGCTGCGCAGGAACGCACGCATCCGCGCAAGATACAGCGCCGAGATCACCAAGGGTCCGTTCTCCACCTCCCCGCTGTCGAGCGCGGCCATCAGCGTGTCAAAGGAGACCAGCATGGACCGGATATCCTCGGCCTCGCAGTCCAGGCCGCCGACACCTTCGATACCATCGGGCAAATCGGCAATGCCGATGAAAGAGGTCAGATATTCGGTGTTCGCGCCGGGCGAGCCATAATAGCTGGAAACCTTGTGCAGCGCCTGCATCTCAAGCCCCGCCTCTTCCAGCGCTTCGCGCCGCGCGGTTTGTTCAAACGTTTCGCCCGGGTCCTGCCGCCCGGCGATCGCCTCCAGCGACCATGGGTTCTGGTCGCCGCGCAAATAGGTTGCCGCGCGAAACTGTTCGATCAACATCACGCGGTCCCGCTTGGGGTCATATGGCAAAACGGTGACCGCATCGGCCGTCACGAACACCGCTCGCTCCACCGGCTCGGCGATGCTGCCGTCAAATTTGCGCACCGCCAGATCGACCTCGTCCAGCACAAAGAACTGGGAATATTTCCGTCTTCTTTCAACCAGTTCCACGTCGTTCCTGCTATGAGGTCGGCGCAGCTGTGTAGGGCTGCTGACGGCGGCGGCGTTTAGCCGCTGCTGCGCGCGGGTGCGGATGACGCCCATATGTTTGGCCACTTGGGCCGCAGGGATGGTTCCCATGCCCGCCATGATCTCTGTCGCCGCTTCGCGCATCAACGCGCCGTATTGATCCTGCCAGCGTGTCAGTGACCAATTGCCGGAAGGGGCCCAGCGCCCCGGCGGCGGGGCATAAACCTCAGCCTGAACCGCGCCCTGGTCCGTCGTCACGGTGACCGGCACGCGGGTATAGTCGTAGGGTGCCTCGTAGTAATCCAGCCGCTCTGCCTGCTCGGGGGTCAACGTCAACAACAGCCCTTCGGACGCTTTGTTCACGCGCTCGTCAAGAATGGGGAAGGACTGATCTTTGGCGCAGGCCACCCGAAATCCCGACAGAAACGCGTCGCGGGCGTCAACGTTTCCGCCGGCGACAATGTCCAGCAACTGCCGGTCTCGCAAAGTTCCAAAGATGAATAACGGTGCGGCGTCGGTTAATGCCACTTCTTTTCGGCCCATTCAGCGGCAATGCCGATAACCACGCCACCGACAAGCAGCGCGCCCAAAATGGGCGGGTGCAGGAACATGGCGCCGTATTCAATCACCAGCCCGAACATGGCGACAATCGCCTCCATCGGGCCGTCATAGCGCAGCTTGGTAGAGCGCTTGATCATCTCGGTGATGGCAAACAGCAGACAGGTGAAAAACATAGAACAAGCAACAGCATAAAGGCCGGTGCTAATGGCGTCCTTGTAGCCCCGCCCGATCAGCCGGCCGACCACGCGCCACGCGCATGCGACCGAGATCGCCATGGCCCAGGGCGTGAACACCCCGACCTTGGTGCCCTCCGGCAACAGCGTCTTGGCGATGTTGCTGGTGTGGTAGGCAAGCGCGGCCAATAGGACCGCCGCGATTAATCTGGCTGCTGTGGGCATCTTGCTCGGGCCTCTTATGTGGCCCCGCCTTTATCGGCTTTTAGTTGGGCCTTGTTGGTCGTGTCATCGTGATCTGCGTCACGTCGCAGTTTCCACTCCAGAAGGTCGCCGCGCAAGAGGTGAGATAAAAATTCCACATGCGTTGAAAACGTGCATCAAACCCCTGTTTGGCCACGTCGTCCCAGCGGTCGTTGAAGGTCTCGTGCCACCGGCGCAGCGTGTCGGAATAGCTCTGCCCGAACTCAATGGACCCTTTCAGGTCCAGCCCTGCCCGCGCAATCTGCGCTTTCAGCGCCGACGGGCTGGGCAGCATGCCCCCCGGGAAGATGTATTTCTGAATGAAATCAACGCCCCGTTTGTAGACGTCCCAGCGGCTGTCGGCCACGGTGATGATCTGCAAGGTCGCGTTTTTGCCCGGTTTCAGGCGGTCGCGCACGGCGTCAAAATAGGTGGGCCAGTATTTCTCCCCCACGGCCTCAAACATCTCGATGGAGGCAATGCCGTCATAAAGGCCGGTCTCGTCGCGGTAGTCCTGCATCTTGATCTCGACCATGTCCGACAGGCCCAAACGCTCCATCCGCGCCACGGCGTAGTCATGCTGTTCCTGGCTGATCGTCAGCCCGGTCACTTTGATGCCGCGCTCCTTGGCGGCGTATTCGGCGAAGCCGCCCCAGCCGCAGCCTATTTCCAGCACGTGGTCGCCCGGCTGCGCCCCCATCTGGTCGACCATGCTGGCATATTTATGTTCCTGCGCCTTCTCCAGGCTTTCCTGCCCGTCTTTGAACAGGGCCGAGCTGTAGGTCATCGTGTCATCAAGCCAGAGCGCATAGAAGTCATTGCCCAGGTCGTAATGGTAGCTGATGTTCTTCTTGGCCTGCGATTTGGAATTCGACTGCATCCAGAACCGCAACTTCTCATAGGCGCGCACCAGCGCCATACCCGCGTAGCCGTCATAGACGTCTTCATTGTCGGCATGGACCAGATCCATAAAGGCCTGCAGATCCGGCGTGCTCCACCAGCCGTCCAGGTAAGCGTCGCAAAAGCCCAGATCGCCCTCGCGGATGATACGGGCAAACAGGTCGTTATTGTGCACGGTGAATTCGGCCACCGGTCCGGGCTTGTCGCCTTCGGTGCGGAACACCCGGCCGTCCTCAAGTTTGATGTCCAAACGCCCGCGTTGCATCTTTTGCGCAGTGGCAAAAGCCTGCGCAAAGTAGCGCGGCAGGTTGTCTTGGCCCTCAGCCGTGGTCAGGACGGTCATGTCCAAGCCCCCCAGAATAGTGAGTTATTGTAAGCAGATACGGCCGAACCGCTCAAGAAGTTTCAAAATAGTTAACGTGAGCGTCCCAGCTGACGTAAGGGAATGCGCGTCAACGGTCCTTATAGGCGGCCAAGGCCCGTTCCCGCCCCTCGCTCAGCCCGACAACCGGCGCGGGGTAGCTGTCATCCAAGGACAGCCCCCACCTGCGGGGAATGGCGGCGAAATAGTCATCCGCCCGCGCTTCGTGGTTTTGGAACAGCTCACCCAGATACCGCGCCCGATATGCGCGGGCCTTGTCGAATTTCTCGGCCTGCGTGTCGGGGTTGAACACCCGGAAATAGGGGGAGGCGTCCGGCCCCGACCCAGCCGTCCATTGCCACCCCATCGCATTAGACGCGGGGTCCCAGTCAATCAGGCAATCGTCGAACCACGCTTGCCCGATTTTCCAATGCGTCATCAAATGCTTGGTCAGGTAGGACGCCACTATCATGCGGCCGCGGTTATGCATGTAGCCGGTCACGTACATCTCGCGCATCGCGGCATCGACCAGCTGCACGCCGGTGCGCCCTTGCTTCCACGCCAACACCTCGGCCGTCTCGTCCTCGATCCATGGGAACGCGTCCCATTCAGGCTTCCAGTTGCTGTCAATGATGTGGGGCGTGTGAAACGCAAGCTGGTAGGCAAACTCGCGCCAGACCAGTTCTTTCAGGAAGGTTTCCGCGCCGGCCTTGCCTGAATTCAGCGCCGCCCACCCCGCATGCCAGCAGACCCGCGGCGAAATTTCGCCATAAGTCAGGTTTTCCGACAGGCCCGAGGTCCCCTCCATCGCCATCTCATCGCGCGCGGCCCGGTAGTCGTCGATCTTGTCGTCAATGAAGCTATGCAGCCGTTCAAGGGCCGCCTGCTCCCCCACCACAACGTATTTTCCGACCACGTCGGCCCCGCGGTTCATCGCGGCCCCCATGCGCCAGTCCTCCAGCGCGTCGCTTGCGGGCCAGGCGGTCGGGGCGGGCAACCGGGTCACTGGCGGCAGGCTGGCTGCCAATTCGCGCCCGCGCACCATCTTCCACATTGGCGTGAAGACTTTGTAGAACGCGCCGGTCTTGGTCTCCACGGTCCAGGGCTCAAACAGAAGATGCCCCGTGAAGGATTTGGCCTCAACCCGGGCCTCCTTCAACGCGGCCTTCACGGCTGTGTCGCGCTTGATTGCAACCGGGTCATAGGCCCGCGACCAGTAAACGGCCCCTGCCCCCGTCTCTGCGATCAGCGCCTGCAACACCTCCAGCGCATCCCCGCGCCGCAGGATCAGTTTTGAGCCGATGCCCTCCAGTGTTTGGGCAAATCGCGCGACCGCAAGCCCCTGCCGCCATTTCGGGCAGGCGCCATAGGTCTCAAACACCTCGTCATAGATGAATACGGGGATCACCGGGCGACCGGATTGTGCAGCGTCGGTCATGGCGACGTGGTCGGACAAGCGCAGGTCGCGCCGCAGCCACAAAATCACGGGGGTATTGCTCATATCTCGTGATCTAGCGCGGTGTTTCATTGGTCAAGTTCGAAACGCAAAAGCCCCCGCCGGTTGGGCGGGGGCTTTCACAATTTTTCAAAGGCAGAACCTTACTCGGCTGGTGTTGCCACGACGTTATCATGCGTGGTGGCGACACCGGCTTTTTCGCGGCGACCGTCGTTCCAGATCGCCTTGATCAGGCCAAAGCACATCAGAACCATCACGACCGAGAATGGCAATGCGCCAATCACCATCGCGGTCTGAATGGCCGAGGTCCCGCCTGACAGCAGCAGACCCGCCACCACCAGACCAAGGGCCGCGCCCCAGAATAGGATGTGTGGACGCGCTTTGGGGCCTTCGTCGCCCGCCGCGTTGATCGTGTTCACGATCAGCACCGCCGAGTCGGCCGAGGTCACAAGGAACGTCATCAGCAGAACCACGATCATCACCGCCATGGCCCATGCCAATGCGTCGGCAATCGGGGCCAGCATGAACTCGGTCATCGCGAAGATCTTGTCGCCGTTGCCCGCATCCAGGATCAACCCGTTTGCGTTGCCGTTCAGCTCCAGATCGATGGCGGTGCCACCGGCCCAGGAGAACCACACGAAGCACATCAGCGCAGGCACGATCATCGCGCCCAGAACGAATTCACGGATCGAACGACCGCGCGAAATACGTGCCAGGAACAGGCCTACGAACGGGGCAAACGCGATCCACCAGGCCCAGTAGAACACGGGCCACCAGCCCTGCCACTGCGCCAGTTTGAACGCTTCAGAACCCTCGACACCATCGGACACCCAGACGTTGAAGCTTAGACCCGGCAACGCGACGAGGTAGTCGAAGATACCCACGAAGAACGCCGTTGCGCCAAAGAAGGTCGCGCCGAAGATGATGAAGAAGCCCAAAAGGACAATCGACAGCACCATGTTGATGTTGGACAGCCATTTGATGCCCTTGCCCACGCCAGACAGCGCCGACAGGGTCGAGGCCCCCATGATCACCAGAAGTGCTACGATGATACCAACGGTGTTGGCGTCTCCGGCAATGCTTTCGCCAGCTTCGTTCACCGCTTCCGCGCCATAAACAAGCCCGCCAATGCCGATACGGGTCAGACCCGCCACGAACTGGTCAACACCAAAGCCAAGCGTTTGCGCCACACCAAGGATCGTCGCCACCACGGCCACGATATCAATGATCGACCCCAGGACGCCCGACAGCGCCTTGCCAAACAGCGGCGTCAGCGACGAGCGGATGGTCAGCGGCAAGCCACGACGGTAGCTGAAGAACGCAAGCGCCAGCCCCGCAACCGCGTAGCACGCCCACGCGCCAAGACCCCAGTGCAGGAAGGACCAGACATAGGCCTCGCGCACGTTGTTGGCGTCCAGCGCTGTGGTCACACCCTGAATGACGGCCGGGTTGTTCTTGAAATGCGCCACCGGTTCCGCAACCGCCCAGGTCAGCATGCCCACGCCGATCCCGGCGCCGAACATCATGGAGAACCACGAGAAGTTGGAGAATTCAGGCGTCTCGCCCTCCACCCCAAGGTTCATGCGCCCCGCTGTTGGCCAAAGCGCCAACCCGAGGCAAACAATAATGAAAAAGGCCACAACCCAAATATACCAGGCCGCGAAGTTGGCCAGGATGGTGGTGTTCCAGGCGCCAAGCACCTCACCCGCCCATTCCGGCCAAACGATGGCCCAGACAACCAGCGCGGCGATAATGATCTTACTCACCACCGTCACATCGACACTGAAGCCCCGATAAAAACCGCTGTCGGCGGTCTTGATCGGCAGCTCCGTTAAAGGAGGTTTTACAGACATATTGTTTTCCCTGTTGCTTCACTCCGGCCATGACACCTGTCATCGCGCCTGCCCGAGCCTTTGATTGGAGAGGCAGTGTTGGATGCGATTGAAACCAAATTACCTGGCACACCGCGTCCTCCCCCCTGCTTTACAGCAAACCATAAGTTGCTACGTTTGATAATAGGGAACTTTTTGACCCATGGTTTCAGTTATGGGAAACATTCAATGGTAAAGCGCGCGCAGCTCAAAAGCCTGGGCGATGTCGACATCCGGCTGGTGCGGGTCTTCGTGGCCGTCACCGAGTCCGGTGGTCTGGCCGCGGCAGAGCCGGAACTCAATATCGGCCGCTCAACCATCTCCAAACATGTCGCTGATCTTGAAATGCGCATGGGGCTCAAGCTATGCAACCGCGGACCTGCCGGTTTTTCGCTCACAATCGAGGGTGACCGCGTCTTAAGGTCAGCCCGTAAAATGCTGTCATCCATAGATGATTTTCAATCATCAGTAGACAATATCCACACCAATCTCGCGGGCACGCTGCGCCTCGGCCTGTTTGATCAATCCACCACCAACCCCAATGCGCATATCCATGACGCCATCCATCACTTCGACAAACTGGCGCCTGACGTATCGCTCGAAATCTCTGTCGAGCCGCCAAACGGCATCGAAGGCCGGGTGATTGACGGCTCCATGGATATCGGCATCGTCCCCATTCACCGCCAGTCCGCGTCGCTGAATTACGACACATTATACGAGGAATGGATGACGCTGTATTGTGGCGCGGGCCACCCGCTGTTCGACTTGCCTCCGACGCAGCACCCCACACTGGACCTGTCAGAACATAAATATGCAGGATTCGGGTTCAATTCGCCAAACATGAAAGCAGGCCAGACGCTCGGAATGCGCCGTGCGGCACGGGTTCAGGATGAAGAGGCCCTGTCACTGCTCATCCAATCCGGCAGCTACCTTGGCTTCCTCGCCGACCACGTCGCCGAAACCTTCCTGTCAAAGGGCAAGGTCCGGCCCGTGGCGCCCGAGCGCAGCAAATACGTTTCAACTTTCGCCGCCATCACCCGCAAACAGCCCGAACCGGACCGCAAAACCCACACATTCCTGACCTGCCTGAAAGATGCCCACCCGAAGTGACACGCGACCAGTCCGCATCATTGTTCGCGAAATACTCCGGGGTTTGGGGCAGAGCCCCAAGAAAGCCTGCGTGGCGAACGCAAAAGATCAAGCGCGCGGAACGCGCTCAATAAGGTCACGCATTCACATCGACCACGACCCGGCCCTTGACCTGCCCTTTCAAAATGTCACGGCCCAAGCCCGGCAAATCGCTCAGCGTCGCGGGTTGCACCATGCTCTCCAGCTTCTCCATCGGCAGGTCTTTCGCGATCCGCTCCCAGGCCCGCACGCGGTTGTCATAGGGTTGCATCACGGAATCAATCCCCAGAAGGTTCACGCCGCGCAGCAAGAACGGGATCACGGTCGCAGGCAAGCCCGCGCCGCCCGCCAGACCAACGGCCGACACGGACGCCCCGTATTTCATCTGCCCCAAGACCCGCGCCAGCATCTCGCCGCCCACGGCGTCCACGCAGCCTGCCCAGGTCTCGGCCTCCAAGGGGCGCTTGGTGGTCTCGTTCAGCTCTTCGCGGGCCACAATTTGAGAGACTCCCAGCGACTTCAGATAGTCCGCCGTCTCAGGCCGCCCGGTGACGCCTGCCACCTCATGCCCCAATGCCGCCAGCAGCGCCACGGCCACCGAGCCCACGCCACCCGCAGCGCCCGTCACAAGCACCGGCCCGTCACCGGCTTTCAACGCATGATCTTCCAAAGCCATAACCGCCAGCATGGATGTAAACCCGGCGGTCCCCACGGCCATGGCCTGACGCGCATCCAAACCCAACGGCAGCGGCACCAGCCAATCGGCTTTCACCCGCGCCTTCTGAGCGTAGCCGCCCCAATGCGCCTCCCCCACACGCCAGCCGGTCAGCACCACCTTGTCGCCCGCTTTGTAGCGATCATCCGAAGACGCCTCGACGGTGCCCGCAAAATCAATGCCCGGCACATGCGGGTAATTGCGCACCAACCCGCCGCCCGGCCCGATGCACAGCCCGTCCTTGTAGTTCACGGTCGAATACTCGACCGCCACTGTGACCTCGCCATCAGGCAGTTGGTCTTCAGAAATTTCCGTGACAGAGGCGCTCGTCTTGCCCTCGTCATCCTTGGTCACAAGCAATGCATTGAACATGTCGTCTCTCTCCTAAGCTGGGCCTGTTACAGCCAAAAATTCTCATGCACGACGGCGCGGCGTGGCCCGTCTTGCGTTTCCACCTGCACCTCGGTGCCTTCGTCCCAATGGGTCATCTTGATCATGCCAATCGCGACGTTTGTCTTAAAGTCCGGCGACTTCGCGGCGGAGGTCACCTGCCCGATCAATTTGCCCTTGCTCGTCACCTGCCACAGCCGGTCGCAGGGGGGGATGTCTCCATCAATTGCAATCGCACGCACCTGTTTGACCGGCCCTTCCTTGGCCACACGCAACAACGCGTCGCGCCCCACGCAGCCAATCGCCGTCTGGGTCGAACAAAACCTGCCCAACCCGCATTCATGCGGGGTGTTGTCGCGGTTCATGTCGTTGCCGTAGCTCAGCAACCCGCCCTCAATGCGCTCGATCAGGTTGGGGCAGCCCGCGTACACGTCCAGATCCTTGCCCGCCTCCATCAGCGCATTCCACAAAGGCATACCGCGCTCATGGCCATCCACATAGATCTCGAACCCGCCCTGCTTGGAATAGCCCGACCGCGCCACCAGGAACGAATGACCTTGGAAATCAAAGAACCCGTAGCGGAAAAAGCGCAGCTCCTTCACCGCGTCACCAAACACCCGCGCGGCCAGCTCATCGGCCTTGGGCCCTTGGATCGCCAAAGGCGACACATCAGGCTCTTCGACGATCACATCCAGATAAAGCGCATGCGCCAAACCTTTGACCCAAAACAGCAAATCGCTATCCGCAATTGAAATCCAGTAGCGGTCATCAGCCAGCATCACCGCCACCGGGTCGTTCAGCATGCCGCCTGTGCCGTCCACGACAGGCACGTAGTAGCACATCCCCGGCAGCATGCCGCGCAGGTCGCGCGGGGTCAGCATCTGCATCAACCGCCCGGCGTCGGGCCCGCGCAATTCCACCTGCCGCTCAACGGCCACGTCCCACACCTGCACCGCCGATTTGAGGTGGTGGTAATCTTCCTCAACGGATCGGAACACCGTCGGCAGCAACATGCGGTTGTAGACGGTGTAGCTTTTCACCCCGGCGGCTTCGACACCGTCAGAGAAAGGCGTGCGGCGCACGCGGCGGGAGGGAGCAATGGTCGCCATGGCAATTATTCCGGCATGAAGGGAAGGTCAGTGTCGTCAGGTTTCTGCCCGGCGGCAGTCAGCATCGCATGAATTTGCCCGCGATGATGCGTCTGGTGATTGAAGAAATGCACAACGCACAGCGCCTTGGGCTTCGATATTTCGCGCTCCATCGCCCCCGAATACCACGTCATAGGCCCCGTCAGATCGAGGTTTTGCAGCTTGTCCGCCCATCGCTGGATACGGGCGTCGGTGCGCATACGATCGTCAAGAAACAGCTGCAAATCGTCATGCAGCGACGTGCTGTCAGGGATGCCGGTTTGCGGCCCATGGCCGCCGTCAAAGCGGCTTATCCACAGCTGGTCCCCCCATAGCAGGTGGTTGCCCGTGCTCCAAAGCGAGCCAAAGAACGCCTTGCGGTCTTTCTGCAGCTCCTTCAGACCCAGCGCCTTGAAACACCGCGCCACGCTCTTGTTCTGCCACGCGTTGTAGCGCGCCATGATGCGGCAATACTCGACGTCGACAATCATCGACCTACGGCCCCGACCACTCGATCGGGCAAATCTCGGCCGACTTGCCGCCAAAGTCCCAGACGCGGCCATAGTCGCGGATGCGCGAGCGCGTGCCGACGGCGGCAATGATATCCGGCCCCATCCAGTATTTGGAGTTGCTGACCATCACCGGATGCTCATCCGATTTGCCCGCGATCATCTCGATCTCGCCCTGCAATTTGCGCCCGATATTGATCGACCGTTTCTTGCCGTCACGCACAATCTCCACCGGCGCGCGCTCCGCGCCAATGATCTCGGACACCAGCATTGTGAACAGACCAGTGGTCCCGCCCGCAGCGCCTGAGAAAATCTTCAGAATGCCGTTATACGCCTTCTGCGTGGACCGCTCGTCCACATAGGCCGCGACCTTCCAGTCGCCCTCGCCCATGCGGCCCGGGATGTCGACCAGCAGGCCAATGTTCAGCCCGCCAAGGTCCTCGCCCTCGAAATGCCCCTCGTCAATGGCAATCGCCATCCACGCATGGCAATGCCCCTCGGTGGGGGGATGCGCGCCAAGTGACACCACGCAAGGGCAGAACACCGTGCACGAGCAGTTCAGAAACAACTCGCCCTTGATCGACCAATCCGTCGGCTCCTTGCGCCGCCGCCGCGGGTTCATCCGCGCGTCGATCTTTTGCATCACCTGCAACCGGTCTGATGGTTTGCGTTCCTTCTTGGCCATGAAAAGCCTCCCTTATGCGATCACGCCGTAAAAGGCGCATCCTATCCCTGCGAGGATCAGCAAGACCCCCATTGGTTTTGTGACATAATGCCCGATCTGCGGCAGCTTTTCGACCACCATGAACAGCGTCGCCAACCCCATCCACAAAAGGCTCATCACGCCGCCTACAAATCCCAGCGCCATGAAGCCCCAGCAGCAGCCCACGCAGAACGCGCCAAGCCCCAGCCCCATGCGCAACCCGCCGCCAAACCCGGTCTTCCAGTGGCCCAGGAAATACATGCCGGGCGAGTGGCACACCCCGTGGCAAATCTCCTTCGCGCGGGTGAATTGGAACAGCCCCACAACGATGAACAGCAACCCCGCGAACCACAGCGAGTTCGCGATCCCCAGATCGTCAATCAGCCCCGACGCCATCAGCGCGATCTGCGCCACGGCAATCAGCGCGGCAAAGCCCACCCAGACCACGAAATAGCCCAGCAACACGCCCAGCCACCCTGCCCGGGTGCCGTTGGCGCTTGTCATCAGGTCCTCATAGCTGCGCAGCGTCGGCACCATAGTCGGCAGCATCATCGCGGCCATCATAATGGCCCACATCGGGAACAGCGCGCCAAACGTGGTCATCTGCATCATGGGCATATCGCCCATCTGCATCATCTCCATGGGTCGGCCAATCCAGTCGACGCCCATCATCCGCGCCATCATGAACATCCACGCCCATGCCAACAGTATCGCGGCGAAGAAGGACAACCAAAAAACTGATCTGGTGATGGCAGGCATGCGAGTGCTCCCGACTCAAGGCTTGCAAAATTAATTGTCATACATTTAATTGTCTGACAAATGAAAATTGATCCGAACTCGCCAAAAGACCTGTCAGCGCAAATCGCGCAGGCCATCAAAGAGGCCATCATCTCTGGCCAATTGCCTGTCGATGAACGCCTGCCCTCTGAATCCGAGCTGTCCGAGCAGTTCGACGTCTCCCGCCCCACCGTGCGCGAGGCCCTGAAACGTCTCGCCGCGCAATCGCTCATTCGCACGCAACGCGGGGCCACCGGCGGCGCTTTCGTGAACCGCCTGTCATTCGAGGACGCCTACGCCCAACAAATCACCACCTCCACGCTGCTGCTGTCGATGAACGCCGTATCGTTCGAAACCGCCTGCGAGGCCCGCTACGCGTTGGAGCGCGCCTGCGCCCCACTTTCTGCCCAACGCCGCGAAGCCGACCACCTCGCCACCATGCGCGCCGAAATTCACCGCCAGTCGCAACCCGGGCTGTCAGACGAGGCGTTCTGCGCCTCCGACGTCGCCTTCCACCGCGCCCTTGTCGATGGCGCAGGCAATCCGGTCCTGTCCTACCAACTGGCCGGCGCGGTCGAGGCGATGCAGCCCTCGATGAACATGATCACCTTCACCGCCCGCTCCCGCGAAGAAATCATCGCGCTGCACACCCGCATCGCCGACGCGATTGAGGCCAAAGCGCCCACCAAAGCCGATGCCGCATTGACCGAGCTGCAAAGCTACACTGTGCAACTGGCCAACGATGTGATCGCGGCGCGGGCCGCCAAATCCTGACCGTTCCATCATTGTTTCAAAAATACCTCGGGGGTCTGGGGGCAGCGCCCCCAGCGGATCGCCGTGCAAAGCACGGCGAAACCCCAAGAAACTCTTGTCCAACGTCGCCCCAATCCGTAGCCTTTCCGCCAGCAAAACCACCATGCCGCCTGGGAGGGCATTTCATGAACCACATCACCAAATTGCTGGGCACCGCCGCGCTCGCGCTTACCACCACCACCGCTTTCGCCGCCGACCCGGACCTTCTGGTCTTCGACTGGTCCGGCTACGAGGAAGAAGGCTTCTTCATCAAATACGCCGAAAAGCACGGCTCTGGCCCGACTTACGCATTCTTCGGTGAGGAAGAAGAGGCGTTCCAAAAGCTGCGCTCCGGCTTCAAGGCCGATGTGGCCCACCCCTGCTCGCAATCGGTGGATAAATGGTTCCAGGCGGGTCTTTTGGAGCCTTGGGACATCTCGAAAATCCCCAGCTACGACACGCTGGCCGATCTCTACAAAACCGACCCGACCTTCGTGCGCGACGGGGAGGTCTATTTCATCCCAGCCGATCTCGGCATGACCGGCATCGCCTATCTCAGCGAAGACGTGCCTGCCGAAGATGTGGCCTCCCTGCAGGTCTTCCTCGATCCGAAATACGCAGGCCGCACCTCGCTGCCCGACAATGTCGATGACGCCTATGCGCTTGCCTATCTGGCGACCGGAACTCCAGATTGGACCAAAGCGACCGAGGAAGATTTCAAGAAAGCCTCCGACTGGCTGCGCAAGGCCCACGCCAATGCCCGCGCCTATTGGGCCGATGGCGCTGAGCTGGCACAGTTGATGGCCACGGGCGAAGTGCAAATCGCCTGGTCCTGGAATGAAACCCCGGTGCAGATGGTCGGCGACGACTACAAGGTCGGCTTCCAGCGCGAGGCGGCAGAAGGCTCGTCCAGCTGGTTCTGCGGCTATGTGAACCTCAAGGACGGCCCCGGGTCCGAGGACAAGGCGCATGACTTCATCGAAAGCTTCCTGTCTCAGGAAACCGCTGACTACATCGTCAATGAATGGGGCTACGGCCACTCCAACACTGCCGCCATGGGGACGTTTGGTGAGGACACGCTGACCGAAGTGGGCCTCAACGACATCTCCGCCCCGCAGCTGGCGCAGCTGCCGATGGACAACGCGTTGCGTGAAGCCATGATCAAGGATTTCGAGCGAATCAAAGCCGGATTCTAAGCGTTCAGGCGGCCGCCTTTCGGGGCGGTCGCCATGCTCCGATTGCGGGCAGCCAGCCCCCGGGCGCGCAGTTTTTCGCCGAAATAACTTGCGCTGCCAACACCTGCTTCTAACCACCTGATTTCCAATTCGAATGCGCCGTCTCGCGCGCGAGCGCCGCCGCGCGACCCGCGTCCGCGATCCGGTCGCAGGCGCTCCTGCCGATTTTGAAAAACGCTTGATTTGTGGTACGATCCCACCGTCGCATTTATTTTTAAGCGGCGTAGAAGACCAATTTGAAAAAGTCATTTTTGCAAAGGAATTTGGTATGTCTGATGAAGGCAAGACTGGATGTGGTTGTGATGTCATGCTGGAAAGCGACGACGTCAGGACCGGCATCATTTCCGGGGAAAACTTCAAGAACCGAACGGTGCAATACGCAGCCGTTGACGGGCTTGCGGTGTTCGAAGGGTGCATCGTGCTCGGCACGGTCGACGAGGTGGAGGCCACAACCGCCGCCGCCAAGGAGGCCATAGAAGCCGAGGGCGCAGACACCGACGTCGCCCACGGCGTGGTCATCACCGGTGCAAACCGCCGCTGGCCCAACGCCACTATGCCCTACGAAATCCACTCCGGGCTGACCAACCAGAAGCGCGTCACCGATGCGATTGCCCACTGGAAGCAGAAGACGGGCGTCAATTTCGTGAAACGCACGTCGGCCAATGCGTCGCAATATCCCGACTACGTGCGCTTCCGCACCGCGACGGGCTGTTGGTCCATGGTGGGCAGGCAAGGCGGGCGGCAGGACATTGGCCTGGCCCCGGGTTGCGGCCTGGGTGCGACGATCCACGAGATCGGGCACGCCTTCGGCCTGTGGCACGAGCAAAGCCGCGAGGACCGCAACTCCAAGGTCAAGATCAACTGGCAAAACATCACCGCTGGCAAGGAGCATAACTTCAACCAGCACATCGCCGACGGCGATGACGTGGGCGCCTATGATTACGGGTCAATCATGCATTATGGCCGCTACGCGTTCTCCAAGAACGGGCAGCCGACCATCGAAAGCATCCCGCCCGGCAAGACGCTGGGGCAGCGCAACGGGCTCAGCCCGGGCGATGTGGCCGCCATCCACAGCATCTACCAGCTGTGGGAGACGGTGAACATCGCGCGGGTCTACGCCACGCATGGCCACAAGAACTGCTGGGTGGCCCCGCAGGGCAAGGGCTGGCTGCGCATCGACCCCAAGACCGAGGACGGCTGCTCAAACGTCTTCGATCTGTGCTGCTTTGCGGCGGCCTTCGGCAAGAAGGTGTCGCTCTATAAGAACGGCAGCACCATCTACCGGGCCCAGATGGTCTAGGCCCGGCCACACCACCATTTTTACCAAAATACATTTTCAAGAAGGATTACGACCATGTGGAATAACAACAAAACCGTGACACGCACCTACTCGACCTCGCAGGCGCAGAACTGCTGGGCGATCATCAGCGGCATCTCCGGCTGGAAGAAGGTGAAAACCGGCCAGAAGGACGGGGTGTCCAACGTCTTCACCGCGCTGAATGCGGCGCGCGCGGGCGGCAAGCGGGTCGATGTCTACATCGCCAACAACGTCATCGAACGCGTGGTGATGCGCTAAGGCGCGGATTGGAGAAATATGATGTCAGACAACATTACAGTGACCGTCAGCTTAGGCGACGGCGCAAGCGCGGCGCAGAGCTTTGATCTCGGCAATGACGCCACCATCCCCCCGCCTCTGGACGGCGATATGTCCGCGGGCGACGACGTTTCCTCCGATGCCGGTGCGCCTCCCCCACCTGCCATCGGGGGCGACGACGACCTGTCGGCGGGCGCGGATGAGGGTTCGACAGCAGCCGCTCCTCCGGGCCATGGTGACATGGACGGCGACGACGATTACGATGAGGACGATCAAGGCGACGGTGATGTGGAGGAAGAAGCCCCTCCGCCACCCGATCCGTAACTGAAAGCAACCCCGCCGCCCGGCGCGCGCACACACACGCCGCGCCGGGCGGCATCCAACATTCCAGCCCCGAGGCCCGCATGATTCGTGGACACCTGACATTTGAAAACCCGGACGCGGTCGAACCCGGTCAGGACGTCACCATCACGCTGCAGGACACGTCGCGGCTGGGCGATCGCTCGGTCGATGTGGCCAAGGTGGTGGCCACGATCCCCGACAATTTCGACGCGTCCTCCGAGACCCTGCCCTTCGAGATCGACGTCCCCCACGTCGCCCCCGCCGCCACGATCAAGGCGCATCTGGCCAAACACGGCGGCCCCGACATCCAGCTCGGCGACATGATCACCACCCAATCCATCCCCGCCGACAGCGGCGACGACATCACGGTGCCGTTGCAGTTGGTGGATTGAAACCCAAGCCCCCCTACCTTGTTTGGATACAGGCCCGGCGCTAGTCTTTTCCTTATTGAGTTTTTTCCGCGCGGTACGGGCCATTTGCACCACAGCAAAGGATCCGAACCAGAGCGGCGACGGATTTAGGCACCTGAGGGGGGACAAAATGCCAGAAAGTAATTCCAAAGCGGCCAAACTGACACGACGCACCGCGCTGCAGCTCATGGGCACCACCAGCCTCGCGGCACTGCTGCCGAACGGTGCGCAGGCAAGACCGCTTTCCATTCCAACAGTTCAAGAGAGCGTCACTCCGAACGCCGTGCCGTTCTCTCAGCCACCTTCGGAAAGCTCCGATGGTGGGCATCTCTCCACCTCACTGACAGTCACCCTGCGGGAAGAATTTCTGGACGGTCAAACACGGCGCTATCGCACCTATGACGGCCTCTTCACCGGCCCCACTTTGCGGATCAAGCCCGCCGACACGATGGCCATCGCGCTCCGCAACACCCTGCCGCCGGAACCACATGCCCATACAGGCTCCATGAACGAGCCGCATGGTATGAACACAACCAACCTGCACACCCACGGGTTATGGGTGTCGCCGCAATCGCCCGCTGACGATGTGCTTCTCAGCATACCGCCGGGCGGCGGGTTTGATCACTATTACGAAATTCCTGACACGCATGTCTGTGGTACATTCTGGTATCACCCCCATAAACATGGATCCGTTGAGCCGCAGGTCTCCCAAGGCATGTCGGGGGCGATTATCATCGAAGGCGGCATTGACGAGCTTGATATCATCCGCGACGCGACCGAACGGGTCATGGTGATCCAGCAGATCAAGCCGGAGGAAACGAACCGCATCCTGAAAAGCCAGGCCGATATTGCAGGCGCGCCCAACAAGACCACCACCATCAATGCCCTGCATGGCCCCACCCTTCAGGCAAATTACGGCGATATTGAACGCTGGCGGTTTATCGCGGCCAACTACCACGACTTCCTTCATATTCAGTTGCGCGACATGGCCACGGGACGACCCGTCGATCTGCACCCCATCGCCTTTGACGGCATACCGGTGCGCACTGTGCGCCCCACCGACACAATCGATCTTGCACCCGGCAACCGGGTCGACGTGCTGGTGCCACAAGTTGGCCCGGGCATGTACGAGATTTACAAAGTCGGCGACCACAGCCAGTTCGACGCCGACAAGGAGGATGAGACCATCGGCTTCTACGAAGTTCTGCCGTCTGAGGAGCCGGTCGTCATTCGCGAACTGCCCGAAGGCTTTGACGCGCGCTTCTCCCACGACAACGTCACCGACACCGAAGTTGAGAAAACTGAAACGCGTAACATCGTCTATTCGATGGAAGACCGCGGCGAGGGCAAACTTCCCGGCTTCCTGATCAACGGCAAGGAATTCGAAGAAGGCCGCGTGGACGTCGAGATGACGGTGGGCACCGCGGAGGAATGGGTCATCACCAACGAGTCCGATTTCATGCACCCGTTCCATATCCATGTGAACCCGTTCGAAGTTATCGAGATCAGCGACGACTCGATCGAGCCAAACCGCTGGCTAGACACCGTCCCGCTGCCGCCAAAGGGTCATGTTGTAATCCGCATGCGTTTGCGGGAGTTCACCGGCGACTTTGTCCAGCACTGCCACATCCTGCTCCATGAAGATCACGGGATGATGCAGCTGATCCGCATATCTGAGTGATCTGAGGCAAGTTTATTTTGTCCCAAAATGGGTTTTGGCCCATAACGTTTTGTCCCAAAATGTCCCAAAACAGGGGCAACACGGTGATTGCAACCTTTGGGCGGGGTCCCTATATCTAAAGGGTCCTTCGGGACTATGGACATAAACGCGCTCGTAATAAGCGGATCGGACCCGGGGGCGGTACCCGGCGACTCCACCAAATTTCTCTTTCGTTTGAAGAGCTTGGGGTCGAAATAGGATCGACGAACGTCTAAAGGGGTTAGCTTTGTCTCGGTGAGATACCACCGTTATCGGTTCATTTAAGCTAGTTGCAAACGACAACAAAGCTCCAATGGCTCTGGCTGCGTAAGCAGTCCGAAACATTGAAATCTTAAGCCCTTAGGCCTAGCCGCTTAAGGCGGGGTTTGCAGGTACCTGGCAACAGAAACCTGCGCTTTATCAACAGCTTAGCGTCGCTTACCGGTTCTTTACCTATTGGTTTTAAACCGTGGTCATGGCCCCTTTTCGCGAAAGCCGACGTCATGACCAATGAAGACTTCCTGAGAGATTGGCTGCAAAAAGTCTGGATCGATCAGGATTTCAAAGCCGCCGAAGCCGCCTTCAGCCCCCAGACCGAGATGTCACCCGTCGCTGGCGACCTCAAAATGCGACCCAATGACTACGAGACCATGGTCAGTGCCATTTGCCGCAACTTCCGGCCGCACCGTTTCACCCTGGACCACGTGATCAGCAAAGGGTCAGAAATTTCAGGCCTGTTCACCGTTTACGGCCGCCGCCTCGACACCGATGCGGAGGCGACGCTGACCGTTCATTTGTACCGTAAGATCGAGAACGGAAAGTTCGTCAGATCTGCGTCCAGCCCCGATTACATAGGTCTTTTCAAGTCCTTGGGACAGCTTCCAGAAGACACAATGCAAACGCTGATGATGGGCGGCAGGCTCTATGAAACCTTCACCTAGAAGGTGAAGGCTTTGGCAAATGCAGCAGCGCCGGTTCCGGTGAACCGCACGATACGGGTCCCCTCAACGCGGCTTCCCCAGCCCTGCGCATAGATGTGATCCAGGATTGCCCGCCCGGTGCGCCCCGCAAGATGCGACCTGCGCTCGGACCAATCAAGGCATTCGCGACATTCCGGCGCGCGGCTCTTCGTGTCGATCTCGACGCCCAGTGCGTCCAGCCGCGCCCTGCCCTTTTCGGTCAGCACAATGCCATCAGCCCTTATTTCCAATGCGCCGCGGGCCTTCAGCCGGTCAAAAAGCGCGACCCCCATGTCGCCGGCCAAATGGTTGTAACAGACCCGCGCCAAACGCAGCTCCTGATCACGCGGCCCTGTTCTTGTGCGCAGTTGACCCTTCTTGGCGGCCAACCCCATGAGCGCCTCCAACACACCGGCGACATCCGCATCCGCGATCTGGAAATAGTGATGACGCCCCTGCTTGTTGCGTTTTACCAAACCGCCTTCTTCCAGCCGCTGCAGATGGCCGGACGCGGTCTGGCCGCGCACCCCGGCCTCTGACGCCAACTCCCCCGCGGTCAGAGCCTTGCCGCTCATCAATGCCGCCAGCATGTTGGCGCGCCCCGGGTCGCCAATCAAAGCGGCGATCTGCGCAATGTCTGGTCCGTCTTTCATAGGAAGCCCCCGGCATAGTTCGATTCACGCCGAACTATGCGCTACGCGGCGCTGAAAAATCAACCCCGCATAGTTCGGCCCTGACCGAACCATTGACGACGACATTGCTGTTAGGTGTTCACCACCCAACCTGAGGACCACAAAATGCTGACCTGTTTCATCCGCTACCAAATCGATCCAACCAAGACGGCGCAGTTTGAGCAATATGCCCAGACCTGGGGCCAGGCCATTCCGCGCAACGGGGCCGATCTTGTTGGCTATTACGCCCCTCATGAAGGGTCTTCCACCCTGGCCTATGGCGTCTATAACATCCCTTCTCTGTCCGCGTATGAAACGTACCGCGCCAGACTGGCCAGCGACCCGTTGGGGCGGCAGAATTACGATTTCGCGATGAAGGAAAAGTTCATCTTGCGCGAGGATCGCACATTCCTGAAACTGTGCAGCACCCCACATGGAGAGCTGAAATGATCGCTGTTATGTTCGAAGTTGAACCCGCCGACGGCAAGATGGAGGGCTATCTGGAGATAGCCGCGAAGATGCGCCCCCTTCTGGAGGAGGTCGACGGCTTCATATCGGTCGAACGGTTCCAATCCATAACCAACCCCGGCAAGCTTATCTCGCTTTCCTTCTTCCGCGACGAGGAGGCCTTGAAGAACTGGCGCACCTTGGCCGAACACCGCGCGGCACAGAAGGCGGGGCGCGGCGGCTTGTTCGCGGGCTATCGGTTGCGCATCGGGTCGGTGATCCGAGACTACGGGCTGGATGAAAGGCGCGATCAAGCCCCCGATGACAGCAACCTCGCCCATGGGTGCCCGTTCAAGGCAGGCGCTTGACGTTTTTGGCGGCGCGCGGCACATTTCCCGGATGGGGTTGCGCGAATACCCCGTGAGGCGCCAGCCCAAGTTTCGCATCCCAATCAAACTCTAGTCGGGGTGCCACTATGCCTTCATTCAACCAAATCTCTACAGCAAACCTGATGCGTCTGATCGGCACGCGCGACGCGCCCGAGGTGATCGACGTTTGCATTGAGCCGGATTTCGAAGATGATCCGCGCCTGATCCCAACCGCGCGACGCTGCCCCCACGCTGACATCGAGGCACTGATCCCCGAGCTGGCCGGCAAGCGGGTGGTTGTCATCTGCCAAAAGGGCAAGAAACTGAGCCACGGGGCCGCCGCGTTGTTGCGCGCGCATGGCATCCAGGCGGAAAACCTGGAGGGTGGAAATTTTGGCTGGCGCGACGCTGGCCTGCCTTTGGTGCCTGCCGCAGCAATGCCACAACCCTTGCGCGGCGCACTCTGGGTCACGCGGCACCGGCCCAAGATCGACCGAATTGCCTGCCCGTGGCTGATCCGCCGCTTCGTGGATCCGGCCGCCAAGTTTCTGTTTGTCCCCCCTGCTGATGTGGAACTGGTCGCCGAAAAATTCGGCGGCACCGCGTTCGACATTGAAGGGGTCGCGTGGTCGCACCATGGCGACCGCTGCACCTTTGACACCATGATCGAGGCGTTCAAGCTCGACATCCCGGCGTTACAATCGCTTGCGACCGTGGTGCGGGCGGCCGACACCAACCGCCATGATCTGGCGCCGGAGGCCGCGGGCCTTCTGGCAATCTCGGTCGGCCTGAGCCGGGCCTACAAGGATGACATCGCGCAACTAGACGCCGGCATGGAAATATACGACGCGCTATACCGCTGGGCCCGCGATGGTCAGGGCGAAGGCCATGATTGGCCGGGCAACAAAAAGGCCAGCTCATGACCCTGGCCGAGCTTACGCGCGTCTTCGCGCGCATCGGGGTGTTGTCCTTTGGCGGCCCCGCCGCCCAAATCGCTTTGATGCATAAGGAGTTGGTGGAGTCCCGTCCCTGGCTGACCGAGGCGCAGTATCTGCGGGCCCTGAGCTTTTGCATGCTGCTGCCCGGACCGGAGGCCATGCAGCTTGCGACCTATGCGGGGTGGCGGCTGAAGGGCGTTGTGGGCGGGTTGATCGCGGGGCTGCTCTTCGTGCTGCCGGGCGCTGCGGTCATTCTGGCGCTCGCCTTGGGCTACGCCGCCTTTGGCGGGTTGGGCTGGGTGCAAGCGGTGTTTCTGGGCATCAAGGCGGTGGTCGTGGTCATCGTGATCGAGGCGCTGCTCAAGATATCGAAACGCGCACTGCTGCGCCCCGCGCACTGGGTCATCGCAGGCGTGGCATTTGTGGCAATCTATGTCCTGTCCGTTCCCTTCCCGATGATCATTCTTGGCGCGGGCGTGATCGGCGCGGCACTGTCCAACAAGACACCGCCCGAGGATGCGGCCCCTGTTTCGCTCAACCAGACTATGCGCACCACGCTGATTTGGGCCTCCATCTGGCTGGCCCCGCTTGGCGTCATCTTTGCGATCGACCCCGATTTTCTCGGGCCGCTCGGCCTGTTCTTTTCCAAGCTGGCGCTGGTGACATTTGGCGGGGCCTACGCGGTGCTGGCCTACATGACCCAAGCCGTGGTTGGCGATTTGGGCTGGTTGACCACGCCAGAGATGATGGACGCGCTGGGGCTGGCCGAAACCACGCCGGGGCCGCTGATCCTTGTGACGGAATTTGTGGGCATTCTGGCAGGCTACCGCGAGGGCGGAATTGGGCTGGCGCTGGTCGCGGGGATTGTCACGCTTTGGGTGACCTTTGCGCCCTGCTTTTTGTGGATCTTCGCGGGCGCGCCGTACATAGACTGGCTTGCAAGCCGCCCACGGCTGGCGGCGGCGCTCAGCGCCATCACCGCAGCGGTTGTCGGCGTGATCTTGAACCTGACCCTGTGGTTCGCCGTTAACCTGTTCTTTGCAACACTGGGCGAGGTCCCGCTGGGCTTTGGTGCGGTCCTTGTCCCGGACCTGGCAAGTCTCGACTGGGTTGCAATCTTGCTGGCGCTCGCGGCGGGGTATCTCTTGCTGGTACGGCATATGAACCTGATTGCGGTGCTGGGCATCGGCGGTTTGGCGGGGTTGGCGG
Source organism: uncultured Litoreibacter sp. (assembly GCF_947501785.1). Classification (NCBI taxonomy): domain Bacteria; kingdom Pseudomonadati; phylum Pseudomonadota; class Alphaproteobacteria; order Rhodobacterales; family Roseobacteraceae; genus Litoreibacter; species uncultured Litoreibacter sp. Next base: position 512,795 of record NZ_CANMXB010000001.1, on the reverse strand, counting down.
CAAGTCTGGTCTGATCGCCCCTTCCCCTCAGGTGCGAATCCCCTATGCTGAGTCACAGGATGACGCCAAGGGATTTGCGCCCATGCCCGACACCATCGACTACGGCAAAAAGATGCACCACGCGATGCGCGGGCTGATCTCGGATGTGTTGCAGGATGTGGCCGACCACGGGTTGCCGGGCGAGCACCATTTCTTCATCACCTTCGACACGCAGCACCCGGATGTGGAAATGGCGGATTGGTTGTTTGACCGCTACCCCGAGGAAATGACCGTCGTCATCCAGCACTGGTATGACGCGTTGTTTGTGACCGAGGACGGGTTCCAGATTACCCTGAATTTCGGTGACAACCCCGAACCGCTGCGCATCCCGTTTGATGCGTTGCGCACCTTTGTTGACCCCTCCGTCGAATTTGGCCTGCGGTTCGAAAGCCACGAAGGCGATCTGCACGAGGTTGTCGAGCTGCCCAACTTTGACGAAGAAAGCGCGGCCCCCGACCCAGTCAAAGAGGCTGAGGCAGAGGCAGAGCCCGACATGTCAGGCGCGCCCGAGAAGAAGGCCGACGTTGTCAGCCTGGACAGTTTCCGCAAGCACTGATCCGGATCGTTTGTGATCCACACCGGCGCGCGACCGCCGGTTCCGGCGCGGTTTTTCATCCCCTAGTTTGAGGTCCTGACACCAGTAACAGGAGCCTCCCCATGAACCGCCGCGACCTTTTGCGCAGTACCGCCGCCGCAGCCGCTGTCACCCTTGCCTCACCGCTGCCGCTGGCCTCCGCGCCCGCAGATTTCCCGTATGACATGAAGACCAAGTCGATCCTGGGCAATAAGATGGCCTATGTGGACACAGGGTCCGGCAGGCCGGTGGTGTTCCTGCACGGCAACCCAACCTCTTCCTACCTGTGGCGCAACATCTTGCTGCATGTCGCGGACACGCATCGCGTGATCGCCCCGGACCTGATCGGGATGGGGCAAAGCAGCAAACCCGATATTGACTACAAATACGCCGATCACGCGGCGCATCTTCACGGGTTGCTGGACGCGCTTGATCTGCAGGACGCGGTGCTGGTGATCCATGACTGGGGCTCCGCGTTGGGGTTGGACTGGGCCTCGAAGAACCCCGACCGCGTCAGCGCGGTCGCCTTCATGGAGGCCGTCTTGCCCCCGGTCATGCCTGCCCCAAGTTACGAGGCCTTTGGCGAGTTTGGCGATCTGTTCAAGGCCTGGCAGACCCCCGGTGTGGGCGAGAAAATGATCCTGGAGGACGACATGTTTCTGCAGGTCATCCTGCGTCAGGTGGGCGTGAAAACCCCGCTCAGCGATGAGGTGATGGCGCATTACACAGCCCCCTATCCGACCCCCGAAAGCCGCGCGGCGCTTTTGGCATGGCCCCGCGAAGTGCCCTTTGGCGATCAACCTGCCAACGTCATCAAGGTGATCGACGACTATTCCGAATGGTTCCTTGCCTCCGACATGCCCAAGCTGATGTTTCACGTCACGCCCGGCGCGCTGATCCCGCCACAGGCCGCTGACTGGCTGAAGGCCAACCTGCGCAACCTGCAATCGGTCCATCTGGGCGAAGGCACGCATTACATTCAGGAAGATTACCCGACCGAAATTGGCACAGCTTTGGCCACATGGCTGAAATCAATCTGATAGCGTAAACATGGTCCAAGGTGGGGGCGCATGATTGTCATCGCGCCCCCTGCCCCGTATAGGTTTTCTCGACCCTAAATTCGAGGATTTCCCCATGACCGACACCCGTACCGAGACCGACAGCTTTGGCCCCTTGGAGGTCCCTGCGGACAAATACTGGGGCGCGCAAACACAGCGCTCGATCATGAATTTCCCGATTGGTTGGGAAAAGCAGCCCGTCGCCATCATCCGCGCGCTTGGCGTGATCAAGAAGGCCGCGGCGACGGTAAACCTTGAGTTTGGCGATCTCGATGCCGAACTGGCCCCCCATATCCAAGCCGCCGCGCAAGAGGTGATCGACGGCAAGTTTGACGACAACTTCCCGCTGGTGGTCTGGCAAACCGGCTCCGGCACGCAATCCAACATGAACTCGAACGAGGTCATTTCAAATCGCGCGATCGAGATGATGGGCGGCGTGATGGGCTCCAAGACCCCCGTCCACCCGAACGATCACTGCAATATGGGGCAGTCGTCAAACGACACATTCCCGACCGCGATGCATGTGGGCATCGGTATGGTGGCCCGCGACACGTTGCTGCCTGGCCTGCGCAAACTGCACAGCGCCTTGGTGGCTAAGTCGGAAGAATTCAAGGACATCATCAAAATCGGGCGCACCCATACCCAAGACGCAACACCTTTGACCCTTGGCCAGGAATTCGGCGGCTACGCGCATCAAATGGCCAAAGCCATTGAACGGGTCGAAGCCTGCCTGCCCGACATCTACGAGCTGGCCCAAGGCGGCACCGCTGTGGGCACCGGGCTGAACACACGCAAAGGCTTTGCCGAGAAGGTCGCGGCGGAAATCGCGTCCATCACCGGCTTGCCTTTCGTCACTGCCCCCAACAAGTTCGAGGCACTGGCCGCCCATGACGCAATGGTCATGTTCTCAGGCGCGCTGAAAACTGCTGCGGCCTCTATGTTCAAAATCGCCAATGATATGCGCCTCTTGGGCTCCGGCCCCCGCTCCGGCCTTGGCGAGTTGATCCTGCCCGAAAACGAGCCGGGGTCGTCGATCATGCCCGGCAAGGTGAACCCAACGCAGGCCGAGGCGCTGACCATGGTCTGCGCTCATGTCATGGGCAATGACGCGGCCGTAGGGTTCGCGGGCTCCCAAGGTCATTTCGAGCTGAACGTCTACAACCCGATGATGAGCTACAATGTCATCCAGTCCATGCAATTGCTGGGCGATGCGGCGGGCAGCTTCACCGACAACATGGTTGTCGGCACGCTGGCCAATGAAGAGCGCATCGACAAGCTGATGAAGGAGTCGCTGATGCTGGTCACGGCTCTGGCCCCGACCATCGGCTATGACAACGCGACCAAGGTTGCCAAAACCGCCCACAAGAATGGCACCACCTTGAAAGAGGAAGCCATTGCGCTGGGCTTGGTCGATGAGGAGACATTTGACCGCGTGGTTCAGCCGAAGGACATGATCGGCCCGAAATGAAGCCGGTCAACCTCAACAAATTTCGCAAGGCCAAGGCGCGGGCAGACAAAAAGGCCCGCGCAAACGCAAACGTGATTAAGCACGGGCGCAAGGGGGTTGAAAAGCTGGTCGACAAAGCGGCGCATTCTCGCCAAAAGGCCCATATTGATGGGCATAAACTGGACCAAACAACAGACTGACGCTGGCAATTGCAGCCAAGGAAACTAGCTTTTTTCGGAAACCGGTTTCGTAACTATCTGCCAGTTCATTCAGGAATACGAATTCACGGATAAAAAAGAGCAATTTTTCCCCGCTCCCACAGTGCATCTGCGCGGTAGGTTATGAACGACCCGGGGGGGCATCGGACAATAAATCTATGCAGCTATATTTTAGGAACTTAACAGTCATATGACCAAGCGACCGAAGAAAAGATCACTGACGTTGAAGGGGCACCGCACGAGCGTTTCCCTCGAAGATCCGTTTTGGGAAGAATTCCGCAAACTGGCGGCCAATCAATCCCGTCCGATCAACGACCTCGCATCCGAGATTGACTCTGGTCGTGGCGGGGATATCGGCCTCGCTTCAGCCATCCGGCTCTACATTCTAAGGCAGCTCACGCATCCTGACGGCTGACAGATGGATGCGGCGCATGATCAACCAGATGCCGCCCAGCCAGGACGCAGCGCCGACAGCGGTGAACACCCACATCACAATTGACGTGCCCAACTTACGCTGAAACGGCAGGTCGATGGCAATCGTCTCGCTGTTCTCTCGCCACAACACGCGGACAGGTTGCTCCCTCTCAAAATCGTAATGTACCGAGCCGCGCTTCGTCTCCATCACGCGGATTTTGCCGTCCGGGTCGCGAAACGCGATCTTGGGAACGTAGGTCGGATAGGTGTTGTCGGGCAGCCGGTAGGACCGCACATCGACCACCAGACCGGGCAGCTTGGCGCCATGCGAGGTCCAGTTCCAGAACAGCCGGTCCGCGTTGCCAAACCCTACAAACACCACGCCAATCGTCAGCAGGATCGCGATAACGCCCCAAGGCGGCCGGTGATGAACCGTGTATGTCTGAGAAAAATTCGGCATGGGTTATCGCTTGCTGACCCTCAACCAGATGCCATCCTTGGCGCGCACCGTCAAATGCGCCACGGGGACCGGTACCTTGCCCTCGACCAGATCAAACCGGTAGGCGCGCAGCAGCATGGACAGGATCAGCGGCCCCTCAAACATTGCAAACCCCGCCCCCGGGCACACCCGCGCGCCGGACGAAAACGGGATGTAGGCGTCGCGCTGACAGGTCTTGCCGTTCTCGGTGCCCCAGCGGGTGGGGTCGAACCCGTCGGGGTTGTCCCATAGTCGCTCCTGCCGGTGCAAATGCCACGGCGAAACAACGATTTGCGCGCCCTTTTTGATGTCGCGGTCGCGGAAGTTTTCGGGGCAGCTGGCCTCTCGCACCATCATCGGCACGGGCGGGTACAGCCGCAGCCCTTCACGAAACACATCTCGGCTGAGGCGCAGCTTCGACATCACGGCGACGTCCGGCCCCTGCTCCAACGCCTTTGCCTCGTCAGCCAGCCGGTCCTGCCAGTCAGGGTGCATCGCCAGCAAATATAGCGTCCATGCAAGCGCGGAGGCGCTGGTCTCATGCCCCGCCAAAAAGAAGATCGCGACCTGATCGACCATCTCATCGGTGCTGAAGGTCTGCCCCGTCTCAGGGTCCTTGGTCGTCATGATCTTGGTGGCCAGATCGTCCGGCGCGGTGCCTGCCTTGATCGCCGCCATCCGCGCGGCCGTCAACTGAGTGATCAGCGCCCGGATCGCCTTGGCGGTGTCCTTGGTCTGGCGGCTGAACAGGCGCGGCACCCAACGCGGCAGCGGCACCATGGCGGCGATGTTCAAAATCGGCTGGCTGCGTTGGTAGTCGCGGAACTGGGTGAACACGCGGCTGGCAACCTCGTCCTCGATGGGGATCGAAAACAGGGTGCGAAAGATCACGTCGGCGGCGGCAAAGCTGGTTTCCTGCTCAATTTCGGTTTCGCCCTCGTCCAGCCGCGCCACGGCGGCCTGCCCCGCCGCCCACATGGCCGGAAACGTGTCACGCAGCCGCCCGCCTTCAAAGGCGGGGTCAATGATGCGGCGTTGCCGCTTCCAGGTCTCGCCATTGGTCACAAACACCGAGTTGCCCAGGAGCGGGCGCAGCCCCTCGTTGATCCGGTCGGATTTGGGGAAATCGTCGGGCCGCGCATTCAGCACCTCGCGCACCAACTCGGGCTGGTTGATCAGGTAGCTGCGGAAGAATGGCGTTTTGAATTCCGCCATCCACGCGCGGTACAGCTTGGCGGGCTGCGCCGACAGAATGTCTTGGCGAAACAGGCGCAGGTAGCGCAGAAAAGAGACCTTGTCGGGCCGCGCGGGCGGCTTGGGCGGCAACATGTTAGGCCGCCATCGACGTGTGCCGCGACACGGCAATGTCTATGCGCGACCGCGACGGCGGCCGATCCTGGTACCGGTCCGCCAGCGTCATGGGGCCAGCGGTAATCTGGAAATAGTCGTAATCCTTTGGTCGATCAAACGCACAGAGATACTGGAAATGCAGGCGGAAAAAGCGCCAGCGAAGCTCTTTCCAGCGCTGCGGGCTGAGCGTTTGCGTGAACGCGGCTGAGAAGACCAGCGGCCACTTCTTGTCCGCAGGGCCCACACCGCTGACCGCCACGGGATCGCAAAGCGCAAAGGCGCAACCGTCGCCCGGCGCTGTGACGTCAATCCAGGTCAGCTCGTCCCGCGACGACAGGAAATGCAGGTCGCGGCGCAGCCGGTCGGCCTTTGGCAGGAACGACACCATCGGCACCACCTGCCCCAGCGACAGGAATGACAGAACAGGCCCCCCATCCGACACGCGCCCTTGCCGGATCAAATCGGCCAGCACCGACACCGCCAAATGCGCGCCGGAGGAATGACCGACGATCAAAACCTCGTCGGTGTCTTGCTTCAATGCCGTCGCAATCGTGTCGGCAAACTCCGCCATGCGTTCCTCTAACGCAGGCGGGTTGGCCCCACCCCAGCGGGCCGAAAACGCGTAGTCATGCATCAGGTAATAGGCGAAGAACCTCCCGTCCTTCTTCTTGAACCATCGGAGCAGCGCCACGCCGGCCACGGCCCCCGCTGCCGCGCCAATCCATGACCCGATGGTCAGCACCACTGCCGGTGTTGCTGCGGGCAGCAAGCCGAAGACCCGGTCCACGAGCCCCCAGACCACAAGAAACGCCACCAGCGCCAGCACCAGTTGCAACAGCAACATGCCAACCGGGTAGAGCGCCGCGATCACAGGCCCCTTGCGCAATAACATCAGCCGACGCAACGCGCCGGACCCGATATAGGTCCACGCCGTGCGGGCCAGCTGCAAATAGGTGCGCGGAATGTCGGTGGCCATGCTGTCGCGCACGATGTCGGACCAGACCAGCACATCCACCTGCGCATTGGTCACCGCGTGGTCAATCTCGCCTGTGACATGCCAGCCATAAGTTGCGCCCTTGGCCTTGGGAGACAGGTTCAGACGGTAGCCGCTGATCTCGGCCTGCGCGGCACCTTCAGAGCGGTAAAGCTCGCGGTACCGGCGGGGATGAATCGGATCGTAGCCGGGGATGTAGAACACCCGCCGCCTCGTTACCTCAACCTTTGCCTGCTCACTCGCCATGGGGCGAGCCTAACGCCTGAGTTGGGCAAAAGTAAGGAGCATGCACCCGTGGACAACGCCCCCTGTGGCACATAAATCATGGGCATGGACTTTGACGACACATTGGACGCCACGGGGCTGCTTTGCCCCCTGCCCGTGTTGAAGGCGCGCAAGCGGCTTGGCGGTATGTCATCCGGCGCCGTGTTGAAAGTGGTCGCCGATGACCCTGCCGCCATCATTGATGTGCCGCATTTCTGCACGGAGGCCGGTCATGATCTGCTGGATCAGGCCGAGGCGGACGGCGCGCAAACCTATCTCATCCGCAAAGGCTAAAGGCCCTATTCAGCCGCCTGTTTTGACGGCTCAGCGCTGAGCGCCGCCAGCAGCTCTTCGCGCCGCTTGGCCGCCGCGCGTTCATTGGCTTCCTTGACGGGGCCGAAACCTCGGATTTGCAGCGGCAGTTCTGCCAGGGCAATTGCCGCGTCGCGGTTGGTGGCAGAAGCGATCTTTTTCAGATCACCCTCATATTGCTTGATCAACGCCCGCTCCATCCTGCGCTCAGCCGTGTAACCGAACGGGTCAAGCGGCGTGCCGCGCAGGCGTTTCATCCGCGCCAGCAGTTTGAACGCCTTGCCCATCCACGCGCCGTATTCTTTCTTCACCGGCCTGCCATTCGCGCCGGTTTTCGACAGGATCGGCGGGGCAAGGTTGTAGGTCAGCTTCAGATCGCCATCAAACGCTTCACGCGCCTTGGCTTCGGTGTCGAGATGCAGGCGGGCGACCTCGTATTCATCCTTATATGCCAATGCCTTATGGTAGCCTTTTGCCACGGCTTCTTTCAGCTGCGGGTCGTCAAAACGATCCAGCGCCTTACGGTAACGTTTCGCTAGACGCGGGCCTTGATAGGCGGTCAGATGATCGGCGCGATAGGCGATCTTGTCGTCCAGCGTCTTGGGCAAAGACACGACCGTGTCTTCGAGGTATTTCGCCGCATCCTCAGGGTGCAGCACCGCCCAGCGGCCCAATTCAAACGCACGCAAGTTGCGGTCTGGTGCGGCGCCGTTCAGGCGGATGGCCTCAGCGATTGCCTCGGCCGACAGCGGGATCAAGCCGCGCTGCCACGCGGCGCCGAAGATCATCATGTTGGAAAAGATTGAATCCCCCATCAGCGCCTTGGCCAGATCAGAGGCGTCGAAGAAATCCAGCCGGTCACGCAGCTTGGCCTCCAGCGACAGGCGCAAACGGTCGGTGGGGATCGAAAATTCGGTATCGCGGGTGAAATCGCCGGTGATGATCTCATGCGCGTTCACAACCGCGCCCGAGGTGCCGGGCTTCATCAGCCCAAGCGTTTTTGCGCCCGCGCTGACCACCAGATCGCCGCCAATCAGCGCATCCGCCTCTCCCGTCGCCACGCGAATAGCAGAGATATCCTCGGGCTTATTGGCCAACCGGCAATGGATATGCACCGCACCACCCTTTTGGGCCAGCCCCGCCATTTCCATCATGCCCGCACCTTTGCCGTCGATATGGGCGGCCATAGCCAGCACCGCGCCAATGGTGACAACGCCGGTGCCGCCGACACCGGTGATCACCACGTTATGGGTGCCGTTAATCTTAGGCAAAGTGGGGTCCGGCAGGTCCGGCAGCTCAACCTCGACCGCCTCGCGCTTCTTGATCTGCGCGCCTTCGATGGTGACGAAAGACGGGCAGAAGCCGCCGACGCAGCTGAAATCCTTGTTGCAGGACGACTGGTCAATCGCGCGTTTGCGGCCCAGCTCTGTCTCCACCGGCACGATGGAAACGCAGTTCGATTGCACCCCGCAATCGCCGCAGCCCTCGCACACATCCGTATTGATAAAGACCCGCTTGTCGGGGTCGGGGAACAGCCCGCGCTTGCGGCGGCGGCGTTTCTCAGCCGCGCAGGTTTGCACATAAACCATGGCCGTTACGCCTTTGGTTTTGCTCAACCTTTCCTGAACCGACTGCAGCTCGGCGCGTTCGTACAGCTTCATGCCTGACGGGAAGGCAGACGGCTCCACATCCTCTTTCTCATCGTAGACCACGACAACTTCGCCCACCCCCATCGCCACCAGCTCTCGGGCGATTTGGGGCGCGTCCAGGTCGCCCTCGTTGCCCTGCCCGCCGGTCATGGCAACGGCGTCATTGTAGAGCACTTTGTAGGTGATGTTCGTGCCCGCCGCGACGGCGGCGCGAATGGCCAGGTTGCCGGAGTGGTTGTAGGTCCCGTCCCCGATGTTCTGAAAAACATGGTCGCGCGTTGAAAACGGCGCCTCGCCGATCCAGTTGGCCCCCTCGCCGCCCATCTGGGTCGATCCGACGGTGTCGCGGTCCATCCATTGCACCATGTAATGGCAGCCAATGCCGGCATAGGCGCGCGACCCTTCGGGCACTTTGGTCGATGAGTTATGCGGGCAGCCCGAGCAGAAATAGGGCAGCCGCGCCGCGATATCTTGCGCGTTGTCGGACCGTTTGGCCTCGGCCAGCATCGCCAGACCGGCCTCAATCCGGTCGGTGCGGCGGCCCTCTTCGATCAGGATGTTGCCAAGTTTCTCTGCAATATCAAGCGGATCAAGCGCGTAGCGCGTCGGGAACAGTTCCTGCTGGCGCCCGTTTTCCCAACTGTCGCCCTTGTGCCAGCCATAGACGCGCCTGCCGCCGCGGTCGTCGAAAATGGCTTCCTTGACCTGCACCTCAATGAGCTTGCGCTTTTCCTCCACGACAATGATCAGGTCCAGCCCGTCGGCCCAGTCATGGAACGTGTCGACATCCAGCGGCCAGACCTGGCCCACTTTGTAAGTCGTCAGCCCAAGGCGTTCTGCCTCCGCCTCGTCAATGCCCAGCAGGGACAGCGCGTGCACCAGGTCAAGCCAGTTCTTACCGGCGGCCACAAAGCCGATCTTGGCGCCGGGCTTGCCCCATACGCGCTTGTCCATTTTGTTAGCCTTTGCAAAGGCTTCTGCGGCGAACCTCTTATGATCGATCATCCGCGCCTCTTGCTCGACAGGCGTGTCGACCAGCCGGATATTCAGCCCACCTTCGGGCAGCGCAAATTCCGGCAGCACAAACGACATTCGACCAGCTGAGCCATCCACAACGGAGGTCGCCTCCACCGTGTCCTTCATGGTCTTAAGCCCCACCCAGACGCCCGCAAACCGCGACAATGCCCAGCCGTAAAGGCCGTAATCCAATATCTCCTGAACGCCTGCAGGCGACACAATCGGCATGTAGGCATCGACCATCGCCCAGTCGGACTGGTGCAGCGTGGTTGAACTTTCGCCGGTGTGGTCGTCGCCCATCGCCATCAAGACACCGCCATGGGGGGATGATCCTGCCATGTTGGCATGACGCATCACATCGCCGGAGCGGTCTACGCCCGGGCCCTTGCCGTACCACAGCCCGAAAACGCCGTCATAACGCCCCTCGCCCCGCAGCTCGGCCTGCTGCGCGCCCCAAAGGGCGGTTGCCGCCAAATCTTCGTTCAGTCCCGGCTGAAACGTCACATCGGCTGCGTGCAAATGCTTGGATGCACGCGTCATCTGCATGTCGACCGCACCAAGGGGGGAACCGCGATACCCCGTGACCAGCCCGGCGGTGTTCAGCCCCGCCGCCCTGTCCCGCGCCTTTTGCATCAGGACGAGCCGAACCAGCGCCTGTGTGCCGTTCAACAGGACCGGAGATTTCTCCAGATCGAACCGGTCATTCAACGAGATGTCTTGCAACGCCATTCATAGCCCTCCCGAGGCATCCGTAGCTTAGCACGGATATTGGGTCACAATTATTGACCTATCAAGTCATTTCTTTGCGAATTTAACTTGTTTTCTTGCCGCACTGCGGCGCATTAAGATTAGCAATGAGATAGCGGTAACGATTGAAACAGAAGAAGCGTTATGGATTGGGATAAGCTTAGAATATTTCACGCAGTGGCGGATGCGGGGTCGCTGACCCATGCCGGCGAGACGCTGCATTTGTCTCAATCCGCCGTCTCCCGCCAGATCAGGGCGCTGGAGGAATCGCTTAACACGATTCTATTTCACCGCCATGCGCGGGGGCTGATTCTGACCGAACAGGGCGAATTGCTGTTTGATGCGACGCGGTCCATGACCAAGCGTCTCGATGCCGCGTCCGCCCGTATTCGCGACAGCGAGGAGGAAGTTTTCGGCGAGCTGCGCGTCACCACAACCATCGGTTTTGGCTCCCTCTGGCTCGCCCCGCGCCTGTCCAAGCTCTATGACGAATATCCAGAGCTCAATATTGACCTGATGCTGGACGAACGCGTGCTGGACCTGCCAATGCGGGAAGCCGACGTGGCAATCCGCATGAAGGAGCCGTCTCAGGCCGATTTGGTGCGCAAGAAACTGATGTCGGTCCGCATGCAGCTTTTCGCCAACCCCGATTATCTGGAAAAGCGCGGCACGCCCGAAGATGTCGAGGATCTGCGCGACCACCGCCTGATTTGCCAGAACACCAAATCCGAACAGGTCAGCGCGGGGGCAACATTGGTGCGCGAGCTTCTCAGCTACGACCTGCCCAACCTGCTGACCGTGAATAACTACTTTGGCTGTTTGCAGGCCGTGCATCATGGTCTGGGGATCGGCGTTTTGCCGGATTATGTGTCCATTGATGACACCCGCCTGGTGCGTGTCCTGCCTGAGGTCGAGTCGAACGAGGTGCCTGTTTTCCTGGCCTATCCCGAGGAATTGCGCCACTCGAAACGCATATCGGCCTTTAGGGACTTCGTGGTGAGCGAAATCAACCTGCAGCGAAAAAAGGCACAAGCCCTTTAAATTGCTAAAAAATCAGACAGCCATGCACTGACCGCATATCGGGTATGACCCATTATTGGGCAAAAATACTTGAACCGCTTAGGGCGCGATCATATTTCAACTCGTGAAGGCAGCAATTGCTTCCTTCACCTCCCTGTTGGACTTCGGCCGAGCTTTTTGCTCGGCCTTTTTTTTGGGCAGCTCCAACCGCGCTAAATCCCCTTCCCCCTCAAGCCTTGCTGGCATAAGAAGCGGGCAAGATCGAATACGGGCAAGACACCTTGGGGGAACAGGTCACATGCAGGACCCTGCTATCACGGAAGACTTAATCGCATCGCATGGGCTCAGCGCCGACGAATATCAGCGCCTGCTGGAGATTATCGGCCGCGAGCCCACCTTCACCGAGCTTGGCATTTTTTCCGCCATGTGGAACGAGCACTGTTCCTACAAATCATCGAAAAAATGGTTGCGCACCTTGCCGACCGAGGGCCCACAGGTCATCTGCGGACCCGGCGAAAACGCGGGCATCGTCGATATTGGCGACGGCCAGGCCGTGGTCTTCAAAATGGAAAGCCACAACCACCCTTCCTACATCGAGCCCTACCAAGGCGCGGCCACCGGCGTGGGCGGCATCCTGCGCGACGTCTTCACCATGGGCGCGCGGCCTATTGCGGCTATGAACTCCCTGTCCTTCGGCGAACCCGGCCATCCCAAAACCCGCCAACTGGTGTCAGGCGTCGTCGCCGGCGTCGGCGGCTACGGCAACTGCTTCGGCGTGCCGACCGTGGGCGGCGAGGTGCGGTTCCACCCCGCCTATAACGGCAACTGCCTGGTCAACGCCTTCGCGGCTGGCATCGCGGACACGGACAAGATCTTCTACTCCGCCGCATCGGGCATCGGCATGCCGGTGGTTTATCTGGGCGCCAAGACCGGCCGTGACGGGGTTGGCGGCGCTACCATGGCCTCGGCCGAATTTGACGACACAATCGAGGAAAAACGCCCCACCGTGCAGGTCGGCGACCCCTTCACCGAAAAGCGCCTGATGGAGGCAACGCTGGAACTGATGCAGACCGGCGCGGTGATCTCCATCCAGGATATGGGGGCCGCGGGCCTGACCTGCTCCGCCGTGGAAATGGGCGACAAGGGCGGGCTTGGCGTCAAGCTGAACCTCGAAGACGTGCCGCAGCGCGAAGAGAACATGACCGCCTACGAGATGATGCTTTCTGAGTCTCAGGAACGCATGCTGATGGTCCTCAACCCCGAGCTTGAGGCCGAGGCACGTGCCGTCTTTGTCAAATGGGATCTCGACTTCGCCATCGTAGGCGAAACCATCGAGGAAGACCGCTTCCTGATCCTGCATAACGGCGAGGTCAAAGCCGACCTGCCGCTCTCCAAATTGTCCTCGACCGCGCCCGAATATGACCGCCCCTGGGTGGAAACGCCCAAAGCCGCGCCCTTCAAAGACAAGCTCGAGATTGACCCGATTGAGGGTCTGAGCGCCCTGATCTCCTCCCCCAACTATGCGCGCAAGCACTGGGTGTGGGAGCAATATGACAGCCAGGTCATGGCCGACACGATCAGAAACCCCGGCGCGGGCTCGGGCATTGTGCGGGTGCACGGCACCGACAAGGCGCTTGCCTTCACCTCGGATGTGACCCCGCGCTACGTGAAGGCCAACCCGTTTGAGGGCGGCAAACAGGCCGTGGCCGAGGCCTACCGCAACCTGACCGCCTGCGGGGCCACACCCTTGGCCACAACCGACAACATGAATTTCGGCAACCCCGAGAAGCCCGAAATCATGGGGCAGTTCGTGGGCGCCATCAAAGGCATCGGGGAGGCCGTGGCCGCTTTGGACATGCCCATCGTGTCCGGCAACGTGTCGCTCTACAATGAAACCGACGGCACCGGCATCCTGCCGACCCCCACCATCGGCGCAGTTGGGCTGATCGACCATGTGGACCGGATCATTGGCGGCAAGGTGCAGGACGGCTACGTCGCCCTGCTATTGGGCGATGACGGCGCGCATCTGGGCCAGTCGGCCTTGCTGTGCGAAGCATTTGACCGCGAGGACGGCGACGCCCCCGCCGTGGATCTGGACGCCGAGAAATGGAACGGCGACTTTGTCCGCAACAACCACGCGCTGATTGATGTCTGCACCGATATCGCCGATGGCGGCCTCGCCCTCGCCGCGTTTGAATTGGCGGATGCCGCGGGCGTCGGCGTTGCACTGAACACCTCGGACACGGCAGTGCTGTTTGGCGAGGATCAGGCCCGTTACCTCATCGCCTGCGCGCCTACCAATGCCAAAGCCCTGCTTCAGGCCGCTGACGGTGTCGCGCAGTTGCACGAGATCGGCACGTTTGGCGGCGATAGCGTCACATTCGGCGAGGCCTCCGCGCCGCTGCAAGGCCTGAGCGGGACATTCCATAGCGCATTCGCAAAGGCGGTTGGCTAAGACGGGTTGTCACCCTGCTGGCGGGTTCCTAGGTTAAGGGCAAAGAAGGACGACAAGAATGGCCATCACCGCAAAAGACGTAGAAGACCTGATCCGCGCCAGCTTCCCTGACGCCACGATCACCATCGAAGGCGCGGACGGCGTGCATTTCCAAGGCATGGTCATCGACGAAAGCTTCCGCGGCAAGAACCGGGTGCAGCAACAGCGTTCGGTCATGGCGGCGATCAAAGACAAGGTGGACAGCGGCGAAATTCACGCGCTGGGCCTGACAACCAAAGTACCGGAGTAAGTCAAATGACCGACGCACAAACCCAAATCCAAGACACCGTCAGCGGCAACGACGTGGTGCTGTTCATGAAAGGCACCTCGCAGATGCCGCAATGCGGCTTCTCGTCCAAGGTGGCGGGCGTGCTGAACTACATGGGCGTGGCCTATAAGGACGTGAACGTGCTGGCCGATGACGGCATCCGGCAGGGGATCAAGGAATTCTCCGACTGGCCGACCATCCCGCAGCTTTACGTCAAAGGCGAATTTGTGGGCGGCTGCGACATCATCACCGAGATGACCCTGTCGGGCGAGCTGGACACTTTGCTGGAAGAAAACGGCGTGGCCTTTGACAAAGACGCTGCCAATACCATTCGGGAGCACAACAGCTAAACCGGCGCCAGAGTTTCGATGAAACTCTGGATCCAGATACTCCTCGAGTATCTGTGACGCGAAAAGGCGCACTCTGACGAGTGCGCCTTTTCGCGTTTACCTGCCGCCCGGCCTAAGACAGAAGCTCACGCACCTTTGCAGCGGTCTCTTTCGCCGTGATCCCGAAATGCTCGTACAGCTCGCCCGCCGGGGCCGACGCGCCGAAGCCTTCCATGCCGACAAAGCCCGCCTTGTTGCGGTTGCCGCGTTCGCCGGTCAGCCATTTGTCCCAGCCAAATTGCACCCCCGCCTCGATGGCCACGCGCACAGGGCCCGCCGGCAGCACCTTGCGGCGGTATGTCTCGTCCTGCGCCTCAAACAGCTCCCAGCAGGGCATGGACACGACTCGCGTCCCGATCCCATCCGCTTCCAGAAGCGCCTTTGCCTCCATCGCGATGGACACTTCCGACCCGGTCGCCATCAAGATGGCTTGGCGCTTGTTCTCGGCCTCAGCCAGCACATAAGCCCCTTTGGAGGCCTCGTTGCGGGTGGTGTGCGTGGTGCGCACCGTTGGCAACCCCTGCCGCGACAGCGCCAGAACGGATGGCGTCTTGGGCGAGGTCAGCGCGACCTCCCAGGCCTCGGCCGTCTCTACCGCATCCGCCGGGCGGAACACATTCATATTCGGCGTCGCGCGCAGCATCGCCAAATGCTCCACCGGCTGGTGCGTTGGGCCGTCTTCGCCCAGACCAATTGAATCGTGTGTCATGACGTAAGTGACAGGGATGCCCATCAGCGCCGACAGGCGCATGGACCCACGTGCATAGTCCGTGAAACACATGAACGTCCCGCCGTAAGGCTTTGATCCGCCATGCAAAGCCATGCCGTTCATTGCGGCGGCCATGCCGTGCTCCCGCACGCCGTAATACATGTAGCGGCCCTTGCGGTTGGACGGGTCAAACACCCCCATATCCGAGGTCAGCGTGTTGTTGGACCCCGTCAGGTCGGCCGAGCCGCCGAAGGTTTCGGGCATGATCGGGTTGATGACCTCCAAGGCCATTTCCGACGCTTTGCGGGTCGCCACTTTCGGGGCGCTTTCGCTGATCTGCTTTTTCAGGGCCTTGATGGTGGCCGACAGCTTGCGCGGCGCGGCGCCTGCTTGCTGGCGCGCAAACCGCGCTTGCTTGCCTGCGGGCATGGCTTCCAGGCGGGCCTCCCATGCGTCACGATCAGCCGCGCCACGTGCGCCGATGGCCTCCCAAGCCGACTTGATGTCGGCGGGGATCACAAAAGGCCCGTGCTCCCACCCGTAAACCTTGCGGGTGTCCGCGATCAGGTCATCGGCCGTCAAAGCGCCGTGGCCTTTGGACGTGTCCTGCGCCGAAGACCCCAGCGCGATATGCGTTTTGCACGCAATCATCGACGGCTTCTTGGTCTTCTTCGCTTTCTCAAGGGCCGCATCAATCGCGTCGGGGTCGTGGCCGTCGATTTCCTGCACATGCCAGCCCGACGCCTTGAAGCGCTGCACCTGGTCGGTGCGGTCCGACAGCTCGACGGTGCCGTCGATGGTGATGTTGTTGTTGTCCCACAGCACGATCAGCTTGCCCAGCTCATGCTTGCCCGCCAGCCCAATGGCTTCCTGGCTGACGCCCTCCATCAGGCAGCCGTCGCCGGCGATGCAGTAGGTGTAGTGGTCCACCATCTTCTTGCCGAAACTCGCGCGCTGCACCTCTTCGGCAAGCGCGAAGCCGACCGAGTTGGCAATCCCCTGCCCCAGCGGGCCGGTGGTGGTCTCGATGCCCGTCGCGTGGCCAAACTCAGGGTGGCCCGCCGTAATCGCGCCCAGCTGGCGGAAGTTCTTCACCTGCTCGATGGTCATATCCGCGTAGCCCGTCAGGTGCAGCAGCGAATAGAGCAGCATCGACCCGTGCCCCGCCGACAGGATGAACCGGTCGCGATCGGGCCAGTTCGGCGCGGCGGCGTCAAATTTCAGATGCTTCTCAAACAGCACGGTGGCCACGTCCGCCATGCCCATCGGCATGCCCGAATGCCCTGAATTGGCGGCGGCAACCGCATCCAGCGTCAGCACGCGGATCGCGCAGGCCTTGTTCCAATGTTCCGGATGATTTTCGCGAAGGCTGGCAATATCCACGTCGAGGGTCCCCCATTAGGCGCGTGTTGTTTGGTTGCAAGCGGTGATAGCAGCACAGCGGCGGAGTTCAAGCGTTACAGGCACGTCCCCGCCCAAGGCCTTTGAAATCGGCCACAAATTCCGTAGGCTTGGCGCAAATAAGCGTCTGACGGGTGGAGTTTGCGATTCGATCCGCCCGAACAGGGGCTTGAATTGGAAGATTAGGGGGCAGCCATGTCAGACATACCAGAGCTTGAAAACCGCATCACGGCGGCGCTTGACCGCATCGCGTGGTCAATTGAGAACACCCCGGCGCAGTCCGCCGCCGCACCAGCCCCCGCCCCGGCTCCGGCGGAACCGGATGCCGATCTGGTGGAAGAGCTCGAAATAGAGCGCACGACCAACGCGCGCCTTGTCGCCACCAGCGAGAAGAACGTCGCCCGGATCGAACGCCTGGAAACCCGCGTTTTGCGGATGACCGACCGGCTGGAAGACGCCGAGGCGGAGAACAAGCGCCTCAACGCCGTGATCGCCGCAATGAGCGAGAACAACGCCGCCCTGCGCAACGGCGACAGCGGCGCGGCGGATGCTGGCCTAGCGGCCGAACTGGAACATCTCAAAGCCGCCCGCGCCAATGATCTGGCGGAGCTGGACGACATCATGGCCGAGCTGGCCCCAATCGTGAAGGAGGGCTAACCCATGCCAGAAGTGAATATCGACATTGGCGGCCGCACCTTCCAGGTGGCCTGCCAAACCGGCGAGGAACATTTCCTGCAATCCGCCGCCAAGCTGCTCGACAACGAAGCCAGCGTGCTGGCCGAGCAGATCGGGCGCATGCCCGAGACGCGGATGCTGTTGATGGCCGGGCTGATGCTCGCCGACAAAACCGCCGGGCTCGAAGAAGAGCTGCGCGCGGCAGAGGCGCGTATCGAGGCCCAGACGAAGGAACTGACCACCCTGAAATCGTCCCCGCCCAACAAGGTGGAGGTCGCGGTGATCCCCCCTCAAATTTCGGACAGCATGGCCGAGATAGCGGCCCGCGCCGAGGCTCTGGCGGACAGTATCGAAGCCAAGGCCGGCTGACCCGGCGGGGCCTTTCTGAGGCAAGACACCCAGCGTCATGTGAAGACAACGCCGCCGCGCAGGTCGCGGCGCGACTCAGTGCGCGGGCATCGGCTTGGCACACGGCACTCCGAAACAGTTATCGCTAACACAAGATATTGTGTTTTCAGATTGCCACCCATTTAGGCATGTTAACGCTAACAGTCTGTCGTAAAACGAAAATCCCGGGTTCTCCGCCGCGCCATACATCTGTATATGGACCCATGTAGGGTTAGAGGAGAACGGGTCCATGACGACCACAGTCGCAATCAACGGGTTTGGCCGCATTGGCCGCTGTACTCTGGCTCATATCGCGCAAAGCGCGCGCAATGATGTGCAGGTGGTGGCGATCAACGCCACGGGCCCGATCGAGACAAACGCGCATCTTCTGAAATACGACAGCGTGCATGGCCGCTTCCCCGGCGAGGTCCGGGTTGAGGGCGACACCATGGATCTGGGCCGCGGTCCGATGAAGGTGTTTTCGACCTACAACCCCGACGAGCTCGACTGGTCCGGCATCGACGTCGTCATGGAATGCACTGGCAAGTTCAACTCCAAAGAAAAGGCCGGCGTGCATCTGGAGCGCGGCGCGAAACGCGTGCTGATCTCGGCGCCCGGCAAAAACGTCGACAAAACCATCGTCTATGGTGTGAACCATCGTGACCTGCTGCCCGAACATGGCGTGGTCTCCAACGGGTCCTGCACGACCAACTGCCTGGCCCCGCTGGCCAAGGTGCTCAACGACGCAATCGGCATTGAGCGCGGCATCATGACCACCATTCACAGCTACACCGGCGACCAGCCGACGCTGGACCGCCGCCATGACGACCTCTACCGCGCCCGCGCTGCCGCCATGGCGATGATCCCGACCTCCACCGGGGCCGCGAAAGCGTTGGGCGAGGTGCTGCCGGAACTGTCCGGCAAGCTGGACGGCACCGCGATGCGGGTCCCTACCCCGAACGTGTCCGCTGTGGATCTGACTTTTGAGGCCGGCAAGGACGTCACAGTCGAAGACATCAACTCCATCGTCGCCGAGGCCGCTGCCGGTCACATGGGCGCGGTGCTCAGCTACGACCCCGAGCCGAAAGTCTCAATCGACTTCAACCACACGAATTATTCATCCATTTTTGCGCCTGATCAGACGAAGGTTGTCGGCGGGCGTACCGTTCGGGTATTGGCTTGGTATGACAACGAGTGGGGCTTCTCCTGCCGCATGGCCGACGTGGCCGCCGCGATGGGACGCCTCTGACCTGAACACCGAGGGCCCATGACCAATAAGATCGCTATTGCTCTGGGCCTCCTCATCCTCTCGATATTTGCGCTGGACCAGTTCGTCTTCGGCTGGGACCTGCACGTCTTCCTCGGCCGCAAACTGAGCGAACTGATTGAATACCTGGCGTTCTGGCGCTGACCTCAACAGCCACTACTGCCTCGCCTGTCATTCCCGCGAAAGCGGGAACCCCGACGACCGCAGCGCGACCCCGCCAAAAGCCGAGCCTCACGGTGACACGAATAAACGTCTACTCTGAGCCCTTGCCTGCCGGCTTGAGTTCTTTGCACCAGCCCGGTTAACAGGCCGTCAGGCCCCGGGCATCGCCAGACCGCCTGACAGGGCTGGCGATTTTGTTGATCTTGGCGCGTCGAATGTGTGGAAGATGACCTTGCTGCCATAAAGTGCTGCCGAATGGCTGTTGGGTCGCCATCCCGCGGTCCGGCAATGCCCTCACCAAACAGCAGCTTCGTCCTCAGTGCTAAACTTTGGCTATCATTTTCTCATATTCGGCTCTTACGTCTTCATCAACGACAACATCTTTGTTGCCCCCGTAAAGCCGATCATTTTGGTCTTTGCGTGGTCCCGATATCCAGAAATAGTCACCACTTTCTAGATTGATGTAGTTGGATTTGAACCCAAGCCCTTTCAAACTCTGGAAGCGCCAACCTTTGTAGTAAAGAGTTTTCCCGGATTTGGAGAGGTAGAGCCTCCCAATTCTGGCTGCGCCTTCTAGTCCATCATCCCCCTTAAACTCAATGTACATTATTCTTGATCGAGCCAACTTAAATTCCTTCGGGAGTGGCATTTCGCGATTGAGCCGCTCATTCCAATTCTCTTCCTGCTCCATCGAGGTGTTCCCAAATTGAGTAACTTCATCCGTGCTAGCATAAATCGCCCAATGTCAGCAAAGTCCGCAAAGTCGGCTTTCAAACATCTCCACTCGACAAGCCCGCCTCCGGTCCCGCGACGACCAGCGCACCCACTGAGGAGCTTGGACAACAAATCGCGGATCTTATCCGGGCGAACCCGGCCATAACGGTTTTCGGCGGGTGCTGCGGCACCGATATGCGCCGCCTGAAACCGATAGCCGCCAAGCTGGACTAAAGCACTCGCCTGTTCATCTTGCGTTAACCTGTGACATGGTGGCGGTCGGCCAATCGGTTACCAAATCCTTTCCAGAGATTTTTGGGACAATTTGGGAAATCGCGCTGAACGTTTTGTCCCAAATTGTCCCAAAACTCCAATCAGCCACCATGCGCGCCGCAAATGCTTGCCAAATGGTGAATGACAATCTGTGATCAGAACCCGGTGGTCAAATGAATCCGTTAGCGGTAACAAGCGTTCAAGAAACCAAGTCTGATACTTTTTTAAGGAGCCTCCCCATGTCCGTAAAAGTCGCCATCAACGGGTTTGGCCGCATTGGCCGCAACGTCCTGCGCGCCATCATCGAGTCCGGCCGCACTGACATAGATGTCATTGCAATCAACGACTTAGGCCCGGTCGAGACCAATGCTCACCTGCTGCAATATGACACCGTGCATGGGCGTTTCCCGCAAGAGGTTGTGGTGAAAGGCGACACGATCGACGTGGGCCGCGGCCCGATGAAAGTGACCGCCGAACGCAACCCCGCCGATCTGCCCTGGGCAGATGTGGACGTGGTTCTCGAATGCACCGGCGTCTTCACCTCCAAAGAGGCTTGCCAAGCCCATCTCGAAAACGGCTCCAGGCGCGTCCTGATCTCTGCGCCGGGAAAAAATGCTGATAAAACAATTGTTTACGGTGTGAATGACGACACATTGACCGCGGATGATCTGATTGTTTCGAACGCGTCTTGCACAACGAACTGTCTGGCTCCGATCGCCAAGGTCCTGAATGACGGGTTGGGCATCAACAAAGGCTTCATGACCACCGTGCACAGCTACACCGGCGACCAGCCAACTTTGGACACCATGCACAAAGACCTCTACCGCGCGCGCGCAGCGGCCCTGTCGATGATCCCGACCTCCACTGGCGCCGCCAAAGCCGTCGGGCTGGTGATGCCAGAGCTGGACGGCAAGCTGGACGGCGTAGCGATCCGCGTGCCCACACCGAATGTCAGCTGCGTGGACCTGACCTTTGAGGCGTCGCGCGACACCACGGAAGAAGAGATCAACGCGCTGATGAAGGCCGCCGCCGAGAGCGGGCCCTTGAAGGGTATTCTGGCTTATTCGGATAAGCCTTTGGTTTCATCCGATTTCAACCACGACCCGGCGTCGTCCGCATACGCGTCTGAGCAGACCAAAGTCCTGGACGGCAATATGGTGCGGGTGCTGAGCTGGTATGACAACGAGTGGGGCTTCTCCAACCGAATGGCCGATACGGCTGTTGCGATGGGCAAGCTGATCTAGGCAGGCCCCCTTTCCGCGCGCTTGCGCGCCATGTAAGATTAATCAGCAACCTCAAGGGGTTGCTGATTTTCGTTAACCAACTGATTACCTGAGGAAATCCCACGACATGGCTTGGAAAACGCTCGACGATATTGATCTGGACGGCAAAACGGTGCTGATCCGTGTGGACATCAACGTGCCTGTCGAAGACGGCCAAGTCACCGACGACACGCGCATCAGGCGGATTGTGCCCACAGTGCACGAGGTTTTGGATCGCGGCGGCAAGGCGGTGCTGATGGCGCATTTCGGACGGCCCAAGGGCCAGGTGATACCGGAGATGTCGTTGGAGCAAATTGTGCCAGCAGTCGAGAAATGTCTGGCCCGCAATGTACATTTCATTGATGGCAATTACGGCGCGCGGCTGCGTGATCTGGAACACGGCAGCATCGCATTGCTGGAAAACCTGCGGTTCAATCCCGGTGAAGAGAAGAATGATGGTGCCTTCGCAGAGCGGTTAGCGTCGCTGGGGGACATCTATGTCAATGATGCGTTTTCAGCCGCGCACCGCGCCCATGCCTCGACCGAGGCGATTGCGCGGCTGCTGCCGTCTTGCGCGGGGCGGCTAATGCAAGCGGAACTCAGCGCCTTGGAAAGCGCATTGGGCGCTCCGAAACGGCCCGTTGTGGCCGTGGTAGGCGGCGCGAAAGTGTCCACCAAGCTGGAGTTGCTGGCCAACCTTGTCGAGAAAACCGACCATCTGGTGATTGGCGGGGGCATGGCGAACACCTTCCTTGTCGCTCAGGGCATTGATGTGGGCAAATCACTGGCCGAGCACGATATGACCGACACGGCGTCAGAGATCATTGCGAAAGCGGCCAAAGTGAATTGCACGATTCACTTGCCTGTCGATGTTGTTGTGGCACGGGAATTCAAAGCGGGGGCCGAGAACGAGACCGTGGCGGCCGACGCCTGCCCTGCCGACGCGATGATCCTCGACGCAGGACCTAAAACCGTCGACAACTTGGAAGCGGTGTTTGACGCATGCCAAACGCTAATCTGGAACGGCCCGCTGGGCGCATTTGAAATTCCGCCCTTTGATATAGCAACCAACGCCGCCGCCGCGAAGGCTGTGGAGCAGACGAAAGCGGGCAATCTGATCTCGGTTGCGGGGGGCGGTGACACCGTGGCTGCCTTAAACGTGAGTGGTGCCGCCGACGATTTCACGTATATTTCGACTGCGGGCGGCGCTTTCCTGGAATGGATGGAGGGCAAGACCCTGCCGGGAGTTGCTGCATTAGACGGCTAAGAGGAGCACATTATGGGCTATGCGTTGATCACCGGAGCATCTGAGGGGATCGGCAAGGAGCTGGCCAAATGCGCGGCCAAAGATGGGTATGATCTGATCCTCGCCGCGCGCTCCAAGGACAAGCTGGACGCGGTCGGCGCGGCGCTCAGTGAGGAATTTGGCGTCAAATCTGTGAGCATAGTGTCGGATCTCAGCAAGCCCGATGCCGCCGCCAAATTGTGGGATGCGGCCACGGCTGCCGGCGATATTGATGTTTTGGTCAACAATGCGGGGCTTGGCTCCAATGGGATGTTTGCTGAAAATGACTGGCAGCGCGAACTTGACGCCATCAACGTCAACATGGTGGCGCTGACCGACCTGATGAAACGCGCCGTGCAATATATGAGCGCACAAGGCCACGGCAAGATCATGAATGTCGCCTCAACCGCCGGCTTCCTGCCGGGGCCGAAAATGGCCGTCTATCATGCCTCAAAGGCCTATGTGCTGCACCTCAGCGAAGCTGTTGCGGAAGAACTGAGCGGGACCCGCATTTTGATCTCGGCGCTTTGCCCCGGGGCCACCAAGACCGAATTTTTCGAGGGCGCCGACATGAAGAATGTGCGGCTGACCAATATGGGGATGATGGCAAGTGCCGAAGACGTGGCAATTGCCGGGTGGCGCGCGTTGAAAGCTGGCCAGCACATCAAGGTTCCCGGCATCATAAATAAGATATTTGCCTTTTTGCCCCGGCTCCTGCCACGCCGCGTCATTGCCTGGACCACCAAACAGTTCTACGCCCGAAAATAGCAAAAAATGGCGCATGTTAGCGCCACCATGTTTGCATACCCCTGACCCCTGCCCTAGAGAAGCGGCAACGTCATTTACCGGGGTCACATCATGCCGAACCAAAGCCAAGTTGAGCAAATCCTGAAAGGCGCTGGTTTCATCGCCGCATTGGATCAATCGGGCGGATCGACACCGAAAGCGTTGCGGCTATATGGCATTGACGAAGGCGCTTACGCGTCCGAAGACGAAATGTACGACCTGATCCACGCGATGCGGTCGCGCATCGCGGAGGCGCCCGAGTTTTCCGGCGACAAGGTCATCGGTGCGATCCTGTTTGAAAAAACCATGGATCGCGAGATGGGCGGCAAGCCGTCCGGCACCTACCTGTGGGAAGACAGCCGTGTAGTGCCGTTTCTGAAGGTCGACAAGGGCCTGGCCGATGCCGCAGATGGCGTGCAGTTGATGAAACCCATTGACGGCCTCGACGCTCTTTTGAAACGCGCCGTTGCCGCAGAGATGTTTGGCACCAAAATGCGTTCGGTGATTGGGGAGGCCTCCAAGTCGGGCATCGCCGCCAACGTGGCGCAGCAGTTTGAGATTGGTAAGCAGATTTTGGCGGCAGGCCTTGTGCCCATCATTGAACCCGAGATCACCATTTCGATGGACAACAAAGCTGACGCCGAAGCGATGCTGCTGGATGCCATTGGTGCCGAGCTCGACGCGTTGAAGCCGGGCGAAGACGTGATGCTGAAACTGACCCTGCCCGAGACCGCCAACCAATACAAAGCTTTGGTCGACCATGACCGCGTGATGCGGGTCGTGGCCCTATCGGGGGGATACGACCGGGCCGAAGCCAATGCGCGTCTGGCGAAAAACGCAGGCGTGGTGGCGAGCTTCTCGCGCGCGCTGACCGAAGGGCTATCGGCGAGCCAAGACGATGCGACCTTCCGCGCGCAATTGGCGGACACCATCGACAGCATTTACCGGGCCTCCATCAGCGGGTAACCCACTCGTTCGCTGCTGTTTTTGCGCGTTTTTTACATAAAAATGCACAAAAGGGATTCACATCGCGAATCACCTGCCCTATGGTCTCGGAAAGCCGCCGCAAACAAGACGGCACCAAGAGGCAAAAACCGCGCAATGACCACCTCCCGCAAATCCCCTGGACTGACCTCGCTATTGATTTGCACGGTCCTGTTTTGCATGGGCGCGTATTTCACCTTTGCGGCCGTTCAGGGCGACTATGGCATCTTCCGTCGCGTCCAGGTGGAAGCCGAAATTGACACGCTGCGCGCCGAACTGGACGCGCTTGAAGTTGAAGTGGCCGAGATGCGCAACAAAACACGGCGGCTTTCGGACACCTACCTGGATCTCGACTTGTTGGACATGCAGGCCCGCGAGGTTCTGGGCATGATGCGCGCTGACGAGATCATCATCCGCTAAATTCTATTCTGTAGGAACCTGCCCGCCTGTCACACGTTTGACGTGACGGAAAGCTATGCTTGTGCAGCATGGCGGTTCTGAAAAAATCTGGACGTGCAAACCCAAGTCTGGTCTGATAGAAACTAGTTTAACGTTAAACTACTTTTGAAATCTGGGAGGATGACGCGCCGTGGCCGCCAAAAAACCCGCTAAGAAAGCGAATGTTTCGAAGGACGAGCTCCTTCAGTATTACAAAGACATGCTGTTGATACGCCGGTTCGAAGAAAAAGCCGGGCAGCTTTATGGCATGGGGCTGATTGGCGGCTTCTGCCACCTCTATATTGGCCAAGAAGCCGTCGTCGTTGGCCTAGAGGCCGCCGCCAAGGAAGGCGACAAGCGCATCACCTCCTACCGTGACCACGGCCACATGCTGGCCTGCGGCATGGACCCCAAAGGCGTGATGGCCGAGCTGACGGGCCGCGAAGGCGGGTACTCCAAAGGCAAAGGCGGCTCAATGCACATGTTCTCCAAGGAGAAGCATTTCTACGGAGGCCACGGGATTGTCGCAGCTCAGGTGCCGTTGGGCGCAGGGCTGGCTTTCTCTGACAAGTACAAGGGCAATGACAACGTCACCTTCACCTATTTCGGGGACGGCGCGGCCAACCAAGGCCAGGTCTACGAGGCCTATAACATGGCCGAGCTATGGGATCTGCCGGTGGTTTTTGTCATTGAAAACAACCAATACGCAATGGGGACATCCACCAAACGCTCCACCAAATCGCCATCCTATTGGGAACGCGGCGCCGCTTACGGCATTGAGGGTGAAGAGGTAGACGGCATGGACGTGCTGAAGGTCAAAGAGGCCGGCGAGAAGGCCGTGGCCCACTGCCGTGCGGGCAAAGGTCCCTACATCCTTGAGATCAAGACCTACCGCTACCGGGGGCATTCAATGTCGGACCCCGCCAAGTACCGGACCCGCGAAGAAGTGCAAAAGATGCGCGACGAGCGAGACGCGATTGAACAGGTCCGCGATATGCTTCTGACCGGCAAGCACGCATCTGAGGATGACCTGAAAGCGATCGACAAAGAGATCAAGTCGGTGGTGAACGAGGCCGCCGAGTTCTCCAAAGAAAGCCCGGAGCCCAGCTTGGACGAGCTTTACACAGACATTTACATGGAAGCGGAGGCTTAAGACATGGCGACTGAAATACTAATGCCCGCCCTCTCGCCCACCATGGAAGAAGGCACATTGGCCAAATGGCTTGTCAAAGAGGGCGACACCGTTTCGTCCGGCGACATTCTGGCCGAGATTGAGACCGACAAGGCCACGATGGAATTTGAAGCCGTTGACGAAGGCATCGTTGGCAAAATTCTGGTCGCCGAAGGCACCGAAGGCGTGAAAGTGAACACTGCTATCGCCGTGATGATCGAAGAAGGCGAAAGCGCAGATGATGTGGCTTCGGCCCCTGTCCCTGCGGCTACCGCTTCCGAGGCACCTGCCGCTGCCGCTGCGACCCCTGCCGCTCCCGTCGCGGTTGTCACGCCGGTGGAAGCCGACATTCCCGAAGGCACCGAAATGAAGCAGACGACCGTGCGCGAAGCATTGCGCGACGCCATGGCCGAAGAAATGCGCTCCAATGAAAATGTGTTCCTTATGGGTGAGGAGGTCGCCGAATACCAAGGCGCTTACAAAATCTCCCAAGGGTTGCTGGACGAGTTCGGCGCGCGCCGCGTGATCGACACGCCAATTACCGAACATGGCTTCGCTGGGATCGGTGTGGGCGCGGCCTTCGGCGGCTTGAATCCGATTGTTGAATTCATGACCTTCAACTTCGCCATGCAGGCGATTGACCACATCATCAACTCTGCCGCGAAGACGCTTTACATGTCCGGCGGCCAGATGGGTGCGCCGATTGTGTTCCGTGGCCCGAACGGAGCGGCCGCCCGTGTGGGTGCCCAGCACTCTCATGACTACGCATCGTGGTATTCTCAGGTGCCCGGCCTGAAAGTGGTGATGCCCTATTCAGCCGCCGACGCAAAAGGCCTGCTGAAAACCGCGATCCGCGACCCGAACCCGGTGATCTTCCTGGAGAATGAAATCCTCTACGGCCAGTCTTTTGACGTGCCGGTGATGGATGACTACACCGTGCCATTCGGCAAAGCCAAGATTTGGCGCGAAGGCACGGATGTAACCATCGTCAGCTTCGGCATCGGGATGAAATACGCGTTGGAAGCGGCAGACGAGCTGGCCAAAGAAGGCATCTCGGCGGAAGTCATCGACCTGCGGACCTTGCGCCCGCTGGATATGCCGACCGTGATCGAAAGCGTAAAAAAAACAAACCGTTGCGTGACGGTCGAGGAAGGTTTCCCCGTCTGTTCTATCGGCAGCTATCTAAGCGCCCAGATCATGACGGAGGCGTTCGACTACCTCGACGCCCCTGTGCTGAACTGCACTGGCAAGGACGTTCCAATGCCCTACGCCGCCAACCTCGAAAAGCTTGCGCTGACCACGACGACGGAAGTCATGGACGCCGTCAAAGCCGTCACCTACCGCTAAGGAGAGCCGGATATGCCTATTGAATTACTCATGCCCGCCCTCTCCCCCACGATGGAGGAAGGCACGCTGGCCAAATGGCTGGTGAAGGAAGGCGACACCGTCGCGTCTGGCGATGTGATGGCCGAGATTGAAACCGACAAAGCCACCATGGAATTTGAAGCCGTGGATGAAGGTGTGATCGGGAAAATTCTGGTCGAGGAAGGCTCCGAGGGAGTGAAAGTGAACACGCCGATTGCCGTGATCCTGGAAGACGGGGAAAGCGCGGACGACATCGGGGCGGCCTCGGCTGCACCGGCTTCCGCTCCCGTTGCGGCGGCTCCTGCCGCTGCTGAGGCTCCGGCAGCGGCACCATCTGCAGCCCCTGCCAAGGACGGAGACCGGGTGTTCGCCTCTCCACTGGCGCGCCGAATTGCCAAGGATAAAGGCCTGGATCTGAGCCAAATCAAGGGCTCCGGCCCGAAAGGCCGGATTGTCAAAGCGGATGTGGAAGACGCCAAACCAGGTGCGGCCCCTGCCCCGACAGCATCTGCGCCTGCTGCTGCGGCGGCCCCGGCCTCCATGGCCGCTGGTCCCGCAACCGACGTGGTGCTCAAAACCTACGCCGACCGAGACTTCGAAGAAGTCTCGCTGGACGGCATGCGGAAAACAATCGCTGCGCGTTTGACCGAAGCCAAACAATCCGTGCCGCATTTCTACCTGCGCCGCGACATTGAACTGGACGCTCTGCTGAAGTTCCGCAGCCAGCTCAACAAGTCACTGGAACCACGCGGGATCAAGCTGTCGGTCAACGACTTCATCATCAAAGCCTGCGCCTTGGCGCTGCAACAGGTGCCAGACGCAAACGCCGTTTGGGCCGGTGACCGCATGTTGTCACTGAAGCCCTCCGACGTGGCCGTGGCCGTGGCAATTGAAGGCGGGCTGTTCACACCGGTGCTGAAAGACGCAGAGATGAAATCGCTGTCCGCGCTGTCGGCGGAGATGAAGGACCTCGCGTCCCGCGCCCGCGATCGCAAGCTCGCCCCGCATGAATACCAAGGCGGCAGCTTCGCGATTTCCAACCTCGGCATGTTTGGCATCGACAATTTCGACGCCATCATCAACCCTCCACATGCCGCGATCCTTGCGGTGGGTGCCGGGACCAAGAAGCCGGTTGTAGGCGAAGATGGCGAAGTGAAAGTGGCGACCGTAATGTCCACCACCTTGAGCGTCGATCACCGCGTTATCGACGGTGCACTTGGCGCGAACTTGCTGAATGCCATCAAAGATAATCTGGAAAATCCGGTGATGATGCTGGCCTAAGCGCTATCACTCAAATAACAAAAAACGGCCGCTGCATCCTGCAGCGGCCGTTTATCATTTCACTATTCGAACATTTCGTCAGAGCTGGCCTTTTAGCAGCTGATCCATGGTGATCGACGGCTGCGAACAGCCTGCCTCCCCCACGATTTTGGCCGGTACACCTGCCACTGTCTTCATCGGCGGCACCGCTTCTAGCACCACGGACCCCGCCGCCACGCGGGAGCAATGGCCGACGGTGATATTGCCCAACACCTTCGCGCCCGCGCCGATCAGCACCCCGTTTTCAATCTTGGGATGACGGTCATCATCTTCCTTTCCGGTTCCGCCCAAAGTGACGGAATGCAGCATGGAAACGTTATCACCAACGACCGCTGTTTCCCCGATCACTATGGAATGCGCGTGGTCAATCATGATGCCACGACCGATTTTGGCGGCTGGGTGCGCGTCAAATCCGAAGACTTCGCTCACGCGCATCTGGAAGAAGTAGGCAAGATCCTTGCGCCCTTGTTCCCAAAGCCAGTGGCCAACCCGGTAGGACTGAATCGCCTGAAACCCCTTGAAGTAGAGAAGCGGCTGCAAAAACCGGTGGCAGGCCGGGTCACGTTCGAAAACAGCGACGATATCAGCGCGGGCGGCGTCGCCCAATGCGGGTTCAGAGACATATGCCTCATCAGCAATTTCACGCAAAATCTGTTCGGACATCTCGGCGGAGGCCAGTTTTTGCGACATCCGAAATGCCAAAGCGTGCTCCAGGCTCCGGTGATGCAGCACTGTTCCATGGATCATGCCCCCTAACAGGGGCTCGGCAGAGATAGCATCACGCGCTTCGCTAGAGATGCGTTCCCACACCGGGTCAATCTTTGCCAATGTCGGTTTCGAATGCGCCATGTCATGCTCCTGCGGTTCGCCTCTGCTATATCATTACATGGTGAGTCTTGGCCATGATGAAAGAGGCGCGCCGCACAAACCTGTGATCATGCTAGTCGCCGTCCGGCAGATCAAAGTGCATCATATGCACAGCCAATCGAACTACACCGCCGGTGAAGCTGCCTCCGTTTGCCGTCAGTCTGAGTGCCGCAGGCGTGTAATATGTGACCGGGTGGCCCGTCACACCCCGCAGCCACGAACCAGACCCCAACCCCAAGCCGGACCCGTATCTGGTTTCTGCGCCGTCGATACCAAGCGACCAGTCACTCAAATCGCCGGTAATGGTCGTCAGAACCCGGCCGGTGACCGCAAAGACGCTGGAATTCGGCGGAATAATGGTTGCAGTGTCAACGCTGCCGCCCCCAGCCCCCACGTCAAAATCCAGCTCAATCACCTCAGCGCGAATAGCCGCCTTATTTGCAGATGTTGCCAGCACGTTTTCAACCCAATCTGCGCCGTCAAAGGTTAGGCGGACAACTTCATCTTCCACCCACATTTGCCACCCAGTGTCAGGTGTAAGAAACCGCCAGCCACCATTCACAAAGCTCGCGATCTTGCCGTCTTGCTGATCCCAGGCGTTCACCGCGCCAACAGGAACGAGGTAACTTTCCCCGTCGACAACAACAAGTGGTGGCGAACCCAGCGTACGGCTCTCGACATTGAGCTGCACAGCCGCATCGAGCGCCACCAGGGCCTCATTGACGGTAACGTGCTTTTGCGCCTGCGCGGCAGCGACAAGCGGGAGCTTTAATTTGGCGGTCTCAGACATGAATGATCTTCCTTGCAAAGGGCCCAGGCCCGAAACTTTGAGAAACTTGAGCGATTTGGATTTCGAACGGAGCGACGGCACCCTCAGCCAAAGCGGTCGCCGCAGGGTAGCTCCACTCGGGCGAGGCCACCTGCGCCTCATGCAACACCACCTCGTCTTTGACGACTCGCACGAGATAACGCTCGAAATCCTCGCCAAGCGGTACGTCAACGGACGCCCAGCTATCGCCATCTATCCGCGTTCTTCGAATCCATCCGACATCCCATCCACCCGCATGCGGAACGACCCGAAGGTGGGCTGGTGTAAACGGACGCAGCCCAACACCGCCAAATGCTTCAACATAATGTCTAAATGCTGGGTCATCCAAAGGACGCAACCCCGGACCAACGCGGTAATGGCGGGCCAACTCTCGCTGCGCCAGTTGCAGATCCAGCTGTTGCGGCGCGCCGTCCAGCATCACGAAGGTGCTTCCAGCAGGCCACTGGGTGGGCATGATGCCGTCCGAACCGGCCTGCCCCCGCAGGAACTCGCTCAGATCATATGTCTGTGGAGCCACCAGCTCGGAGGTTGCGAATTGAATGACTTCCCAGTTGGAGGAGGACCCGTCGCCGATGACAGCCGCGTTTGCTCCGTTTAGCACCCGTGCTCGATCGCTCGAACTCAACGTGCCGCGTTGCAACACAACCCGAAGCACAGGACCGTCACACCAAAGACCGGGCGCAGCGGCGTCCAGCGGCGATTGCGTCACTCCGAGAATGGAAGGGCGTTCAATCAGCTGATCCAAATCGTAGTCTGCGTCGTTGGACGCGCTGTAAACAGCGGCGGACCCCGGCCAGGGATCGGCCGAGACCGCGACATGCGGGGCATGCGGCACCTCATTGCCAGTTAACAGCGGCAAATCCATAAACTGCGTGGTGATTGGAACCGGAATGCTAAACGCGCGATGCTCGGGTAAAGTTTCGCTGCCTTCGCTGGGGGTGTATATTTGACGCTCAATGCGGCTGGCTTCCAACAGACGCGGTCCGCTGTCCTCGACGCGGTCCACACGGTATGTGCTGAGCACGTCGCCCTCCGTTGACAACGCGATGACATCGCCAGCACCCACCTCGCTGCGTGATGGGGGCAACGCCAGGCGCACGGTTTCGCGTGCGACCCGTGCTTCTGCCAACCACCGCTCGGCGATACCCTGCGCTTCAGCCGCGTTTAAGGAAAGCGGCAGATCGTTTTGAGAGGACAATGCCATCGTGTCGTCAGGAAATCTGGCCGAAGCAACGTGGGTCTCGAAAGCGCCTTCGCCGGCGGCGTAGCCGAGGCGGACTTCACCCACAACTTCCGCCTGCGGCGCGCGTACCGCCTCAATAACGGCCTCCTCGCCGTCCAGACGAACATAGTCATCTTCGCCAACTATGATCGCATCACTCACACCCCGATTGCGGAAAATCAGCGAACCGCCCTGCTCGATGACATCAAAGCCGAACGCCACCATCAGAGTTTGCAACGAAGCACGCCCGGTCTCAAACTCGTCGATCGTAAATCCGCGCAAAACGCCTTCCAAGGCGCTCACATCATATTGCGTCACCCCAGCCGCCTCGCAGAGTTCAGCGACGACAGAGGCCAAGGTCTGAACACCGGTGCGACCGGTCAACCAATGCCCAGTCAGATGGTTTTCTCCGTCGCTCCAAACCGCTGTGTTGTTGGGAAAATCTGGCCACGGGCGCGCGTCCCAAGCCCAGATATGGGTCTTTGAAACGTCCACCATGGAGCCGCCATAGGCGGTAGATACTGGGTTGTTTTGTATGTCGGCGAAGTGGTCATGATACGCCCGCAAGAACTGCAGCTGGACATAGTCATCGCGCCTGCCGTTTGAGTAATGTGGCAACCCGCTTTCGCTCGACTTTGCGTCGAAAAATTTGTTCGGCTGGTTTGGCCCTTTGTCGATGGCGCCGCATCCCAATTCGGTCATCCAGAATGGTTTTGAGCTGGGAACCCAAGCCGTTGATACCGATGATCTTACGCCGCCGATACGGTCATGGTGCGCATTCTGCCACCAGCCCTTGAGGTCCTTGAAGCGATAGATCCAATCTTCACCATATGCCCCGTCTGAGATTGGCGTGCGAATTTGCAGATCGCGTTCCTGCTGGTCGCGGTAATACCAATCGAACCCTTCGCCTCCCGCCACATTCGAACTCAGATAGTCCAGGTTGTAGATTGAGCCGAACGCGGCATCCGCCTGCGCCTCGTCTGCGCGCCAGTCCGCAATGGGCATGTAATTGTCTATCCCAATGAAATCGATGGCGTCGTCGGCCCAAAGCGGATCTAGATGAAACAGCACGTCGCCGGTTCCGTCTTGCGGGTGGTAGCCGAAGTATTCCGTCCAGTCCGCGGCGTAGCCAACCTTGGCGCCGGGCAATATGGCCTTCACTTCGGCGGCCAGCTGCCGGAACGCCTCCACGGCGGGAAAGCTGCCAGTTTCATCACGCAGTTGTGTCAAACCGCGCATCTCGGATCCAATGCAAAACGCCGACACCCCGCCTGCCGCGGCGCATAGATGGGCGTAGTGCAGAATGAAGCGGCGGTAGGAGTATTCTTCCGGCCCGTCATATGTCACTTGCTGACCGTTAATGGTGAAATCGGCGGGCACCGCGCTTCCCATAAACGCCGCAACCTCGGTGCGTGCGGCCGCTGTCTGGTCAGTCGATTGGGCAACAACGGGCGCACGTTCGCTCGTAATCCGCCCGCGCCAGGGCAATGCGGGCTGGCCCGTGGATCCCGTCCAAGGGTCGGGCAAGCTGTTGCCGTCCAGAACTTCCATCAGCAGGAACGGGTAGAACATCACGTCTTGACCAGCGTCATGCAGCGCCGCAATGGCTTCAATCACAGATGCGTCGGATGGCGTTCCCCCATAAACTGGGCGCCCGTCTATCTTACCCACAACCTCTGCCTGCGCTCGGGTCGCACCGCCGACGATCCATGGATGCCGGTCTTCCTCCTCGGGGACCCATGCGCTGAAATCGCTGTTCTCGCCATCCTCGTCGGCAGGCCGTGATCCGACGCCTAAAAGGGACGACCCAATCTCTGCCGGCGCGGCCTCCTCCACCTTTGGTTGGCAGCGACAGTGGCCTGCACGTAGATCATCACCAAACCAGCTGACGACAAGGGAGGTTGACTTGCAGCGTGGCAACTCCCCTGTCAGCGCCTCAAGTGAGGCTACAATGTCGACCTGACCACCTTGTGAATTCTGGTTCACGGCCACCTCGGCCCCCGCCGCATTGGGGCGGAAGACAGGTGTGGTGGCCAACGCGTATTCTCCGCTGCCGGGCAGGAGCGCGACACCCTCCACCAAGTCAGCGATGGAACTTGGCTCGTTGTGAAACTCAGGCTGCGCGGGGCGCAAAACTTCAAACGAAAACTGTGGCACGCGGTTGCCAAATGCCTCTAGGGGCAGATCTTCAAATACGACATAGGCAATGCCACGATAGGCCGGCACCTGCCCGTCGCCTTCGATGGCGCTCATGACCGGGTCCGGCAACTGGTCCTCGGTGCCACGGTAAACCTGCATGTTAAGGTCGTCGCGATTGACGATGGCGCCGTCGGCCCAAACCCGACCAACACGCGCTATCTCGCCCTCACAAAGCGCTATCGCCAGGCTGATGGAGTAGGAATAGGCATGCGTCGTGGGCCCCTTCGGGGCACCTTTGCCGCCGCTGCGATGCGCCGTCACCGTTTCGCGGTAATTCGAGGTCCAGATGACGTTGCCCGCGACACGCGTTCGACCAAAGACGCGCGGCACCGCACCACCTTCGCTGGCTCCCATAATGCGCATGCGGTCCAGCTTGCCGGTCTCGACTGTCTGGCTGCCGGTTCCCATAAGGCTTTGGTCAATTGCACGACCAATTGTTGCCCCGATGGCGCGCCCGATCACAACCGAGCTAAGACCCAAGACGCCGCCGCCGATCGCGCCGCCAATGGCGGCACCTGCCGCTGAAAGAAGAATGGTTGCCATCAGGCACCTCGCTCAATGAATGATAATGCGACCAGGTGGGGCGCTAGCCGGGGAAGGAGAACCGGGCCACAACCCGCCGCGCCCAGGGTTCCGACAAAGGCGACACCGTGACCCCGTATCCGCTGTAGGCATGCACGAATGCGGCGTTCTGCCCGGCGCGCACCTGCAGTCCCAGATGTTTCGCAACCGCGCCGCGACGCATTCTGAACAACAATACGTCCCCTGCTGCGGCATCGCTGGTGGGTTTGCAGATCAGGTGCCGTTCGGCAGCCCACAGCAGTTCTTCCCTGCCCTGCGGCTCTGACCAATCGGCGGTGTATGCCGGGACGCTTTCGGGCTCTGCGCCATAAACGTGCCGCCAAACGCCACGCAGCAGCCCAAGGCAATCCGTCCCGGCCCCCTTGCGGGAGGCTTGATGTTGATAGGGCGTTCCAACCCAGGACAGGGCTTCCGAGATCACGCGTTGGGTGACGGTGCTCATTGGTACCTGCTCCCGCCATCGTTGCGTCCTGTCGCGGTCGGATACCCAACCAGCCAGTCTTCGCCCGGGATATGCGGAAACCCGCGGAAATTGGCCAAGTTGGCGAATTTCAGACGGCAAGTTTCTTTACGTTTGTCGCAGCCCGCCTCTAGCGTCACGACGTCACCGGGCTGGATGTGCGCGCGCAGTTGTTCCCACAACTCGATAACCCGGACCCCGTCCTTGAAGCGATCATTCTTGATCACCCCCACCAGCCCTTCGGCATCACCGTTCTTCACAACCAGTCGGCCTCTTTCGAACCAACGGTCGTCAAAGCCGGGCAGTTCCGAGAACGTAAACATCCGCTGCTCATCAACCTTTTCAACGGCGACGTCCGTCTGGTACCCAGGGGCGGTAAGGTCGACCGTGCAACGCGCGTCTCCCAGCAACGCCTGACAGCTTTGCTGAAAAATCTGCCCAACGGGCTGGTTCAACGCCTCGCTCAGACCGCGCAGCTCTGCATGAAAAGCGCCGTCACTGCGCTTCAGTTCCCCGATTGTCCCGCAAAACTGCAATTCGCGGGCGGCCACGTCACGCCAATGTACCTTCCAAGCTCGAATTTCTGCTCCGTCAAAACGACCGGCCACGATGTCGGCCTCTGTTACTGCGGCGTCAGACAGCGCTCCAACAGCTTCCGTGTTGTCTACGGCCAGACCGGTCACCTGCTCCAAGGCGCGGGCCGTCATGCCGGTGTCGGCCTTGAAGGTAATCCCCTCAAATGTCAGCGGTCGGTCATGGTCGGTGAAGCCAAAAACCTGCCCATCCGACCGGGTCACTGCCCAACAGCGGCAGACATGGGTCAACTTGCCCCGCAAATGGTCGATCAAAGTACTCACAGGCGTACCTCCACAACCGGTACGCTGGGAACCTCGCCGGCCTGAAAGGAGGCAACGCTGGTCTGGATGGCGTCGGTGGCAAATCGCACCGGCACGTCGAATTCGTACCCGGCTGTAATCTCGACACCTTCGTCCAACGCGTGCTCAAACGTGACGACGCCGGTGTCCAAGTTTACGTCCCAGTCGACCCCTTCAAAAACCTGTAGCCCGTCAAAGCCCAGCTTTACCGTGCCAGCAACCAGCTTGCTCAGCGGTCGTTCATAACGGTGCGGACCAGAAGCATATGTCTTGATAAGCTGAACGCTTCTCGAAACGCCATCGCCGGTCCCGACAACCTGGTCTTCAAAGGTCACGTCAGCTGAGGCTTTGCAAGAGCGATAGTCGGACCAGTCTTTCCAACGGAACCCGTAAAGCTGACCCTGGCGCGCCTCGAAGAACGCAATCATCAACTCGACATCCTCCAAAGACCGCAGGCCAACGCCCGCGTCATAGCGGCGCCGAGAATGTGCCCACGGCGTGTTGCGTTCTTCAAACCCGTTGGCCAAGGTGACCACTTCTGTGCGCCGCTCCGGTCCGCCAAGCGAGCCGAAGGACAGCGATGCGGGGAACCGCACCTCATGAAATTGCATCGGCAATTCTCCCGTTTTGTGTTCAGCGGTTGCGTTGACCGCGCGCCATGGCGCGGTTAATCTGCGCGGCGATCTGGCTTTGCGATCGTTGGAATCCGGCCACATCAGGGGTGGAGATGTTCATCACGACCTGCACGGGCCGCCCTCCCCCTCCGGCGGACACACCAAGGCGCCCATCCGGTCCGCGCGCCAATGGCATGATGGCCTCTGGGCCTGCCTCCCCCATCAATCCCATGCCGCCGCGCATCGCAAAGTTGGTGGGCCCACTTACGACCCCGCCCTTGGCAAATGGCATCACGCGGCCTTGGCTGAATGCACCGCCCTTTTCAAACGGCAGGATGCCGGAAACCAATGAGTTGACGCCGTTGGCAATCGCCGAGCCCAACCCGTTTTGCACGGGCCTCATGGCGGTGTTGTAGGCCGCGTTGATCATACTTTGTGCAACAGTCTTCAACGCGTCGGACAGCTTCATGCCGTCAAAGGCCAATCCGTCAAAAGCCTTGCGCAGCCCGCCGCCGATCGACAGGGACAAAGACTGCACCTCCTTGGACGTATACAGCATCGTCTGCCGCATTGCGGCCAACTCCACCTCGAAAGTGGTCACCACGGCCTCTGCACCGCCAAGTGAGGTCTCCAGCCCCTCGATACGCCCTTCAAGCGCGTCCAACCCGTCAAACACATCCGTCATCGCGCCCTCCATAAAGTGCGTCCAGTTCCATCAATCGCGCCCGCGTCAGCGGAGCCTCCGCCCCGTCCACGCCCAACACGACACTCAGCTCATATGGGGTCAGCGCCCAGAACTGCGCAGGCCTGAGCCCTGCGCCCTGCACGCCTGCTTTCAGCAGTGCCGCCCAATCAAACCCGTTCAATCGCCGCCCCCCGCAAAGGCGCGCGCCAGCAGCTGGGCTGCGGCCTTGGTGGCCGCCAGCACACCACCTTCGATCTCCACCGAAAGCAAATCTGCGGACCGCCCCTGCCAGCCGCCCCCTCGCAGTCCCGCCACAATCAACGCCAGAACATCTCGTGTCGAAAACCGCCCCGCCTCAAACCGTTCAATCAGCTCGAGAACCGTTTCACCCTCCAACGCGCTTTCCAGCTCCGCCAGGGCCCCGAGGGTCAGTTTCAGGTCAATCGATGTACCATCCAGAACCAGCGTCACCTCGCCTGCCCACGGGTTCCCCATCACCCAGCATCCGGCACAAAGGCAATCGCGCCTGCCGAGGACAAGGACAACTCATAGGTCGCCTCCCCCTCCATCGATCCAGCATATTCAATCGACGTAATTTGAAACTTGCCAGTGATCACTCCAAAGTCAGGGATGATAACCTGAAACTCCGGCATCTCTCCGTCGAAGAATATCTGCCTGGCCCGCTCGTCGGTGCCCTCGTCACGAAACACGCCGGAGCCGGAAATCGAAGCGGATTTCACGCCCGCCCCGCCCAGCAGTTCGCGCCACCCCCCCGCGCTTTCAAGCGAGGTCACGTCCACCTGTTCGGCATTGAACGAAATCCGCGTGGCCCTAAGCCCCGCTATCGTTTCAAACTGCCCGTCACCGGTCAGATCCACCTTCAGCAACAAGTCTTTTCCGCGTTGCACAGCCATCGCGCTTCTCCAATTCAAATTGTCCGAAATCCACCAAGGTCAGCGCGCGCAGATTCAAAAAAACGCCCGCCCCCTTCGCATGTTCAAAAATGTCCCCTCTTGCCTGACAGGCGACTACGTCGCCAAAAGGGGGAACTCCTCAGCCGTCCTGCACCCGCGCCCGAAAGATCAGATCAATCCGTCTGATCCGTCCGCTTTCAACCTTGGCTGCTTTGCCTTTGTAAAACTGCAAGGACACCAACCGTCCGCGGCTCAGTGCCAGTTCAGCGTCCACCAATGCGTCCGAAACGGCTGCGGCAATCTGCTTTGCGGCAAAGAACCCGTCCCCCTCGGTCACGACCGAGACATCAAATTCGTGTATTGCGCCCGCCCCGGTTGCGTCAGACCTGTCTCGAACCCGTTCCGCCCCAAGCGAGACGTATGAAGCTGGCAACACGCCCGAGGGCTCCTCATCAAAGACCGCGCCCGCGACAAGCCCGTCCAAGACCGTGTCGGCGGATAAGGCCCCAAACACCGCGGCCTGAAGAGCCGCTGATACGCCGTAGCTCATCCCGTTACCTCCTCAATGCAGTGGCAGGTTAAAAACCGGCGATCGGCGTCGTCATCAGCGACGGCCAGGATACGAAAAATGCGCGCCCCTTCGCGAAACCGTTGGTCAGGCCTGGGCCGCGACGCCGCCCCAAAGGGCGCGGCCCGCACGGTGATCCGGTAAGGCACTGCCGACAAGGTCGCCGTACCGCCAATACGCTCTCTGCCACTGCCGGCTTTCAACCCCGCCCATAGCTCTCCCAACGGTTGCCAGGCCTCCACATATCCACCCGCCCCATCCGAGACACGCGTGGCATCCTCCAGCATCAGCCGGCGGTTCAAAGTGACGCCGCTCATGCGCGACTACCGAGAATGCGGATGTTACGATGCGCATCCAGCAGCGCCATTATGCCAAATGGCATCAGCCCAGTCGCGCCCGAGCAATCCCGCCGATTTTCGTAGTAATGCGCGGCCAGAAGAAACACGGCTTCGCGTAGATCCGGCGGAATATCCAGCCAGGCCGCGCCATAGCCCGCGTCAAATGTCACCTGCACGGTTCCACCTGTGGGCACGGACGGCAAAGCCCCGCCTTGGCCAACCAGTTTCGGCCTATGGGTATCGCGCTCCAGGCGGTAGGCGCTTGGCGCTATGGCGACTTCGCTGCCCGTGCGATCTATCGTTGCCACGGCGCTGACCTGCGACACAGGTGCAACCGGCAGAGGCTGCGACGCGGCATCCGCCCAGTCGGTCAGCTCCCACACCACTTGCCGATGCAACAACATCTTGCCGATGCGGGCCTCGATGGCGGCCATGGCCGCGCGGATGTAGCTTTCCAAGACCTCATCCTGAATAGCGTCGTCGTCAAAGCCGGTCCCCAGCCGCAGATGCGCCTTGAAGGCCTCCATCGGCAGGTCGGACAGGTCAATGGATGTCAGTTCCACCAGCACCATTTGGTACCTCCAGCAACAGCGAAAAGTTTGGAATGAAAGGTGGCCCCGCCCGCCGGGTGAAGCGGGCGGGGCCGGTCTCGCGCAGCCTTAGCTGACCGAGAATTTCAGCAGCTTGATCGCCGCAAAGTCGCTGACGTCACCGCCCACGCGCTTGGTCGCATAGAACAACACATGCGGCTTGGCGGAGAACGGGTCACGCAAGATGCGCAGGTCCGGGCGCTCCGCCACGGTGTAGCCGGCGCCAAAGTCACCATAGGCGACCGCGAACGCGTCATCTGCGATATCTGGCATGTCTTCGGCAATCAGAACCGGGTAGCCCATCAGGCGTGACGGCTCACCAGCCGCCAGACCGTCAGACCACAGGAACCGGCCATCCGCGTCTTTCATCTTGCGCACCGCGCCGGCTGTTTTTGAATTCATCACGAAAGACGCATTCGCCCGGTACTTGGCCCCCAGCGAATAGACCAGCGTCACAATGGCATCCGCCGCCTCGCCGCTGGCAAAATCGCCTGCAGCGCCGGTCGGGATGTAGCCAAGGTTGCCCCAGCTCCAGATGTCGTTGTCTACGGCGGTGTGGGTCAGAAAACCCTTGGGCTTGTCGATGCCGTCGCCGCTGATGAAAGCCGCCGCCTCGCTGGAGGCAAACTTGTCCGCAATGCGCGTCGCCAGCCAACCCTCGACGTCGAAGGCGCTGTCATCCAACAATCGCTGCGAGGCTTTCGGCAAGGCCGACAACTCATGCAGTGGGATCTGGATGCGGTCGATCTGAGGGGTGTCCGTCTCGGTCGCGGACCCCGCCTCAGTGGCCCAGCCAGCCCCCATTTCAGTGTGGTCGACCAGGACTTCAAATGCGGTTGCCTCGACATTGACCACATTGGCCACGGCGCGCAGCGACGCGGTCGATTTCAACACGCCGCGAATGGTGTCCGACGTCTGCGGGTCTACCAGATAGCCCCCCTCAGCAGCAATCGAGGAAGACAGCGCCTTGCCCTCCAGCTCCAACCCACGCAGCGCATCATCGTCGCCAGAGCGCAGGTAGGAATTGAACGCCTTTTGGTGCGGCGCGTCGGCCTCAACGGCCGTAGACAGCGCCGGGCGGGCGCGCGAGATGGTTTTGCGATCCAGATGGGTCATGCGGTCTTCCTGTTGTTGCAGTCGGGATTTGATGTCGGCCTGAAAGGCGCTGAAGTCGCTCAGGAAGCCTGTCATCTCTGTTGCCAGATCAGCCGCCGGAGCATCGTAATTGGCCGGGATGGCGGGCAAAGCTCCGCCGGCCCCGGACTTGGTCTCGGGTTTGGTCATGAAGTCACCTTCAACTAAGGGTTTCGTGAAAAATGCTTGGCGTTACTCGGCAAGCGTGCGGCGCAGGGTCCGCAGGACCCCCGCCAGGTTCTGCGACATATCCGGGTCGCGGGCGTCGGCCTTTGCGCCGATGCGGGCTTCAGGAAGCATTGGGAAGGTCACTAGCGACACCTCCCATAGCTCCAACTCGGCCAATTGCCTGCGGCCCTTCGCGTCGCGATCCGCCCTGATGGTGCGGTACCCAATCGACAAACCGTCAATTGCTCCCGCCTCGATCAGCGCGGCCGCCTCCCGGCCCCGCTGCGTCTCCGTCAGCAGCCGGCCTTTGACGAACAAGCCGCGTTCATCTTCCAGCACCTCATCCCATACGCCAATCGGCTGACCCGGGTCATGCTGCCACAACAGCTTCACGCGGGTACCCGCGCTGTCCAGCCGCGCAAGCGACGCGGCATAGGCCCCAGGCATCACCACATCGCCGCCTTGGTCAACCTCGTCAAACAGCGAGGCGTAGCCCGCAATGGTCGCACCCGCGCCCAATTCGATCTGATCCGAGATCACGCAATATTTGCGTTCTAGCTGATCCATGCTCATAGGCCTGCGCCCCCCAATAATCCTGTGACTGTTTCGCTGAGAACCGCCGCCGTGACACCAAAGATGGTGAACCAAACGCGGCGCTCCACCCGCTCCAGGGTCTGTTCAATCTGGCCCAGCCGGTACTCCAGCGCGCGCCAACGTTCGTCCTGCACCCGTTCATTGGCCTGCACCGTGTCGGCGCGGGCGTATTCAAACGGCTCGTACAGGTATCGCGACCCGCCCGCCCGCTGAGGTTTCTCATCGCTCATGGGCTCACCTCACGCGGCAGGCCCAAAAGCACCCGTTTCTCTCCGTCACTCAGGAACGGCGCCGCGGCCACCCTTGCCCATTGCGCGTCCCGCTCAACGCTCAAAGCGGCGATCTGGTCCAGGTCCGGCGCCAATTGCACCGGCTCGCCAGACAGCTCCGACACCCAATGCGACAGCGCCCCCAGCACCTTGCCCGCCAGCGGCAACACCGTCAGGCGATAAAACGCCCGGTTGGCCTCCGCGTAATTGGCGTAGGTGGCGTCACCCGGAATGCCCAACAGCATCGGCGGCACCCCGAAGGCCTGCGCGATCTCCCGCGCTGCGGCCTCCTTGGTCTTCTGGAACTCCATGTCTGAAGGCGAAAACCCCATCGGTTTCCAATCCAATCCGCCTTCCAGCAACATCGGACGGCCCGCATTTCGCGCGCCCTGATGATGCGCCTCCATCTCGTTTTGCAATCGCTCATATTGGTCGTTGGTCATCGCCCCCGCCCCATCGGAGCCCTTGTACACAATCGCCCCAGATGGTCTTGCGGCATTGTCCAACAGCGCCTTCGACCAGCGCGAGGCCGCGTTGTGCACGTCAATCGCGCTCGCAGCCGCCTGCAAGGGGGAAAACCCGTAATGGTCGTCCTGCGGATGAAAGCTGCGCACATGGCAAATCGGGGCACCATCCAGCATCGAAAAGCGATGCTTCTTGCCGCCCACGGCGTAGTCATACGCCACTGGCCACCCGTCCGAGCCGGGCACCAACGCCATGCGGTCCGAGCGCAGCACATGCAGCTCGCTTGGCACGCCGTCGCCCACGGCCTCCACATAGCCGTTCCCGCTCAGCAGCAGTTGGCCATACAAGGCCTCAAACATCTCCGCCCGCCCCTGCGCCGCATTGGGCCGGGAAAACAGCGCCAGCACCGGGTGCGTGTCAAACCGTTGCCCCTCGTCCTGCAAGACAAGCGGCAGGGCTGCGGCAGCTTCCGCCACCATCTTCACCGCGCGGAACCCCACCGGGTTGCCCGAGAACCCCGCCTTGGTCAGGGACACCGTATCGCGCGGGCTCCACGCCACCCGGCCAGAGCCGTGCCAGGCAATCACCGGCCCCGTGGCTGAGGCCTTCACCTCCGCCGCCTGCGCGCCGCCTCGCTTCAAAAAGTCAAACACCATTTCGTCGCTCCTGTTTGGCCGCCCACGGCCTGCCAAAAGAAAAGGCGGCAGCCTTCGCTCCCGCCTCTCAACATTTCAATTAGGTCTACATGCCCCTAGGGGCGCGCTAATGTCCCACCGTCCGTATGCGCGGGTGAGCGCTCTGCTCGCCACCAAGCAGCAATTCCCGAATGGCCCAAACCAGCGCGTCCACCCGGTCTGGGCTGCCACGGCCCTTGAAGCCGGTCACCGTCATCTGGCTCATCTGGTCCTCAAGCGCGGTCAGGTCTCCATAATGGCTGACCCGCCCTTGCTCATAGAGCGCCGCGATCGGTTCTGCGCGGACCGCCTTGGAGGAACTCGCGTGCACGCTCTTGTAGGGGGCCAACGGGTCCACTTGCCGCAACACCTCTTCGACAAGCGCGCCGCCCTGGTTCACTTCCGCCACGATGCGGTCTGCGCCGTGCCTTTCCGCAGCAGCGACGGCCGCAGTCGCCCAGCCAAGGGGCGATGCCCCGTGGACGGTTGCATCCTCCAACACCACGGCGTGCCAGTCTTGCCGCTCGCCCTTCAAGACTGCGCCGGCAACAACGATGCCGCAGGCATCCGCCCCGCCGCCCCTCGATACCACCGGGTCAACGGCCACAACCACGCGGTCGAACTCCGGCAGCGTTTTGCGGCGCGCGCCGTCCAGAATGTCCATGGTCCACAAGGCGCCGTCCAAATCCTCGACCAGTTCGCCGTCCAATTCCTGGCGGCCCTGCCGGGTGCCGCCGTATCTTGCCCTGATCTCTTTCAGGAAATTCTCCGCCAAATAAGCCGCGTTCGCCTCTGTCGGGGCGGACGTCACAACGGTCGATGACTGTTCCAATATGCCCTTGAGCACATCGACGTTCTTGGGCGTGGTCGTCACCACCTGCCGGGGATGGGCCCCAAGCCGCAGGCCAAATTGCAGCATGTCCCACGCCTCGTCGCCCTTGCCCCATTTTGCAAGCT
The DNA here is from genome assembly GCF_947501785.1 of uncultured Litoreibacter sp. Lineage (NCBI taxonomy): Bacteria > Pseudomonadati > Pseudomonadota > Alphaproteobacteria > Rhodobacterales > Roseobacteraceae > Litoreibacter > uncultured Litoreibacter sp. Next base: position 468,860 of record NZ_CANMXB010000001.1, on the reverse strand, counting down.
CGTCCAGCCAGGCCACATCAAATTGCGGGCCGCGCATCTCTTCGGGTGATGAGGCTGAATGGCATTCAGCCACGGCGCCGTTGGGCCAAACCAGACGGCGGCGGGTTGCTTCCCATTTCGGGCGGCGGTCCGGCGGGGTGCAGGCCATTATGCCGCTTGCGCCAAAAATCATCACGTCGCGGACTTGATCAAAGGTCTCGCCAACCAACGCCGCACGTGACGCCACGCCCGGGTCCAAAGGCGTCGCACCTTCAACCTGGGCGCGCAGCCATTCGGCGCCTGCGCGGGTTTTGCCCGCGCCACGTCCGCCCATCACAACCCAGCTGCGCCAGTCCCCCTCGGGCGGCAATTGATGCTCCAACGCCCAGAATTCAAACACGTATGGCAGGGCCGCCAATGCATGGTCACTCAGTCCCGTCAGAAACTCGTTCTGCTCCGTGCTGCTTGCGCAGGCGAGCGAGGCGGCCCCGAATTTCAGATCGGGCGCTTTCAAGGTCGAATGCGTATTTTCCTGCCTCGCCAACGCGCTGTTGAATCGTGTCATTGACCTTTTTCTCCTGCTGTATCGTGGCCGACAGTAACGGCCCAATCTGCCGCATTTCCGAGTTGAGTCCGGCCGCTTGAAGGTCGTCGTTTTCGACCTTGACCGAATAGTCTTCCAAAGTGCGTCGCAACCGGTTCAGAACCCGCACGAAGACCTGTAGCGTGTCGTCGATATGGGCCTTGGCCGCGTCGCTTTCACGGGCAAGTTCCGGTTCCAATGCCCCGACATATTCGGGCTTTTTCTGTGTCGTATCTCCGGTTTCAGGGCTCCCCAATAGGATCACCTGTTTCGGTGTCTCATCCATCGCGCCTCCAAACCACGCCGCTGCATCTGTTCGTGAGCTCGGGAAACAAAAAAGCGGCCCGGAACCTTGAGGTCCGTGCCGCTCGCAAATTTCCATATAAAAAGGGCCAGAGCATTGCTGCTGACCCTATTTCTCCATCTTGTCCAAAGGTATGCCAGAGACCGTTCGAAGAGTCAACACAATTCGCGCCAAATTCTAAAATAAATTGTTTATTAACAATGTGTTAAAGTTAACGATGCAAGCGCTCCGCAGGGCCATACCCCAGCATTTCAAAGCGCAAATAGTTAACGCGCACGCCGCACGGGGCAGCGCACGCTCTAGTTATTCGCGTTGCGTTCGGCCTCAATCTTGCGCCATTCCGCAACGTTGCGGTTATGATCGGCCAGATTTTCCGCAAATGCATGCCCGCCAGTGCCATCAGCCACGAAGAAGATGTACGGCGTGCTGTCCGGGTTCAACGCCGCTTCAATCGCAAGTTTGCCCGGGTTGGCAATCGGCGTCGGCGGCAAGGCCGGGATGATATAAGTGTTGTAATCTGTGCGACGGTTCAACTCTGACTGCCGAATGCCGCGCCCCAGGCCGTTGCCTTGCCCCAAGGTGATCCCGTAGATCACCGTCGGGTCTGTCTGCAGCTTCATGCCTTGGTTCAGGCGGTTGGTGAACACGCTCGCCACCTGACGCCGCTCCTCGGGAACACCGGTTTCCTTCTCAACGATGGACGCAAGGATCAGCGCCTCCTCCTTGGATTCAAGCGGCAGATCCGGTGCGCGGTTCTCCCAGGCCTGATCCAGGATACGCACCTGTGCCTGCGCCATCCGGTCCAAAATGGTCCCCCGCTCGGCCCCACGGCTCACCTCGTAGGTGTCAGGGGCCAATGATCCCTCAGCCGGAACGTCCGCCACCTCTCCGTCCAGGAAATCCGCGCCTTTCAGCCCTTCGACGATCTGCCAGCTGGTCAACCCTTCCGCAACGGACACGCGGTAGACGATCGGCACTTCAGCCGCCACGGCTTCGGAATAGGCCTCAGGCAAAGGCTCTCCGGCCTTGAATTCGGCCAGCACGACCTCTTCCCCCGTCCCGGGCGTGCGCTCACGGAACCGCAACTCGCCGCCCGTATTGCGGATCAGGTAGGTGGCCACGAACCGGAACGTGGACGGCCCGCCCGCGGTCACAATATCAATGATATCGGCCATTGAGGCGCCTGCAGGGATCTCGTAATTGCCGAATTTCAACTGCTGCGCCTTGTCCGAATATTCAGCCCCGATGCGGAAGATCGAGGCGTTGGAAATCGCGCCCTGCGCTTCCAGCCGCTCGGACACAGCCCGCAAAGATGCCCCGCGCGGCACCTCAAAGAACGCGGCCTGTTGCAGAGGCCCTTCCGCTTTGTACTGCGACTGACCCCAGCCAATAAGTCCGCCAACGGCGAACAGGGCCAGAATGAAGATCGTCAGAAAGTTAGAGGCAATGGACTTCCACATCGAGGCCTAGACCTTCCCCATAATCAGGCAGGCATTGGTGCCGCCAAAGCCAAAGGAGTTCGACAGTACAACGTTAACGTCACGCTCCACCGCCTTGTTTGCGCAGAGATTGATCTTCGTCTCGGCGGCTGGGTTGTCCAGGTTGATGGTCGGCGGGCATACATTGTCGCGCATCGCCAAGATGCAGAAGATCGCCTCAATCGCGCCCGCAGCGCCCAGCAGGTGTCCGGTCATCGACTTGGTCGACGACATCGCCACTCCGTCAGCCGCATCGCCCAGCAGCCGTTCAACCGCGCCCAACTCGATCGTGTCCGCCATGGTCGAGGTCCCGTGCGCGTTGACATAGTCAATCGCGCTGACATCAATCCCGGCCCGCTTCACAGCCGCCCGCATCGCGCGTTCCGCGCCCTCATGATCCTCAGGCGGTGCGGTAATGTGGTGTGCGTCACCAGACAGCCCGTAGCCCAGCACCTCGCCGTAAATCTTCGCGCCACGTGCTTTGGCGTGCTCATACTCTTCCAACACGACCACACCGGCGCCCTCACCCATCACGAAACCATCCCGGTCTGCATCCCACGGCCGCGAGGCACTCTCTGGGTCATCCGCATGCGCCGTCGACAGCGCCTTGCAGGCGTTGAACCCCGCAATGCCGATCTCGCAAATCGGGCTTTCCGCGCCGCCTGCAATCATCACGTCCGCATCATCCAAAGCAATCAGCCGTGCCGCATCGCCAATGGCATGCGCGCCAGTTGAACAAGCGGTCACAACCGCATGATTTGGGCCCTTAAATCCGTATTTGATCGACACCTGGCCCGACACCAGGTTGACCAATGCGCCGGGAATAAAGAATGGCGAGACCCGCCGGGGTCCGCGCTCCTTGATCAGAACGGCGGTCTCGGAAATGGATTGCAACCCGCCAATGCCTGACCCGATCATAACACCGGTGCGTTCCAGCTCACTCAGCTCTTCAGGCTGCCAATCGGCGTCTTCCACCGCCATCTGCGCGGCGGCCATGCCGTATAGGATAAAGTCATCCACTTTGCGCGCGTCCTTGGCGAGCATGAAGTCGTCAGGGTTGAACTCACCCGCCCCCTCGCCGCGAGGCACTTCGCAGGCGTAGCCGGTGCCCAGATGCGAGGCGTCAAATTTCTGGATCGTCCGCGCGCCGGATTTGCCGGCCAGCGCGTTCTTCCATGTCTCCTCAACACCGCTTCCAAGCGGCGTCACCATTCCTAATCCTGTGATAACGACCCGACGCATATCTGCCCCCTTTTTATCCCTCACAAAGGTTTCCCCGACTTCTACACGGCGCCGCTGCCAAGGGAAAGTGGCCGCGCGCAGCTTTCTGCCGAGCCAGGGTGGCCGCTCAAGGCACTTTTCCTCCGTCCCTGGCCAATTGTGCTTGCACAAGGGGCAGCAACGGCTACTCCTTGGCTGAATACGCATTCGTGGATCCACAATGACCGACTTTCAGCCCGCCAAGGCGGTGACCCGCGCTTACATGGCCGCCTTTGACGCCGCCGCGCCTGCCGACAGGTTAGCCGCCCTCCAAGCCCATACAGGCAAGGATTATCACTGGCGGGGGCTTCATCCGTTCCACGAGCAATCCGGCGCGCAAGAGGTGATCGACGCCTTCTGGGCGCCACTTCTGTCATCGTTCAGCGCGCTTCAGCGCCGCGAAACCATCTTTTTTGCAGGCCTCAACGACACAGACGGCCAAAGCTCGGTCTGGACCTGCTCCATGGGGCATTTCAAAGCGCTGTTTGACCAAGACTGGCTGGGCATCCCCGCAACCCGCAAGATAGCGATGATCCGCTACGCAGAATTCCACCGCATCGATGGCGGCAAAATCGCCGAGACCGCGCTGTTCATCGACATTCTGGACGTCATCCATCAAGCGGGCCTCAACCCGCTGCCGCCGCAAACCGCGGCGTCCTTTGTGCATCCCGGCCCGCTGACCAATGACGGCCAGCTCTTTGACGCCCAGGACCCCGCCGAAGGGGCTAAGACGCTGAAAACAATCAATGATATGGCCGCGAATATCTCGAAAGCCAACGCTATCATCCAAGGCAAATCAGATGCCAAGCCCCTCACCCCGCGCGAGGAACTCAGTCAGCACTGGCATGAAGACATGGCCTGGTACGGCCCTGCCGGGATCGGCGCGGTCTTCACCATCGAGCGATATGTGGAACAACACCAACAGCCTTTCCGCCGCCAATTGGCCAATCGGGTGTTCAACGGCCATGTGGCGCGTATCGCCGAGGGTAACTACGGTGGTTTCTTCGGCTGGCCAAACCTGACGGTAACACCTACCGGCGGATATCTAGGGCTTCCCGGTTCAAACCGCCCCAGCGACATGCGGGTAGTCGATGTCTATCGCCGCGACGGTGACAAACTGGCGGAAAACTGGGTCTTCATTGATATTTTGCATTTCCTGAACCAGCAAGGTCTGGATGTCTTGGGCAGGTTGGCAGAGGTCAAACGCACCTGACGGACGTATCGCGACGTGCGAAACCCGATCTTAACTCTCGCGCAGTAATTCGAAGCCACTATTTCTTCGGATTGCCCAATGTGTCCACGTCCCCTCATCGCCCGAACAGGTTTGCTGCGCGCCGTTGCCGTGATCTGGCTGTCACTTGCCGCAGCAAGCGGCGCTTTGGCCAATTGCAGCGCATTGCCGGTGCTTTCCAGCATCGTTTATGAGGTCGAGGATCTTAAGAGGCTTCACGACACCGCTTCTGTCGCCCGGGCCGGGCACCGCATAAACGACCAACGCCAGAAAATAAGCAAGTTCGGCATGTTTGAGACGCTGAAACCACTCGGCTATGAACGCAAACTGGATGACATTCTGCGGCTGAAGGTAAAGCTGGGCGCGCTGAGCCAGCTGGCCATCACCCAAGGCCCTGAAAAGGTGAAGCCTTTTTTGAACGGGTCCGGCTTTCAGCGCAGCTATAGGGTTGCCAAGGATCTGACCGACGAATTCTGCGACCCACGCAACGCCGCAGACCAATCTGAGTTTGCCAGCAAGGTCTATAGAGTGTGGGGGGTGGATTTTGGGTCCCATCAAAGCGGTTTTGCCGCGCCCGCCCTGGCCTTGGGCATGTTCTTCGGGGTGATTGGACTGCTGATCGGTATCTATGCGGGTGTCAGGTTTCAAACGGTGCGCCGCAAACGCGAAACACGTCGCTCAAGGCGATTTGCCTGCAATATTCCGGTATTGCTGGGTGCCGTGAACAATATCGACACGCAGACCGTGGTCGATCTTAGCCTGACTGGCGCCAATGTCGAAAACCCGCTGAACCTGCCCGCCGGAACCTGCGTAAACATCCAATTTGGCAACATCAGCCGGATCGCGACGGTCACCTGGAGCAATAGCCGCTTTGCCGGCGTGCAATTCGAAACGGCCCTGAGCCAGAAAGAAATGCAGGCCACGCTCAAACTATCGCGCCCTTTGGAGGCGGTTCAAAACGAAGAGCGCGACACCTTCACAGGCGTCGCGCAAATCTAGTTTAGTGGTGCTCGGCCCCTTACTGAGGCCGCGACAACGCGCTTAGGAAGCGGCGCCGATAAACTTAACAGCGTCACCAAATGTCTGGATGTTTTCAGCAGCGTCGTCGGGAATTTCGATGCCGAATTCCTCTTCAAACGCCATAACCAGCTCAACCGTGTCCAGGCTGTCTGCGCCCAGGTCGTCAATGAAAGAAGCGTTGTCGAGAACTTTTTCTTCTTCAACGCCCAGGTGCTCGACAACGATCTTTTTTACGCGGTCTGCGATGTCGCTCATGATGAGTATCCTCGTATTCGCGCGAGGGTTTGCCTCGCAATGTTGGTGGCCGTCTGGCCTTTGAGTGCCGCCTAGTTGCGACGACCAAAGCCCGAGCTGCATTGCCGGCCTTTAGCAAATCTGGTGCGCCTATAGCATACCAAATGGGGAACGCAAACGGTTCATGCAACCCCCATGAGGTCCGGTTTTACAGCATGGCCATGCCGCCATTTACATGCAAGGTCGTCCCCGTCACATAGGCCGCTGACGCGCTGGACAAATACAGCACACCGCCCGCAATTTCTTCGGGGTCTCCCATACGACCGGCGGGAATTTGCGTCAGGATGCCCGCCTTCTGATCCTCCGTCAGCTTATCGGTCATGGCCGTGGCGATGAACCCCGGCGCCACGCAATTGACGGTTATCCCCCGGCTCGCCACCTCGTAGGCCAACGATTTAGACATGCCCACCATACCGGCCTTGGACGCCGCATAGTTGCCTTGTCCCGGGTTGCCGGTGGCCCCCACGACAGATGAAATATTCACGATCCGGCCCCAACGCGCCTTCATCATCCCGCGTAAAACGCCTTTGCACAGCTTGAAGGTCGAGGTCAGGTTCACGTCAATGACGGAACGGAATTCGTCGTCCGACATGCGCATGAAAAGGTTGTCGCGCGTGATGCCTGCGTTGTTGACCAGGATGTCGACCGATCCCATCGCCTCTGCCGCCTGTTTCGGCAACGCATCCACGGCATCAAAGTCGCTGAGGTTGCAAGGTAGCACATGCGCCCGCTCGCCCAATTCCGCGGCCAGCGCTTCCAACGGCTCCACCCGCGTCCCAGACAGCCCTACGGTTGCGCCCGCATCATGAAGCGACTTGGCGATCGCCCCCCCAATGCCGCCCGAAGCCCCGGTGATCAGCGCATTCTTTCCAGTCAAATCAAACATCTATGTCTCTTTCTTTAAGCGTTGAGGGCGTCGGCCGCCGCTTTCACGTCGTCCGGGCTCAGCGCCGCACGGGTTGCTATCTCGCGGTCGATGCGGCGGATCATGCCGGACAGCGCCTTGCCTGCGCCAATCTCCCAAATCTCGGTAACGCCGTTGGCGGACATCCATTGCACAGAGCTCATCCAACGGACCTGCCCTGTGACCTGCTCTACCAGCAGTTTGCGGATCTGGTCGGGGTCGCTGACGGCTTCAGCCACCACATTGGCCACCACGGGCGAGGACGGTGCGTTCATGGTCACATCCGCCAAGGCTTGCGCCATCACATCTGCCGCGGGCTGCATCAATGCGCAGTGAAACGGGGCTGAGACCGGTAGCAAAATCGCGCGCTTCGCGCCTGCGTCTTTGGCCATGTCGATCGCACGCTCGACGGCGGCCTTTCCGCCAGACAGCACATTTTGGGTGGGGTCGTTCTGGTTTGCCACCTGGCAAACCTCGCCCTGCGCGGCATCGGCCGCCACGGCTGTCACCGCGTCGAAATCCAACCCCAGAACAGCCGCCATCGCGCCTTGACCCACGGGGACCGCCGCCTGCATCGCTTCGCCCCGCTTGCGCAAAAGGCGCGCGGCGTCGGCGATTGAGAACGTGCCCGCCGTCGCGAGCGCGGAATATTCGCCCAAGGAATGGCCGGCCACGAAAGACGCCGCATCGATCCCCACGCCTTCGTCCTTCAACGCCGCCATGACAGCGAGCGACGTTGCCATCAGCGCAGGCTGCGCATTTTGCGTCAGGGTCAGCTTGTCCTGATCGTCGCCCCAAATGATGTCCGACAGCTTTTCGCCAAGGGCGGCGTCGACCTCGTCATAGACGGCCTTGGCCGATGGATAGGCCTCCGCCAGCTCCTTGCCCATGCCGACCGCCTGCGCGCCCTGCCCCGGAAATACGAATGCCCGCATATTTGCCCCTCTGCGTTCTGCCTTTTCACATGACTTAGCCAACCGGGGCTGCGTTCACAAGCAAACCACGCACAGAAACTGTGCCGCTAACGCGGGTTTTGATAACGATGGGCATATCCTAGGGTGCCAAAAAACATGAGCAAATGACGGAGCTTCAAATGCGCGACAACTCGACAACCACCTATGGCAGCGTCGCCAAATCCTTCCACTGGCTCATCGCCGCGCTGATCCTGACGATGATCCCCTTGGGGATCGTGGCCAATGGGATGGCGGATGCGGACCCATTGAAGCCGACGCTGTTCTCGATCCACAAAACCATGGGCGTTTTCATCTTCTTCGTAGCCCTCGCGCGGATCGCATGGGCGGTGATGCAGCCCAAACCCGGGGCGCTGCACGCAGACCGCAAGGCTGAGACGTTTCTGGCCGGGCTGGTCCACTGGTTGCTGTATGCCTCGCTGATACTCGTTCCGCTTTCTGGCTGGGTGCATCACGCGGCAACCACCGGCTTCGCTCCGATCTGGTGGCCCTTCGGCCAAGGCCTGCCCTTTGTGCCGGTGGACGAGACATTGGCCCATACCGCCGGATCGCTGCACATCATCTTTGAGCGCGTGCTGGTTGTGTCCATCCTTTTGCATTTCGCAGGCGCGCTGAAACATCATTTCATCGATAAAGACGACACATTGCGGCGGATGCTGCCGGGCCATTCGGAGCCGGGTACCCCCCCCGAGCCTGCCCATTCAAATGCCGCACCGCTGGTGGCTGTGGGTGTCTACGCGGCAGCCATTGGCATTGGCGCAAGCCTTGGCCTCTTTACGCATGAGACCATCGAAGGGGTGGAACTTGCAGAGGCCAAGGGCGAATGGGTCGTGCAAGACGGCACGCTTGGCATCACAGTGCGCCAGCTCGGCAACGATGTAGAGGGCAGCTTTGCCGAATGGACCGCAGCGATCAACTTTGATGAAACCCCAAATGGGGACGGCAAATACGGCGATGTAGAGGTCACCATCTCGATCCCGTCGCTCACACTGGGCTCGGTCACGCAGCAAGCCATGGGCGCGGATTTCTTTGATGCGCAAAACCACAACACGGCCACCTACCGCGCGGATATCTTTGCGCAAGATCAAGGCTACGTTGCGCGCGGCATGTTGACCATCCGCGCGACCGGGGCCCCGGTCTTCCTGCCCTTCACCTTGCAGATCGACGGAGACACAGCCGTGATGGAAGGCCAGACCCGCGTAAACCGCACCAATTTCCGCATCGGCAACGGCACCCAGCCAACCGAAGGCTCACTGGCCTATGACGTGGTGATCAGCGTGAACTTGACCGCGAAACGCGGCTAGCTGAGCGTCTTCATCCAGCCCAGCCCCGCCTCGGTCTTGCCGGAGAGGGGCTTGTATTCCGCCCCCAGCGGCGCGTCGTAGCCCAGCTCTTTGAGGTAAGCGAAGATGTGGGTGTAATTCACCTCGCCTAGATCAGGCTCTGCCCGCTCGGGAACGGAGGCGAACTGGATATGGCCGATGATGCCACGATGATGGGTCAGGCGGCGGGTCAGGTCGCCCTCCATGATTTGCAGGTGGTAACAGTCAAACATCAGCTTGAGATTGGGCATCCCCACTTCAGCAATGATATCAGCGGCTTGGCTGGAGGAGTTCAGAAAGTAGCCCGGCGCATCATGGTGGTTCAGCGGCTCGATCAGAATGGTCCGGTCCGTGGACCCGCACGCATAACGCAGATTTTCGACGAAAACCTGGTGTGCTTCGTGGCCGTCGGCGAACCCCGCCATGACATGGATCGCCTTGGCCTGCGTTGCATCCGCATATGCAATCGCCTGATCGATAGAGGCTTTCGCGTCCTGTTGCCGCCCCGGCAAAGCGCAAAGGCCGTTTTCGCCCTCCTCGCCCTGGATTGTGTTCACCCCCAGCAGCGGCAAGCCGGTTTCGTCCAGCGCTGCTTTGACCTGCGCGGCGGGTGTGGCGTAGGGCCAGTGCATTTCGACGGCGGCGAAGCCCGCCTTCTTGGCGGCGCGAATGGCGTCCGGCAGAGCGAGCTCTTTCCACAAGAAGCCCAGATTGGCGGAAAAATCAGTCATCCCATTCCACTCCGAATTTGGTCACAAGCCCTTGAATTTGGGCGTCATTGAGTAAGTTCGGCGTCATGCCGCGCGTCATCAGGGTCAGCTTGGCTGTCTCTTCCAGCTCTTCCATGGCGTAGCAGGCGGCCTCGATGTCCTTTCCCGCCACAACTGGCCCGTGATGGGCCAACACCACCGCGCTGCGCTTGCCTGCGAGGCCTTTGATCGCGTCGCCCATCGCGGGATCACCCGGCATGAAATACGGAAGCAACGCCACTTTGCCGAGCTTCATCACGCCGTAGGCGGTGATCGCCGGCAGCATGTTGTCGGGGTCTGTGTCGGGCAGCACAGACAGCGCCACGGAGTGGCAGGAATGCAGATGCACCACCGCGCCCGTGGGCCGCGTGTCGTAGAAGGCCGCGTGCAGCGCGACCTCTTTGGTGGGCGCGTCGCCAGCGATGTGCTGACCACCGTCCAAAACCGCCAGTCGTGCCGGGTCGAGCCTGCCGAAGCAGCTGCCGGTGGGGGTGACCAGCAGCTTGCCATCTGGCAGTCGCGCCGAGATGTTGCCCGAGGACCCACCGGTTAAGCCCCTGTCAAACATGGATTTCGCGAGCAGGCAGATGTCTTCACGTAGCTTTGTTTCCGGGGTCATGTGAGCATCTCCAACGCGTCGGCAAAGAAGCTTTCAGAGCCGAAATTGCCCGACTTCAGGGTCAGCGCGATGTCGTATCCGCCGGAGTTAGTATACGTCCACGGCACCCCCGGCGCGATTTCGCGCCCGATGGAGAGTTTGTCTACATTCAGGGACTTGGTCACCGCACCGGAGGTTTCACCCCCGGCGACGACAAAGCGGCGGGTGCCGTTGTCGCGGGCCAATGTGGCCAGTTCCGCCAGGGCGTCCTCCACCAGCTTTCCGGCGCGGGCGACGCCCAGCTTGTTTTGCGCGGCGCCGACGGATTTGGGGTCAGCGGTTGCGTAGATGATCTTGGGCGCGGCGGCAGGCTTGGAAAGCAGCCAGTTCTTGGCGGCGTCTACGCCTTCCTCGGCCAATTCCAGCGGGTCGAGGCGAAAGCCCTCCGCGACCTCCAGATAGGCGGCCACTTGCGCCCGCGTCATCGCCGAACAGCTGCCCGACAGAACCAAAGTCCCACCCTTGGGGGCAATGTGCCGCGCATCAGCCGCCCCTACCCCCAGCAAGCCCATCTCACGATAGATCGCGGGAAGCGGCATGGCGACGGCGCTGCCGCCTGTTATCAGGCTCATACCGGCGCACGCCTCGGCGATGGTGGTCAGGTCGGCATCAGACACAGCGTCGACCACGACATGCGCGACGCCATCTTTATGCAAATTTGCGAAATGGGTTTGCAAAGCCTCTACGCCACGATCCACCACCAAGCGGTTCGCCAGCCCGACTGGGCGTGTGACCTGCGGTTCCAGCAGACGCATCAGGTTGCTGTCGCGCATCGGTGTCAGCGGATGGTCCTTCATCGGGCTTTCCGCCAAAGGCTGCTCCCCCACAAACAGGTTGCCCATGAAGATGGAGCGCCCGTTTTCGGGGAAGGCCGGGCAGTAGATGGTTTGCGCAGCACCTAGGTCGGCCATCAAGGCCTCGGCCACGGGGCCAATATTGCCTTGGGACGTGCTGTCAAAGGTGGAGCAGTATTTCCAGAAGAACCGCTCCGCCCCGGTCTGCTGCAACCACGCGAGCGCCGCTTTGGTTTCGGCCACGGCCTCTGCCACCGGTTCCGTACGGCATTTAAGAGCGATCACCTCGAAATCCGCCGTCTCTGACGGCGGGCTGTCGGGAATACCGATCCGCAGATTCACCGCTGCCCCGGACCGCGCCAGCAGCCCCGCAAGGTCGGTCGCGCCGGTAAAATCATCGGCGATGCAGCCCAAGACAGTCATTAAATCCCCCCGAGGCGGCTCTGCGCCCAATATTAATGTATACGTTAATTGCAAAAAGCCGCAGCGGGCCCGAAACGTCAACCACATATACCAAAGAAAAAACCCGCCGCAGCAATGCTGTGGCGGGTTTCCGGGGATTATCAGGCAGCTGTGGTTATTCGGCCTTTTGTGCCTCGATCGAGATCATGATCTTCACTTCGTCGCTGACAGCCGGGGCAAACGCGCCCAAGCCGAAATCAGAGCGCAGCACGGATGTGGTAGCGTCAAAGCCAAGCCACGGCTTGCCAGCAAGGGGATTGTCGCCCGCTTGGTTCAGCTTGGCGGCCAAAACAACGGGCTTGGTGGTGCCTTGGATGGTCAGATCGCCTGTGATGTTAGCGGTGTCGTCGCCCGTCACTTCGATGGCCGTGGATGTGAAGGTAACCATGTCGCCGTCAGCCGCATTCAGGAAATCAGGGCTGAAGAAGTGGCCTTCGCGCGCTTCCCAGCCAGTAAACATCGACTTCACCGGGATAGAAACGGTCACGGAAGACGCCTCTGGCGCGTCCTTGTCGAACATGATGTCGCCTGCAAACCCCGAAAACATTCCGTAGGTGGTGGAAAACCCGAGGTGGTTATAGGTGAACACCACCTGGCTGTGGCTGCTGTCGAGCGTGTATTTCTCCGCGTCCGCGAATGCGGCGGTGGTGGACAGTGCCATGGCGGCGGCAAGTGCGATGGTTTTCATGTGTTTGGACCCTTTCGAGGTTTCAGAATGTGCAGAGTTATTTATTGCCGCCAGACGTCTGGCAATCCGCAGCCATTCAACAGATTGTGTGCGCAAACGCTGGTGGCGGGATTGCGCCTGTATTTAAGGCTTGATCGCAGCCCCATCCCCTGTAAAAGGGCGCATCCTCCGCAAAACTTTTTAATTGCGGTGCCCCTCGTGACCGGGGCGCGGAGGGATCACTGCCCGGTCTTTGAAGCACGCACGTAAAACTTGGAGTACGCACATGCCTTTGTATGAGCACGTGTTTATCTCGCGCCAAGACCTGTCGAATGCGCAAGCAGAAGGTCTGATTGAACATTTCGGCGCCGTCCTTACGGACAATGGCGGCAAAATGGTCGAGCACGAGTATTGGGGCCTGAAAACGATGGCCTACAAGATCAACAAGAACCGCAAAGGCCACTACGCCTATGTCCGTTCCGACGCACCGGCGCCTGCCGTGCAGGAAATGGAACGCCTGATGCGCCTGCATGACGATGTCATGCGTGTTCTGACCATCAAGGTCGACGAGCACGAAGAAGGCCCTTCGGTTCAGATGCAGAAGCGCGACGAGCGTGAACGCCGTCCCCGCCCGTAAAATTCGACTTTAAGAACAGGAGATAAATCATGGCTGCAAAACCATTTTTCCGCCGTCGTAAGTCGGATCCGTTTGAGGGCGAAAACGCCCCCAAGATCGACTATAAAGACACACGTACCCTGCAACGCTACATCTCTGAGCGTGGCAAGATCGTTCCATCGCGTATCACCGCTGTGGGCGCCAAAAACCAACGTGCGCTGGCCCGTGCCATCAAACGTGCGCGTTTCTTGGCCCTGCTGCCATACGCAGTGAAGTAAGGGGAGCAAGCACATGCAAGTTATCCTTATGGAACGCGTCGCAAAGCTCGGCCAGATGGGCGATGTGGTTGATGTGAAGCCGGGCTTCGCACGCAACTACCTGCTACCTCAAGGCAAAGCGATGAACGCAACTGAGGCCAACAAAGCCCAGTTCGACGCGCAGAAAGCACAGCTGGAAGCACGCAACCTGGAAACCAAGAAAGAAGCCGAAGCATTGGCTGAAAAACTTGGTGGCCAGCAGTTCGTCATCATTCGTCAAGCGTCTGATTCGGGTTCGCTTTACGGCTCTGTCACCACGCGTGACGCGGCTGACGTGGCAACGGCAGAGGGCTTCTCGATCGACCGTGGTCAAGTTGCGCTGGAACGTCCGATCAAAGATCTGGGCCTGCATGACGTGATTGCGTCGCTGCACCCCGAAGTTGACGCGACCTTCACGCTGAACGTTGCCCGCTCGACCGAGGAAGCTGAACTGCAAGCCTCCGGCAAATCGATCCAGGAATTGGCTGCTGAAGAAGAAGCCGAAGCCGAGTTTGAAATTGCAGAGCTGTTTGACGATATCGGCGCTGCCGCATCCGAAGACGAAGCGATTGCTGAGGCCGTCGCAGAAGATGCACCTGCTGAAGAAGACGCGGCGTCCGAAGAAGACTAAGCCTTCCGGCGTTTCGAGAATTGAGAAGGCCGCCCTATTCTGGGCGGCCTTTTTCTTTTTGCGTCAGGAACTTGGCTTGTTCGGGTTCAGCTCTTGCTGCCAGGTTTCCACCGCATCGACCGGGAAGAGCAGCATTAGCGTGCTGAGCGTGAGACTGTCGCGCGCAATGAAGGCGGCTGACAATTCCAGCACCGCGACGGCGATCACCACATAGAGCGTGCGCATCGCTGAGGCCGCGAAAAATCCGCCCATCATCCAGATGTAATCCGCGACGGCGTTCAGGATGCTGTCACCATAATAGCCTTGATTGACTGTCGTGGCGCGAAATGCGCCAAGGACAAATTCGGTATGCTCGACGATTTCCCAGCCGACGCCGGTCACAATTGCCACCAAAAATAGCGTCTCAAACCGGACGCGCGGGAACAGCAGACGCCCACCCAGCGCGATCAGCACACCGTGCAGGATATGGCTCAAAGTATACCAGTCCGCGATATGTTGGGAATTTCCGCTATCGAAAATGGAGCCGATCCACAGCTTCACCTCTCCACAGGTGCAAATGGGCGGCTGCCCCCAAAGGTATAGTGTGGCTGCGATGAGGAATACGCCGAACACTGCCAGAATATTCAGTCGTTTCATCGTCATAATGCAGATCCGCAACGGGTTAACATGGTGCCTGAGCGTTTATGGAACAAAAAACCCGCCTTGTCAGGCGGGCCCAGTAACATGCGATGAGGCCGTGTGACTTACGCCATACCCACTTCGCGGCGCAAACGGCGTAGCAGCGGCTCCAGCTCGGCGACATCGCCTGTGATCATGGGGGTCACCGTGTTCTGACGCCAAGTGACGTCAATGCGGCCCATGTCCCAATTCATCGCGCTTGCCCGCATGTCGAGCGAAGCCAGATGGTCAATCAGCGAAATTTTCACCACCTCTTCAAACCGGATGGTCTGACGCCCGACTTCCGCCCCGCGCAGCCCGCGCTTGATCAGATGGAAACAACGCCCTTTGTGGTCAACGTTCAGCTCCTGCGGGCGACGCAGCAGCGCCGACAACCAGACAAGGCCCGCCAGAAAGAGGTAGATCGCGATCGGGGTCAAAAGCCATGCGCCCTTCGCCCCATCGGCGACGATGGAACCGCCAGCGATCATGAGAAACAGACCGGTCCCCGACATAGCTGCTGACAGAATGATGCGGCTATAGCGCGCCTTGAGCCCCGCGGCCGCCTGAGATGCCCGCACCGCATAACCGGTACGCGTGGTGCTTTCGTCCAACGACAAAACAATCGGGCTTTCGTTTTCAGAAGCCTCAAAAGTTGCATCAAATCCGTAGTCAGCGAGTGCCATATCCCAACCCTTAACGTGTTCTCGTTAAAGGCATGTTGACCAGGAATTGGGGCAGAATTTCAGCAAGGTCATGCTCATTCAGTGACGCATCGCGCGCATGAGGCAACAAAAAAGGCCGATCCGCTGGGACCGGCCTAGATCGTAATTGCAGTTGAAAGCGCGCTTATGCCGCGTCGTCGTCCAGTGCTTCAACAGCTTTTTCAAGGTCCGCTTTCTTAACGGTTTTGTCTTTCACTTCAGCAAGCTCGAACACGAAGTCGACGACTTTGTCTTCAAAAATCGGCGCGCGCATTTGTTGCTGCATTTGCTGATTTTTTTGAACGAATTCAAAGAATTCACGCTCTTGCCCACGGTATTGACGCGCTTGGTTCATGATCGCTTGGGTCATCTCGGCGTCGGTCACTTCGATCTCGTTTTTCTGACCAAGCTCGGCCAGCAACAGGCCCAAACGCACGCGGCGCTCAGCAAGCGTTTTATGCTCGTCAGTGGTTTCGATCTCTGGGTGGTCGTGGCCTTCCACTTCAGGGTTTTCTTCATGCCACAGCTGGTGCGCAATTTGACCGGCTTCCGCATCAACAAGCGACGGAGGCAATTCAAATTTTACCAACTTATCCAGCTCATCAAGCAATTTACGCTTCATCACAGCGCGCGATGCACCTGTGTATTCGGCCTCTAGGCGCTCTTCGACCTGTGCGGTCAGCGCTTTCAGATCCTCGGCGCCGAACTGCTTGGCCAGCTCGTCATCCAGCTTGGCGGCTTTTGGTTCTTTGACCGCTTTGATCTTGCATTCGAACACGGCAGCTTTGCCCGCCAGATGCTCGGCTTGGTATTCAGCGGGGAAGTCGACCTTAACTTCTACATCATCGCCGGCTTTGGCGCCAACCAGCTGCTCTTCGAAACCGGGGATAAAGGAGTTGGACCCAAGCACCAGCGGGTAGTCTTCCGCAGCACCACCGTCAAAGGCCTCGCCGTCAACTTTGCCAAGGAAATCAATGACCACCTGGTCGCCGTCTTTCGACTTTGAGCCCTTTTTGCGGTCTTCGAAGTTTTGCGCGGATTCGGCCAGGTTGGACAGCGCTTCGTCGACGTCTTTCTTGTCGGCTTTGACGACCATGCGTTCCAGCTTGATCTTCTTCATGTCCACGTCGGGAATCTCAGGCAAAGTCTCGTAGGACACGTTCACTTTGACGTCGTCGCCTGGCTTCCAGTCTTCGCCTTCCATCTTCATCTCAGGCTGCATCGCGGGGCGGTCGCCGGATTCTTCGAAATGCTTGGACATGGCACCGTCGATTGTTTCCTGCAGGGCTTCGCCCATCACACGGTCGCCAAACTGCTTTTTCAGCAGCGCCATCGGGACTTTGCCTTTGCGGAAGCCCTTCATTTCAACGTCGGGCTGCGCTTCAAGCAGCTTTTCATTCACCTTGGCATCCAGATCTGCGGCTGGGATGTCGATGGTATAGCCGCGCTTGAGGCCTTCGTTCAGGGTCTCAGTGACCGTCATGTCATGTCCGTCCTTATATATAGTCATGGTGCGGGTGAAGGGACTTGAACCCCCACGCCTTGCGGCGCCAGAACCTAAATCTGGTGCGTCTACCAATTCCGCCACACCCGCAAAAACTTTCACAGCCGCAAGCGAACCTGCGGCTGAGTTGGCGTGTCATTAGCAAAGGTCATGCGGGGATGCGAGGCAAAAATCGCCCCAGATGGTAAGGTATTCCCGCCCTATCGCCTGATTTTGCCCGGTTTGGCCCCGAAATGATCCTGACATCGCCCGCATTGGGGCACAGGTCCGCCCCTTTTGTGCCCCAATTGGCGGCGATCAATCCTTATCGAAATATTAAACCGGAGAGAGACGATGTCTGCCAACACGCTCAAAACTCACGGTGGGGGAAACGAAATGAACAACGCTGCAAAAATCACCGGCCTTCTTGGCAACTGCAACGTTCTGACGATGTCAGGCTACAAGCCAATCGCCGAGCTGGAAGCCGGCGAGCGCATCATCACCCGCAACGGCCTGCGCGTTTTGCGCGAACTGTCCGTCACCACTCACACATTCCGCGCCATCACAGTTGGCAGAGGCACTTTGGGCTATTCCCGCCCAACGTCAGAAATGAAAGTTGCCCCTGATCAGGAAGTCATGGTCCGCGACTGGCGCGCTGAGGTTCTGTTTGGCCGCGACGCGGTGATCATCCCGATTGCCCGCATGGTCGATGGCAAATACATCTCGGAAGAAGACGCCGTGTCGGACCATTCCGTCTACGAGCTGCGCTTCGACGGCGAGGAAGTGTTCTACGCCGATGGAGTCGAGATCGTGTCCAAACTGACCGTTGCCTCGGTCGACACCTTGGATTTTGCAGACGCGGCCTAAACGCCCAAGTCTTGCAAGGCCTTTGGTAGCAGGTACGGCAGATCACCTGCTACCAGCCCCGGCCCTTTGGCGCCTGCTGCGTGAAGATGCAGCACGGCGCCAATTTGCGCCGCCTCCACCGGTTCTATCCCCCGAGCCAACAAGCCCGCAATGATACCCGCCAACACATCCCCCGCCCCCGCTGTCGCCAGCCAGGGGGCGTTTTTCATTTTGGAGCTGTCTAATGTGGCGGGTTTGCCGCCGGGCATTGCTATGACGGTTTGCGACCCTTTGAGCAGGATCACGCTGCCGATTTGGTCCGCAGCCGTTTGAGCCGCCTTGGCTTTGTCGTCGATGTTGATGTCGGGGAAAAGCCGCTTGAACTCGCCCATATGCGGAGTGAGTACACATGTGTCGTGGACGTCGGATCGTAGAGCATCATTCTGAGCGATGAGCGTCAATGCATCCGCATCCAGCACACAGGGCCTTTTGCTTTGCAGCGCGTGCATCACCAGATCACCACCATGGCGATCCACCCGCAGCCCCGGCCCGATGCACAGCGCGTTGACGCGCTGGTCCGCATCCAGCATGGCAGAGAGCGCAGCCCCGGTCTCTATCTGCGCCAGCATCACTTCGGTGCAATGCGCCGCCAGTTCCGGCAAAGTGCGTTCGGTTGCGCCCATGGTCACCAGCCCCGCGCCTGCTCTAAGCGCGGATATGGCGGCGAGCCGTGCCGCGCCGGTCTGATGGCGCGGGCCAGACAGGACCAACAGGTGCCCGTGATCGTACTTGTGCTGGTGCGGATGCTTCCGGAGCGCGTCAATTTGTGTGGCGGAGAGTACGAGGCTGGTCACAGGCCGATATCCTTGACTACGGTTTTGCCACAATATTCCGGTCCAAACCGTAGAACGTGACCGGGCTTCAAGCTATGAAACGTAACTGTCAAATGGGCCCTGAAGGCGTTTCCTAAAGGTTGCCCGTGGTCAGATGACAGCCCCGATGGGATATCGACAGCAACACATTTCACGCCAAGATCTGCCATGTAATACATTGCAAGATCGGAACAAAGCAGCCCAGCATAGTCGCGATCTAATGCGCGGGACAGACCGATCCCAAAAACAGCGTCAATGACCAGAACTGTCTCTGTTTCGAAAATAGCAGAGCCAATGGCCGGTGCTTCATCGGCCGTTACTTGGACTGCTAATACCGTGTTTGGCACCAAAGAAAACATCTTCGCCGCATCTGGCGAATATCGCATCGGGTCGCCAAGATAGGGCATTTCTACGGCCCAGCCCCGTTCAGCCAACCGTCTAGCGATGACAAAGCCGTCGCCACCATTATTGCCGGGGCCGCAAAGGACCGTGGCATATTTCGTGACTGTTCCTAACTCCGGCCATTCCTCAAAAATCGCATCCACCACGCCTTGGCCGGCACGCTCCATCAGCTCCAGCCCCGTGACTTTGCCGCTGTCGATTGCGGCCTGTTCCAAGGCCCGCATTTCGGCGGAGGAGATTGTCATCGGCTCTGTCATTGGCTCGCGATTCCATTTAGATGCATTTGCAGGCTACATGCCTAAATTTTAGGCAAACAGGGTTTCAATCCATGCCCTGCACCTCTTTGGCCCCAGCTTGGCAATTGTGGCGGGGAAAGAGAAGTGGTCTCACGCAGCAAAGCAAAGGGAGTCGCTCGCGATGAAGAAAATCGAAGCCATCATCAAGCCGTTCAAACTGGACGAGGTGAAAGAGGCCCTGCAGGAGCTGGGCGTGCAAGGTCTGAGCGTGACCGAGGTCAAAGGCTTTGGCCGCCAAAAGGGCCATACCGAGCTGTACCGCGGCGCCGAATATGTTGTGGACTTCCTGCCCAAGGTGAAGATCGAGGTCGTTTTGGCCGACGATCTGGTGGACGGCGCCATTGAGGCGATCATAGGTGCCGCCAAAACGGACAAGATCGGCGACGGCAAAATCTTCGTCTCCAGCATCGAACAAGCCATTCGCATCCGCACCGGTGAAGCCGGTGAGGACGCATTGTAATCCAACCCATCAGTTAACAGAGAGGATCAGGTCACATGAGCGCCAAGGATATGCTTAAGACCATGAAGGACGAAAGCGTCGAGTACGTGGACATCCGCTTTACAGACCCACGCGGCAAGCTGCAGCACGTAACAGTCATGGCCGACCAGGTCGACGAAGACTTCCTGGAAGAGGGCTTCATGTTTGACGGCTCGTCCATCGCGGGTTGGAAATCCATCGACCAGTCCGACATGAAACTGATGCCGGATCCGTCCTCGGCTTATGTGGACCCGTTCTACGCCGAAAAAACGCTCTGCGTGCACTGCACCGTGGTCGAGCCTGACACTGGCGAAAGCTACGACCGCGACCCACGCGGCACTGCGGAACGCGCCGAAGCCTACCTGAAATCCACAGGTATTGGCGATGTGTCTTACTTCGGCCCTGAGGCTGAATTCTTCCTGTTTGACGACGTGCGCTTCTCGGTCGAGATGAACAAAGTGTCCTACGAGGTCGACGCACAAGACGCGTCCTGGAACACCGACGCCGAATACGAAATGGGCAACATGGGCCACCGTCCCGGCATCAAGGGCGGCTACTTCCCTGTGAACCCAACGGACGCGGCGCAAGACCTGCGCTCTGAAATGCTGTCTACGATGAAAAACATCGGCATGAGGGTCGACAAGCACCACCACGAAGTGGCGTCTTGCCAGCACGAGCTGGGCCTGATCTTCGGCTCACTGACCCATCAGGCGGACGAGCTGCAGAAATACAAATACGTGATCCACAACGTGGCGCACGCCTACGGCAAATCGGCGACCTTTATGCCGAAGCCCATCGCAGGTGACAACGGCACCGGCATGCACGTGAACATGTCGATCTTCAAAGACGGCAAGCCTTTGTTTGCTGGCGACAAATACGCCGACCTGTCTCAGGAAGCGCTGTATTTCATCGGCGGCATCCTGAAGCACGCCAAAGCGTTGAACGCGATCACCAACCCATCGACCAACAGCTACAAACGCCTGATCCCGGGCTTTGAAGCTCCGGTCTTGCGTGCTTACTCGGCACGTAACCGGTCTGGGTGTGTCCGTATCCCATGGGCCGAGAACCCCAAGGCCAAGCGCGTGGAAGCCCGCTTCCCCGATCCAGCTGCCAACCCGTACCTGTGCTTCGCAGCCCTGCTGATGGCTGGCCTTGACGGTATCAAGAACAAGATCGACCCGGGCCCATCCTCCGACAAGGACCTGTACGACCTGCCGCCAGAAGAGCTGGCAGAGATCCCAACGGTCTGTGGCTCATTGCGCGAAGCTCTGGAAGCCTTGGAAGCTGACCACGAGTTCCTGACAGCGGGTGACGTGTTCACCAAGTCGCAGCTGGAAGGCTACATGGATCTGAAGTGGGAAGAGGTTTACGCCTACGAGCACACGCCGCACCCAATGGAATACAAAATGTATTACAGCTGCTAAGCGGTCCAAAAAATTTCGGAAAGAGGCGCTCCTTCGGGGCGCCTTTTTTTGTCCGCCCCTTTGAATTGGCCCGATCCCCGCCAATCGCCAGGCTTGGGGTCAGCTTGCCGCGCTTTCGTCAACGATTGCGGCTGCACGCTCTGTTGGCGCGGCATCAGTCTTTTCGGGCGCAACACGGCCTTGGTCCGTGGCGGCCAGTGCGGCGGTTTCCACCAACGCAATTGACGCCGGCTGCGGCGCAGGGGGCAAAGAGGCGGGCGCGTGGCTTAACGAGGTCAGCCGCACCGCGCGCGCGCCGTCAAGCTGACCAAGCCGGCCTTTGCCAAAGACCTGCCCGCTGCAATCGGTGAGCTCAACATCGGTTAGCGCGGCCTTCGGCAATGACAAAACGCTGCCGACATCCAGCGACATCAACTCCTTGCCCGTGGGCGCGCATCCGTGCAGATAGGCGGTCAGTTCGACCTCGCAATCCTGCAGCATGGCGACCATATCGGCATTCCGCTCCCCTTTGGCCTTCGGCTTGGTTTCAACCGCCGCGGCTGGCACCCATATCTCGAACCGGCCTGTCTTTACGCCCGGCCCCATGTCCATTTCGGCGCTTAGGATATCGTAGGCCCCTTCCCCCAAGGCCAAACGTAGCGCGGCGCGATCCTGTTCGGGACCTGCGACCGACAAACCGGCCAGCTGACCATGCGCCTCCGCGCAGATCGCGGCGATTGCGGCCACGACGAACCCTTCGCTCAACCCCGCATCAATCTTTGTGACCGGACGGTCAATGCGTTCCATGGGCATGACTTTCCCCAGGATTTGCTGTTCGATCAGACCATCAATCAAGGTACCGTCCAACACAAAAAGAGCGGCCTCACCACCCGCCTTTCGGAGAAGAAAAGGCAACGCAATTTTGGGCATTTCATCTAGCGCCGCAGGGGCATGCGCCTGCCTGCCCACTAGGCCGGACAGTTTCACATCGAGGTCAAACTGCTGTTTGCAGGCTTTTCGCACAACGCGGTCAACATCCCCTTGCCACCAAGCCAAGCATGGCCCCACCACGCCCGCGCGTGGTCGCATTTTCTTGCGGAGGATGTCGCCGGTGCTGCTCAAAATTCTGGGTGTTTTCTGTCGCTTTGGTCCCGGCCAACATCGCCCAGATTGGTTTACAATTGGTTATGCCGCCGCCGCGAGCCGCTCAATTGGGAGGCTGACGCGGAATGCAGCGCCGCCTTGCCCCGGCAGATAGGTTATCGTACCGCCCAACCTAGACATGACCTCTCGGCAAATGGCCAATCCCAGGCCGGCGCTGCCGGCTGAGGAATGGTCGCTAAGTCGCGCAAATTTCTCAAAAATAATCGATTGCTGGTCGCGGGGGATGCCGGTGCCGTTGTCGACGAAATCAATCTCGACCTGATCCGGCTTCTGCGAGACCGATATGGTCAGGCTTGGAGACGCCGCATCACAGTATTTCTGCGCATTGGAGATAAGATTGATAAACACCTGACTGAGCCTGTCCGTGTCGGTCCGCAGCGTAACCTGTTCGTCGGCCTGCGTGCGTTTGACCGCCATCCCGTCTTTTACGGCCCCAGCCGAGGACAGCGCGCGGTCCAGTATGTCTTGCAACGACGCCAGCTGATCATTCAAAACCACCTGCCCGCTTTCCAGAAAGCTGAGGTCCAGAAGGTCGTCCAACAACCGCGTCAGGCGAATGCTCTCGTCATGAATAATCTTGGAATAGCGCACCCTATCCGCGGATTTCATCCCCTCTTCCATCAGGAACTCCGAGAAGGAACGGATCGAGGTCATCGGGGTGCGCAGCTCATGGCTGACCTGACTGAGAAATGCGTCTTTCTGGACGGACAATGCAGTCAGCTTTTCATTGGCGTCTCGTAGCTGACGCGCGGTTTGTTCGAGCTCGCGGGATTTGTCCTCCAGCTGACTGGAATATTCCAGCATCTGCGCAGATTCGTCGGCCACGGCCAAAAGGTCCTGAACCGACACCGCCGCGTTTCCGTCAATCTGGCGGACCATCGCATGAGCGGTTGCCGCGCCCACCGAACCTGCCAGCTCGCGTTCGAGCGTGGAAACAAACTCAGGGGTCGGGTCAGGAAGATAGCCAGTTTTGCCCTGCAACTCGGCGCTTTTCTGGAACAGGGTTTGCGCTTCACGCGGGCCCAGCAACCGCTGCGCCATGACCAGCAGATCTTCGCTTTCCGCAACGCCGCCCAGATACCCAGCGCCACTTTCGCCGCGGTTGAAAACGTTGACAAAGGCCGACCCTTGCAGCCGCTCAATGGGACTGGGGAAGGTGATCAAAGACAGCGCCAGAAACACCACCGAGTTCAACGCGATTGACCAGAATATGGAATGCACCAGCGGATCAAGCCCCGCCAACCCGAACAGCGCCTGCGGACGCAACCAGTCGAGCCCAAACAGCCCGTCTTGCATGATGGTATCAGGCAACAAGCCGATCGCCGGCACAAACAACGTGTAGCCCCATACGACAAAACCCACGACCAACCCGCCCAGCGCCCCACGCCGGGTGGCACCGCGCCAATATATCGCTCCCAGCAACGCCGGCACAATCTGGGCCACACCCGCGAAACTGACCAACCCGATGGACGACAGCGCCGCCGTGCCGCCGGTAATTCTGAAATACGCGTAGCCCAACGCCAGAACCGCCCCGATGGAGATGCGGCGCGACAAGATCATGACGTCGCGCACATCGCCCGAAATGCTGGCTTTGGGCCCTTGCAGGGACAGCCAGATTGGCAGCACGATGTGGTTTGACACCATCGTGCTAAGCGCAATCGCCGCCACGATCACCATCGAGGTCGCCGAGGAAAACCCGCCCAAAAACGCCAACATGGCAAGCAATTCCTGATCCAGCGCCAGTGGCAGGGTTAGCACGAAAAGGTCGGGGTTCGCGCCGTCCGGCAGCACCGCAAGGCCCACGACGGCGATGGGCAGGACGAACAGGCTCATCGCCATGAGGTAGAGCGGGAAGGCCCAGCTGGCGATGGTCAGGTGGCGCTCATCCTCGTTCTCGACGACCATGACCTGAAACATGCGCGGCAGGCAGATGATGGCGGCCGCGGACAGGAAGGTCATGCCGATCCAACGCCCCGCGTCGGGGCGCCATTCGGCGACGGGGCTGGCCTCGATGATTTGCAACGTGTCAGACAGCCCGCCGGAGACGCCCCAGACCACGAAGATACCCACGGCAAGCAAGGCAATCAGCTTTACAATTGCCTCGACCGCAATGGCGGTGACCACGCCATGATGGCGCTCGTTCGCATCCAGATTTCTGGTGCCGAAAAGGATGGTGAAAATTGCCAGCCCTGCGGCGACCCAAAGCGCCGTTGCGTTCAGGTCGGTGCTGCCGCCTTCCGGTACGAAGGCCGCAAAGCTGAGCGTCACGGATTGCAGCTGAAGTGCGATATAGGGGGTCGTTCCGGTGACCGCGAGGCATGTCACCAACACCGCAAGCGCACCGGATTTGCCGTAGCGCGACGAGATAAGGTCCGCAATTGAGGTGATCCGTTCAGCGCGGCCAATGCGCACCAATTTGCGCAGCAGAACCCAGAAGCCAAGAAAGACCAGCGTGGGGCCCAGGTAGATGGTGAGGTACTCCAACCCTGAGCGCGCCGCGTTGCCAACCGCACCATAAAACGTCCATGCCGTGCAGTAGACGCTCAGCGACAGGGTGTAGGTCAGCGGAGAGCGCAGCCATTTGGTCCCACCCCGCTCGGCGCTGCGATCCGCATAAAAGGCAATCGCAAACAGGGCAGCAACGTAGACCAGAGCAACGGCCACCAGGATGTTGAAGGTCACCATGCGTTACCCCTCCTCATCGCTACGTGACAACGCCCGCACCAAAACGGCGCAAATCATGATCAACACCACCCAAGTAAAGAAGAAATAGACCAATCGCATGGCCGTCGACCCGGCCCCGTCCCCGAGGATCAATGCCGGCAGCAGAAACAGGCATCCGCCGAGGACAGGCAACAACTTTATTGCGTCGATCAACCTGCGCCTGCGGTAGACGCTCTGCTCCAGAAACTCTGGTGGCTTGCGGTTGGATGCCGGCCCGTCTTTCATGCGGCGGATGGGTCACGGCCTTCGGCCAGGTCGCGCACCGTTTGCAACATCTCCGCGTTGGAGAATGGCTTGGTCATGAAGCAGCTGACGCCGTAGCTTTCTGCCAGCTCGCGATCCTTTGTCTGCCCGCGCGCGGTGAGCATCAGGACTGGCAGATCAGCGCGGGCCGCGCCTTGGCGCAGCTCGCGCAATATGTCGAAACCGCTCCGCCCCGGCAGCATGACGTCCAAGACCACCACATCCGGATCGGCGGTCGTTACCGCCTCAACCGCGCCTTCCCCCTGCGTGTGCAGACGCACCGTCCAGCCGTCGCGTTCCAGCAAAAAGCTGATAGCCTCGATGATATTGGGTTCATCTTCTATAAGAAGAACAGAATTTCCCATTTTGCCTCTCCTCCCCAAGAGTGGCCCGCAATCAGACGGGCCGGCAAAGGTTGCAAAACAGTAATGACCAGAAACGCCGCGCTGTCAAAAGCCTTAGGCTTTGCGTGACAAGATTGATGGCTCGCGCCGCGCTTGGCAATTGCGGCGTGGGCAGACCCGGCAGGTGGAGCCAATGGGCGCAGCCGGCTCTTCTTCGGTGGCAACCAACAGCATGGCCGCGCGGATCACGGGCACCGCGTCGAAGTTGGATTGGGACACCGGCCCCGCAACGCTATATGCGATGAAAGAAGCCCCCTCGCTGCTTTGCACCACCTGACGCGTCGGCAGGCCCGGAGTGCGCAACGCCGCAAAGAGCGGCCAAAGCGGACACGCGGCCCCAAAGCGCGGCAGCGAAAACCCGGCGGGCGGTTTGCGCAACAAGATGGCGCCTGCCGCATCGCAGGTCACCAACCCGATCTCGGGCGCATCAGGTTGGCGTGGCAAGGTTGCTAACCTTCGAAATACCGATTGCAAATCAACGCCGTACCGTTGAGCAAGCGCAGCAGGGTCATAGTTCAGGTATGCGGCGGCTTCCGCGAATGCCTTCAATGGCAAGGCGCGGGCGTCGTCAGCATAGAGCGACAGGACTGCCCGCGCCATTTGCCGCGCAGAGGTCCCGGAGATCTCGGACGCGGCGCGGATCAAGGGCTCGATTGCCGCCGCCCCTTTCTGCTCAATTTCTTCAACATGAAATCCGCGCCGCTCGAAAAAGGCCGAGATCGCTTCTAGAGGGGTCGTAAAACCGGCGTCATCGCGCGTCAGCCGATCAAAATGTGCTGCCATAGCTGCCGAGGTCTCAGCCAGGCGGCGGCTTTCTGTGTCGATATTGGCATGAAACCGGGCCCGCCAGTCCGCGTCGATATTTGGTGTTTCCACCAGGATGGAGGATGTAGACCTGATGGCGGCAACCGCGCCTAACACTTCGTGCATTTTTTCCGACAGGACAGGGTCATGGGTCAGCCGGTCATTTAACCCCCTTAACGTCTGCTCCAAGGCCTCAATGCGGTCACCCTGCTCCGCCAGTTTCGCGGCCCACCCCGGAAACCGGCCAACCAGTTCTTCGACGCGGTCTGCCTCCACCCTAACGTCGCCTGCCTGCTCTGCGACCGCTTCTAGGGCCTCTAGCATTGCGCTGTCCGCCCCTTGGCTCAGGGTCGTCGGCTCCGTGTCAAGCGTGGACGCTATCTGGACCAACAGTTTGCCCCCGATTCTGCGGCGGTTATGCTCGATCAGGTTGAGATAGCTGGCCGAAATCCCGGCCTTCGCGGCGAGATCAGCCTGTTTCATGCCTACCGACAGCCTGCGATCGCGAATTCGGCTGCCTGTCAAAATTGCGCGCGACATGTTGATTCCTAACCTAAATTCCCGCCCCCGCTGCGGCGCTTAGAAAATTACTTTACTATTTCTGCGCCCGCAAAGTCCATAAATTTACAGAAAAAATGCGATAATCCAGTGCTTTGTTGCCAGTTTTGCTAATCTGCCGCGATAGTAGCGCATCTCGAAAAATCGAGGCGGGGGTGTCCTGAGGAGGTCCACCCCCAAAACCACCTAGGGAGGATATTAATGTCCAAGTCTAACTTCACACGCCGTGGGCTGCTGAAGACGTCTGCCGTTGCCGGCGGCGCCGCACTGGCCGCACCACAGTTTTTCAGCCCATCCTGGGCCGATGGCCACGCAGGCTATCTGAACGCGCCACAGGGTGACACCGTTACTCTGGGCTTCAACGTGCCACAGTCTGGCCCCTACGCTGATGAGGGCGCTGACGAGCTGCGCGCATATGAGCTTGCGGTTGAGCACCTGAACGGTGGCGGCGACGGCGGCATGATGAGCACGTTCTCATCGAAAGCCCTGACCGGCGCCGGCATCCTCGGCAAAAAAGTCGAGTACGTCACAGGCGATACGCAGACCAAGCCTGATGCCGCACGCGCATCCGCGAAGTCGATGATCGAAAAAGACGGCGCAATCATGATCACTGGCGGCTCGTCCTCCGGTGTGGCTGTTGCTGTGCAAGCGCTTTGCCAAGAAGCTGGTATCATCTTCATGGCGGGCCTGACCCACTCCAACGACACGACAGGTAAGGACAAGAAGGCCAACGGTTTCCGTCACTTCTTCAACTCCTACATGTCCGGTGCGGCGCTCGCGCCGATCTTGGGTGACAACTACGGCAAAGACCGTAAAGCTTACCACCTGACGGCCGACTACAACTGGGGCTACACAACTGAGGAAGCCGTTCGGACGTCCACAGAAGCCATGGGTTGGGAAACTGTTGCAGCTGTTAAGACACCGCTAGCACAGACCGACTTCAAAGACTACGTGGCACCCGTGCTGCAGTCCGGCGCTGACGTTCTGGTTCTGAACCACTACGGCGGCAACATGGTGAACTCCCTGACCTCGGCAGTTCAGTTCGGCCTGCGTGAAGCGCAAGCCAACGGCAAGAACTTCGAGATCATCGTTCCGCTCTACTCCCGCCTGATGGCGAAGGGTGCTGGCGAAAACGTTAAGGGCATCTTCGGGTCCACCAACTGGCACTGGTCGCTGACAGACGAAGGCTCCAAAGCGTTCGTTAAGTCCTTCGGCGAAAAGTACGGCTTCCCACCCTCGCAGGCGGCGCACACATGCTACGTGCAAACGCTGCTCTATGCGGATGCTGCTGAGCGTGCTGGCACGTTCAACCCATGCGGCATTGCAGAAGCCTTGGAAGGCTTCGAGTTCGACGGCATGGGCAACGGCAAGACGCTGTACCGCGCCGAGGACCACCAGTGCTTCAAAGACGTGCTGGTTGTGAAGGGTAAAGAGAACCCGACATCCGAGTTCGACCTTCTCGAAATCGTGGAAGTCACACCTGCGGCGCAGGTCACCTACGATGCCTCCATCTTTGGCGGCGAGCTGGGCACCTGCAACCCAGGCGCCTAAGAGGCACCACTCACGACGTGCGGCCCCCTCTCGCAGGGGGCTGCACACCTTAAACTTCATCCGGACTACGCGAATACCCTGCTCTTCCAGAGCCACGGACGCGTCACATCTTTGGGGTCGGCAAGATGGAAGCAATTGTTCTTCAACTTCTCAGTGGATTAGACGGGGGCTCCGCATATGCGTTGATTGCCCTTGGCCTGACGCTGATCTTCGGCACGCTCGGCGTGGTCAATTTTGCGCATGGCGCGCTGTTCATGATCGGGGCGTTCTGCACCGTGACGCTGCAACGCATCCTGACGCTCAGCCACACCGTCATTGACGACACCCAAAAAGACTTTCTGGGCAACCCGCTGAAGGTGCAGGTGCCCTATATTCAGGACTGGCTTGGCGAAAGTGCGGCCGCTACAATCATCGACTGGTCCGTCCCCCTTGCCATTCTTTTCGCCATTCCCGTCATGCTGGTCATTGGCATCGTGATGGAGCGCGGGCTGATCAAGCACTTCTACAAGCGCCCCCATGCGGACCAAATTCTGGTGACCTTCGGGCTGGCCATCGTGCTGCAAGAGATCATCAAATACTACTTTGGCGCCAACCCAATCCCGGCCCCTGCCCCAGACGCGTTCAAGGGCAGCTTTGATTTCGGTGTTCTGCTCGGGTTTGAGCCGAACCGGATCATCTACCCCTACTGGCGCTTGGTGTATTTCGGCTTCGCGGCCTTCATCATCGCGGGGGTGTTTGCCTTCCTGCAATTCACCACCTTCGGGATGGTAGTGCGCGCCGGGATGGCCGACCGCGAAACCGTGGGCCTGTTGGGCATCGACATCGACAAGCGCTTCACCATGATGTTCGGGCTCGCGGCGGTGGTCGCGGGGTTGGCCGGGGTGATGTACACCCCCATCAACTCACCCAATTACCATATGGGCATGGACTTCCTCGTGATATCCTTCGTGGTGGTGGTTGTGGGCGGCATGGGATCGCTCCCCGGAGCGGTGTTGGCAGGCTTCGTCCTAGGCATCCTGCAGAGCTTTGCCTCCATGCGCGAGGTGATCGAGTTCCTGCCCGGCATCAACCAGGTCGTCATCTATCTGGCAGCCATCGTAATTCTACTAACCCGTCCACGCGGCCTTCTGGGTAAGCGCGGCGTGATGGAGGACTAAGCGTATGTTAGGCCTAAGCGCAAAGAACACCCGGCTTCTTTTCTTCGTCGTCTTTTTGGTCGCCTTCGCGCCCTTCTTGATGAACCCCTTCCCCACGGACAGCGCCATGGCGCAGTTCAACGCGGGCTATCCTGACCTGATGCAACGCTTCGTCATCTTTGGCATCTTCGCCATCGGGTTCAACATCCTGTTCGGCCTCACCGGCTATCTCAGCTTCGGCCACGCCGCCTTCCTGGGTGTGGGCTCCTACGCGGGGGTCTGGATGTTCAAGCTTCTGGGCATGAACATCATCCCGGCAATCATGGCCTCCGTCGTGGTGGCAGGGCTCTTGTCGGTGATCATCGGCTTCGTGTGCCTGCGCCGGTCGGGCATCTACTTCTCTATCCTGACGCTGGCTTTTGCGCAGATGATGTTCTCGCTGGCGGCCTCCGTGCTGACGCCCATCACGGGCGGCGAAACCGGGTTAACGCTGTCTTTGAGCGATCCGCGCATCTTTGGTGCAGGCGCAGTTGACGGCAACATCCCTGTCCCCGGCTTCTTCGGGTTGGAGATGCGCAGCACCTATGAGCTGGTCCTGGGCAGCTGGTCCTTCAGCTTCAACGTGGGCTACTATTTCTGCGCCCTAATCATGGTGTTGGCCTTCTACGCCTCTATCCGCATCTTTCAGTCGCCTTTCGGGCTGATGCTGCGGGCGATCAAGACCAACCAGACGCGTTTGAACTACACCGGGTTGAACTCGCGCCCCTACACGTTGGCGGCCTTCGTGATCTCCGGCATGTATGCCGGTCTCGCAGGCGGCTTGATGGTGGCAATGGACCCGCTGGCCGGTGCGGAGCGGATGTTCTGGACGGCCTCAGGCGAGGTGGTCATCATGACCATTCTGGGTGGTGCAGGCACGATGATCGGTCCGGTGCTGGGCGCAGGCGCGATCAAATACATGGAAAACATCGTCTCCAAAATCAACAAAGCGATCTTGGAGCAGTGGTTCGCCTTCATGCCCGATGGGATGCAGGACGTGTTCGTTACGTTGGTCTACCCCTTCATCGGCAAGGGCTGGCACCTGACGCTTGGCGTGGTGTTCATGCTGGTCATCATCTTCCTGCCCGGCGGGCTGGTTGAAGGCGGGCAGCGCATCAGGTCGATTTTCTCGCGCAAGAAAACCGAAGACACGCCCGCTGACGGCGCCAAGACACCTGCAGAATAAGGAGCATCAGACATGGGTATCCTAGAGATCAAAAATGTCGGCAAACGCTTCGGCGGGTTGCAGGCGCTGGGCGACGTCAACCTCAGCATCGAGGAAAACACCGTCCACGCCATCATCGGGCCGAACGGGGCGGGCAAATCCACGCTGCTCAACTGCCTCGTCGGCAAGCTGATCCCCGACACAGGGTCGGTGACTTTCCAAGGCCAAAGCCTTCTGGGCCGCAAACCGCATGAGATCAACCAGATGGGGGTCTCCCGCGTGTTTCAAACGCCCGAAATCTTTGCCGATCTCACCGTGCTGGAAAACATCATGATCCCCTGCTTTGCGCACCGCGACGGGGCCTTCAAGATGAACGCCTTCGCCACCCTGCGCGGCCAAAGCGACATCACCACCCAAGCCGAGCAAATCCTCGACGACGTCAACATGCTGGAGAAAAGCCACATGCACGCGGCCTCGCTGTCGCGCGGTGACAAGCGGCGGCTGGAAATGGCGATGTGTCTGGTGCAGGAACCCAAGCTGCTGCTTCTGGACGAGCCAACAGCGGGCATGGCGCGGGCCGACACGAACAACACGATCGACCTGCTGAAAGAGATCAAGGAAAAGCGCGACATCACCATGGCGATCATCGAGCATGACATGCACGTCGTCTTCTCGATGGCAGAGCGGATCACCGTGCTGGCCCAAGGCACGCCGCTGGTCGAAGACACGCCGGAAAATATCAAGGGCCACCCGAAGGTACGCGAAGCGTATCTCGGTGAAGCTCAGGTTTAAGGAGGCGCTCTGATGACCGTCAAACCCGACTTCAACAAGAACGCCAACAACGCGGCCACCCAACCGGCCTTTCTAAGCTTGTGGGATGTCGAGGCCTACTACGGCGAAAGCTTCATCGTACAAGGCATCAGCTTCAACGTGCATGAGGGCGAAATCCTCGCCCTTCTGGGCCGCAACGGGGCGGGCAAAACGTCTACCCTCCGCGCGATTGCGCGGATGGACGACCCACAGGTCAACCATGGCGAGATCTGGCTGGATCACGAACCGCTGCACAAGATGAAATCCTTTCAGGCCGCACAAGCGGGCATTGCGTTGGTGCCGGAAGATCGTCGCATCATCCAAGGCCTGACTGTTGAGGAAAACCTGAAGCTTGCACAAATTGCGCCGCCAATCGGCTGGTCGCTGGAGCGCGTCTACGAGCTGTTTCCGCGCCTCGAAGAGCGTCGCAAGCAAGACGGCTCTACCCTATCGGGCGGCGAACAACAGATGTTGGCAATCGCGCGCGCGCTTTGTCGGGACATTAAAGTGCTGCTTCTCGACGAGCCTTATGAAGGCCTCGCACCGGTTATCGTGCAAGAGATTGCCAAGACGCTTGGTATCATTCGTGACCAAGGCATCACCACCATCATCGTTGAACAGAACGCCGTCGCCGCGCTCAAGCTTGCCGACCGGGCGGTGATCCTCGATACCGGCTCCGTCGTCTATGACGGCTCGGCCCAAGAGGTTCTGGACGACGAAAAACTCAGGGCGGAGTATCTGGCGATCTAGCGCGCCCTGCCCTAACCTACCCAAAAGACCTATAAAATCCCGAGGGACTGACATGACCGACAAGACCTACGCACCTTCGAAAGAATTTGCGGCGAACGCGCATGCCGACAAGGCAACCTATGACAAGATGTATGCAGACAGCATCGCGGACCCGGTGGCGTTCTGGGGCGAGCATGGCAAGCGCATCGACTGGATGACGCCGTATACGAAAGTCAAAGACTCTACTTACGAGCACGGCAAGGTCGATATAAAATGGTACGAAGACGGCACGCTCAACGTCTCTGCCAACTGCATCGACCGCCATCTGGCGACCCGCGGCGATCAGACCGCCATCATCTGGGAGCCCGACAGCCCCACCGACGACGCGCTGCACATCACCTATAACGAGCTGCACGCCCGCACCTGCAAATTTGCCAACGTGCTGAAAGCCATGGGCGTGGGCAAAGGCGACCGCGCGGTCATCTACATGCCGATGATCCCCGAGGCCGCCGTTGCAATGCTCGCCTGCACGCGGATCGGGGCTATCCATTCCATCGTCTTCGCGGGTTTCTCCGCCGACGCTTTGGCAGCCCGTGTGAACGGGTCCGAGGCGAAGGTGGTTATCACGGCAGACGAGGCCCCGCGCGGCGGCAAGAACACCCCGCTCAAGGTCAATTGCGACAAGGCGTTCGAGGGCGTGACCCATGACGCCCAAATGCTAGTCGTCCGCCGCACTGGTGGCGACGTCCCCATGACCAAAGGCCGCGACCACTGGCTGCACGAGATGGAGGCCACCGTCCCCGCCGACTGCCCGCCCGAGGAAATGGGGGCCGAGGACCCGCTGTTCATCCTCTACACATCTGGATCAACCGGCATGCCCAAAGGCGTGGTCCACACCACCGGCGGCTACATCGTCTACGCGTCGATGACGCATCAATACACGTTCGACTACCATGACGGCGACGTCTTCTGGTGCACCGCGGATGTGGGCTGGGTCACCGGCCATAGCTACATCGTCTACGGGCCCTTGGCCAACGGCGCGACCACGCTGATGTTCGAGGGCGTGCCCACCTACCCCGACGCAGGTCGGTTCTGGGCCGTCTGCGAAAAGCACAAGGTCAACCAATTCTACACCGCCCCCACCGCCATCCGCGCGCTGATGGGTCAGGGTGACAGCTTTGTCGAACCTTACGACCTGTCCTCCATCAAGGTCCTGGGCACCGTGGGCGAGCCTATCAATCCCGAAGCCTGGAACTGGTACAATGACGTGGTTGGCAAAGGCACTTGCCCGATCGTCGATACATGGTGGCAGACGGAAACCGGCGGCCACCTTTTGACGCCCCTGCCCGGGGCCACCACCACCAAGCCCGGCTCCGCCACCACCCCGTTCTTCGGCATCGAGCCCGTGATCCTGGAACCCACCTCTGGCGAAGAAATCACATCCATGGAGGCCGAAGGTGTGCTTTGCATCAAAGACAGCTGGCCCGCGCAGATGCGCACCGTCTTTGGCGACCATGACCGCTTCATGAAAACCTATTTCGACGACTACAAGGGCTACTACTTCACCGGTGACGGCTGCAAACGCGACGCCGACGGGTATTACTGGATCACGGGCCGGGTCGACGATGTTATCAACGTGTCAGGGCACCGGATGGGCACGGCCGAGGTCGAATCCTCGCTGGTCGCGCACCCCAAAGTCTCTGAGTCTGCGGTGGTCGGCTACCCGCACGATATCAAGGGCCAGGGCATCTATGCATACGTTACTCTGATGAGCGGCGAAGTTCCTTCCGAGGAGTTGCGCAAGGAGTTGGAAGTCTGGGTCCGCAAGGATATCGGCCCTATCGCCAAGCCCGACCTGATACAGTGGGCGCCTGGCCTGCCCAAGACCAGGTCTGGCAAGATTATGCGCCGTATTCTTCGCAAAATTGCTGAGAATGATTACGGCGCGCTTGGGGATACCTCTACATTGGCAGATCCCTCGGTGGTCGACGACCTTATCGACAACCGAATGAACCGAGCATAGCCGGGCAACAGGCTGGCGCGGTCAAACTTGCCGCGTCATTTTAAGAAAACTGCTGCCATCCAAGCCTGACGCCTTAACCATTTGATAACCTCTGGACGAGAATCTCGGCTCCGGTGGGGGCCTTGTTTCTAGGGGTTATTTACAATGCTCACCAACCAACTGATAGGCGCCGCCCACAACATAGCCACCCACACGCCGCGCTACGGCGTTGCGGAAACTGCCGACGCCCAGACATCGCCCGTGTCCGCGGAAGTGACTTCGGGCGACCAATTGACCACGCTAGCCGTGACCCAAAAATCCAACGCAAATGGGGCCGACCTCCCCAACGAGGAAAGGCCTCCACTGGAGGTCCCGAAGCGCGCAGAATTGTCAGTTGCGGTGCCAGATTCGATTCCAGATGCGCAGCCGGAAAGCATCTATCATGCCAATGCGGCTGAACCCATCGAGACGCCGCAACCTTAGGCCAGATGTAAATCCGACAATGCTCACTTTTCACCCTGCCGCGCTTGGCCTATAAGCGTTGCAATGACAGATCCCGGTCAGCCGGGGCGCGAAAAGGGTGAGGAGTATTCCCTGATGGCAAAGACGCCACACGACACCGACGTCGCCTTCATCAAGGCACTTGCAGAGCTTCTAAACGAAAATGACCTGACCGAATTGCGCGTGAAGCGCGAATACGCGTCAGATGACAGCCTTGATGTCCGGGTGTCCAAAGGTGGGCAAGCCGTTCAAATGGTGGCAGCGGCTGCGCCCGCGGCGGCTGCGCCTGCCCCAGCAGCGGCTCCTGCCGCGGTGCCCACAGCTGCGCCCGCTGCAGCATCCGACACGGATGATCCGGCACAACACCCCGGCGCGGTAACTTCGCCAATGGTCGGCACCTGCTACCTGCAGGCAGAGCCCGGCACGCCCGCCTTCGTCAGCCAAGGCGACAAGGTCAAAGAGGGTCAAACCATCCTGATCATCGAGGCGATGAAAACGATGAACCAAATCCCCGCGCCGAAATCGGGCACGGTGAAGCGCATTCTTGTCGAAGACGGCTCTCCGGTCGAATTCGGCGCTCCCCTGATGATTATCGAATAAGCCATGTTCAACAAAATCCTGATCGCCAACAGGGGCGAGATCGCCCTTCGCGTTATCCGCGCAGCGCGGGAAATGGGCATCGGTTCGGTCGCCGTTCATTCGACCGCTGACGCTGACGCCATGCATGTGCGTATGGCCGATGAAGCCATCTGCATCGGCCCCGCCCCCGGCACGCAAAGCTATCTGAACGTGGCGGCCATTATTTCGGCCGCCGAGATCACTGGGGCAGAAGCCATTCACCCCGGCTACGGGTTCCTGTCCGAGAACGCGAATTTCGTGCAAGCCCTGCAAGATCACGGCATCACCTTCATCGGCCCCACAGCCGAGCATATCCGCGTCATGGGTGACAAGATCACCGCCAAGGACACGATGAAAAAGTTGGGGGTGCCTTGCGTGCCCGGCTCTGACGGGGGTGTGCCTGACCTGGAAGCCGCTCTGAAGGTCGGTGAAGAGATCGGATATCCGGTCATCATCAAGGCCACGGCAGGCGGCGGCGGCAAAGGCATGAAGCTCGCCAATTCGGCGGCAGAGATGGAAAACGCGTTCCGCACCGCGCGCTCTGAAGGCAAATCGAACTTCGGCAATGACGAGGTCTATATCGAGAAATATCTCGGTCGCCCGCGTCACATCGAAATTCAGGTCTTCGGCGACGGCAAGGGCCGCGCGGTTCACTTGGGGGAACGCGATTGTTCCTTGCAACGTCGCCACCAGAAGGTCTTTGAAGAGGCCCCCGGCCCCGCCATCGACGAAGCCACCCGCGCCAAGATCGGCAAAGTCTGCGCTGACGCGGTTGCCACGATTGACTACGCTGGCGCCGGCACGGTCGAATTCCTGTATGAAGACGGCGAGTTCTATTTCATTGAGATGAACACCCGCCTGCAGGTCGAACACCCCGTAACGGAGGCCATCTTCGGCGTCGATCTTGTGCGCGAACAGATCAACGTCGCCGCCGGCCTTGGGATGTCGTTCGAGCAGGACGATCTGCAAATCAACGGCCACGCCATCGAGGTGCGGATTAACGCCGAGAAGGTGCCGCAATTCACGCCATGCCCCGGAAAAATCACACAATACCACGCCCCCGGCGGTTTGGGTGTGCGGATGGACAGCGCGCTTTATGACGGCTACTCGATCCCGCCCTATTACGACTCGCTGATCGCCAAGCTGATCGTGCATGGCCCTGATCGCCCTGCCGCCCTTGCGCGGCTGAAACGCGCCTTGGGCGAATTGATCGTTGACGGCATCGACACCACGACGCCGCTCTTCCATGCGCTGCTGGAAGAGGACGCGGTGCTGACCGGCGAATACAATATCCATTGGTTGGAAAAATGGCTGGACGAAAACACCTGACCCAGCCCGGCACTTTATGATTGGAGGCTTTGCCACTAGATTGTGGCAAAGCCTTTTCTAGTTTCTGGACAACATGCCCAAAGACCTGAGCCCAAACTTGATCCTCAACGCTTACGCGCGCGGCATCTTTCCAATGTCGGAGGCGCGTGATGATGAGGGTGTGTTCTGGGTCGATCCCGAGCGACGCGGCATCATCCCGCTGGACGCATTCCGCATGTCACGATCCTTGCGAAAAACCATTTTGCGCGAACCATATGATATCCGCATCGACACAAATTTTGCTGGCGTCATTGAGGGGTGCGCGGACCGCGACGAGACATGGATCAACGATGAGATCGTCGCAATCTACATGGACCTTTTCGACGCGGGCCATGCACATTCGGTGGAAGTCTGGGACGGTGACGCATTAGTGGGCGGCGTTTATGGCGTGACGCTACGGGCGGCCTATTTCGGGGAAAGCATGTTTTCGCACCACCGCGACGCGTCCAAAATCGCACTTGCCTATTTGGTCAGCCGATTGAAATTCGGGGGCTATCAGCTGTTTGACACCCAATTCCTGACGGACCATCTGGCGAGCCTCGGCGGCATCGAGATAAGCCGCGCTAGTTACCACCAAGCCCTTCAGGCCGCATTATCGGGCGAGGCGAGCTTTCTCCGGCAACCACAGACGGTGTCCGGTCGTCAAGTTTGCAGCGAATAACCCAAACATCATAACGCGGGTGGTCCAGTGCGCTGAGCGCCGGACTGGACGCGACCATCCACCCATCAAACACTGGCTTTTCGAGACCCCGGTCCAAAATTGTCAAACGCACATAGGCATCCCCGGATGGGTTGTCCTTGGGGTACCGGCAATCATGCATCGTAATTTCAAGCGCGCCGAATTCCACAGGTTTGAGGTTGGTTGATTGTAGATCGACACTCGCCCCTGACAGTTTATCCAGCCCCCGCAGCTGCGCGGCGGGCGCACTGGAGACCTGCGCCCGTGTCTGCGTGGTAATATCTTCGGTGTTGCCCAGCTGGATCGTGGTGTTGTCCCCCTCGATCGTGGTCTGCGCAGAAAGCGGCGATGCCATCACCGCCAGAAGGATCAAAGCCGAAAGCCTCACTCGTCGCTGCCCGACACGAATTTCAGCAACAAGGTCACCAAGCTAACGGAGCTTTGGGTGTCTTCTATCTCACCATCGGGGTCGATGTTGAATGGCGATCCGCCCGGAATAATCTCGACAAAGTTGCCGCCCAGAAGCCCTTCGGAGGAGATTGAGATCGCGCTGTCATCAGGGATCTCAATGCCTTGATTCATGGTGAAGGTCGTGTCGGCACGAAACGTTTCAGCGTTGAGGTCCAGCCCGGTAACAGTGCCCACCTTGACCCCGGCCATACGCACCTCGGTGCCGACCCCGACCCCTTCGGCCGAGCGGAAGCTGGCATTCAGATTGTAGCTGTCCGGTGTGGTTGCCGCAAAACCGGTTAGTCCCGCTGCGTAAATCAAAAAGCCTGCAGCGACCGCAAGAACGCCGGTGCCGACAAGTACCTCTGTAGTGTTCTGTGCCATTGTGCCCAGCCCCGCAGCCTGCCCTAACCTTCCGGCGACCACGCCTCATAGTCGCGCTTCTCATTGCCACCCGATTTGCGGATAGACCCAGATGGCGCATAGGCCATGGCCGTGCCGGTCAGGTTCTCGTGATGCGGCTTTTCCCAGGACTTGTGGGCCAGCGGCGCGTCGGTTGGCGCGTCCTTGTATGTGTGATGCAACCAGCCGTGCCAATCAGGGCTCACGCGCGACGCCTCGGCCTCGCCGTTGTAGATAACCCAACGCCGCTTGGCGTCCTTGGACTGGTAAAAGATATTGCCTTCGGCATCCTCCCCCACTTTCACGCCATTGCGCCATGTGAAGAATTGCGTGTTCAGCGTCTGCCCATCCCACCAGGTCGCAGCGCGCAGGATAGAGTTAAGAATGCCCATGAGGTGCCTCCGAATGCGTTGGGTTAGATATGGCCCATGGGCGCGACAAGGTCCAGTGGCAAGCCGTACGAAAGCTGCGGAGATCAGCCGCCGATATAGGCCGTTACCTCAATTTCGATGCGGTATTTGGGGTCAATCAGCCCGCATTCAAGCATTGTGGCGGCTGGCGGGTTGTCACCGAAGGCAGCGCGAAGTGCGGGCCAGCATTGTTCAAACTCTTCGGCGGCCGGCAACATGTAACTCACGCGGACAACTTTTGAGAAGTCCGCGCCTGCCTCCTCCAATGCACTGGAGATGATGTTGAGCGCGCTGTCACATTGTGCCGCGGCTCCCATTGGCGGTTCGCCATCCGGTCCCGGCGCGGCAACTGTCCCGGCAACATGGACCCAGTCGCCCGCAACCACTGCCCGGCAATAGCCGACTTTGGGTTCAAAAGCGCCACCAGAATGGATGCGTTTGATGGTCATGTGGTCTCTCCTCAATCGCCAAATCGGACCCGCGCCGCGATTTTGTAGGGTTTTGAATACAAATGGACGGATTCGCCACTCGGCCCGATGATGACAAAAGACCCCGGCTGCGCAAGCGCCTTTCCGATGCGATCAGCGACAAGCGGAGCCCAGTTATGCGCGCATGATCCAATGGCATCGCGGGTATTTGTAGGAAGTGGTGCGGCA
The DNA here is from genome assembly GCF_947501785.1 of uncultured Litoreibacter sp. Classification (NCBI taxonomy): domain Bacteria; kingdom Pseudomonadati; phylum Pseudomonadota; class Alphaproteobacteria; order Rhodobacterales; family Roseobacteraceae; genus Litoreibacter; species uncultured Litoreibacter sp. Next base: position 429,087 of record NZ_CANMXB010000001.1, on the reverse strand, counting down.
GGTGTCGGGCGCCAATCGTTTCCACCCCACTCTAGTTGCCAACTCGTCCAGGTGTCCGCTCGTTTGCGTTGTGGCGGGCTATCCGGGACCGTCTCAGGCAGGCCCACGATTGCGAAGGTGCAATCCCATCGAAATTGTCCACCTATCGGGTGCCAGCGTCGGCTTTCGAGAACAGCAAACTCGTCAAGGAACTGCTCAAAGACTTCTGCGGCATAACGAGGGTTCGCGAACAAGACGTTGTTAATGTGCCAAGCGAAGAGAAGAACGAACGGCAGGGCGGCCACCATCAATACAAAAAGGCCGACCCGAAGGGCCGACCTTTTCAAATCCTTAAGCATTTTGCCCGCCTTAGCTGGCTTCGGCTTCCGCCTCTTTCTTCTGCTCGCCGTAGATGACCAATGGCTTGGCCTCGCGGCCAACGGCCTCTTCATTGACCACAACCTCGTCGACACCATCCAGCCCCGGCAGGTCGAACATCGTGTCCAGCAGGATGTCTTCCAAGATCGACCGCAGCCCGCGTGCACCGGTCTTGCGCTCGATCGCCCGCTTCGAGATAGCCGACAGGGCGTCTTCGGTGAAGTTAAGCTTGGCGTCTTCAAGTTCAAACAGGCGTTGATACTGTTTGACCAACGCGTTCTTCGGCTGCGTCAAGATCGTGACAAGCGCTTCTTCATCGAGGTCTTCAAGTGTCGCGATAACCGGCAGACGGCCCACAAATTCGGGGATCAGACCAAATTTCAGCAGGTCTTCAGGTTCCAGATCCTGGAAGAACTCACCGACGCCTTTGTTGTCTTCGTCACGCACGTCGGCACCAAAGCCCATGGCAGAGCCCTTGCCCCGCTGTGCGATAATCTTTTCAAGACCGGCAAAGGCCCCACCGCAGATAAACAAGATGTTTGTGGTGTCGACCTGCAGGAATTCTTGCTGCGGATGCTTGCGTCCGCCTTGCGGCGGCACGGAGGCCACGGTGCCTTCCATAATTTTCAGCAACGCCTGCTGCACGCCTTCGCCCGACACATCGCGGGTTATGGACGGGTTGTCGGACTTGCGTGTGATCTTGTCGACCTCATCAATATAGACGATGCCACGCTGCGCGCGTTCCACATTGTACTCGGAAGCCTGCAATAGCTTCAGAATAATGTTTTCAACGTCTTCGCCCACGTAACCGGCTTCGGTCAGCGTCGTGGCATCTGCCATGGTAAACGGAACATCCAAAATCCGTGCGAGAGTTTGTGCCAACAATGTCTTACCGCAGCCCGTCGGACCGATCAGCATGATGTTTGATTTGGCGAGTTCGATATCGCCGGACTTCGCCGCATGGTTCAGCCGTTTGTAATGGTTGTGAACGGCGACAGACAGAACCCGCTTCGCGTGCCCCTGCCCGATCACATAGTCATCCAACACATCACAAATTTCCTGCGGTGTCGGAACCCCGTCCGAGGACTTCAGACCAGCGGTCTTCGTTTCCTCGCGAATGATATCCATGCAGAGCTCGACGCATTCATCACAAATGAAAACGGTCGGGCCCGCGATCAGCTTGCGCACCTCGTGCTGCGACTTACCGCAGAATGAGCAGTAGAGGGTGTTTTTGCTATCACCGGAATTATTCGCCATCACACCACCTCATCTGGGGTATCGCCAGTATTTGCACGCAAATTCATGCGCCCGCTTCGTCGTTGAGATTCAGGTTAGGCCAGCCGCTAGGGAGGTACAATCCGAAAAACAACCTTGCGGGCGGCCCAGAGTCTTTACCGCAACGCCCGCAAGAAACAATGAACGCCCAGCGCTCAAATTTTACGACTTCTCGTCTTCTTTCGTCCGATTGGTCACGATCTCGTCAATGTGGCCCCATTCGAGCGCTTCTTCTGGCGACATGAAGTTGTCCCGCTCAAGCGCCTTCTCGATTGCCTTAACCGTTTGACCCGTGTGCTTTGCATAGATTTCGTTCAATTTCTGCTTCAGCTTTTTGGTCTCTTCTGCGTGGATCAGAATGTCCGTTGCCTGACCCTGATAGCCGCCGGACGGCTGGTGCACCATGATCCGCGCGTTTGGCAATGAGAAACGCATCCCGGCCTCGCCGGCGACCGCCAGCAGCGACCCGGCCGACGCCGCCTGACCCACGATCAACGTGGACACTTTCGGCCGGATGTATTGCATCGTGTCGTAAATGGACAGTCCAGCCGTCACCACACCGCCAGGCGAGTTGATGTACATTGAAATATCCTTGGTCGGATTTTCTGCTTCCAGATGAAGCAATTGCGCAACGATGAGCTGGCTCATGCCATCATGTATCGGCCCGTTCAGAAAGATGATCCGCTCCTTCAACAGGCGCGAGAAAATGTCGTAAGCGCGTTCGCCGCGGCTTGTCTGTTCGACCACCATCGGGACGAGGTTCATGTAGGTTTCAACTGGATCGGTCATAGCGCTGCCTGCCTGTATATGTGTCTGCACCGGGTGCGGTTATGGCGCGTGATACGCGCGAATTGTGAAGATGACGTTAGTTGCGGAAGAATCCGGCTGCAAGGGGGGCAAACCGCCCTCACCGATGAGCCAGACGCCTACCTTGAATTGGGGGGTGCCGCCGCTACCGTCAAGAGCAATTGAAAATTGAGAGACCGAACCCCACAGTGTTTTAACCAACCCGCGCCGCCGCGCGCACCACGCTGGCAGAATTCGTGCCAGATGCGGGACAGGAATCCACAATCGGTCGCAGCCCTATTTTCTGAGTGAAATCTGATAGTTTCGCGGCTTTCCTCTTGTCGTTTTCAAGACGTTAGGTAAGCTTCCTTTTGAGTTATTCGGAGAGCCAGTGTGATGAAATTTGAAGCCTTCGCAATCGCCTCTCTTGTGGCGTTTCCGTTGTCGGCGGCGGACCTTCCGTCGCCTGCCCTGGACACCGACTATAGGCCAGTAGACCGCACCGAAGCCGAATTGGGGCAATTGCTCTTTTATGATCCGATACTATCGGGCAACCGCAATATTTCTTGCGCGATATGCCACCATCCGAATTTTGCCACGGGTGACGGAGTGTCCCTGTCGCTGGGCGAAGGTGGGGTTGGTCTGGGGCCCGAACGCCGGTCCGACCCGAAGAACATGCCGGAACAACGCATCCCGCGCCACGCCCAGGCCCTTTTCAACCTTGGGGCACGGGAATTCACCGTGATGTTCCATGACGGCAGGATCGAAGAGGATCCGACGAAGCCTGGCGGCATTCGCACGCCGATGGATGAGGACATGACGCAGGGTTTCGCGTCGCTGCTGTCGGCCCAGACCATGTTTCCGGTCCTCAGTCCGGACGAAATGGCCGGCCATTACAGCGAAAATGACGTCTCCAAAGCTGTACGTTCCGGACGCATCACTGGGGATGGCGGGGCATGGGACATCATCTCGAAGCGGGTGTCCTCGATTGAGGAATACCGAAATAAATTCAAGGCAGTATACCCCGATATTGAAGGTGGTCATCCAATTGCGTTTACCGATATTTCCAACGCGATCGCAGCATTCATTGAGCTTGAGTGGCGTTCCGACGACAGTCCGTTTGACGCGTTCCTGCGTGGCGGCACGCTGCCGGCAGATGCGACGGCCGGGATGGAACTGTTTTATGGTGACGCCGAATGCGCGACCTGCCATTCCGGCACGTTCCAGACGGATCACGGATTTCACGCGACTGGCGTTCCCCAGTTCGGTCCCGGCAAAGCCGCGCGCTTTGAGAGCCATAGCCGCGACATTGGCCGGATGCGGGTAACCGGCAAAGACGGTGACGCCTACAAGTTTCGTACACCATCCTTGAGAAACGTGACCAAAACCGCGCCCTATGGGCATACGGGGGCCTATGCTGATCTTGGCGACTTTATCCGGGCGCATGTTGATCCCTATTTCGCACTCGCCAATTTTGCGCGCGACACCGCCATTCTGCCGCCTCTGGACACAGATGATTGGTGGGTCATGGACCGGCCAGCGGAAGTCGCGGCCATTCGAGACGCCGCAACGATCTTCACAAGTCATCTGAACGATCTGGAAGTTGCGCAGCTGGTGGCCTTCCTCCACACATTGGAAGACCGCGTTGCGTTAGAGGGGCGTCTGGGCATCCCGCAATCGGTTCCAAGTGGATTGAAAGTAGACCGATAAGGTCGGCCTCTATCTGTCGAAATTGATCACCTGGCCGGATGTCGCGTCTATCCAATCTGATGTTTCCCCATCAGGCCAAAGAACGCGAAGGGAGGCTGATGTTTGCGTTCCGAGCCCAAAGTGAAGCATCCCGGATTGGCCTCCGGCGTGGCCCCCGCCAACGGTCACTTCCTGAGTCTGGGTCACCCCGCCGGAAGACATCTCAACCCAGGCCCCAACGGCTTGTGTGTTGGACCCCCTTTGACGAAGGGCAACCCCGACCCAGCCTCCGGCATTAGGCGTTAGGTTTTGGTACAGCTCGGCCGGTGCCCTTCGGTTTACCACCACGATGTCCAGCAGACCGTCGCGGTTGAGATCACTCAGCGCCGCGCCGCGCGACCTCACCACGCTGGCGACACCTGCGATGTCGCCCCGCTCGACAAATGTCCCGTCCTCTCCTTGGATCAGCAGATTGTTGGGGTCCTTCGTTGCCATGCCGGGCATTTGATCCACGTTGCCCTTCGCTATGAACAGGTCGGCCCGAGCATCGTTGTTCACATCGGCGAACTGTGCGTGCCACCCGGTCGAAGGTCGCCCCTCGTCGCCGATGTAGGGACGCTGGGCATAAGTTCCGATGCTGAACGGTGCAGCAGAATAACCGGACTCACCGGAAATCTGCATCAGTTGGTCGCCCATCGATGTCAGGACCACCTCCGGCCGCCCATCGCCTGTGAAATCACGCGACGCAATGCCCATTCCCCAAATGCTAATCGGCTCCCAGCCGTCGCCGTTCATAAGCGTCAGCCCGGGCATCGCCCACATCTGCTCTGACCCGCCACTGACATAGTAATGGCGATCGTTTGAGACACGCAAATCCTGGGTGCCATCTCTGTTCCAATCCGAAAAGAGCATGGAAAGGGCGCAAAATCCGGGCTGCAAGACGGTCTTGACGAAAGTCGATCCGTCGTGGCGGAACAAGGCGTTGCTGTCGCAGGCCTCGAAAGGGCCGTCCGGATCATCACGATCCACGTAATTGCCGAACGCCAGTGTCGGCCAATCCTGTCCAGCCTCCCAGGTTGCAGAAAATGCCGTGGTCCAGCGGTCGCCCCCATCCAACCCCCATTTTTCATTGGCTCTGGAAAAGCCGCATGCGCCGTCGTTTTCCAAGATGATGTTCTCGCCTACACGCAACACCATCAAATCCAGGGTGCCGTCACTATCAAAGTCCAACGGGTACGCGCCGGTCACCCCGGAGCGCAGCGACACAGGATGCTGCCGAAAGGTGATATCGGCACCCTGCGTCTTTGTAGTGTTGATCAACAATGAAGACTGCGCCGCCCCCCCGGCCATGAAGAGGTCGTCGAACCCGTCACCATTGCAATCCAGAACCGCAACACCGCCGCCAACGAAATGTTCCCAGCCGCCAGAATACACATGTTCGATCGGCAACGGTCGGGGCTCAAACGCAGGGTCCGCCAAGGCGACCCCGGGCACGAGGCAAAGAAAAAGAGCCCTCACGCTTCTGCCCAGCCGTCGCCAAGAAGCTCATCAGTCGTGGCCGAAAGCGCCAGAGCTGCCGCGCCGCGGGCCCAAACGAAGCCACCCCAGACATTGATGTCAATTTCCGGCCCGTCGCGGCCTTTGTCCAACGTCAGGGCCTTCATTTCCGACAGCACGTCTTCGGCATAGAGGTAGTCATACTGCATCCGCTCACCCGACAGAATAATCAGGCTGGGATCAAACAAATGAGCCACATTGCTCAAGGCCACCGACAGGTACCGACCAGCCCGCCTGAATATGGTGCGCGCCCTTTCATTTCCGGCCTTGGCCTGATCGTAAAGGGTTTCCAGCATGACTTGTACCGGACCGAATTGTTCTGCCTTCATGTCAAGCGCGATGCGGGCCTCCCGGACCAAGGCATAGTCCGCCACATAGGCCTCCAAGCAACCTCGGTTTCCGCACCTGCACAACGCACCATCCAGTTGAACCTTCGTATGCCCCAGCTCCATCCCCAGCCCGCCCGAGCCGCGGTACAGCCTGTTGTCCAGCACCAACCCCATGCCGACACCATATTCGATGGTCACAACCGCAAAGGACTGCTTGTTACGCCCCGCCCCGAACCAAAGCTCGGCAAGGGTCAGCATATTGGCGTCATTGTCTATGTAGACGGGAAGTCCCAGCCGCTCTGTCAAAAGATCGCGCAACGGAACATTGCGTGACGACAGCAATGGCGACCAGGGGACAAGGCCGGCATCATGGTCCACCATCCCGGCAAGGCCGACGCCAACTCCCGAAATCTGGTCATGGGTCATGTCAGCGGACTTGATTAACCGAGCCAACAGCGTCTCCGCTTCAACAAGCAGTCCGTCCACTTCGTGTTTTTGGGCCGCTGCGGCACAGTCGAGCTCGGCAACCTGCTTGCCTGCGAAATCAACAATGACGGCGGAGTGATTGAAGTCGCCCAGCTTGATACCGACGACGTACCCCGCGTCCGGAGCAACCTCCAGAGCCACTGGCGGGCGTCCGCGCGTGCTCGTTTCGTGAGACGTTTCAGCTTCCACCACCAGGTTGTGGGCTATCAATTCTGAAGTCAGTTGGGTCACCGAGCCGGGTGAAATTCCCAAATCCTTCGACACATCTATGCGTGGGGTTTGCCCTGCTGCGCGCACACGCTCAAATATTTGCTGGCGTAGCGGCTTCGGAGCGCGCCCGCCGGACGGCAGAACTGGGCCGCATCCCTCCAGCGCGGAGCCATGCTGTGTTGCGGCATTCATGCTGCGTTGCGGCTTTTCTTTCACGTCCAAAACTATTTCCTATTCGATTCTCTGAAATCTGGCTTCTCTCTTGCCGAAATGAACCCAAAAATCGGAAACTCCCGAGCGCCTCCGATGTCAAACCTGCGCGATTTGCGGTTTGCGGTCAAATTAATTTTGACAGCTGAATTAATTATGTCCATGTTGATACTGCCTCGATTCGAGTCGGGGCTGTCAGGTCCGTGCAGGAGGCACCCCTGACAAGAAACTTTGGGAGGATATTCATGCGCAAGGCATTGACCGTAGCCGCGATTGCATTCGCCGGCTTCACAACAACAGCAGCATTGGCCGACGGCCATGCGAAAACCATCGGCGTCAGCTGGTCCAACTTTCAAGAAGAGCGTTGGAAAACTGATGAAGCAGCGATCAAAGCCGCTTTGGACGCTGCTGGCGCGAAATACATTTCCGCTGACGCGCAATCTTCTGCGTCCAAGCAGTTGACAGACATCGAAGCGCTGATCGCACAAGGCGCAGACGCTCTGATTATTCTGGCGCAAGACAAGGACGCCATCGGCCCGGCACTGGATATCGCCGAAGCTGAAGGCATCCCAATGATCGGCTATGACCGCCTGATTGAAGATCAACGCACCTTCTACCTGACATTCGACAACAAAGGCGTGGGCCGCATCATCGCGGAAACCGTTTTTGCTGAAGTGCCAAAGGGCAACTACGCAGTGATCAAGGGGGACAAGGGCGATCCAAACGCAGGCTTCCTGCTGGAAGGCATGATGGAAGTCATCCAGCCTGCAATCGACAGCGGCGACATCACAATCGTGGGTGAGGCCTTCACCGATGGTTGGAAGCCAGACAACGCCCAGAAAAACATGGAACAGATCCTGACTGCCAACAACAACAACGTTGACGCGGTTCTGTCCCAGAACGACGGCATGGCTGGCGGCTCGATCGCTGCACTGGAAGCTCAGGGTCTGAACATCCCAATCGGCGGCCAAGACGGTGACCACGCGGCGCTGAACCGCGTTGCACGTGGCACGCAGTCCGTGTCGGTTTGGAAAAACAGCATCGATCTGGGCACAGCCGCTGGCGAGATCGCTGTGGCACTGGCCAATGGCACAGCCATGGACGCCATTGAAGGCGCAGGCAAGTTCTCCGGCGGCGCAAAAGGCGTCGAGATGAACGCAATCCTGCTGGACCCAACTCCGATCACTCAGTCCAATATCAACCTGGTGATCGAAGCGGGCCACATCGCGAAAGACAAAGTCTGCGAAGGCGCACAGGACGGCGTAGCCGGCTGCTAGGCTTTCACTGACCACAAGGGCACCGGCGGGCTTCCTCTCGCCGGTGCCACCCTACCCTTCTAACCTTTTTTCTGCGCATCTGGCCCCGCCTCACCTAGAGACGGCTCTCGACGCGCAAACTGTTTCGAGGCCAAGTCAATGTCTGACACATCCAATGCCAGCGACCAAAAACCCGACGGAGCGGTGACGCGCTTCTTGCGCGAGACCGAGGTCGACACGCGCCTTCTGGGCATGCTCGCGGCGCTTGCCTTGATCTGGGTCGGCTTTCACGTCTACGGTCAGGTCGTCAACGGCTTCGGCGCATTCCTGACACCGCGCAACTTGTGGAACTTGTCGGTGCAGACCTCGTCCATCGGCATCATGGCCACGGGCATGGTGCTCGTCATTGTCACCCGTCACATTGACCTGTCGGTCGGGTCAATGCTTGGCTTCATCGCCATCGTCATGGGGACCCTGCAGGTCAACATCCTGCCCCAATACTTAGGCCTCGGGCACCCGATGATCTGGGTCATCGCCATTTTGGCTGGCTTGGTCGTCGGCACGATCATCGGTGGTTTTCAAGGCTACATGATTGCCTACGGCACTATCCCGGCCTTCATCGTTACACTTGGCGGCCTGCTTGTCTGGCGTGGTGTCGGCTTCCTCGTGGCGCGTGGCGAGACCATCTCGCCGGTGGATGCGACGTTCAAATTGCTGGGCGGCGGACCCTATGGGGCCATTGGATATGCCGGAAGCTGGATCGTTTGCGCCCTGGCATGCGCCGCGGTTCTCGGGCTGATCGTCATGGGCCGACGCAAGCGCAAGCATTTTGAGCTTCATCAGCGCCCCGCATGGGCCGAGGTTTTTCTGGCCATTGTCGGGTGCGGCGCAGTCATCGGAGCCACGCTTCTGGTCAACGCCTACCCATGGCCAAAAGGTATCGTCAAAAGATACGTAGAGGCCAATGGCATCACGACCCCGGTCGAGGAGATATTTATCTCGCACGGCTACGCGATCCCGGTGCTGATATTGGTGGGCGTCGCGATTGCAATGACCATCTTGATGTCGCGCACCAAGTTTGGTCGCTACGTCTACGCGATTGGCGGCAATCCCGAAGCCGCCGAGCTGGCGGGCATCAACACCCGCTGGATGACGGTCAAAATCTTCGCGCTGATGGGATTCTTGACGGGCCTGTCGGCGGTCGTGGCCTCTGCCCGCCTCGGCTCGGCGACGGCAGCACTTGGAACGCTGGATGAGCTGTACGTCATCGCAGCCGCGGTCATCGGTGGCACATCACTGGCTGGCGGCGTCGGCACGATCTACGGCGCAATTCTCGGGGCAATCGTGATGCAAAGTCTGCAAACGGGGATGGTGCTGATCGGCTTTGATGCAGCTATTCAACAGGTCGTCGTGGGCTCAGTGCTGGTCATCGCCGTCTTCCTCGACATTCTATACCGGAGGAACTCGAAATGAGTGAAACCCCGCTCGTTCAACTCAAAGACATCTCGATTTCGTTCGGCGGTATCCGTGCGGTGGATCATGTCAGTCTTGATCTGTATCCAGGTGAAGTCGTTGGACTGCTCGGCCATAACGGTGCCGGTAAATCGACGCTGATCAAGATCTTGTCGGGGGCCTATCAAAAGGACGGCGGCGAAATCTTGATCAACGGCAAGCACGCCGAGATCAATTCGCCCCGCGATGCCCGCGACCACAATATTGAGACAATCTACCAAACGCTGGCTCTGGCCGACAATCTTGATGCCGCTTCAAACCTTTTTCTGGGGCGCGAACTGACCTCACCTATTGGCTTTGTGGATGACGCCAAGATGGCGGCAGAAACCGCCAAGATCATGGCGCGCCTGAACCCCAACTTCAAGAAACTGAAGGAGCCGGTCAGCGCATTGTCGGGCGGGCAGCGCCAATCCGTCGCCATTGCACGCGCAGTGTATTTCAACGCCAAAATCCTGATCATGGATGAACCGACGGCTGCCTTAGGTGTGCATGAGACCAAAATGGTGGCCGACCTGATCCAAGAGCTCAAAGCGCAAGGGCTGGGGATCTTTCTAATCAGCCACGACACCCGCGAAATGCTGGAGCTGTGCGACCGTGTGTCGGTGATGAAAAACGGCGCGTTGATCGGGACAGAACGGGTTGAGGACGTGACCGAGGATGACATCCTGTCGATGATCATCATGGGCAAAAACCCCAAACGGGCGGCGTGATATGTATCTCGGCCTCGACCTGGGGACATCTTCGGTAAAGGGGCTGCTGATCGGCGCGGATCAAGAGCCCATTGCCGAGGCCAAAGCGTCCCTGACCGTTTCCCGCCCCCATCCCGGCTGGTCAGAACAAGCCCCCGCAGACTGGCTGGCGGCGACCTCTGCGGTTATGGCCGAATTGCAGGGCAAGGCTGACCTGTCGGCAATCAAGGGCATAGGCTTGTCGGGCCATATGCATGGGGCCACCCTGATCGACAAGTCAGGCGACGTGCTGCGCCCCTGTATTTTGTGGAACGACACGCGCAGCCATTCCGAGGCCGCCGAAATGGATGCGGACCGGCATTTCCGCGAGGTCACGGGCAACATCGTCTTCCCCGGTTTCACGGCGCCCAAGCTCGCTTGGGTGCATAACAACGAACGAAAAATTTTTGACCGTACAGCGAAAGTGCTGCTGCCCAAGGACTACTTGCGACTTTGGTTCACCGGCGACGCCGTTTCAGAGATGTCGGATGCCGCTGGCACATCTTGGCTCGATGTCGGCGCGCGCGATTGGTCGGATGTGTTGCTGTCAGCCACCGGCTTGTCACGCGACCACATGCCCAGCCTGGTCGAAGGCTCCGCCCCCTCCGGAGGTCTGAGACAGGCCCTGGCCGACAACTGGGGCATCCCAGCCGGAACACCTGTTGCAGGCGGCGGCGGAGACAATGCGGCAACCGCAGTCGGCTGCGGCGTGACCCGGCCCGGGCAGGCATTCCTGTCGCTGGGGACTTCCGGCGTGCTCTTTGCGGCCACGCCGTCATACAGCCCCGACGCGGCGAGCGCAGTTCACACGTTCTGCCACGCACTCCCCGGGACCTGGCATCAGATGGGTGTCGTCCTTTCCGCCGCGGATAGCCTCGAATGGTACGCGCGGCTGACCCGGTCAAACGCCGCTGACCTGACTTCAGCGCTCACGGGTATTGAGGCCCCCGGCCGTGCCTGCTTCCTCCCCTATCTCGGCGGGGAGCGCACGCCACATAATGACGCCCAAATCCGAGGTGCACTGATCGGGTTGGAACACGAAACTGACCTTAAGGCAGGAACCCGCGCGGTTCTGGAGGGGGTTGCTTTTGCTCTGAAGGACTCTGCCGACGCCCTTGCACAAACCGGCACCCAAATCGACACGCTCATTGCCGTTGGCGGCGGCTCCGCGTCCCGCGTCTGGTTGGAGATCATGGCAACGGTTCTGGGTCAGCCGATCCAAATCCCCGTCTCGGGCGATTTCGGCGCCGCTTTCGGGGCTGCACGTCTCGGCATGATGGGCGCGACAGGCGACACCACACTGGCAACTGCACCGAAAGTCGCGGCAACGATTGAGCCGGATGCGTCTTTGCAGGATGCTTTCTCCGCCGCGCACCAACGCTACAGACAAACCTACAACGCCTTAAGGACCCTTTCATGACCGACTTTTTCCAAGGCATCGACAAAGCAACCTTTGAGGGCGCAGACAGCACCAACCCGATGGCCTTCCGCCACTACAACCCGGACGAAATGGTGATGGGCAAACGGATGGAAGACCACCTGCGTTTCGCCTGCGCGTGGTGGCATTCCTTCGCGTGGCCCGGCGGCGACCCCTTCGGCGGGCAAACCTTCGAACGCCCGTGGTTCGGCGACACAATGGAGCTGGCCAAGCTCAAGGCTGACGAGGCCTTCGAGATGTTCGATATCCTTGGCGTCCCCTTCTACTGCTTCCATGACGCCGACATCCGTCCCGAAGGTGCCAATTTCGCCGAGAACACCAAGAACCTAGAAGAAATGGTCGACTACCTCGGCGAGAAGATGGCCGCCGGAGGACCAAAGCTGCTTTGGGGGACCGCCAATCTGTTTTCGCACCGCCGCTACATGGCGGGTGCGGCCACCAACCCGGACCCGGATGTGTTCGCGTTTTCGGCGGCCACTGTGAAAACCTGTATAGATGCGACCCATAAGCTGGGCGGCGAAAATTACGTGCTCTGGGGCGGTCGCGAGGGGTATGAAACACTGCTCAATACCGACCTGAAACGCGAACGCGAACAGGCTGGCCGGTTCCTGCAGATGGTCGTCGACTACAAACACAAAATTGGCTTCAAAGGCGCAATCCTGATCGAGCCCAAGCCGCAAGAGCCAACCAAGCATCAGTATGATTACGACGTTGCCACGGTCTACGGCTTCCTCAAACAGTTCGGGTTGGAAAACGAGGTTCAGATGAACATCGAACAAGGGCACGCCATCCTCGCCGGCCATAGCTTTGAGCACGAGCTGGCCATGGCCTCCTCGCTTGGCATTTTTGGATCCATCGACATGAACCGCAACGACTACCAATCGGGGTGGGACACGGATCAATTCCCCAACAACACGCCCGAGGTTGCATTGGCCTACTACGAGGTTTTGAAAGCGGGCGGGTTTATCACCGGCGGGACAAATTTCGACGCCAAACTGCGCCGCCAGTCGCTCGATCCGCAGGATCTGATCGCCGCCCATATCGGCGGCATGGATATCTGCGCGCGTGGTCTGAAAGCCGCCGCTGCACTGCTGGAAGACGGTCAGCTCGAAGCCAAGCGTGCGGCGCGATATGCTGGGTGGGACAGCTCGGACCATCTCGATGGCACGCTCGAAGGCATTGCCTCCAAGGTCGCAGCTGATGACATCAACCCGTCCCCCCGCTCCGGCCAGCAGGAAATTCTGGAAAACCTCGTCAATCGCTTCACCTGACCGTCGCTCCCCAGCTTTGGGTATTTCAGCCCGCACCAGTCTTTGCCATAACATGCCCCATCACAAGGGAGGGGCAATGAGCGACACAATCAAAGACCTGCGCGCCGAGGCCTTGCGCCTTTTCGACGTCGCAATCGAAGCTGCTGACCCGGCCAAAGCGCTCGCCGCGCAAGTCACTTCTCCCTTCAGCGCGCCCGAGAATGGCCGCCTGATCCTCATCGCCGTCGGCAAGGCGGCCTGCCCCATGATGGAGCAAGCCTTGGCCATGACGGAAGGACCCGCCGAAGCACTGGTGGTCACCAATTACGAAAACGCGCGCGACATCGAAGGCGCAACGGTCTTGGCTGCGGGCCACCCAGTGCCTGATGAGAACGGGCTGGCTGGCGCGACTGCAATGGCGGAGTTGCTCAAAAGCACCTCGGCAAGAGACCGTATTGTCGCGCTGATTTCAGGTGGCGGGTCGGCTCTGCTTCCTCTGCCAGTCGAAGGTGTCTCGCTTGCCGACAAAGCCAGGACGTCTGAAGTCCTGCTCGGTGCGGGTTTCGACATCACCGAGATGAACCTTGTCCGTCAGCAACTGAGCCAACTCAAAGGCGGCGGCATGGCGTGCATGGCGGCCCCGGCCAAGGTTGAGGCCTACATCCTCTCTGACGTCGTCGGCGACGACCTGCGGGTGATCGCCAGCGGCCCAACCGTGGCCCCGATCGGCACCAAAAGCGATGCGCGAAAACTGCTCGCATCGCTCTGGGAACAACTGCCCGCCTCGGTGCAAAGCCATCTTGATACGGACAGCAACGACGACGGACCGCCCGAAGCTGAAAACATGCTGATCTGCTCCAACCGCAAAAGCTTAGAAGCGATGCGGGACGCTCATGCGGGCGCGGTCATCGTCGATGACCGCCTTGAAGGCAACGTGGCCGATGTCGCCCCACGCCTCGCACAGATCGCCCATGAGACAGAGGGCCCCGCAGCGCTGTTGTTCGGCGGCGAGACCACGGTCACGCTAACCGGCACCGGCAAAGGCGGCCGCAATCAGGATCTCGCCCTGCGTATGGCTCTTGCGGGCATCGGAGGCGACTGGGTGTTCCTGTCCGGTGGTACCGATGGGCGCGACGGGCCAACGGATGCGGCAGGCGGTCTGGTCGACGCATCAAGCGCGGCCCGCATGACGGACCCCCACGCGCGGCTGGCCAACAATGACGCATATGCCGCGCTCGCATCCTCTGGCGATCTGGTCATCACAGGTGGCACAGGTACCAACGTGGCAGACGTTCAAATCCTGCTCAAACGCTAAGCCTCTTTCCATGTTCTAAAATATCCCGGGGTTTGGGGCAGAGCCCCAAGAGAAACGGGGTGTGGGGCGGAGCCCCACCATCGCGACGCGCAATGCGCGGCGCAAACCCTATCTTTCGCGCAGCGCCTCGCGGGATTTGTAGAGCGGCTTGGTCAAATACTGCAAAACCGTTTTCTCACCAGTATGCAACTCGACGGAGGCCTGCATCCCGGGCCGCAGGGCCACGTTGCGCTGCCGGTGGGTCATCGCATCCGTGTCCAGCTTCAACGTCACCTTGTAATGGGGGTCACCATCCGCAACGCGTTCGTCTTTGAACGTGTCGGCAGAGATCACCATGACCTCCCCCACTAGTGAGCCGTAGATCGTGTAGTCGTAGGCCGACAGCTTCACTGTGGCGGCCTGCCCCAGGCGGATACTGCCAATGTCTTGCGGTTTGACCTTGGCCTCGACAAACAGCTCCTCGTCCAGCGGGATGATCTGAAAAATCTCTTCGCCAGGGCGGATCACGCCGCCAATGGTGGAGACGGAGACGTTGTTCACAATCCCCGCCATCGGAGAGCGGATCACGGTGCGTTCCAACTGGTCGCGCGAAATCTTCTGGTTTTGCCGCAGTGTCGCCAATTCCTTCAACGTGTCGGAATACTCCCCCGCCCGGTCCAACTCGGCCTTGGTCACGATGTCGTTAAATTTAGCCTCGGCGTCGCCATGCGTTTTGCGGGCGCGGGTCACCTCGATCAGAGATACGATTTCTTCGTCCAGCAGCCGTTCCAGCAAGGCAAGCTCCTTGGCGGCCTGCTGCAGGACGTTTCGTGCACCGGATGTGCGGCTCTCAAAATCGGACTGGCGTGCATGCAGCAACGCCATCTCGGACGCCACCATGTTGGGCTGGCGTTGCGCCAGATGCGACGGAACGTTGAAGTCAAACCGCCCTTCCAGCTCTGCTTCCAGCCGGATCTGACGCACCTCCAACGTGTCAATCTGGTCCTGCAGGTCATCCACGGCGGTCGAGAATTGCGTGCCATGCAACCGTGCCAGCACGTCGCCGGGCTTGACCGTGTCGCCTTCGCTGACCAGCATCTCGGACAGAATGCCGCCTTCGAGGTTCTGAATGATCTGCGGGCGCGACGAAGATACCATCTCGCCATCCCCGCGCACGATTTCGTCGAGGGAGGCAAACGCCGCCCAAACCACAAACAACGCGACGGTTAGGATCACCATGCGGATCGTCCAGCTTGGCGCACGCATCTGCGCGCTGAACCCTGCATCGATGACAGCCATTATGCGGTCTCCTTCTTGCCTTGCGCCTCGGCGCGCGCCGATTTCATGTGTGACAGCACCGCGTCGCGCGGGCCGTCTACCGCCAGCTTGCCGTTTTGCAAGATCAGCACCCGGTCGGTCAGTGACAAGATCGGCATCCGGTGGGTCGCGATCACGGCCGTGCGTCCTGCCAGCCATGTTTCCAGCCGTGACACCAGTGTGGTCTCCAGCGTCTGGTCCAAGGCTGCCGTCGGCTCGTCCAGCAACACAACACGCGGATCCGCCAGCCAGAGGCGTGCCCAGCCGATGGATTGACGCTGGCCAATCGACAGCCCTGCCCCGCCGTCATGGACCGGCAGGTCCAGACCTTT
This sequence comes from uncultured Litoreibacter sp., assembly GCF_947501785.1. Lineage (NCBI taxonomy): Bacteria > Pseudomonadati > Pseudomonadota > Alphaproteobacteria > Rhodobacterales > Roseobacteraceae > Litoreibacter > uncultured Litoreibacter sp. The sequence continues at coordinate 413,061 of NZ_CANMXB010000001.1, read as the reverse complement.
GGGATGGTTCTGCACAAACGAGCCAAGACCGGCAAAGAACAGCGCATCCATTAATCTGGTGTCGTCCCGCTCCAGCTGGCTAAGGTTCAGGTTGTCGCGCAACGTGCCCTGGAACAGGCGCACGTCTTGGGCGAGATAACCGATGCCGCGCCGCAGGTCGCGATTGTGCAACTGTCCCATATCAATGCCGTCAATCGTCACGCGTCCGGCATCCGGCGACACAAGACCGGTCAGCAGTTTCAGCATTGTTGATTTTCCGGACCCGTTGGCCCCAAGCACCGCAACCCGCTGGCCCGGCTCAATCGCCACCCCGGAGATATCAAGCACCGGCGCGCTGTCATCGTCATAGCGATGGATCAGGTCGCGCATTTCAAAGCGGCCATCCAATGTCTCCCGGCGCATATAGGTCCGCGTGGCGTCATGGTCCTGCTCGGATACGGCGACCGCTTCCAGACCGGTCAAAGCCGTCTTCACATTCGACCAACGCGCCATGGTGCCCGCCAGTTGGGTAAGCGGCGCCAATGTCCGCGACGTCAGGATACCGACGGCAATGATGGAACCGACAGTGAATTCACCCGCAAACACCAGGAATGTTCCAACTACGACCGCGGTCACATAGGTGGCCTGCTGCACGCCTTGCGACCAGAAGGTCAGTGTTGCCGCCAGTTTGCGTTGTTCAGAGGACTTGACCGCCGACAGTGTGGTCAGCTCTTCCCAAATGCGGGCGAAACGGTCTTCGCCACGGTTGGCTTTTACCGTGTCGGCCTCGTAAATCGCCTCCTGCAGCAACCGGCTGGCCTTGACCGAGGCACCTTGGGTTTCTTCAGTCAGGCGTGTCATCTTCCTTTGCAGAAAGAACCCTGGCAGAACCATCAGGATGCCGCCAAGAACCAGCACCCAAACAAGGTTGCCAGCGATAGACCCCACCAGCAGCAGGAATACGAATATGAACGGGATGTCAGTCAGCGACCCGATGGTCGAAGCCGTAAAGAACTCCCGTACAGACGAGAACTCGCGCATGGCTGAGAACGTGCCCGACGGCGTCATGTTCTTCTGTCCGCCGCGCATACCAAGCAAACGGCTCATCAGGGTTTTCTGCACCGCCAGTTCGACCTGACGGCCTGCCCCATCCATAAGCCGGGACCGGGCGATTTTGATGGCAGCTTCCATCACCAGCGCGCCGACAGCACCGATGGCCAGCACCCACAGGGTGGCTTGAGATTGGTGCGGGATCACACGGTCATAGACCTGCAGGGAGAACAGCGCCACGGCGACCGCCAGGATGTTCGCCACGAAAGAGCCAAGCGCAATCTCGGCGATATAGCGGCGGTACTTGGTGAACTCGCCCCAGAACCAATGTGACTTGACGTTGGCGATCTGATAGCGGTCTTCAACCTGCTCAATCGTTGTCACCGCGCAGAGTATTTTTGCGGTCGCAACTTTGGCGAATTCCGCGATGTCGACCTCAGTGCGTTTGTCGGGAGTGGTGGCGTCCAGCAGCGTCAACATTGTGCCGTCTTGGCTGATCACCAGAACCATTTGGCCTGTCGTCATTTCCACCATGGCCGGCCAAAGGTCGGGGGCCGGTTTTGACTTGCTGACCCGTGCCGTCAACCCAAGGGCCGTCAATGCCTCTGCCAAAACGTCCGTGGTCAGCTCGGCGGCGCCAGCCCCGGTGTCGGCCGCCGCATCAAGGATGTCAGCAGCCAGCAAATCGACGCCCAGCAGGCCGGCATATGTCGCGGCCAGATCAGCCCGGGCGCGCTGCCGCTTTGGCGGATTGGTGTCTCTTGGTGCGGCATCATTCGCAGCCTGAATGTCCGGCAGAACAATTGGCGAAGGTGCCTTTGGCGCAGGTTTTACCTTGGTGGCGGGTGACGGCATCACAATGACGGGCGGTTTGCCGCTCTGCGCGTCTGGCGTCACCTCAAACCCCGGCTTGGGATCGGTCAGTTTCGGCGGTTCAAACCGGATGACCGGCACCTTCTTGTGCTGGGTCTGCGTTGCCTCGGACTTGTCCAATGGCGCCGGTGCAGCGGCGGCTTTGGCCCGCGCCATGTCAAACGCAACTACAGGAGCGCTCATATGTCCGCTCCATCCACAAGAACACCTAGCTCAGCGGCGACCTTCAACCGCACAGCCGCAGCTTTGAAAGCGTAACCAATCTGCTCGCGCTCTACCCGCACCTTGGTTTCATATACCCGCACAACGTCCATCACCGGGCGGACGCCCGCCTTATATTGCCGCTCAAACAGAGCGAGGTTTTCATTGGCCTGCGAGACCAGCAGTTCAGAGCTGGCCTGCTTCTGCTCAAGGGCGATAAGCTGCTGTTCCAGTCGGCGCAGTACCCGCGCGCTGTCTTCATCGGCCTGATCAACCTTCCGGCTGGCCGCTTCGCGAGCGGCCTCAATGGCCTTCAGGCTGGCTCCGGTGCCAAACCCGATGGGATTTTCGGCGGCCACGTCAATGCTGGCTGACGAACCGCCCTTCGCAACATTGCCGCGCGCCGAGACGGTGGGCAGGAAGCCAGAGCGGTCGATCGTGGCCTGCGCTACGGCGCGTTCTCGCTCCGCCTCTGCTTTCAACACAGCCAGGGGCTTCGCCGTCGCCGACGGCGTCTTGATGGCGGCAAGGCCACGCACCCCGTCCAGCGGGGTCAGCGACATAGCGTTCAATTCTGCAACGGCGGTCGCTGCAGCTTGGGCATCCGACGCCCGGTTGCTTTCGATCTCAGCCAGCTTCTGGCGGGTGACCTGAAGGTCAGCCCGGTCGGATACGCCACCTTCAACGCGACGCTGCATGATGTAGGCAAAGCGTTCCATCTGCGTCAGAACGTCATCGCCTGCCCGCGCCTTTGCTCGCGCCTCTTCAGCTGAAATGTAAAGATCCAAGGCGGTCAGCACCCTGTCATTGGTGTCCTCAGCCAGCACGACGGCGGCCACCTCGACATCGGCCTTTGCGAATTGGCGCTCGGCCTTCTTGCGCCCGTTGGCAAACAGCACTTGATCTATCAACATGCCCGCAACCACCTCCCCAAGGGAGGTCAAAGACAGGTTCGGCCCTATCGTCGGCAACCAGTTCTTGGACGCGGCCTGCGCGCGCAGTTTCGCGCTGCGCAGTTCAGCCTCGGCCGCGCGGGAGTTGGCCGCCAGGACGGCGCCCGCGACCTTCGAGTAACTGTTGCCCGAGCCCAAGACAGACTGACGGTCCAACAGACCGTCGATGATGAGAGAGCTGGCATTCTCGCCCGTACCACCCGTGCCTCCAGCTAATGCCGGTTGGGCCTTCGCTGCGTCCGATGTCGCTTGCTTGTCTGGTGACGCGCCCGAAAAAGCGTTGCGCGTCGTTTCTGCGAGATCGGTCCCCATGCAGCCTGCAAGGATTGCAGACACGCCGACACTCAGCATTATGTTCTTTGTTAACCGCCCCGTATTCACACCACTTACCCAGATTATTCTGTTGTTTTTTGTTGGTGGTTCGCCCGCCAAATCAGAGACTTGGCGGGCGATCTTCGTGTTTTTAGATGACTGGGTTGACCGTGATCTCGCTGTCAATGATCAGGCTGCCCTCGCCAAGCGAGTAGACGTTATAAACCTGATTGCCGATCACTTCGGTCGCCCCGGTAAAGGTTGCACCGGCCGCGTTAACCACATCGTCTGTGCCGCCATGGACAATCAATGTGTCGCTGACGCCAGACATAGCCAGAAGATCGCTTTCCGAGATGGTGAGACTGCTGTCTTCCGCAATGCTGAGGTCAATCGCGCCGATGTCGAACTGATCCAGCGCGGGAGACGAAATGTTCACGGTGTTCGTCCCCGCATCCTCCAGAACAAGCAATGTGTCATTCTGGTTGCCGACAGAGTCTTCCGCCTGGATAACCAGGCTCGCGCCGTTCGGGATGGTGTTGTCAAACTCGAAGTCCAAACGACCGCCGCCAAACGCGGATGTCTGCGACTGGTAGCCGACGTTGGACACTTGACCAGCAGCGTTGATCTGGCTGATGCCGCTGATGTCGTCCGTCAGCTCCGTGGAAATGCCTTGCAAGCCATCGTTGATGCCGTTCGTCGATTCGACGTAGCGAATGACGATTGGCGCCTCTGGCACCTCGGTATCAACACGAACCGGGCTGGTGACACTGTCGACGTTGTCGTTGATATCAACCGTCGTAACGGTGATGTCGGTGTCGTACTCCCCTTCGGGAATGTCGCCCGGGGCGAATGTGATCGACCAGTTGCCCGCCGCATCCACAACCGCATTGCGCGGCTGACCTGACCCGAAGGCGACCGTTACGCTTTGTGCGCCCTGCTCAGTTGTGCCGGTCAGGGTAAAGCCTGCGCCTGCCTCCTGCGCGTCAATGACGCCGTCGCCGGTCGCTGCTGACACACCTAGATTGCGCACGATCGTGTCTACGCCGACCGTGCCGGTCGCCGTGGCAGTATTGCCTGCTGCGTCCGTGAAGCTGGCGGTGATTGGCAAGGTCGTCTCCACACCCATCGGGATATCGGAGGACGAGAACGTCGCCGCCCAATTGCCTGAACCATCGGATTGCACCGTCCGCATGCTGCCCGCAAAGTTCACGCTGACAACTGAGTTCGGATCGGTTGAGCCGGTCAGGGTCACACCGTTGCCTGCCTCGACAATATTGATGACACCGCCATCGTCGCGGGAGCCGTCATTGACAGAGATATCGGCAACCGTGTCGACCTGGAATGTCGATGTGTCAGTCGCGGTATTTCCTGCTGCATCAGTGGCTTGCGCAGAGACATTCACGCCGTATTCACCACCAGGCAAACTGCCCGCAGAGAAGTTGGCCGCCCATTGCCCAGCACCGTTTGCAACGACCGTTGTGGTTCCAAGGAACGCGCCGGTGTCACTGGTCAGCGTTACCTCGACAGAGGCATTTGGTTGCGCGGTGCCATTCAACGTGACCGTGCGCCCGGCCTCGGTGTTGTTATAGACACCGTCTGTGCCAGCATTGTTGCCAGTGATATCAACGGTGGTCACGGTATCGATGACCATGTTCTGGGTTGAAGAGGCGGTATTGCCCGCCGCATCGGTGATACTGACACTTACAGGGACAGTGGTTTCGCCCGCCGGGATATCGCCCGCCGCGAAGTTCACAGACCACTGGCCGTTGCTGCCAACGGTGGTCGTGGCCGTGCCGCCGCCTGGAACCGTAACGACAACCGCACCGCCCGGCTCGCCAGTGCCCGACATGGACACGCCGTCGGCCCGCTCCGCCGCGTTGATGACTGCGCCAGAATTCACCAGATCGCCGTCAATCGCGGATAGCTCAACATTTGTCAGGGTGTCGATCGGCAATGTCGCCGAAGTGGAAGAGCTGTTACCCGCGCCATCGGTTGCGACAGCGGTAATGCTGACATCATACTCGCCGCCCGGGAAGGTGCCCGCCGCATAGCTGGCCTGCCATTCACCTGAAGAATTTGCGGTAACTGTTTGAGTACCCAGCACATTTCCATTTGGTCCCGTTACCGTTACAACCACGCTGGATCCGGCCTGCGCCGCCCCCACGATGGCCGTTGCCGCGGTGTTCTCGACAGAGTTGACCACCCCATCCGCACCTGCAGAATTACCGGTGATCGATACATTGCTGATCGTGTCGACAACCATCGTCTGCGTTGTGGTTGCAGAATTGCCTGCCAGATCAATTGCGGTGACTGTAACGCCCGCCTCGTATTCGCCAGTCGCGATCTCGCCCGGCGTAAAGTTGATAGCCCAAGTGCCATCATCCGCAACTGTCGTGGTTGCTGACGGCCCGCCAGCCACTTCAACTGTGATTGACGCGCCGGGCTCACCAGCCCCGCTCATCGTGACGCCGTTGGCATGACCTTCGGCGTTGATCACCGTGTTGCTGGATGCAACAGCGCCATCAATCTCGCTCAGCTCAACCGTGGTGATGGTGTCCAGCCGGATTGTGTCCGTCAGCATCGTGTAGTTGCCGGTTGCGTCCGTCGCCGTAACCGTAATTTCCTGATCGCGCTCACCGCCGGCCACATCCGCCGTTGGGAACACGACAGACCAAGACCCATCGTCAGCGACGACCGTTTCCTGCTCGGCATCGCCGATAACCACGACAATTGCCGCGCCGGGCTCGCCCGTACCGGCAATCTCAACACCGTCGCCATGGTCTTCACCATTGAAGACGTGATTTACGGAGATGGTGCCTTCAGTCACGGCCACATCAGGGGGCGTGGTGTCGCCAAGGCCGCCGCCTCCGCCGCCGCCTCCACCACCGCCGCCGGTGCCAACAAGGCCAACACCGACAAGCGCGGCGCCTGCGGCAAGACCGCCGCCACCCAAACCGCCTAGACCAGCGAGAATTGGGGCTGCAAGCATCGTCGGCTGTTCGTTCACCGCTGCGGCATCTGCCGCAATGATCGTGTCGACATCAGGCCCGCCTGTGAAAAACAGCGCGTCGTCCGGGCTCCACTTACCGAAGGCTTGCGCCTCTTGATACACAGCATCAATGCCACCGGCATGTTCGGACAAGGCCACCTCTGTCAGTTGACCATCTGCCGAAATATAGAGCTCGTTATTGCCCTCGAAAAATCCATTCAGCCGCAGGCTGCGGCCGTCAGCAAGAGCAACCACCAAAGTGTTGCCCTCTCGCGTGTAGCCCACTGCTTGATACCGACGAATGTTAAGCGAGACATCCTCGCCCACACCGACGTTCATTGCAGATTGGCCATCAATGTCTTGAAAAACGCCGCGACGGATGTTGCCATCCTGTCCGCGGACTACGAACTCAATCGCATCCATTACTACTACTCCGCCTCAATGGCCGCGCATTTTTACGCGTGCCTTATTATGATTGAAGGGACAGTAACCTGACGTGAGGTCAGAAACCAAGCAAAAAATGGCCTATCTAGTGGTGGCAGTGCGGGGAAAACACAGTTACTGACGTCCCCCACTACTTTGATACCGCGCGGTGAGTCTTTAATGTTACGGTTTGTGATGCTGGCCCTAGGTTGAAAGCGTCATCGTGGCGCCCGCAGGGTCGTCTGTTCCCAAAATGCGGAAACAGGATGCCTCGCCGGTCATTGACGGTGTCAGGCTGTGGGGCAGATCAGCAGGCACCGCGCAGGTATCGCCTGGGTTCAGCACGGCCTCCCCCTGCTCCCAGGTCAGTTTCCAGTGTCCGCGCATCGGCATCAGCACCTCATTGGTTGGCACGCTATAGCGATCTGCCCCCAATGAACCGCGCGACAGCAATTCGACGTCAAACCCGGGTCGGTCACGCAACATGGCATCGGGCCCGATGACCTTGGCTGGCTGGCGGTCGGACAGCGCCATCATGTCGTAATACCGCGCGACGTAATGTGGGACGACGTCGAGGGTCGTTGGCTCGGGATAGTCTTTCAGCTGGGCGTCCGACAGTAACGGCATGGGCGACACACCGTCGGGCAGCGCCACACCTTGCTTTGTATCGTACAGCTTGCCGTTCTCACCCAGAACAAGGCCGTGATCCTGCGCGTCTTCGATCACCTGCGGCGCCCAAATCACACCGCCGCCGGCATCATCCCCGCCGAGAATGGCCATAATCATCCCGTAATCCGTGCCGATATTTTCGAACCCACGGAAAATGCCGGTGGGGATGTTGATGATGTCACCCTCTTCAAGCGTGACCTCACCCGCATCCCCCCAACGCCCCCAGAAAAAGTGCCAGCGACCCTTTAGGACGAAGAACACCTCTGCCGTGCGATGGGAATGCAGCGAATTGCGGCATTTGGGCGGCTGTCCGGCCGCGCCGATATTGAACCCAATCTTGTCTGCTATGTGAACGTGCTGATCTGGGCTCTCTGACACGCCCCCGCCGATTATGGTAAAATTCTCTTTCTGGTCGCTGCCGGGCGTGTGCGCGTCAATGAACGCCGTCTTGCATGGAATCAGATCGCCATAGCGGACGATGCGGGCATTCATTTCATCAGGCGTCATAACAGTTCTTCCTTGAGCGCAAGCAGCAGATTACAGGTACCCTACGCTCACAGAATACGTATTCAAGCCAATTCTTCTGGCAAATCAGAGCCGACGCTGCAGAACAACCCGGTCATGGCCATCACCCTGTCCGTCATCGGGTGCGTCCCGCAGGTGTTCGAACCCGTGCCGTTCCCAAAACCGTAGGCCTGCCGCGTTCTTTGTCAGCACCGCAACTTTCAGGGTTTGAGCACCTGACGCTTTTGCAAGTGCCACGACTTCCTTCAAAACGGTCGCGCCAAGGCCGTTGCCCCGCTCCGATTCTGCCACCAACAGCAGACCGATATACCACTCGGATTGTGTCTCATATCCCGGTGCCATGCCAAGCAGCCCGGTAAGCGAGCCGTCTACCTGTTCGATCCCGAGAACCAAAATATCCTCTTTGGTTCGACCTGGCGGGATATCGTTGAAATATCCGGTAACCCAGGTTGCATCTGGCTCCCGTCCGGCCTCAAGCAAGATGTAGTCGCGTGCGCGCTGCGCACAATCTAGGACCCGTGCGCCGTCCGCAGCTTCGTTCAGAAGCGCCAATTGCCAATTATCTGCCACCATTAACCTCAGTATTTCAGGGTGTTACACCTTGCATATCATCCATATCCGGCAATCTTGGTGCCGCCGCAATCAACGACTTGGTATAGGGATGTGCAGGGTTTTCAAAGACCGTTTCCGTAGACCCTTCCTCCACAAATTTGCCGGACTTCATGACCAGCACCCGGTCTGTGATGGACCGGACAACAGACAGATCATGGCTAATGAACAAATAGGTCAGTCCAAACTGCGTAGAAAGATCTGCGAGCAGATCCAAAATTTGCGCGCGGATAGAGACATCCAGGGCTGAAACAGCCTCGTCCAAAATGATCAATTCGGGTTTGATGATAAGCGCGCGGGCTATCGCAATTCTCTGCCGCTGCCCGCCCGAAAACTCATGTATATACTTATGCTTATCGTGCGGAGCTAAACCAACTGACACAAGCGCTTCGTCGATTTCGACAGCACTTGCCTTGCGTCCGTGCAGAAAGAAAGGTTCGCTCACCAACCGGCCGACCCGGTGACGAGGATTGAAGGAGCCGTATGGATCTTGAAAGACGACCTGCATCTTGCGTCGCACCGAAGTTTGCACCCGCCCACCAGAGAGAACCGGCACACCTTCCATGAAAATCTTGCCCGCCTGCACTCTTTCAAGGCCCAAAATGGCACGCGTCAACGTCGACTTGCCGCATCCGCTTTCGCCCACAAGGCCAAGACTCTCGCCCTTCTTGACCTCGAAGCTGACGTCATCAACCGCCTCGAAGCTCTGCGCGGGGCCAAAGAGCGATTTGCGCGGCAAAGAGTATCTGCGCACAAGCCCCTCCACTTGCAACAAAGGCGCCTCACCGGGCCGTTCGTTGCGATCGGGCTGATGAGCGGACGCGGCAAATAACGCTTTCGTATAGGGGTGGGTCATGTCGCGATGCAGGGTGGCAGCCGCGCCCTGCTCAACCACGCAACCATCTTTCATGATGCTGATACGGTCCGCCAAACCGGTGACCACGGCCAGATCGTGGGTGATCAACATCACCCCCATGCCGTCTTCATCCACCAGTTTGCGAATGAGGTCGAGAATTTCGGCCTGCGTCGTGACATCCAGTGCCGTGGTGGGTTCATCGGCGATCAGCAACTTCGGGCGCAGCGCAATTGCCATGGCAATCACGACGCGCTGCCGTTGACCTCCCGACAGCTCGTGGGGGAAGCGAGCCATGGGGAACTTGTGAGCAGGCAGCTCGCACCGCTCCAATGCAGCCTGAGCGCGTGCCATAGCATCAGCCTTCGAGACGTCTTCATGGATCAAGATGGTCTCTGCCACCTGATCACCAATGGACATGACCGGGTTTAGCGCGGTCATCGGTTCCTGAAAGACCATGCCAACGGCATCGCCGCGCATCGCACAAAGATCGGCCTCGCCAGCATCGAGCACGGACACATCGTCCAACAGGATTTGCCCGGAGCATGCCGCCCCATCCGGCAGCAGCTGCATGACGGAGAACGCCGTCATCGACTTGCCGGAGCCACTTTCACCAATCACGCCATGGATTTCGCCTGCTGCGATCTCCAATGAGACATCTTTCAGGATCGGGGTCCCGTGGATTGCCATACTCAGCTTGCGGATTTGTAGAAGGCTCATCTGGCAACCTTCCGCAGTTTCGGGTCGATCAAGTCACGCAGTCCGTCGCCCGCCAGGTTCAAACCCAGCACCGTCAGCAAGATCGCAAAGCCAGGGAACAGGGTGATATGCGGGGCCAGCATGAATAGCGTTTGGCTATCTGCCAGCATACGCCCCCAACTGGGCGTCGGCGGCTGAGCGCCAAGGCCGACATAGGACAGCGCCGCTTCTGCCAGTATGCCCAGCGAGAACTGAATGGTCCCTTGCACGATCAGCAGGTTCATGACGTTTGGCAGAATGTGCTCTACCGAGATACGCGCGCCGTTCTTGCCTGCGACCCGTGCGGCCAAAATGTAGTCACGCGTCCAAAGCGACAATGCCGCGCCACGTGTGACCCGCGCGAAGACCGGGACATTGAAGATGCCGATCGCGATGATGGCATTGGTGGCAGAAGGCCCCCAAACGGCTGTGATCATGATGGCGATCAAGAGCGACGGAAAGGCGAAGATCAAATCGTTGGACCGCATGATGATCTCGTCAAGGATGCTGCCCCGCCACGCCGCCGCCGTCAGCCCCAACGGCACGCCAAGCCCCATACCGATACCCACTGCCACAAGTGCGACAGCAATAGATGTGCGCGCGCCGACCATAATCATCGACAGGATGTCACGCCCCAGATGGTCCGTACCAAACAGATGCGCCGCCGTCGGGGATTTCAGCTTGTTGGTGATCTCAAGCGCGGTGTGGTCATATGGCGTCCAGAAAAAGGACACCAAAGCTGCAACCACAAAAACGGCCGTGATGCCAAGGCCTAAGACGAGAGTCTTCATGTTCTCCCCCGCAACCTTGGGTCCACCCAGACATAGGCCAGATCAACCAGGAAATTGACGACGATCACCGCAAATACCAGCAACATCACCACGCTTTCGACGACAATTAGGTCGCGCTGGGAAATGGCCTGAAACACCAGCCTCCCCAGCCCCGGAAGGAAAAACACGTTTTCAATGATGATCGCGCCCGCCAGCAGGAAGGAGAACTGCAGCCCGATGATCGTCAGCACCGGGATAAGCGCGTTGCGCAGCGCGTGCCGGCGCAAGGCCTGCCGCTTCGTCAGCCCCTTGGCGCGGGAGGTGCGGATGTAATCTTCTGACAAAGTATCCAGCAGCGAGGACCGCATCACCCGCGCCAGGATCGATGCCTGCGGCAATGCCAATGAAATGGCTGGCAAGGTCAGCGCCTTCATGGCCGGAAAGAACCCAGCCTCCCACCCTGGAAAGCCGCCCGCCGAAAACCAACGCAGATTGATCGCGAAGATCAGCACCATGATCATGGCAAACCAGAAGTTTGGAACCGCCACGCCCAGCTGGGTGCCACCCATCACCGACATGTCGGTCAGCGAGCCGCGTTTCGTTGCGGCGATGATCCCTACCGGAAACGCAATCAACACTGTCAGGCTGAGCGCATAGAGCGCCAAAGGCAATGAAATCACCAACCGCTCGGCCACAATCTCGGACACAGGCGAGCGGTATGTGTAGGAGGTGCCAAGATCGCCGGTAAGCAAACCGCCGACCCAGCTGGTATACCGCTGCCACCGTCCTTCGTTCAGTCCCAGCTCGTCGCGCAGGGCATCCAACGTTTCCGGCTGCGCATTGATCCCAAGCATGAAGGAGGCCGGGTCCCCGGGCACCACCTCAAGCGTGAAGAATATGACAAGGCTCGCCACGATCAATGACACGCAAAGCGAGACCAGCCTTATCAATGCGTAGCGCAGCACCTGGTGCAGCCACGCCCGCCTCTAGTCGGACCAACTCACAGCGGTCAGGTCAACCGCTTGCGTGGGCGCATCGACCCAGATGCCGTTCAGCTTTGCGTTCACCACTGACGTTTGCGCCAGCTGGAACAGATAGGCGTTCACGTAATCCTCGGAAATGATAGTCTGCGCCATATGCAGCATTTCTGTGCGCTTGGCCGGGTCATTCTCGGCATCCAAATCTGCAATCAGCTTCTGAAAGTCAGCGTTGTCATACTGGAAATAATATTCCGGCCGCGCATAGATGCCGATATCCATGGGCTCCGTGTGGCTGACTATGGTCAAGCCGTAATCGTAGCCTTTGAATGCCTGCTCAAGCCACTGCGCCCATTCCAGGTTGCTGATCTCTGTCTCGATCCCCACCTCACGAAGCTGGGCGGCGATGATCTCTCCGCCGCGGCGCGCGTATGACGGCGGGGGCAGCTTCAACGTCGTGGAGAACCCATCCGGGAACCCGGCCTCTGCCAGCAAAGCCTTTGCTTTCTCGGGGTCGTATTCCGAATTGCCGGTCAGGTCCAAATAGGCCGGGTTATGCGGCGCAAAATGCGTCCCGATGGGAGTGCCATAGCCAAACATCGCTCCATCGATAATAGCGGATCGGTCGATGGCGTGGCTCACCGCTTGGCGCACCAGCTTATTGTCGAAGGGCGGCAATTTGTTGTTCATCGCCATAATCGTTTCGCCCTCGGTGTTGCCAGCAAGAACGGTGAACCGCGGGTCCGCCTCAAACTGCACCAGGTTTTCCGGCGCCGGGTAGACGTAGAAGGCGTCAATGTCTTCGGCCATCATTGCAGCGAAGGCGGCGGTTGGGTCAGAGATGAATTTGAATGTTGCGTTATCCAGCTTGGCGGGTTCGCCCCAATAGTCAGCATTCTTCTCGAGGGAAATTGAATCTCCCTGCTTCCAATCCCCGAATTTGAATGCGCCGGTGCCGACCGGGTTCGATTTGATGGTGTCGATGCTTTCCGGCGCCACGATAACGGCGTCGCCCCACGCCATATTGAACAGGAAATTCCCCTGTGGCTTGGCAAGCGTGACTTTGACCGTTGTTGCATCCACGGCATCGACGCCGGCAATATTGGCAAACAACGCTTTTTGCGCATTGGTCGAATCCTCCGCCCGCGCGCGATCAAGCGAGAACACCACGTCCCCCGCATCCAGATCAGAACCGTCGTGGAACTTCACCCCCTCATGCAGCTTGAACGTATATTCCAGCCCATCATCTGATATGATCCAGCTCTCGGCCAGCCCGGGGTTCACCGACCCGTCAGAGCCAAACCGCGTAAGCCCTTCGAAAACATTGGAATAAAGCACTTGGTCAATTGCGCCCGCAGCGGCAGATGTTGGGTCGAGATGGGGCGGCTCCAGTTGCAACCCGACTGTCACATCAGCCGCCTGCGCGGCAAACCCGACCAGCAATGCCGCAGCCGCAGCGCTTCCAAACAATGAACGGTTCATGACAATTCTCCCAGGCAATCAGCGCGCAGCCCCGCGCCACGGGTTCAAGACTGACGGGGAAACGGACCGTAATCAAGGCAGTTAAGCTGGCATCCCGCGCCCGCAATTGCTAACCGCTGCGTGTTATCAAACCTGACGGAGCCCCCGAGATGAGCGCAACCGCCCGAAAAACGGCCCCAATGCCCCAAGATATCAAGGCCAGAAAGGGAGGCACGCCGATCGTCAGCCTCACGGCATACACCACGCCAATGGCCCAATTGATGGATGGGGTGTGCGACTTTGTGTTGGTGGGTGACTCGGTGGGCATGGTGCTGCATGGCCTAAGTTCCACTCTCGACGTGACGATGGAGATGATGATCCTGCATGGCCAAGCGGTGCGTCGGGGGCTGAACAGCTCAATGTTGGTGATCGACATGCCATTTGGTTCCTACGAGGAAAGCCCCGAGCAGGCCTTTCGCAACGCCGCCCGCCTGATGAGCGAGACCGGGGCCGGCGCCGTCAAACTGGAAGGCGGGAGCACCATGGCGCAAACCATTGAATTCTTGAGCAAACGCGGGATACCAGTGATGGCCCATATCGGGCTGACCCCCCAATCCATCCACACCCTGGGCGGCTACAAGGTCCAGGGACGCGGACCTGCGGCGGATCAGATGATGGTTGATGCAAAGGCCGTTGCGGCCGCAGGTGCGTTCGCCGTGGTTTTGGAAAAAGTGCCCGAAACGCTCGCCGACCGGATCACCCAGGCAATTGATATCCCCACCATCGGCATCGGGGCCTCCGCCTCCTGCGACGGGCAAATTCTGGTCGTTGACGACATGTTGGGCCTGTTTACCGCTTTCAAAGCCAAATTTGTCAAACGTTACAGCCATTTGGGTGACGACGCTAAATCTGCAATCGATACCTACGCACGGGAGGTTCAGGCACGCACGTTCCCTGCGCCCGAACATGTCTTCGCGGACGAGGCTCCAAAACAGAAGGCCCCATAATGACCCCACCTATCATCCGGAAACGGTCCGCGCTGCGCGACCTTGCGACACGCTGGAAACGAAGCGGCGAAACAGTCGGAGTTGTGCCAACGATGGGCGCGCTGCATCAAGGGCATCTCAGCCTCGTGCGAGCCGCGAAAAAGGAGTGCGACAGGGTGATTGTCACCGTGTTCGTCAATCCCAAGCAGTTCAACTCCCCCGAGGACTACGAAAACTACCCACGGACCGAAGAAGAAGACGCCCGCAAACTGACCCCTTTCGAAGTCGACGCGGTCTATGCCCCGGATGGCGCGGAAATCTACCCTGATGGATTTGCAACGACTGTTTCTGTCTCCGGGCTTACCGATGCGCTCTGTGGGGCCCATCGGCCGGGCCACTTTGACGGGGTCGCGACGGTTGTCACCAAGCTCTTCACACAATCGATGGCCGACCGCGCCTATTTCGGGGAGAAAGACTACCAACAGCTGCAGGTCGTCACTCGGCTGTCGGCGGATCTGGATTTGGGCACTGCCGTTGTTCCGTGCCCCACTATCCGCGAGGAAGACGGCCTGGCCATGTCATCGCGCAACCTGTTGCTGTCCGACCGCGCCCGGACATGGGCGCCCGAGCTGAACCGTGCAATGGAAGAAATGGCTGACGGCCTCCTGAGAGGAGGAGATTTTGAAACCCTGAAAACAGAGGCTATTTCCCGCATCGACCGTGCCGGCTTCACAGAGGTCGAGTATCTCGAATTGCGCTCCGCTGACACGCTGGAACTGTTGCAGACAGCTGATCGCCCGGCCCGCCTGCTGGCCGCGGCCTGGCTGGCCGGGGTCAGGCTGATCGACAATATTGCGGTTGGTTAGCGTTTGGCGCACAGATCACGGCGCATTGCGCATTCTATTTTCAATGCCTAAGCTCGCTCCCATGAAACATGTCCCAAAACCCACCACAGATGATGCGCTTATTCAGGAATTTCTGAACAAGGGAGGCGAGGTCAAAGTTGGAAAGACCAAACCGCTCAAGCCTGAATTGGGCCTCAGCAACAACGTGTGGAACAATAAGCTGACCAAGGAAGAGAAAGCCGCGCGCGATAAGAAATAAGCCTGCGCCCAGCTTCTTTCTGCCCGAAATATGCGCGGGGTTTTGCCCGCGTGGCGAAGGGGTGAAACCCCTTCAAGAACGCAAAATTGTCGTGCGCGTTAGCTCAATCAGGTAACAGCAAGTCCATCAGGCAATGGCCCATGACTTTGGCGCTGTCCAACATGTCGTCCACGCCCACATATTCATCCGGCTTATGCGCAAGCTCCAGCAGCCCCGGACCATAAGCGATACAGTTCTTTAGCCGCCCTATCCGATCGATATGCTTTTGATCATAGGTCCCCGGGCTGACCACATATTCCGCTTGCTTGCCAAGCACAGCTTGTACAGCCGATTGCACTGACGCGACCACAGGGGCGTCCTTTTCGGTCATTGTCGGGGCGACGCTCCACAATTCGTTGATAGCGTAGCTGAAATTCGGTCGTTCTTCTTTCAGCTTGTCCAGCAGTCCCACGACTTCAGCCCTAACCTCCTCTTCGCTTTCCTCAATCAAGTAGCGCCGGTCGATGATCATCTTGGCCCTGTCCGGTACGCAAGCCGATGGCAATCCGGTGAAATCAGGTTCCGGCTCGGCCTGCCCGCCATGGAATGAGTTGATGTTCATCGTCGATTGTTTTGCGCCCTCCGGCACAACCGGCATGTCCGTACGTTTGGAGGCCAGAAGTGGGTAAAGGCTCTCTTCCATCTCGGCAAGCACAGCCCCCATATGGCGCACGGCACAATCGCCCAGAAACGGCATCGAGCCATGCGCGATCTCGCCATGGGTTTCGATCTCTGCCCACCACACGCCGCGATGCCCCAGGCAGATGCGGTCTTTTTGCAGTGGCTCGGGAATGATGACGTGGTCCACGTGTTTGTAATGGCCCTTCTCGGCCAGGTAGGCGACACCGCCATAGCCGCCCGTTTCCTCGTCAGCCGTGCCCGAAATCTCGATAGATCCGCTGTAATCTGGAAATGCCTCTACAAACGCCTCCACTGCGATGATCGAGGCCGCAAGACCACCTTTCATATCGCAGGTCCCGCGCCCGTATATCTTGCCGTCAATCAATGCAGCGCCGAATGGATCGGTGGTCCAACCCTGCCCCACCTCGACAACATCCGTATGGGAATTGAAATGCACACATTCGCCGGGATGCGCACCGTCGCGGCGCGCAACGACGTTCCAGCGCGGATATTTCTTCGAATCTCCTGGCGTTCCCTCGGCGCGGATCAGCGCGACCTCAAACCCGGACTTGGCCATTCGCTCAGCCAAATATCCGCAAATCTCACGATAATTTTCCCCAGGTGGGTTCAACGTAGGAATGCGCACCAAATCCTGGGTCAACGCAATGAGATCATCGCGTTTGCCCTCAATTCGAGCGGCCAGACTGTCAAACTGCGAGGGGGAAACTGCCATGAATACGCCTGTGTTGGATGCCGTCGAAACGCTAGACCGCTTTGCCCCGTGCGACAATAGGGAGACCCCGGTTGTCGCTCAGGCAATTTGGCGTATTCATCCCCATTGCAGACCCTTACACGACATGCCTAATATCGATGTCATGACCAAGCCGATTGATACCAAAACCGCCCTCTTGGACGCCGCCGAGCAGGTGGCCCGCGCACGCGGGCATGACGGCTTTAGCTATGCCGATCTGAGCGAAGTCGTAGGCATCCGCAAAGCCTCCATCCACCACCATTTCGCTTCCAAGGCGGATCTGATCGCCGCACTGATGAAGCGCTACCGCGAACGGGTCGAGGCGCATTATGCGACAATAGACGCACAATCCGCATCCGGTGGAGAGCGGCTAGAAGGGTTTTTGGACATGCACCGCGACGCGGTAAACGGCTCTAAAACGTTGTGCCTTTGCGTGGCCTTGGCAATGGGGCGAGACGGCCTGACCCCAGATGTTCAACGCGACATCGCGGCGTTCCGCGCGATGACATTCGACTGGCTGGCCTCCGTATTTGAGGCCGGCGCCGCCGATGGGACAATTGCTGCTCCAAACGACCCCGCGCAAGAAGGTCCGGCAACGCTTGCCTTGGCAGAGGGCGCACAAGTCAGCGCGCGGGCAGAGGGTGACATGTCCCGCTTCGAGGCCGCGGTCGCCGGCCTCCGGGCGCGGATCAAACCCCTATAGATCATTACGACCGGCTGAATTAGTCTTGCCCAATGACCAGCCTGCCGCCGCCACAGCCAATCACCGACCTTATCGTCTGCCCGCATTGCGATGCAGCCTATAAGCTTGAGCGGCCTCGTACTGGGGAACGGGCGGTGTGTGTGCGTTGTCACACCGTGCTGATCGCCCCGCGCGCCAAGGCCGGACTGCAAATCATAGCGGTCTCGCTGGCGATTGTGGTGCTGGTCATCGCGGCGACAGTTTTCCCATTTCTGACACTCAGGGCGGCGGGAAACTCCAACTCGGTTTCAATTCTTGATGCGGCCCTCGCCTTTAGTGATGGGCCACTGGTGGCGCTTGCGCTGTCAACTGCGGCGCTGATCATTTTCATACCGCTGCTTCGCGTGCTGTTGGCGCTTTATGTCTTGGTTCCTGTTGTGTTGGATCGGATGCCTGCAAGGGGATCGCGTCAAGCGTTTCGCCTGGCCGAGGCGCTGCGGCCCTGGTCCATGGCCGAGATTTTCGCCATTGGCTGTGCCGTGGCATTGGTCAAACTGACCGATTTGGCGGATGTCACTTTTGGCCCGGCGTTTTGGATGTTCGCGCTGCTTGTGTTGCTGGTCGTTGCCCAGGACCGGTTCATGTGTCGCTGGACTGTCTGGAAGTCGCTGGACGGGCTGCGAAAATGAGCCTTGCACCAGACATGTTCGACGTGGCCACGGCGCGCGAGCTGGGCGTGGTGGGGTGCCGTCGCTGCACTCAGGTTTGGCCCACAGGGACAACCACCTGCGGCCGCTGCGGCAAAACACTCATCTCGCGTGACCATAAGAGCCTTCAGCGGGTCTGGGCGTGGTGGTTTGTCGGCTTCATGTGCTACATCCCTGCCAACCTGTTTCCGATGCTGCGCACCCGCACCCTGTTTCAGGTTCAAGAGGATACGATCGTAGGCGGCGCGGTCGAACTTTTGACCCATGACGCGGTCGGTGTGGCGCTGATCATTTTGTTTGCCAGCGTGGTCATCCCGCTTGGGAAGTTCTTCGCAATCGCCTATCTGGCCATCAGCGTCAAACGGGTCGATACCGCAACCCGCCGCCAGCGTCAGATACTGTACGAGGTTGTGGAGTATATCGGTCGCTGGTCGATGATTGACATCTTTGTGGTTGCGATCATGTCCTCGCTTGTGCAACTCAACACGCTCGCGTCGGTCACCCCCGGTCCGGCGAGCCTGTTCTTTGCGCTCTCGGTGATTTTCACCATGTTGTCTGCGCAGAGCTTTGACTCGCGCCTGATTTGGGATGCTCAAAAGGCTGATGTCGAGGGGGAGGAATAGATGGCAAAGACGCCCACAGAGGTGAAGATCGAGCCTGCCCGCAGCGGCGGCGTCTTTTCGCAGGTCTCTTTTGTCTGGTTCATCCCGCTGATCGCCCTCGCCATTGCCCTGGGCGTGGCATGGCAAAGCTATTCCAACCGCGGACCGGTGATCACGATCGAGTTCGAGAATGGGGCCGGGATTTCAAAGGATGAGACCTTACTGAAATACCGCGACATTGCCGTGGGCGTTGTCGAAGATGTTAGCTTCACCGACGGGTTGGGCACAGTTCTGGCGACAGTGCGGTTGGACAAGAACGTCGCGCCTTACGTCGACAACGGGTCCACATTCTGGGTGGTCCGTCCCGAACTGACAGCGCGCGGGGTCAGCGGGCTGGACACTGTTCTTTCAGGTGTCTTCATCGAAGGCTCGTGGGACAGCGAGATTGGCGAGGCCGCATCTGAATTCCGCGGGCTTGAAGATGCACCGCTGTTTCGGCCCAGCAAACCGGGCCTTGAGATCGCTTTGCGGGCCACTGCCAACGGTCAGTTGACCGAAAACGCCCCGATTTTCTTTCGCGGCATCGAAGTTGGGCGCGTCGGCAAGGCGCGTATCTCACCGCGCACCAACTATGCCATTGCCGAGGCCATCATCTATGAGCCGCACGGGCGGTTGATCACCGCATCGACCCGTTTCTGGGAAACGTCCGGCTTCAGCGTATCCATTGGTGCCTCCGGCGCGGAGATCGACTTTACCTCGTTGGCCACGCTCATCTCTGGCGGCATTTCATTTGATACGTTTGTGTCCGGTGGGGAGCGGGTCCCCGATGGCGAAACTTTCTTGATCAACGTTGACGAGGAAACCGCGCGAAATTCTGTCTTCAACGCCTCTGAGGTGGAAACGCTGCAGGTCAACGCGATCTTTGATGACAACGTGTCGGGTCTGGCCGTGGGCGCCGCCGTAGAGCTCAGCGGGCTGAAGATCGGCGAAGTGCAAAGCGTGTCGGGCATTGTCGACCGGGCGCAGTTTGGCGACGGGCGCGTGCGCTTGAACGCGACACTGGCCATTCAGCCGGCCAAGCTTGGCTTGGAATCGACCCCATCCCCCGCCGCGGCGCTGAACTTCCTTGCCGGGCGGGTGCGGGAAGGCTTCCGCGCACGGTTGACCTCTGCCAGCCTGTTGACCGGCGGGCTGAAGGTAGAGTTTCTTCAGATCGAGGATGCGGCAGATGCGGAATTCGACATGAACGCGGAGATCCCGCAGCTACCTACGACGGCCGGGCAGATCACAGACGCGGCAGGTACCGTCGAGGGCGTCATCACGCGCATTAACAATCTGCCAATCGAAGAATTGTTGGACTCCGCCATTGGTTTTCTGAATGCGGCGCGAACATTCGTTGGCAATGAAGACCTGCAAGACGCGCCTGCCGAAGTTGTGGGTCTGTTGGGCGATGTCCGCGGCCTCGTGACCTCGGACGAAATTCAAAACGTGCCTGTCGTGTTAAACGCCACTTTGGAACGGATCGAAAAAATCGTCGCCCAATTGGAGCAGGAGCAGCTGGTCACCCGCCTTGGCAAGGCGGTAGACGCTGCTACAGTGGCCGCGGAAGGCGTTGATACAGCCATTGTTGGTCTGCCCGCGCTGCTGACTTCGGTCACCGCGCTCGCTGACAAGGCCACAGCCCTGCCAGCGGAAGAATTGATGGCGGAACTGGCGCGCGTTGCCGCAAGCGCGGACACGCTTCTCAAAAGCGAAGCCACGCAAGCATTGCCCGGTGACCTCAGTGCCGCCCTTGGCGAAGTTGAAAGCACCCTTCAAGCATTACGCCAGAACGGCGGATTGCTCGAGAATGCCAACAAGCTGCTCACCAGCATCGAGGAAGAGCAGCTCGTTCAACGCCTGCGTGACGCCGTGGACCAGGCTGGCAACGCTGCAAAAGGCGTCACCAGCGCGGCAGAAGGCGTGCCGGAGTTGCTCGCGTCATTCCAAGCAGTCGCTGACAAGGCCGAAGCCCTGCCCGTCGATACGCTGGTTCAGGAACTGACCGACCTAGCCGCAACGGCTGATACGGTCATTGGCACCGATGCGTTCAAGGCCTTGCCAGCTGATCTGAGCGCCGCATTGTTGGAGATCGAGGCAACCCTGAAAGCGATCCGCGAAGGCGGCGTTATCGAAAATGCCAATGCCACGTTGGCCTCCGCCCGCTCTGCCGCCGATGCTGTCGCCGTTGCGGCAGACGACCTGCCGGCGCTTATGACGCGGATGTCCAGTGTGCTCAATCAGGCCAGCACCACGATACGCGGTTTCGACAAGGGCGAGGAGATCAGCCGCGATGTTGAAGCCGCATTGCGCGATATCCAAAAAGCCGCCAAGGCGCTTGCGTCTCTGGCCAAAACAATTGAGCGTAACCCAAGCTCGTTGGTCAGAGGACGCTAGTTTCATGTTTAGGACCCGATTTGCTCTAGCCGCCGTCATGGCCCTTGGTGCGTGCGGCGGAGATGCTGACCGCTACACAGCGGCGCCGCCCGCCGTCACGGAAACCATACGTATCGGGTTTGGGTCGGTGGAAATTCGCGATGTGACCCTACCCAGCTATGCCGCAGCCGATGAGATCACCCTCGAAGGCGAAGGTGGCGTGCTGAAGAGTTCAACAAGCGTGTTGTGGGCGGATGCGCCCGAGCGTGCAATCGCGCTGGATATGACCCGCAACCTGTCAAAATTGACCGGTGCCCGCATTGCGTCGGACCCGTGGCCATTTGAAGCCTTCCCCGACGCACGTTTGGAAATCCGGTTTGAGGAACTGTTGGCCGGGTCAGACGGGATATTCCGCGCCTCAGGTCAATATTTCGTTGCGGTCGAAGAAGGTCGGGAAAGATCAGGCTTGTTTGAACAGTCGGCGCCCTTCGATTTGGAAGGCGGTCCTGCCGCCATAGCAGCAGCCCGCGGGCAGGTTGTTCTCGACTTGGCAAAATTCATCGCACGTAACGGCCTCAAATAAGCTGCAATCCGCCTAAAATGGGCAAACCCGCCAATCGTAATGCGATTGACGGGTTTTCTGGGAATTATGGCCGACGACACGGGGATAAATTGCTAGGTAATAAAATACTCGTACCGAAGTACTGGGTAACAAAAGTGTCGTCGGCCTCATCAACCGTAATTGCTGACAAGACCAGCATCTCTCATCGCCGTGAATGGGTTGTGAATTTACCTTGGGTAAACCGTTAAAAATCCGTAAATGGAAAATTAAATTACCCCATATCGCGTCAAATCAGCCCTGATGTGGTCACTTGGAGCAGTCCAGCGGCCCGGAGAGAGGGTACAGGGTACGAATCGGTCGCCATCAGTTTTAGCGAAAAATCGGGTTCGAGCTGCTGCAGACGGGTTAAGGCTCTCACAGTCGCCTCCTCATCACCGTTTCTAAAATGCAATGCCGCCATGGCGCGCAGCGCTGGTCGGAACTCTGGCGCATAGCCATGCGCTGTCGTGGCATATCGCAGCGCCTCTTCCAGTCGGTCGGCGCGGACGGCGGAAACAGAACATCCCATAAGCCAGATTGCGGGGTTGAGCGCGGTGAGCGGGCTGGACAATGCAAGTTTTGCTTCCTGAAAAGCGGTTTCATGCTCTCCATTGCCGGTATAGGCGCTCGCCATGCTGTAGCGGCTCAGTGGGTTTGCAGGGTTGGCTCGTACCGCTTGGGTGGCAAGGTCAAAGGCCAGCTCCAACTGCTTTGTTCTAAATGCGAGAAGAGAGCTAACCGCCAGAACCACTGAATTTTGCGGCTCCAGATCGTAAGCCTCGCGGCAAAACGCGGTCGCTTCATCCAGAAGGCTTTGCCCGTCATCGGTCAAACGTTCGAAATAGATGGTGTTGTGTACAAACGCGCGGAGGGCCAGCCGGGTGGCCCGGCTACGCGGGTCGCCCTCGTCGATGCGCAATGCGCGTTCGGCGCGGAACAACCGGTCCGGCTCGAATGAGAAGATGTCGCGCAGTGAGGCGCGGTCCTCATGGGCTCCCCCTGCCCCGAATTCGTAATTCAACAGCGCCAAAGTCAGTTCTGCTGACAGTTTCTGCCGCTGATCGACTGCGTCGCTGGCATCAATGTTGATGCTTCTTCCCCAAATTTGGCGCCCCGTCGCCAGGTGGCTGACATCCACCTGCATGGAAAGCACATCGCCAAAACCTATCGCCTTGCACGACAGGCGCAGCGCTTGTTGGGTTGTCCCCGTGTATTGTGCTTCATCATATATCAGTGCCGACAAAAACTCCGCGGCCTGCTGCGCGCCGTCGCGCACCACCATGTCGCTCATCGCGTCCAGCTCGGGGCGCCCCGTTGCCGTTGGCGCGATGATGAAGACGGGCACAGGGACATCGTCCAACACAATCTCAGAGCCGAGATTTGGCGGCGCCGATGTCTGCTGGCTGGTAAATTGCAGCCGCGCCTGCCGCAGCCAGTCCTCAAATTCCGGGTCCCGGATATCAAGATCTTCGGCAAACTCGCTGGCGCCGATTTGGTCGGCCTCGACCGGGCGTAACACAACGTCAATCAGATCGGGGTCGAGCCAGGCAAGCCCCCCGGATGACTGCAACGCATCACGATGTATGCCGAAGGAGCGCCGAATTTCAGTCAAACATTGACGCAGGCTGTTGCCGCCTTGTTCTGGCGGGCTGGCGCTCCACAAGCGGTCTTGCAGCTTCGAGCGGTTCATCCGCATATGGCGCGACGTTCCGAGCGACGCCAGCAAACCACGCGCTTTCATACTGCCCGGGGTCAAATCCGCGCCGTCAGGTCCCCTGACCGTAACGGGACCGACCAGATCAAGTGTAATTTTGGCCATAATAGTCCCAATATATCACAAAACAGGGCAAATGGCCCGTACCGTGCACTCTACATCCACGATTGATTTGTTTTCCAAAACAGCGCTACGCTCGCGGCATTGACGGTAATACCGACAAATTGACTTATAAAGTAATTTTAAGTGGGGGACGAAAAGTGTCGTTTTTTAACACCGGGAATACCGGCAACACAGGCAATACGGGTAACACAGGCAATACGGGTAACACCGGTAACACCGGTAACACCGGTAACACCGGAAATACGGGAAACACCGGTAACACGGGCAATACTGGGAATACGGGAAACACCGGTAACACAGGCAATACCGGAAGCAGCCATGCCGGCAGCTTTGCCTCACCCCTCTTGTCGACAGCCCTGTCGCGCGCCCGCGAAGGCATCATCGGGACAGAGACAATTGCTGGCATCGGCGGTTCGTTCACACCGCTCTCCAAGTTCGAGCGTTATGCCCGACTGACCGGGGACCACAAACGCGCCGTTATGGCGTCCGAACTTCTCAATGATCTGAAATTCGTCAAAGACCCGGACTGGCCTAAGGGCGATTTGGCGTCCTCAACCCTATATTGCGCCACGAAGTCCAAAAAGAAGAAGGATGACTTTGAGATTACCTTCTCAAGGCTGGTGGGGCTGTCGCGCCCGTCGGATGATGACTTCAAACGGGATCTTTCGATGGTGGCCAACTACGCCGAGTTGCGCGGCGACCGCTTGCCGGAAATTCACACCCAACTGGACGACATCATGTCCTACTTCGGGGCGATATCACAGCTACACCCCAACCGGTCGTCGGCGACGATGGAATTGCTGTTCACCGGCATTTATCTTGCCTCCGTTGTCGCAATGGAAATGAAGCTGACCTTGGGCTGCCCGCGCCCAGTGGCGTTTTCAGACCGGCTGCAGCCAATGATCCAGACGCCGGATCATGCCACCTTCCCCAGCGGGCACTCGACGCAATCTTTCCTGGTGGCGACGCTGATGACCGAGCTGGCGGCGGGCGACACAAGCCCTGCTGAGATCGACCCGGAAAGCCAATACTACCGGATGGCAGCGCGCATTGCGGCGAACCGGACAGTCGCGGGCGTGCACTTCCCATCTGACAGCGCCGCGGGCGCTGTTCTTGGCATCACTTTGGGCCAATACCTGGCGTCGCGCGCACGCGACGGGGCGCAGACCGTCACCCCACGTAGCTTTGGGGGCCATGACTACCATGACGGCAAAAACACACGCGACTTCCATTTTGGCGAGCTGCACAAGTTGATGGGCGGCAACGACAAAAGCGTCGCCGAGCTGAAACCTATCACTGTCACCCCTGCCCCTATGCTGCAAAACATCTGGGACGGCGCCGTCAAAGAGTGGGACAGCAGATGGACGTGAGTTGGAAAGACCCCGCCCCCGCTGACCGTAAGAGCTTTGACAATGACACGTCGCCCTATGCGCATTACTGGCTCGATGATCAGGAGGGGACTTGCCCCGCCTGCGGACATGAGGTCAGCCGCAAATGCCTGATCGAGGTCACAACGGCCCTGAGCACCAATGTGGATGAGCTTGTGGAACGGGCGTTCAAACGATGAGCGCCAGATCCATGGCAGGTGCGTTTGGCGATATGCTGAAACATCTGGACGGGATCGCGGTCAGCGACACGCTGAACCTCGCCCCCAAAGCCTATGACCCGACGTCCGAGTCCACTGATGAGTTCGCATATCTCAGCGATGACGCCATTCCAAAGAAGCTCGGCAAAGCGGTGGTGATTGGCGTGATTGATGACGCCATGCCATTCGCGCATCAACGGCTGACCCTGAAGGGCAAAACCGCGCGCGTCGCTTCTATCTGGATGCAAGGGGCTGCAACGGACCCGTCGCCACCCGGCAGCGTCGGGGCGGACCTCCCCTTCGGGCGAGAGCTGCGCGGCGCGCAGATTTCGAACCTCCTGGGCAAGTTGAACACGTCCGAATTGCCAGATGAAGACAGCCTCTATCGCGCGACAGGCGCAATAGACTTCGGCCGCGGCAGCATTCAAAGCGGCGCTTTTTCTGCAAACCACGGCTCGGGCGTGGTCGATCTTGCCGCCGGATTTGAGCCTGACGACAAAGACGCGCCCAACTTTCCTGTGATGGCCGTCAGCCTGCCGCCAGAGGTGACCCGCGATACCCTCGGCACATTCTCCCCCATCTACATCATCATGGGCGTCCTGCATCTGGTGCATCGCACCCGCAGGCTCTGCCGTTGGCTGGAGAAGAAGCAAAAGCTGGCGGAAGGGTCTGTCAAACTGCCGTTGGTGATCAACCTCAGCTATGGGCTGAGCGCCGGTCCCAAAGACGGCTCCGGTGCGATCGAGGCATTCATGGACGCGGTCTCCGCCCAAACCGGCACGGATATCGGGCCGGTGACCTTTGTGCTGCCGATGGGCAACCAGCGGCTCAATCAGCTGCACGGGGTCCTTGATCCCGGCACAGACGCCACCTTGGGATGGCAGCTGCAACCAGACGACCCGACTCCCAGCTTTGTTGAATTCTGGGGCTCGCATCTGGACGCGCAGCCAAAGGACCCGATGCAGCTAGTGGTGGATCTCCCCAATGCCCCCCGCCCGGAACGGACCGATTTCGAAAGCCACGGCAGTTATCAGGTTCTTCAAATCGACGGACAGGAGGTTGGCCGGGCCTATCTGCAATGGCACCCCTCTGACGCAGGCGGGAGAGAACTGATCACCTTGGTTGTGCCGCCCACAGTCCCTCAAGAGGTCGGTGCGCCCTATATCAGCGCCGGGACCTGGCAGGTATCAGTCGACACGGCGGATCGAGGGTTGGTGCATACATATGTCCAGCGCGATGACGCCGTGCGTGGCTTTGGCGGCGGCGGGCGGCAGTCCAATCTCCGCGACGATGCATATCGGGTCTATGACGAAACCGGCCGAAAGATATTGCATGATCCTCCCGGAACGGCAACGGGCGTGCAGCGCACCGGCTCGGTCAATGCCTTTGCCAATGGCGGGCTTCAGATCAGGGTTGGCGGCAGCTATGACAATGCCGATCAGCCCCCTGCCCCCTATTCCAGTTTGGGCCGGCCTGATCAGGGCAGACCGCTGGAGGGCGACAAGGTTGCGCCCTCGGACCGCAGCCCCGAGTTGCCGGGCATGGTCTGCATGGGTTCGTTGTCAGGAAGCCGGCAGGCCCTGGATGGCACCAGCGTCGCCTGCCCGCAAGTCACGCGAGAGATTGCCATGTTGCTATCGAAGGGCAAATTGCCGGCGACCAGTCCCAAGGATCTCAGGGATGCATATCTGAACCTGTGAAGCAAAACGCCCCGTGTCTTGATGGCCGCGGGCGTTTTCATTTCACAACGATTCCGCCGGGCGTTCCGTCATCCGTCAAGATACGCGCGCAGCGTCGCCTCAAGCCCGATTGACCAAATCTGCGACAGCCAATGGTTGAACCGATCCTGGAACACCGAATTCTCTGCCAGATCGCCATAGAGTTCCCGCTGCTCAAGCCATGCTTGCGGATCAGACTTGGCCAAGCTGGCAGCAAGGGTGAGTTTGTCCCAGATTGGGTCGTTTGGCGCTATGGTTGATCCGTCCTCGCGGGTCCCGGCGCACATCCGCGCCCAGATGGCCTGGGACAGAATAAGCCCCTCCACAGGGTCGCCCTTCGCCAATGCATCCCGCAAAGTAGGCAGGATGAATCCAGTCTGCCGAGACGAGCCGTCGAAGGCCACGCGGCGCACCGTGTCGATGATCTCCGGGTTGGAAAATCTTTGATCAACCAGATCAGCGTAGGCATCCGGCGTCATGCCCGGAACGGCGTCAACCTGATCGGCGATTTCGGTCTTGGCCACCTTGCGGAAAAAGTCGCCAATCAACGGATGCTCCATACAGTCCGAGATCGTTTCCACCGAGAGGACCTCCCCCGCATCTGCGATCAACTGGTGGCCGCCGTTCAGGATACGAATTTTCATTGCCTCAAAGGGATGCACATCCTCCGTGAAGGTCGCGCCGACCTTGTTCCAATCAGGGCGACCTGCGCAGAAATCATCCTCGATGACCCATTGGCGGAAGTTTTCATGGGTAACCGGCGCGGCGTCTGCAATGCCAATGCTTTCCACAAGCTTCAGCTCCTTTGGCCCCGTTGCGGGAACAATGCAATCGACCATGGAGTCAGGGAATGCGCAGTTGTCGTCTATCCATTCCGCCAGATCGGGATCGGACAGCCGGGCCAGCGAGACCAGCGTTTGGCGCAGGATAGAACCATTGCCCTGCAAGTTGTCGCAGCTTTGCGCCGTAAACGGGCCGGTCCCTTTCGCCCGCCGTATCTTCAGCGCCGCAATCATTGCGCCAAAAGCGGTGCGCGGGCTATCTGGCCGCGCCGCGTCGTGCTGAATGTCGGCATGTGCCACGTCAAAGGCCTGCGTGACCGGATCAATGTAGTACCCCCCCTCGGTCACCGTCAGTGACACGATCCGTATCGCGGGGTCTGCCATCTGGGCGATCAGGGCGGCGTTGTTATCCTCGACGGGGACAAATCCGATCATCGATCCAATGATTTCGGCCGATTGGCCCGCCGGGTCCAGTTCGATCAGGGTCGTCAGGTAATCCTGGGCCTCAAGCCTTTGCCGCTGCGCCTCATCCGGAGCCCGCACCCCGGCGCCGATAATGCCCCAGTCCAACGCCTCTCCCTGCTGCATCAGGCGATGCAGGTACCAGGCCTGATGGGCGCGGTGAAAATTGCCCAAACCGATATGTACAATCCCGGGTGTGATCGCCATGCGGTCGTAGACGGGACCGCGCACGCCCTTGGGCAAATCGCCCAGCATCGCATTCGAGAGTTTCTGCAGTGTGTTCAGCATCAGCTCATCCAATTGCCGCCATCGACGTTAAGGGTTTGCGCCGTGATGTAGCGCGCCGCATCCGAAGCGAGGAACACGCAAGGGTCAGCCACGTCACGCGGATCCCCCATGCGTCCCAATGGCACGGCCTCGCCGACCTCACGCTTTTTTTTGCCCTTTGGTTTGTTTTCATATTCCGCAAACTGCGCGTCCACGCTGTCCCACATTGGCGTGTCGATCACCCCGGGGGCCACGGCATTGACGCGGATGTTGTCACTCGCCAACTCCAGCGCCAATGACTGGGTCACGGAAATCACCGCGGCCTTGGTGGAGCAATAGATGGAAATGTTGGGTTCACCCCTACGGCCGGCTTGGGACGAGAAGTTGATGATCGACCCGCTGCCGCGCCTTTTCATAGCCGGAACAACGGCTTGGCAGGCAAAGATCGTGCCGCCGACATTGACGTCATACTGGCGGCGGTAGTCTTCGGGGGTCACCTTGTCTATCGAAGCCATGTTGAAGATACCGGCGTTGTTGACGAGGATATCAACCCCGCCCAATGCGTCCTCGACCTGCGCGACGCAGCGCGCGGCATCTTCAAAATGCGCGACATTCATCACGACAGCCATGCCGCCAATCGCCTCTGCGGTTTCGATCGCATCGGCTTCGTTCAGGTCGGCAACAGCCACCTTGGCGCCGGCCTGGGCCATGGCCTCGCAAATCGCGCGGCCAATGCCGCGCCCCCCGCCCGTCACCAGTGCAACTTTGCCAGCAAGCGCCGTCATGACATCCGCAACCCATCGGGGCCGAATTTGTGGATTTGGGCGGCGTCAGGTGTCAGGAAAACCGTGTCCCCATGCTTGACGTCAATGTCGCCACCGGCGCGCACGGTGAACGGATCACAGCCTGCGATGCCGTGAACATGGATAAATGTGTCCGACCCCAGCCGCTCGGCGACGCCAACGGTGCCCTGCCACTGGCCTTTGGTGGTGGACACGGCGACATGTTCTGGCCGAATGCCAATTGTCTTCGCGCCCAACTTGTCGGCCTCCGGTCCCTCGATGAAATTCATCGTGGGGCTGCCAATAAAGCCCGCCACAAAGAGGTTACGCGGTGTGCGGTACAGATCCAGCGGGCTGCCAACCTGTTCAATCACGCCTGCCTGCAACACAACGATCTTGTCGGCCATGGTCATGGCTTCGACTTGGTCATGCGTCACGTAGACCATGGTGGTTTTCAGTTTGTTATGCAGTTCGCCAATTTCCATGCGCATGCCAACCCGCAAGGCCGCGTCAAGGTTGGACAAAGGTTCATCAAACAGAAATGCCGCCGGCTCGCGGACAATGGCGCGGCCGATGGCAACCCGTTGGCGTTGCCCGCCGGATAACTGCCCCGGCTTGCGGTCCAGGTAGTCGGTCAGGTTCAACGAAGCCGCCGCGGAAGCCACGCGCTTGTTCTGCTCTTCTTCGCTCATTTTGGCCATCCGCAAAGGGAAGGCGATGTTCTTGCGAACGGTCATGTGCGGGTAAAGCGCGTAGGACTGGAACACCATCGCCAGCCCCCGTTTCGACGGTGGCACCTGCGTGGCGTCTTCACCGTCAATTTCAATCGCGCCGGATGTGGTGTCCTCGAGACCCGCGATCAGTCGCAGCAAGGTTGACTTGCCGCAGCCCGACGGGCCGACAAAGACAACAAACTCGCCGTCTTCAATCTCGAGATCCAGCGGAGGAATAACTTCCGTATCGCCGAATTTTTTCTGAACCTGCTTAAGTTGAATGCGTCCCATATCCCTATTCCTTACTTCACGGCGCCGAAGGTGAGGCCCTGGACCAGTTGTTTTTGACAGAACCAGCCGAGCACCACGATAGGTCCAACAGCTGCCGTAGAGACCGCCGAAAGGCGCCCGAAGAATAGCCCCTCAGGGGCGCGGTTGCCTTCGATCAACTTGGACAATGTTGCCGCGTCCGTCGTCGTCAGGCGCACAGTCCAGTAGGCTTCGTTCCAGCAGAAAATGAAGGTCAGCAACGCAGTGGATGCGATGCCGCCCCATGCCAGCGGTATCAGGATTTCCTTGATCTCGCCCCATGTGTTGACCCCATCCATCTTGCCCGCCTCGATGATCTCCTTGGGGATTTCTTTGAAGTAGGTGAACAGCATCCAGATCGCGATAGGCAGGTTGATGAGGCACAGGACCAGGATCAGCAGGAAATGGGTGTCGAACACCCCCAACAGGTTCTTGGTCAGGAAGGTCATCGGATAGAGCACTGCCGCTGCAGGCAACATCTTGGTCGACAACATCCACATCAGGATGTCTTTGGTCCGCCGCGTGGGGTTAAAGGCCATGGCGTAAGCCGATGGAATACCGACGAAAAGCGCGAATATCGTGGCAAAGACCGATGTGATGACCGAGTTCGTGGCGAACCGCCAGTAGTCGTAATTCTCGGTCATGTTGAGGTAGTTCTCCAGCGTCGGCGTGAAGAAGATCAGATATTCCGGCTTCACCGCGTCGGCGTCCGTCTTGAAACTGGTCAAGACCATCCAGAAGATCGGAAAGAAGAAGATCAGCCCAACGATCCACGCCAAAACGGGGCGAGCGTAGGTTTTGAATTTTGAGGATTCCGCGACAATTGCCATGATGATGTCCTCTATTCCATGAGTGTCTTGCCGACGATCCGCAGCAGGAAGATCGCGACAATGTTGGCGAGAATGACGGCGAAGATGCCAGTGGCACTGGCCGCGCCAATGTTGTTATTGGCGAATTCGCCAATCAGATACGGCAGGTTCTTGTTGCCGTTGCCACGGCTTACAATCTCGATCTCCGCGTATAGCGATAGATGGAAGATGGCCTGGATCATCACGACAATCGCGATGGATCGGCCCAGATGCGGCAAGGTCAGGAACCGGAATTGCGACCAAGCGCTTGCGCCATCCAGAATGGCCGCTTCTTTTTGCTGCTGATCCTCAGATTGCAGCGACGTCATGAAGATCAGCACCGCAAAGGGCGTCCACTGCCAGGTGACCATCATGATCACGGCATATGATGAGGTCTGCGTCGCTCGGAAAGATATCGGTTCGAACTCGGGCCACAGCGAGAAGAAGCCCCCGATTATCGGTGCGCCCCGCAGGCCTGCAATCATCTCGTTGATACCGCCCACGGCAACGCCCTGAAGCCCCAGCACCGGATCAAGGATCATGTTGATCCACAACACAGCGTTCACGGCGGGCATCACAAAGAAGGGGGAGATCAGCAAGACCCGCACAATCCCCTGCCCCGGGAAGGACTTATTGATGAGGACGGCGATCAGAATGCCCAATGTGACCGTGAGAAACAGGATACCGCCGACAATGAAGAGGCTATTTTGTACGGCGAACCAGAAATCCTTGGAGTTCAGAACGAACTCGTAATTCCCAAAGCCGCGCCAGTTGCTGGGCAAAGGCTTGGTCCATTCCGGCCTGCGCAAGTTATTCAGCACGTAGCGGATGAACGAGAAATACAGCGTCATGCTGAGCGGAACCAACATCCAGACCAAGAGCAGCAGGACCGCCGGGGTCTGTAGAAGACGAGGAATTGTTCTGTCGGACATAGCTGTAGAACCCTTGCAAAGCGAGACTTGCGAAGTGCGATAGTGTGGCGGTGGTCGAACTCTAGTGTAGCGGCCGAAGAAAATCAGGCGCTAGGGTAAGAGGCCCGACACTGCGCCGGACCTCTTTGATTTTTCAGCAAAGCGGCTTAGTAGCCTGCTTCATCCATAACCGAGACAGCTGCCGCTTGGGCTGCTGCCAGAGCGTCTTCGACCGATTTGGCGCCGGACAATGCCGCTGCCATTTCCTGACCGAAAGCAGAACCGATCTCTGGGAATTCAGGGATCGCAACAAACTGAACACCTACATATGGCTTCAGCTCTGTGGCTTCTGGCGCTGCGGAGTTGATCGCAGCCAGTTCGGCATCAGCGAATTTCGCTGCGGCTTGGAACTCAGGGATCGCGTAGGTGGACGCACGCTGACCGGTTGGTACTTTGCCCCAACCGAACTCTGGGTGGTTACCAACGGCTTGGACGTACTCTTTCGAAGTTGCCCATTCGATGAACGCCTTGGCTTCTGCAGCGTTCTCGGTGCCGGCTGGAACAGCCATGGCCCAAGCCCACAGCCAGTTCGCACCCACTGGGTTACCAGCGTTTGGCGACTGAGCGTATGCAACATTCTCGTTCTCAAGGAAGGAGGCCGCGATTGTCGCGTCGATCCACAGACCGCACTTGTCCTCGTTGTACAGAGCGAGGATCTCGTTGAAGGAGTTCCCTTCCGAGCCTGGAGGGCCGTAGGACTGCAGCAGGTCTACGTAGAAGGTGACTGCAGCGTTCCATTCAGCGGAGTCGAGCTGTGGTTTGTAGTCTGCGTCGAACCAAGCCGCGCCAAAGGAGTTCGCCACAGTTGTGATGAACGCACCATTGTCGCCCCAGCCGGGCTTGCCGCGCAGACATGCGCCGTAAACGCCGTTATCGGGGTCGTGCATTGCAGCGGCAGCCGCTTTCACATTTTCCCAGCTGTCATTGTCAGCGATGGTTACGCCAGCAGCGTCTGCCAGGTCCTTGCGGTACATGACCATGGACGATTCACCGTAGAACGGTGCAGCGTACAGGGTGCCTTCGTGGGACAGACCAGCGCGCATAGCGGGCAGGATGTCTTCAACGTCGTAGTCAGCGCCGAATTCCAGTGGCTCGATCCAGCCAGCAGCGCCCCAGATGGGTGCTTCTTGCATGCCGATGTTGATGATGTCGTACTGGCCGCCGCCGGTTGCGGTGTCAGATGTGACCTGCTCGCGCAGGACGCCTTCTTCCAGCGAAACCCAGTTCAGCTTCACACCGGTTTCTTCGGTGTAAGCTTCAGCAACTTTTTGCATGTTGATCATGTGACCGTTGTTCACGATCGCGATTGTCAGTTCTTTCGCGTGGCCGTCAGCCAGAGCGGTCGTTGCGATACCAGCCGCAAAACCGAGGCCAACTGCTGTGCTCAGCAGTGTGCGTTTCATAGACATGACTGTCCTCCCATTTTTTACACGTGTAAAGATTGCCAATAAGATGTCGCCGCGTCAACAAAAAAAGATTCAACCAAAAAAATGCTACATTGCGGCGTACCGCAACCTCAGGCAGATTCACGCAATTTGAGCGCGCCAGGAAGCAGTGTTACTTCCGGCTTTTGCGGCTCGCCTTTGCTGGAGATCAGTTGAAGCAACCGAAAAACTGACTTCTTTCCAATGGCTTCAAAGTCCTGCGCGACTGTGGTCAAGGCTGGGTAGGTGAATGGGCAAAGCGGGTAATCGTCATGGCCCGCAATGCGCAAACCACCCTCTGATTGCCCCCCTGGCTTGACGCCATGCCGCGCCGCAGCGCGCAATGCGCCAATAGCAACGCGGTCATTTGCACAGAGAATCGATCTGTCCAAATACTCGCCTCGCGCAAAGTGATGATCGATCACAGCCTCGCCATGCGCCTCATAATGCCACTCAGGTTCGAGCGCTTCTGTCCCAATCACCTCCGGCTCGAAACCAAGATCGGTGACTGCGTTCACATAGGCACGCTCACGCTCCACAGCGTTGAAATTCACGCGTGGCATGGCAAGAAACACAGGTGGCCGGCCCAAACGACACAAGTATTCCGTAATTAATCCAGTGCTTTGCGCGTGGTCGGTGCCAACAAAATCAACATCCGGCATTGTCGCCGGGCGGGAATCCACAAGCACATATGGGAGCTGAGATTGCAATCGCTGGTGCGCGGCCTGATCACTTTGGTTCCCAAGGGGCGCTACAAGCGCGCCATCAACGCTCATCGACATAAAGGTTTCCACTGCCCGCGCCTCAATCCGGGGATCCGAATGGGAACATTGGGTGATGACGGTGTACCCCGCCTCCATCGCCGCGATCTCAATCGCTTCCAGCAGCTTGGTGAAGAACAAATCGTTTAGATATGGGATGATAACGCCAATCATCCCCGTCGCCTTGCGGTTCATCCGTGTCGCAAAGAAATTGGGAACATAGTCAACCGTCTCCAGCAATCGCTGGATTTTTTGCGATGTCGCGGGCCGGACGAGCGCGGGATCCTGGAAATAGCGCGACAGGGTCGGTCGGGAGATGCCTATTGTATCGGACAGCTCCTTCATCGTGGCGACTTTACGTTTGCTGCTTGCCATGACCCAGCATCCTTTCCTTGCGACTGCGGCGCCTATCAGTCGGCACCCGCAACATCCTCGTCAAACTTTGACACATGTAAAAGATTTGTCCACACCTTCCTCTATGCAGCAAAAAATCTTCGCAACAATTTACCTGCTGCGGCGCGCGGTGAAACCCCGATGAATCGCTCCACTTGAATTGTCCGGAAAGGCAGTGCCATCGGCCGCTTTGGGGCCAAGTGGCGGAGGAGGTGGGATTCGAACCCACGGTAGACTTTCACCTACGTCGGTTTTCAAGACCGGTGCATTCAACCACTCTGCCACTCCTCCGACGAGCGCGGTCTAACCGCAGCATCGCGATTCTGGAAGCCACAAAGCGCTTGTCACATTCGTATTATCAGCGCGCTAAATATTGCCGAAACCGCGCCGCAGGCTTTGCAAAACGGCCACGATTCCCTAGAGTGCCCCCGAGGGTAAGGGCCGCAGGGCCTTCCGGGAACGGGCAAACCGCAAAAATGGCGGAACAAGATGCGTCGAGAACGCACGTTGAGAGGGGCGAAACAAATGACAAATGCAGGTAAACTGCTCTATGCAAAACGCTCGGCGTTGATGCTGGGTGTCGCACTGATTGTCGCAGGCTGCGAAGAGGGCAAAGGCCCCAAATTTGATTTCCTGAAGAAAAAGCCAAGCGCTGAGGCATCCTCAAGCGCAGATGCAGGGGCCGCCGTGACCGCCGGAGAGCGGGACGTCGAAGCGCCAGAGGTGTTTTCTGCAAACGAAGATGCGCTTTGGGACGGCAGACCGTCACTGGGCGGCGTCTGGGTCGCCTACCCTGGCATCAAAGATCCGGAGCGGGTCATCATCCGCAACGAGTCCAACGGGAAGTTCGTCATTGGCGCGCTCTTCCGCCGCGAACGCGACAACCCCGGACCGAAACTGCAAATGAGCTCGGACGCTGCAGGTGAACTCGGCATGCTGGCCGGCCAACCAGTCAAAGTCAGCGTGGTTGCGCTGCGCAAGGAAGCTATCGTGGTTGAGCCTGACGTGCCGCTGCCGGCACCTGGGGACGCCATCGACGCAACGCTTCCCCCTGCCACAGATATTGAGGCCAGCACATTGGATCCGGTCGAAGCCGCCTCCGCCGCCATTGATCGCGCCGCCGACCCAGCGCCTGCCGCCGCCGCACCGGCGCCCGCTCCGAAACCTGCCGCGCCCAAGCCGCAGCAGACATCGAGCCTGAGCAAGCCGTTCATTCAGATCGGCATCTTCTCGGTCAAATCTAACGCAGACAACACTGCGACATCGCTCAGAGGAGTGGGCGTGCTGCCGATCGTCAAAGAGCAGACCAGCCAGGGCAAGAAATTCTACCGCGTCCTTGTGGGGCCAGCCGGCACCAGCGGGGAGCGGGCAACATTGTTGAAAAAGGTAAAAGGCTTGGGCTTCAACGACGCCTATTTCGTGACCAACTAAACCCTCAAAAGGAGCACTTTGTCCCGTGATCCGCGCTGCCTCGTTTCTCGCCGCCCTTCTGGTCGCCGCCCTGCCCGCTTGGGCGTTCGACACGCCCGCCAAGTCGGCCATCGTCTTTGACGTCAACACCGACCAGACCCTGATGGAAAAGAACGCGGATATGGCCCTGCCGCCTGCGTCCATGTCCAAGCTGATGACGCTGAACATGGTGTTTGAGGCGTTGGAAGACGGACGGCTCAGCTTGGATGAGCCCGTGCCCGTCTCCACCCATGCTGCTTCCTACGGCGGCTCAACGATGTTTCTGGAAACCAAGGACCGCCCAACCGTGGAACAGCTGATCCGCGGGGTGATCGTGTTGTCCGGCAATGATGCCTCGACCGCTTTGGGGGAGCGCCTGTCACCCGATGGATCGGAAGCAGGGTTTGCGCGCCTGATGACCCAACGCGCGATTGAGTTGGGGATGACCAATTCCACCTTTGCCAATGCCAATGGCTGGCCAGCCGCCGGGCACCGCATGTCGATGCGCGACCTGGCGATCCTGGGGAAGCGGTTGGTCACCAAGTTCCCGAAATATTATGGCTACTTCGCCGAAAGGGAATTTCAGTACGATGACAGCCCCGTTGCCAACCGGTTCAACCGCAACCCGCTGCTGAAGCTCAATATCGGCGCGGATGGCCTCAAGACCGGCCACACGCAGGAAGCAGGCTACGGCCTCGTCGGATCGGCTATTCAAAATGGCCGCCGCATCATCTTTGTGTTTTCCGGGCTCAACTCCGAAGAGCAGCGCGCGCAAGAGGCCGAGCGCATCACCAACTGGGCGTTCAACCAGTTCGTGGAAAAGCAGCTCTTTGAGAAAGGCGTGCCGCTCACCAAGGCTGAGGTCTGGATGGGTGAAGCCGCCAGCGTGAACATGGCCACCACACAAGACGTCAAGGCGCTTATCCCGGTACTGGGCCGCGACGGCGTCTCTGCCAAGATCAACTATGTAGGACCTCTGGACGCGCCCATCGAGAAGGGGCAGGAAATTGCGACCTTGATCGTGACCGTCCCGGGCTTCGCCGATGTCGAACACCCTTTGGTGGCCACTGAAACCGTCCCCGCGGGCGGCTTCGTGGTCAAGGTGCGCACGGCGGCCACCGTTTTGTTCCGCCAGTTGACGGGCCGTTTGCAAAGCCAAGCCGGCACGCTGTTCTAGGTGTTCATTTCGTTTGAGGGCATTGACGGGTCGGGCAAATCGACCCAATCGCGCTTGCTTGCGGGCAAGCTGGAGGCGGACGGCCACACAGTAGTGCTGACCCGCGAACCCGGCGGCTCTCCTGGCGCAGAGGACATCCGTCGCTTGCTGGTTGAGGGC
The DNA here is from genome assembly GCF_947501785.1 of uncultured Litoreibacter sp. Classification (NCBI taxonomy): domain Bacteria; kingdom Pseudomonadati; phylum Pseudomonadota; class Alphaproteobacteria; order Rhodobacterales; family Roseobacteraceae; genus Litoreibacter; species uncultured Litoreibacter sp. Next base: position 375,534 of record NZ_CANMXB010000001.1, on the reverse strand, counting down.
GAGCCGGACCGGTGGTCGGCGGAAACAGAAATCCTGCTCTTCACCGCCGCGCGCCGAGACCATCTGGAACGCCGCATTGCGCCCGCCTTGAAAGGCGGCAAGATCGTGGTGTGCGACCGCTTCGCCGACAGCACCCGCGTCTATCAAGGGGCCACCCGCGGCGAAAATCGCGCGATGGTCGACAGTCTTCACGCGCAGATGATCGGCACGGAACCAGACCTGACGCTGATCATCGACATGGACCCTGACACGGCGCTCGAACGCGGGCTTGCCCGCGACAGCGGCGAGGACCGGTTCGAGGAGTTCGGCGCGGATTTTCAACACAAGTTGCGAGGGGGGTTTCTGGCCTTGGCCGAAGAATACCCCGACCGCTGCGTGGTAATCGACGGCGGGCGCAGCGCGGATGAAGTGGGTGCAGACGTGCTGAAGGTTGTGCTAGACCGCCTTGCATGAGCGATATTGACGACATCCCCCAACCTGACCAGATCGACGGCGCCCCACACCCGCGGGAGACCGCGCGCCTGATCGGCCAAAGCCCGGCGGAGTCCGCATTTCTTGATGCGTTCAACGGCGACCGGCTGCATCACGCATGGCTGATCACCGGGCCCAAAGGCGTGGGCAAGGCCACGCTGGCTTGGCGGCTTGCAAAGTTTCTGATCGCAACGCCCAAGGATGATGCCGGCATGTTTGCGACCCCTGCCCCTGAAACGCTGGATATCTCTGAGGACCACCCTGTCACATCGCGCATCGCAGCGCTGTCGGAACCCGGGTTGTTCCTTCTCAGACGGGGTTGGGACGAGAAAACCAAGAAACTGAAATCCGTCATCACCGTTGACGAGGTGCGCAAGCTCAAAGGCTTCTTCTCCATGTCCAACCCAGATGGCGGCAAGCGTGTGGTGATCGTGGACGCGGCGGACGAGATGAACGTCTCCGCCGCCAATGCGCTGCTCAAAGTGCTCGAAGAGCCGCCTGCCGATTGCATCCTCTTGCTGATCTCTCACCAGCCGTCCCGTTTGTTGCCCACCATCCGGTCACGCTGCCGCGAATTGCGCTGCCAGCAGTTGAACGCCGATGATATGGCTGTCGCGCTGAATGCCGCTGGCGCAGACGCCAACCAACACGCTGTCGCCTTGTCGGAGCTTTCCGGCGGATCCGTCGGCGAGGCGCTCCGCCTCCTCAACCTCGATGGCCTGACTCTTTACAAAGAGCTGATGTCGGTCATCGACACTTTCCCCCGCCTCGACCGCGCCCGCGCGATTGCGCTGGGCGAAAAGGCCGCTGCACGCAATGTGGACGGGCGGTTAGACCTGATGCTGCGACTTTTCGACGTGGCGCTCTCACGTCTGTCCCGCGCAGGCCTCGGCATGGTCGAAAACCAAGCCGCATCGGGTGAACTCCTTACACTCGCTCGCTTGTCCCCCAACGAGGACGCGGCCCGCCGATGGGCCACGCTGTCCGCCTCCAGTTCCGCTCGCGCGCGGCATGGTCAGGCGGTGAACCTTGACCCCTCCTCGCTGATCCTTGATATGGTTCTGACGATGAACGAAGTGGCGGGCAAAACCGCAGCGTAAGAGGCGGGAATGACTCCAGAAATTCCAGAGATCACAGACAGCCATTGCCACCTCGACTTTCCCGATTTTGACGAGGATCGCGACGGCATCGTCGCCAGCGCGCATGAGGCAGGCGTGACCCGCATGGTCACCATCTGCACCAAGCTGCGACTGGAACCGCAGGTGCGCGCCATTGCGGAGAGCTATGACAGCGTGTTCTACGCCGCAGGCACCCACCCAATGAGCGCCGCGGACGAGCCATTGGCCACGGTGGACGAGCTGGTGAAGTTGGCCGAGCACCCCAAATTCGTGGGCATCGGTGAAAGCGGTCTGGACTACCACTACACAGCCGACAGCAAGGCCATCCAACAGGAAAGCCTGCGCGTGCATATCGAGGCTGCACGCCAAACCGGCCTGCCCCTGATCATCCACGCCCGCGCGGCGGATGAGGACATGGCGCGGATCCTCAGCGAAGAACACGCCAAGGGCGCATATTCTTGCGTCATGCATTGCTTTTCGTCGTCTGCCGAGCTGGCTACAGCCGCACTTGATCTGGGCTTCTATCTGTCCATGTCCGGCATCTCCGCCTTCCCCAAAAGCCAAGAACTGCGCGACATCTTCGCGTCTGCCCCCGTGGACCGCGTGTTGGTCGAAACCGACGCCCCCTACCTCGCGCCCCCGCCCTATCGCGGCAAGCGCAACGAGCCTGCCTACACGGCCCACACCGCGAAAGTCGGCGCGGAGGTGTTTGGCATGAACTACGCCGATTTCGCAGCCCAAACGCAGGCCAATTTCAACCGCCTGTTCACCAAAGCGGCATGACCCGCCGCTTCACCATATTGGGCTGCGGCTCCTCCGGCGGGGTGCCCCGCCTCGGCGGCCATTGGGGCGATTGCGATCCCGAAAACCCAAAGAACCGCCGCCGCCGGTGTTCGTTGCTGGTGGAACAGGACGGCCCTGAGGGCACCACCACGGTGCTGATCGACAGCTCGCCCGACCTGCGCGAACAGCTGCTTGGCGCGGGTGTCGGGCGGCTGGATGGCGTGATCTACACCCACCCACACGCGGACCATGTGCACGGCATTGATGACCTGCGCATGGTGGTGTTCAACATGCGCGAGCGGGTGAAGGTCTGGGCAGATGCGCCGACATCAGAGGCGCTGCTCGCCCGCTTTGGCTACGTGTTTGAAACGCCGCCCGGGTCAGGCTACCCGCCCATTCTGGACCTCAACGCTATTGAAGGTGACACGACGATCACCGGCCCCGGCGGGCCGATCACCTTCACGCCCTTCGAGGTGCAGCACGGGACGATCCGCTCGCTCGGCTTCCGCATAGATGATGTGGCCTATTTACCCGACGTGTCTGATCTGGACAGCGGAAGGAAAGCCATGCACGGGCTGGATGTATTGATCATCGACGCGCTCAGACGCACGCCGCATCCCAGCCACTCGCATCTGGAAAACACGCTCGGCTGGATCGCGGATCTGGAGCCGAAACAGGCCATCCTGACCAACATGCATATCGATCTGGACTATGACACGGTTGAGGCCGAAACCCCCGACCACATCACCCCAGCCTATGACGGCATGGTCATCGAGGTCCCCACCGCGTGAGTGTCCTTCTCGAGATCATCTTGCCGGTCTTTCTGGTGATCGGCGCAGGGTATCTCGCAGTCAAATACAAAGCCTTCCCAACTTCTGGCGTCGACGGGCTGATGAAATTCACTCAGCAATTCGCGATCCCTTGCTTGCTGTTCAAGGCCATTGCCGGGCTGGAACTGAGCGCCTATTTCGAGCCGCGGCTGCTGTCCTCCTACTATGGCCCCACCATCTTGATGTTCTTCCTCGGCATGATCGGCGCGCGCATTCTGTTCAAACGCCCGCTGGAGGACAGCGTCGCCATCGGGTTTTGCTGCATGTTCGCCAATTCGGTGCTGTTGGGCTTGCCCATCACCGAACGCGCCTATGGCGCGGAGGCGCTTGATCCCAACTATGCCATTGTCGCGCTAAACGCCCCGATTTGCTACGGGCTGGGCATTTTGGTGATGGAGACGGTCAAACATCGTGGCGAGGCCCCGCTTGCCACCATCAAAGCCGTGATCAGCGCCATTTTCCACAACGTGCTGATCCTCGCGATTGCGTTGGGCTTTGTCGTCAACCTGATGGACCTGACCATCCCCAAGGTCGCCGATGATGCGCTTGGGTTGATGATCCGGGCGGCTCTGCCTGCCGCGATTTTCGCGCTGGGCGGGATGCTGGCGCAGTATAAATTCGAGGGCGATCTGGGTCCCGTCATCATGATTTGCCTCTTGGCGCTCTTGCTGCGCCCGGCGCTGTCTTTCGGGTTGTCGGATCAACTGAGCCTGAGCACCGAGGCCATGCGGTCTTCCGTCCTGACGGCCGCAATGGCGCCGGGCGTAAACGCCTACATTTTTGCCAGCATGTACGGTGTCGCGATGCGCGTCGCCGCGTCAGCCGTGCTGGCGGCGACGGCGCTTTCGGTGCTGACCATTACAGGCTGGCTGCTGGTGCTGCCTTAAAGGTCCAGCAAAACCCTTGCTTCAGGCGCCTTTAGCGTTTTCAGCACGGTCCGCGCGTGCATGTCGACCCCCTGCTCTAAGTCGGGAAACAGCAGCCGCAGCTCCGCCCTTGTGTCCTCATCCATCGCACGCAACGTGGTGTCACCGGCGAAGAAGCTTTCGGTTGGTACACCTTCCGAGAAGATGATCTCGTGACGATCAAACATCACGTGGAAATAGGTAACAAAGCTCCCTTCGACCCGGCGCACCGTGCGGCCGTCCACAAAGCTATGCGCAGCCACCAGAACAGCGCGCTCCCCAAACAGGTAGTCCGCCTGCCAGCCCTTGAATTGCACCCGGTGCTGCGGTGACAGCCACAAGGCCCGGCTGTTGCCCAGCACCCCCGCGTCAAAGCGGATCGGCGCAAACCGGCCCGCCGCAGGATAAGTGCAGGTCCCCGTCCAAACTATCGGGCGGGCGCCGTGTTCCAGCGTTTCAACCAAGTCACCGACCCGTAGCTCTTCTACAGGCCGCTCCCCATCCGGAGTGCGGATCATAGTGCCCTTGCCAAAACAAGGTGGGGACGCGTGGTCTTCTGATGGGTTGGACGGTCCTTCCTGATTGGAGACAACAGTCAGCGGCACCCCAATGGGCGGGAAACCGGCCACTGGGCCGATGAAGGCCAATGCCTCAACCGTGCCATAGGCGGGTGACCCGGTAGAGATGTTGAACGCGATTACGGTGTAGGTGTTCGTCCCATCCGTCACCGTCAGCGCGTATTCGGCTTCCACATTGGTGCCGGCCGCAAAGGTCTCGGGCACGCCTGTCACGGGGTCATCCAGTGTCACCGCATCGGTCAGCGTCTGGTTCGATCCCTGACTGTCGGCGAAATTGTTATTGTTGTCGGTGATCCCAACCGCCTGCCACATATTCGAATTCAGCGTGATGGTTTCGCCCACAAGGTGAGAACCGTCGCCCTGAGTGACGCCGTCAAGCTGCTCTCCCCCCGAGATCGAAATCTCGGATTCGGGCAAAATATATATGTCGTAATTGGGCATCCGGACCACAATTTAAGAGCTCAGTAAGGCTCTTTCGCGGGGAAACCGGGCGTCGGAGTGACCGCATGCCAGCTTTTTCGGGGCAAAACCCAAGGCAAATGCGCCAAAACCACCTGTAAATACTGGTCGTTCGGCGTGAGGACCTTAACCTGGGGAAATGCCGCGTAGCCGCTCGGAGCGGCGGCGCAATATCTCCACCGTGGTCAGCAGCAGGATCGAGATGATGACCAGAATGGTCGCGACCGACAGGATCGCCGGGCTGATCTGTTCGCGGATGCCGTTCCACATCTGGCGTGGAATGGTTTGCTGGTCATGGGCTGCGACGAACAACACCACAACAACCTCGTCAAAGCTTGTCACAAAGGCGAAAAGCGCGCCGGAGATGACGCCTGGCAGGATCAGCGGCATGGTGATCTTGAAAAACGTGGTGGTCGGGTTTGCCCCAAGGTTGGCCGCCGCACGGGTCAGCGAATGGTCAAAACCCACCAGAGTGGCCGTGACTGTGATGATCACAAAGGGGATGCCCAGCGTCGCATGCGCCATCACGATGCCGGGGTAGCTATTGGCAAGCCCCACGGCCGAGTAGAAGAAGAACAGCCCCGTCGCAGTAATGATGATCGGTACGATCATCGGCGAGATCAAAATGGCCATGATAGCGCGGCGATAAGGCATCTCGGGACGCGACAGGCCCAGCGCAGCAATCGTGCCCAGAACGGTGGCCAGCAGGGTCGAGAAAAAGCCGATGACAATCGAGTTCCAGGCCGCTCCGATCCAGGCCGAGTTCTGCCAGGCATCCGCCCACCAGCTGCCGTCACGCGTGCTATCAGGCTCTTGCATCCCGAAGGTTAGAAGCAGGTCGTACCAGCGAGACGAATAGCCCGTTGGATCCAGCTTCAGCATTTTCTCGGTGAAGGTGAAATAGGGCTCGGCGTTGAACGACAACGGAATCACGATCAGGATTGGCGCGATCAAGAACAGGAAGATCAGCGCGCAGATGATCAGGTAAGCGTAGTGCCAGACGCGCTCAAGAGTATCGGCATGTGTTGGTAAGGCCATGGCGTTATCCCAGCTTCAGATTGTCGATGCCCACGAGCCGGTCGTAGAGCCAGTAGAGAACAAGCACCCCAAAGAGCAGGATCGACGCGAGCGCGGCCGCCAGCGACCAATTCAGCGATTTCTGCATGTGGAATGCGATGAGGTTCGAGATAAGCTGCCCGTCAGCCCCGCCAACCAGCGCCGGCGTGATATAGTAGCCCACAGCCAGGATGAACACGAGCAGCGCCCCTGCCCCGATACCCGGGACGGTCTGCGGAAAATAGATACGCCGAAACGCGGTCCAGCTGGTGGCCCCCAGCGAGCGCGCGGCGCGCACATAGCTCGGGTTGATGGGTCGCATCACGGAATAAAGCGGCAGCACCATGAAGGGTAGCAGGATATGCACCATCGCCACAATGGTTCCGGTCTGATTGTACATCATCTGTATGCGGCTCTCGTCGGCCAGCACGCCTGACCCCACCAACGCGTCGTTGACCACGCCTTGCGATTGCAGGAGCACCATCCAACTGGTGGTCCTCACCAAAAGCGATGTCCAAAAGGGCAGCAGCACGAAAATCATCAACAGGTTGGAGTAGCGCAAGGGCAGCGTCGCCAGCAGATGCGCGATTGGGTAGGCCAGCACGAAGCAGACGAAGGTGATCAGCAGCGACAGGAACAGGGTGCGCTGAAACAGCTTCACATAGACTTGCCGTTTGGGGTCCACTTGTGTGACGCCGCCGTCCAACCCAATGGTCCGGTCCAAAGCCGCGTAGTAGAAATTCCCCGTATAGGCGGATGACGCGCCGCGCATGGCGGACCACATTTCGGGGTCGGCCCAGTCTTCATCCAGTTCCAGCATCGCCTCCTTGAAGGGCGGCTCCAATTTCGCCGCGCGACGGGCCGCTTTGGTGAACATGGACCGGGAGCCGGAGCGCTCGTAGTTGATCCGCGTCCCCACCGAACCCGGGGCCTTCATCTCCCGCAACACCACCAGGTCGCTGACCAGCGCGGCATAGGCCGCCTCGTCCGGTTCAGTGCCGCGCGGGTTGTCTTTGAACCACGCGCGCAGGTCCACCATGATCGGCGTCTCCACCTTGGTGCTCAGGTCGGTATGGGTGGTGAAGCCGGGGTTGTGGACGGAGCGGTGCAACAGCTGGCCAATCGGGGCCACAAAGGTGAACAGCACGAATATGAACAGCGGGGCCACCAGGAAGAACGCGCGCCAGCGGGCCTTGGATTGCGCCGCGTTCAGCGCGGCCTTCAACGGCTTCCCATCAGCGGTGGTCAGGGTGCCCGCGGCCCCCTCCGTGCCCATGGGTCCGGCATAGGTAGCGTCAGCCATTTATGTCCCCTCGACAACGACAATGTCGCTGTCCGAATTGGCGATGCGGATTTTGGCCGCAGCAAGGTAGTCGTCCGAGTTGTAGCAATCGAGTGCGGCTTGGTAGCTGGGGAATTCCACCACGACATGGCGGTCCTTCTGCGGGGCCTCAGGGGCCTCCGATGTGCCGCCGCGCACGAGGAATTTGCCGCCGAACCGCTCCACAATGGGGGTATCAAGGCGCACATATTCCGCATAATTTTCCGGGTCGGTCACGGTGACATGCACCATCCAGTAACCTTTGGGCATCTTGTTCCCCTTGTCCAAGATGTGAAAGTGCGGCGCCCTCCTCCCAAAGGGCGCCGCGAAGGTTGGCTTATTGAGCCAACCAAGCGTTGAAGCGCTCGTTCAACTCGGCGTCCCGGTCAACCCAGAACTCGAAGTTGTTGACCAGGGCGTTGCCCAGGTTGGCTGCAGCCGTTGGCATGTGAGGTGCCATGTCGGTTTCGCCGTCCGAGTATTTGCCAACCAGCGCGCCGGAGGACTTACGGGCAGGCCCGTAGGAAATCCAGGACGCTTGGTCTGCCAGACGCTGTGTGTCTGTCGAGAAGGAGATGAACTTCAGAGCTTCTTCTTTGTTCGGCGCGCCCTTCGGGATCACGAACAGGTCGAAGTCCAGAATTTGGCCGTCCCAGACAACTTCCAAAGGCTGACCTTCGGCAACGGCTGCGTTGAAGATACGGCCGTTATAAGCAGTGGACATGGTGACTTCGCCATCAGCCAACAGCTGTGGAGGCTGCGCGCCGGCTTCCCACCAGACGATGTCGTCCTTGATGGTGTCGAGCTTGGCAAATGCCCGGTCCACACCTTCGTCAGTTTCGAGGATGCCATAGACTTCATCAGCCGGAACGCCGTCCGCCATCAGGGCCATTTCCAGCGTTGCTTTGGCCGACTTGCGCAGGCCGCGCTTGCCGGGGAAGTCGGCAATGTTGAAGAAGTCGTCGATGCTGTCAGGCGCGGTTGGGTTGTTGTCCTTGTTGTATGCAAAAACAGTGGACCAAACGATGTTCGCCACGGCGCAATCCTGCAGCGCGCCTTCGATGAAGTCGTCAGCGGCAGGTGTGCCATCAGGTGCCGCTGGCAGCGCGGAGGTGTCGATTTCTTCCAGCAGGCCTTCGTCGCACAGACGCACGGCGTCGGAGAATTCAACGTCCGCCACGTCAACGGTCACGTTGCCGGCTTCCACTTGCGCCTTGATTGGGGTCGCAGGGTTGTCGCTGTCCACGGAGTTTACGGCAATGCCGGTCTCAGCAGTGAACGGTTTGTGATACGCTTCGACTTGCGACTTGGTGTAGGCGCCGCCCCAGCTCATGACGGTCACTTCGGCAGCGTTTGCTGCGAAAGCCGTGCCGACAAGCGCTGTCGTCAGGATAAGTGTCTTTTTCATTTGGTAGTCTCCCAGTTGGTCTTCTTTTGTGCCGCGCACCATAGCGCGGCGGTCGTTTACTGATCAGAGGGCATCAAGCGCGCGGGCGTCTTCCGCCGCCCACGAAATCTTGGTGGTTTCCCCCACTGACAGGTGTTCGTGGCCCGCCGAGTTCGGCACTTTCACCACAAATTCGTCATTTCCATGCACATCCAGTCGGCAGCGGATGTGGTCGCCGAGATAGATCAGCTCTTTCACATGCGCCTCGGTCACATTCGCGCCCTTGCCGCCGATATTCACCCGCTCTGGCCGGATCGAGATCAATGTCTCGCTTCCCGCAGGCCCGCAATTGACGGCCAATGCCTTGGTGGTCTTGCCGCTGGCCAATTCTACTGTGGCGATGTCGCGCGCAACCGACTTAACTTTGCCTGCCAACTTGTTGTTTTCGCCAATAAACTGCGCAACAAAGCTGTTGTCGGGACGTTCATACAGGTCTTCCGGCGGGGCCAGCTGCTGGATGCGCCCGTCTTCAAAAACGGCGACGCGGTCCGACATAGTCAGCGCCTCCGTCTGGTCGTGGGTCACGTAGACCACCGTCACGCCCAGCTGGTGCGAGATGTTGGTGATCTCAAACTGCATCTGCTCGCGCAGCTGCTTGTCCAGCGCGCCCAGTGGCTCGTCCATCAGCACCAGCTCAGGCTCAAACACCAATGCGCGGGCCAAGGCCACACGTTGCTGTTGGCCGCCGGAGAGTTGCGCGGGCCGGCGGGCGGCGAAATCGCCAAGCTCAACCATCTCCAGCGCGCGTTTCACTTTGGTTTCGCGCTCGTCCTTGCTAAGACCACGCACTTCCAGTGGGAAGGCAAGGTTCTCCCCCACCGTCATATGCGGAAACAGCGCGTAGTTTTGGAACACCATGCCGATGCCGCGCTTATGTGGGGGGATGTTGTTGATCTCCCGCCCGTCCAGCCGGATTTCGCCATGGGTCGCGGTCTCAAAGCCTGCCAGCATCATCAGGCAGGTGGTCTTGCCAGAGCCGGACGGCCCAAGCATGGTCAAGAACTCGCCTTTCGGCATTGCAAGGTTAAGGTCTTTGACGACTAGTGTTTCGCCGTCATAGCTTTTTTGCACGCGGTCAAACGCCACGAAGGCGTCTGTCATATCAGTGTCCAGCAAGTAGGACTCTCCCCAGGTTGTGTGGCCACCCTGTTTGGTCGGGCCGGTCCGTCGCAAACTAAAGCGCGAATTGTCATACGTTTCAACCAAGTTCTGTCTCATTTTTTGGAACCAGCCGGAAAACGCAGAATTGGCGCTGTTCGCGGCGTTTTGGTGCCTGTTTTGTCCATTAGAGCAGCAGATTTGGGGTTTTCATCTTCTCGCCGCTGCGCTCATTTTGGTGCATGGATCACAAAGCCGCCCTCGCCCGTATCCCAGCCGACGTCACCTCCGCGTTGAATGAGCGAGAGAATCGCGCGGGGCTGATCCACCTCGCGGGTCATGTCGGGCTCATCTGCCTCGTGGGTCTGTGGATTGGCCTCAAAGCGCCGTTATGGCCGCTGCTGCTGCCCGTTCAAGGCATCCTCCTTGTTTTCCTCTTCACACTGGAACACGAGGCCACGCATCAGACCCCCTTTGCAAACGCCACATTCAACGACTGGGTCGGTCGCGCCTGCGGGCTGGTGCTGCTGCTGCCCTTCGAGTGGTTCCGCTATTTCCACCTCGCCCACCACCGCCACACCAATGACCCCGAGAAGGACCCAGAGCTTCTGTCCGGCGGCAAACCCGAAACTTGGAGCGCCTATCTCATCAACGTCTCCGGCTACACCTACTGGACCAAGCTGCCCCTGCAGCTTTTGGCAAATGCAACGGGCAATGCCGACGCCCCCTACATCCCTGATCGCGCCAAACCGCGCCTGCAACGGGAGGCCCGCATGATGCTGGGTCTTTATCTGCTCGCCGCGATCAGCCTTTTCTTGACGCCATTGCTCTTCTGGGTCTGGCTCCTGCCGATGCTTTTGGGCCAGCCCTTCCTGCGCTTCTACCTTTTGGCCGAACACAGCCGCTGCGCCTTTGTGGCCAATATGCTGGAAAACACCCGCACCACTTACACAAACCGCGTCATCCGCTTCATCGCCTGGAACATGCCCTACCATGCGGAACACCACGCTGCCCCGCAGGTGCCGTTCCACAAGCTGCCCGCGTTGAATGCGCATCTGCGCGACCAGCTGGCGGTGACAAGCAAGGGGTACGCAAGTTTCACCCGCGACAGCATTGGGCGCCTCAATCGCTAAACACTGATTTGCATCCTGAAAACAACCCTCTACAAGGTTCGGCGGGGGCGTCATTTAGGGATTCGTAACGATGATCGCGCATTTTGTTTTGGCCGGCCAATCCAACATGGACGAATGGTTCAACGCAGATAACGGGGCGGCGCTGGACGCATTTCGCGCTGAATTCTTGGCCCGTAATCCGCAATACACGGATGTGCAGTTCTTCGATGCCGCGCGCGGCGGGTCGGCCATACTCAGCGGGTCGGCCTCTGACTACGCCGATACCCGCGCGCCCGACGACCCCGAGCTGAATGCCCGCATCGCGGCGAATTACTGGTATGATGAGGACACCGGCACTGGCGGCCCCAATCTGGACCTGTTCACCGGCCGCATTGCCGCCGAGGTTGCAAATGGAACGGAATTTCTAGGGGTCATCTGGGCGCAGGGCGAGGCCGACACCACATATGTCGGCGCAAACGGCGCGGCGGACTATGCCGAGGGGCTGCAATTCGTGCTCGACGCGTTGGTGGAGGCCAGCGGCGCGCCGTCCGTGTTCATGCAGGCTTTGGGCGATCGCGCCTTCTATTCTGAGGCCTTGCATGGAGGCACTGCCGCGATCCGCGCCGCGCAAGAAGCGATAGCCGACGCGTCCGACGCGGTCACACTCGCGACCACGATCTTCGATCTGCCATTGCGCGACTCGGTGCATTTGACCGACGCCGCCTACGAAATCGCAGCCATCCGCATGGCAATCGCCATTTCCACCGGCGAAACGTCACCGGCGGCGGGAGAAGCTCTTTTGCTCAATGACACGACCCTGCTGATCCAGCTCGACCTGGCCCCGGGGCAAACCGTAGGCGGCACCTTTGATCTCGGTGGCTTCGTGGTGACTGACAACGGCTCCGAGGTCGGCACCCAGTCTGCGACCGTCACGCCCGAAGGGTTGCTGCGGATCATCACTGTCGACCCGGTCACCCAACCCACTGTCAGCTACGGCGGCGTCGCCCAAAGCTCCGAGATGGAGCCAGGCGATTTCCTGTTCGCAACCGGACCAAATGCGACGGTCCCCGTCCTGCCCTTCATCGTCAGCCCTGCGCCCCCGGCATTAGACGTGGTTGAGCAAGGCACGGGGCTGCAAATTGACGGCAGCCATCTCAGCGAAACCGTCACCGGATTGTCCAGCGATGACACGCTTTACGGGAATGCCGGCCATGACATGTTGGTCGGCGGCTGGGGCGCGGACCAGCTTCATGGAGGCGCGGGCCAAGATACGTTCGTGATGGGGCCCGACACCGCGACTGACACTGTTCATGACTTCAACGTTGCGCAGGACAGCGTTGGTTTGCTTGGCTTTTCCGCAGCCAACCTCACGATTACCGCGGTAAACGGCACCGATCTCAGCATCACGACCGAGGGTGGCCAAAGCATTGTCCTGCTCAATGTCGACATCGCGGATGCAGGCAACCTGAGGTTTCACATGCTGGGCACGGCTGGCGACAACACGCTTCACGGGTGGGACGGCGCAGACCGGATCTTCGCCTACGGCGGCGACGACATCATCGACAGCGGAGCGGGCACGGATCGCATCACCACCGGCGAAGGTGCCGACACCGTCATCTTCGGCACCGGCTACGACACCAATGTGGTCTATGATTTCAACCTGGCCGAAGACGCCATTGCGCTGCGCGGGGTCACAATTGATGAGCTGACATTCAGCCAGTACAATGGAAGCGACCTTGAAATCCGGACGCCGGATGGCGACCGGTTGATCCTGCGCAATGTGGCGTTGGAGGATGCGGGGCTCGTCGCCATCACCAACCCCATCGCCACCGTAGGCATCCTGACGGGCACTGAGGGCAGCGACACTTTGCGCGGCACCGCGCTGGATGAGCTGTTTGAAGGCGGTGCTGGCACAGACCGGCTCTATGGCGGCGGCGGGGCTGATGTCTTTGCCTTCCGCGACGGGTCGGGTCTGAACATCATCTACGACTATGAGGACGGCCTGGACCGCATCCTGGTTGACGGCGTCGACTTCAACGACCTGACCATTTTGGCCTATGGCAGCAACGACGCCGAAGTCAGATTGGGCAATGGCGAACGCATGGTGATCCGCAACCTTGATGTGGCGGACCTGACGGAGGATGACTTCGTGTTTGAAATGCCGGAGGCGTTTGTCTAGGGCGCGCGTGCTCTCGGTAGGTCTGCGACCGACCTGCCGCGAGATGTCTGTTATGGAAGTTTGGCGCTGGTCGACTTTTTGCGAGGCAAAAAGCCTGGTGCGGTCGGAGGGACTCGAACCCTCACTCTTGTTACAGAACAGCGACCTCAACGCTGCGCGTCTACCAATTCCGCCACGACCGCAAGTCTAGGCTGGGGGCGGTTTAGCCGAGGGCCTCGTCCTTGTGAAGGGCAAAATGCAGGCAAAAGAAAAGGCCGGAGGCAACGCTGCCCCCGGCCCTTCTGTTTGTGGTTCGAAAACCTAGTTCTGGATGCTGAAGGTCGGCAATGCCGCCCCTGCAGGCTGGACCAAAGGCTGGGTCCCATTCTGCGACTGGCTGGTGCCCGAGAACACGGCCTTGCGGATCAGCGCGCTGCGCTGCGGGTCGCCCGGGTTGAAGACCGGCGTCGCGCCTTGCTCGACGGCGTTCAGCCCCATCTCGTACCATGCCGTGGACAAATCGGCCCGCTTGGTCACGCCGAAGCCCTGCGCCAAGTGGTGGCCCATCAGCTCGCCGTAAGCTTGCTCGCCCAAAACGCTCAGGATCAGCGCGGACCCGATGGCCACATCCATGTTGTCGGTGCGGTAGCCCACGGACAGGCAAATCTTCGCGGTGCCCGCCAATTGTGCGGGGGCCATGCCCGAGTTCAGAACAAACTTGCCCACATCCGCAGAGACCTGATCAGACGGTTTGACCGACAGCGCGGCCACATGCGGCGCCATTGCCGGGCCGAAGCCTGCACATTGCTGTTCGATCTGCTGCGGGGTGAAGCCTTGTACCGAGGCCACCAGCTGTTCACCTTCTGCAATCGCATAGGTGCGTGCCAGGCAGAACTGCTCGTTCAACGCGAAGGACGCGTCAACGATGTTGGCCTCCGTGGTGAAGCCGCCATTGGTCGAGGTGATCAGCGACACCTGATTGCAATGTGACGCCAACGAGGCGACTTCGGTCGTGCCAAGAAAATTCGGCAGCGCCGCGCCAGTTGTCGCCGCCGCGCCGGTGCCCGACACGGTGGTCGTCGTTGTGGTTGTCGTTCCGCCCTGCAGTGGCAGCACTTGCGGTTGCAGCGCCACCACGGTGGTGGTGGACGGCGCGGCCTGAACGGTCGGCGCGGCTGCGGTCACCACCCCTGCCGCCTGGTCGCGGTAGGTATTCAGTAGACCGCGTGGGCCAAGCGGGTTCGCGGCGATCTGCTGCGTCGTCGTGGGCCCGCCAGCCAAGGCGCGGCGGTAGGATTGCAGCAGGAAGTCCTTCTCGTAGGATGTCAGCTGGCCCGTCGCCGCGTATCCCAGATGCACCTGGTAGTTGGACACCGCGGCGCGGGTCTTTTTGCCGAACACCCCGTCGGGGGAACCTGACGGGAAACCAAAATAGTTCAATGCGGTTTGCACTTCGCGGTTCTCGGCGCGTTGGGCGCTCGAAATACGAGGCTTGGCGGCGCGGGTTGACCGGGTCGACCGGCGCACGGTGCGCTTGGGTTTGTTGGCGTTGCGGACCACCGCGCTGCCAATCACGCCGGCCACGATGCCAGCGGCAAAGTCGCCTGAGTCGGCTTTTGCGGGCGTCATCGCCGGCACCGACATGACCGCTGCCGCCGCGCAAGCCATTGTAAATTGTTTGATAAACATGCCATTCCTCCGAAGTGTAAAAACCAATTGCCTCAGCGTAACATGGGGTATTGCCGCAAGGGAACGAAAAATTGCCCGAATGGATTACCTCTCAAGGGCTGACCCAATACTCCGACGCGGTGACCTGGATGGAGACCCGCGCCGCCGCCATTGCCGCGGGCACCGCGCGCGAGGCGATCTGGCTGGTGGAGCACCCGCCGCTCTATACTGCAGGCACCTCCGCCAAGCGCGAGGATTTGACCGATCCGGACCGGTTCGAGGTGCACGAAACGCGGCGCGGCGGGCAATACACCTATCACGGGCCCGGACAGCGGGTCGCCTATGTGCTGTTGGACCTCAACACCCGCGGCAAGGATGTGCGCAAATTTGTGCAAAATCTGGAGGCCTGGGTCATCGCCACGCTGGCCGAATTCAACGTCACCGGCGAAATCCGTGAGGGCCGCGTCGGTGTCTGGGTCCCCCGCCCCGAAAAGCCCCCCCTGCCCGACGGCACCCCGCGCGAAGACAAAGTCGCGGCCATCGGGGTGCGTTTGCGCAAATGGGTCAGCTTTCACGGGCTGTCGATCAATGTCGAACCTGATCTGGACCATTTCAGCGGTATCGTCCCTTGCGGCATCTCCGATCAGGGGGTGACCTCGCTGGTCGATCTGGGGCTGCCGGTGACAATGGGCGATGTGGACGACGCGCTGAAACGCACTTTCGGCGCGCATTTCCCAGCCCCATAACCTGCCCGCCCCACGAAAAAGAGGCGGCCCCTCTCCCAAAAGGCCGCCTCTCTCACAGCTCAGGGATTGATCCCCTTATTGAGCGGTGATGACCGTCATAACCAGTTTCCCATCGGGCTTGATCGGGCCGTCTTCCTTGGCGCCTAACGTGTATTCAAAGATGCCGGTCTCGGTGCCGCCTGCCTCCGAATGCACCATCAGCATCAACATCTCGCCGGGGTTGACCTCCTCGGTCAGGATCGCCGCGACATCCGCCGTTTCACCTGCGCGGATCGGGGCATGGCCCACCACGAGGCCGGGGGTCATCTCGGCATCGGTGCGATGCACCACCAACCAGCCGTTTTCACCGGCAACAATCTTTTCGGCGCTCACAACGCCATTGGCCACGGATTGGTCGGTGGCCATGACCATCGGGGCGGCATGCCCGTCCGCAAAGGCGGCGGTTGCCACTAGACTTAGCGCCGCAGCAATTCTCAACGTTTTCATGTGATCAGTTCCTCCATTCAAGGCCACGTTTTGCGGCCATTGGTGAAGATACGGAGCCAGCCCCCGCAAAGTTTCAGCCCGGTTCAATTTGTTGTGGAAAAAATTGACTTATCTAGGTTTTTCGCCACTTTAGGGGACAACATTCGCCTCTCCCAGCTTGTGTCAGCCCCAACGGCGCAGGTCGCAGACGAAGAACATCCCCGCGCCGTGCGCCAGATGCGCTCGGTCCGGGGGTCGGGGACATGAGAACTGGAGAGCCGCGCGCATGACCACCATGGCAGATATTGACCGGATGATATCCCGGGTCGCATTGGGCGACCGATCCGCCTTCTCGGAACTTTATGATGCGACAAGCGCGAAACTTTTTGGGGTGGCGCTGCGTGTGTTGAACAATACCGCCAGTGCCGAGGACGTCTTGCAAGAGACCTACATGAAGATCTGGCGCTACGCGGATAGATACGCAAGCAATGGGTTAAGCCCGATGACATGGCTAATCACAATCGCGCGGAACACGGCGATCGACCGTCTGCGCGCCACCAAGCAGGCCGACGACATCGCAGATGTCGAGGACCGCATGGCTGCATCCGGCCCCACGCCGGAGCAATCGGCCATTGCAGGCTCTGAGGCCACGCGCATCATCGGCTGTCTGGACCAGTTGCCCGACGACCGCAGGGCTGCCGTCCGCGGCGCTTATCTGGAGGGGGACAGCTACGCCGATCTCGCGGCGAAATTTGACGTGCCGCTGAACACGATGCGCACATGGCTGCGACGCTCGCTGATCGCGCTCAGGGAGTGCATGACCCAATGACCGACAGCCCAGACACCCCACTGACGCCGGAAGAAGAAAACCGAGTGCTCGCCGCCGAATACACGTTGCGGCTGATGACGGCGGATGAAGAACGCAGCTTCGAGGCCCGTTTGGCCCAAGACCGCGCGCTCGAGCGCGACGTCGCCGAATGGGTCGCGCATTTCTCAGACCTGGCAGAGGATTTTGCGCCCGTGGTGCCACCCAAAGCGCTGAAAGCCCGCCTGACGAATGATTTGTTCGGTGCGCCCGATAAGCCGGCCTCTCTCTGGGGGCGGTTGGGGCTGTGGCAGGGCTTTTCCCTCGTCGCGACGGCGGCTGCTGCCGTTATGGCTGTAATGCTTGTCACCCAAACGGCGCCTGAAGCCCCCGCCTCCGGCCCGCTCTTTGTCAGCGAGATTGCGGCTGAGGATGACAGCCTGCGCGTGCTGGCCGTCTATGACGGGTCCACTGGCGGGTTACGCGTCACCCGCACTGCAGGCGAGCCGGCCACGGGCCGCGACTTTGAACTTTGGGCCATCGTGGGCGACAATCCCCCCCGCTCGCTCGGCGTGCTTACCGATGACGGCACCGGCAACATCGCGTTGCCGGAGGACCTGCAAGGCGTGGTTGGCGGCATGGTGTTGGCGATTTCCGACGAACCTGACGGCGGCTCCCCCACCGGCGCGCCCACAGGCGCGGTGCTTGCGGTGGGTGAGGTGACGGATATTTAAGCTATCTAAGCCGATGCGCCCCTGACGGGCAAAGCCCGATGTCACTGAACTCCCTCAATTTCTGGATTGCCTCCCTCGTTCTTATGGCTCCTCCAGCTGCATGTAGGCGTTTGGGTATTGCATGGGCTTAATCGGCCCTGCGGGAATGACGCCATTCCAAGACCGCCCAAAATAGCCTTGGCGGCAATGAATCAATGATCCCGATTGGGCAACACCATCCAGGGCGTAAACCCGGCATACCCAACGCCATAGATTTGGGTAGTCGTAAATATGAGCCCCATTTAGTTTCATCCTTACGTAATAGACCGGGTCATGACGGTAGAGGGTGGGAAACAGCCGCAGGTCGGCTTCGGTGAAATCATTGCCCGTCAGAAACAACCGACCGTCCGAGAGCAACTCATCTAGAAAGCTCAACGTTTCAAAATAGGCATGAAAGGCGTTTTCATAGATTTCCTGATCCGACGAGAAACCAGCTTTGTAGGCCCCGTTGTTGATGGTGACGTAAATGCGTTCATTGAGCGCATCGATCTCATCGCGTTTGCGTGTGTCGTCGGGCAAAAGCCCGGGGTCGGACGGGGTGCCGCCAAGAGCACGGGCATGGCGGTTGAGCATACGGAGGATGTCAGCGCTTTCATTGTTTACGATGCGCTTGGCGAGTTTGTCGTAAAGGATCGGGACTGATTGCTCCGACGACCCCTCCTCCCGGTAGATGTCTCTGGTCAAACGCAGTTCTTTCCCCGTCCCGGTTTCACCCGTGCATTCGGGCAGCGGTTCTCGCGTTAACGATGCCACACGGTCCGGCGCGAATTCCCATAGGTTGGGCCCCTCGGGATCGTCCTCATTTGTCCGGTTGGGAAATGCGACATCCATAGTGATGCTGTCTTGCAATCCAAGAATGCTGCGAGCCAACGTCACGCGGTGACACCAGGGGCAATTGAGGGCAACAAACAGGTGATATCGGCCTGCCTCAGGGGGAAACTCCGGGTCTCCTATGGAATGGCGGAGGCCGCTGACGCCGCGCACGAATTCCCCACTTTCGCGCCGTTCTTTGATCCCCGTTTGCGCCTCTTGGGTCGCTGCATCTTTCGTCATGTGAGTGACCGCTCGGAATTGTCTTGCGCCCCAAGCACCGCGTGAACTTTCATATCCAAATCTTCCATCAGTTCGTCCTGTGTCGCACCGGAGCGGGCGCGGATTGCCTGCGCGTTCATGAAATCAAGCATCATCGCTGCGCGGCTGCGCGCCGAGAAATGCCCAGGTAGCTTCGGTTCCGCTTCGAACCGCTTGGCCAGACGGCTTTGCGTATCTGACAGCAATTGGTTCAAGCGCCTGCGGACATTCGGGTCGGATTCAGCGGCAGTTGCGGCGCAACACCCGATCAGACATCCGCAAGGGTTGCCTGGCGTTGTGTTGCCAGCGGCTGCCTCGCTCAGAAACGCGCGTACTGCCTTCGATATGTCTGGCTCTGCCTCAAATGCAGCCATTGGCGCGCTTCCGATTGTTTGCGCGTATCGCATCAGGGCTGCGTCAAAAAGCTGGGCTTTGTCCCCAAACCCGGAATACAGCGACGGCCGCGACAGGTTCATCGCGTTCGTCAAATCTGTCAATGACGCCCCCTCATACCCCTTTTCCCAAAAGGTCAGCACAGCGGCATCAAGTGCCGCGATACGGTCGATTGACGGCGGGCGGCCTTTGCCGCGCCGTGCGGGAGAGCTGGGTTTTGCCATTATTTTACCGATCTGCATTTAATTGTGGACAGTGGTCTATTTCGCATTTACCTAACCGATCAGTAAATTAAATTCAAGGAACAGACTATGCAACTCAAAGACAAGATCGCAGTCATAACGGGGGCGACGTCTGGCATCGGTTTTGCCGCTGCCGAACGGTTCATTGCCGAGGGTGTAAAAACCCTGATCATCACAGGCCAAGATGAGGCCCGCCTTGACGCGGCGCGTTCAAAATTGGCCAACGGCGACACAAATGTCGTGGCCATCCGCTGGCGCGCTGAACATTCAGAAGACAGTCTTGCCCTATCGCAGCATTTGAAGGCGGAATTTGGATCAATCGACATTCTGTTTGCGAATGCTGGCGTCACGTGGCCGGCCCCTTTGGGTCAAATCGACGCCGCTCGGGCGCAAGCACAGATCATGATCAACTTTACCGCACCGCTGATGTTGGTGCAGTCGTTGGCCCCACTTATGAACGCAGGCGGGTCAATCGTTATGAACACCTCTTGCCTTGATGAATTGGGGATGCCTGGAATGGCGGTGTATTCAGCCTCCAAGGCGGCCTTGCGCTCGGCAACACGTACTCTTTCTGCAGAGCTTGGAGAGCAGCAAATTCGGGTGAACGCCGTTGCTCCGGGCCCGATTGAAACACCGCTTTATGGCAAAATCGGCATGACAGAAGAACAGCTGGAAGAAATGGCATCTGGCATCGTGGCGCAGGTGCCGGCGGGCCGGTTCGGCACAGCAGAAGAGATCGCGAACGCCGTGCTGTTTCTTGCTTCGGATGCATCTTCCTACATGCGTGGTGCTGAAATTGCCGTCGATGGTGGGTGGACCTCGCTATGAAAATCCTTCGCATCGACTGCAGTGCACAAACAGAAACAGGGCAAAGCCGCCACCTGGCGGATCGCATCATCGACAGGCTCACCGACACGGGAAAACCGTTCGATGTGACCGTGCGGGACCTGAACAATCCCCTACCACTTCTGGATCACGCTTGGATCAATGCCAATTCGACGCCAGAAGAAGACCGCACCGACCAACAAAAGGATGTGCTGGCCCTATCCGATACGCTGATCGCCGAGATTGACGCCGCCGACACGTTGATCATCGGGGCCCCCGTTTACAACTTTTCGATCCCGGCAAGCCTCAAGCTTTGGATTGATTTGATCTGCCGCGCGCGAAAAACCTTCGCATATTCCGATACCGGCCCCAAAGGGTTGTTGTCCGGCAAAACGGCAATCGTGTGCTTTGCCTCGGGCGGGACGGACTTTGGATCCGACATTGATTTTGCAAGCGGCTACCTACGCCACATATTGGGCTTCGTGGGAATTACGGATGTCACATTTGTCGCCGCCAATAGGCACTTCATGGACGACACGGCCATTGCACGTGCCGAAGGTGAGGTTGACGCGTGGGTGGATCAGTTAGGTCTGCCAAAGGATGATCGCCTGCGCCCTGCTACAAAAGCTGGTGTGAACTGACCCGGCGGGTCGAAGACCAACAAGACGTTAGCGCGGTTCTCAACTGGTTTGAGAACCGCGTGATTTTGACCCGGGCTCGGACGCTCTGTCGAAGAAAACCAACCGGACCGCACACAACAACACAGCCAATCCGCTTGCGGCCATTACAATGGCAAGCGGAACGGCGTTGGTCGATGCCAGTGTGCTGACCAGCATGCTCGACAGCCCCCCAATGCCAAATTGCAACGCCCCGTTGAGCGACGCGACTGTGCCATTCTCCTCCTGCAGGACTGAGAAGGCGACAATGGCGGCGTTGGTTTCCACCAATGCCAAGGCGGCGAAGAACACAATGGCAATGGCGACGATCATCACCAATCCCTGACCAAGCAGCGCTGCTGCAAGCATCGCAACGCCCGCCAGTGCCAGGAAAACCGCTCCGACAGCAATTTTTCTGATGGCCGGAAACTTTGCGAGCATGGATGCATTGGCCAAGTTTACGATGATCATGGCGGCGGCATTCAAACCGACCAGAAGGCCGTAACGCTCTTCGGGTACGTCGAAATAGGTAATGTACACGAAAGGCGACCCCGCTACGAAGGCGAACAGGCCTCCGAACGCAAAGCTTCCTGTCAGGATTGCCAAGACAACGCGCCGCTCCTTGAGGACGGTAGCGTATTGGCCGGAAAGCATGCGGAGCGTGATCCGGCGGCGTGGTTCGGTCGACGGCGGCGACGCCTTGAACGCGAGCAATAGCGACACAACTCCAAGGGCCGACAAGAGCAGGAAGATCGTCGGCCACCCCGCGAAGATGAGAATGTATCCCCCGAGAAGCGGTGCAACGAGCGGGGCGACAATGATCAACGCCATCAGGATCGAGATCACACGCGCTGCGTCCTGCTGCCTGAACCGGTCCTGCACCATGGGGAACACAGTCACCGAACCTGCGGCCCCGACCGCTTGGACAAAGCGCCACACAAACAGTTCGTTAACACTGTCGACAGTCGCAATGATGCCGGACGCGACCGCAAAAACGGCCAAGCCCCCTACGAGAACCCGCATCCGTCCGATGGCATCAGAGAGAGGGCCCAATACGAGCTGACCTGCTGCAAATCCGATCAGGAAGATCGCGACTGATGCTTCAAGTTGGTCGATCTCCGTCCCAAGCTGATCACTGATCGTCGGCAAGGCCGGCAAGTAGAGGTCGATCGCGAAGGGGGCCAGCATCATAACCAACCCAAAGGTGAAGATGACTGAAATCTGATTTTTCACCTTAGTACGAGTGTCCTAATTGTTTGCTTGACGGTTAGGACAGATGTACTAACCTGTCAATATGAGTTTGGATGGGAACAGTTCGAAGGTCAGCGCGCGAAGCAGCAACCGTCTGGGACGCGCCTCACGCGACCAGATCATCGAAGCAGCAGAGAAGCTGCTGCTTGAGGACGGCTACCATGAGCTGAGCACACGCAAAGTCGCAGCGGCCTGCGGCATCAGCCCAGGCAATTTGACCTACCACTTCCCAAGCAAGATCCTTCTGGTCGAAGAAGTGATGCATGACGTCTGCGAACGATATGCCAAGGTCAGGCCGGAGGTTCCAGTTTTCGGAAGCGACGCCGATCCCATCAGCGAGCTGCGCCGCATTCTCGCTTGGATGATTGATGATGCGATGGTGCCGGAAACAAATGGGCTGTTCCTGGAGTTCTGGATTCTCGCAAAGCATCATGGCTTTGGGACACAGATCATCGAACGCTCGTATGAGTTGGCGATCGCATGGCTGGTTGATGTACTGGCCGCCCTGTTTCCGACATCAACCGATGAGCCGCGTCACCAGGCGGCATATCTGATGTTAACGGTGACGGAAGGAACCATCCCGGTGTTCGCCAGAAAGCACGCGCGCCCATCAAGACCCGCCGACCTCGTAGATCCAACCGTTCAGGCGGTCGTCTCAATCCTCACGGATGAATTGCAGCGAGCCACCTAGCAACCGGGAAAGACTTCGATCAGAGCAACACCGGGGAACAAACAGACGTCCAGAAAAAGCTTGCTCCAGTTTCAACAAACTATCGTCAAATCTGTCATGGGCACATCAAGCGGGCGACCCGTCTTAGGCTGAGACGCCCCCCCCCCTCTCCTGTTGCCGTATTTGAAGTTCGAAACCGGAGCGGCACGAACAAGGCTTCGTACCAATGTGCCCGCCTGCGGCGCGCCAAGTAAGCAGGCACTTTCTTGCATTGCAGCATTTCGAAGACTGGGTTTTTGGCAAAACATTGGCGCCTTGATCGACCGTTGCATACCTTGGTCAACATGTTGGAGCGTTAAGTTAATGTCGGTTGTGCGGGACAAACGGAGCTTTCGCTGCAGTTGCGCCAAAGACCGCTTTCAGGAATTGGTCACTTCTAATCGTATGTGCCGCGCAGCATTCAGGCTTTACATGACCCAGCGAGCAATTTGTTCGACGCTTTCAGTTCCTTCAACGACAGGTTTGATCGGAATCTGGCCACGCCCGGCAGTCGGCGCAGGCAGGCCGCAGAGAAAATGAGAACGAGCCGGATGTGGCAGATTTATTTCTGCTTGCGCCGCACTAGGTCAAAAGCATTGTACCGTCGTCGCCACCTTCAACTAGCTGCCGGCACCAAGCGGTTCCGGTTGGCGTTCCGTCGCTCTCTTTTTCTGTGCAAGTACAACACCAAGAGCGAGCAGGGCAGCACCGAGAGCGCGTCCCCAATCCCAACCCCCGCCTGCAACTAAGAGGATCAGCATCACATAGAAAGGGGCTGCGTTAAGGTGGAAAGACGCAATGCCGATGCCCAATCGAGAGACGCCAAGGATCCAGAAGGCTTGGCTCAACGCCATAGCACCCCAAGCGTAAGTCAACATCATTGACCAGCCCCAAAGCCCCAGCTGGGCCGACTGAGTTCCCTCCCAGCCCATGAACTTGAAAAGCGCAAAGGTCGCAACGCAAAAGATCATCGCACCAATGAATGTTGAGGTGGCTTGCCCGAGCGAGGTCATTTCTGGCAACCCTTTTACCGTCTTGCGAGACCCCCAAGCAAACATCACCGAAGCGGTGCTACCAAGGACAATAGCGCTTCCAAACGTACCGCCTCGCAAATCTGCACCTGCCGCAAGAAACCCGCCGATCAGGACAAGTATCGCTCCTCCAGCAAAGTTCAGCGTCAACTTTCGACCATCAAACATGATTTCAAGAACCACTGCACTTATGGGCATTGTTGCCGCAATTAACGCTGCGGAAACCGGGTCCGTCATGTCTTGGACAACCAGCAGAAGTATTGTGCCAGTGCCGAAACCTAATGCGCCAATAGCAAGAGCGCGCGACCAGGGTGCGTTAATGACCCGCATGGGACCATCAATGATCAACCACAATGGCAACATCAATGCGCAAGCGAGGACGATCCGCGCAGTGATGAGCGAGATAGGCCCCCAAGTCTTCAACAACACATCAGCAGCCGGGAAACCGGTCGCAAATAGCGCAATTGCCGTGATGCAAATGACGTTGCTATGCAGCGCCCTATCAGTGCCAACTGGAGTATTACTTGTCGTTATTTTGCTCACAGGAAGCATCCCCTACCTTAGGTACATGCTTAGTGTTCGCCTCTTTGCCATGCAGTGTCTCGCCGGGAATCGACGCAGGTGTCGCTTTTGCTCTCATGGCTTCTGGTTAGAAGACGTGGTTTTTAGAAACGCTGCTAAACCCCGCGACTTGGTCCAGCATTTTTGGTCCAAAGCGGAAGTTCAAGCAAGCCGCTACAATCGACACATTGGGCTCAAAGCAAACATTCAGATACGAATTTCTCAAATCTGCGCGCTGTGGCCTATCCCGACCGTGGAACGCAAGCCCGGATGTTCCGCAAAAAAGGGGATATCTCGCCGCCCCGCGACATTTTTTCCACCCCTGTTGCCCCTTGCAACATTGCCCTGCCCGCCCCAAGGCACTAAACCGTCACCCAACGGGCGGATTCTGTCGCCTGCGCAAATGTCGAGACTTAACTACATAAGAATTGGGAGACACCCATGGCCGACGCCGCCATCGAGGGACACGATCACGACGAACGGGGCTTCTTCACCCGTTGGTTCATGTCCACCAACCACAAAGATATCGGTATTCTGTACCTCTTCACCGCCGCGCTGATGGGGTTCATCTCCGTGGCGTTCACCGTCTACATGCGGTTGGAGCTGATGGAACCCGGTGTGCAGTACATGTGCCTTGAAGGCGCACGTTTCACCGCTGCGGCAACCGCAGATTGTACGCCAAACGGCCACCTCTGGAACGTTTTGATCACCGGCCACGGCATCTTGATGATGTTCCTCGTCGTGATCCCCGCCCTGTTTGGCGGCTTCGGCAACTACTTCATGCCATTGCAGATCGGCGCGCCTGACATGGCGTTCCCACGCATGAACAACCTGTCCTACTGGATGTATGTGGCCGCCTGTGCGCTTGCTGTCGCGTCGTTGTTGGTTCCCGGCGGTAACGATCAGGCCGGCTCCGGCATTGGCTGGGTGCTCTACGCGCCGCTGTCGACGACGGAACAAGGCATGTCGACCGACTTCGCGATCTTCGCGGTGCACATGTCGGGGGCGTCTTCGATCCTTGGCGCGATCAACATGATCACCACCTTCCTGAACATGCGCACGCCGGGCATGACCCTGCACAAGGTGCCGCTGTTCTCGTGGTCGATCTTCGTGACCGCGTGGCTGATCCTGTTGTCCCTGCCGGTTCTGGCGGGCGCCATCACCATGCTGCTGACCGACCGTAACTTCGGCACAACCTTCTTCGACGCCGCTGGCGGCGGTGACCCGATCCTGTACCAGCACTTGCTGTGGTTCTTCGGGCACCCCGAGGTGTATATCGTGGTTGTTCCGGGCTTCGGCATCATCTCCCACGTGATCGCCACCTTCTCGCGCAAGCCGGTCTTTGGTTACCTGCCGATGGTTTACGCGATGGTCGCCATTGGCGCGCTGGGCTTCGTGGTCTGGGCGCACCACATGTACACCGTGGGCATGTCGCTGACGCAGCAGTCCTACTTCATGCTGGCCACGATGGTGATCGCGGTGCCGACAGGCATCAAGATCTTCTCATGGATCGCGACAATGTGGGGCGGCTCGATCGAGTTCAAAACCCCGATGCTGTGGGCCATGGGCTTCCTGTTCCTGTTCACCGCAGGCGGCGTAACGGGCATCGTGCTCAGCCAAGCGGGCATCGACCGCGCCTATCACGACACTTACTACGTGGTGGCTCACTTCCACTACGTGATGAGCCTCGGGGCCGTGTTCTCGATCTTTGCGGGTATCTACTTCTACCTGCCGAAAATGTCGGGCCGCATGTATCCTGAATGGGCGGGCAAGCTGCACTTCTGGACGATGTTCATCGGCGCAAACATCACCTTCTTCCCGCAGCACTTCCTCGGGAGGCAAGGTATGCCACGTCGCTACATCGACTACCCTGAGGCGTTTGCCTACTGGAACTACGTCTCCTCCTGGGGCGCGTTCCTCAGCTTCGCGTCGTTCCTCTTCTTCATCGGCGTCATGGTCTACACCCTGACCAAAGGCCGCCGCGTGACGGAAGCCAACCCGTGGAACGAATATGCGGACACGCTGGAATGGACCCTGCCGTCCCCTCCACCGGAGCACACGTTCGAAATCCTGCCAAAGCAGGAAGACTGGGACAAGGCGCACCACTAGGTGCCCATCCAGCACATAGACCTTGCAGGAAGGGCCTCGGATTA
The DNA here is from genome assembly GCF_947501785.1 of uncultured Litoreibacter sp. Taxonomy (NCBI): domain Bacteria; kingdom Pseudomonadati; phylum Pseudomonadota; class Alphaproteobacteria; order Rhodobacterales; family Roseobacteraceae; genus Litoreibacter; species uncultured Litoreibacter sp. The sequence continues at coordinate 348,849 of NZ_CANMXB010000001.1, read as the reverse complement.
TCCCGAGGCCCTTTCTACTTACAACGACAAAACGCCTGAATGGCGGGTGCTGCTGTACCCGCACCGGTCCCTGCCCGCGACGGGCTTTGTCTGGGTGATCGCCGTCCTGTGCTGCGGCCTGTCCGTCCCGCTTTTCGGCGTCTTCGGCACCGCCGCTTTCTGGGGCGTTCTCCCCTTCCTGATCATCACGGTCGCCGCTCTGTGGGGTTTCATCATGCGCAACTACCGCGACGGCCATATCGTGGAGGAGCTGACCCTGTGGCAGGACCGGCTGACGCTGGTCCATATCGACCCCAAGGGCACCCGCAAGGACTGGCAAGCCAATCCCTACTGGGTGCAGGTGGCAGAGCATAAAAAGCCGGTGAAGCACTACCTCACGCTGAAAGGCGGCCCGCGCGAGGTCGAGCTGGGCGCGTTCCTCTCCGCCGAAGAGCGCATCGCGTTGAAGCACCAGCTCGAGGACGAGCTTAAAAACCTCGCCGCTTAGGGTCCCTTTCCTTCGTTCATAAGTATCCCGGGGGTTTGGGGGCAGAGCCCCCATGCCTGCGCGGCGAGCGCGAAACAATCATGCGCGGCTGTTGCCGCACAATCAGATCACCGCACGCATCGTTAACCAAATACAACCCCGCGCCCGCTATACCCGCAGCCGTTCGAACCTTCGGCGCATCAAGACGTGTCGTCGTATCCATTCGTGGTTTCTTGGGAGGGCGCAGCCGTCAGATTGCTCTGATGTCTCCCGCGCCCTTCTCCGAAGTCACCGGTGATTTCAGGCGAAAGGGCATACCAACCCTCAAGCAAGGCGTGAACCACATCTCGGCGGCGCCGCCTCTCTATGGAACTCTTTCAAGATCGAGCAGGATGATCCCGCCAGCCCAAGGCTCGCGCGGGTCAAATGTGCGCGCGTTATCCCAGCCGCGCCTTCACCATCGGGCCAACGGCCCCGAAATCCATCTGGCCGGTGTATTTGCCCTTCAGGATGCCCATGACCTTGCCCATGTCGCGGATGCTTTGGGCGCCCACTTCGGCAATCGCGGCGTCCACGGCCGCCTCCGAGGCGGCGGCGTCCAGCTGCGCGGGCAGGAAATCGTTGATCACCTTGATCTCCGCCTGTTCACGCTCCGCCAGTTCCAGCCGCCCGCCCTCTTCATAGGCTTTGGTGCTTTCCTGCCGCTGCTTTACCATCTTGCCCAGGATCGCCAGAATTTCGTCGTCGCTGACCTCGCGGCCCTCGCTGCGCAGATCAATGTCGCGGTCCTTGATGGCGGCGTTGATCAGCCGCAAAGTGCCCAGACGGTCGGCGTCCTTGGCTTTCATGGCCTCTTTCAGCGCGTCGGTGATCTCGGTGCGTTTGTCTTTCGACATCAAAAGTGCCTCACAGCGGTTTCGGAACGCAGCTAACTATCACAAATGGTCAATATCACAAGTCACCATAACCCAACGTCGTTCTCAGGCCAAAACAACCCCTAGTGGCGGTTGACCCCACCTGCCCCACTCCTTAGGTTCCGACAAATTTTGCCCATAGCAGCTTCAGAGGGAATCGCCACATGTCCTCCAAACCCACCGCATGCCTTGTTCTGGCCGATGGAACGGTCTTTTATGGGATGGGCTTCGGCGCGACGGGCCGCACCGTGGCCGAGCTGTGTTTCAACACCGCGATGACCGGCTACCAGGAGATCATGACCGACCCCAGCTACGCGGGCCAGATCGTGACCTTCACCTTCCCCCACATTGGCAATACCGGCGTCAATCCAGAAGATGACGAGACCGCCGATCCAGTCGCTGACGGCATGGTCGTCAAGTGGGACCCGACCGCATCCTCCAGCTGGCGCGCCACTGAAGAGCTTGGCGCATGGCTGGCAAAACGCGGACGCATCGCCATGGGCGGCGTTGATACGCGCCGCCTGACCCGCGCCATCCGCGCCCAAGGCGCGCCGCATGTTGCAATGGAACATAACCCCGACGGCGAATTCGATCTCGAAGCTCTGGTCAAGGACGCCCGTGCCTTCAAGGGTCTCGAAGGGCTGGACCTCGCCAAAGAGGTCACCTGCGCACAATCCTACCAATGGGACGAAACCCGCTGGGCCTGGCCCGACGGCTTCGGCAAACGGGCCGAGAAGGGCCACAAGGTGGTTGCCGTGGATTACGGCGCCAAGCGTAACATTCTACGCTGTCTGGCCTCGGCTGGCTGCGACGTCACTGTGCTGCCTGCGACCGCCACTGCCGAAGACATCCTGTCGTACAACCCAGACGGCGTGTTCCTGTCCAACGGCCCCGGCGACCCTGCGGCTACCGGGGAATATGCCGTCCCCGCGATCAAGGGCGTGCTAAAGGCAAACATCCCGGTTTTCGGCATCTGCTTGGGCCACCAAATGCTCGCTTTGGCCTTGGGCGCCAAGACCATCAAGATGAACCACGGCCACCATGGCGCGAACCACCCGGTCAAGGATTACACCACCGGCAAGGTCGAAATCACGTCGATGAACCACGGGTTCACGGTCGACACACAAACCCTGCCAGCAGGCGTCAGCGAAACCCATGTCTCGCTGTTTGACGGATCCAATTGCGGTATTTGTGTGGATGGCAAACCCGTGTTCAGCGTGCAGTACCACCCCGAGGCGTCGCCCGGACCGCAAGACAGCTATTACCTGTTTGAACGCTTCGCCAAAGCCATGGCCGACCGGGCCTTGGCAACAGCCTAGGCATTAACCTGCGTTTAACCCTGGTGGGGGCAATTTGCCCCTGACATGAACGCGCTCAATTTCCACTTCCGGCAACGCCGGTCCGCCGGTCTGCCCGACCTGCCCCGCAAGACGGGGAAGTTGCGCCTTGGTGACCTGCTGATCCGCGACGGCGCCCTGCGCCCTGACCAGGTCGCCGAAACGCTGCGATTGCAGACCGGGGTCGAAGCGCCGTTGGGCGAGATCATCGCCGATCGCGGGATGCTCAGCCGCAACGCGATCACCCGGGCTCTTGCGCGGATGCATGACACCTCGACCGTCGATCTGGCCCGCGACCGGCCAGATCCCCGACTTGCCGAACTGGTCAACCCCGCCGATTGCCTGCGCTATCAGGCCATCCCGTGGCAGCGGCGCGGCGGGATCACGGTTCTGGCCTGCACCAGCCTCGATCAGGCGGCCCCGCTTGCGCGCCAGCTATCTGAAACGGCGGGCCCAATCCGGTTTGTGGTGGCCAACCGGGACGCCCTGCATCACGCAATCGCCGCCATGCATGGGCGCGCCCTGGCCGCTTTGTCGGAAACCCACACGCCGCTCCACCAAAGTTGCCGCGACTGGTCGGGCAAACGGATGCTTGGCGTTGTGATCGTGTTGGCCTTGCTCGCGGTTGCAATGCTTGCCACGGCCCCGGCGTTGCTGGGCGCGGTGCTGTTCTGGACGGCGACCGCGACCCTTTTGGTCAACACAGCACTCAAGGCCGTCTGCGTCGTGATCTCGCTCAGGAAGGCCGCCGCGCCGTCTTCATTTAGGCATTTGAGCACATCGACCCCCTCGAAATTGCCCAAAATCTCAATCCTGGTGCCGCTCTTCAAGGAGGCCAACGTCGCCGCCAACCTGATCAAGCGGCTCGACAGGATCGACTACCCCGCCCCACTGCTGGAGCTGTGCCTGGTGGTGGAGGCCGATGACATGCTGACCCGCCGCGCCGTGCGCGACGCCACCTTGCCCGACGGCATGAAGGTGATCACCGTGCCGACCGGGCTGCTGAAAACCAAGCCACGGGCGATGAATTACGCGCTGGATTTCACCTCCGGCTCGATCATCGGGGTCTATGATGCCGAGGACGCGCCGGACCGGGACCAGCTGACGCGCGTTGCCGCCAAGTTCCGGCGCGCGGACCCCAAACTCGCCTGCATTCAGGGCGTGCTCAGCTTCTACAACCCGCGCGCCGGTTGGCTGGCGCGGTGTTTCACCTTTGAATATGCGGGGTGGTTTCGGGTGATGTTGCCCGGCCTGCAGGCGCTGGGCTTCGCGATCCCGCTGGGCGGCACCACGCTGTTTTTCCGGCGCGATGCTTTGATCCGCCTTGGGCGGTGGGACGCGCATAACGTGACGGAGGATGCCGATTTGGGCATGCGGCTGGCGCGTCATGGCTACCGCTGCGAGATGCTCGACACGATCACCGGGGAAGAGGCCAATAACCGGTTCTGGCCCTGGGTGCGGCAAAGGTCCCGCTGGCTGAAGGGCTACGCGATGACCTATTGCGTGCATATGCGTAACCCGCTGGTTTTATGGCGGGATCTGGGTCCAAGGCAATTTGTGGGCTTCCAGATATTGTTCCTTGGCACATTGCTGGCCTTCTGCCTTGCCCCGGTCTTGTGGTGGACCGCCGCGCATTTTCTCAGCGGCGGCCGGGTCCCGGCGGTCGCGGGGCTCAGCGGTGGTCATATGTCGAGCCTGTCCATGCTCTTCCTCGCCTGCGAGGCGGTGACCCTGTCCTTGTTTCTTGTTGCTGGCTGCAAATTGGATCACAGGCCCGCCTTGGCGTGGATCTTCACCCTGCCCGTCTACTTTATGCTGGGCACCCTCGCCGCCTACAAAGGGGTGGCAGAGATGACGTGGAAACCGTTTTTCTGGGACAAGACCGAACATGGCGTCAGCCCTGCAGAGGCACCAGCCTCAAAGATCGCCGGCGGCGTCGATCTTGAGCCTGACCTCATACGCGATGGAAAGGTGGTCTTTCAGCGCCTTGGACGCGGCGACAGCATCCCGCGCCTCGATCGCGCGGACAATCGCGTGGTGCTCGTCCAAAGCAACCGCGCCGCGCCCGTCAGCCGCCAAAGAGGTCGAGGCCAGCAGCGCCATCGAGCGGTAAACGAGGTCTAGCTGCTGCACCAGATAGCGGTTATGCGACGCGCGGTGCAGCTGCCGGTGGAACCTGCGGTTCGATTGGCTCAGCTCCGCAGGCTTGTCCAACAGCTCGCGGTCCCGCTCGACCATATCGTAGAGCACCTTGATTTCTTCAGGCGCGGCGTGTTGCGCTGCCAGCTCAGCGGCGAGCCCCTCCAGCGCGCCGCGCACCGTGTAAAGTTCGGCCATCTGGTCGTGGTCCAGCGAGGCCACGATCAGGGATCGGCCATCCCGCGCAAGCAAGGATTGCGTCTCAAGCCTTTGTAAAGCCTCGCGAATTGGGGTGCGGGAGCCGCCAAACCGATTGGCCAGCTCGCTTTCCACCAGCCGGTCACCGGGTTTGTAGACGCCAACATCGATTGCATGCAGAATTGCCTTATACGTGTTGCTTTCCACCGGTTTGGCCATGTCAGTCTTGTCCCCGCATTATGCTGTCAGAAAAGCTAGACACTTGCCGCAAGGCACACAAGCATTTCCCGCTTTCGGCATGGCTTCCAACGGGTTAGCGTCCGCGACATGAAAGACGGCTTCGATCATGTCGACACCTGGGTGTTTGACCTCGACAACACGCTCTACCCGCCAGCGATGCGGCTGTTCGACCAGATCGAGGCGCGGATGGTGGCCTATGTGATGGATGTGCTGAATGTGGACCGTGCGAAGGCTGACCGGCTGCGCCGCGACTACTGGCACGCGCATGGCACCACTTTGGCGGGGCTGATGGCCGAGCATGACATCGACCCGGAACCGTTCATGGTCGACGTACATGACATTGATTTCACCGTTCTTCGCCCCGATACGGCGCTGCGCGGCCAGATATCGAAGCTGCCGGGGCGCAAAATTGTCTACACCAACGGCTCAGCGCCTTACGCAGAAAACGTGTTGCTTGCCAGAGGGTTATCCGGCCTCTTTGATGCGGTTTATGGCGTGGAACATGCGCAATACCGCCCCAAGCCGGAGGCTGCCGCCTTTGAGCGGGTCTTCGGGTTGGACGGGTTGGATGGCACCACGGCGGCCATGTTCGAAGATGAGGGGCGCAATCTGGAGGTGCCCCATGCAATGGGGCTGCGCACCGTGCATGTTGCGCCCCAGCCGGACCCGATGCCCTACATCGACCACCACACGAAAGACCTCAGCGGCTTTCTGGCGCAGGTGGTCGATTGAGCCTTGGAACGCGGCGTTAAGGGCTTAGGTTTGGCGTATGAGTGAGAACACCAAAATCCTGATCTCCGGCGGCGGCGTGGCGGGCCTGACGGCCGCGTGCCTGTTTGGCAGCAACGGCTTTGACGTCGTCTGCGTGGACCCCGCCCCGCCCATCACGGATCGCGACACGGATGGCGCAGATTTGCGGTCCACGGCGTTTTTGCAACCCTCAGTTCATGTGCTGGAACGTGCCGGCGTCTGGCACCAGCTCAGCAACCATGCGACCGCGCTGCAGACCATGCAGATTGTGGATGCCGGCGAGGACGGGCAGCCGCGCATCGCGCGGGCCTTTGACGCCTCCGACATTTCTGAACTGCCCTTTGGCTGGAACCTGCCCAACTGGCTGATCCGGCGCGAATTGGTGAAGCGGATTGAGGCATTGACCAATGTCGATTTCCGCCCCGGCGTGGCGACGCAGCGGATGCTGGCGCGTTCTTCCGGTGCGAAGGTTTGGTTGAGCAATGGGGAACAAATACAGGCCGATCTGGTGATCGCCGCCGATGGGCGCGGGTCGCCGTTGCGGCAGGCGGCGGGGATCGAGGTCAAAACCAAGCGCTACGGGCAAAAGGCCATGGCCTTTGCCGTGACACACCCGATCCCGCATGACCATGTGTCGACCGAAATTCACCGCACCGGCGGGCCGTTCACACTGGTGCCGCTGCCCGATTACGAGGGCGTGCCAAGCTCTGCCGTCGTGTGGATGGAGGACGGCCCCAAAGCGCAAGACCTGTTCGCCTTGGATGACGCCGCGCTAAACGCCGCCATGTCGGAACGGTCCTGCCACATGTTCGGGCCGCTAACGCTGGCGTCCAAAAGGTCGATCTGGCCTATCATCAGCCAGGTGGCCTCGCGCTTTTCCGACCGCCGCTTGGCCTTGGTTGCCGAAGCCGCACATGTGGTGCCGCCGATTGGGGCGCAGGGGCTGAACATGAGCCTTGCCGACCTGCAATCGCTGTTGGAGCTGAGCGGCAAACACCCCTTGGGCAGCGACGACATGCTGGACGCCTATGACAAAGAGCGGCGCCGCAATGTGGCTTTGCGGGTGGCCGGCATCGATCTGCTGAACCGCACCTCGCAGTCAGAGGCCGATTGGGTCCGCGAATTGCGCAGCTGGGGCATTGGCGTCATTCACGACGCCAAGCCAGTGCGGACCACATTGATGAATATGGGACTAGGCTTGCGCTAGGCGGAGCCAAACTTTCGAGGAAAGTTTGAATTCAAATTCTCGATGAGAATTTGGCGCCTCAAAGAACCTTGTCCGCCGTGGCTTTGAACCGCGCCAAAGTGCCATCCACGTCATAAAGCTTGTCGACCCCGAAGAGCCCGATGCGGAAGGTCCTGTAGTCATCCGGCTCATCACATTGCAGCGGCACACCGGCGGCGATCTGCATCCCCTCACCGGCGAATTTCGACCCGTTCTGGATCGCGGGATCATCCGTGTAGCTGACCACCACGCCCGGCGCGCCAAACCCGTCGGCGGCGACAGACACGATGCCCTTGGACTTCATGTAGTCCCGCACGCCATTGCCCAGCGTCCACTGCGCTTCGCGCAGGCGTTCGAACCCGTAGTCGCGCGTCTCGATCATTGTGTCGCGGAAGGCTTTCAGCCCGTCCGTGGGCATGGTCGCGTGATACGCGTGGCCCCCGCCCTCGTAGACCTCCATGATGTCGAGCCACTTTTTCAGGTCGACCGCGAAGCTGTCCGAGGTCGTCTCGTTGATCCGCTCACGGGCAAGCGCGGACATGCACACGATCCCGGCGCAGGGCGTGGCCGACCACCCCTTTTGCGGGGCGGAGATCAACACATCCACACCCGTGGCCTTCATGTCCACCCAAGCGCAGCCCGACGCGATGCAATCGAGCACCATCAACGCGCCGACCTTGTGGGCCGCGTCAGCCATTTGCGTGATGTAGTCATCGGGCAGGATCACCCCTGCGGATGTTTCCACATGCGGGGCGAAGACCACGTCGGGTTTTTCTTTGGCGATGCGGGCCACCACGTCCTCGATCGGCGCGGGGTGGAAGGGCGAACGGGTGTCGTTGCCGGTCTGGCGGGCTTTCATCACGACCGCCTCGGAGGTCAGGCCACCCGATTCAAAGATTTGCGACCAGCGGTAGGAGAACCAGCCGTTGCGCACGACCAGCGCCTTCTTGCCGCGGGCGAACTGACGCGCCACGGCCTCCATCCCGAAGGTGCCGCCGCCCGGCACCAGGGCCACGGATTGCGCGTTGTAGACGTCTTTGAGCATGCTGGAGATGTCGGTCATGACGCCCTGAAACGCCTTTGACATAGAGTTGAGCGAGCGGTCGGTGAAGACCACGCTGAATTCTTCCAAGCCGGTTGGGTCCACAGTGTCGAGCAATGCCATTTGAAGTCCTCCAATGTCTTTGGGTGTTTGATATGGGGCCGGCACGGGGAAGGCAAAGTCTATCTTGGTATACTGTGGCGGTCGCGCCGCCCGTCGCGTGGCCGATGATCGCTAGACGTTTCCTTTGGTGGACTACCCCGCCCGAATAGCCGCGATCTTGTCCCTGATCTCTTCCCATTCCGGCAGCATCCTGCGCATATGCCGCCTACGAAACGGCATCCAGAGCCACAACAGCGGGAATTTGCGCGCATTGCGGCGGGTGATCGCCGCGACCAGCTCCGCCTCATCAAAGCCTGACCAGATGCCCGCAATGGAATGCAGGTTTGGGATGCAGACGGGGTAGACCTCTTCAAGCAAGATCCGGTCCAGCTCCGCCTCATCGAAAGGCGACGCCGCCAGAGCGCTTGCGATGTAGTCCAACTCATCGCTGATATCGGTGTCGAGAAACAGCTCGGACATGTTGATCCACACCCGTTCCCGCGCTGATTGCGTGTCGTTCATCCCAGCGGCCCCGCCAGACGTTCTTCGCTGAGCAGCACGTTGGCTTCCACATTACCGACGCCCGGCAATGTCATGACGCGGCGCCTGAGCACACGTTCGAAATCGGATAGGTCCCGGGCAACCACGCGCAGGCGGTAGTCGTAAAGCCCAAGCACGTGCTGCACGGTTTGCACCTCGGGGATGGCGGTGACGGCGCGCTCAAAATCCTCCAGCGACACGCGGCCCTTGGTGGCCAGCTTGACGCCCAGAAAGACGGTCACGCCGAAACCCAGCTTTTCGGCGTCGAGGTCCACCCGCCTGCCCGTCAGGATGCCATCCTCTTGCAGCTTGCGGATGCGCCGCCACGTGGCAGGTTGGCTGAGGCCGAGGGCTTTGCCCACCGCCCCCGCGCTTTGGGTCGCATCCCGGGCCAGCGATTTGAGGATCGCGAAATCGGTAGTGTCGAGATCGGTCATATCGGCAGCGTCTCGGAGGATTTGATGGTGGCGACATGCATCAGCGCCTCAAGTTCCGCGATATGGGGCAGCGTCAGGATGTGGTCGCGGTAGAGCGTCTGGTAATGCGCCATGTCGCGCGCCACGACAGAGAGACGCACATCGACGACACCCAGGAAGGTCTGGATGGCGATGACTTCGGGGATTTGGCGGGCGGCGGCTTGGAAGTCGTCAAAGGCATTTGATTGGGTCTTGTCCAAAGTGAAGCGCAGCGAGACCTCAACCGCATACCCCAAGGCGGCCCAGTCGATGGTGGCGTGCTGGCCTTTCAGCACCCCTTGGCGGGTCAATTTATCCAGCCTGCGGGTTGCGGTTGCGGGCTGCATGGCACAGCGTTCCGCCAGCTCGGATATGGGGGCCAGCGGGTCGGCCTGAAGCTGCCGCAGAAGGCGTCGATCGGTATCGTCTAACATGATTTTTGCATATCACGGAATTTTTGCGAATAACACTGTCGATTTTTTGTAGATTTCACATCGCTTTAATCTGTTTTCTCAGTGCATGCTGCGTAAATTGCCGTCAGGACTTCAACCCAAAAGAGGAGCGCCTAATATGCGCGTTTACTACGATCGCGATTGCGATGTTAACCTGATCAAAGACAAAAAAGTAGCGATCCTGGGCTATGGCAGCCAAGGTCATGCCCACGCGCTGAACCTGCGCGATAGCGGCGCGAAAAACCTGGTCGTGGCACTGCGCGAAGGCTCTGCCTCCATCGCGAAAGCGGAAGGCGAAGGCCTGAAGACCATGGGCATCGCCGAAGCCGCTGCTTGGGCCGACGTCATCATGTTTACCATGCCCGACGAGCTGCAGGCCGAGACCTACAAGAAATACGTGCATGACAACATCCGTGAAGGTGCGGCCATTGCATTCGCCCACGGGTTGAACGTGCATTTCGGGTTGATCGAGCCGAAAGAAGGCATCGACGTCATCATGATGGCGCCCAAAGGCCCCGGCCACACCGTGCGCGGCGAGTTCACCAAAGGCGGCGGCGTGCCGTGCTTGGTTGCGGTCGACAAAGACGCATCGGGCAAGGCGCTGGAAATCGGCCTGTCCTACTGCTCCGCCATTGGCGGCGGCCGTTCCGGCATCATCGAGACCAACTTCCGCGAAGAGTGCGAAACCGACCTGTTCGGCGAGCAGGCAGTTCTGTGTGGCGGTCTGGTCGAGCTGATCCGCATGGGCTTTGAGACACTGGTGGAAGCCGGCTACGCGCCTGAAATGGCCTATTTCGAGTGCCTTCACGAAGTGAAGCTGATCGTGGACCTGATCTATGAAGGCGGCATCGCCAACATGAACTACTCGATCTCCAACACGGCTGAATACGGTGAATACGTCTCCGGCCCGCGCGTGTTGCCATATGACGAGACGAAGGCCCGGATGAAAGCGATCCTGACTGACATTCAGACCGGTGCTTTCGTGCGTGATTTCATGCAGGAAAACGCCGTCGGCCAGCCCTTCTTCAAGGGCACGCGTCGTCGCAATGACGAGCACCAGATTGAAGCGACAGGTGAGACCCTGCGCGGCATGATGCCTTGGATTTCGGCTGGTAAGATGGTCGACAAAACCAAAAACTAGGTGCCACGCCGCGCGACTGCGCGTAGACAAAAACAACAAAAGGCATCGCTTGCGATGCCTTTTTCATTTAGGTCACGGCTTATGACGTCTTCCAAGTCTCCCGGTCTCATTAACTGGCTCACGCTTGGCCTTCTTGGCCTGATTTGGGGCGCGTCCTTCATGTCCACTGCCGTGGCGCTGCAGGGGGCCGGCCCGCTGAGCGTGTCAGCCATCAGGCTGGCCATCGGTGCCTTGGTTCTGTTCGCCGTGGCCCGCGCGATGGGACACCGGCTGCCGCCTCGATCCGACCGCAAGCTTTGGTTGTGCATCATTGGCATGGGCGTCTTTTCCAACGCCGTGCCCTTCACGCTGCTGGGGTTGGCGATCCAATATGTGCCCTCCGCCTTTGCGGGTGTGACCATGGCTGCGGTGCCGCTGCTGGTCTTGCCATTGGCACATTTTCTTGTGCCGGGTGAGCGCATGAGTTGGATTAAGTGCGCAGGCTTTGCCATTGGTTTCGTTGGCGTTTTCATTCTCATCGGTGGACTGTCGATCTTTGAGGCTGGCGGGGACACATTGCCCAAGCTGGCCTGCATCGGCGCCGCGTTTTGTTACGCCATCGGGTCGATCATCACCCGGCTTGCCCCGCCCGCGCATCCTATCGCCTTCTCCACCGGCGGGCTGGTTATCGGCGCGCTCATCATGGTGCCGCTTGCCTTGATGTTTGAAGGCCTACCCGGCGCCATGCCCGCCAATGCGATCGCCGCGCTGCTTTATCTGGCGCTCTTGCCGACCGCATTGGCCACGATCTTGCTGGTCCGCGTGATCCAGTCCGCGGGGCCCAGCTTCATGAGCCTTGTCAACTACCAGGTGCCGGTCTGGTCGGTGCTCTTCGGCGTTGCCCTGATGTCTGAGGCCTTGCCCGCCAGTTTCCTCTTGGCTCTCGGGCTGATCCTTGGGGGGCTGGCGCTGACCCAGGCCGCCCAGAAGCGCCTTGGCCGTTACCCGTCCGCATGAACGATACGGTGCCGACCGAAGCATGCGTGTTCCCCCTCGCCGCGCCGACCAAGAGCGGATAAGCCAGTGACATGAGCACCCCTTCCCCCGAAAACCCCGGCCTGGCCAACTGGATATTGATCATCAGCCTCGGCGTCATCTGGGGCGCGGCCTTTATGCTGGTGCGTCTGGCGCTGGACGGGTTTGGGCCATGGACCGTTGCCGCCGGGCGGACGCTGGTGGGCGGGCTGATCTTATGGGCCGTTGGCTCCGCTATGGGGCAAGGGCTGCGCAGCCTGCCATCCGCGCGGGCCTGCGTTTTCTCCGCCATTATTGGCGCGGGCGCCGTGGCCCTGCCCTTCGCATTGCTCAGTTGGGGCCAGCAGCACGTGCCGTCCGCCTTTGCGGGCGTGGCAATGGGTGTGGTGCCGCTATTGGTGCTGCCGCTGGCCGCGATATTCTCCAAAGAGGAAGGCATAGGGCCGCGCCGCGTGATCGGGATGATCATGGGGTTCATCGGGTTGGCCATCTTGTTGGGGCCGGAGGCGTTGAACCCTTCCGGTGCGCCTTTAGAGACCTGGGGCCGCATAGCCTGCATGGGGGCCGCCGCGTGCTACGCTTGCGGATCGATCATCACCCGCCGCGCGCCGAAGATGCCGCCGCTGGCCTTCGCCACCGGGTCCTTGCTGGTCGCGTCCCTGATATTGGTGCCGATCGCATTGGTGAAAGAAGGCCTGCCCGCCGCATTTCCTGCCGGCCCCGGCCTCGCGCTCCTGTTGGCGGCCTTACTGCCCACAGCAGCCGCTGCCGTGATCCGCGTGCGGGTGATCACGACGGCGGGCAGCGTGTTCATGTCACTGACCAGCTACCAGGTGCCTGTGTGGTCCGTCATCTTCGGGGTCGCGTTGCTGGGCGAGGACCTGCCGCCGCAACTGTTCATCGCCTTGGCGTTGATCCTGTCGGGCATTGCGATCAGCCAATCGCGCGCATTGAGGGCAATGTTTGCCCGCTAAACCGCCGCTTCGACCGCCTGCACGACCGAGGCGACGACGGCATTCAGATGCCCCTCATCTTCGCATTCGGCCATGACGCGGATCAACGGCTCGGTCCCGGATTTGCGGATCAGCAGCCGGCCATTGCTTTGCAAATCGGCCTCCGCCTGCGCGATTGCGGCCTGCACTGACGCCTCGTTCAACGGCTGCTTGCCCGCGCCGAAGCGCACATTTTCCAGCTTTTGCGGCACGGTTTCGAACTGCCGCACAAGGGTCGAAGCCGCCTGCCCCGTTTGCACCATTGCGGCCAGGAATTGCAGGCCCGCCATCAGCCCGTCGCCAGTGGTGGAATGGTCGGTCATCACGATATGGCCGGATTGCTCACCACCCAGATTGTAGCCCTTCTCACGCATCGCGGCGACCACGTAGCGGTCGCCCACATTGGTGCGTTCCAGTCGCAGGCCCTGGGCCTGCATGTGACGCTCCAGCCCGAGATTGGACATGACCGTGGCCACCAAAGCGCCGCCTTTCAAAAGGCCAGCCTCGTGCCACCGGGTCGCCAGCAGGGCCATCAGCTGGTCGCCATCCGCCACCTGCCCCGTCTCGTCCAGCACCATCACGCGGTCTGCATCGCCGTCGAGGCAAATGCCCACATCCGCGCCATGCGCCACCACGGTTTCGGCAGCCAGTGACGTATTGGTCGAGCCGCAGCCTTCGTTGATGTTGAACCCGTTGGGCGAGACACCGACCGGGATCACCTCTGCGCCCAATTCCCACAGCACTTCGGGCGCGGCCTTGTAGGCGGCCCCGTTGGCGCAGTCGATGACCACTTTCAGCCCGTCGAGCCGCAGCCCGCTGGGGAAAGTGGCCTTGGCGCGTTCCACATAGCGGCCGCGGGCATCGTCGATCCGCTTGGCGCGGCCGATGTTTTGCGGCTGCGCGGGCAGGATGTCACCATCCAGCAGCGCCTCGATCTCGTGCTCAGCCGCGTCGGACAGCTTGAACCCGTCGGGGCCGAAGAATTTGATGCCGTTGTCGTAATGCGGGTTGTGGCTGGCGGAGATCATCACGCCCAGATCAGCGCGCATCGACTTGGTCAGCAGACCGATGGCCGGCGTGGGCATTGGCCCCAGCAAGAACACATTCATCCCCGTCGAGGTCAGCCCCGCCGTCAGCGCGTTCTCCAGCATGTAGCCTGATAGCCGGGTGTCCTTGCCGATGACAACACGGTGCTCGTTGCCGTCCTGGCGGAAGTAGCGGCCCGCCGCCGCGCCCAGTTTCAGCGCCAATTCGGCGGTCATTGGGAAGGTGTTGGCGCGACCGCGCACCCCGTCTGTGCCAAAAAACTTGCGTGCCATGTGCTTAGTCCTGCTTGTTATTATTGACCGCGTGCCAAAGGGCGAATGCCTGCGCGTGCTCCTCTATATCATGTGCCCGGATGATCTGAACACCCTGCATAAGCCCATGCAGCGCAATTGCGATCGACCCTGATGCACGTTTGTCAGCCTGCGGCTCATCCGCGATGGTGCCAATGAAGCGTTTGCGCGACACGCCCAGCAGGATCGGGCAGCCAATGCCGTGAAACAGGCTGAGGCCCTGGATCAGCGCCAGATTATGCGCGGCGGTTTTGCCAAAGCCGATGCCCGGATCGACGATAATCTTGGAGCGGTCAATGCCCGCCTGTTCCGCCGCCGCCACGCGCGCGGCGAGGTAGTCATACACATCGAGCAGCACGTTGTCGTAGCTGGGGTCATCCTGCATCGTTTTCGGATCGCCCTGCGCATGCATCAGGCAAATCGGCGCGCCGGTTTTTGCCGCGGTGTCAGCCATTTGCGCGTCAAAGCTGAGCGCCGAGACATCATTGAGCAGCCCCGCCCCCGCCTGCACCGCCGCATGGGCAACCGCGGCCTTGCGGGTGTCGATGGAGACGGGCGTCGTCACCTGCGCCGTTTTCAGCGCGGCGATGACTGGTGCTGTGCGGGCGATTTCCTCGTCTACCGGCACGAAGGCCGCGCCGGGGCGTGTGGACTCGCCTCCGATATCAAGTATGTCGGCCCCCTCAGTGACCATGCGTTGGGCATGGACTACCGCGGCCTCCGTCGTAGTGAAGCGCCCGCCATCGGAAAAGCTGTCGGGCGTTGTGTTGAGCACCCCCATCAGCTTGGGCGCGGCCATGTTCAGACCCGCAATATCCGCGCGCGGGGCGCTGAGGCGGACCAGAACGTCGCTTGGCACATCGCGCAGGCCTATCAACTCTGGCGGTTTGCCGCGCTTGAGCTGCTCGACATGGGTGAACCACACGCGCGGGTTGCCTGCCAGCGGCAACGCGCCGTCTGGGCGGTGATGATCGGTCTGGGCCAGCGGGCGGAAATAGGTCGTCATGGCGCTACAGTGGAAGCGCATCCCCCGCCAGTAAAGCCGAAACTGGCATGGCGGTGCCGGGCGCGTGCAGGCCCTCCCCCAACGAGATGGTGCCTTTGGCACCGAATTCCTGCGCAAACCAATCCGTCAGGGCGGCGGCGTCCATCTCGCTCAGGTCAGGGCCGTCGGTGGCATCCAGCACGATTTTCGAGGGCGCCCAGACGCTGATCTGGCCGTTTTTCATGGCCCAATCCAATTCCGTGCGGGTGGCGACCACAACGCAGCGTTTGTCGCGCCCGGCCAGCACCCATGCGTTTTGCTCAATCGCCAGCAGGTCGATGCGGCGTTGCGCGGCAGGATGCGCGGCAATCGGGGCAGCCGTGTCGCCCGTTCCGACGCAAAGGATCAGCGGCAGACCCTGGCCCTCAAGCCGGTCCAAGACGCCGCCGAGGTCATCGCTGACGCAGATGTCATTGCCGAGATAGGCCACCAGCGGCTGCACCTCATCTTCCGGCTCCACCAGCGAGACCATGTCGCGGTCGCGCACGATTTCGACGCCCAAGGCCCCGGGGCCGCGATCCAGCTTTTCGATACGCACGAAGACGCGGGCCGCGCGCGGGTCAATCAAGATATCCTCGGCAACGCGTTCCGCCAGCGTTTCGAGCAGGTTCAACCGCTCGGACGACAATTCGCGGTCGATGGCTTCGGTGATCGTGTCGTAGCTCATGATGCGGTCTACATCATCATCCAACCCATCGGGCAGCCGCACCTCGACCACGATGTTGAAGCAGATGCGCTGCGTGGTGCCGCGTTCGGCCTGAAACGCCCCGATTTCCACCTCGCGGATATGATCACGCAAAGAGATGCGGTCGCGGGGCTCATCGGCCATGGCCTCGGACCGTTCGGAGGGGTGGGCAAAGGCCAGTCTGATTTCGGATGTCATGTGCCTTGGCCTCGCTCAGTGTCTGTGCGGCATCTGTAGCGCTCTCGGCGCCCTATGTCGCCGAGAAAGCCGGTCTGAAAGCTGCCAAAAGCGACGTTACGCCGGTTTGTAGAACAGGTGCACACCCATCTTCGCGGTGCGGCGGAATTTGCGGGCCCAGGAGGGGCGCACGGCGGTCGTGTGGTAGTAAAGCGCCCCACCCGCCAGCTTGCGCGGCGCGCCGTCCAGCATCATGCGGGCGATCTTGCCGACGCGGGCGAAGGCCGCTGGCTCGCTAACCGTCTCTGGACGCCCGTCGCAGGTATAGGTGAATTGGCAGGCGTATTTGCGCCCGGTTCCTTGATTGATCACGGCGCAAACACTGTTTGGGAAACGCGAAGAGCTGACCCGGTTGAGGATCACCTCAGCCACGGCGATCTGGCCTTTCAGGGATTCGCCACGCGCCTCGAAATACAGCGCCTCTGACAGGCACCGCCATTGCGCATCGCCCGTGGCCCGGGGCCGCGCATTCAATTCCGACAATTGGTAGGTCAACGCCCCTGATCCGCGTGGCGCCGCGCCTTCAATTGGCGTCGCGATCTTGGCCACCCGCGCGCTGCGCAACCTGGTTTTTCCGGTGCGATCCGCATTGATCAATTTCAGGAAAGCCGGGCTGATCACCGTGTCTTCCTGGACCGCCGACACATTCGGGTTGGCCGAGGTCGAGCCGACGCCGCTCAGAATTTCATCGGCAAAGGCTGGCATCGCGCCAAAAGCCGCGACCGCAAGGGCCGCCATCACAGAGGTCTTGGTACTCATCACACCGTCCTAATCTTTGTGGTCAGCGCCAAGTTGCGCCGACCTGCAGCCCCCCAAACGGGTGCAATTCACACATAATTAAGGTCTCGGGGGATATAGGGGCCTCGGCGGCAGGCGTCTAGCCACAGGGCCAAAACGCCGCACTTCATGGACAAAGCTCCACCATATCTGGTGGCTGTCACCTATTCAGGAACAAATGACCCGTCTTCGGGGAATTCAAAATCCTCTTCGACGGCTTTGGGATCGCGAATCGCCAGATGGGCCGCCGCCAATCGGGCAATCGGCACCCGGTAAGGCGAACAAGACACGTAATCGAGCCCCAAGCTGCGGCAGAACGCGATGCTGTCGGGGTCACCGCCATGCTCCCCGCAAACCGACAGCGTCACCTTGGAACGCACCTTGCGCCCCCGCTCAACCGCCAATTCCAGCAGCTCGCCAACTCCGTCGCGGTCCAAAGCGTGGAACGGATCTTCGGGGAACACGCCTTTCTTGACGTAGTCCGACATGAACCGCCCCGCATCATCGCGCGACAGCCCATATGTCATCTGGGTCATGTCGTTGGTGCCAAAGCTCAGGAACCCGGCATGGGTGGCAATGTCACCTGCCCGCAGCGCGGCGCGCGGCGTTTCAACCATGACACCCAAGCGGTAATCCAACGTCTCGCCGGTTTTCGTCATGATGTCAGCGGCAACCGCGTCAATGCGCGACTTCACCAGTTCCACCTCACGCTTGGCGGAGACCAGCGGGATCATGATCTCTGGCACCACCTTCGGGTTGTCGTCGGTTTGCGCCTGCAAGGCGGCCTCAAAAATGGCACGTGCCTGCATGTCGTAAATTTCGGGCACTGTGATGCCCAGACGGACGCCGCGCATCCCCAGCATGGGATTGAATTCCTTAAGCCCGTCAATACGTTGCTGGACTTCCTTCGCACTCAGCCCCATCGCCTCTGCCATCTCGCGGATGCCACCACGGCTGGAGGGCAGGAATTCGTGCAATGGCGGATCGAACAGGCGCAGGCAGACGGGGCGATGCGACATGATCGTAAACAATTCCGCAAAATCGTCGCGCTGCATGGGCAAAAGCCGCGCAAGCGCAGCGGTGCGATCTGACCCGTCTTCGGCAAAAATGGCCTCGCGCAGGACGGTCAGGCGGTCTTCGGCAAAGAACATGTGCTCTGTCCGGGTCAGTCCAATGCCTTCGGCCTCAAACTTGCGGGCCACAGCGGCTTCGGTCGGCGTATCCGCATTTGCGCGCACGCCGATGTCGCGATGCTCATCTGCCCAGCTCAGCAGCGTTTCCAGCGGCCCGCCGATACCAGCCTCAACCAGCTGCACCTGCCCCGCAAGCGCCTGCCCTGCAGTCCCGTCCAGCGTGATGATATCGCCGGCCGCAAAGACGCGGCCATCCTTGGTGGTGAGCATTTTCGCCTTGGGATCAATGTCCAGGTCAGACGCGCCGGACACGCAAGGCAGCCCCAATCCGCGAGCAATAACAGCGGCATGGCTGGTTTGCCCGCCGCGTTCCGTCAGGATGCCACGGGCCGCGTGCATGCCGCGAATATCCTCGGGCGAGGTTTCGCGACGCACCAGGATACAAGCCTCCCCCTGCGCGGCGGAGGCTTGTGCGGCGAGCGTGTCGAACACAAGCTTGCCGGTCGCAGCGCCGGGGCTGGCGGCGATGCCTTGCGAGATCACGTCCCGTTTGGCGTCCACATGCACCTGTTGGTGCAACAAATCGGGGATCGCTTTCGGCTCAATGCGCAGCACCGCGTCGGCTTCGCTGATGATGTCGTCTTTTGCCAAGGCCACGGCGGTCGCCACCGATGCGCGCGCGCTGCGCGGGGCGACCACGGCGTCCAGAATGCTCAGCTTGCCGCCTTCCAGCGTGAATTCGATCTGCATTTCTTCGCGCAAACCTGTGCGAGAAACACCCCCCAAGCGCTTGAGTTCCTGATATATTTCCGGCTGGTTGTCCTGCAGGCTTTCGCCGCGCGGATCGGAGGTCAGGTACATCGCCCGCCCCTCACCGCTCAGCGCATCGCGGCCCTGCGATTGCGGCAAATACCGCCCCATCCGCTTGGGCGCGCCGTCTTCGGGGTTGATGAACTGGATGACGCCGGAGCCGCTTTCGCCTTTGCCCAGACCGAAGGCCATGCGTTGCACAACGAGGCCCAGGCCGGCGTCTTCGGGGGCGCCTTTGGACATGCGCAGCAATCGGGCGGAGGTGCCCTCCCACGCGCGGGCCATGGATTTCAGCACCTCGAACAGCTGCACTTCGATGTCCTGGGGGAACTCCTCCTCCATTTCGTGCTCATAGGCCTCGTAAGCTTTTTCTACTGTTAAATCAGGGACATCGAACATGTCCTCGTCCAGACGGGAGACCTCGATCGCGTAGGATTGGATGAATTTCAGGTGCAGTTTCCGGGCCGCATCTGCGCCCAAACGGGAGGCGAAAAAGGCCTCGTTGGTGCGGTTCATGCCGATGTTGAGCACGGTGGACGGGCCACCCCATTCGGGTTTTTCCGTTGAGGCACGGACACTTAGCACGGGCCAGCTGCCGAAATGATCCAGCAGCTGCTTCAGATCAGGGCGCTGCCCAGAGGCGATTTTGCGCACCAAGGGGATGGACAGCGCCACCGTGTCGGGGACCGGCATGCCCAATCTTATCAATCTTTGCAGACACTTAGCACGCGTTCCGTGCAGGCGGCGGCTGATGCCGGCCGTCTGGGTGATCAGCTCAAAATTGATCGAGTCTAGCATCACACACGTCCTTATACTGCGGTGCAGCATAGACGCATAAATGTGTCAATCAACCGTTACATTGCGGAAAGTGGGACTGTGTGTCCCAATGCGCAAAGCGCGTTTTGGGGCATTTTGGGACAAAACATTTTGGCCGTTTCCCCAAAATGGGACAAAACTTTTTTGTTAAAGGTGGGTTAATATTTGGTGGTCGGCGCGTGACCTCGGGGTCCCCGCTTTCGCGGGGATGACAAGGGAGAGGGGCAAGGCGGGGTTAACCCCGCCCTACGGTCCGGTTCAGCCTTCCAGCTTCGTCAGGTCCGCCACGCCGCCGCAGATGACGCGGATGCGGTTGAGCAGGCAGAGGCGATTGCGGCGGACGATCTCCGCATCGGCATTGATTTTGACGGCCTCGAAGAAGGCGTCGATTGGCGCGCGCAGGTCGGCCATGGCGGTCATGGCGGTGGTGAAATCCTCCGCCTCCATCGCGGGGGTGATTTTGGCCTCCGCCGCATCGAGGGCTGCGAAGAGGGTTTTTTCTTCGTCGGTTTCGGCCAGTTCGACTTTGGGATCGAGCTCGTAGCTGACGCCGTCTTTTTCTTCCTCTTTGGACAGGATGTTGTTGGCGCGTTTGAAGCCTTGGATCAGGTTCGCGCCGTCCTCGGTTTTAAGCGTTTCCGACAGGGCCTCGGCGCGTTTGACCAAGAGGGTTAGGTTGTCGTTGCGGGGCGTCGCGCCTTCCGGCGCGCTATCTGAAGTAGAGATGCAGGCGTCGATGACATCATGGCGGATGCCTTTATCCTTTAGAAAGACTTTGAGTCTATCGTGGAAGAAAGAAAGGAGGTCATGACCCTTTTGAACAATAGCATCAGTCGCTTGTTCATATTCAGCGGGAGTATTTTCTTCGTCAACCGAACCCCACGGAATTTCTGAAAGCGCATCAGTTAGCGCAACTAGGAATTCCACATTAGAGCCTGTTAAATCCAATGCGCGTTTGAGAATTGCATTACACGTTTCATCGCTGACCGGAGTAACTTTGGTGAGTATGATCCCGCCCAGATGTTTTTCCGCTACTGGAAGCAAACGAAAAGAGTTTTCATTTTCGAAAATCAGCCGAATGACACCGAGCGCAGCGCGGCGTAGTGCAAAGGGGTCTTTCGAGCCCGTCGGTTTCTCGTCAATCGCCCAGAAACCCGTCAGTGTGTCGATCTTGTCGGCGAGCGCAACCGCGACCGAAACGGGTGCAGTTGGGACGTCATCGGATGGGCCAAGCGGGGAATAATGTTCTTCGGCGGCGTTGGCGACCTCTGCTGGCAGGCCAGCGGCCTCGGCGTAGTAGCGGCCCATGAGGCCTTGGAGTTCGGGGAACTCGTAGATCATCTCGGAGCTGAGGTCGGCTTTGGCAACTTTCGCCGCCTGTTCGGCCAGGTCGGGATCAGCGCCGACGACAGGCGCGATTTTGCGGGCGAGGGCTGCGATGCGGTCAATACGCTCTTTCTGGCTGCCAAGCTTATTGTGGAAGGTGACATTCTCCAACGCGTCGAGCCATGGTTGCATCTTCTCGCCCTTGGCGATGCGCAGGTCGTTTTCCCAGAAGAATTTGGCATCCGACAGCCGCGCGAACAGCACCTTTTGGTTGCCCGCAAGGATGGTCGCGCCGTTGTCTTCTGTTTCGACATTGGCGACGGTGACGAATTTCTCGATCCGGCCCGTCTTGGGATTGCGGACGGAGAAGAATTTTTGGTGCTCTTTCATTGAGGTTTGCAGGACCTCGGGGGGGAGGCCCAGGAAGGTCTCGTCAATATCGCCCATCAAGACGACGGGCCATTCGACAAGGCCCGCGACCTCGGCCAGCAGGCCCTTGTCTTCGACGATCTCCAGACCTTGCGCGAAGGCGGCGGAGGTGGCATCGGCCCAGATGTGGTCGGCACGTTCTTGCGGGTCGAGCACCACGTGGGCGCGTTTGAGTTTGGTGGAGTAATCCTCGAACGAAGAGACAGAAAATGGCTGCGGGGCCATGAAACGGTGGCCCTCGGTCTTGTCGGCGGATTGGATGCCGTCCACGTCGAGCGGCACGATTTCCGCGCCCGCCTCGTCGGTGAGGATGCACAGGATGCGGTGAAGGGGGCGGACCCATTTCAGGTTGCCGGAACCCCATTTCATGGATTTGGGCCATGGGAAATTGCGGATTGCAGCTTCCAACACCTCGGCCACGATATCGGCGGCGGGGCGGCCCGGCTTTTCGATGATGGCGAAGAAGACTTCGCCTTTTTTGCCGAGGTCGCGCCGCTCCAACTGGTCTTGCGAAAGACCTGTGGAGCGTAAGAAGCCTTCCAAGGCTTTTTCCGGGGCGTCCGTCCTTGGGCCTTTGCGCTCCTCACGGACGGCTTTGGACTCGGACGTCAGGTCCTCGACCGTCAGGGCCAAGCGGCGTGGGGTCGAAAAGCTGCCTGCGGAGGCGTAGGTGAGACCTGCCTCGACCAGCCCGTCGGTGACCAGCTTTTTCAGATCCGCCGCGGCACGGGCCTGCATGCGGGCGGGGATTTCTTCGGAGAAGAGTTCGATCAGCAGATCAGGCATATCAGTTGCTTTCTTGCGAAGCTTGGTCAGGGAGGGCGGGACATTCGGGGCCAGTGGGCGTGCCGTCATAGCGTTTGCGGCCACAATCATTCAGCTGGTGCCACACGAAGCCGCGCCCGTCCTCCATGATGGCGACGATGCGATCGACGCCGTACTCAAAATTTTCCGCGCCGAGGAACGCGAGGGCGGTTCCGGCCTCAAGGGCCTCGCCGATTTCGGTGGCATCAAAACAGTCGAACCAGTCGGGGGCGACCAAGGGGATCGCGCCATCCGCCAGCTGGTAGGTTTCGGTCAGCAGGCTGTGCGACATGGGCGTCGTGAAGCAGGCGCGGTAGCGGATGGGGGAGGACGACGCGTCGATGGAGGTGACGTTGTCGGCGATGATCTCCTCCGGCGCGCCGGTGGCCACGGAGGTGAGTTCCACCGTGTCGCCCGTGCGCGGCTCCTCGTAGAAGTGGTAGACCTGCAGGTAATAGAGCGAGATGGCTGTGATGATGGCGACCATGAGAAATCCGATCCCTACGATTTTTCCGCTCATGCTGCTTCCGGCGTCCAGCCACCGGCCTCCGACTGCACGAAGGCGTCGGCGCAGGCTTTGGACAGCGCGCGGACGCGGCCGATATAGGCCTGCCGCTCGGTGACGGAGATGACGCCGCGGGCGTCCAAGAGGTTGAACAGGTGGGACGCCTTGATGGCCTGGTCATAGGCGGGGTGCGCCATGACGATGCGTTTGCCGGTTTTGGGGTCGTCGTATGGCTCTGCCAGGATGCGGGTGCATTCGGCCTCAGCGTCCTTGAAATGCTGCAGCAGCGTGTCGGTGTCGGCCACGTCGAAGTTCCAGCGGGAGTATTCCTCCTCCGTCTGGCGGAACACGTCGCCATAGGTCAGCGCAATCGGGGATTGCGGGTCGTTATAGGGCATGTCCATCACGTGATCGACGCCCAGGATGTACATGGCGAGGCGCTCGAGGCCGTAGGTCAGCTCGCCTGACACGGGTTTGCAGTCGTGGCCGCCGACCTGCTGGAAATAGGTGAATTGGGAGACCTCCATGCCGTCGCACCAGACCTCCCAGCCGAGGCCCCATGCGCCAAGGGTGGGGCTTTCCCAGTCGTCTTCGACGAAGCGGATGTCGTGCACGGTGAAGTCGATGCCGATGGCTTTGAGGGAGCCGAGATACAGGTCCTGCATCTGCGGCGGGCTGGGTTTGATCAGCACCTGATACTGGTAGTAGTGCTGCAGCCGGTTGGGGTTCTCGCCATACCGGCCATCGGTGGGGCGGCGGGACGGCTGCACATAGGCCGCGGCCCATGGCTGTGAGCCCAGCGAGCGCAGGGTTGTGGCGGGGTGGAACGTGCCCGCGCCGACCTCCATGTCATAGGGCTGCATCACCGCGCAGCCTTGCGCCGCCCAGTAGGTTTGCAGGCGCAGGATGATCTCCTGAAAGGAGGTCGGTGTGGTGGTGTCGGCCATGACGGGTCGCCCTTCATTACGTTGGGGCTTCAATAGGCAAACCGCGGGGGGCGGTCAACGCGGCAACATGTGCGTTATCCTTGGCTTTTCGGGGGTGCGCTTGGCGGCGCAGATGATAACTTACGGCTCAAGATTCGCGACCAGCTGCTTGCGTGCGCGGACGTCACAGGGATTTGGGTATGTTTCGAGCAATTATTGCGTCTTTTTTTCTATGCGTGACCGCCAGCGCCGTCTGGGCGCAGCAGACCTGGGTGCAGGTTGAGGCGCATCCCTCGCTGCGCACCGCCGAGGACCGCGCCCGCGCCTACACCACCGCCTTTTCTGAAGTTGTGGGCTACCGACTGCCCGGCGGCTGGTACGCCCTGGCGCTTGGCCCCTACCCGACCCCCAACGAGGCGCGCTCCCGCCTGCTGGAGCTGCGCCGCGGCGGGGTGATCCCGCAAGACAGCTACATCTCGGACGGTGCGACCTATCGCAACCAGTTCTGGCCCGTGGGCGCGGCCATTGGGTCCGTGACCCCTGAAGCGCCTTCCGCGACACCTGAAGAGCCCGCCGTGCAAGACCCCGTGGCCGAAGCGGAACCGGCCGCACCGGTAGAGCTGGACGAAACCCCGCGCGAGGCCCGCGTCAGCGAACGCACGCTTGACCGCGGCCAGCGCGAAGCGCTGCAGGTCGCCCTGAAATGGTTCGGCTTCTACACCTCCGGCATTGACGGCGCGTTTGGGCGCGGCACCCGCGCCTCCATGGGCCGCTGGCAGGAAAGCAAGGGCTTTGACGTCACCGGCATCCTGACCACCAAGCAGCGCGCGGTGCTGCTGCAGGATTATGAGAGCGCCCTGGCCGCGTTGGGGTTGGGCACCGTGGACGAGCAAAAGGCCGGCATCCAGATCACCATGCCCGCGGGCCTGGTGGAATTTGACGGCTACGAATACCCGTTCGTGCAATACCGCGAAAAGGACGGCAGCGGCGTGCAGGTGCTGCTGATCAGCCAGGCGGGCGACGAGGGCACGCTGGCGGGCCTTTACGAGATCATGCAGACGCTGGAAATTGTGCCGCTGGAGGGCGAGCGCCGCAAGCGCCGGTCCGACTTCACCCTGCGCGGCGTCAGCGACACCATCCAAAGCTACACCTACGCCAAACTGTCCGGCGGCTACGTCAAGGGGTTCACCCTAGTCTACCCCGCCGCCAAGGCCGGCGACATGGAGCGGGTGATCAAGATCATGCAAGACAGCTTTGCCACCAGCGAAGGCACCCTGGAGCCCACGGATGGCGACGAAGAGGCGCAATCGGTTGACCTGCTGTCAGGGCTGGAGCTGCGCAAACCCAAGCTGTCGCGATCCGGCTTCTACGTGGACGGCCGGGGCCGCGTGTTGACCGTGGCCGACGCCGTTCAAAGCTGCGAGCGCATTACCCTGGACGACACCTATGAGGCCGAACTGCAAACCACCGCCGACGGGCTGGCGCTGCTGACCCCGAAGGACAACCTGGTGCCGCTGAACTTTGCGCGTTTCGCCACCGGGCTTGGCCGGTTGCGATCCTCGGTCGCCGTGTCGGGCTATTCGTTCGAGGGCGCCTTGAGCGCGCCCACGGTGACCTACGGCACGCTGGAGGACATCCGCGGGCTGACCGGCGACGACCGCGTGCAACGTCTGGACGTGGGCACGTTGGACGGCGACATTGGCGGCCCGGTTCTGAACATGTCAGGCGCCGTGACCGGCATCCTGCAACCTGTCGAGGCCGGCGGCCGCGCCCTGCCCGAGGGCACCATGTTTGCCACCAAATCCACCGAGGTGGCCCGGTTCCTGTCCGAGAACGGCGTGACGGCGGCGGCCTCCGACGACCAACCCCGGCTGGCGGCGGAAGAGCTGCTGGTGGCGGCTGCGGATATGACGGTTCTGGTGAGCTGCTGGTGAGGGCGCGCCGGACCGCTGGTTTGCGTCCAGGCCCGAGATAAGCCGGGACCGTCGCTGACCCGAGGGGATGCGATGCAACATCCATGTCCGGGCACTTTATCCCCGCCATGGTAGCGAGACGTTCCATCGTTTGGCGCGGTTTGCCAAATCGCTTCCCCGTGGGGCGGGTCAGCGATGGGCCCGGCGCCTACGGCTTGAATCCGGGCCTGCCTGCGCGTCGATCAAATGGCGGCTTGTCCGCTATAGCTGACGTTGGGAGCGCTAGTCGCCACTATGGATATCAGGTGTCACCCTAATCAGCGTCGGTCGGTCGGCCTTGAGCGCAGTTTGCAGGTCTTCCTGAAACGCTTTGATTGTTTGCGGGGCCTTTGCATACGCCCCGAAGGCCTCGGCCAGCTTCAGGAAGTCGGGGTTTTGCTGGATCACCGCATTTGGCGCGATTTGGGCGCGGACCATGGAGGCCTCGATCTCGCCCAGCTTGCCATTGTCCCACAAGATGATCGGCAGCGGCAGCGTCAGCTCGACCGCCGTGGCCAGCTCCATCATCGTGTATTGGAAGCCGTAATCGCCGATGATGCAGACCGTGGGCAGACCAGGACGCGCAATCGCCCCGCCAATGGCGGCCGGCAGCGCGTAGCCCAACGTGCCGAACCCGTAAGGGTGATGCCAGTGGTGGGGGCGGTCCATGGGCGTAACCTCCTTCGCCACATAGGCAAATTGGGTCATGTCGGAATAATACATCGTGTCGGCCGGGACCGCGTCCTTCAGCGCGTCGCAGAGCGGCACGATGCCCGGGCGTTCGGCGTCGGTTTGCGCGCGCCAGCGGGCTTTGGCTTTGGCGACCTCCTCCGCGGTCCACGTGGTGTTGAGCGGCCCGTTCGGCAGCCCTTGGGCCAATCCGGCAGCATCACCGCAGACAAAGATGTCGCCGCGTTGAGCGTCGCTTAACACTTCTGGGTCAATATCGATTCTGATGAGTTCAGCACGGTGACCCAAATGATCACGCCACAAATCGACCTCGCTGAGGGATGTCCCCACAGCCACCACCAGATCGGCGCTGCCGATCACCTCGGCGCTTTCCGGTCGCGCCAGATACGACCCAAAATGCAGCGGGTCATCAGCGGGGATGACCCCGCGCCCGGCATAGGTGGCGAAGGAGGCCCCACCGAGCGCGCGGAAGGCTTCCAGCCAATCGGGCTTTTGGTCGGCCGCCATCTGGTCGCGCTGGGGCGCGGCACCACCGCCGAAGATGAAGATCGGGCGGCGGGACGCGGCAAGACGATTTCGCAGCGTTTCCCAGACTGCCGGTTCACCTTGAGCGGGTAGCGCCCGCGCGGGCGGTCTTGCGGGGGCGGCTTCGGCCAACCCCTCCAATTGCCGGATCGGCACCTGAATGTGTTTGGGCCGTTTGCGGGCGGTCTGAAACTCGGTGAAGGCGCGGTCGACCAGCTGGTAGGCCGCCTGGGCACTCAGCGCAGTGTGGGACCAGTCGCAAACCGTACCGGCAGCGATTTCCTGATCCTTCATCTGATGCAGCTGGCCTTGCTTGGCCGCCACCTCGTCCAGACATGACGAGATCACCAGCATCGACACGCTGTCGCTATAGCCCTGCCCCATCGGCGTCATGATGTTGCACAGGCCCGGGCCGGTGATGACATAGCAGACCCCCGGCCGCCCGCTGGCGCGCGCATAGCCGTCGGCCATGAACCCCGCGCCCTGCTCGTGACGGGCGAGCACGTGGATCAGCCCGGCCTCCTCGATCCCGCGATACATTTCCTGATTGTGGACGCCGGGGATGCCAAAAATGTGGGTCACCCCGCGATCTTTGAGCATGTGGGAGATTTGAGCACCGAGGGGGCGCGTTTGCTGCGCCGCCGGGTTGGATGTTTGAGAAGGGGTGGCGGTCATGCGGGCGATCTCTTTGCTGTCGGGTGTGTTCGCGGTGTTGCGTCGATCAAGAACGGAGCGGGGCCGCAATTCAAGCGGTTTCGACGGGCCGCCTGCAAACAGGGCGCGCTTTCCATGCCTTCGTGATTGCTTTGGATCACGAGACCCCGCTCAGATGGCTTTGCGGATCCCGGTCGGTGTCACCCTCCCCCGATTGGCACATGGCCCAACGATGGGTTGCCTTTGGTGCATGATAGCGGGGACGCGGAGGTGTCGCAAAGAGCGGTGCTCATTCGCGCTTGTGTGGGCGAAAAGCCCGGTCATGGCCGCCAGAAATTGGCGGTGAACAGCACGTAGACGGCGAGCAATTCCAGCCGCCCGATCAACATGCCCGCGCATAGCAGCCATTTGGCCGTGTCGTTCAGCGTCGAAAAATTGCCGGCGGGGCCAATGATGTCGCCCAACCCGGGGCCGATATTGGCCAGCGACGTGGCGGCGCCGGACACGGAGGTGATGAAATCAAGGCCGGTCATGCCCAGCAAGATCGCCAGCACCCCCAGCGACACCACAAAGAGCACGAAAAAGGTCATCACCGATGAGATGACGTCGTCAGGCACCGCGCGGCCCTGATACCGCGGGTTGAAGATGCCGTGGGGCGTGTGGATGCGCCTGATCTGCGCCTTGATCGAGGAAAAGAGCAGCTGGAACCGGAACACTTTGATGGAACATGACGTCGACCCCGCACAGCCGCCGATCAGCCCCATCAGGAAGAACAACGCCACGGCGAAAGAGCCCCAAACCTCGTAATTGGCGGAGGCATAGCCGGTGCCCGTCAGGATGGAGACGGCGTTGAACATGGCTTTGCGCCAGGCCCGCTCCCCCTCGGCGTAGCCGGTTGCGATTTGCCACAGCGCCAGCATCACCACCAACACCAGCGCGATTGCGAAGAAGGTCTGGATCTGGCTGTCGCGAAACAGCGGCTTGGCGGTGCCCGCCAGCAGCTGCACGTAACGCACGAACGGCAGCGCTGCGAGCATCATGAACACCGCGCCCACATATTCGGCATTGGCCCCATAGGCCCCGAATGACGCGTCCGAATTGGCAAACCCGCCGGTGGCAATCGTGGTCATCGCATGGGTGACCGCATCCAGCACCACCATGCCCGCCGCGAGATAGGCCAACATGCAGGCCACGGTCAGCCCCAGATAGATAACGGAGATGTTGCGCGCGATCTCCCCCGCGCGGGGGAGAATTTTCCCGAATGTGTCAAAGCCCTCGGACCGGAAGATTTGCATGCCCCCGACCCGGAGTTCCGGCAAAAACACCATGGCCACGATGATGATCCCGATGCCGCCAAACCATTGCATCAACCCGCGCCACAGCTTCAGCCCCTCGGGCAGGTTGGCAAGGCCGGTAAACACCGTTGACCCGGTGGTGGTCATGCCCGACATCGCCTCGAAAAACGCGTCGATGAAGCGGGCATCGGTCGCGCCCATCACGAAGGGCAGCGCCCCAAATAGGGGCAGCGCCAGCCAGACGCCGGTGGTCAAAAGGAAGGTCTGCTGAATGGTCAGCCCCGCCCCCATGCCGTTTGACGTGGAAATGGCCAGCAATGCCCCCGTCACCGTGGTGATGATCGCCGCCTGCGCAAACGCGGGCCAATGCCCGTTGGCGGCGGCCATATCCACCACCATTGGCACCAGCATCGAGACGCCAAGGCAGGCCACCAAGAGGCCGATCACATAGCCCACCGGGCGCAGGTCAAACATGGGGCAAGGGTTGGCGCGGTCGGGCTTTGCTGTCAACGCCAGCCGCCCCTTCAGGACAGATTAATTTCCCCCCGAAAATCGCATTTCCGCCGCAAAAACGCCCCGTCGGGGGGCGATGCTTGCCAAATTGACACAAAGTGAGGGCAGTATGAGTGAATCGGATTATGTAGCGTCAAACGACTTTCAGGCGCGGCTGGCGCGGATCAGCAACGGTGAGGTGCACAGCGCCGACGGGCTGATTGTCCCCGAACGCCGCGAGGTGAAGGACGTCAAACTGACCGGCGGCCTGCTGGGAAACGCACTCTACCCGCTCAGCATTGTTGGGGCCTTCCTGCTTGGCATTCTGGCGGTTTTCTTCAGCCGCTTCGCCCGCATTCACCTACTGGGGACGGCCGATCCTGACACCGACATCATGCTGGCCTTCGCCGCCGACGGCGCCATGGCGCTTGCCATCGGCTTCATGTTCAAACAGGCGTTCCGCATGAAAGGCGCGGAATGGATCAGCGCGCAGACCATGGGCGTCACGGTGATGGTGGCCAGCATGCACAACCTCATTCACCTGCAACCAAAGCTGTTTTCGCAGATATTCACCCCCGACTACGTGGACGCGATCCTATCCTACACCGAATTCCGCACCTTGATGGCGGCCGGATACGTCCTGCCTTTCTAGCAAATTGAAGAAAACTTTATTTTAGGGTTTCGTTATTTAACAAATGTGCTAAATAAAGTGGCATGAGCATGTTACCGCCCCTCTTTGCCGCGCTGAGCGACCCCTACCGGTTCGAGATCATCGAACGGCTGATGAAAGACGGCGAAACGCCCGCAGGCGCGATCAGCGACATGTTTGACATATCCGGCCCCGCCATTTCCCGGCACCTGTCGGTG
This sequence comes from uncultured Litoreibacter sp., assembly GCF_947501785.1. Lineage (NCBI taxonomy): Bacteria > Pseudomonadati > Pseudomonadota > Alphaproteobacteria > Rhodobacterales > Roseobacteraceae > Litoreibacter > uncultured Litoreibacter sp. The sequence goes on along the minus strand of NZ_CANMXB010000001.1, from coordinate 318,537 downwards.
CTGCACAAGGCCGGGCTGGTGACGCGCCGCATCAACGGCCAGCAGCGGCTGTATTCCGTGCGCCCCGAAGCAATCCGCGAAGTGTCGGATTGGACCATGAACCACCGCGCATTTTGGGAAGCCAGCATGGACCGGCTTGAACAAGCGCTACTGGAGGACAAGATATGACCGACGCCGTCACGTTGCAGCGGGTGATGCCCGCCTCCGCCACCCGGGTGTTTGAAATGATCAGCCAGCCGCAAAACATGGTGCGCTGGTGGGGTCATGACGGGATGATCATCCCCGAACATGACCTGAATTTCTCGCGCCCAGGCCCGTGGCATTCGGTGATGGAGCTGCCGGATGGCACCCGCAAGATGGTGTCGGGCGAGGTCACGGAAGTCGACCCGCCGCGCTTCATCGCCTTCACCTGGGCCTGGCATGACGGCGGCCCGGGCGGGCCGCGCGGCACCGAGACCCGCGTGACAATCGAAATTTCTGAGGCAGGCGACGACAGGGCCAACATGATCCTGAGCCATTACGGACTGACCACCGACACCGCCCGCGCGGGTCACACAAAAGGCTGGCTGTCCATTTACGACAAACTGGAAAAAGGGCTGGCCTGAGCGCCGCCCGCAACTTGGAGGATTTTATATGCCCAATTTTGTTTTCGCCTTTCACGGCGGCCACACCCCCGAAGGCGAGGAAGAACAGGCCAAGATGATGGCCGAATGGGGCGCATGGTACGGCGAACTTGGCCCCAACATCGTCGACCCCGGCAACCCGGTGGGCATGTCGAAAACCGTGTCAAAAGACGGCGTGGCCGACAATGGCGGCGCGAACCCGCTTTCGGGCTACTCGGTGATTTCGGCCGACAGCATCGACGCCGCCACCGAATTGGCCAAAGGCTGCCCGATGGTCAAACACGGCAACGGCTCGGTCGAGGTGGCCGAGGTGCACCACATCGAGATGTAGCGCGCGCTACCCATTGCCGGGGCGCAACCGCCGCCCCGGCCCTTTTTTTGTTTTGATCTATTCAGGCCTCGTCCAAGGACAGTTAAACATGCGAAAATTAGCGATTTTGACCTTCGTCACCCTTGATGGGGTGATGCAAGGCCCTAGCACTGCGGAGGAGGACAGGTCAGACGGGTTCGCGCTTGGCGGATGGGCAAAGCCCTATTGGGACGAGGTGATGGCACAGGTTCAAACCCACGCCATGGCCGAGCCTTACGACTTTCTGTTTGGCGGCAACACGTTTGACATGTTCTCCGCCCATTGGCCGAAGGAAGACCAATCGGACCCTGCGGCAAAGGCCATCAACGGCTCGCAGAAATACGTGGTGACATCGCGCGAAGAGCCGTTGGGCTGGTCCTACGCCCACAAGGTGCAGGGCGACGATATTCCAGGTGAGATCGCCAAGCTGAAGGCCGAAGACGGAAAGCTGTTGCAGGTGCATGGCAGCTGCGCCCTGATCCAGCTGCTTTTGAAACACGATCTGGTGGATGAGCTGCGGCTGTGGACCTTCCCCACCATCCTTGGGTCCGGCCGCCAATTGTTCAGCGGCGGCACCGTGCCCGCCCAATTTGAGCTGACGAGGGCCGAGCCCACCCCAAACGGCGTCCTCATGAGCCTCTACAAGCGCGCACGGTAGCGGTTCGGGATTTCCTGCGAACGGTGCTCAGACCATCTTGACCAAGCTGGGCGAGAGGCGTATTCCCCCTTTTGTGGCGATTTGTTACCGGATTGCGGGCCACGTTAAACATGCCGCTAAAGAGGACGGACCGCCGCGCTAGACGCATAAGCCTCCCCCTTTTCCCGGTGGAGGCTTTTTGTTTTGGGGCTTGAGACCCCATTGAAGGATACGAACTATGACTGACTGGTCCCCCCGCACCAAGGCCGTTCACGCTGGCGTAAGGCGTTCGCAATATGGTGAGGTCTCGGAAGCGATCTACCTGACGCAAGGCTTTGTCTACGACACCGCCGAACAGGCCGAGGCGCGCTTCATCGAAACCGGCGACGACGAATATATCTACGCCCGTTACGGCAACCCGACCGTGCGCATGTTCGAGGACCGCATTGCGGCATTGGAGGGCACGGAGGACGCGTTTGCCACGGCGTCCGGCATGGCTGCGGTGAACGGCGCGCTATGTTCGATGCTGAAGGCAGGCGACCACGTGGTGAGCGCGCGCGCCTTGTTTGGGTCCTGTCTGTACATTCTCGAAGACATCCTGCCGCGTTACGGCGTTGACGTGACATTTGTGGACGGCACCGACCTGGACGCGTGGCGCGACGCGGTGCGCGACGACACGAGGGCGGTGTTTTTGGAAACCGTCGCCAACCCGACATTGGAGGTCATAGACCTCAAAGCCGTCGCCGAGATTGCGCATGCCAAAGACGCGTTGGTCATTGTGGACAACGTCTTTGCCACGCCGGTGTTCGGCCACGCGGTGCGCGACGGGGCGGATGTGGTTGTCTATTCGGCCACCAAACATATTGACGGGCAAGGCCGCTGTCTGGGCGGGGTGATCTGCGGCACCAAGGACTTCATCCGCAAGGTGGCGGAGCCCTATCTAAAGCACACCGGCGGCGCGCTGTCGCCGTTCAACGCCTGGGTGATGCTGAAAGGTCTGGAGACCGTGCATCTGCGCTGCGGCGCACAGGCGCAAACTGCGCTGAAAATTGCCACGGCTTTGGAAGGCCATGAAAAGCTGGCAAATGTCGCCTATCCGCATCTGCCGTCACACCCGCAATTTGGCGCCGCCAAACGGCAGATGGAACAGGGCGGCACGGTCATCGCGCTGGACATCAAAGGCGGCAAGGCGGAAGCGTTCCGCTTCCTGAACGCGTTGCAAATCGTGACCATTTCCAACAACTTGGGCGACAGCAAATCGCTGGTGACCCATCCGACCACCACCACGCACCAGCGGTTGAGCGACGCGCAACGGGCCTCGCTGGGGATCACCGACGGGCTGGTGCGGCTGTCCATCGGGCTGGAGGACACGGATGACCTTTTGGCCGACATAAAAGCCGCCTTGGACATGATCTGACAGGCGGGTAACGTCGTATAAATATTTTATGAGTTGGAAATCGGGCGTCGAGGCCCCATGTTTCTAAATGCGCGAACCAAAGGGGGGACTTCGATGAACGTCCACACGCCGGAAATTGACCGCTTGCCCACACGGGAAGAAGCAGAAGCAGCCTTGAAACTTCTCCGCCTGTGGGCCGAGAAGTCTTCTGACATTGAAGTTGCGGATCTAGACCCGCTTGTTGGCCGTCTGGTCCCTGGTCAGGAACTGCCCAACTACCCTGCCCTTGCGCGCGCCTACCCCGAAGAATTTGAGGTGGATGACGCCTATAAAGCGTCCATGCCCGACTTGCAAAACGGGCCGTCCTCGCTGATCCGCGGGGCCAAGCAGCATATTGAACATGTGGGCATTTCCAATTTCCGCCTGCCCATTCAGTTTCAGACCCGCGACACGTCTGAAAATGGGGGCCCGTTGCGGCTGGAAACGTCGGTCACCGGCACCGTGTCTTTGGAGGCCGAGAAGAAGGGCATCAACATGTCCCGCATCATGCGCAGCTTCTACAAGCAGGCGGATGAGACGTTTTCGTTCGGGGTGATCGAGAAGACGCTGGACGCCTACAAATCCGACCTTGAAAGCTTTGACGCCCGCATTCAGATGCGGTTCTCCTTCCCGATGAAGGTGCAGTCGCTGCGCTCGGGCCTTGAGGGGTATCAATATTACGACATCGCCTTGGAAGTGGTGGATGTTGCCGGGGTTCGGAAAAAGTTCATGCATTTGGACTATGTCTATTCGTCCACCTGCCCCTGCTCTTTGGAATTGAGCGAGCATGCGCGGCAGTTTCGCGGGCAATTGGCCACGCCGCATTCGCAGCGGTCGGTGGCGCGCGTCTCGGTCGAGATCATGTGCGACAAGGACTGCCTGTGGTTTGAGGATCTGATCGACCATTGCCGCGCGGCGGTGCCCACGGAAACGCAGGTGATGGTGAAGCGCGAGGACGAGCAGGCCTTTGCGGAATTGAACGCCGCCAACCCGATCTTTGTCGAAGACGCGGCGCGGTCCTTCTGCGAGCAGCTGCAATCTGACGACCGCATCGGCGACTTCCGCGTGATCGCGTCGCATCAGGAATCGCTGCATTCCCATGACGCCGTGTCCGTACTGACCGAAGGGGAGACCTTCGCCGCGGAAAGCATTGATCCCAAACTGTTTTCCACCCTGTTCCATGTGGGGTAGCACGATTGCTCACACGGACGGCAGCAGACTTTCCCCGAAAGTCTGACTTCAAATCCTCTTCGAGGATTTGGGCCGGAAGCAGACGCTACGCGTCGTGCTCTTCCGGCTCATCGGCGTATTTCTGGAACAGCCAGCTTTGGCTCATGAAGAACACGAACAGAGCGGCGGGGAAGCCGAAGGTTTCGATCTTCACCCAGGCATCTGTGGACATGGTGCGCCAGACAAACTCATTGGCCACGGCCAGAGCCGCGAAGGCCGCCGTCAGGCGTTTGGTAAAGATCATCCAACCCTCATTGGTGAGCGGCAGAAAATCATCCATCACATATTCCAGCCACGACTTCTTCAACAGCAGCCCGATGCCCAGCATCGTGGCGAAAAAGCCGTAGACGATGGTGGTCTTGATTTTGAAGAACTTCTCGTCGTTGAACCACACGGTCAGCCCGCCAAAGAAGATCACCATGACCGCGGTCATCACCTGCATGCGACTGATCTTGCCGGTCAGCTTCCACAGAATTGCGATGGAGGCCAGCAGCAGCGGCACGAAGGCGGCGGTGACCACGATGAAGCCGTCATATTCCGTGCCGCCGATGGTGTAGGTTTCGTCCTTCAGCCGCGTGTAGGCCACGAAGAACAGCAGCACGGGGCCAAGGTCGAGGGCGGTTTTCAGCCCCTGCGATATTTTCTTTTCTGCCATGTCTGCCTTCTAACCTGCAAATTCCACGACCACCGCGCCGGCGGCGACCAATGCCATCAATGCCAACCTTCTGGGGCCGACCTTTTCACCTAAGATAAGCCATCCGATCAGCGCTGCAAACACCACAGATGTCTCACGCAGCACCGCCGCCTCCCCCACCTTGTCGAGCCGCGTGGCCAGCATGATGGACCCAAAGGAGAAGAACGCCACGAAGGCCCCGATCAGCCCGCGGGCCATCAAAGGCCCCAGCGCCGGGCGGTTGGGGTCTTTCAACCACAGATAGCCCGCCAGCGGCGGCATGAAGAACAACCCGTCGATGAAAAAGAACCACGCCAGAAAGGTGAACGGGTCCGCCGTCGCCCGGATGCCGTAGGCGTCATAGGTGGTGTAAAGCGCCACCGTCAGCCCGGTGGCGACCGCCAGCCACAAGGCCGGGACCAGCGTATCGCGGTCGACCGTGATTGTGCGCAGATTGTAGGCCGCCAGCCCGTAAATCCCGCCGAGCAGCAGCAACACCCCCGCCCATTGGCCCAGAGTGAAGGTCTCCCCGAAGATCAGATAGGCGCCAATGACGGCAAAGAGCGGCCCCGTGCCGCGCACCACCGGGTAGACCACCATGTAGGCCCCTTTGGTATAGGCCCAGGCCTGCAGCAGCTTGTAGGCCACGTGGATAACGTAGGCGCCCGCAAAGATCGGCCACATATGCGGTTCGGGCCAGGGCACGACGAACAGCGCGAAGGGGGCGGCGATCACGCCGTAGCTGAAGTCAATCGCACCGCGCGACAGCCACGGATCATGTGTGCCCTTTTGCAGCGCGCCGAAAACCGCATGAAGAAGCGCCGCCATAACGGCGAGAACAAGGGCCGCCTGATGGCCCGCCGCCGAGCCTTCGAGGGAGGTGATCCAGGAGCTCACTATTCAGGACTTCGCGCGGGTGGCGCGGTTGGATTTTGCATATTTTTGGCAGAAAGAAGCCGGATGCGGCGCGCGCTGCCTTTGAAGGGCGCGCGTTAACCTTAATGTCGGGTTAATGTGTTGTGGCACCGGTCAGGGCCTGCGCGAATTCTTCGGGGTCAAAGGCGGCAAGGTCGTCGATCTGTTCCCCCACCCCGATGGCGTGGATCGGCAGCCCGAATTTGTCGGCCAAGGCAACCAGAACCCCGCCCTTGGCGGTGCCATCAAGCTTGGTCATCACCAGACCGGAGACATCCGAGATGTTCTGGAACACCTCCACCTGATTGAGCGCGTTCTGCCCCGTGGTCGCATCCAGCACCAGCAGCGTGTTATGCGGCGCGGTGTCGTCTTTCTTGCGGATGACGCGCACGATCTTGGCGAGTTCTTCCATCAGGTCGGCGCGGTTTTGCAGCCGGCCCGCCGTGTCGATCATCAGCAAGTCCGCGCCATCGGCTTCGGCCTTGGTCATGGCATCAAAGGCGAGGCTGGCCGGGTCCGATCCTTCCGGCGCGGTCAGCACAGGAACCCCTGCCCTGTCCCCCCAGACCTGCAACTGCTCCACGGCCGCGGCCCGGAACGTGTCACCGGCGGCGATCACCACCTTCTTGCCGGCTTGCTGGAACTGGCTGGCCAGCTTGCCGATGGTCGTGGTTTTGCCCGACCCGTTGACGCCCACCACCAGCACCACCTGCGGGCGTTTGGGGTAGAGCGGCATCGGTTTGGCCACGGGCTCCATGATCTTGGCGATTTCCTGGGCTAAAAGCTGCTTGATCTCATCGGTGGACAGCTTCTTGCCAAAGCGTCCCTCGGCCATGTTGGCCGTGACGCGCAACGCGGTCTCGACCCCCATGTCGGCGGAGATCAGCAGCTCTTCGAGCGCTTCCAACATGTCATCATCAAGCTCCCGCCGGATGACGGTTTTCTTCTCCGTGCGCCCCAGAAGCCGGCCAATGAGGCCGGGTTTTTTGGCGGGTTCCTGCGGCGCGTCCGGGGTTTGCAGCAACGCGGCGGCTTCGGGTGCATCAAGGGCTGCGGCCACATTTGCCTTGGCGTCTTTCAGCGCCTGATCCTCGGCGGCGGCTTTTTCTTCCGCCAACTTGGCCTCTTCCGCCAGACGCGCGGCTTCGGCTTCTGCGCGCGCGGCGTCTTCGGCGGCTTCCTTTTCGGCGCGGGCCTTTGCGGCGGCCTCCTCGGCCTGCTGCGCCTTTTCGCGTTCGGCGGCCTGGCGGGCTTCTTCGGCCAGGCGTTCCGCTTCTGCGGCTGCTTTGGCTTCCTCTGCCTCCCGCGCGGCGCGTTCCTCGGCGATGCGGGCTTCTTCGGCTTCGCGGGCCTGGCGGGCGGCCTCTTCTGCCGCGCGCGCCGCTTCGGCGAGACGGGCTTGTTCGGCGTCTTGCGCGTCTTTCGCCTCTTTCGCCAGGCGCGCGGCTTCGGCGGCGGCTTGCGCTTCGCGCTCAGTGGCTTCGGCCAGGCGTTTGGCTTCGGCTTCCTGTGCGAGGCGGGCCTCTTCTGCTTCTTGAACGCGGCGGGCTTCCAGGGCGGCGGCTTCTTTGGCCAAACGGGCCTGTTCCGCCTCTGCGGCGGCTTGTGCCTCGCGGGCTGCCGTCTCGGCTTCTTCAGCAAGGCGCGCTTCCTCGGCCAAACGAGCTTCTTCGGCTCGCTGTGCCTCTTCCGCCAAACGGGCCGCCTCTGCCGCACGCGCTTCTTCGGCGGCGCGGGCCTCTTCGGCGGCGCGCGCTTCTTGTTCGGCCTGTTGTTGGGCAAGGCGGGCGTCTTCGGCGACGAGGACGTCTTCTGCCGCCGTGTCAGCTTCGACAGTGACCTCGACCTCTTCCTCCACACCGCCATCGGCGACAATGGCATCAAGCCCCTCATCCAGCTTCTTGGAGGATTTGAAGAGCTTGTTTTTCAGCTTTTTGAAGAAGGACATGGCCACCCGGAAATCTTGCGTCCCTTCCACCTAATACGCAGGCGACCCGGTGAAAAGGTGTTGGTTGACAGTTTCACCGCTGCGACCCAAGCGTTGGGGTTGTGAAATATTTGGTTTTTCTGTTCTGGGCGCTCTGTGCTGGCCCGGCTTTGGCGGAGGCGCACCGGACCGACGCGCCCGGGCGGCTGTGCAGTGACGGCAGCTTTGGGCCAGTGCAATGCATCCGCGCGGCGCATTTCGTGTTTGACACCTGCCAGATGCTGGAAACCTCCGCCCGGCGGCATTTTCTGGACCCGGGCTTCTTTGCGCGGCTGATCTGGCAGGAGAGCCGGTTTGACCCCAACGCGCTGAGCCCGGCCAATGCGCGCGGGATTGCGCAATTCATTGACAGCACCGCCAAGCTGCGCGGGCTGCAAGACAGCTACAACCCGGCGGAAAGCCTAGAAAGATCAGCGCAGTATCTGGCGTTCCTCACCCAAGAATTTGGCAATTTTGGCATGGCGGCTGTGGCCTATAATGGCGGGGAGGCCCGCGCGGCGGGCTTTCTGGCGGGCACCGGCGGCCTGGCGCAGGAGACGGTGGACTACGTGCAGATTATTACCGGACTGCCCGCCGAAACCTGGCGGGATATGCCGCCCAAAGCGCATGATTTTCGACTGAACAAGGACCTCAGCTTTATGGAGGCCTGTTTCGATCTGGCGCGCAACCGGCGGCTGACCAAGTTCAAAGCCCCCGCCCCCCGCTTCGCGCCTTGGGGGGTGCAGGTGGGGTTCGGGCAGACCAAAGCGGCGTCTGAAGCCTCCGTGACGCGGTTGACGGGGAGCTGCCGCGCGCTTGTTTCAAGCGAAAAGTTGGAGTTTGTGCCGGTCAAAAACCGCGTGTCGGGGCGCAAAGGGTTCCTGATGGCGCGGATTGGGCGATCCACCCGCGACAAGGCGGTTGCGCTGTGCCGTCAGATGCGGCGACAAAATTGCGTGTGCCGGGTGTACAAGAACCCTTAGATTTCCTCCTTGAAGTGCTGCATCACCAGCCGGATCGGGTTGGGCGCCGCCTGCCCCAAGCCACAGATCGAGGCGTCGGCCATGGCGGTGCAGACCTCCTCCAGAAGCGGCTGATCCCAGCTGTCGGCCTGCATCAGCTTGACCGCCTTTTCGCAGCCGACCCGGCAGGGCGTGCATTGCCCGCAACTTTCATCCTCGAAAAACCTCAGCATGTTGAGCGCAGCCGCCTTGGCGCTGTCCTTATCCGACAGGACGACCACCGCAGCCGAGCCGATGAAGGTTCCAAGCGGTTGGAGCGTGTCAAAGTCGAGCGGTACATCATTGATACTGCTTGGCAAAATGCCAGATGAGGGTCCGCCGGGCTGGTAGGCTTTGAAGCTGTGACCCTCGGCCATACCGCCGCAGGCCTCGATGATATCAGTGATGGTTGAACCAGCGGGCAGCAAGTGAACACCGGGGTTTTTGACGCGGCCCGACACGGAGTAGCTGCGCAGGCCCTTGCGGCCGTTTTTCTCGGTGCTGTTCAGCACCTCCGGCCCTTCGCGACAGATGCGGGCGATCCAATGCAGGGTTTCGACGTTATGCACCAGCGTGGGGCGGTCAAAGATGCCGACTTGCGCCACGTAGGGCGGGCGGTGACGCGGGATGCCGCGCTTGCCCTCAATGCTTTCGATCATCGCGGATTCTTCGCCGCAGATGTATGCCCCGGCCCCGCGGCGCAGGTCGATATAGCCTTCTTTGACGAGACCCGCCTCTTCCAAGGCTTTGATTTCGCGCGCCAAAATATGCAGCACGGCGGGGTATTCGTCGCGCATGTAGATGAAGCAGGTTTCGGCCTCCACCGCCCAGGCGGCGATCAACATGCCTTCGAGGAACAGGTGCGGGGTGCGTTCCAGATAGTATCGGTCTTTGAAGGTGCCGGGCTCGCCCTCGTCACCGTTGACGGCCAGATAGCGGGGCCCGGCATTGCCGCGCACGAAGCCCCATTTGGTCCCAGATGGGAAGCCCGCGCCACCAAGCCCGCGCAGCCCGCTTTCCTTGATCTTGGCCTGCACGTCTTCCCAATTGCCATTGGCCCGCAAGTCTTTCAGTGCGGCATAGCCACCGCTTGAGCTATAGGTCGTAAGGTCTTGATAATCTGGGATAGTTGGGTGGGTGTGGTCAGAGGAAATCGCCTCCTGAACCTTCTCAACCGTGGCGTGGTCGATATGGGCGTGGCCCAGTTCCAGCGTGGGCGCGGTGTCGCAACGGCCCATGCAGGGCGCGCGCAAGACGCGGACTTCGGACGCATCCAGCCCGTCTTCCAAAGCGGCTTTCAGCTGCTGCGCCCCGGCCAATTCGCATGACAGCGAGTCGCAGACGCGGATGGTCAGAGCGGGCGGCTTGGCCTCGCCTTCTTTGACCACGTCAAAATGGGCATAGAAGCTGGCGACTTCGTAAACCTCGGCCTGAGACAGGCGCATTTCTTCGGCCAGAGCGCGCAGATGCGCGGCGGACAGGCAGCCATATTTGTCCTGGATCAGGTGCAAATGCTCGATCAGCAGGTCGCGGCGGCGGGGCAGATCGCCCAACAGCGCCTTGACCTCGTCCCACGCGGCATCGTCCAGCTGGCGACCCTTGGGGTGGGACCGGCCCTTGCCTTTGCCCGATTTCCAGACGCCCTTTTTGTCGTCCGATTTGTGATCCAAAGCCATTGGCCGCACCTCTCCCGTCAGGTTTGGCACAAAATAGCCGCGCGCGGGCTTTTCTGACCACGGCAAAAACGACCTAATAGGCGGCCTTCGCGCAGCTTGAGCCCCGCCCGTGCCGCGCAGGTTCCATCATTTTGGCACAATCGTAGGGCAAAAGGCACGTAACGTAATGATCTGAGTGGTTTAGTCGCTGATGCCCCGTTCCTTTCTGGCTTTCGCCGTGGTGACACTATTGCCCCTGCCCCTGCTGTTGGCAGGCGCGTTGTTTGGCGGCTGGGCGCCGTGGTTGGCTTTGGCCTATGTGACGCTTGTCATGGCGGGTATCGACGAGTTTCAGCCCGCGCTGTCCTATGACGGCGAGGCGGCAGAGCAGGACGAGGCCGATTTGCTGTCTCAAATGCTGGCCGGGACCCATCTTGTGTTGCTGCTGATCACCATCTGGTCGCTCGCAGGCGGCGGCCCGGGGCTGTTCAGCCTGTCCGGCATCGCGCTGTTCTTGGGCGCGGGGCTGTTTTTCGGGCAGGTTAGCGCGTCAAATGCCGCAAGCCTTGTGCACCGCCAAGAGCCGCAGATGCGGATGCTGGGCACCGCGCTTTACATCTCTCTCCTCTCAGGGCACCGCGCCACGGTGGAGCCTTACGTGCATCACGTCTATGTCGGCACCAAACATGACCCGATGACCTCCCACGAGGGGGAGAGCCTGTGGCAATACCTGCCCCGCGCCCTGCTTGGCGGATTGCGCACCGCCGTGAAGGTGGAAAAGCACCGCCGCGCCAGCAGCGATTTGCCGATCTGGCACCTGTCCAACCCGCTGCTTCAATACGCAGGTGGCGCGGTCGCCATGCTGCTGGCCGCCCTGCTTGTTGCGGGCCCGGGCGGGCTGGTCGTGTTCATCCTGCTCTGTGCATTCGCCCAGCTGCAGATGACCATCCGCGACTATGTACAACACCACGGGCTGACCCGCGCATTGGACGCCAACGGGCAGTATGTTGCTGTAAACGCAACACATTCATGGAACGCGCCACATTGGCTGTCGGCGCTTTGGATGCTGAATGCGACCCGCCATTCCGACCATCACGCCAACCCCGCAGGCCCCTACACCCAGCGCGCCGCACCGCCGCGCGGGGAAGTGCCAACCCTTCCCCATTCCCTGCCGGTCATGGCCGGGATTGCCCTGCATCCGCCGACATGGCGCAAAGTGATGGAGCCGCATCTGGAGGCCTGGCGCGACGCTTAGGCGCGAGCGACCCGCACGGGGTTTTCAAAGCCGCCCCAGTTTGCAAAGCTGGCCCCATGTTGACCCACGCCTTGTCCCGCCTCGCCCTGATTGCAACCCTTGCCCTGACCGCCGCACCCGTCATGGCGCAGGACGGCGGCAACAAGTCCACGCCGCAATCCGAAAACATCATGAGCGCCGAGACCTTTGAGAGCTTCGTCAAAGGCACCACGCTCTATTTCAACCGGGGCGGGCAGCCATACGGCGCCGAGCAATACAAAAGCGACCGTCGTGTGATCTGGACCTTCCTTGACGGGCGGTGCGAGCGCGGGGCGTGGTACAACGACGGCGCCACCATCTGCTTTGTCTACGAGACCCAGTCAGAGGCGCAATGCTGGAATTTTCTGGAATCCGGTGGCCAGAAACGCGCCCGCGTGATCGGAGCTGATCCCGCCGACGATCTGTTTGTTGTGGGCCAGGACAAGCGCGACCTCAGCTGCCCCGGACCCGGCGTTGGGGTCAGTTACAGCCCCGCTGATTGAGTATTTTTGCCAAAACGAAGCCGGTTAGTCTTCAAATAGCGATGTCTGTTCTGGCGGCTGCGGCTTAGGTTTCTTGGGCTTTGCGGGCGTCGCCCCCATTGCGAACCTACCGTCTTTGAACTGCACCTCGAGCGCATCCGCCGATTTCGCGGCCTTCTTGCTGGTCACAATCGCCTCTCCATCCCAAACGACAGCGTAGCCGCGATCAAGCGTGGCCTGATAGCCGAGCGTTTCGCGCAAGCGGTCGAGGCGGGCCAATTCGTCGTGCCACGCCCCCATCTGGCGTGTAGCGGCATTAGAGGCCGCCCTTGTGGCGCGGGTCAGGCGATCACGCTGGCCGGATATTTCACGCGACAGCCCGGCCGGTTGCAGCCGCAGCTGATCGAGTTTTGCGCGCGCCTGCGCGGCGCGGCGTTGCAAAGCGCTTCCCAACCGGTCCGAGGCGCGGTCGAGCTGCGCTTTCATGCGGTCGGTTTTTTGCGTCAGGATTGACGGGCGCAGCGGCGCGGCGCGGCGTTCGAACTCCACACGTTTGACCTGCGACGCCCCTTTCAGGGCCGCAGGTAGACGGGCCGCGACCGCATCAAGGCGCTGCTCTGCGCGGGCGGTCAATTCGTCGGCACGCGGCAACGCGCGGGACAGGTCGCGCAAACGGTCGCCGCGCCGCCCAATCTGGGTGCTCAGCGCCCGGGTCAGGCGGCTGTCATAGCCGTCCAGTGCCGCCATCAGATCAAGCCGCACCGGCACGGCCATCTCGGCCGCCGCCGTCGGCGTGGGTGCACGGCGATCTGACACGAAGTCGATCAGCGTCGTGTCGGTCTCATGCCCGACGGCCGAGATAAGCGGAATGTCAGATGCCGCCGCCGCGCGGGCGACGATCTCTTCGTTGAAGCCCCACAAATCCTCGATCGAGCCGCCGCCGCGTGCGACGATCAGCAGGTCCGGGCGCGGCAAAGCGCCACCCGGCGTCAGGGCATTGAAGCCGTTGATCGCCGCTGTCACCTGCGGCGCGCTGTCCTTGCCCTGCACCGCCACGGGCCAGATCAGCACCTTGCGCGGGAAGCGGTCGCGCAGCCGGTGCAGGATGTCGCGGATCACGGCCCCTTGGGGCGAGGTCACTACGCCGATGATCTCGGGCAGGTAGGGCAGCGGCTTTTTGCGTTCCTCGGCGAACAGACCTTCGGCCTGCATCGCCTTCTTGCGCTTTTCCAGCAACGCCATCAGCGCGCCTTCGCCCGCGACCTCGATCGTGTCGACATTGATGTTGTAGCGCGACTGACCGCCGAAGGAGGAGACCTTGCCGGTGACGATCACCTCCAACCCCTCTTCGGGCAAGGTGCCGAGGCCTGCGACCTGCCCTTTCCAGGTGTTGCAGGAGATGACGTTCCGGTCGTCCTTCAGGTCGTAATACATGTGGCCGGAGCCCGCCTTCATAACCCTGCCAATCTCACCTCGGACGCGGATGCGGCCAAAGGCCCCTTCCAGTGTTTTCTTCACCGCGCCGGAAATTTCCGAGACGGTGAATTCGGGGGCGTTGGGGCTGGGGCTGTCGTCGTCGAGAAGGTCCATGCGGGTCGCTCTTGTGGTGGCGTTTGGCAAAGCTTAGAACGTGCGCAAACTGAGGGGAAGCGGCGATGAACATTCTAATTCTGGGCTCCGGCGGGCGCGAACATTCATTGGCCTGGGCGGTGAAGCAGAACCCCAAATGCGACCGGCTGATCGTGGCCCCGGGCAATGCCGGGATCGCGGGCGTGGCGGAATGCGCGCAGCTCGACATCATGGACGGCGCGGCGGTTGTCGAATTTGCCGCCGCCCAATCGGTGGATTTTGTCATCATTGGCCCTGAGGCGCCATTGGCCGCGGGCGTGGCTGACGCGTTGCGCGCAGCCGGCGTTTTATGTTTTGGCCCTTCGGCGGCGGCGGCTCAGTTGGAAGCCTCCAAGGCCTTTACCAAAGAGATTTGCGACGCCTCCGGCGCGCCCACGGCGGGCTACGCCAGGTTCACCAACGCCACCGAGGCCCGCGCCTATGTCGAGGCGCAAGGCGCGCCGATTGTGATCAAGGCGGACGGGTTGGCCGCCGGCAAGGGCGTGGTTGTGGCGATGACACTGCAAGAGGCCGTCGCCGCCGTGGATGACATGCTGGGCGGCGCCTTTGGCGAGGCGGGCGCGGAAGTGGTGATTGAAGAGTTCATGGACGGCGAAGAAGCGTCGTTCTTCATTCTCTCGGACGGCACCAACATCCTGCCCATTGGCACCGCACAGGACCACAAGCGCGCCTTTGACGGCGACGCGGGCCCCAACACAGGCGGCATGGGGGCCTATTCCCCCGCCCCGGTGATGACGGATGGCGTTGTGCAAAAGGCGTTGGACGAGATTGTGCAGCCCACCGTTGATGAGATGGCGCGGCGCGGTACGCCCTATCAGGGCGTGCTTTACGCGGGCTTCATGATCAAGGACGGCCAGCCCCGGCTGGTGGAATATAATGTGCGGTTCGGCGATCCGGAATGCCAGGTGCTGATGATGCGGCTTGGCGCGCAGGCGTTGGACCTGATGCTGGCCTGCGGCGAGGCGCGGTTGGGGGAGGCGCAGGTGCATTGGGCCGATGACCACGCGCTGACCGTGGTGATGGCGGCGGATGGCTACCCGGGCAGCTATGACAAAGGCGCGCGGATTGGTGGTCTGGATGCCTTGCCGGAGGACAGCATGAACATGGTGTTTCATGCGGGCACCGCATTCAAGGACGACCACGTCGTGGCCAGCGGCGGGCGGGTCTTGAACGTCACCGCGCGCGGCGACACATTGGCCGAGGCGCGCGAAAGCGCGTACGCGATGGTGGACAAGATTGACTGGCCGGAGGGCTTCAACCGCACCGACATCGGCTGGCGGGCGCTAGGATAGCGGCGCGCCTTCGCAGATCACCGGGTCCTGGCTGATATCGGTGATCGTCTGAACCTGGAAGGATTGGGTCGACATGACCATCAGCTGACCGTCCATATCAAAGGGCATCCAGCAATTGTCGGGGTTCGGAAAATCCTCGTAGAGAAAGCACATCAGCTCCCCCTTGATGGAGATATCCCCGTAGGAGCATCGCCCGTCTGATTGGGCCCAGACCGACTGTTTGGGACTGAGGAATTGCTCAACCCACGCGACGGAGCCAGATCTTTGATGGAAGAAGGTCAGGGTGTTGCCGTTGGCCCGGTCCAGAAATTCCTGCGGGGTGATCTTGTCTTGCGCAGCGGCGCTTGTGGTGACCAGTGCGCCCGCAAGCAGTGCCGCCCCGCGCGTCACTGGCAGGCCAAGGCCGCTTTGAAGCTTGCGGGGCCAGCGAATGGCCCGATGTCGTCGGCTGACAGCTCTGATCCGTCAAACCGGATGGCCGCAAGTCGCTGCCAATTGGCGGTCGCCACCACCATCTCGGGCCGCCCTGCGCAGTCGCGCACCCCGCCGGAGATGAAGTCTTCCCCGATGCGGTGATTGGTGAGCCCGCCCAGCGCTGCCACCTCGCTGAGTGCGCCGTCTTGGAACCGCCACAGCCGCAACGTCTTGGCCAGATGCGGGCGGTCGATATAGCCCAGCTCAATATGGCCATCCCCGTCAAAATCGGCAGCGCCGATGGGCGCGAGCCACCGGTTGCGGGTGCCGATATGCGGGGTGGAGGCGATCTTGCCAGTGTCGTCATATATGGCGAGCGCCGCGCCGGTGTTGGCCTGGCTTTCGACCACCACCACTTCGACATCGCCGTCGCCGTCCACGTCCACCAAACGGGGCGCAAGGTCTTCAAACACCCGGTCCTGGGGCAGCGCCATCTTGAACGTCAGCCCGTCCATCCGATCCGTGTGGATCAACAACGAGCCGTATTCAATCGCATCGCCCAGCACGCCATGCGCGTAACGCGTGGTTGGGTCGGCATATTCTGCTCCCAGAATGTCGGCTTTGGCGCCTGCGCCGCTGGCAACCAGTGCTGCGGCCAGCACCGCGCGGCGGGCGGATGGGACCAACAAGCACCGCGCCAGACGCCGCGCCTTGTCCGGAAGAGATGCGATCAAATCTGCTTCTCGGGCATCTGCACCACAAGACCGTCCAGCGCGTCAGACACTTTCAGCTGGCAGGTCAGCCGGGATTTGGTCGCGTCTGGCTCGTAGGCGAAGTCCAGCATGTCCTCTTCCATCGCCTCTTTGGCGGGCAGCTTTTCGACCCAGGCCGCGTCCACATAGACGTGGCAGGTGGAGCAGGCGCAGGCGCCGCCGCAATCGGCCTCGATGCCGGGGATGTTGTTGTCGCGCGCGCCTTCCATCACGGTCAGACCGTTGGCGACGTCCACGATATGCTCTTTGCCGCCATGTTCGATATAGGTGATTTTTGCCATTACGTATGGTTCCTCGATGCAAAACTGTTGGCTGCGATTTAGGGCAGTTCTTGCGGGTTTGCCAACCCCTGATGCGGTCCGGCCTGCGGCGCGAAAGTCGCACCTTTGCGTGAGGCCGTGTTATGAGGCTTTGTAGACGCGCCCGCAGATGCTAGAAAATGCGGCGAAACCGGCGCTTAGACCGGCAAGTTGAGAGCAGTATGATCCGGACCATCACCCTTACCGGCGCTTTGGCGCTCTTGGTTGGCTGTCAGACCACTGGCGGGCCGGATGTGACCCGTTTCATCAAGCCAACCGTGATCCAGCCCACCGACATGACCCCGCCCTCTTCCGAGCCGGGGGTATGCTGGGGCCATGAACCCGGCCCGAAGGTCACCGAAATCGTGAGCCAGACCATTTTGGTGCAAGAGGCCATCTATGACCACGCTGGCAAGGAAATTTCACCCGCCATCTACCGCAAGGTGCGCGCGCCCAAGACCATCAATGACGGCACCGGCCGCTGGTTTGAACGGGTCTGCGACGCGCAGGCCACGCCGGCGCTGATCGAAACGCTGCAGCGCGCGCTTGCCGCGCGGGGGCATTACCGCGGTGATGTGACCGGCGTTCTGGATGGCTCAACCCGCCGGGCGGTCCGCGCCTACCAGCGCGTGCAAGGCCTCGACAGCGACGTGCTGAGCCTGTCCGCCGCCCAGCAGCTTGGCCTGATCGAGATCGAATTGGATCCGGAGGTTGTCGAGGGCTAAGCCACGGCCCCGGCGACACAAAAAAAGGGGCGCCCGCAGGCGCCCCCATTTATGGAATTGGCCGATATCAGTCTTCGAGGGACAGCGCCAGGAAGCGCGGGTCACCCTGGCGGCGGATCAGCATCAGGAACGATTTCCGACCGGCATCCTTGGCCTCTGCAATGCGGTCCTCAAGATCACCGAGCCCTTCGACCTTCTGCTGGCCGGCCTCAACGATCAGATCACCGGCGCGCAGGCCTTTCTCAAACGCGTCGCTTTCGTCGGCAACTTCCTTGACCACAAGGCCGGACATATCCTTGTCCAGCCCCAGTTGATCGCGAAGCTCGTCATTTAGCACCGCGACGGTCATTCCCAGAATGGTCTTTTCCTCCGGGTCGGCCTTCTCGATCGCGACGGGCACGGCGGTCGCCTCTGCCTCTTCGCGGCGGCCAAGGGTGACGGCCAATGTGACGGTCTCACCCTCGCGGATGACATCCACGTCGACGGCCTTGCCAACGGCAGTGCTGCCGACAATGCGCACCAGCTCGCGGGTGTTGCTGACGTCGTTGCCGTCAAAGATCATGATCACGTCGCCGGCCTTGATACCTGCGTCCTTGCCGGGGCCATCTGGCACATCCGTAACCAACGCCCCCTTGGCAGAGGCCAGATCCATCGCTTCGGCCACATCCTCGGACACATCCTGGATGCGCACGCCCAGCCAGCCGCGGCGGGTTTCGCCGAATTCCTGCAGCTGGTCGACAACCTTGGTCACCACGTTGGACGCCATGGAAAATCCGATACCGATAGAGCCGCCTGTGGGCGACAGGATCGCGGTGTTCACACCGACAACCTCGCCCTCGACGTTAAACAGCGGGCCACCGGAGTTGCCTTTGTTGATCGCCGCATCGGTCTGGATGAAGTCATCATAGGCCCCGGACAATTCGCGTTCGCGGGCCGACACAATCCCGGCGGAGACAGAGAACCCCTGCCCCAGCGGGTTGCCAACGGCAAGCACCCAGTCGCCGACACGCATCACGTCGCTGTCACCAAACGGCACGAACGGCAGCGGCTCGTCGCTTTCAACCTTCAAAAGCGCGATATCCGTCTTCGGGTCGGTGCCAATCAGCTTGGCCTTCAGCTTGTCGCCAGAGAAGAATTCGACCTCAATCTCGTCGGCCTTGTCGATCACGTGGTTGTTGGTGACGATGTAGCCATCGGCCGAGATCACAAAGCCGGACCCCAGCGCGGAGGATTGGCGCGGGCGTTGCCCACGGTTCTGGCGGTCGAGGAAATCCTTGAAGAAATCTTCCAACGGGGACCCTTCAGGCACCACCGGCGCCGGGCCCTGATCCACACCGGCCACGTTGGTCGATGTGGTGATATTCACAACGGACGGGCTGACCTGTTCGGCAAGATCAGCAAAGCTTTCGGGCAGCTTGGCATTGGCGGCAATGGTCTGCGCCATGGCAAGGGCCAGTCCCAGGGCCAGCACCTGCAATGCGCGCACGGGCTGCACCTGTCTCAAAGTTTGGGGTATGACGTGAGCGTTCAATTCCAGCTCCTCCGGTTTTTCGTTTCTTGGTGTGGGCAGGTGCACATTGCATGTGCGCCCGCGCTCGATACTTCCAAAGTGGGCCATTTCACGCAGATTGCAACGGTTCCACCCCTCGCCTGATGTCAACAGGACGTGAGCGCCCTGTAACAGCTTTGACCAGACCATAGCGCTGTTGCGCAAATCATCAAAGCACCGAACGGTGCATTATCCCTTAACGCGCGCCGCCTTGAATTTGGCATCTGCCTCCGGCGAGCCGTCGTGAAAGCTGCCGAACCACTTGTCCAGCGGCACCGCACTTTCCCCGAAATTCACGGTGTGAAACCGGTGATGCAGGTAATGCATCAGCTTTTCCTTCTTCACGGCCGCCTCGTCACCAAACACCAACTCGTCAAAGCCTGAATGGCTGACGGCGGGCCCCAGCGCCGTGGTGACCCCGTTAAACATCATATGAAGCGGGTGCGACGGCACCACCAGGTGGATCGCCATGCAGCTGAAATAAAGCACATGCTCCACCGGGTGCATCGCCATGCCCGACCAAGGCCCCACATTGACATTCTTGTGGTGCAGGTAATGCACAGAGCGATAGAGCGGCGGCCAGTGGATCAGCCGGTGGATCCAGTAAAAATGGAAGTTGCGCCAGAACGGCATGAGCAGCAGCCACGCCACGAACCAGACCGGGTTTTGCGCCAGAGATGAGAACGGAAGCGCGCTATTGGCATAGCCCCACCACAGCCCCACCTCAAACAGCGACCAGACGATGACCCCGACCATCGACCAGAAGACATTGTCATGGACCTGATTGTTGAACAGGAAGCGCTTGTCGCGCTCTGCAGGCCAGTTGCCGTTATATTTGGCGCGCCGCCCCTGCTTGCGCCACCGGTAGAGCCACAGATGCAGGCCGCCGGTGAATGCGCCGACCATCACGACATTGCGCAGTAAGATCTCAAGAGCCCAGCCAAGCTGCAGGTTTTGCATCCGCGACATGTCGGGTGTGAAGAAAAGATACGCGATGACGGTCATGGCCAGATACAACCCAAACCACGGCACCAGAAACCCGGGCACGCCAAAGAACCAGCGCGCCAGCACCTTCGGGGTCGTCGGCCAGTCAAAGAGCGGCATGAACCGCACCGGTTTGTCGGGTCGCCATTCGCCGCGCCGGTCGCGGTGCTGGCCGTGCTCGTCAATGGTGGTGGTCTCGTCAGCCATGCCCCACCTAACGCGCCCGCGCGGCAAAGCGTCAAGTCACCAAATATTAAGGTTAACGCGCGCTCCCGACATTCAAATCACCGCCTTCCGGCTTCGTTTTGGCAAAAATACTCAAATCCCGCGGCCCAACTCAGTTGCCAAACGCCCCTTTGGCAAGCCACACCAGAAACACCCCGAACGCCACGCAACCCAACCCCAACAGGCGCCGCGTCTCTGGCGGGATGTCGGCAATGGCCTTGATCAGCTCTTCCAAACGCGAAGGGGCCAGTGCGAACACCAGCCCCTCGACGACCATCACCAAACCGATGGCCAGCAGAATATGGGTGATCATTGACCCGCGGCGGTGCCTTGGTCGGACCGCAGATAGTCAAAGAACGGATCGTTCGGGCTGATCACGAAGGAGGAGTTGCTGCCCAGCAGCCCCCGCTCATACGCGTCCAGCGACCGGCGGAATTCGAAGAACTCCTGATCTGCCCCGTAAGCTTCACCAAAGATACGGTTCCGTTCAGCGTCGGCCTCACCACGGGTGATATCGGCCACTTTCTGCGCCTCGGAGACCAGCTCGACCACGGTACGATCCGCTTGCGCGCGCACACGTTGCGCCGCTTCTTCACCACGGGCAATCTCGTCCGCCGCTTCCCGTTCCCGCTCAGCGCGCATCCGGTTAAACGTGGCTTCAAGGTTCTGCTCTGGCAGGTCGGTGCGTTTCAGACGCACATCCACAACCTGCAGGCCCAACGGCTTGGCCCGCTCCCGGGCCTGCGCCGTGATCTGCGCGATCAACGCGCCGCGATCAGCCGACAGAATGGTGTTCGATGTCACACCTTCGGAGCCCAGAACCTGACGGATCACCGGGTTCAGGATGCCGGACAGGCGCGATTCTGCGGTCGCAAGACCACCCACACCCACCGCTTGCCGGAACTGAACCACGTCAGAGATGCGATAACGCGCAAACGCGTCCACAACCAGACGACGGTCGTCCGACGGCGTCACCTCGGTCTGAGGGGTGTCCAGCGCCAGAATGCGGTCGTCGTAACGCACCACTTCCTGAATGAACGGAATTTTGAAGGCCAGACCAGGGTCTTCCTTCACCGATTTGATCTGCCCGAATTGCAGCACCAGTGCCTTCTGGCGTTCATCCACGATGAACACGGAGGACAGGATCAGCAGCAAAATACCAAAGAGGACGACTAGTCCCATAATACCACGGCTCATCAGTTGTTCCCCCCTGTTGCGGGTTTGCGCAGCTCGTTGAGCGGCAGGTAAGGCACGACGCCCTGGCCGCCCTCACCGGAGTTGTCGAGAATGATTTTGTCAGTCGCGCCGTATACGCGCTCGACCGTTTCCAGCCACAGACGCTTGCGCGTCACTTCAGGGGCTTTCTGGTATTCTTCCAAAACGGCGGTGAAGCGCGCGGCCTCACCTTCGGCCTGGTTGACCTGCTGGGCGCGGTAGGCTTCCGCCTGCTCAAGAAGCTGGGCGCTGTCACCACGGGCTTTCGCAAGCTGGCGGTTGGCATAGGCATCCGCCTGACGTTGCAGCGTGTCACGCTGCTGCTCGGCCGCTTGCACTTCGCGGAACGCGTCAATCACCTCGCGCGGCGGGTCGGCCTTGTCGAGGTTGAGACGCACGATGTTCACGCCTGAATCGTATTGGTCGAGCGTCAGCTGGATCAATTCCCGAACCTCGTCGGCGATCAGCTGACGGTTCCGGTTGAGGATCGGCGCCAATTCAGAGCGCGCGATCACTTCCCGCATGGCTGATTCCGACACAGACCGAATGGTGTCCTGCGGCTCGGCCAGGTTGAAGAGAAACTTGGCGGGGTCGTTGATGTTCCAGACCACCTGGAAATCAATATCCACGATGTTTTCATCCGTGGTCAGCATCAGCCCGCCGTCGCCGCGCGCGCCGACACCGATGTCTTCGGTCTGCTCCCGCGTCACTGGCAGAACCTCTGCGGTCACAACCGGCCAAGGCGCAAAGTTCAGCCCCGGGTTCCCGGTGGAAGAGTACTCGCCAAGGAACAGCTCAACGGACTGCTCTTCCGGTGCAACCGTGTAGAAGGATGTGAACACCCAAGCCACAACCGCCACGAGGCCGCCCAGCAGATAGACGCCTTTGCCGATACCCGGCCCGTCGCCCTGCCCGCCGCCAGCACCGTTTCTACGGTTGCCGCCGCCTTTGCCGCCCATCAGGACGCGCAATTGCTCTTGGCCTTTTTTCATCAGCTCGTCGATTTCAGGGATCTGCGGTGACCCGCCATTGCCGCCCTGCTGGCCTCGGCCCGGTTCCCGGTCGCCGCCCGGGCGCTTGTCATCGTTATCCCCATTGCCGCCGCTTCCGCCGCCGCCCCAGGGTCCGCCATTGTTACCGGCCATTAAAGCTCCATCCCTTTTTCAGATATCTCGTATTCCGTGTTGCCTTGTAATTGGGCGTTTTTTCGTAGAAATCAAGCCGAACGCATCGGGGTCTTCATCGTTACCAGCTCTTCTGACATGGTCGGGTGCACGGCGCAAACCTGATCGAACTGCGCTTTGGTTGCGCCCATCTTGACCGCGATGCCCGCCAGCTGGATCATTTCGCCCGCCGCCGGTGCGACGATATGGCAGCCCAGCACCACGTCCGTTTCCTTGGAGACCACCAATTTCATCAGCACCCGGTCCTCGCGGTCGATGAAGGCCTGCTGCATCGGGCGGAAGGAGGTGCAGTAAATGTCCACCGGCTCTTGGTCGCGCGCCTCTTCCTCGGTCAGCCCTACGGTGCCGAGTTCGGGCTGCGTAAACACCGCCGAAGGGATCAGCTCGTGATCAACCTTGGTCGGGTTGCCTTTGAACACGGTTTCCACAAAGGCCATGCCTTCGCGGATTGCGACCGGCGTCAGGTTCACGCGGTTGGTCACGTCGCCCACAGCGTAGATCGAGGGCTGCGACGTCTGGCTATACTCATCCACGATAATCTCGCCGCGGCGACCCAGCTTGGCGCCGGTGTTGTCCAGCCCCAAATCCTCGGTGTTGGGGGTGCGGCCGGTGGCGAACATCACCTGATCAAAGACCTGTGTGGTCCCGTTGGAGGCTTTCACCCAGATCGGGCCGCCCTTGCCTTGGCCGTATGTGTGGCGCAGCTCCGCCTCTTTATCTTCCGTCAGGCCTTTCGTGGCGTCGGAGGCCGTCATAAGGGACGTGTCGTCCACATCCGCTTCGCGGCGCATTTCCACAATGTTGGTGCCCACGTGCAGGTCAACGCCCTTCTTTATCATCATTTCGGCCACCAGCCCGCGCGCCTCGTCATCGAAGCCGCGTAGCACCTGTGCGCCGCGGTAATATTGCGTCACCTCCACGCCCATCCCGTTCAGGATGCAGGCAAATTCGCAGGCGATGAAGCCGCCGCCCACAATCAGAATGCGCTTGGGCAATTCCGGCAGGTGGAAAATGTCGTTCGAGGTGATGCCCAGATGGTCATTGTCCATGCCCGGCAAGGCGGGCTTGCCGCCGGTGGCGATCAGGATGTGCTTGGCGGTCACCTCCTCGCCGGTGCTCAGCGCCACGGTGTGGGCGTCCTTCATCTTGCCGCGCGCGTCGTAGATCTGCACGCCGGAATTGTTCAGCAGATTGCGGTACACGCCCTCCAGCCGGTCCAGCTCCCCGTTCAGTTTGGCCTGAAAGCTGGGCCAGTCGAACCCGCCCGCATGCACGGTCCAGCCGTAATCCTGCGCCTCGGCCATAGCCTCCCGGTAGCTCGACGCAAACACCATCAACTTCTTGGGCACGCAGCCCCGGATCACGCAGGTTCCGCCCATGCGGTCATCCTCGGCGAGGGCTACCTTCGCGCCCTCGGCAGCCGCGACACGGGCCGCGCGGACGCCGCCCGATCCCCCACCGATGACAAACAGGTCATAATCAAAGCTCATCTGCGTCTTCCTTTAGTCTGCAATGTCGACGAACAGGTTGTCGGTTTCCAACACGTCGATCTGTTCGTGCTCAACCGTCCCGTTGTTGATGTCGCGCACTTCCACAGAGCCGTCGCCATTGCCAATCACAACCACGTCACAAATGTCGATGAACAGCCCGTTCTCGACCACGCCGGGGATTTGGTTCAGAACCAGCGACAGCTGTCGCGCGTTTCCGATGCGGCGCAGATGCAGGTCCAGGATGAAGTTTCCCTCGTCGGTGACAAACGGCGTGTCATTGTTCATCCGCAGGCTGGAGCTGCGCCCCAGCACGTCCAGATTCACCAGCGTCTCTTCAACCAGCGCCTTGGTGGTCTGCCAGCCAAACGGGATCACCTCGATCGGCAGCGGGAAGGCGCCAAGGGTGTCGACCTGTTTGCTGAGATCCGCGATCACGATCATCTGGTCGCTGGCCGTGGCCACGATCTTTTCCTGCAGCAGCGCCCCACCCCCGCCTTTGATCAGGTTGAGGTTGGTGTCATACTCGTCCGCGCCGTCAATGGTCAGGTCCAGCCACTTGGCCTCATCCAATGTCACAATCGGGACCCCGACCTGCGCGGCCAGCTCGGCAGTGCGGGTCGAGGTGGCGACGCCCGTGACCTTCAGCCCGTCCTCGCGCACCAGTTCGCCCAGGCATTTGACCATCCAGGCCGCCGTGGACCCGGTGCCAAGCCCCACCTTCATACCGTCCTCGACATAATCCACAGCCCGCTTGGCGGCGACAAACTTGGCCTTATCGATCGGGGACAGGTTGGATGACATGGTGCAGGCTCCGGGTGGTTCGCGGATGTTATAGGCGGATTGCACAAAAGGCGCGAGGGCCAAAACGCGCAAACGGGCGCGCCCTTCGATCAGGCCTCACCCGCAGGCGCGCAGCCCTTTTTCGCCAGTCAGACCGCTGCGCCACCATCCATTGCCGGCCTGCCCCGTTGGGCAGCAGCGGCGCAATTCACGCGTCGCCGCTGACGCGCCCAGACACGGATATGCGGCAGGTCCGTTCAAAGCCGCTTCGCCCTTGGGGTTGTGTCCAAAAAGGGCCAGCAGCCGTAGCCGCTCATATGCGGGCAGTTGCCCCAAACAGGTTGCCCCCAGCAGGATCGTCTCGCTCAGGCAGCCATGCGCTTCGATCACCTGATGCGATTGGCAGGCGAAATGGACCCAGGTGATGCTCGCCTTGCCGAGCATTTTGCGCACCCCGCGCAAATGTTGCAGGGACTTGGCAGGCACCAGCATGGGACGCCTGGCCAACCCCGCACCCTGCGATGGGTGACCAATCAGGATGCGGTGCTGCGAAGAGACGACCAGATCCCTCGCAGGCCGGCCCCGCCCCAGCGCACCTTTTGATATCAGGATGGGGCGCCGCCCGTCAGGCGCGCCGCACAAATTTTGTCTGACGGCATGGGACCAGAGCACGCGGTGCCACGCACCATCGAGCCCCCGCAGCAGGTCCCCCGCCTTGATCTGTTCCGCCGGCACCGACCCATGTTTGGTTTCAATCAGAGTGTCAGATGCAAAACAGGGCGTTGTGTTGGTTTCGTAATAGCTGTGAGACATTGTGTTGTCGCTGCCATTGGACCCGGCGGTGTCCCCGACATTGGCCGCGGCCACGACGGTGTAGCTTTCGCCGGGGATCAGGGGCGCGGACGAGATATAGCCGACGTGAACACCGTCAATCTCGATCCGGTCCAGGTAGATGTTGCCCCCATTCGAATCCTGGATAATGGCATAGTGCTGAACATATACGGTGCCGTTGGCTATCTCCGCGCCGGTGTCGTCATAGGCGGAGCCAACCTGATTGGCGTCATCGCCGACCCCGTCATCATTCTGGTCCCCATCAAGTTGCGTGTCGTCATCCGAATATTCGATCAGATTGCGGTCGGTGCGGAAATCGTAATCGGCGGCGAGTGTGAAAGAGAAAGACGGGTCATCATATGTCAGAGCATCTGGGGCGTAGGTGTGAAACTGATAGTCGGGCATGGCACGTCTCCTGAAAGCAGTTTTTCAGTAAACGCTGGCCGTTAATCATGTCCTGCAGCCACGCCACAAAACCCATAAGGTTTTAGACAAGTCGCCTCATCAGGTGATTGCGGCCAAAACGACGTCCAGGCAGTCTCGTGGCAGGATCACCAACATCGCCCGGCTTTCAAACCGCAACCGCACCGGCCCGGTCACCTCGTTTGAGGTTCCCACAAAAGTTGACGGCGACATGGTCTGGCCATCTATCGGATATCTCAGCCCCGTGCCTGCCCCGCGCAGCTCTGCCATCGGGTACAGGGAAAAGCGGGTTCCGGTGGGCAAATCCAACGCCAGTTCCAGCGGCGACAGAAAGCACAGGTCTTCCTCTGACAGCATCACCACGCGTTTGTCGGGGAATTTGACCAAACTCGTGCAGGCCGCCAATTGATGGTCCAGCCGCCCGCCCGAGAAGCCCAAGGCCAGGATCGCAGGGGCGTCAATCGACCTCAGACATTTGTCAAAATCAGTGCTGTCCTGCTCCGCAACATAATGCAGATGATTTTCATCAATTTGCGCACGCGCGGCGTCTGAGATCGAATCCATATCCCCAATCACCGCGTCCGGCATGTGCCCCGCCGCCAATGCGGTGTCCGCCCCGCCATCCGCAGCCACGAGAATCGGTGCTATCTTAAGCGCTTGTTTTACATGGCTAAAATGTGTCGAACCCCCACCCAAAAGTGTCAAAAATGTGTGGGTTTGAACAATGATCTCGGACATGGGATGATTAATGATCAATCTGGAAACAATGGGCAATGTTTCTTGCAGATAATCACTACCAAAATTCAGTTTTTGTTTGGGAATGGGAAATACTGTGGACTAAATTCGTTGCGTGGGTTGGGGAGAAAGCGAGTACACCGTGGTTGGTGATAGTAAAATTCTGACGGTCTCTTACGGGACCTTCTCTTGTACCCTTGAAGGGTTTGACGAGCCGTTTTCAACAATGAAAGCGATCTCTGAATATTTCCGTGATCTGGCGGAGCGTGACAGGTTCTTTGGCGCTGAGCCGCCGCAACCTGATGCGGAGTATCTGCACCGGATCGCCGAACAGACAATCAAGTCCCGCGTCAATGCCGAGGTGACTGACAATTCCCTGATCCTGCGTCAGGACCATCAACAACAAGACACCGCACCGATTGCCGCGCCCGCTGTGGCAGCAGCGCCTGTGGACGCCCCGGCTCAGCCCGTGGCCGACGCAGCGGCACCGGTTGCGGCCCCTGAAACGGCAGTTGCCGCCTTTGTCGAAACACCGACATCGGACCGCACTGGATTTGGCGAAGGCGACACGATCGCCGAGAAACTGCAGCGCATCCGCGCCGTGGTCTCTCGTGAGACCGCCGAACCGGCAGAGGTAACGTCCTTCTATAGCGAGGACGAGCATGCCGAAGACCTGGCCGCGCCAGAAGCGGAACCGGAAGCGGTCACCGATCCGGGCGCAGACCTGGATGCGGACGATACCGCCGAGGCCGAAGTACCGACCCCGGTTGCCCAAGACGTCTATGAAGATGATGACGGCACCGCTGACGTTCTGAGCAGCATCATGGCCAATGCCGCCGAAGATGAGGTGGACGCTGACGTCGACGCCCCAGTGGCGGAGACAGCGACCGATGATGCGGAGACTGAGGACGAAGTCGAGATGGAAGCGGAAGCTGACGTCGAAGCTGGGGCTGACGTTGACGTTGTTGCGGATATTGAAACTGCCGCAGACGAGCTGGACGAGGCTGATCAAGCAACAGCAGCCGAAGACGTTGCCGCCACAGAGGAAGAGGCAGACCAAGACGCCCCTACCGACGAGGTCGTGGCCGATGCAGAAGCTGACGCCCCGGCTGAGGCCATTGAAGCCTCAAGCGAGGCCGATACGGATGGCGATACTGACGCATCTGCGGACATTGCAGACGTGATGGCTCCCATCGCCAAGCCGCGCCGCCGCATCATCGTGCAGAAGATTTCTCGCGCTGAAGTCGAGGCAGCCAGCACGGCAGCCGAGACCGATGACACTGCCGAAGACGCATCTGCCGAGTTGGATGACGAGGCTGAGGCGGCACTTATGGCCGAACTGGCAGAAGTCGAAGCCGACATGGGTGAAGACATCGTTTCCGATGAGGAAGACGATATGGAAGCCCGTGCCCTCGCCTCCGCTCAGGCGGCGCAGGACAAGGCAGACGCCGAGGCCGCGGAACGCGCCAGAGTGGAAGCCGAAGCCGCCGCCGCTGCAGCAGCAGACGCCCAAGCTGACGCCGAAGCAAAAGCTGCCGAAGAAGCTGACGCATTGGCCAAGGTCATGGCGGAGGCCGCTGAGGTCGAAGCTGAGCAAGGTGAAGACGTCGGCGAAGACGCAACTGACGCGGTCGCCGCCGAGGCTGCCGAAGAAGATGCGGCGACGGCTGAAGTTGAAGCCGACGACGCGGACACAGACGCTGACCATGCTGAAGCGTCAACCGCGCCTGAGGCCGAAACCACACAGGACGAGAACCGCGCAGCGCGCCTCGCCCGCCGTGCGCTCCTGGTCGAGGACGAGGATGCGGCGCTGAACCGCCTGATGGACGCGACCAGCACCCGCCTGTCGGATGACGATGAAGGTGCGGTCCGCCGCGCATCAATCGCTCATCTCAAGGCCGCTGTTGCCGCGACCAAGGCTGATGACAGCATCGCAAAGGCCGCCGCTGATGAGGAAGAGCGTGAGCTCGACCAATATCGCGACGATCTGGCCCGCGTTGTCCGCCCTGGCCGTGCACGTCCACGTGCGGAAGGTGCTGCCACCTCCCGGCCCGCGCCGTTGGTGCTGGTCAGCGAGCAGCGCATCGACGCCCCTGCCCCTCAGGCAGACGCGGCTGCAGCTGCCGATGTGCGCCCGCGCCGCATCACAGCCGGCAACCTCGCCCTGAAAGAGGAAATGGAAGAGGAACTGGACGAAAACCTCTTCGACGATGCCAATGTCGAAAGCTTCAGCCAATATGCAGCGCGTCACGACGCACTGGAATTGCCTGATCTGCTGGAAGCAGCGGCGGCGCATTACGCTTTCATCGAAGGGGCGGAGGAATTCACCCGTCCGATGCTGATGCGCAAAATCGCGTCTCTCACCACTGGCGAAGCGCCCTCGCGCGAAGCAGGGTTGCGCAGCTTTGGCGCGCTCCTGCGCGAAGGCCGCGTCGTCAAAAGTGGGAACGGAAAATTCGTGTTGTCGGGCAAGTCCCGCTTCACACCCGAGGCTCGCGAAGCCGGGGAGTAATTCCCGACTTCATAAGGCACCAACCACAGGACGGGGTACGCGCAAGCGTGCCCCGTTTTGCGTTTGCCCGCCCAAAGCGCGACAGTTACCGCCTTGGAAACGCCCAGAAAATAGGCAGTAGCCAAGGCGATCGACCGCCACATTCAAGGCTTTGACCGGCACGTTCAAAAACGATCCGTCGCGGTGCAAAATTTCGCCATTTCTTGCCGATTGAGACAGGTTACCATGGCCAAACAAAACTAACCTGTTTAGTTTTCAAATTATCGAAACGCGGCATTGGCCGCGTCCCTTACCCAACAAAAACAAACAACGCCCCGATGACATATCGATTGAGGCGAACGGGGACGGCTTGCCGTCCGTGCGAGGCAGTATGGCACGTGATGAAATCACCAACTGGCTAAGCCAGGCCCGGAAATTTCAGAGCAAAGGAGAGCTGGGACGGGCGGAAACCATCCTCAACCAGTTGTCCCGTGCGGCCCCGCTCCAACCCGAGGTGCATCACCGTCTGGCGCTGATTTACATCGCGACGGGGCGGCATCCACTTGCGAAAGCCTCCATCGACCGTGCCCTGACCCAAGCGCCGGGCTCTGCGGCGATCTGGAAAACGACGATACGATTTGCCCGCGACCTAGCAGACCCACAGGCGATCAGCCGATTGCGCGCCGGTCTTGAAGCCGCACCGCTGCCAAAGTCAGACCGGCGCAAGCTTCGTAAATCGTTGGATGCGCCGTTGCGCACGTCACAGCGCCCTGCCCCCTCGATCCCGGAGCTTCGAGCCCAAGGCAAATTGCGCGACGCATTGGCCTTTGCCACGGCGCAGGTCGCGGACCTTCCGACGCCCGCCAATTACAGCACACTCGCGGACAGCCAGCGTGACCTGCATTTGGACGATGCCGCTTTGACGACACTCGAAACCGGCTGCGCGGCTTTTCCCGACGATCCGGCTTTGGCCGAACGCCACGTCATCCACCTGCGCAGCCTCGGGCACGGCGCCGCATATGCCGACGCGCTCCGAAAGGCCCGCGAAACATGGCCCACCAATGCCGCGCTGATGCTGCTGGATGCGAACGCGGCAGCCCCGTCTCACGGCCTGCTTGAGGCCGTGGCGCAGCAGCTTGAAGATCCGGACCTGCCCGCCCCTTCCAAACGCCGGCTTCTGTTCGCTCAGGCGAAGTTGGCGGAAGCCAAAGGCGAGGACTTCCCGTTCCTTGAATATGCGAACGCCCTCACCCGATCCGCATTCCCCTACGACATCGGCCCGGACGAATTGGATGTGCATGCCAACCAGACCGGTTTCTCCAATGGATTTCGGTCCGACATGGAGCAGGCCGCCAATCCTGATCCGCGCCCGATCTTTATCACCGGGCTGCCGAGGTCCGGCACGACCCTGGCGGAGCGTATGTTGGCGACCCGTCCTGACGTCGCATCCGCCGGAGAGGTGGGTTGGATCAACCGCCATATCCGCAAACTTCTTCAAGCGCCTCGCCGCGACGATGATGCCCGCGCGTTCGCCCGACAGATGACCAGCCGGTACTGGACGATGCAGCGGGAGAAATTTCCCGACGCGACCCATATCATCGACAAATCGATCCCCAGCTACGCCTATCTCGGCGCGCTGAAAACGCTGATGCCCAATGCGCGGATCATTGTGATGCGTCGCGACCCCGCAGACACCGCGCTATCCCTGTTTCGCAACATGTTCGTCGAAGGGCGTCACCGCTACACCAATGATCTTGAGGACATTGCGCGCTTCATGCGGCTGTTCGAGGGCCAACTGGCATTCTGGCGCAAGGCCGCGCCCGACAGCTTCACCGAAATCTGGTACGAAGATTTGGTGCAAACACCGCTGGAGACGTCTCAGGCCCTTTATGCGGCCGCTGGCATAGATTGGCACCCGGGTTCATTGGATTTTCATGCCAAAGCGGGCCGCGTTGATACGCTCAGCGCGTCTCAGGTGCGCGCTCCGATCCATACCGGCTCGGTGGGGTTGGCCGCGCGATTTGGCAAGGAGATGGAGCCGTTTACGACGTTGTACGAAAAATTGGGCGCAGACAGGCCTAGTCCTGATCGGGATCAGCCTGCCCAATGCCTTTGAACAGAAATTTGAACGGCAAAGCCCACGCGATGCCCAGCCCCAGGTAAATGCCCAGCTCCATCAAGAAGGAGGGGCGCGGCAACAACCCCACCAGCGTCACCGCCACCACAATATAAAGCGGCAGGCCGACCACCAGCAAAAGCAGCGACCAGCGTTTGCGGGCTTTGTAGCTCAGGGCCATTGCTCGGCTCCTCAATCAGCGAACGGGTCGGTTACCAGAATGGTGTCTTCGCGTTCCGGCGAGGTAGACAATAGCGCGACGGGGCAGTCGATCAACTCTTCCACACGGCGCACATATTTGATCGCCTCCGCAGGCAGCTCCGCCCAGCTGC
The DNA here is from genome assembly GCF_947501785.1 of uncultured Litoreibacter sp. Lineage (NCBI taxonomy): Bacteria > Pseudomonadati > Pseudomonadota > Alphaproteobacteria > Rhodobacterales > Roseobacteraceae > Litoreibacter > uncultured Litoreibacter sp. The sequence goes on along the minus strand of NZ_CANMXB010000001.1, from coordinate 286,811 downwards.
GCGCGCCCTCGGTCGATTGCGACCAGCCGGGCATTTCCTCATAGATCGGCTTGCACCGCGCCTGCTGCTCGGAGGCCATCGGCAGGTAATCCAGCCGCTCCCCGTCTAACTCATAAGCCACGCAAATCTTCAGCGTCTCGAACCCGTCCAGCACATCCAGCTTGGTCAGCGAAATGCCCGTCACGCCCGAGGTGGCGCAGGTCTGGCGCACCAGGGCGGCATCAAACCACCCGCAGCGCCGCTTGCGGCCTGTGACAGTGCCAAATTCATGGCCCCGCTCCCCCAGACGCTGCCCATCGGCATCGTCCAACTCTGTCGGGAACGGGCCTTCGCCCACACGGGTCGTGTAGGCCTTCACAATGCCAAGCACGTAATCAATCGATGTCGGGCCAACACCTACACCAGTTGCCGCCTGCCCCGCGATCACGTTCGACGAGGTCACAAACGGATACGTCCCGAAATCAATGTCCAACAACGCGCCCTGCGCGCCCTCAAACAAGATGCGCTCGCCGCGCTTCTTGCGTTCGTTCATTTCTTTCCAGACCGGGGCCGCATAAGGCAGGATCTGCGGCGCGATCTCGCGCAGCTGCGCCACCAACTTGTCACGGTCGACAGGCTCAATGCCCAACCCTTTGCGCAGCGGGTCGTGGTGCTGCAACGCGCGGTCGACCCGCGCCTCTAGCGTGGCGTCATCCGCCAAGTCAGCCACCCGCACCGAGCGGCGTCCAACCTTGTCTTCATAAGCCGGCCCGATGCCGCGCCCGGTTGTGCCAATCTTGGTCCCCTTTGATGCGGCCTCTTCCCGTGCCCGGTCCAATTCGCCGTGAATGGGCAGGATCAGGGGGGTATTCTCGGCAATCATCAGCGTCTGGGGTGAAATCTCCACGCCCTGTTTCTGGATCGACGCAATCTCGCTGACCAGATGCCAGGGGTCCAGCACCACGCCATTGCCAATAACAGAAAGCTTGCCGCCGCGCACCACGCCCGAGGGCAGCGCGTTCAGCTTGAACACCTCGCCGTCAATCACCAAGGTGTGGCCCGCGTTGTGGCCGCCCTGAAACCGCACGATCGTGTCGGCGCGTTCCGACAGCCAATCCACGATCTTGCCTTTGCCCTCGTCGCCCCATTGCGCGCCGACAACTACCACATTGGCCATGCTCTTCCCCTCGGTGATGGATTAAACCCGCGCCCGTATAGCCGCGCCTTCCGGCGGGTGAAACCCTCAAATGCCCGCAACAAGGCTTCATGACGGGTTGCACGATGCGCCCGCCCCGACTACATACCCCCAAACACGCATGCCGAAAGTCCGAGGCCCATGGAAAACATCATCCTCACCGTCCACCTGATCATCGCACTGTGCCTGATCGGGATCGTGCTGATCCAACGCTCCGAGGGCGGTGGTCTGGGCATTGGCGGCGGTGGTGGCGGTGCCATGACCGGCCGTCCGGGCGTCACTGCGTTGGGCAAACTCACCTGGGTATTTGGCATCGCGTTTGTGATCACCTCGATCACGCTGACGGTGTTGGCGGCTCAAAACGCAGGCGGCGGCATTGATCTCGATGCGATCGAGCTGGCTCCAGCGGGCACCGACGCACCGCTGCCGGGTGACGCGCTATTGCCGCCCACCACCGGTGACGCGCCGCTGACCCCGCCACGGATCGACGAATAACCCAATAATCTACTATTTATGGGGGTTTGCGCCGCGAGCCCCACATAATCTGGCGTGCCCTGTTGCGGGACGGGCGCGAATCCTTTATGTCTTAAATCCCGTGAGTAAGGGCATTTTGCGGCCCTGAAAAACCAGAAATACACTTGGAACGCGGGGCCCATACACCACATGGCGAGATACATTTTTATTACCGGCGGTGTTGTGTCCTCCCTCGGCAAAGGCTTGGCATCCGCCGCGCTTGGCGCGTTGTTGCAGGCGCGCGGCTACTCGGTCCGGTTGCGCAAATTGGACCCGTATTTGAACGTCGACCCCGGCACGATGTCACCGTTCGAGCATGGCGAAGTGTTCGTCACCGATGACGGCGCGGAAACCGATCTCGACCTTGGCCATTATGAACGCTTCACCGGCGTCGCCGCGCGCATGACTGATTCCGTCTCGTCGGGCCGGGTCTATTCCACCGTGCTCGAAAAAGAGCGGCGCGGCGACTATCTGGGCAAAACCATTCAGGTGGTCCCCCACGTCACCAACGAGATCAAGGAATTCATCGAAATCGGCGATGACGAAGTCGATTTCATGCTGTGCGAAATCGGTGGCACGGTCGGCGATATCGAGGGCCTGCCCTTCTTCGAGGCCATCCGCCAATTCAGCCATGAACGCCCGCGCGGCGAATGCCTGTTTATGCACCTCACCCTGCTGCCCTATCTGGCGGCCAGCGGTGAATTGAAAACCAAGCCCACCCAGCACTCCGTCAAGGAGCTGCAATCCATCGGGATTGCGCCCGACATTCTGGTCTGCCGCTCGGAACATGAAATCCCGCAAAAGGAACGCGAGAAACTGGCGCTCTTTTGCAACGTGCGCAAGGAAAGCGTTATCGCCGCTTACGATCTGAAATCGATCTACGAGGCGCCGCTGGCCTATCACGAACAGGGTCTCGATCAGGCGGTGCTGGATGCGTTCGGCATCACCCCTGCCCCCAAGCCAAAACTCGACGTCTGGGAAGACGTCAAGGACCGCGTCAACAACCCCGAAGGTGAGGTCAAAGTCGCCATCGTCGGCAAATACACCCAGCTTGAAGACGCCTATAAGTCGATCAACGAGGCGCTGACCCATGGCGGTATGAAAAACCGCGTGAAGGTCAGGATCGAGTGGGTGGACGCCGAGATTTTCGACAAGGAAGACGCGGCCCCGCATCTTGAAGGGTTCCACGCCATTTTGGTCCCGGGCGGCTTTGGCGAGCGCGGCACCGAAGGCAAGATCAAAGCCGCGCAATTCGCCCGCGAAAAGGAAATCCCCTATCTCGGCATCTGCCTTGGCATGCAGATGGCGGTGATCGAAGCCGCGCGCAATCTGGCTGGAATTGAAACCGCCGGATCCGAAGAGTTCGACCATGAGGCCGGCAAAAAGCGTTTTGAACCGGTGGTTTACCACCTCAAGGAATGGGTGCAGGGCAACCACAAGGTCAAGCGCAAGGAAGGCGACGACAAAGGCGGCACCATGCGTTTGGGCGCCTATAACGCCACGCTCACCGAAGGCTCCAAAGTGGCTGAGGTCTACGGCTCGACCGCGATTGAGGAACGCCACCGTCACCGCTACGAGGTCGACATCAAATACCGCGCAGAACTGGAAAAACAGGGGCTGATCTTCTCCGGCATGTCGCCAGACGGCAAATTGCCCGAGATCGTCGAGGTCAAGGATCACCCGTGGTTCATCGGCGTGCAATTCCACCCTGAATTGAAGTCCAAACCTTTCGCCCCGCATCCGCTATTTGCAGATTTCGTGCGGGCCGCAAAAGAAGTGTCGCGCCTGGTCTGACGCGGGCAGAGTTTCCCCGAAACTCTGGAGGCAAACTCTCGGTGAGAGTTTGCGCCCCGCCCCGACCACATTAGAAAGAGGCCATGACGGACCCCGCACCTTTCGAAATTTTCCTCACCGGCACCCCGGGCCTCGAAGACATGCTATTGGCCGAGGTGCAGGAACACGGCTTCCAGAACGCCCAAGCCATCCGCGGCGGCGTCACCATTCAAGGCACATGGCCCGATGTCTGGCGCGCCAACCTCGATCTGAGGGGGGCCACCCGGGTGCTGGCCCGCGTGGGCTCCTTCATGGCGTTTCACCTGGCCCAATTGGACAAACGCTCGCGCAAGTTTCCGTGGGGCGACATCCTGCGCCCAGACCTGCCCGTGAAAGTCGAGGTCACGACCAAGAAATCAAAAATTTACCACGCGGGCGCGGCCACCCAGCGCATTGAGACCGCGCTGAAAGACAGCCACGGCATGACACTGTCATCCGACGCCGAGATCGTGGTGAAAGTCCGCATCGACGACAACCGCGCCACCATCAGCGTCGACACCACCGGCGAAAGCCTGCACAAGCGCGGCCACAAGCTGGGCATCGGCAAGGCCCCCATGCGCGAGACGCTGGCCTCCCTGATGCTACGCCAATGTGGCTATGACGGGTCGGAAACAGTGGTGGACCCGATGTGCGGCTCCGGCACCTTTGTGATTGAAGCTGCTGAAATCGCTTTGGGCTTGCAGCCCGGCAGGTCTCGCGGCTTTGCTTTTGAACAGCTTGCCAGCTTTGACCAAACCGCATTCACCGCGCTGAAACGCGACGCGCCGAAAGAGGCGGCGCTGACATTTTACGGCTCAGACCGCGACGCGGGCGCGATCAAAATGAGCCGCGACAATGCCGAGCGTGCGGGCGTCGCCCATCTGACCGAATTCGTCACCCACGCTGCGGGCGAGCTGCAACCGCCCGACGGCACACCGGGTCTGGTCATCGTCAACCCGCCCTATGGCGGGCGCATCGGCAACAAAAAGCTGCTCTACCCGCTCTACGGCACGCTGGGCGAGACGTTGAAAACCCGCTTCAAAGGCTGGCGCGTGGGTCTTGTGACATCCGAGCCGCCATTGGCCAATGCCACGGGCCTGCCGTTCAAGGCCCAAGGCGCCCCAATCCCGCATGGGGGCTTGAAAGTCTGGCTGTTCACCACAGATAAGCTGGGGTAACATATCCCTAAGATCGCGTGTGAAACCCTTGCGATTCAAGATGTTACAAAACCTCCCGCATGCGGGAAACCTTGGAGAGGCCGCCATGCCCAAAGCCTACTGGATCGCCCATGTAGACGTCACCGACCCCGCCGCCTACGAAGATTACCGCGCCGCGAATGCGGAAGCCTTCGCCAAATACGGCGCGACATTTCTGGTCCGAGGCGGCCAGCAAGAGGTCCGCGAGGGCCAGCAAAGAAGCCGCTCCGTGGTGATCGAATTCAAGGACCTCGCCACCGCCACTGCCTGCTATGACAGCCCTGAATACCAGCGCGCCAAGTCTTTCCGCGACCCCGCCTCCTCGGGGGATCTGGTCATCATCGAAGGATATGACGCCTGATGTTTGCAGCCCTGTTGAACCGCCTCACCGCCGACACGCCTGACCAATTGGAGGCCACGGACGCCCGCCTTGCCATGGCCGCGCTGCTTGTCCGCCTTGCCCGAACCGATGGCCATTACGCATCCTCCGAAGCCGCCCGCATCGACCTCATTCTCGCGCGGCATTACCAACTGACGGACGGGGACGCGCAAGCATTGCGCGTGGAAGCCGAGACCCTTGAGACCGAGGCGCCTGATACCGTCCGCTTCACCCGCGCCATCAAAGATCACACCGCCCATGAGGACCGCACCCGGGTCATCGAAGACATCTGGGAGCTTGCCCTGGCTGATGGCTCCCGCTCTGATGACGAAGACAGCCTGATCCGCATGGTCGCGCCCTTGCTGGGCATCAATGATCGCGACAGCGCCCTGGCCCGCCAACGCGTGATCGAGCGGCTCAACGGGTGATCGCCAGCCTGCCCATGTATGACCGACCCGAAACACGGGCCGCATGGAATACCCTGTGGAGCGCCGCCACGAAAGAATATCGCCGGCGGCAAAAGACCGCCCGCCAAACCCTGCCGGACCTCCCCGACGCTCTGAGCTGGGATGCGAATGAGGCGGACCACTGGTTGCGCGACGATCTGGTTTTGTCCCAGACCTGCTCCCTGCCCTACCGGACGCGGTTGCACGGCAAGGTCACCTATTTGGGCACGTTCGATTTTGGCCTGCCGGGCTGCGCGCCGGGGTATTACGCCTCTGTTCTGGTCATGCGGCGGGATGACATGCGGCATGACCCGCAGAATTGGCCATCTTTGACATTGGCCTATAACGCGCCGGACAGCCAATCGGGTTGGGCCGCGCCGTATTTTCATCTGGAGGCGCGGGGGCTGGCTTTCTCCAACGGCGTCGAGACGGGCGCGCATTCTGCCTCCGCCAAGGCGGTTGCCGAAGGGCAGGCAGACATCGCCGCGATTGATGCACAGACGTTCCGGCTCCTGCGGCGTTACGAGCCATTGATGGATCGGCTGGTAGAGATTGGGCAAACCGACCCGACCCCCGGCCTGCCGCTGATCACCCGTCCAGGGTGGGACGCCAGCACATTCTGGGCCTCGCTCAGCCAGGCCATCCGCGACATGCCGGGTGCCGATAGGGCCACGCTGGACCTCAACGGGGTGACGGCGTGTCGGGTGGAACGCTACACGGAACTGCCCGTCCCGCCACCGCCTGAGGCGGTCTTTGCGTGATGCCCTAAAGTCAAGCACTTCCAACCCATTGCAAATCCCTGAAAAATGCGGATTACTCCCGCCTCGGGGACCAACAGAAGCTGCCATACGTGACAACCACCGACGCACCAGTCATTGAGATCAAGAACCTGCACAAGGCCTATGGCACGCTGGAGGTTCTCAAAGGCGTCGGCATTTCCGCCAAGGCGGGCGAGGTGATCTCGCTGATCGGGTCTTCCGGTTCAGGCAAATCCACGCTGCTGCGCTGCGCCAATTTGCTGGAGGACAGCCAGCAGGGCGAGGTGCTTTTCTGCGGCGAGCCCGTGACCTGGACAGGGCAAGACCACAGCCGAAAACCCGCTGATAACAAGCAGATTATTCGCATCCGCACCAACCTTTCCATGGTGTTTCAACAGTTTAACTTGTGGGCGCATATGTCGATCCTGCAAAATGTGATGGAAGCGCCTGTCACCGTGCTGGGCGAAGCCCCCAAAGCCGTTGAACAGCGGGCCCGCGACCTGCTCGCCAAGGTGGGGATCGGCGACAAATGCGACGTCTACCCCGCGCAGCTGTCCGGGGGGCAACAGCAACGCGCCGCGATCGCGCGCGCGCTGTGCATGCAGCCTAAAGCGCTGCTGTTTGACGAACCGACCTCCGCTCTGGACCCCGAATTGGAGCAGGAAGTTGTCAAAGTTATCAAAGACCTGGCCAAGGAAGGCCGCACGATGATCATCGTGACCCACGATATGCGGCTGGCCGCTGACGTCAGCGACCATGTCGTGTTCCTACATCAAGGCCTCATCGAAGAAGAAGGCCCCCCTGATGCTGTTTTCGGATCCCCGAAGACGGAACGACTGCAACAGTTCCTAAGCGCGACTGTTCCGGCCTAACCAATTGAAGCGCAACACATTACTGGGAGTTCAAACTCATGAAAAAACTGATCCTTGCGACCACCGCCCTGGCCCTGTCGGCCGGTTTCGCTTTCGCCGACGGCCACGCGAAAACCATCCGTATGGGGACCGAGGGCGCCTACCCTCCCTACAACTTCATCAACGATGCCGGCGAAGTTGACGGGTTCGAGCGCGAGCTTGGCGACGAGCTGTGCGCGCGCGCCGAGCTGACCTGCGAATGGGTCACCAACGAGTGGGATTCGATCATTCCAAACCTCGTCTCCGGCAACTACGACACCATCATCGCGGGCATGTCGATCACGGCAGAACGCGACGAGGTCATCGACTTCACCGACCCATACACCCAGCCTGACCCATCCGCCTATGTGGCGCTGTCGGCAGATGCCGATCTGGAAGGCGGCGTGATCGCGGCGCAGGCTTCGACCATTCAATCCAGCCACATCGCGTCCTCCGGCGCGACCCTGCTGGAATTTGCGACACCGGAAGAAACCATCGCGGCGGTCAAGAATGGCGAAGCCGACGCCGTGCTGGCCGACAAAGCCTATCTTGAGCCAATTGCAGAGGCCGAGGCCGACCTGTCCATTGTTGGCGAAGACGTCCTGCTGGGCGGCGGCATCGGCATGGGCATCCGCGAAAGCGACACCGAGCTGAAAGAGAAATTCTCGAAAGCCATCCAGTCGATGAAGGCCGACGGTTCGTTGAACGCGCTGATCGAGAAGCACCTGCCGGGTTCGGCAACCTTCTAAACATATCAGCCCCCCGCCCGGCACGTCCGGGCGGGGGGCGCCTTTCATGTTTTCCTACTGCGCCGACCCCTCCTCCATCGAAGGCCTGACATGGCTGAGCTGCTACCTGACCACGGGCAAGCACATGAACATGTATTGGGCGTTCGGGACGGTGCTGCTGCTGCTGGCCATCACCGCGCCCTCGGCGCTGCTGTTCGGATTTGGCGGCGCAAGTACCGCCCGATCCAACATCCCCCCGCTCAGATGGATCGGCAAAAGCTACATTGCCATTGTGCGCGGCGTGCCTGATATCGCCTTCTTCCTGTTCTTCGTCATCGCGCTGGATCAGGCCTTTGAGTGGATGCGCCACCAATGGTTGTGCCCCGACTGGACCGACCCGATCCGGCAGGGCAACGATTTTGTGGTCTGTCAGGCGGCCAAGCTGCCGTTGAATTCCGCTCCGCAATGGGTGCACGAGATTTACGGCTTCTTCACCGCCGTGCTGACCTTCGCCATCGTGTTCGGGGCCTTCGCGGCCAACGTGCTCTTTGGGGCCATGCGGGCGGTGCCAAAGGGCCAGATCGAAACGGCCGAGGCCTACGGCATGTCCCGCCGCCAGACGTTTTGGCGCATTTTGGTGCCGCAGATGTGGGTTTACGCCCTGCCCGGCCTCAGCAACCTGTGGATGGTGCTGATCAAGGCCACGCCGCTGCTGTTTTTGCTGGGCGTCGAAGATATCGTCTATTGGGCGCGCGAGCTGTCAGGCACCAAAACCGCCCGCTTCACCGAATACCCGCATGGCGACTGGCGTATCTGGTATTTTCTGGCGTTGCTGGTCTTCTACCTGTGCTTCACCAAACTCTCCGAAGTCGTGCTTGAGCGCATCATGAAGCGCCTGACCCGGGGTCAGGCCACGTTGGGGGGTAGCTGATGTCGTGCTGGCAGACCGTGCAGGATTACGCCTTCCGCAGCCTCGGTTACGGTGAGCGGCTGCTGCCGCGCGAGGATTTCACCATTTGCCAGCAGTTCACGCTGATCGGGTCGGGCATGTTGTGGAACATCTATTTTGGCGTGTTGGCCCTGATTGCGGGCTTTGTGCTGGCCAATGCCGTGGCGCTTGGCAAATCGGCCAAGAACCCGCTGCTGCGCAAACCCGCGGAATGGTTCATCTTCGTCTTCCGCGGCTCGCCCTTGTTCATCCAGTTCTTCCTCGCCTACGCCATCTTCACCGCGCTGAAGCAAAACGTGCCGGGCACAAGCTGGCTGACCAACGCCTGGGCCGGCGCGCTGTGCGTGCTGTTTCTCAATACCGCCGCCTATTCGGCCGAGATATTCTACGGCGCGCTGCGCTCCGTGCCGCGCGGCGAGGTTGAGGCCGCGGACGCCTATGGCATGACCGGCTGGTCGCGCTTCCGCCGGATCATCTGGCCCACCACCATGCGGCTGGCCTGGCCCGCCTACACGAACGAGGCGATCTTCCTGTTTCACGCCACCACCCTTGTCTTCCTGTCCGGCTTTCCGGCCTTTCAGCAGAAGGGTGACGCGCTCTACTACGCGTCCTATTTTGCCGACAAGACTTTCAACCCGTTCATCCCCTACCCGATTGTGGCCTTCTACTTTGTGCTGCTGACCCTCATCGTGATCGGCGTGTTCGGCTTGGCCAACCGGCACCTGAACCGCCACCTGCCGCAGGAAAAGCGCCGCAGGCTGCGCTATCGCCCCCAGATCATCCGATGACCACCATCCGCTACGCCGTGTGTGACCTCAACGGGCAGGCCCGCGGCAAACGCACGCACAGCGCCGACGCGAAGAAACTCGCATCCGGCGCCGCCCGCCTGCCGCTGACCGTGCTGGGCCTTGATCTGTGGGGCGAAGACATCGAGGACAGCCCGTTGCTCTTTGACGCGGGTGACGCGGATGGGACCTTGTTGCCCACCGATCGCGGCGCGGTTGCGATGCCATGGCTCGCCACCCCTTCCCAGCTGCACCCGATGTGGACCTTCAACGAAGACGGCACGCCGTTTGATGGCGACCCAAGACATGCGCTTGACCGGGTCCTCCGCCGCTATCGGGACAAGGGCTGGCAGGTGATCGCCGCGACCGAGCTGGAATTCTACCTTTGCGATGCAACCGGCGACATGCCCGCCCCGCCGCGCGACCCGGTCACAGGCAAGGCGCAGTCCCGCAGCGAAATCACCTCGCTGCGCGTTCTGGACTCGTTCGACTCCTTCTTTTCAGACCTCTACGACGCGTGCGAAGTCATGGGCATCCCTGCGCAGACCTCCATCAGCGAAGGCGGCGTGGGCCAGTTCGAGGTCAACCTGACCCACCAGGACGCAATGCGCGCCGCCGATGACGCGTGGCTCTTCAAGCACATGGCCAAGGGGCTGGCCCGCAAACATGGCCACATTGCCAGCTTCATGGCGAAACCCTACGCAGATGATGCGGGCAACGGGCTGCATGTTCATTTCTCGGTGGTGGACGCATCAGGCACAAATATCTTTGACGATGGCGGGTCTGGGGGCACGGCTATCCTGAAACACGCTGTTGCGGGCGGCCTGCAGGCCATGAAGGCCTCCACCCTGATCTTCGCGCCCCATGCCAACAGCTACACGCGGCTGGTCAAGGGCTCGCATGCGCCAACGGCGATCTGTTGGGGCTATGAAAACCGCACCGCCTCGATCCGCATCCCCGGGGGGCCGCCGCAGGCCCGCAGGATCGAACACCGCGTCGCAGGCGGCGACACCAACCCGTATCTGATGTTGGCCGCCATCCTGGGCGCGGCCATGAACGGTATCGAGGACGCGGCCGCCCCGCCGACGGCCATCAAGGGCAACGCCTATGCGCAGGACTTGCCGCAGCTGGCAGGCGATTGGGCATCCGCCATCGACCTGTTTGCCGCGTCAAAGGACGTCGCGCGCATCTTCACGCCCCTGCTGATCGACAACCTGACCCGCACCAAACGCCAGGAGCTGCGCAAATACGCCCCCCTGTCCCCAGAGGATCAAATGAAGCTGAGCCTGGAAACCGTCTAGCCTATCACTGTTTCAAAAATACCTGCCCCGCAGGGTCCCACCTTCCCAAGGGCGCAGCGCTCGGATAGCTTGGCGCAAACACCACCCAAGAGGCCCCCATGAAAATCGGCATTCTCGAATGCGGCCACACCATGCCCGAGGTCAAATCCAAGCATGGCACCTTCCCTCAAATGTTCGAGCGGCTGCTGCGCCATGGAAACTTCACCTTCGCAAGCTATGACGTTGAATTCATGCAATTTCCGCAAAGCGTTGAGGAATGTGACGGCTGGCTGCTTACGGGCTCGAAACATGGGGCCTACGAGGACCACCCGTTTATCCCGCCGCTCGAGGAGTTCATCCGAACCGCCTACGCGCGGGCCGTGCCAATGGTGGGCATTTGTTTCGGCCACCAGATCATCGCGCAGGCGCTGGGCGGCCATGTCGAGAAGTTCAAAGGCGGCTGGGCGTTGGGGCTGAACGACTACACGTTCGACGATATCGGAACGGTGCAGCTTAACGCGTGGCATCAGGATCAGGTCATCACGCGGCCCAGCGGGGCCACGCCCGTGGCCAGCAACGCCTTTTGCGAAAATGCGGCGCTGCTCTACGGCGACCGCGCCTTCTCGGTGCAGCCGCATCCCGAATTTGGCGGGGCGATCATCGCCGATTATGCGAAACTCCGCAAAGGCACCGCCGACTACCCCGATGCGCTGATGGACCGCGCCGCCGCGCAGGCAGACCTGCCTGACGACAACGACGCGCTCGCTGCCAAAATTGCCGCCTTCTTCCACCAGCCGCGGGAGGCCGCCCATGCGTGACACCGGCCCCGACCACTGGATGGAAGCCCTGCCAGATGCCGCCAACCAGTACCTGCGCGGCAAACGGCTGGATGAGGTCGAATGCGTGGTCTCCGACCTGCCCGGCATCGCGCGCGGCAAGGCGGTGCCAGCGTCCAAATTCGCGCGGCAAAACCAGTTTTTCCTGCCCAATTCGATCTATTTTCAAACCATCACCGGCGGCTGGGGGGAAGCGGCGGGCGATGACGGTTTTACCGAGCCTGATATGGTGCTGAAGCCCGACATGGACACCGCGACCGCAGCGCCCTGGACCGGTGACTGGACCTTGCAGGTGATCCATGACGCGTTTGATCAAAAGGGCGCGCCCGTCCCCTACTCCCCGCGCAATGTCTTGAAGCGCGTGGTGGAGATGTACCGCAAAGAGGGTTGGGAGCCGGTTGTGGCCCCTGAGATGGAATTCTACCTGGTTGCCCGCAACATCAACCCGGCGGAGACCATTCAGCCGATGATGGGCCGCTCCGGCAGGCCAGCGGCGGCGCGGCAGGCCTATTCCATGTCCGCCGTCGATGAGTTCGGGCCGGTCATCGACGACATTTACGACTTTGCCGAAATGCAGGGCTTTGAAATTGACGGCATCACCCAGGAGGGCGGCGCGGGGCAGCTGGAGATCAACCTGCGCCACGGCGATCCGGTCAAGCTGGCGGATGAGATATTCTACTTCAAACGCCTCATCCGCGAGGCAGCGCTGCGCCATGACTGCTTTGCCACCTTCATGGCCAAGCCGATTGAGGGCGAGCCCGGCTCAGCTATGCATATCCACCATTCCGTGCTCGACCGCGCGACCGGCAAGAACATCTTCTCCGGCCCGCGCGGGGCGGAAACCCCCGCGTTCATGCATTTCATCGGCGGCTTGCAGCACCACTTGCCCAGCGTCATTGCCCTGATGGCGCCCTATGTGAACAGCTACCGGCGCTACGTCAAAGACCATGCCGCGCCCATCAACCTTGATTGGGGGCGGGACAACCGCACCACCGGCATCCGTGTGCCGGTCGCCGACGCCGCCTCGCGGCGGGTGGAGAACCGTTTGGCGGGCATGGATTGCAATCCCTATCTCGCCATAGCCGCGTCGCTGGCCTGCGGGTATCTGGGGTTGAAACACGGGCTAAAGCCGTCAAAGATGGTTCAGGGCGAGGCCTATGACGGGGATGAAAACATCCCCAGGGACCTGTTCACCGCGCTCAATCTCCTGACGGAAAACAAAGACATAACGCATCTACTTCACCCCGACTTCGTGCGGGTCTACTCCATTGTGAAAGCCGCGGAATATGACGAGTTCCTGCAGGTGATCAGCCCGTGGGAGCGGGAGCATCTGTTGTTGAATGTCTAGGGGCCGCACGCTTGCATGGCGCGTCGGGCTGACCGCCCTTGTGCTGGCCGGGCTTTGCGGCGCTTATTATGTGTCGGCGCCCTATAGACTGTGGGCCCCGTGGGCATCTTCCTACGCCGTCGATAGTGCCGAGGCCAGCCCCACCGGTTGGGATCGGGAGCCAATCGCGTGGAATGACGCCGACCCGCCCGTGGTGACCGCCAAGCGGACTTGGCTCCTGCCGCGCGAGGCGGAGCTGCAAGACCGTTACGTGCTGATCCTGACGGACGCCGCCACCGGGCGCGGCGACATGGTGATCACCGACCGTGACGCGTTGTTGGCGGCGCAGGGCAAGGCATTCGTTGAACACGCCCATATGGGGGTCGGCAGCTCCATCTTTGCCTCCGTCGTCACGCTGGGCCAGGGTCTCAGTCAGGTGTCCACCCTTGCTCATTTTGGCCATGGCGGCTGGGTCAGCCGCAGTTTGACCTGCTGGTTCTGCGCCCATGACGGCAAGACCGCCCTGCCGCGCTACTTCGCCGGGCTGCTCGACGCAGGCCGGCCCGTGACCCAGGTCACCCTGCGCTACGACACCCGCGCGGCCTATGACGCCGCCTTCAAGACCCTGCGCGCGCAGGATGGTCTTTGGATCGAAATGACGGGCAGCTACTGGTCGGAGGCAACAGAGACCACCCCCGCCGGCGGCCGGATCAAGACCTGGCAGCTTGCCGCGGAATGAACCTGCTCGACGCCAATGACCGCCGGGGTGCGTACCCCGCCAGCTGGTACGCGGCGACGGCCCGGCCGCTGGATCCGTTCGCGCCGTTGCGGGGGCAGACCAAGGCGGACCTCTGTGTTGTCGGTGGCGGATATACCGGGCTTTCGGCCGCGCTGCACGCGGCTGAGGCCGGGTTGAAGGTGGTGCTGCTGGACGCCCAACGCGTGGGCTTTGGCGCGTCTGGCCGCAATGGCGGCCAAGTCGGAACCGATTTCAATGTCAGCCAGCAAGCGCTTGAAAAGACGCATGGTTTGCACGATGCCCGAAAGCTCTATGATCTGGCGCAAGAGGCGGCGCGCCTGACCCGCGATTTGGCCGCGCAGCATGCGCCGGATGCGGGCTACACCCCCGGTTTGATCCATGCCTACCGTTTCGCGGCGGAGGTAGACCATACCAAGGCCGACATCGCCCATCTGCAGGACCGCTACGGCAGCGCCGATCACAAGATGCTGGACGCGGATGAGATCACGGCGCTGACCGGCAGTCCTGCCTATGCGGGCGGCGCGCAGAATATGGGGGCCGGTCACCTGCACCCGCTGCGCTACGCGTTGGGGCTGGCGCGCGCCTGCGTGGCGGCCGGTGTGCACATTTTCGAGACGTCGCGCGTTCATACCATCACCCATGGCGACCCGGCCGTGGTGCGCACCGATCAAGGTCAGGTCAGCGCGGGCCACGTCATTGTGGCGGCCAACGGCTACGGCACCGCGTTGACGCATCAGACCCGGGCCCGGGTCATGCCGATCAACAATTTCATCGCCGCGACCGCGCCATTGGGCGATTTGGCGGATACTATCCTGAAAGACAATCATTGCGCCTATGACAGCCGCTTCGTGGTGAATTACTACCGCAAATCCGAGGATAACCGGCTGCTCTTCGGCGGCGGCGAGAGCTATGGCTACCGCTTCCCGCGCGACATCGCCGCCGTGGTGCGCAGGCCCATGGAACAGGTCTTCCCCCAGCTCATGGGCATTCAGATCGACTACGCCTGGGGCGGCACGTTGGCCATCACCAGGTCCCGCCTGCCCTATGTGGCCCGTGTCGCCCCCAACGTCCTAACGGCCTCGGGCTATTCGGGCAGCGGCTTGGCCTTGGCGGGCATGGCGGGCAAGCTGATGGCGCAGGCCGTCAAAGGCCAGTCCGACGGGCTGGTGCTGCTGGAAAGCCTGCCGACCCCGCGCTTTCCCGGCGGGGGCACGTTCCGCAGCCCGCTGCTGGCCTTGGCGATGAGCTGGTACGCGTTGCGGGACCGGATTGGAGTCTAGGCGCGACTCAAAAACTGTGTTACTGAAATTCCGAAACTAGATTTCGGAAAAGGTAAACCGATGCGAGATTTCCAGAGCGCCGCCCCCGACCTCCACGAAGCCGAACCCATCCCCGCCGCGGCCAAAGCCGCGATTGAGACCCTGCTGCGCTCTGGCGACCTGTTTCGCTACACCGCGCCCGAAGACGCGCCGGTGGCCCTGCTGGAACGCGAATTTGCCGCGATGATGGGGACGAAATACGCGCTCGCTGTGTCCTCCTGCTCGGCGGCGCTGTTTCTGTCGCTGAAGGCGTTGGGCCTTCCCAAGGGGGCGAAAGTGCTGATCCCCGCCTTCACCTTCGCCGCCGTGCCCTCGGCGGTGGTTCATGCCGAGATGCAGCCGGTCCTGGTCGAGGTCGGCGACAATTACCGCATCGACATCGCCGATCTGAAGGCAAAAATAGCGGATGCCGACGCCGTGCTGATCAGCCATATGCGCGGACATACCTCTGACATGGACGCCATTCTTGAGCTGGCAGAAGCGCATGACCTACCGGTGATCGAGGACGCGGCGCATTCGTTGGGCACACTCTGGGATGGCAAGAAAATTGGCACTCTGGGGCGTGTCGGCTGCTTCTCTTTCCAGTCCTACAAGATGATCAACGCGGGCGAAGGCGGCATTCTGGTGACCGATGACGCCGATCTGGTGGCCCGCGCGGTGATCATGTCGGGCGCATATGAGCACAATTGGAAAAAGCACGACATCGTGGGCGAGCGGGCCGAGGCGTGGCAAAACCAATTGCCGCTCTACAACCTGCGCATGCAAAACCTCAGCGCCTGCGTGATCCGGCCACAATTGGCGGAATTGCCCCGCCGCGTGCGCGACGGGCTGCAGAACCACGACTATGTTGCCGCGCAGCTCAACAACAGCCCGCATTTCGATGTGCCACCCCCCCTGCCGCGCGAGACGCGCGCGCCGGATTCGATCCAATTCAACCTGACAGATTTCACCGAGGCCGAGGCCCGCGCCTTCCAGATGTTCGCCAAGGAAAACGGCGTGGGCGTGCAGGTCTTCGGCCTCAGCACCGACAACGCGCGCGCGTTCTGGAATTGGCAATTCATTGAAGGTGAGATGCCCGAGCTGCCCAAAACCCGCGCCATGCTGGCCAATGCCTGCGACGTGCGCCTGCCTGTGAGGCTGACCCGCGACGAGCTGGATTTTGTGACAGGCGCGCTGCTGGACGCCGCAATGATGGTAAAGGGCTAAACCCCACAGGTTTCATCTTGGCAAAAATATGCAAAAGCGTTGCGCTAAACACAGGCGCTGCGCCCGCATGGTTAACCATCCGCTCATTCCAACGCGCTAAACCCGCGCTCGGATCCAGCGGGGCCTAACAAACCTCGCAAAGACAGAACGGGACAGCGGCAGTTCGTTTGGGCTGCCTTGCACCCTCCGGAGACAGGCAAGGCCGGTCGGGGCCAAAACCCCGGCGGGAACCGCGACCCCTCATGTCGATCAGGGTGGCGCCACCTTTCTTCCTTCACCGTCCGAGATAGCACCGAAACCGCGCAGCCGCTGGCTGACGCGGGCAAAGGTGCAAGAATTTTCGTCGAAAATTCTTGGAAAAAACTTTTTGCAAAAGTTTTTCTACCCGAGCACTTTCATCTGATCGCCCAGCCACGGCATCCGGCCTTGGCAAAACGCGACGATCTCCTCCGAGATCAACGGCCGGATGGTTGCGGCCAAAGTGGCTGGCATGTCCTGCTCGTCATCGCGACGCGCAATCAATGAGATTTGGCGCGACAAAGGCGCGAAGGGCAGCGGGAAGGTTTCGACCCGGTCCATGAAGCGTTTGGCGCGCATGACACCCAGGGGCGTCAGGATGGTCCAGCCCTCGCCCCGCGCCACCATCGCCATGATGGAATGGTAGCTGTCGAGCTCGAACCGATGCGACAACACCAGGTTTTGCCGCGTCAGATGCGCCGCAATCTGGCGGCCCATCACGTGGCGGGAGGTATATTGTATCAAAGGCTTGGCGCGCAAAACATCCAGCATCTTGGCCTGATCACGGATCATCCGTTTGGGCGCCACAACGACGTATGGGTCCTGCAACAGAGGGTGCACTTCCAGCGCCGAGGACAGGTCCGTGGGCTCCGCCGTCACGGTCAGATCCAACCCGCGCGTTTCGAGCTTGTCGAGCAGCCGGTGGCTGGCCCCGGTTTCCAGCAGGAACCGCGCCTTGGGCATGGTTTCCGACAGCTTCATCAGCAGCGCGGGCGTCACATCCGCATCAAAATCCTCGATCATGCCAAGACGCAGCCGGACGCGGGACGACATGTCGCGCACGGTCAGCTCTGCCGTGGCCTGCGCGGCCTCGTTCAAAATGGCCTGCGCGCGTTTGAGAAACATCTCACCCGCAGCGGTCAGCGGCATCGGGCGCTCGCCGCGTTCCAAGAGCCGCGCACCAAGCGCGCTTTCGAGGTTGGACAATTGCTGCGACACGGCGGAATTGGACGCGCCCAACCTGCGGGCGGCGGCAGAGATGGAGGATTCCTCGGCCGCGGCCACGAAAATCTCGACCTGCCACAGCGTGATCTTGCCCGGTGTATCAACCATGTCTTTCTCCCGTCGCGGAACCGATTGCCCCGTTGCTCGTCTCCCTCTAGCGTAGTTTTGGACCATCAGGGAGACCCCAAATGCGTGACGACAGCCCCAACTCGTGGGAGGCGCGTGCCGACGCCCACTCCTTCTACGGATTTACCGACCTGCCTTCAGTGGCCGAGCGTGGCGCGGTGGTGCTGACCCATGGCCAGGGGCCATATGTGTTTGACGTGCATGGCACCCAATATCTGGACGCCAATTCGGGCCTTTGGAACATGGTTGCGGGCTTTGACCACCCCGGCCTGGCCGAAGCCGCCAAGGCGCAATATGACCGCTTCCCCGGCTACCACGCGTTTTTCGGGCGGATGAGTGACCAGACGGTCATGCTGTCCGAGAAGCTGGTCGAGGTGTCGCCATACAACCGCGGCAAGGTGTTCTACACCAATTCCGGCTCAGAGGCGAATGACACGATGGTCAAGATGCTGTGGTTTCTGGGCGGCGCTGAGGGCAAGCCGCAGCGGCGCAAGATCCTGACGCGCAAGAACGGCTATCATGGGGTGACAGCCGTGTCGGCCTCAATGACCGGCAAGCCGTATAACGAGGTGTTCGGCCTACCTTTGGACGGCTTCATCCACCTGACCTGCCCGCATTATTGGCGGGAGGGGCGCGACGACGAAAGCGAGGCGGCGTTCACCGCGCGGCTGGCGCAGGAATTGGAAGGCGTGATTGCCCGCGAAGGGGCGGACACGATTGCGGGGTTCTTTGCCGAACCAGTGATGGGCGCAGGCGGGGTGATCCCGCCCCCTGAAGGCTATTTCCAGGCGATGCAGGCGGTGTTGAAGAAACACGGCATCCCTTTGATCTCGGACGAGGTGATCTGCGGCTTTGGCCGCACCGGCGACACATGGGGCTGCGACACCTACGATTTTGTGCCGGACGCGATCATTTCGTCGAAGAACCTCACCGCCGGCTACTTCCCCATGGGCGCAGTGATCCTGGGGCCGGACTTGACCGACCGGCTGCAGACCGCGTCAGACGCGATTGAAGAATTCCCGCATGGCTTCACCGCCTCGGGCCACCCTGTGGGCTGCGCCGTGGCGCTGAAGGCCATCGACGTCATTATGAACGAGGGGCTGATCGACAATGTGCGCGCCCTGACCCCCAAATTCGAGGCCGGATTGGCCTATCTGGCCGACACCCCCAATATCGGCGAGGCGCGTGGCAAGGGGCTGATGGGCGCGGTGGAAGCGGTGCGCGACAAGGCCACCAAGACCCCGTTTGAAGGGCATCTGAGCGTCAGCGAGCGGATTGCCAACACTTGCACCGACCACGGGCTGATTTGCCGCCCGCTGGGTCAGGCCGTTGTTCTGTGCCCCGCCTTCATCATGACCGAAGCGCAGATGGACGAGATGTTCGACAAATTGGAAACCGCTTTGAAACAGGTCTTTGCGGAGTTTGCCTAAGCCGCTTTAACGCGAAATTAGCGTCTCTGCGCCATCAGGGGTCGGATTTTGATTGTCCCCTGCTCAGGCGATACGATGCTGCCTCACTACGCGTTTCTCGGAAATAGCCTGCTGTTCCTGCTCATGGCCTCCCTGCAAATGGGGGTGTTTGGCGATCTGTTCGACGATGAGGACAATGACGACGCCTCCGGCGGCGGCGCGCCGGTGGGCGCAAACATCACCCCCGACCCGCTATACATCGCCTCCCTTTATGACGGATCGACCATGGGGACCGACGCAGGCGACCGTTTCGTCGGCGCGGAAGGTGAAGGAGACCAGGCCTACTTTCTGGGGGCCGGCAACGACACGTTGGACGCCGCATCAGGGGATGACTATGCGCAGGGCGGTTCCGGCGACGACCGGTTGTTGATGCGCGGCGGCGCGGATCTGGCGTTGGGGGGCAGCGGAAATGACCAGATTTTCGGCGGCGCAGGGGACGACACGCTGTTTGGCGGCGAGGGGAACGACCGGTTAGAGGGCAGCACCGGCGACGACCTCCTGCATGGCGATGACGGGGGGGACCAGTTGGCCGGCGGGCGCGGCAATGACACGTTGCTTGGCGGCGCGGGCAACGACCAGATGTCGGGCGACAGGTTTGAAGGCATTGGCGGCATTGAACGCGGTGTCGACACGCTGGATGGCGGCGCGGGTGACGACACGTTGTGGCTGTTTGGCCAAGACAGCGGCACCGGCGGCGACGATGCCGACCTGTTCCGTGTGGTCAACGCCAATGACGGCGAAACGCTTGTCACGATCACCGATTTCGACCCGGAGGCCGACCAGATCGAGGTGATCTATTCCGAGATTGACGGCTCCCCCGCCCCGACATTGAGCGTCGAGGCAATCGACGGCACCAATGACGCGCAGCTTCTGTTGAATGGGCAAGCCGTGGCCACGGTTGTGGGCGGGGCCGATCTGGCATCGGACGATGTCGCGCTGACTTCGACGCTTTAGGCGGTCGCCGTGATCCAAACGGCGGCGAAAAAGAAGGCGGAGGCCACCACAACGAACCCATGCCAGATCGCATTGGCGAATTTCAGGCTCTCCCAGTGGAAAAACACCACGCCGCTGGAATAGAGCAGCCCACCCGCCACGGCGCACCACCCGGCGACCGGCGAGGTTTGGAAAACCGACCAGACCAGAAACACGCTGATCCAGCCGAGCCCGAGATAAAGACCGGCATTCAGCTTGCCCGGCGTGCGCCACATGAACAGCTTCAGGCCCGCGCCGATTAGCGCCAGCGTCCAGACAATGGCGAGGATGACATAGCCGAACACCGTCCCGATGGAGATCACCAACGGCGTGTAAGTCCCCGCAATCTTGAGAAAAATCGTTGCGTGGTCGGCACGCCGCAGCGTCGGGCGCAACCTTTCCCACGGGGTCATATGGTAGCAAAAGGACACGCTGAGCATGGCAACGAGACCGGCCCAGTAGATGGTGAGCCCCGTCATGGTGCCCGCCCCGACCATGTCAAAATGGAAGACCATGAAGACCGCAATGGCCGCAACTGCGCACCCGATGCCCGCCAAATGCACCGCCCCATCTGCCAGCTTTTCAGAAAGGGCGTAGTCCGGATATGCGTCAGGGTCAGGCTGTGACATGCCGGGAGCCTGGCGCAAAACCCTTAACATTTCAAAGAGAACGCTACGGAAAGCCGCCGCGCTCACCTGTTTGTGACGCGGCGGGGGGCATTCGTTTTGAGTGATCCCGGGGCTACTTGGTCATCTTTTGCAGCGCGGCCTGCATCTCGGCCAGTTGTTTGCGGATCGTGTCGAGCTCCGATTTGTCATCGGATTTCGCCTCTTCCGAATTCTCGTCCTGCTCTGGCGCGGAGCCCGCGGCCCAGCCCCCCATCATGGTTTTCATGAAGGCCTCTTGCTGGGCTTTGATCTGGTCGAAGCCGGGCAAGGTGGTCATCGGGTTGGACATGGTTTCCATCACTTTGGACTGCCCATCACGCAACATGTCGAAGCTGGCGGCCAGAAAGTCGGGCACCATGGTTTGTGCGCCCTCAGTATAGCTGCGCACGAGATCGGTCAGCACATTGGTGGGCAGCACATTGTCGCCCCGGCTTTCATGCTCGGCAATGATCTGCAGAAGATATTGGCGGGTGAGGTCGTCGCCGCTTTTGAGATCGACAATCTGCACATCGCGGCCGGCGCGAATGAAGCCGGAAATGTCATCCAGCGTGACATAATCGCTGGTTTCGGTGTTGTAGAGCCTGCGGCTCGCATAACGCTTGATCAGCAGCGGTGTGCCTTCGGATTTAGCCACGCAATCTCTCCCCATATTGCAGTGCAGAAAACGCTAGCGCAGGTGCAGAAGAAAAGAAAGAGATACGTTGGGTTCAGTTTTTTCTGCGTTTTCACGGCATTGCGAGATGCGTCTTGGCCGGTCCCGTGCAAAGCTGCGCGAAATTCTGTGACCGGAGCCTGATATGCGCAGCCTAATCTTTGCACTCGCGACCTTGCCCAGCCTGGCCCTCGCCGACGCCCCCTGCGGTCAGGACGCAGCCTGCGAAATTGAAGGCGGCAGCTACCACATGATTGCGCCGCCGGACTGGGATGGGGTGACGCCCTTGCCCGCCCTTGTGTTTTTCCATGGGCATAACTCATCCGCTGCAATGGTGTTCAAGTCTGGCGGGCTGAAACGGGACTTCGTCGAACAGGGTTATTTACTGATCGCACCAAACGGCGCGCTACTGCCCGGACGCAAGACCCGGGCCTGGCCTGCACGCACCACATGGGCGGGGCGTGACGATGTGGCGTTCACGTTGGACGTAGTGGAAGACGCGGCAGCGCAGGTGCCTGTGGATCTGGACCGGGTGTATGTGTCGGGGTTCTCAGCAGGCGGGTCGATGGCGTGGATGATGGGGTGCTATGCGGGCGACCGGTTTGCAGGTGTGGCGTCCGTCTCCGGCGCGTTGCGTCGGCCAATTCCTGATGAGGCCTGCCCGGCCGGCCCTGTCAATTTGCTGCAGGTGCATGGGTTCGCCGACGGGCAAGTGCCCTTTGAAGGCCGCGCCATTGGCGACTGGCATCAGGGCGATTTGTTCGAGGCGCTGGGGCTATTGCGGAAGACAAATTCCTGCCGCACCAATCCCGACGAGATCACCATTGGCGACACATTCCGCTGCCGCGAATGGTCAGCCAGCTGTGACGGCAGCGCGATCAAATTTTGCGAGCATGATGGCGGCCACGGGTTGCCGCGCGGCTGGACGGCCATGGCGCGCGACTGGTTCGAAGCGCAATGAAAAAGGCGCACCCCGCGAGGGATGCGCCTTCAGATACGTACGGTCCGTCTTGGGAGGATCAGAACCGCAGTAAGAGGTAAGCCTTAGGCTGCTTTTGCAGCTTTCTTGGCTTGTGCTGTCAGGTCGTCAGTTGCTTTTTTGACGGCAGCGGTTGCTTCTTCCGAAGCGTCTTTGCCAGCAGCCATCATCAGCTCAACAGTTTCCATTTGAACTTTTTTCGCAACTTCAGCGAAAGCAGCCATGTGCTCGGCGGAAGATTCAGCTTGAGCGGAAGCGAAGTCGGTCACTGCTTTTGTGTAGTCAGCAGGCTCGGCTTGAGCTTTGGCAACACCGGACATCTTGTTCAGTGTTTCTTTTGTCCATTTCGAGGACAGCTCAGTCGAGGTCGCAGCGGCGTCCAGAGCAACTTTGGCGAATTTCTCGCCGAATGCTGCGGAGTTTTTCACTGCTTCGTTGTAAGCAGTCATGTCCACTGGGAATGCTGCTGTCATGTCAGCGAATACTTTTGTGAAGTCTTGTGTCTTAGCCATTGTATTAGTCTCCGATGTAGGGACCTGTTCAGCGGCCCCGGGTTCTGTTTGCGTCTGCAGAATATATACGTGCTGCACTGCAGCATTTCAAGTATTTATTCTGCAGCGCAGCAAAACTTTTACAATTGGAGATTTTGCTTATTATTCAGCGGCTTCCTTGGGCAACACATAGGTTCCTGGCGCCTTTTCCAGGACCGGATGCGATTTTATTCCGGGCTTTCTAGCCTTGATTTCGGCACCAGAGCGCGACTCAAGCCACGTTTCCCAACGCGGCCACCACGAGCCTTCGTTGAAGTCCGCCGCTTCCATCCACGCATCCGGTTCGCCCGAGATTTTGGGGTTCGTATAGTGGCCGTATTTCTTCTTGCTGGGCGGGTTGATGATGCCCGCGACGTGGCCCGATTGGGACACGATGAAAGTCTTGTCCTCCGACCCCATCTGCTTGACCCCGTTAAAGCTGCCCTTCCAGGCCGCGATATGGTCCGTCTCGCACGCAACCGCGCAAAGCGGCGTTTGCACGGTGTCGAGGCTGACTGTTTCACCCAGAATTTCCATTGTGCCCTTGGCGAATTGGTTGCCCTGACAAAGCTGGCGCAGGTAATCGACCACGAAACGGCCGGCCAGATTGGTACTGTCGCCGTTCCAGTAGAGCAGATCAAAGGCAGGCGGTGCCTCCCCCATCATGTAGTTGCGGATGGCGGGCGCGTAGATCAGGTCATTTGCGCGCAGGTATGAGAAGGTGCGCGACATGAAGTAGGAGTGCAGATAGCCGCGTTCCGCCACCTGACGTTCGATCCCGTCGACGAAATCGTTGTCGAGGAAGACGGTCATCTCGCCCGCATCCTCGAAATCAGTCAGCGTGGTGAAAAGCGTGGCGGATTTGATCGACGTGTCGCCGCGTTTTTCCATCAAGGACAGCACCATCGACAGCGTCGTGCCCGCGATGCAGTAGCCGACCGCGTTGACCTGATCCTGTTTGGTGATCTTTTTGACCTCGTTGATCGCGGTCAAGTAGCCGTCATCGACGTAATCGTCGATGCCCACGTCGCGATAGGTCTCGTCCGGGTTGACCCAAGAGACGATGAACAGCGTGTAGCCCTGATCGACGATCCATTTGATCAGCGAATTCTTGGGCTTGAGGTCCATGATGTAGAATTTGTTGATCCAAGGCGGGAAGATGATCAGCGGCGTTTCCTTCACCTTATCGGTGGAGGGTTTGTACTGGATCAGCTCGAACATGCGGTTGCGGTAGACCACGGAGCCCTCAGTCGCGGCGATGTTTTCACCGACCTTGAAGGCTTTTTCATCGGCGAGGCTGACCAGCAGGTCGCCCTCGTTATGTTCAATATCATGGACCAGATTTTCAAGCCCACGCACGAGGCTTTCGCCATCGGTTTCCACCGCTTTGGTCAACGCATCGGGGTTTGTGGCCAAGAAGTTCGTGGGCGACAGCATTTCGGTGATTTGACGTGCAAAGAAGGAGACGCGGGATTTGTCTGCCCCTTCCAACTGCGGCAGGTCATCCATGGCTTGGGTGATCGCCTCGGATGAATGCAGGTATTGCTGCTTAATGAAGTTGAAATAGGGATTTGAATCCCACAGCTCGTTCTTGAAGCGCGGGTCGGACGGGCCGGTGTCTTCGGGTGGGGACAGTTTGCCATTGGCCAGCTGCTGCTGCGCCTCGGCATAGTGTTTGAGCGATTTGCCCCAGTACCCGACCTGTTGCTCGATCATTTTGGCCGGATTGCTCATCATTTCGGCCATATAGGCGGCGGCGGCCTTCACGTACATGTCCTGCCCCGGTCCTTGCAGGCCCGGATCGGACTGTTTGCGCCGCCCCATCGCGGCAACCATTCGTTTAGTCAACTCGTCTATACGGGTCATATTCGCGTTGAGGCGTTCTAGCCGCTCTGCAGAAAGTTTCTCTTCCGTTTGGTCAGTTTCGGTTGTCATCGAAATTGTTCCACCATATCTTGATGCTGCAGATGCATTATAACGTGTGAGGCCCTGTTAGCGTTCCACCGCCACAGTGAAAAGCCGAGTTAGCACATAGCGGGTATGTTACCCGCGAAAGGAGGCCACTGTGAAGTACATGGCGACATATGACCTTATGGAGTCCATGAGGTTGACCAATCAGTGGCTCGGCGCGACGGCTCAGGCGATCGGCGCGCACCCGGCAATGGCCATGACCCCGAACCCGATGTTCAAGATGCTGGACGCATGGGGACAGGTCACCGAACGCAGCTTTGCCCGCATGGTAGCAAAGCCCGATTGGAACATCCCATCTGTCGTTGGCGAAGACGGCCGCGACCACCTGATCGAAGTTGAAACCGTCATTGAGCGCCCGTTTGGCGATCTGATCAAGTTCAACGTCACCGACCGACCTTTGAAGCCCCGCAAGATCCTGCTTGTCGCCCCCATGTCCGGCCACTATGCGACCCTGCTGCGGTCCACCGTCATGTCGCTGCTGCCCGACGCCGAGGTCTATGTGACCGACTGGCATAATGCGCGCGATATTCCGGTGTCCGAAGGCAAGTTCGACATTGAAGATTACACACTGTATCTCGTTGAATTCATGCGGCAAATGGGACCGGACACGCATGTTATCGCCGTCTGTCAGCCTGCGCCGCTGGCCTTGGCCGCGACCGCCTATCTGGCGGAGGAAGACCCATCGGCGCAGCCGTCCACATTGACGCTGATCGGCGGGCCGATTGACCCGGACGCCGCCGCCACCGATGTGACCGATTTTGGCCGCCGCGTGACCATGGGCCAGCTGGAAGAAATGGCCATTCAGCGGGTTGGGTTCAAATACAATGGCGTAGGCCGTATGGTGTATCCCGGCCTGCTGCAGCTGCAGTCCTTCATGTCGATGAACGCCGAAACCCATGGCCGCGCCTTCTTTGAACAAATCCTGCGCGTGTCCAAAGGTGAGGCCGCAGATCACGACCGCCACAACAAGTTCTACGACGAGTATCTGGCCGTGATGGACATGACGGCGGAATTCTACCTGTCGACCGTGGAACGCATCTTCAAAAACGGCGAGATCGCGAAAAACGAATTTGTTGTCGGCGGCAAAACCGTTGATATCGGCAAAATCACCTCTGTCGCGGTGAAGACCGTAGAGGGCTCAAACGACGATATTTCCGCGCCGGGTCAATGCGTTGCGGCTTTGGACATGCTGACGGGGCTGCCCGACAGCAAAAAGGCCAGCCATCTGGAAGACGGCGCCGGGCATTACGGGATTTTCGCGGGCAAAAGCTGGCGCAACAATATCCGGCCGCTGGTTCTGGACTTCATCGACGCCAATTCGGGGATCAAATCGAAGCCGCGCAAGCGGGCGAAGAACCCAGCGAACGTGACGCCGATCAAAACCGGGCGCGTTGCAATTTAACGCGCGAGCCAGTCGCGCATCGCTTGCGTGGTGGCGTCCGGATTTTCCAAAGTTGGCAAATGCCCCGCGTTGGGGATGACCGATAGCGTCGCCGTCTGGATCAGCTCGGCCATGAATTCGTGGCGTTTGACGGGGCAGAGCGTGTCATCCTCCCCACACAGCACCAGCGTCGGCAGCGTCAGTTTTACAAGCGTGCTTTGCTGGTCGAGCCGGCGTTGAAGGGCGCGGGATTGGCGGACAAACACCCCCTCCCCCTGATCCATGGCCATGGCCATCACCAATTCCAGCACCTCTTCGCGCTGCGGGCCGTCCGCCAAATAGGTTGGCTTCATCTCGTCGCGCATCACCTCGGGCAAGCGCCCCGCCATGACACGGGCGATCTGCGGCTCGCGATTGGCCGCGATTTGCGGGGTTTCTTTCAGCGGATTGGTGTCCATGAGGGCAAGCCGCGTCACGCGCGCGGGCGCAATGCGGGCGACCTCCATCGCGACGATGCCGCCCAAGGACAGCCCGGCCAAAGCGAAGGTGTCGGGCGCGCCATTCAGCACATCGACGGCCATCTTCTCGATCCGGTCATGTTGCCCGATGGGTGGCAGGTGGATTGCGCGTTCCGACCCAAACGCCATGATCTGCGGCCCGAACAAGCGGGCGTCGCACATCATGCCGGGCAGCAAGACCAGCGGTTCCTTCATGCGCGTTGGTTCGCGATTTGGGTGCCTTCGACCAGCGAGCTCAGCTTGGCGTAGGCAATATCGGGATCAACGGCCCCAAAACCCGCAAATGTTCCAAAACCACAATCTGAGCCTGCAATCACGCGATCCGTCCCCATGAAAGGTACGAAACGGTCAAGCCGCTGGGCCACCACTTCGGGGTGTTCAACGAAGTTTGTGGTCGTATCCACGACGCCGGGGACCAATATTTTTTCTTCCGGGATCTCGGACGCGCGGTCGCGGAAGACCGTCCATTCGTGCGCGTGGCGCGGGTTGGAAGTCTCAAACAATAGCTGCGAGGCATTCACGCTCATCAGCGTGCCGAACACCTTGGCCATGTCGATGTCGCAAACATGCGGGCCCTCGTAATTGCCCCAGCAGATATGCACGCGGACGCGGGTCGGGTCGATGCCTGTCAGCGCGTGGTTCAGGGCCTCCACATGGGTGGCGGCGATCTTGAGGAATTCGTCGTCGCTGAGGTCCTGGAACAGCATGTGGCGCGACAAGGCGAGGTCAGGGCAGTCGAGCTGCAGGTAAAGGCCCGCGTCGACGATGGTGCGATACTCCTCGGCCATAGCGTCCGCCAGAGCGGCCAGATATTCCTCACGCGTTGCGTAGAAATCGTTTTGCAGAAACAGCGAGATGACGCCCGGGGAGGCCGCGTTCATGAAACCTTCTTCGATGCCGTTGGCGGCCATACCCGCTTTGAGGTTCGAAATGTCAGCCTGCAGATCGTCCTGGCCTTTGGATTTCACCTCCCCCGTGCACATGGGCCGCGCGTATTGCGGTGTACCGCCATCGTCGGCCAGGCGCTTGAGGAAGGACGGGAACAGCTTGAGATCACCCGGCGCGTTGCGCGGACTGTCGCCTGAGAAGCCCGTGTAGCGGTCTTTGACGTAGGTGGCGTAGCTGATCTTGGAGGTCTCGCCGTCGCTGACGATGCCCACGCCCACTTCGGCCTGCTTCTTCACCGTATCGGCGCAGGCCTTGGTCATGACCGCGTCAAAGGCCGATTGGTCATAGCTTTCGCCGTTTTCGCGGGCAAAAATCATGTCCACGACCTCTTGGGTGCGTGGCAGGCTGCCGGTGTGGGTGGTTTTGATGGTCATTGTGAACTCCCTCGTTGCGGTAGTTTCACCACGAAAAGGAGAACGGGAAAACCCCTATCCGCCCGCGTTAGCCAGCTGTCCAGCCGCCATCGACAAGGATTGAGGTGCCGGTCACAAGGCTGGAGGCGTCGGAGGCCAGATAGGCAACCGCGCCCATGATGTCTTCGACCTGGCCCACGCGGGGCAGTTTGATCTTCTCATCAATCCACGCGCGTTTGGCCGGATCAGCGAAAGTCGCCTCGGTCAGCGGGGTCAGGATGAAGGTGGGGCAGATGGAGTTGACGCGGATGTTGTCGGGGCCGAACTCGATCGCCATGGCTTTGTTGATGCCCTCGATCGCGTGTTTGGTTCCGCAATAGACCGCGCGTTCCTGCCCGCCGACATGGCCCATCTGGCTAGAGATCTGGATGATGGAGCCGCCGCCCTGCCCCTTCATCGAGATCGCGGCCTGTTGTGCGAGAAAGTAGGCGGCTTTGACGTTGATGTTCATCACCGCGTCGTAATCATCCGGGTCCGTGTCGGTGGCTTTGGAATGGCGGGCCAGACCGGCGGAGTTGCACAGGATATCGAACGGGCCTTGATCTGCGAAAACCGCTTTGACCGCGCTCAGATCGGTGACGTCCAGCTCGACGCCGGATGCGGACAGGCCGGCCGCCGTAATTTCATGAACCGCGGCGTCAATCGCCGGCACCCCGCGCGCAGCAATGACGACATGGGCGCCAGCCTCAGCCAAAGCCACGGCGCAGCCAAGGCCAATGCCGCGCGACCCGCCGGTGACCAGCGCGCGCTTACCGCTCAAGCGGAATGAGGGGGTTTTGGGCAATGTCATTTAGCTATCTCCTGTCCATTCGTCAGGGATAGCGGGTTGTTTGACGCCTTTGAAGGGCGGAAAGTCGGCGTAGCGGCTTTGGCGTTGTCTGAGCGTTTCTTCAGGTTCTGCACCTGCCGCCAACAGCTTGCCGCGCGGGGCGATGTAGCTGGAGATGGTGCGGCGGGGACGCGGCTCCCATGTCAGGTTGAAGGCGGCAAGTTTTGGAAAGTACCATTGTTCCGAATATGGGATGTGGTCGTGAATCCAATAGGCCAGATCGCGCCAATCGCGTCCTTGCGCGTATTGATCGGCGAACCATGGGATGACGATGGACGCCCCGCCTATGCGTTGGTCACCCTCCCCGCGATCCCAGATATGGCATTCGCCCGGGTAGTCATTGCGCGCGCAATTCAGCTTGTTTTCATTGCCATAAGTGTTGAGCGACGGGGAGCGGTAGCCCGACCGAACCGTGACGCAGCCGAAGGTTTCGTGCAGCGGGTCGAGCAGTTCGGTGCAAAAAGCGCGGCCAACCTCAATGGCAAGATCGGGATTTTCGGGGATATTGGCATGTTCATGAAAGTTGGAAATTTCCGAGTACAGAAATTCGCGCATGAAGAAGTATTTCGACAACCTGACCCGCCCCAATGTTTCAAGCGACCACATGGAGGCAGGTTTGCGCATTACGCGTAGCCGTTCCAGCGAAACGCGCCGTCTTCGCGCAGCGGCGAGAACGGGTTGTGGGCGACCTCCCAGATATGGCCATCAAGGTCCTCAAAATAGCCGTGATGGCCGCCCCAGAAGACGTCTTGCGCGGGCTTGAGGACTTTGCCGCCTGCAGGTTCGACCAAGGCGAGCAACTGGGCGACATGTTCCTTTTCGCGGACGTTGTGGCCAAGCGATACGGCCGCGCGACCTGACAGGGTTCCCTTTTCCAACCCGAGTTCTTCTTCGAGGCCGGATTGTGGGTAGAGGCCCAAGGTCTGGCCAATGAGGTCAAATGCGATGACCCCGTCCGGACTTTCCACGCGGCTCCAGCCGATGCCCTCGTAAAAGGTCGCTGACTTTTCCATGTCTGCAACACCGAGGGTAATTAGGCTGACGCGTTGTTCGAATTTCATGGGAGCTCCTTGATCCAAGTGGTTATAATATCGACAGTTTCCGCGTTTTGCGACGGGCTGAGAATGTCGCCCGCGATGACGTGGTTGAACGGGTCGTCCCCCTCGCCCATGACGCGCGGTTCCAGCGTGACCGGGCCGCCCCATTTGGTGGTGATCGCACGGGTGGTTTCGGCGTCCACGACCGCGTCGTCATCGGAGAAGATAAACAGCCCGGGCGTGGTGACATTCGAATAATCCGCGTCGCGGGCGTGTTTCACAATGGCCGCCATCGGGATCAGCGCAGTCGTCGGGTAGATGGTGGTCCAGTACTTCTGATGGTCGTCATTCATTGGCGCGAAGCTACGCTCCGCCCCCGCAACCAAAGTGCTGATGGTGCGTGCCAGGGGCCATTCGAGAATGGTGGCGGTGGGGTTCTTGATCCGGAAATTGGGGGAGACGAAGACGATGCCTTTGACGGCCTCGGCAAGCTCTGGGTCCGTGGCTGCGATCGCCGCAATGGTTCCGCCAGTGGAGGTGGTGATGACCACGACTTCCTTGCCGATGCGGCGACCAATGGCCAGCGCCTCCGCTGCGTCTTCCAGCCAGTCGCCCGCGACGGGCTCAGCCATGGCGATGCCACCAAAACTTTCGCGGCCATGGCCCTTTAGCCGGCCATAGAACAGGTTCGCGCCAAGCGCCTTGGCCACGTCGTCGGGGACGGGCCGGATCTCCTCAGACGTGGCGGAATAGCCGTGGATGTTGACGATGGCGATATCGGTTTGTGCGCCCGGCTCCCCCGCCCAGATGATCCGTTTCTCGACGCCTTCGGTGATATCGTCGAAACGACCTTCTTCCTTGGCCAGATAGACATCGAGATTTTCTGGCAGAATGCGGGGGTCAAACGCGATTTCAGTGTCGACAGGTTCGCGCGGCCACAGGAACCAGATCGCCACAATTGCGATCACGAGCCCCAGAAAGACCCGGCCCAGCCATTTTCCGAAAGCTCTCATCCCGTCACCTCGATCACGTTGCGAATTGCGTCTTCCACCAGTTTAAGCGCCACCGGGTCGGAGAAGCGGTGATCCCCGCCCTTGAGAACCACCAGCCGCATATCGTCGCCATCCGCATGGTCAATGAGCCGCAATGCGACCGACATGTCCACATCCGCGTCGTCGGTGCCCTGCAACATCCTGACAGGGAATGGCAGTAGGAGCGGATCGCGGAGCACCAGTTGGGTGCGGCCTTCCTCGATCAGCTTCTTGGTGATGATGTAGGGCTCGCCATAATCTGATGGCAGCGCCACTTGCCCCGCGTTGAGTTCAGCCTTTTGCGCATCGGAGAAGCCCGCCCACATGCTGTCCTCGGTAAAATCCGGGGCGGCGGCGATCGTGACCAAGGCCGCTATCTTTTCCGGGATGCGCTTGGCCATGAGCAACGAAATCCAGCCCCCCATCGAGGAGCCGACGAGGATTTGTGGCCCGTCAGTGAGGTCTGAGATCGCGGCTTGGGCGTCATCGGCCCAGTCGCCGATGCAGCCGTCGGTGAAGTCCTCAGAGGATTGACCATGGCCGGAATAGTCGAATCGCAGGAACGCGCGGTCCTGTTTTCGCGCCCAATCTTCCAAATGAATGGCCTTGGTGCCCTCCATGTCAGATTTGAAACCACCCAAAAACACCAGCCCGGGACCGTGCCCGTCATGATGGTGATAGGCGATCTTTCTCCCGGTTTTTGTCTGCAAATACTGAGGCATATGGCGTTCTCCGTCTGTCTTGTGGGCAGGCTATGCCAGCGCCGGAACAAAGGAAACCGCAACGTGGCGTCGGCGTGCTCAATACGTGACTCACTTGTCACGTGACTATTCAATCACCTATAAGCGATTCCATGGACGCGATTTTCAAAGCCCTGAACGACGCCGCCAGACGCGAGATATTGGACAGCCTGCGCAAGCGGGACGGCCAGACGCTCAGCGACCTGGAGCCCCAGTTCGACATGACCCGGTTTGGCGTCATGAAGCATCTGGCGGTGTTGGAAGAGGCGAAGCTGATCACGACCAAGAAAGTGGGGCGGTTCAAACATCACTACCTGAACGCCCTCCCCCTTCAGGAGGTCATAGACCGCTGGATTGAGCCGCTGCTGGCCAAACCCGTGGCGCAAGGCATCCTGGATTTGAAGCAACAGCTAGAAGGAGCTGCCAAAATGACCGACAAACCCGATTTCCGCATGGAAACCTACATCCGCTGCACCCAGGACGCGTTGTGGGACGCCCTGACCGACCCCGAGAAGCAGGCGCATTACCATTTCATGGCCGACCGCATCACCCGCGAGGGCAACACGGTGACCTATCACACCCCGGCCGGGGTCATGCTGATCTGCACGGAAACCCATCAAGAGCCCAAAACCCTGATCTCGTCGACGTTTGAGCCGAAATGGGAAGGGCCAGACATGGCCAAGTCCCGCTACGACTACCTGATCGCGCCGCAGGGCGACTTCTGCATGCTTGCAGTGGAACATTACGACATCCCCGAAGGCCAGCAAGGCGTTGCGGAAGGGTGGAGCCGGATGTTTGCAGGCCTGAAAACCTTCCTCGAAACCGGCCAACCGGCAAAATTCGGATATGGAGGCTAGTATGGAGTTCCCAACCGAGCTTGGCATTCTCACCTGCCTTTCGATCCTGCTGGCAACGCTTTGGATGCCCTACATCATCGGCGTGAACACGGCACCCGAGGGCACCCTGCCGGACGACGCGCCGGACGGGTTCATCCTGCCGCCCAACTGGCGGCTGCACCGGCCTTGGGTGCAACGCGCCTACCGCGCGCATATGAACCTGCTGGAACAATTCGTCCCCTTCGCGGTGATTGTGCTGCTGCTCGACCGCGTGGGCGGCTTTAACGCGGTGACCTATTGGACCTGCATCGCGTTTTTCTGGCTGCGGGTGGCGCACGCTGTGGGCTACATCACCGGGCTGACCAAATTCCCCGCCCGTCCCATCATCTTCACCCTGGGGTGGGTGTGCGTCCTTGTTTTGGCCAGCCAGGTTTTCGTTGGACGCATGGCCTAAACGAACAGCGGCGGCCTGTCCGGGCCGCCGCTAAACCAGTTTTCCCATGGGCTACGAGGGACTTTACCCGCTGACGTAAGCTTGCGCCTTGGGGCGGTAGAAATTTTTCTGATTGTGCAAGCGGCCCAGCAACTCATGCGTCCCGCGCATGGTCTCGCAAGGCTCCCCGGTCCCACTGGCAGACAGCTTGCGCTGCTTTTCACGCAGGGCGCTTTCGATCAGATCAAGATCATCTGGGGTCAAGTCGAAGGTCTTGTTGTAGGCTGGCATAGGTACCTCTAGGTCTTGGTCTCAAAAGTTTCCGATAGGCGTCATTTTGGTCCTCACATCTCTTAAGCACGCCGCCCTCGCGTCGTAAACAACAAATTTTTTGTCGCTTTTGAGGCATGCAACTGCATACCAAAATCAACCTCTTGACTGAGTTGGGCTGACGTTTCACTAAGCCCCTGAAAATAACCCGCAACCGGGCGTTTAGTAGGCGCCAAACCGACGAGGAGCCCTTAGATGGCCCAAATTTCCCTTACTTTCCCCGATGGCAATGCGCGCGAATTTGACGCAGGTGTGACCCCTGCCGAGGTGGCGGCGTCAATTGCGTCTTCGCTGGCCAAGAAGGCGATTTCCGCAACAGTCAACGGCCAGCATCACGACCTGCAATGGCCGATTGAAGCGGATGCAAGCATCGCTATCAACACCATGAAGGACGAGGCCCCTGCCCTTGAGCTGATCCGCCACGACCTCGCGCATATCATGGCGCGCGCCGTGCAGGCGATTTGGCCGGATGTGAAGGTGACCATCGGCCCGGTGATCGACAATGGTTGGTATTACGACTTTGACCGCGCCGAGCCATTCACCCCGGAAGACCTGGGCGCGATCGAGAAGAAGATGAAAGAGATCATCAACCTGCGCGACCCCGTGCGGACCGAGATCTGGGACCGTGCGCGTGCCGTTAAGTTTTATGAAGACAATGGCGAGCCATACAAGGTTGAGTTGATTGAAAGCATCCCCGGCGACGAGCCGTTGCGCATGTATTGGCATGGCGAGTGGCAGGACCTGTGTCGCGGGCCGCACTTGCAGCACACTGGTCAGGTGCCCGCTGACGCGTTCAAACTGATGAGCGTTGCCGGGGCCTATTGGCGCGGCGATTCTGACCGCGCCATGTTGCAACGCATCTACGGCGTCGCCTTCCAGAACAAGGAAAAGCTGAAGGAATACCTGCACTTCCTCGAAGAAGCCGAGAAACGCGACCACCGCAAACTGGGCCGCGAGATGGACCTGTACCACATGCAGGAAGAAGCCCCCGGCCAGGTGTTTTGGCACCCGAACGGTTGGACCATCTACACCGAGTTGCAGGACTTCATGCGCCGCAAACAGCGGGCCGGTGGGTATGTCGAGGTGAATACCCCCCAAGTGGTGGATCGCCGTCTTTGGGAGGCCTCCGGCCATTGGGAGAAGTACCAGGAAAACATGTTCATCGTCGAAGTGGACGAGGATCACGCCCGCGAAAAGGCCGTGAACGCGCTGAAGCCGATGAACTGCCCCTGCCATGTGCAGGTGTATAACCAAGGGCTGAAATCCTACCGCGACCTGCCGCTGCGCATGGCGGAGTTTGGGTCCTGCGCGCGGTATGAGCCATCGGGCGCCCTGCATGGTATCATGCGGGTGCGCGGGTTCACCCAAGATGATGGGCATATCTTCTGCCGCGAGGACCAGATCGAGTCCGAAACCGCCGTCTACATTGAGTTTTTGTCGTCCATCTACCGCGACCTTGGGTTTGAGAACTTCCGGGTGAAGTTCTCTGACCGGCCAGACACCCGCGCCGGCTCTGACGCGGTTTGGGACAAGGCCGAGGCCGCGCTGCTGTCGGCCACACGGGCGGCAGGCATTGAGCCGGAGATGAACCCCGGCGAAGGCGCGTTTTACGGCCCCAAGCTGGAATTCGTGCTGACCGACGCCATCGGCCGCGACTGGCAATGCGGCACCCACCAAGTGGATTTCGTGCTGCCCGAGCGGCTGGACGCGAATTACATTGGCGAGGACGGGAACAAGCACCGCCCGGTCATGTTGCACCGCGCGACGCTGGGCTCGTTTGAACGGTTCATCGGCATCCTGATCGAAGAGCATTCCGGCAAGCTGCCGATGTGGCTGGCCCCGCGGCAGGTCGTGGTGGCCTCCATCGTGTCAGATGCGGATGACTACGTGATGCAGACGGTCGCCCAACTGAAAGCCGCAGGCATCCGCGCGGAAGCGGACACCCGCAACGAGAAGATCAACTACAAGGTTCGGGAACACTCTGTCGGCAAGGTCCCGGTCATTCTCGCAGTGGGCAAGAAGGAAGTTGAAGATCAAACGGTGACTGTCCGCCGACTTGGGGAGAAGCACACCAAAGTTGAGGCCGTTTCCGATGTGATTGGCGCACTGTCGGCCGAGGTGACACCGCCTGACCTGCGCTGACTAAAGAAGGGCGTCTTGTACGTCCTTCTTCCAGCCGAGATAGAGCCTGTCGGCCTCAATCACCGGGCGCTTCATCAAGGTGGGGTGTTCGGCCATCAAGTCCCGCGGCGCGCGCGCGCGGTCGGCATCCGTCAGCCCGCGCCAAGTGGTTGAGCGGGTGTTTAACATGTCATCGCCCAGCGCATCATGGAATTCGGCCAGCTTTTCGGCGCTCAGCGGGGTGTCCCGCACATCAACAAATGTGACGTCCCTGCCTGCGGCTTGTAGTGTTTTCAACGCCTTACGGCAGGTGTCGCAGGCTTTGATGCCGTATAATTTCACGCAAAAAGCTCCTAATTTCCCTAAGGTCAACTTCGGCGGGTTCCCGCCTATGGCGTGTCATTACCCCGTTGTCGTTGAAATTTTACATGAACGACCTAACTCTGCAACTGTGACACAGAC
Organism: uncultured Litoreibacter sp.; assembly: GCF_947501785.1. Lineage (NCBI taxonomy): Bacteria > Pseudomonadati > Pseudomonadota > Alphaproteobacteria > Rhodobacterales > Roseobacteraceae > Litoreibacter > uncultured Litoreibacter sp. The sequence goes on along the minus strand of NZ_CANMXB010000001.1, from coordinate 250,765 downwards.
TTTACGTAATGGCCTTCTTCCTCACCGCAGATGCCTCAAGTAAGACTGAAAAGGCACCACACCGCCGGATGCCCTGGGCGGGACTAGAAGGAGAAACGGAAATGGCCACTGGCACCGTAAAATGGTTCAACACGACCAAAGGCTTCGGCTTTATTGCACCAGATGATGGGGGCAAGGACGTGTTCGTTCATATTTCTGCCGTTGAGCGCGCCGGGATGACCGGGCTGCGCGACGATCAGAAAATCCAGTATGAAATGATCGAAGGCCGCGACGGGCGTCAGTCCGCGGGCGATCTGGTCGCGCTGGACTAAGTCTTTCAAAAGGCGACACTATTTGGGACGGCCTGCATCACGCGGGCCGTTTTTTTTGTGCCTGCGACGGGAGTGTAGAAAGCGCGGAGCAAACCTATAGATTGCGTATAGATGATCGCGCCCGTTTGCAAAACGCGGGCGCTGTGGCACTCTGAAGACATTTAGACCTGCATTTTTGTCCAGAGGGAGCCGCATTATGGCCAAAGCAACCAAGATGATGACCGCCAACTTGATGTCGATCAGCCACGCGCTGATGGGAGAAATCAGGGTGGGCAGCCAGACGCTCAGCTACAAATTCTTCCTGCGCGCGGATACGCCGGGGCGCACCAACGCGGCGCCCCTGACGATCAGCGGGTCGGTGCGGGAGGTCGGGACGGATTTCGTGCGCCTGCGCAAATCCAGCGGCTACCGGACCCACACGGACATCGTCATCCCCTTCCATTCGATCCTGTATTTCGAGGAAACGTACCGCTCGCGCGGCGGCGAATAGCTCGCGCGGATTTGATGACGGGTTGCGGCGCGACGCCTTTAGTCTGAGGTCGCCAAAAACCGGAGACCCGATGCCCGAACTCGTCACTTTGCTGACCATCTACTACGCCTGCGCGGCGGATGCTGCGGTGGGGGTGCTGACCCAGCCGCAACGCTTTGCCTGCAACGAGACCTACCAACAGGCCAAACGGCTGTTCGCCGACGAGCCGCACCTGCGCGTTCCCGGATCAGTGCTGACGCCGGAGCAGAACACGGTCGCCTACCTGAAGCTGCGGGCATGGGAGGCGGAGAATGCAGAGCTGGTGGCGGAGTTGAAGGGCCGGTGACATGTTGCGCCTGTCATCCCCGCGAAAGCGGGGACCCCGATGAAATGAGGCGCTCCGTACCGCGAGGTCCCCGCCTTCGCGGGGATGACAAGGTAGAATGATTGCCGCCTACCGTCTCTTCTAGGCGGTTAGCCGAAAAAGAGAGACCCCAGCGTGTAGCCGCACGCTGGGGTCATTTTTGGTGAAGCTTGTGACTTCGGATGTATAAACACGTTATTGCGCAGTGGTTACCAATTTACAAACGCGCGGTGGTGGTATGGTTAATGGGGTTGGCGGCGTCTTGGAAACGATCCGGGGATCGTTTCAGCCGCCAACGGGCGGAGCCCCAGGGGTTGAGGTGGGAAAGGCGAGCAGAATTGTCCGACCTACTACTTCCTGCGTTTAAACTTATTTAGAAACTCTGGCTTCTCCCTTACCTCACGAAAAACTGCCCATGTGTTAGCATCATAATAGTCGACACCATCTAGCGCGGCAGCTTCAGCAAGTTTTTCAATATCATCAAATTCCTGCTTCACGCATGCTAAGGCCAATTCAATGGTTGGCGACTTCACGCTCCAGTCTCTACTTGCAAGTGTTTCTTGAATAAGTTGGCTTTTCTTAGATTCTTCAAGTGCTTGATCAAAGAGATACCCAAGCGCCTTGTTTATCACCATATATGCGGATATCTGATCCTTTGGCTTTGTTTTTGAAGCTAGAACGAAATCAGCCAACCGCCTGCACATCTTGGTCAGATCATTTTCAAGGAAGTCATGACTAGAAGTCAAAATTTGCCCACACGAATTGTCCAAATCCGCGGGCAATAACTTCTGCCAAATGATGTGTAACGAGAAAAAGCCGACCTGAAACACCCGGGCGGTAGCCCTACGAATGTACTTTCGGTCTATTTTTACTTTGTCACCTAGATTTGGTAATTCCTCTGGATCGCATCCGCTTTCGGTACAAATCCTCAGATATCTTTTATTCACAATCCCACCAGCATGAGTAAGCAGGTGCCGACGCTGGCATATCTCAGTAAAGTCAGAAATAAGCTTGGAGTTTGAAGTTAAGTTGACTTTGAATTTTTCTGAAATCCAATCCAATACTTGGATATGACTTTTCGAATGGAGTAGATCGTCGATCTTGCTCACAACTAACTCTGATTTGACATCCTCAAGGCTTTCAAATCTTTCCAGATCGCCCACTGATATCGTGTCGGCATCTGTGATAAATGCTTCTGGCCTTAGTTCACTCACTAGCCGAAGCAGGCTAGCTAGGAATGCCTCGTATTCAGACACTAGAGCGCCTAGCGTCGAGCGGTTCATTGCATCTGCGGCCTGAATTACTTGAGTAGATTTGCCAATCTTGTTCGCGACAATTGGAAGTTCATCAATTGGAATAACAAATTCCGAAATAGCTGTCTCATCGTCAGATATTTCGGTCACTGACGAAGACACTTCTTCTGCGTATGCTCGCATCCGATTTGCTAGCTCATCGCCAGCAAATTTGAAGTTCTGGTCGGCCAACTTCGGGACAACTTGAAAAAATGCAATTGAGGTAGTAACCCAGTGCGAAGAAAGCCTATTGAGGCGCGCTTCAATAGGGAGCTTGGGCCGTTTTGGAGCTTTTTTACTTGGTGGTACGCCAGAACCGTCTTTCGAAGATTCGTCTTGGTCATCAGCATCCCCGTCTGTACTACCCTCGTTTCCTTGCTCAACATCGACAGTAATACTTATTGTCTGACTGCCATCAGCATGTCGTGTCAGTTCTAGAACAAAGGTTTCTGGTGCAGTCTGGGACGTTAGCTCATTACCCACCAATAACCCCCTCAAACTCCCGCCATTCCCCCTTCGACATGCCCGAATTCTCCTGCGTGACTTCCTCGCCGGCCAGCATGCGGCGGACGCAGTCCAGGGCGCGGCCGGACAGCTGCGCGCCTCCCAGACGGTAATCCTCGAACGCGCCGTAGGCGGCGGGGACCCAGTCGGCGACGACCTTGCACATCGCGTCGGCGTACACCCTGATTTCATATTGCGCGTGTTTGTCTGCCCGCAGCCGCAGGAAATGGAACAGGTTGTGCAGGTCCACCTTCCAATACCATTGCGTGTAAATATTCGCGGGCAGGTTCATGCGGGCCAGTTCACGGGCGAGACCGTCTTGCCCTTCATCCGAGATCATGGATTCGTAATTGTCGTAGCAGCGCGTTGAATCGGCTTTGAGGATTTCGAGGACGCGGGCGGCCTCCTCCCCCTGCAGCGCCTGACCCCGGCCCTGATTGTTGACCACCGACTGCGCGTTGATGTGTTCGGGCGCGGGGATGTAGAATTCCCGGTCCAGGATCGAATAGCGGGCGGAGTATTCGTTGACGTTGGCGGTGCGGTGCCGGATCCATTGCCGCGCCACGAAGACGGGCAGCTTCACATGCAGCTTGATCTCGCACATCTCGAACGGCGTGGAATGCCAGTGCCGCATCAGGTAGCGGATCAGCCCGGTGTCGTTCTGCACTGACTTGGTGCCGCGCCCATAGCTGACGCGGGCGGCCTGACAGATGGCGGCATCATCGCCCATATAGTCGATCACCCGGATGAACCCGTGATCAAGCACCTCATGGGCGGTGTAGAGATGCGCCTCCATCCCCGGCACGGTGGCGCGCATGGTCTGATTGCTCTGCGCACGCTGCGCGTCGATTTCTTGCTGCTGGTCGGCGGAAATGGGCATTGCGGGGGCCTCTTTTGCGGATTGTGCGAACTGCTGAGGCCACATTTAGACGACATAGCGCGGCGCATATCAAGATAATGTGTGCGGTTATCCCCAAGAGATTGCCACGCCCGCCCCAAAGGCACGACCGGCGGCGACCAATCGGCAACATGGCCAAATTAGCGCCCGCCCCGCCCCCACCCGCCGTTGACTTTCGCGTGAGGAGCGCGGAGTTTACCGCAAAACGGGGCAGCAGAGATTTCAGCTATGTACGCACGCATTTTCGGCATTCTATCCATCAGCTTCCTGGCCGCCTGCGGCGGCGGCGGCTCCAACCCGATCACCGGCGGCTCGTCGGATGACGGCGTGGTCACCACCCCTGGCGCCGACCCGAACACCCAGTCCAACAACACCGCCTTCCTGTTTGACCCCGCCAACCTGCTGACGGCGAACCAGTTCACCTTCACCCCCGGGGCGACGGCGGCCGGCAACTCCATCACCATCAACAACCTTCCGTTTGACAATGTCAGCTCCCAGGGCGGCAGCTACCAACCGCGCGCCGGTGTGATCCTGCCCAGCGGGCAAGTGTTTGACAATGCCGCCGCCGGCGGCGACCCCTACCTGGCCGTGATCGTACAATCACCGTCGGGCACGGGCGCGCTTGCGGGCGTAGTGGCCACGGATGTCTACCAGGGCTTCGGCTATGGCGGCGCCTACATTAGCCGCCCCTCAAGCGGGCTGCCGGCCACCCGCCCCGCCGCCTACACTTATACCGGGGCCTATAACGGCGTGCGCGTGATCCGCCAGACTGCCGGCCCCAACAACGCCATTCAGCTGACAACCGGGACGGCCAATATCACCGTCGACCTGCAGGACTTTGACCTGACCGGCGCATTTCGTGGCTTCATCACCGGCCGCCAGCTATTTGACGAAAACGGCAATCCAATTCCGGGAGCCCTGGCCCCGATCGAGCTGGTGATCACGGATATCAACCAAGCCACAGCCACCACAACCGGCGGGACAACCAGAACGATCAACACGACGACCGGCGCGAACGCCCAGTCCGGCAGCTATGTCGGCATGTTCTCCGGGCCGAATGGCGGCGAGATCGTAGGCTACATCGTCGTTGAGGGCGATCTGTCCAACATTGACCCGAACTTCGTCGTCCCCGGTGGTGGCGTATCTGCAGTGACGGGGCGCGAGGTTGGCGGTTTCGTCGCTGTACAAAACCCCTAAGACAGCCCTTGAGGCGAAGGTACGCCTGATGCGCCTTTTGAAAAAAGCTTTGGGTGCCGCCGCCGTGCTGACCATATTGGCCACAGCGCCGGACGCCCAAACCCAGGTCAGCATCAAGGAAGCGCGCTTCCTCGCCTTTAAACTGGTGGCCGCAGGCAAATACGACGAGGCCGCGGCCCTGTCGCGCACCATTCTGCAAGGCGACCCGGACGACCAGGCGGCGCTTTTGGCCCTTGCCCAGGCCGAGGTGGGAGCCGGCCGGATATCGGCCGGTGTGAAAGCGGCCAAAGCTGCCTGGCGGGCCTCTGACACGGCGGCTGAGCGGTATTCATCTTCCATTGTGACGGCGCAGGCCCTCGCGCAGAACGGCAAGCGCCTGCAGGCCCAGCTATGGCTCAGGCGCGCCGCGCAACATGCGCCGAATGAGGGTTTCAAAGCCCGCGCCGCCCGCGACTTCAAATACGTGCGCGCCACCAACCCCGTACGCGCCAATCTGCGCTTTTCCATCAGCCCCTCATCCAACATCAACAACGGCTCAGCAAATGACCGCGCCACCTTGGGGGGATTGTCTTTCCTGCTGGATGGCGAGGCGCAGGCCCTGTCGGGGTTGGAATACCGCCTTGGCGGCGATCTGAGCCGCATTTTCTTGTTGTCGGAGCGCCAGAACCTGACCTTCGGCGTGGGATTTGACACCAGCAGCTATTCCCTGTCCTCGTCGGCCAAGGCACTTGCGCCAAACGCGTCAGCGAGCAACTACGCCTTTCAGGAACTGCAATTCAGCGTGAGCAGTCGCCTCAACGACAAGGACGGCCCGGCCTACACCCAGTTCCGGCTGGAACTGGGCCAGAACTGGTATGGCGGGGACGCGCTTGCACGGTTTGCAGAAGCGAAGGTCGACCGGACCATCACCGTCGGAAAGCGCGCGCAGCTGCGCTTTGGTGGCGGGGTGAAGCGGCAATGGCGGCAGGACAGCGCCTTTCGGTCTTCCACCACCTGGAATGCGAATGCGGTGTACTTGATGGGGTTGGAAAACGGCAACTCGATCAGCTTCAATGGCGCCGTTTCGGACGTCAGCTCTGCCTCTGCGGCCATTGCCCATCAGTCGGCTGAAATTGGCGTCGGGTACCGTTTGGGCAAGCCGGTTTTTGGCAAGTCCTTCCTGGAGCTATCACTCGCCGCGAAGCTGAGCGAATACGACCGTCGGACGATTTTGGCGCCTAGCCCCAGACGCGATACCCGCTTGTCGGCGAATGCCACCATCACCTTCAACGACCTTGACTATTTCGGGTTCTCCCCGACCGCGACGCTGAGCGCATCGCGCAACCGGTCCAACGTCGCTCTGAACGAAACCCAACAGCTGGGCCTCAGCTTCGGGCTGCGCTCCTCCTTCTGAGGCACGGATTCGCGTTGCACCCCGACGCCCTGCGCGCCAATGTGCGGCCATGGCAGATTGGGGCACACGGGCATTGGAACGGCGGCTGGGCGACGGCCTGCGCGCCCGCCTGCCCGGCTGGATGGCCGAAACCATCATGTTCTTCGCCAAACAAGCCTGGGCCGCGCTGTTTGGGCTGCTGATACTGGCCGCCATCGTGATCTCGAAAGCCATATGGCAACCCGACTGGGCGCTGACCCGCTACGACGCGCTGGTGATCTTTGCCGTGGTGACGCAAATCCTGATGATCTGGTCAAAGCTGGAAAGCTGGGAGGAGGCCCGCGTCATCCTGATTTTCCATGTCACCGGCACGGTGATGGAGTGGTTCAAGGTCTCCCATGGCAGCTGGTCCTACCCCGAGGCGGGCTACATGATGATCTACGGCGTGCCGTTGTTTTCGGGGTTCATGTACGCCTCTGTCGGGTCCTACGTGGCCCGGGCGACGCGGATTTTCGACATGAAATTCGCGCCCTACCCGCCCTTGTGGATGACATTTGCCTTCGGCGCGCTGTGCTACATCAACTTCTTCTCGCACCAACTGGTGTTCGAGATCCCCTACACCAACGGGATGATCTTTGATCTGCCCGACATAAGGGTCCCGCTGTTTGCGGCCTCGATCCTGCTGTTCGGGCGCACCCGGGTGTGGTTCTTTGCGGGCAAGAAGGCGCGCTGGTTGCCGCTGCCCCTGGCCGCTTTGGCCTGCGCCTTCGTGCTGTGGGTGGCGGAATATATCGGCTCCACCCTGACGGCCACCTGGCTATACGCGGGCCAGCAGCAGTTTCAGACCGTCAACTGGGCCAAGATGGGGTCGTGGTACCTGCTGCAATTCGTGGCGTTCACCACCGTCACGCTGGTCAGCCGGTCGGCGCTGATCCATCATGTGATCACCCCCAATGACCGCGACGACATTATCGGCCGGGACGCTGGCGTAGCCCCGGCCCCGCGCTAAGTTTTCAATTCTCACACAGAAGGAACAGCCCCATGAAAGTTGAATATCTCCACACCATGGTTCGGGTCAAAGACCTCGACGCCTCGATCGCGTTTTACAAGATGTTGGGGCTGGTGGAGCGGCGGCGCACCGACCATGAAGGTGGACGGTTCACGCTGGTGTTCCTATGCCCGCCGGATCAGGCCGACGGTCGCGCCGATGTGGAGCTGACCTATAACTGGGACGGCGACGAGGGGCTGCCCAGCGATGGGCGGCATTTCGGGCATTTGGCCTACCGGGTCGAGAACATCTACGAAATGTGCCAATCCCTGATGGACGCGGGCGTGGTGATCAACCGCCCACCTCGTGACGGCCATATGGCGTTTGTCCGCTCGCCCGACAACATCTCGATCGAGCTATTGCAGATGGGCGACAGCCTGCCGGCGCAGGAGCCTTGGGCGTCCATGGAAAACACCGGGCATTGGTAAGGGCGGCGCTGCTTGCGCTGTGCCTTCTGACCGGCGCAGCGCAGGCACAATGCAGGCTGGCGCTTGCCTTGGGGATGGATGTCTCCGGCTCGGTCGATCAGGTCGAATACCGGCTGCAGCTGGACGGGCTGGCCGCCGCACTGACCTCGGACGAAGTGCAGGGCCAGCTGCTGCAATTCCCTGACGCGCCCATCTGGGTGGCCGCGTTTGAATGGGCGGGGCGGTTCAACCAGCGGCTTTTGGTGGACTGGGTGGCGCTCGACAGCGCGGCCGCGATCAACGGCGTCGCGGCAACCCTGCGGGCGACCGAGCGGCGCAGCGGCATCAACTCCACCGGCATTGGCGGCGCGATGCTGTTTGCGGAGCGGCTGTTCCAGAAGCGACCGGACTGCTGGCGCTACACGCTGGATTTGTCGGGCGACGGCACCAACAATGACGGCCCTGCCCCCGAGTTCATGCGCGACCGGCTGGTTGGGCGCGACATAAACGGGCTGGTGATCGCGCTGGACCTGACCGTGGGGCGCGACGAGCGGCAAATGGATTTGATGGAGCTGTCGGCCTACTACCGCAAACGCATCATCAAGGGGCCGGACGCCTTCATCGAGGTGGCGCTGGGGTTCGACGATTTTGAGCGCGCCATGACCAAGAAGCTGCTGCGGGAGACGGAAAGCCTGATGATTGGCGATCTAGACCGGCAGCAGCGCCGCGCCGATGCGGCGGCCTTCACTGAGGAGCACATTGTAGGTGCGACACGCGGCAGGCGTGCCCATCTGTTCGACGCCTATGCCGGCGGCCTCTAGCACATCGCGCAAACTGGCGGGTACATGCGCGATCTCAGCCCCCGTGCCCACGAACAACACGTCGATCTTGTCCGCATTGGCGAGGATAGCGGCGGTGTCGTCATAGCCGCCCCACTTATGCACCGCGTCGGGCAGGATCAGCATCGGCCCTTCATGCACCTTGCCATCCACCCGGAAGAACCCGTCGCCGTAGCTGTCGATGGGTTTGGCGGCCTCGTAGTCGATTTCGGTTATCTTCATAGCGTCAGTCCCAGATTGGGAAGCCCATAATAGCGGAGGTCGCGATGATCGCGTAGGCCACCCAGCGGTAGAGCTTCTCTTTGTCAGGATTGAAAATAGCGGCTCCGACCATATTTGCCAGCAGGTAAGGCACCGCGACAAGCAATCCCAGCAAAACAGGGGTCAGGGTGATCAGCCCCCAGAACGCGAACAGCACCACCATCAGCGCATCCGCGCAGAGCAGATAGAGCATCAGGTTCGCCCGGATGACAGAGGCCGCGTGGGTGGACGCCATATAGAGCATGATCACCGGCGGTCCGGCGAGACCCGTACTGCCGGTCAGAAAGCCGCCGATGGCGCCTGTCCCGTAGATCAGCGGCTTGCTGAGCCTGCCGCGATAGCGCAGCCCGGCAATCAGGGCCACCAGCAGGATGAGCGAGATGGTGGAGACCGCGTAGCGGTAGACATCTGGCGCCATAAGCGACAGCAACGAGATGCCAATCGGCAGCGCGACAATCAACCCGACCGCCAACCGGACCACATCACGCGGATGCCCGTCGCGCAGCGCGCGCGGCACGTTGGGGAGCGGGCCTATCATGTCCATGATCCCCATGATGGTCAGCGCCCAGATGGGTGACACCACCTGACCCGCTGCGGGCAGAAAAACCATCGCGGTGCCGAAGCCCGAAAACCCGCGTACCATGCCAGCCACAAACGCAGCAAGGATGAGCACCGGCAGACCCGGCGTCGACATAAGGTCAGAAAGTAAGTCCATCAATTTTCTGTGGCGGCTCTCGCGTCGTGCTGCAAGCCCCAATCCCCCAACGCGTCCAGCACCGGGATCAGTGAGCGGCCGTAATCGGTATAGTCATAGAGAGCGAAGGTTACGCCGTCGCGCTCCTCCTCCTGACGTGAAATCAGCCCGGCGGCTTCAAGTTCTTGCATCTGCGCGGCCAAGACCTTCGCGGATACGCCGGGCAAAGTCCGGCGCAGTTCCCCAAAATGAAATGCGCGATCCCGCAGCAACCACAAGGCTCGCGTTTTCCATTTGCCAGAGATCACCTTTGTCGCGCTGAGCGCCGGGCAATGGAGCAATTTCTGATCAGCGGCGTCGGTCATTACCTTTTTGTAACCTCTTGTGGGGGTCCAAAATGCGTCAAATATGGAAGACACAAAGGAGAGCTTACATGATTGTCGAATATTTACGCTACACGATTGACCCAGCCCGCCAAGCCGCCTTCATTGCAGACTATACTGCTGCCGCAGAGCCCCTGATGACATCGCCGCATGCCGTCAGCTTTGACATGTGCCAATGCGCGGAAGAGCCATCAGAGTTCATATTGCGGATAGAGTGGACGTCTGCCGAAGACCACCTTCGAGGGTTTCGCGGCAGCGCCCCTTTCAAGGCGTTCTTCGCGCACATCAAACCGTACCTGAAGGACATTCAGGAGATGCGGCACTACGAACGGTTGGTGTCCGCCTAGGCGTCTACATTGCCGAACTGGTTTCCAGCATTGGCATCGGGCTTGGACCAGTCGCGTTTGACGCCCAGCCAAAGCAGGATCGCCGAAGCCACGAAGACCGAGCTATAGGTCCCCACGATCACGCCCCAGATCATCGCGAACACAAATCCCCGGATCACGTCCCCGCCCAGGATATAGAGCGAGATCAGCGCCAGCAGTGTCGTCACCGAGGTCATCACAGTGCGCGACAGCGTCTCGTTGATGGACAGGTTCAGGACGTCCTTGAGGTCCTTCTTGTTGTATTTGCGCAGGTTCTCCCGCACGCGGTCGAAGACCACCACGGTGTCATTCAGCGAGTAGCCCACGATGGTCAGCAGCGCCGCGATGATGGCGAGGTCAAACTTGATTTGCAGCTCGGAAAAGACGCCCAGCGTCAGCACCACATCATGCACAAGCGCCGCAACCGCGCCGAGCGCGAACTGCCATTCAAAGCGCAACCAGATGTAGAACAGCACCGCCGCTATCGCGAGGATCACCGCAATGGCCGCCGTCTGGATCAGCTCGCCCGAGACCTTGGGACCCACGGATTCAACAGAGGGAAATTTCATGTCCGGATCAATCGTGCGTAACGCCGTTTCCACGCCCTGCACGACGCTGACGGAGGCGCTTTCTTCACCCTCCTGCGCTTCGATACGCACCATGGCGACGTTCTGATCCGCCGCAAACGTTGGATCGAAAACCTCGGTGATGGAGATGTCGCCCAGCCCGGCAGGCTCCAGCGCCGCGCGGTAGGCCGCAACATCCACCGGCTGAGCGCTCTCGGTGCGGATCGTGGTGCCGCCCCGGAAATCGATGCCGTAATTCAGGCCTTGGATCATGAAAGACGCAAAGCCCACCACGATCAGCAAAACCGAAAGCCCAAGGGTCCATTTGGAGCGGGAAAAGAAATCCCAGTTGGTCTGCTGAGGAACAAGTTTCAACCGCATCTGCTTACACCTCAATCGTCTTGGGTCGTTTGCGCTCATACCACATGACTATGATCACGCGGGTCACGAAGATGGCCGTGAAGACCGAGGTCAGGATGCCCAAGCCCAGCGTGATCGCAAAACCACGCACCGGGCCGGAGCCCATGGCAAACAGGATCACCGCCGTGATGAAAGTGGTGATGTTGGCGTCAAGAATGGCCGACAAAGCCTTCTCGTAGCCGAGCTCGATCGCACGGGCCGTGCCTTTGGCGGTGCGCAGTTCCTCGCGGATACGCTCGAAAATCAGCACGTTGGCGTCGACCGCCATACCGATGGTCAACACGATGCCCGCGATGCCTGGCAGCGTCAGCGTGGCTCCGATCAGCGATAGCAGGCCAAAAATCATCCCCACATTGATGATCAGCGCGATATTGGCGAACAGCCCGAACGTACCATAGCTAAGGAACATGAAGACCAGCACCATCACGAAGGCCACGATGCAGGCGATCTTGCCCGCGTCGATGCTGTCCTGGCCAAGCTCCGGCCCGATGGTGCGTTCCTCAAGAAAGGTCATTTCCGCAGGCAGCGCGCCTGCGCGCAGCAGCACAGCGAGGTTGGTCGATTCCTCAACGCTGAAATTGCCAGAAATCTGGCCGGAGCCGCCAGTGATCGCCTCGCGAATGACGGGGGCCGAGATCACCTCCTCATCCAGCACGATGGCGAAGGGGGAGCCAACGTTCTCCGACGTGTAGATGCCGAATTTGCGCGCGCCGCCGGCGTTGAAGCGGAAGGTCACGGCGGGCGTGCCGTTCTGGTCAAAGGCGGGTTGCGCGTCGGCGAGTTCTTCGCCGGTGACCACGGGGGATTGTTCGAGAATGTAGAAGGTGCCCACGTCCTGCGGGTCAATGGACGGGTAGATCACGTTGCGCGGGCCGGGTGATTCATTTGCGTTGCTGGTGCGCGACACCACGGGGTGGAAGGTCAGCTTGGCGGTGGTGCCGATCAGTTCTTTCAGCTCAGCCGCCGAGCCGATGCCGGGCACCTGAATGAGGATGCGGCGCTCGCCTTGGCGCTGGATAGTGGGTTCGCGGGTGCCGACCTCGTCCACGCGGCGGCGAATGATTTCCAGCGATTGCTGGATGGTGCGGTCATCGGTGGCGATCTTTTCGGCTTCGGTCAGCCCCACAATGATCGTGTCGCCTTGCGCGCGCGCCTCGATGTCGTTGGACCCGACCCCGGTCAGCGACACCACGGGCGTGGCCACAGAGCGTACCAGCGTCAGCGCCTGCTGGATGCCAGCGGGGTTGGAGACCTTGATGCGCAGCTCGCCCTGGCCTGCGTTCTGGCGGCGGATGGTGCCGATGGTGTCACGCTCCGTGCGCAGCACGTCGCGGATTTCCAGCCAGTAGCCGTCCATACGGTCGTCATACACGTCTTCAACCTGCACCTCGGCCAGCAGATGCGCTCCGCCACGCAGGTCGAGGCCAAGGTTGACCAGCGAGGACGGCAGGAAGCTGGGCCAGGCGGCGCGGTTGGCCTCCAACTGCTCTGGCGTCAGCTTGGCCGTTTCCGCGTTGGGCGAAACGCCGGTCTCAAGGAACGCGACCGCGTCGTTGTGCTGTTCCACGGTGGTGTAAAAGCCGTTGGGCATCGCCAACAGAAGGCCGACCGCGACGGTCAGCCAGATCATGACGCGTTTGAAGACCGAAATTTGCAGCATTTATTTTGCCGGCTCGGTCTTGTTCATCACCTGCGCGATGGTCGACTTGATGATGCGGACTTTGACGCCGGACGCGATTTCGACCTCCACCTCGTTGGAGCCCTCGGCCATCACCTTGGACACTTTGGCGACGATGCCGCCTTGCGTGACGATCTGGTCGCCCTTGCGCACGGCCTCGACCATGGCGGCGTGTTCCTTGACCTTCTTTTGCTGCGGACGGATCAGCAGGAAATACATGATCGCGAAGATCAGGATGAGGGGAACGAAGCTGCCAAAAGCGCCTCCGGCACCTCCGGCGGCTTGGGCGTAAGCTGGTGAGACGAACATCAGCGGTCCTTTTTGGTTTTGCGGGCCTCTGTTGGGCCTGTTTCGAGTTGCCGCGCACCCTATCTGCGGGGGGGTATGGGTGCAACGGGTTAACTGCCCTGTCGGGAGCTGAAACTAGAGGTAGGAAGTGGCAACCGAAAAAGTAAGTCTTTGGGCACAATCTCGTGTCAGTCAGACCATGGGACCGTTATGAACTCGCCCTTGCCTTTGGGCAGCTTCTTGCGGGCGTGAACGCGACAGTCGACTGCAAAATCCTCGTACACCCTTACCACCACCAGCTTGCCCCAGTTGCCGGACCGTTTGACCTGAACGAACGGCTCGTTCTTGAAGGGAGATATGGTTTTCACCTCCACAAAGTCTTTGCCCAGCCTGCCGTCAGAGCCTTCTGTGCAAGGGTCGTTATGCAGAACCACCCCCAGCTTTGCTACGGCGAACTGCTCACCAAGCGCCCCGTAGACGAACAGTTCACGCCCATGCTGCAATTTATAGGCCTTCGCTGCCGATACCATGTCCCGCACGATCCGCGCCGCCTGAAGGCGGGTGTGGCTGTCAGCTTCGTAATCGACTGGTTTTCCCTGCTTGCCTATTGAATTCTGGGGCTGGGTGTCGGGAGGAGGAGGTGTCTGCAAACCTGCATTTTTGTCTAACATGGCTCTGGCTCAAATAGCATACGCTCGAGTCTGGCACTAAATCGCGGCAGTTCTTTGACGAACTGTTGGCCCAACCATGGTCACTCTGATCTGGTCTTCGCGTCCAAATTCCAATATGCGACGCCCACGAAGGTGCGCTCGGCACATAACAGTTTGAAAAGGAACCAGACCCATGCATGACATTCGCATGATCCGCGAGACCCCTGAGGTCTTTGACGCTGCCATGAAGCTGCGGAAGTCTGACGTGTCCTCCCGCGACGTGCTGGCCATTGATGCCGCGCGCCGGGCCAAAATCTCGGAAGCCGAGAACGCCAAGGCGGAACAAAACGCCACCAGCAAAGAGGTTGGAGCAGCCAAAGCCAAGGGGGACGAGGCCGAGTTTGAGCGCCTGCGCGCCTTGGTGGCCGAAAAGAAAGCCGACGTTGCACGGCTGAATGACGAGGCCAAGGCGGAAGACGCCAAGCTGGCCGATTTGCTGATGGGCCTGCCCAACATTCCCTACGATGACGTCCCCGAAGGCGCGGATGAGGAGGACAATGTCGAGATCAACCGCTGGGGCACCCCGCGGCGGTTTCCGTTTGAGCCGAAAGAACATTACGACCTTCCCTCGGTGCAGTCGGGCATGGATTTTGAGACCGCCGCCAAGCTGAGCGGCGCGCGGTTTGTTCTGTTGTCCGGCGCCATTGCGCGCATCCACCGCGCCTTGGCGCAGTTCATGATCAACACCCATGTGGACGAGAACGGGCTGACCGAGGCGTGGACCCCTGTGCTGGTCAATGACGCGTCGATGTATGGCACCAACCAGCTGCCGAAATTTGCCGAGGACAGCTACCAGACCACCGAAGGCATGTGGCTGATCCCCACATCGGAGGTGACGTTGACCAACATCGTGCGCGACGTGGTTGTGGACGAAGGCTACCTGCCCCGCCGCTACACCGCGCATTCGCAATGCTTCCGCTCGGAAGCTGGATCGGCGGGCCGCGACACGGCAGGCATGCTGCGCCAGCACCAGTTCGAAAAGGTGGAGATGGTGTCGATCACCCATCCCGACAAATCGGAAGAGGAGCATAAGCGGATGACCCGCTGCGCGGAGAAGATTTTGGAGGAGCTGCTGCTGCCCTACCGCACGGTGACCTTGTGCCACGGAGATTTGGGCTTTGGCGCGCGCCGCACCCATGACATTGAGGTGTGGCTGCCGGGTCAGGGCAAATACCGCGAGATCAGCTCGGTCTCGACCTGCGGCGATTTTCAGGCCCGGCGCATGAATGCGCGGTTCAAACCCGAGGGCGGCGGCAAACCGGAGTTCGTGCATACGCTAAACGGGTCCGGTCTTGCCGTGGGGCGCGCGCTGATTGCGGTGCTGGAGAACGGTCAGATGGCGGATGGGTCGGTAGAGCTGCCCGTTGCATTGCAGCCTTACCTGGGCGGCAAGTCTACATTGGACCCGTTCGGGACGCTGATCTGATTTCGCCGAGGCTTCGCCTCGTCGACCGGCTGGGGGCTCTGCCCCCAGACCCCCGGGATATTTAGGAACATGGAAACTTTAGAGAGGCGCTTGGGTTGGCTGGTATGACATTGAAATCCATACTTGTTTTGCTGGTGACCCTTGCTTTTGCGGTGTCTCCCTTCTTGAATCCCGAATTTGGCGGGTTTGATCCCGACCGCTACCCCAACCCGCAGATTGATCCGCCAGTGCAACCGGCGGGATACGCCTTTGCGATCTGGGGCGTGATTTATATTTGGCTGCTTTTGTCTGCGATCCTCGGGGTAAGCAAATATCGCGACAACCCTGCGTGGAACGCCACGCGCCTGCCGCTTCTGGTCAGCCTTGGGGTCGGCATGTTCTGGCTACCGGTGGCCCTGGTCTCCCCTGTTTGGGCGACAGTGATGATATTGGTGATGCTGATCTCTGCCGTGATGGCCTGCGACAAGGCCCGCAAGGCCAGCCCTGGATGGGCGCTTGCGCTGCCGCTGGGGTTGTATGCGGGCTGGCTGACGGCGGCGACGTTTGTGGCGTTCGGATTGCTGGGCGCGGGCTATGGCTGGGTCATGGCAGAGCTCGGCTGGGCCTGGACCATGGTGCTGCTGGCGGCTTTCTGTGCGCTGTCCTACCAAATGACCCTGCGTGGGGTGTGGACCTACGGCCTTGCTGTCGCCTGGGGGCTGATTGGCATCGCCGTGCAGAACTGGGGCGCGCAAACCGGGCTTGCCGTTGCGGCAGGTGTTGCCGCTTTGCTTATGCTGGGGCTTGCTGCGTCGCAATTGCGCCGCTAGCGCCGCCGCGCGCCTTTACCGCTTGGCCCGGCTGGATTACTGCTAGGGCGAACAACAGGGCGGTTTTCATGCGCATTCTCATCACCAATGACGACGGCATCAACGCCCCCGGGCTGAAGGTGATCCACGCGATTGCCACCGAGGTCGCGGGCGACGGCGGCGAAGTCTGGACCGTGGCCCCGGCGTTTGAGAAATCCGGCGTGGCGCATTGCATCAACTACGCCCACCCCACGATGATCGCGCAGATGGGCGACCGCGTCTTTGCCGCCGAGGGCGCGCCGGCTGACTGCGTGTTGGCGGGCTTGCACGACGTGATGGCGGACGCGCCGCCTGACCTGATCCTGTCGGGCGTGAACAAGGGCAACAACTCCGCCGAGAACACGGTCTATTCCGGCACCATCGGCGCCTGCATGGAGGCCGCGCTGCAAGGCGTCAAATCCATCGCCATGTCGCAGTATTTTGGCCCCGCCAATGCCAAGCTGGCCAACCCGTTTGAGGCCTCCGCCACGCATGGCGCGGAGGTTGTCCGCAAGCTGGTAGACCATGGCAATTGGGGCGGCGACAGCCACGCGCTGGGTTACCACACGTTTTACAACGTCAACTTCCCGCCCGTGGCCGCCGCAGATGTAAAAGGCACCAAGGTGGTGGCGCAAGGGCGCAGGCCGTCGGGCGGCTTCGGGATTGAACCGCATCTGCCCCCCAACGGGCGCAAATACCTGTGGATTCAAGGCAACCCGCAGAACGTGGACTCAGGGCCCGACACGGACGGCACCGTCAATCTGGACGGGTGGGTGTCGGTGACGCCCATGCGCTGCGACCTGACCGCGCATGACCAGTTGGCCGAGCTGAAGGCCGCGCTTGGATGAACGAGCCCGCGACATCTGATGCGGAACGCAAGATGCAGTTTCTCTACGCGCTGAGGTCCAAGGGCGTGATGGACAACCGCGTGCTGACGGCGATGGAGAAAGTGGACCGGGGCGCCTTTGTGACCGGCCATTTTGCCGACCGCGCTTACGATGACATGCCGCTGCCGATTGCCTGCGGGCAGACGATCAGCCAGCCTTCGGTGGTGGGGCTGATGACGCAGGCGCTGGATGTGCAGCCGCGCGACAAGGTGTTGGAGGTGGGCACCGGGTCGGGATATCAGGCCGCGATCCTCAGCCATCTGGGGCGGCGCATCTACACTGTGGATCGCCATGCGGCGCTGACCCGGCCAGTGCGCAAGATGTTCGCCGATATGGACGTCACCAACATCACCGTGGTCACCGGCGACGGCAGCTTCGGGCTTCCCGAACAGGCGCCTTTTGATCGTATCATTGTGACCGCAGCGGCCGAAGATCCGCCCGGTCCGCTGTTGGCACAGCTGCGGATGGGGGGTATCATGGTTGTACCGGTAGGTCAGTCTGATGCGGTGCAAAGCCTCATCAAGGTTACAAAGCTCGAGCAAGGCTTTGATTATGAAGAATTATTACCGGTGCGCTTTGTCCCTCTGGTAGAGGGGCTGGGACAGAACTAAAACAACCAAAGGCCCAGAAATAAGGGTCGGGTATTGAGGGTAAGTGCGATGCGGAACAGGCGTTTCAGCAAGATATTGCCAATTGTGGCATTGGGTTTCGGGCTTTCGGCCTGCGATCAGGTCGGCGACACATTCGCCAATCTGGACCTGGATTTACGCAATACGGTCGGGGGGTTAGACACCTCGAACGCGGCGCGGCAGGCCACGTTGGACCGGCCCCGGCCCGATGACCGCGGCGTTATTTCCTACCCCAATTACCAGGTCGCAGTCGCGCGGCGCGGTGACACCGTGTCGACCATCGCCGCACGCGTGGGCGGCAACCCGGGCGAGATCGCAAAATTCAACGGGCTGAACGCAAATGACACGCTGAACAGAGGCGAGATCGTGGCCCTGCCCCGATCAGTCCCCGCGCCGACAACAGTCAGCCAACCGGCCCCGCTGGATATCGCCGACATCGCGACCTCTGCGATTGACAACGCGCCATCTGGCGGCGGGATTGCGCAGGCACAGCCCTCCAAACGCATCGACGGGCCAGAGCCGATCCGGCACCGTGTCGAACGTGGTGAGACCGCCTATTCCATTGCCCGCCTGTACAACGTCTCGGTCCGCTCGTTAGCGGATTGGAACGGGTTGGGCGCTGATCTGGAGGTCCGCGAAGACCAGTACCTGCTGGTCCCGGTGGTCGATCAAAGCGTCACGCCCGCCAAGACAGAGGCAGCGCCCGGTCAAGGCACCGTAACCCCGACGCCGCCGTCAGCGTCCAAACCATTGCCGGAGCCGGTCAAAGCGGTCGAAAAGCCTGCAACGCCCGATACGGGCGGCGCGCCAGCGACCGCGACCCCAGTGGTGGCCACCAAATCGCCGGCCTTCCAGCAACCGGTCGCCGGCAAGATTTTGCGCCCCTACAAGAAGCGCAAGAATGAGGGCATCGACATCGAAGCCGCCGCTGGCGCGCCTGTGAAAGCCGCCGCGGATGGGTCCGTTGCAGCCATCACCCGCGACACCGATCAGGTCCCGATCCTGGTGGTCCGCCATACCGGCAACGTGCTGACGGTTTACGCCAATATCACTGGCATCACGGTCAAAAAGGGCGACAAGGTTTCGCGTGGGCAAACCATCGCCAAAGTCGGCCCCGGCAGCCCGCCCTTCCTGCATTTTGAGGTCCGGGAAGGCTTCGAAAGCGTGAATCCGGCAAAATATCTGAACTAAATCAACTGGTTCGATTGTTTCCAGTCGCGCTTCAATTGAGGCGCGACTGCCCCAATTAGTCACAAAAAGACACCGATTCCGGCAAATAGCTGCCCGCTCGCTGAAACATGATCTGTCTTGCAAAAACCTGAAAGGAATTGGCCGATGCCAGTCTTTTACGGATACAGCAACGTCATCTTAGGCTCGCAGAGCACCGCCAACGGCTCTGCGATTGACTATAATTTTGCGCCACCTGCCGGGCAGAATTGGCAATATACGGGCCCCACCACCAGCTTCCATGTGCGCGAAAACGATGGGGCCACGCTCTACAACGGTGACGTCACCAACGAGCAGGTCGGCGCAAATGAACAGGTGGGCGGCACATGGGAACAGCTGGCCTTTGTAAACGGCAGCTACCAGCAGACCATCTGGGATTATACGTTTGAAATAACCGCCCCCGACGGCACCGTGCTGCGGGTCGCGGTGATCGACATTGATTTCAACAATGATGACGACCTGAACGACGCGGGCGAGGACGGGTATTTCCTGATCTTCCCCGATGGGGTGCCGGACCCGGGTGTTAACTACACCATTGGCGGCATCGTGGAGAATGACGGCTCCACCCCCCATACCGGGCTTGGGGCGACCATTGTGTGCTTTGCCTCCGATACCTTGATCGACACGCCTGCGGGTCCGGTCCCTGTGCAGCATCTTTCGCCCGGCGACACCGTCCTGACCCGCGACGACGGCCCGCAAGAGCTGATCTGGACCGGCGCACGTCGCGTCGACGCCTTGGGTGACTTCGCCCCGATTGTCCTCACCGCCGGGACGTATGGGAACTCGCGCGATCTGATCGTGTCCCCCCAGCACCGGATTCTGATCACCGGCTGGCAGGCGCAGCTGCATTTCGGGGCAGAGGAGGTCTTGGTCAAGGCCAAGGATCTGGTCGACGGCAAGACCGTGTACCGCCGCGAAGGCGGCAAGGTCACCTATCACCACATTCTATGCGACGCGCATCAGGTGGTGCGGGCTAACGGCGCTTGGGCAGAAAGTTTCCACCTTGGGCCGAATTCCCTGCCCGCGCTGGACGATGGCCCGCGTCGCGAATTGCTGAGACTGTTCCCTGATCTGGGCGCCGAGCATCCCCCAAAGGTGGCCGCCGCCCATATGAGCCTGAAAGGCTACGAGGCAGCGCTGCTCAGCTAGAGCGCGATGCCCTTACGGCCAGCAAGATCGGTGAAATACTGCCACGCCACCCGGCCCGACCGTGACCCGCGCGTCTGCTGCCATTCAATGGCCTCCGCGCGCAGGGTGTCGTCGTCGATCTTGACCCCATGCGCGTCGCAATAGCCCCGGATCATCGCCAGGAATTGGTCCTGATCACAGGGGTGGAACCCCAGCCACAGCCCGAACCGGTCCGACAATGACACTTTTTCCTCGACCGCCTCAGACGGGTTGATGGCCGAGCCGCGCTCGTTTTCGATCATGTCGCGTGGCATCAGGTGGCGGCGGTTCGACGTGGCGTAGAGGATCACGTTTTCCGGCCGGCCCTCAATGCCGCCATCCAGCACCGCCTTCAGAGATTTGTAATGTTCGTCGTCATGGCTGAAGCTCAGGTCGTCGCAAAACAGCACAAAACGCTGGTCCGGTGCGTCGCGCAACAGCCCCAGCAGCCGCCCGACGCTTGGCAAATCCTCGCGCTGCAACTCGATCAGCTTCAGGTCCGCATGGTCACTGACATGGGCGTGGATCGCCTTGACCAGCGACGACTTCCCCATCCCCCGCGCGCCCCACAAAAGCGCGTTATTGGCGGCGAACCCTTTGGCAAACTGCTCGGTATTGGCCAGCAGCACGTCGCGCGCGCGTTCAATCCCCACCAGCAGGTCTAGTGCCACGCGTTTGACGTCCGGCACGGGTTGCAGCCGGTCCGGCGACACGTGCCACAGATATGCTGCAGCGGACGCGAAGTCGGGTGTGTCAGCGGCAGGCGGCGACACCCGCTCCAACGCCTCCGCGATGCGGGTCAGCGCGTCATCGTTCAAGGCCCGCGATCCTCGGCATGGATTTCTTCGTCGTCCTCATCTTCGTCCCACAGCCCCTCTTCGCGCAGCTTGGCTTCGCGCTGTTTTTCAACCCGGGCAACAAGAAAGATGGAGATTTCATAGAGGCCGTAGACCACCGTGAAGAGCAGAATTTGCGTGGTCACATCCGGCGGGGTCACCAGCGCGGCGACGCTCAGGATGCCGACAATCGCGTATTTGCGCACGTTGCGCAGCCCCTCAGCCGACGCCAGTCCCGCCTTGCCCATCAGCGTCAGCAGCACCGGCAGCTGGAAGCACAGCCCGAAGGCCACAATCATTTTCAGCGTGATATCAAGGCTCTCATTGACCTTGCCGTTGAACACGATGTCGATGCCGGTGTCTTTGGCACCGGCCGCCTCTTCCGGCGTGATTAGTGCTGCAAAGAAGGACGGCAGGTCGGCAAAGCCCAGGAAAAACTGCATCGCCAGCGGCACGACCACGTAATGCGCGAAGGATGCGCCCAGCAGGAACATGACGGGTGACGAGATGATGAACGGCAGAAATGCGTTCTTCTCTTGCTTGTACAAGCCCGGCGCCACAAACCGCCACATCTGGAACGCGATCACCGGGAAGGAGATACACAATCCCCCCACCATGGAAATGCGGATCAGGGTGAAGAAATACTCCTGCGGCGCGGTGTATTGCATCACCGGGTTGGGGTTGCCAAGGTTCCGCATGGTGTTCTCGATGGGCGTCAGCAGGAAATCGAGGATCATGCTGCCGAAGGTGAAGCAGATGGTCATGCCCACCAGAAACGCCAGAACGGACCGGATCAGCCGCGTGCGCAGCTCCGCCAGGTGCTCGATCAGCGGGGCCGAGCTGTCTTCGAGGGTTTCCGTGTCGCTCATGACGCCGCTTTCTTGGCCGCAGGCTTACGCGCGGCGGGTTTTTTGGCCGCGGGTTTTGCGGCCGCTTTGGGGGTCTTGGCTTTTGCGGCCGGTTTCGCGGCGGGCTTCTTGGCAGGCGCTTTCGCCGCCTTGGCCTTGGCGGCAGGCTTCTTCGCCGCAGGTTTGGCATCCGCCTTAGTCGCAGCAGCCTCTGCTTCCCTGCGGGCTGCTTCTTTCTTTGCCGTGGCGGCCTGTATCTTCTTGGCGGCCTCCGCCCGGTCTTTGGCCAAAGCCTGCGTCGAAGACCCTTCGTCATACTTGCCAGGGTCAATCGTCTTGGTCACCGCATCCTTGGCCGCGTTGGTCGCGGCTTTCACCGGGTTGGTCGCCGCTTTCAGCGTTTTAGTCACATCCGACACGCCCGCGTCATCGGCGGCAGCTTCCATGGCGCTGGAAAACTCCCGCGCCATGCGTTTGGCCTTGCCGGTGAACTGCCCCACCGTGCGAAACATGCCCGGCAGGTCCTTGGGGCCGACCACGATCAACGCGACCAGCCCAATGAGCAACAGCTCCATGCCACCTATTCCGCCCATCAGCGCGTCTCCCGGCTAATTGGCTTCAGGCTTTGTCTTTTTCGTCTTCCGGGGTGACGTCCTTGGCGGCAACGGCCTCGTCGATCTCTTTGCCACTGTCATCGACACCTTTTTTGAAGGCGGTGATGCCCTTGCCCACTTCGCCCATCAGCGAGGACACTTTGCCCCGGCCAAACAGTACCAGCACGACGACGGCGATCAGGATCAGGCCGACAGGTCCGATATTGTTAAACATTGCATCATTCTCCTTGAGCAGGCCGCGCTACGCTAAGGCGGCATGATTTGACCTTGGACAGATATGTAAGGGCCAAAGCCCCAATCGAAAAGCGCTTATACACGCCATTTCAGGCGGTGACGCCAAGTTTATGACGTGGATCAGCGCCAATTTGCATTTGCGCGAACACTCCTGACAGGTTTATGTCAGTTGTGCGCTTCTACAACGGCCCTCCAACTCAGAATCAATTGGAGAATACCATGACCACCTCAACATCCACCCAGACCGCCGTGGCGGAGATTGTAACATTCAAGCTGAAGGACGGTGTCTCGGATGCGGACTTCGTTGCAATCAGCCAGCAAACAGAAAGCTGGGTGCGCAGCGCCGCCGGCTTCCGCGCCCGCCACCTGTCGAAGGACGAACACGGCGTCTGGACCGACTATGTGATCTGGGAAGACATGGAAAAGGCGATGCGCGTGGCCCAGGAATTCGAGAAGCAGGATTTTGCCCCGGCCATTGGCGGCGCCATCAATCCTGAGACCATTTCCATCCGCCACAGCGCCATCCAGTGGCAAATGGCATCCTAAGAAACGGAGACCTATGAGACGTACGGACCGGCTTTTTGACCTGATCTTGATCCTGCGCGACGGGCGGTTGCACCGTGCGGAGGATCTGGCAGCAGAGCTCGAAGTGTCGGTCCGGACCATCTACCGCGACATGGACACGCTGGCCCTGTCCGGTGTGCCGGTCGCGGGCGAACGGGGTTTGGGCTACATGATGACCGCCCCCATCACCCTGCCGCCCCTGAACCTGACCCTGACCGAGCTGGAGGCGCTGCATCTGGGCATGGCCGTTGTCGGCGAGGCGGCGGATGACGAGTTGAAGCAGGCCGCCAGGACGCTGTCAGCGAAAATCGACGCGGTGCTGCCTGAAGACCGCTCCACCCCGCCCTCAGGCTGGGGATTTGCGGTCTACCCGTTTCAGGACGCCGCCGCAGGGTTCCGGTTCATGCCACAAATCCGCAAATCCATCCGGTCGCGGCAAAAGCTCGCTATCACCTATGCCGACGAAAAAGGGGCGCGCTCTGAACGGGTGGTTCGGCCGCTGCAGATGGAATATTGGGGCCGGGTCTGGACTGTCACCTGCTGGTGCGAGCTGCGCCAGGACTTTCGGGTGTTCCGCGTCGACCGTATCCGGTCGCTCAACGTCATGGCTGAACTCTTCGTTGAAGAACAGGGCAAGTCCCTTGCCGATTACATGGCGCTCAGCCATTCGGAAGGCGCGCCCAAGCCCGGAACGGCTTAATCATCGGCACCTGGCAGAAAAAACAACGCGCGGTAGCGCACAATCAGGTCACACCCGCTTATACTCGGACAGCATGCGGTAATCTTTGCGCGGCCCGACAACGCGCCAAATGGCCCGCCAATCCGGCCAGCGGGTGAAGTCATAGCTGACATGGTACCAATCCGGGTCGCAATGGTGGTTGGCATCGGGCATCAGCCGGTCCTCGGCGATCACATGAAACGGGCGGCCATCCTCAAATCTCACTGCGATGCCGGCCTCGACAGGCTCCCAGATATAGGCGCGGGTCGCGGCCATGGGCGGTTGCGCGCCGTAGGTCAGCTCCCCCGTTTCGCGGTAGTCAAACCCGCCCGCCTCGCGCGCCACAAATTCCGCCATACCCGACAGCCGGCCCTGCGCATCGGTCATCCGGTCCTCGATGATCCGGTTCAGCGCCCATGCGCCCTCAAAATCCTGCAGTTTCGGCATCCGTGCCATGGCACTTACTCCACAATAACCCCTTCGGTAACCGCGCCACTCTCTGATACAAACCGAAGCCGGTCGCCATCGGCGTGCCGCTCCAGTGCAAAACAAGTCCAGCCATCTTGCGGGGGCCATTCGCTGCAATACGCGTCGCCGCGCACGGCCCAGTTGCCCCAGGACGGCCTGCCGTGATCGTAAAGCGTTTTGCCCGAGAGGTAAAATATCTGCGTCGCCCCATCGTAGCGCAGGGTCACATCGTTGAGCGCCTCTTCCACCTCCGCGCCACTCAATACCGTCCAGTCCCCGGCCCATGCCGGTGCCGCGCAAAGCGCCATGACAGCCGCAAATACGTGTTTCAACCCACTCTCCTTCATCCCCGGCCTTGTGAGCCCCCGACCACCAGTTTAAGACGCCCCCATCTGCCACACAAATCACGAAAGATCACACACATGATCCCCAGATATTCTCGTCCCGACATGGTCAAAATCTGGTCTCCCGAGACCAAATTCCGCATCTGGTACGAGATCGAGGCCCATGCCTGCGACGCCATGGCCGATCTGGGCGTGATCCCGCGCGAAAACGCGGAGGCCGTCTGGAAGGCCAAGGACGTGGAGTTCGATGTCGCCCGTATCGACGAGATCGAGGCCGTCACCAAGCACGACGTCATCGCCTTCCTGACCCATCTGGCCGAACATGTGGGCAGCGACGAGGCGCGGTTCGTCCACCAAGGCATGACCTCTTCCGATGTGCTCGACACCTGCTTCAACGTGCAACTGGTTCGCGCGGCCGACATTTTGATCACGGATGTCGAAGGCCTGCTCACCGCGCTCAAAAAACGCGCGATGGAACACAAAGACACGCTGCGGGTCGGCCGCTCCCACGGCATCCATGCCGAACCCACCACCATGGGCCTGACCTTCGCGCGCTTCTACGCTGAAATGGACCGCAACCTGACCCGCCTGCGCACCGCGCGCGACGAGATTTCCACCGGTGCCATCTCCGGCGCCATCGGCACCTTTGCCAATGTGGACCCGGCGGTCGAAGAACATGTCTGCGCAAAACTCGGGCTGAACCCAGAACCGATTTCTACCCAGGTCATCCCCCGCGACCGCCATGCCGCCTTCTTCGCGGCGTTGGGCGTCGTCGCCTCCTCCATCGAAAACATCGCCACTGAAATCCGCCACATGCAGCGCACCGAGGTGTTGGAAGGGGCGGAATTCTTCTCCATGGGCCAAAAAGGCTCCTCGGCCATGCCGCATAAGAAGAACCCGATCCTGACTGAGAACCTGACCGGCCTCGCCCGCGTCGTGCGCATGGCCGTGGTTCCGGCCATGGAAAACGTGGCGCTCTGGCACGAACGCGACATCAGCCACTCATCCGTGGAACGCAACATCGGCCCCGATACCACGATCACGCTCGATTTTGCCCTTGCCCGCCTGACGAGCGTTATCGACAAGATGCTGATCTTCCCCGACAACATGCTCGACAACATGAACAAATTCCCCGGGCTGGTGATGAGCCAGCGGGTCCTTCTCGCCCTCACCCAAGCAGGCGTTTCACGCGAAGACGCCTACGCCATGGTACAACGCAACGCGCTGAAAGTGTGGGAACACCGCACAGATTTCCGCGAAGAATTGCTGGCCGACGAGGATGTTCTCAAAGCCCTCTCCGTCGAAGAAATCAATGAGAAATTCGACATGGGCTACCACACCAAACATGTCGACACGATCTTCAAACGCGTCTTCGGCTAGGGCTTCGTTTTGGCAAAAATACTCATCTGGAAGCCATGCCAAAAAACGTGAGTTTGCCAAACCGGGCGTTCGTGCTAGCTTCCTAATCAGAACAACAGGAGAGCAAGCATGAACACCAAGATCATTCTCGCCGCACTGGCGCTCACCCTCGCCCCCTCCATCGCCTCTGCGATGGGCTGCAATGGCGGAGATCACAAGCAGGCCGCAAGCTGCGCCGCAGGCGCGTCATGGGACGCCGATCTGGGCAAATGCGTATCTGACGCAACGGGGTAAACACCTCAGCACTTCACTTTATTCGATCAGGGCGATGCACATTATTGTTCATCGCCCTGATGCTTTTTGGCGGTATTGTTGCCCCATAAATTTATTAGGAGACCCCTCATGCGTATCACCACTCTTGCTGCCGCGGCCTTCCTGGCCCCGTCCATCGCCTTGGCCGCCAGTTCCGGCAGCACCAACCCGCCAAAGACCACCAAGACCACAACCGAATGCAAGGCCGGTCAGGTGTTTGACACCAAAACCGCCCAATGCGTCGACAAGTCATCCAACCTCATCGATGATGACACCCGCTACGATGCGGTGCGTGAACTGGCCTATGCTGGCCTTTATGACCGCGCGTCAGGCGTGTTGGACGAGATGGACGCGACCGACAGCCGCGTGATGACCTATCGCGGCTTCATCGCCCGCAAAACCGGCGACATGGAGGCGGCGATGACCTTCTACACTGCCGCGATTGAGGCCAATGCCAACAACATTCTGGCACGCTCCTATATGGGGCAAGGCATGGCAGAGGCCGGCGACCGTGTGGGCGCCAAGCTGCAGCTGGCAGAGATCCGCACCCGCGGCGGGCGAAACACATGGGCCGAAATTGCGCTGCGCAACGCGATCCAGACCGGCACGGGCTCCAACTACTAAA
Organism: uncultured Litoreibacter sp.; assembly: GCF_947501785.1. NCBI lineage: Bacteria > Pseudomonadati > Pseudomonadota > Alphaproteobacteria > Rhodobacterales > Roseobacteraceae > Litoreibacter > uncultured Litoreibacter sp. The sequence goes on along the minus strand of NZ_CANMXB010000001.1, from coordinate 223,614 downwards.
CGAGCAATTGTCATAAAATACGGGGCATCCGCCACGGCGGCGCCCCATTTCCCTAACCCACTGTTAACCCCTCAGGCCGCATCAAAAGAAGGCGAGCGGAAGGGGTAGATACAGACCATGACCACAACAGTTATTCCGGCCGGCGGCACATCGATGCCCGCCAAACCTGCCGATATGGGGCCGGTGCTTCCAGGGCCCCAAAAGGCCGCCATTATCATCCAGATGATCCTGTCGGAAGGCGGCAGCCTGCCCCTGTCGAGCCTCAGCGCCCGCGGCCAGGCGCGTTTGATGCAGGATTTTGTCGAACTCGGACGCGTCGACCGCGCCACCTTGTCACTCGTGGTGGCCGATCTGGAACGCGATCTGTCGATGAGCGGGCTCAGCTTCCCGCGTTCGGTTGCCGACGCGCTCAGCACATTGGAATCCCATCTCAACCCTGAGGTAGTGGACAATCTGCGCGGCCAGCTTGGCCTGAGCACGCCGCCTGCCCCCTGGCCCAAGGTTGCCGCGCTCTCTGCAGAGCAATTGATAGCGCTGTTGCCCGATGAAGACCCGAAAATCGCCGCCATCGTGTTGTCCAAGCTCGACCCGGACAAGGCCTCCGAGGTGTTGGAAGATATGGACCCCGATCAGGCAACCCAAGTGACGCTTGCGATGCAAAGCACGGCCACGCTCAGCCCGGACATGGTTGCGCGGATTGGCACGATGCTGGCCGCGGCCATCCCGTCCGAAAAGCCCACCGCGTTCAAGGACGCGCCCGCCCTGCGGGTGGCAAACCTGCTCAATGCCGCCACACCCGACAAGCGGGACGCGGTGCTGGCCTCACTGACCGATCAGGACGCCGCTTTTGCCGAAGCCGTGCGCGCCTCGATCTTCACCTTTGCCGACATTGCGACGCGGATTGCCGGCCCCGACATCGCCAAAATCACCCGCGATGTGCCGCAGGAAGAGCTGGTCATGGCCTTGGCCTACGCCCAGGTCGCGGAATCTGCCTCCACCGATTTCCTGCTGGCTAACCTGTCCCAACGCATGGCCGCCGCCCTGCGGGAAGAAATGGAAGAACAGGGCGAGGTGCCCAAGAAGGCGGGCGAGGCCGCGATGGGGCGGATCACCAGCGCCATCCGCCGTCTGACCGATACCGGCGAGGTCACCATCCTTGCCCCTCCCGGCGCGGAAGAAGACGAAGCGGCCTGACGCTGACACGAAAAAAGCCGCCCGAAACACCGGGCGGCTTTCTTGGCATTGGGTTTGTCAGGCTTAATGCGCCGTGGCGCCGTCGCCAGATCCGGACTTGGCGGCCAAAGCGGCGGCCGCGGCAGCTTCTTCAGCCACCTCGTCCCACTCGATCGCATCCGGCTCGGACACCAACGCGTGTTTCAGCACATCCCTGACATGGGTCACGGGGATGATGGTCAGCCCCTCTTTCACGTTGTCCGGGATGTCGGCCAGGTCCTTCTCGTTATCCTCGGGGATCAGCACCGTCTTGATGCCGCCGCGAAGCGCCGCAAGAAGCTTCTCCTTCAGACCACCGATGGGCATGGCATTGCCGCGCAGGGACACCTCGCCGGTCATGGCGATGTCTTTGCGTACCGGGATGCGGGTCAGCACTGACACGATCGACGTCACCATCGCCAAACCAGCCGACGGGCCGTCCTTGGGCGTCGCGCCATCTGGCACGTGCACGTGGATGTCCATCTTGTCGAAGGCCGGCGGCTTCACCCCGATCTGGGGCGAAATGGAACGCACATAGGAAGAGGCCGCATCAATCGACTCCTTCATCACGTCGCCCAGCTTGCCCGTGGTCTTCATCCGGCCCTTGCCCGGCAGGCGCAGCGCCTCGATCTGCAGCAATTCGCCGCCCACGGATGTGTAGGCCAGCCCGGTGACAACACCGATCTGGTCTTCCTTCTCGGCCAGCCCGTAGCGGTATTTCTTCACGCCAAGGAAATCATCCAGATTGTCCGGCGTGATCACCACCTTGTCGACTTCCTTGCGCACGATCTTGGTCACGGCCTTGCGGGCCAGTTTGCCAATCTCACGCTCAAGGTTCCGCACGCCCGCCTCGCGGGTGTAGACGCGGATCATCTCCAGCAGCGCCTCGTCGGTCAGCTCGAACTCGCCCTTCTTCAGGCCGTGGTTCTTGACCTGCTTTTCGGTCAAATGCTGCTTGGCGATCTCGGATTTCTCGTCCTCGGTGTAGCCCGCCAGCGGGATGATCTCCATCCGGTCCAGCAGCGGGCCGGGCATGTTGTAGCTGTTCGCCGTGGTCAAGAACATCACGTCAGAGAGGTCGTATTCAACCTCAAGATAATGGTCCGAGAACGTTGAATTCTGTTCAGGATCAAGCACTTCCAGCATCGCGGATGCCGGGTCGCCCCGGAAATCCTGCCCCATCTTGTCGATCTCGTCCAAGAGGATCAGAGGGTTCGTGGTTTTCGCCTTCTTCAGCGCCTGAATGATCTTGCCGGGCATCGACCCGATGTAAGTCCGACGGTGGCCGCGAATTTCGCTTTCATCACGCACACCCCCAAGGGAGATACGAATGAATTCGCGCCCCGTGGCCTTCGCGACCGACTTCCCAAGCGAGGTTTTACCCACGCCCGGAGGGCCGACCAGGCACATGATCGGGCCATTCAGCTTCTTGGATCGCTGCTGGACGGCCAGATATTCGACGATGCGTTCCTTGACCTTTTCAAGGCCATAGTGGTCATCATCCAGCACCTTCTGCGCTTTGGTCAGGTCCTTTTTGACGCGCGACCGCACGCCCCACGGGATGCCCAGGATCCAGTCCAGATAGTTGCGCACCACGGTGGCTTCCGCCGACATGGGCGACATGTTCTTGAGCTTCTTGATCTCGGCAGTGACCTTCTCCAAAGCCTCTTTCGAGAGCTTGGTTTCCGCCACTTTCGCCTCCAGTTCGGCCACTTCGTTCTGGCCTTCTTCGCCGTCGCCCAGCTCCTTCTGAATGGCCTTCATTTGCTCATTCAAATAGTATTCGCGCTGGGTGCGCTCCATCTGGGTTTTGACGCGGGATTTGATCTTCTTTTCGACCGTCAGCACCGACATTTCGCCCTGCATCAGGCCGTAAACCTTCTCCAGCCGTTCCGCGACGGACAGCGTCTCCAGCAGATCCTGCTTCTGGTCAATCTCGACGCCCAGATGCCCGCCCACAAGGTCGGCCAGCCGGTCAGGTTCTTCCGTTTCCGCAACCGAGGACAACGCGTCCTCGGGGATGTTCTTCTTCACCTTGGCGTAGCGCTCAAACTCCTCGCCCACGGACCGGATCAGCGCCGACAGCGTGGTCTCGTCGCCCATGGTTTCCTGCAGCTCAATCGCGGAGGCTTCAAAGAAGTCGGGGTTGTCTACAAAGTTCATGATCTGCACGCGCGACCGGCCTTCCACCAGCACTTTCACGGTGCCGTCGGGCAGTTTCAGCAGCTGCAGGACATTGGCCAGCACGCCAACCTCGTAGATGCCGTCAGAGGTCGGGTCGTCAATGGAGGGGTCAATCTGGCTCGACAGCAGTATCTGCTTGTCGTCTTTCATCACCTCTTCCAGCGCACGCACCGATTTTTCGCGGCCCACAAAAAGGGGCACGATCATATGCGGGAACACGACGATGTCGCGCAGCGGCAAGACGGGGTAGGAAGCGTTCAGTTGCTCGGTCATAGTTTGTCCTTTTTGGCAAGATCGCCGCGGCCCTGATGGGCCTCCGGTCCCGCGATGCGGCAACCCTTGGGCGATCCCCGATGTGTCCAGTTTCAACTGGTTTGAAAGAAAATGGGGCCTGATCCCGACTCTTTCAACCGGTCAGGGTGTTGACGTCACTGTGACCCGCGTCCGCGGCGACCACAAGGCCATCTGACGCCGCAGATCGCCACAATTTGTGGATAAATGTCATGTTTCGCCCAATTCAGCGCCCCGATGATGCCCGAAATGACGCGTACGTAAGGGGACAATAACCAGTAATGCAGGCTTTTCTTATGTTTACCGTCATCCTCCGCCACTATCGGCGCATTGGCATATTCTCGACCGGCATGGCGGCGCTATGCCTGTCATTGGTCGCGCATTCCGGCGCCGGCATTTCGTCGGCGGGGCATCTGGTGTTTTTCGCATTGTCGCTAGTGGGTTTCGCTTTCGTGGCATTGGGGCTCTACTCGGTCAAGCCGGGGCAGCGCGGCATTTTGGAGATCGCGGGCGCGTCGGGCGTGATCAGCACATTGCTGTTGCTCTACCTGCCGCTGACGGGGCTGTTTAACGCAGTGATCGGCATCGCGGTCTTTTTCGGCGTGCTGACCAGCACCTGGTTCTTCCTGCATTCCAGCATCTCGCGCAAAATCGGGGCCCGCACGACGTGGCGCGCCCGTCACTCCTGCAACATTGCTTATCCGGCCAAACTGGTTTGGAAACATGTGGTCCCCGGGGCCACAGCGGCGGAAGATCACTGCACCGGCATGGTCGAAAGCTACGGGCAGGACCCTCATGACGAGGACACGCTGCACATCAAATTCAAGGGCCGCCGCACGGGCCGCGCGGCCTATGACGTCACCTTCCTCGAGAAGGACGCCCCCAATTTCTGCCGCTTCTACTTCGAAGGCAACGAGGCGGACGGCACGCTGGTTGATGGCATCTTTTCGCTCTCCATCGACGTTTTGGACCGCGAAAACTGCACCATCATCGCCAACGAGGAACGCTCCGGCCTGTCGCTTGGCGCCCTGATCGAGCGTTGGTTTGACGACGCGCTGGGGTTTCAACATGACCGCCTGCTGGAGCTGCTGGACGAGCGGTACGGCGACGGCGCGGGCGTGACCAAACCGCTGAAGGCGTCGGAGGCATAATGCGCGGGTTCTTCAAAGCCATCTGGCGGCAACGCCGCCGCGTGTTGACAGGCGTGTTCGGCCTGCTGTTTCTCGGGATGATTTTTGCAAATTCCGAGATTGGCGGCTTCGAAGGCATCCCCGCCTGGGCCTTGGGGCTGGGCCTTGCCATCATGGCCCCGCTGATCGCCGCGCCAATCATCTTGCTGATCATGGTTATCCCTTCCATCCGCAATGTCATCGAATGCCTGGTCGTGGCTTTGCTGATCGAAGCCGCAATCCTCGCCGCCTTTCCGGGGCTGGCCCAAACATTACAGGCCTGGGACATAGGAGCCATTTTGTGGCTGATCATTTGGCTCAGCGTCTATTTCTTCCTGTACGGGTCGCTGTCAGACCGCTTGCCGTCTTGGTTCTCCTACACCGGGCGCAGCCGTTTCACGACCACCGCCGCGCCGCAGGATGTCATCAACGCCGCCACGCCCACGCCGGATGCGGAGGAGGCCTATTATACGGGTGCCATGGAATATCTGGGCCCCGACCCGCTGGAGGAAGACAGCTTCAACGTGCGCTACAATATCGGTGAAAGCCTCTACGAGCATCAGCGGATCACCATTCTCGAACACCAGCCCGGCAAACGTTGCCGCTACTACTTCATGGGCGATGTCTCCGCCAAGAACGCCGATTTCGCCGAAGGGGTGTTTGACGTCACCGCAACCGCGCTGCCCAATGGCAAAACGCGGGTGGAAATTGTCGAAGAGCGCCCGCATCTGCGGTTGCGCCACGCGCTGTGGAACTGGTTTGACGATTCTGTTGCCGACGGCGCCGACGCACTGCGCGCCAAGCTGGAGGGCCGCCGCGACTGGTCGTTCTCCGGCCGCTTCTGGCGCAAAGTTGCAAAACTGGCCTAGCCGGTTAGGGTCGCGCGCATGAGCGCGATCACCATCACCTATTCCCTGTCCGAGGACGCGTTCATGCGCGCCGCCCGCGCGCTTTGGTCGTATCGCGGCATTGGCGACCGGGGAAACTGGCTGCTGGCGATTGCGGCGGCGGCCGTGGGGCCGGTGCTGTTGCTCAACGGGTTCGGAACCGGCTGGCTCTTCATCGCCACCGCGGTGATCTTTCTGGCGCTGACGGCGCTGCGCAACGTGCTTTGGCGGCGGGCCTACCGGAAAATGGCGAAATACACGGCCCCCATCACCGCAACCTTCACCGCAGACACGGTCGAGACCCGCTCCGCCGAGGGGCACAGCACCCTGCCCTGGACCAGCTTCGGCCAATACGCAGAAACCCCAGTCTTCTACTTCCTGTTCATGGGGAGGCGCGGGTTGTCCATCATCCCCAAATCGGCCTTCGCGACGGATGAAGAGCTCGAACAAACCCGCATCTGGATGACCCAGCTCCCCCGCAAGAAAATGCGCTGGACCTGAGAAATCGCGAAAAGGACCGCCCTGCCGCGCGATTGGCCCTCACCGGACGCACAGGCCAGGCCTCAGAAGATAAAGTCCGTGCTGTCCAGATCGCTGAGGTTGACCCCATCCAGCGTGATGGAGTTCCCGCCCCCGGTTTCGATCACCACGTCGCCACCCACCTGCCTCGCGGCGCCCTGGGTCGCCGACCCCAAGTTCAAACCCGCCAGGGACAGCCCGTTGACGGCAGACAGGTCAAGCTTTTCAAACGGGTTGAGCGCGTCGAAATCGCCCACCCGGTCAACACCGTGCCCATCGGCAAAGACAAACGTGTCCGCGTTATAATTGCCCAACATCAGGTCGTTGCCGGTGCCGCCGTCAATCCGGTCAAAGCCGGCATTGCCGCTGATCCGGTCATTGCCGCCGCCGCCAATGATGACGTCATTGCCCGGCCCGCCAAAGAACACCGTGCCATCATCGCCGCCCCGCATCGTGTCATTGCCAGCGCCGCCGAACTGACCGCCCGGGCCCGACAGGTCAATCAGCTGGTCATCGCCGGCGCCGCCAAACAGCCGGTCAAACCCGTTGCCGCCATTCAAGGTGTCGTTGCCGCCGTCACCGTAAAGGGTGTCGGCATGCGCGCCGCCAACAAGCCGGTCATTGCCAGCCCCACCCCGCAACACATCAAAGCCCGCGTCGCCGAACAGCGCGTCGTTTCCGGCCGACCCCGTCAGGACATCGTTTCCGGCCAGTCCGTTTAACGTGCCCGCAGCGCTCAGTGTCAACGTATCGGCCCCTGCGGTTGGTCCGGTGCCGCCGGTGTCCAGCTGCAACGGCGCGCTGGTGCGCGCGAAGTTCTGCGTCACCATAACGGCGTCCGTCCCGTTAAAATTACCCCGTTCAATACCGATGCCCACCACGGTCATGTTCGGGTTGAGGATGTTGGCGCGGTGACCTGGGCTGTTCATCAGGCTGTTATGTAGGTCGACCACATCGTCGGCGAGGCCTGGGGCACCACGTTCGCTCTGCCACGCGATGTTTTCGGCCCATGACCAATTGCCCGAAAAGGTGAAACCGGCACTCGCCATCCGGTCGCCGGCGCTAGAGCCACCCACGCCAGTATGCGAGAACACATCCCGTTGCAGCATCCATTCGCTGTGTTCCTCGGCGGAACTGTTCAAACGCAGCTCCAGCTGCACAGGGTCAAGGCCGCGCGACGTGCGTTCCTGATTGATAAGGTCCAGCATTTGCCGCTCAAATGTACTTGCCGTGGTCATGCGATGTCTCCTGTCTTGTGATCTGAATACGCCTGCTTTCAGGCGCTAACTTCAGCAATTTGACAGAACAATGACCGGCGGAAGGGCGCTTGCAATTTAGCAGAGACTCGCCCAACTCGGGGCGGGCTTGGCGGAAAACAGCGTCAAATTTCGGGAAGAAAGGGGTTGGTCACGGCCCCGGTGAAGGCCGCCGCCTTGGTCAGTTGTATCAGGTGATGCGTTCAGGTGGCTCGCCGGATCTTCGCGCTGAAAGCACCAGAAGGAGCCTTCCGGGGCATCCACTTGATCGGGCGTTGTTACGGGTCTGTGTCAATCGTTTCGCCGAACGTCCTTAGCAATCCATTCAGGCTGTCGCGCTGTGTGGCGGATAGCCCCTTCAAAAGCCGGTGCTGCGTCTCAACATGGTCGTTGACCGCATCCTCAATCGTCGCAAATCCCTTTTCGGTCAGGCGAATGAGGAAGCCGCGCTTGTCCTCCGGATTTGGCACCCGCTCCACCAGGTCGGCCTTGACGAGCTGGTCAATTCGGTTGGTCATTGTCCCTGATGTCACCATCGTCAGGTTAAGCAGTTCTCCGGGCGATAAGCCGTCGGGCTTTCCGGATCTGCGCAGCGTCGCAAGGACATCAAAACTGGCAGGGTTCAGCCCGTAGACCTTCCAGGTCTTTTCCATTTCGCTTCGGAGCTTGGCCGTCAGACGCGCGAGGCGCCCGAAAATTTCCATTGGCCCCACATCGAGGTCCGGGCGGGTCTTGTTCCATTGATTTATGATGCGATCTACGTGGTCCATGGGGCCATATTGCGAGAACTTATCTTGACGTCAAGAGATTATCCACTATCTTGACGTCAAGATAAGTGGAGATTTATCATGAAACATCACTTCGACATCGCCCTCACCGCAATTGCGCCGGTGGTCTGGGGCAGCACCTATTACGTGACGACAGAATACCTTCCCGATGGCTACCCAATAACCATGGCGGCGCTGCGCGCTCTGCCTGCGGGGCTATTGCTACTCATACTGGCGCGACAGTTGCCACACGGCGTCTGGTGGATGCGGGCCTTCGTTCTGGGCGCTCTCAATTTCACTCTGTTCTGGGCGCTTTTGTTTGTGGCCGCGTACCGGCTGCCGGGCGGTGTAGCGGCGACAGTCGGGGCGATTCAGCCCCTGATCGTCGTGTATCTGGCGGCGCTGCTCCTCGGTCGTACCGTAAAAGCGTCAGCGGTGGTCGCCGCGCTGATCGGGATGTTCGGGGTCGGGCTCCTTGTGCTTGGCTCAGCGGTATCGCTGGACCCGGTCGGGATAATCGCCGGGATCGGCGGGGCGATTTCCATGGGCATGGGCACGGTTCTGACCCGGAAGTGGCAAGCTCCGGTTCCGCTGCTGACCATTGCCGCATGGCAACTCACGGCAGGCGGTCTGCTGCTGGTTCCGCTTGCCCTGTTTTTTGAACCAACGCTTCCCGCCTTGGATACGAAAAACTTCGCCGGCATCGCCTATCTCACTCTCATTGGGGCAGCATTGACTTACATTTTGTGGTTTCGGGGCGTTTCCCGGATCGAGCCCGGTGCCGTCTCCGCTCTTGGATTTCTTAGCCCACTTTCAGCGGTAGTGATCGGCTGGGTCGTTCTGGGCCAGGCCTTGACGCCCACCCAAAGTGCAGGAGCCGGGTTGGTGCTCACAGCAATTTGGCTGGGGCAGCGCGCCGGGCGCGTCAGTCGCCCCGTCCTTCAGAAACCTCACGTTCATACCCCAACCTAATCGGAGAACTCACATGAAACTCATCGTATTTGGCGCCACTGGCAACGTAGGCTCCCGCGTTGTAGCCGAGGCTTCCTCGCGTGGACATGACGTCACCGCAGCTGTCCGAAACGAAGCGGGGCTCGGTAAGCTGCCCAAGGACGTGACGCCGGTCGTTGCGGATGTCTCGGACACTGCAGCCCTGGCCGCCGCCATGGCCGGACAGGACCTGGCCATCAGCGCCGTGCGGGCGCCCGCCGGGCGGGAGGGAGACATTGTTGCTCTGACGCGGTCCATCCTTGATGCCGCATCGCTGATCGATCTTCGGGTGATTGTCGTCGGCGGGGCCGCGCGCTTGCATCTCCCCGGTGGCAACCCGCACACGGTCCTGTCGGACCCCGACTTTCTGCCTGAGAGCATTGTCCCGACCGCGCGTGCGTCCATGGCACAGTGGGAACTTTGCGCATCCGATGCCTCGGCAAACTGGACCTATGCCAGCCCGTCCGCGATGTTGCTTCCGGGCAAGCGCAAGGGCGCCTGTAGAACGGGCACTGACACTTTGATTGTTGATGAGGACGGTCATTCGGCAATCTCGATGGAAGACTTTGCAATGGCAATTGTCGATGAGGTTCAGTCGGTCAAGTTTCCGCGTGCTGCCTTTACTGTAGGATACTGACGCATCAACACCCGCCGCCTAAGGTGCAGACTTTCCCAAAAGTCTGCACTCAAATCCTCGAGGAGGATTTGCACACAATTTCTCCTCGAGAAATTGTCTGGAGGCGAAACCGCAGCCCACCAACTCTATGCCGCCATTCTTGACCTGACCAATTTGCCCCGCCCCTTGCCTTTCGGGCACGCTACAGCGGCTCAATGTCGCCAAGCGCGCGGGTTGCGTGGAACTGTTTGACGAACGCGGCCAGCTCGCTCGCCGCAATGGCCGCGCGCAGCCCGGCCATAAGCTCTTGATAATAATGCAGGTTGTGCCAGGTCACCAACATGGACGAGATGATCTCGTGGCTCTTGAACACATGGTGCAGATAGGCGCGGGAATATTGGGTGCAGCAGGGGCAACTGCAGGCCTCATCCAGCGGGCGCGGGTCGTCCATATGCCGCGCGTTCTTGATGTTGACCACGCCGCGGCGCGTAAAGGCCTGCCCGGTGCGCCCCGATCTTGAGGGCAGCACGCAGTCAAACATATCGATGCCGCGCTCCACCGCGCCCACAATGTCGTCGGGCTTGCCCACGCCCATCAGGTAGCGCGGCTTGTCTTCTGGCAGCTGGCCCGGCGCGTAATCCAGCACGCCAAACATGGCCTCTTGCCCCTCGCCCACGGCCAACCCGCCAACCGCGTAGCCCTCAAAGCCAATGCCCCGCAGCGCCTTGGCGCTTTCTTCGCGCATGTCCTCTTCCAGCCCGCCCTGCTGGATGCCAAACAGCGCATGCCCCGGCCGGTCGCCAAAGGCGTCGCGCGACCGCGCCGCCCAGCGCATCGACAGCTGCATGCTCTCGCTGATCCGTTTTCGGTCCGCGGGCAGCGCGGGGCATTCGTCAAAGCACATCACAATGTCGCTGCCCAGAAGGCGCTGGATCTCCATCGACCGCTCCGGCGTCAGCTCATGCTTGGAGCCGTCTATGTGGGATTTGAAGGTGACCCCCTTCTCCGACATCTTGCGCAGCTCGGCCAGGCTCATCACCTGAAACCCGCCCGAGTCCGTCAATATCGGCCGGTCCCAGTTCATGAACCGGTGCAGCCCCCCCAGCCGGTCGATGCGTTCCGCCGTGGGGCGCAGCATCAGGTGGTAGGTGTTGCCAAGCAGGATGTCGGCGCCTGTGGCGCGCACGCTGCCCGGCATCATCGCCTTCACCGTGGCCGCCGTGCCCACCGGCATGAAGGCGGGCGTGCGAATTTCGCCACGCGGGGTGTCGATCTGGCCGCATCGAGCCTTGCCATCGGTGCCATGGAGCTTAAAGGTAAAGTTTTTACTCATTCCCGCCCTTTAGGGCCAAAACCAATAGCAGTGCAACCGCGCCCCGATATATCAAGGCACCAAATGACAGACGCAACGATCAAACTTGGCTGGGAAGAGTGGCTTTCCCTGCCCGACCTCAACCTTCCCGCCATCAAGGCCAAAATCGACACCGGCGCGCGCACCTCCGCGCTGCATGCAGTGGGGATTGAACCCTTTGGCACCGAGGCCAACCCCAAGGTGCGCTTCACCGTCTACCCGATCCCCGAAAACTACGAAGTCGCGATCCCTTGCTCCGCCCCCGTCAAAGACCGCCGCGAGGTCACGTCATCCAATGGCGAGACCGAGCTGCGTTTCGTGATCGAAACCCATCTGCAGGTCGGCGATCAAAGCTGGCCGATCGAGGTCACGCTGACCGATCGCACCGGCATGGCCTATCACATGTTGCTGGGCCGCAGGGCGCTGGTCGACCGTTGCTTGGTTGTGCCCGGCGAAAGCCATCAGCAACCCGATCTGGGCTACGACGCCTACGCGACCAAGCCAATTTACACGGTCAAGCCACGCAGCCTGCGCATCGCGCTATTGACCGCAAAGCCCAACACGCCCTCCTCGCACGCGCTGATCGAGGAAGCCGAGGTGCGCGGCCACGTGATCGAGCAGTTCGACCCCGCAAAGCTCAGCATCACCACCAGCCTCAACGCCCCCCGCATCCAGCATGGCTCAAACAAACTGCCCCATTTTGATGCCGTCATCCCGCGCATGCCGGTGACCCGCTACAACGCGGCGCTGTTGCGCCAGTTCGACATGCTGGGGGCCTATACCATCAATTCCGCGGAGGGGCTGACCGCGGCCCATGACCCGGTGCTGGTCCAGCAAAAGCTGGTGCGCAACCACATCGCGGTGCCAGAACTGACCTTCCCCGCGATCTCCGCCCACGACCTGCCCGCCGACGCCATCGAGGTGCTGGTCACCGGCGGCAAGCTGACCGTCATCACCCGCGACGGCAAGCGCTCGCTCAAGCTCACGAAGGACGAACGCCGCACCGCATTGCGGGCGGCGCGGGTGTTCAAGCTGGGCTTCGCCGCGTTGTCGCTGCTGCGCACCGCCGAAGGGCTGCAGGTGCTGACCCTGACGTCGCGGCCAAATCTGACCCATATCGAGAAGGTCACACGCAAAAACCCGGCCTCCGCCCTGTTCGACCTGATCGAAAAGCAGGCCCGCCCCCGGCCCCACAAGCCGAAGCGCAAGCGTTAGACCTTCCCGGGCTTGCCCAGAACCTCGACCAGCCCCGCCGCGATGATCAGGGCGGTGCCGATCATCTCGCGCGGGCCAAACGGCTCTCCCGCCAGCCAGGCGGCGGTTGCCACGCCCACCAGCACCTCGCTCATCAACAAGACGCCAAGCCGGGCGGGCGACAACAGGTTGGCGGGCCAGAGCGTCAAAAAGATCGCGGGTAGCGCAAGGGCCGCCGTCAGCAGCACCACCGGCCAGGCCAGCCCCAGCGCCGCCACCGGCGCGGCGGCCACCCCCAGCCAGATCGCGGCGGCCGAAACCGCCAGCGCCCCCGCCACAAAGGCGCTCATCTGTTGCAACACGCGCGACACGCGCGCGCTGAACAGAAAAACCGAGCCCACCGACCAGCAAAACCCCGAGAAAAGCGCCAGCCAGTCGCCAAAGTTCTCCGGCAGCGGGAACCGCGCGCCGACCCCGAACACAACCATCAGCCCGCCCAGACCCAATGCCAGCGCCGCGATGCGCGAAAGGGTCGCCCGCTCCCCCAGAAAGGCCACGCCAATCAGCGTGGACCAGACCGGCGTGACGTAGAAAAGCAGCAGCACCCGCACCACCTCGGTGTGGTTCAGGCTGATGGCGTAAAGCGAAAAGGCGGTGCCGGTGAACAGCCCACCCAGCACGGTCATGCGCCACTCCCCGCGCCAGGCCCCGCCCCGGTGCCACAATAGCGGCGCCAAAACCACCGCCATCACGACATAGGTGAAAAACCCGCCCCAAGCGCCGTCCACCCCGCGCTCCGCCATCATCCGAAACGGGATCCACAAAACGCCCCAAAGCGCGCCGCCAATGACAACCGCAAGGCTCGGACCCAACGCGTTTCTCATGCCGCCGCCAACCGCCCCCGGCGCGACCGCATCAAGAGGAACACCATGATCGCCACGTTGATGCCGTTCCAGCCGATGCCGTTGATAAAGGCCAGCACGTAGGACCCGGTCACATCGTAGATCCAGCCCGACATCCAGCCGCCAATCGCCATGCCCAAGATGGTGGTCATGATGACGAACCCCACTTTGGACCCGGCCTCCTTGGCGGGCAGGTATTCCCGCACGATCACCGCATAGGCCGGCACAATGCCGCCCTGCGACAGGCCAAACAGCATCGACACCAGATAGAGCGACACCAGCCCGTCAAACGGCAAAAACAGGAACAGCGCCGTCATCTGCAGCACCGACCCGATCAAAAGCGTCAATACGCCCCCCAGCCGGTCCGACAACATGCCGGAGATCAGCCGCGACACCACGCCGCCCAGCAACATCAGCGACAGCATCTCAGCCCCCACCGCCGGTCCGTATCCAAGGTCCACGCAATAGGCCACAATATGGACCTGCGGCATCGACATCGCCACGCAGCAGCCAATGCCCGCAATCCCCAGCAGCCACACCAACGTGCGCGAGGAGAAGGGCACAGACCGGCGCTTCAAAGCCGCCGCCGCCTCCGCTGTTGCCTCCGCTGCGGCGGGTACGCGCCTCTTGAGCAGCAAGGCCAAGGGGATCATGGTGACGAGGCTGACAACGCCAATGATCACATAGGCCGTCCGCCAGCCCTGATCCTCCAGAATGCCCGCCAGCACCAGCGGCCAGATCGCACCGCTCAGATAGTTGCCCGACGCCGCAATCGCCACCGCAATGCCGCGCCGTTTGAAGAACCAATGCGACACATCCGCAATCAGCGGCCCGAAACACACGGATGATCCGAACCCGATCAAAAACTGCACCAGCGACAGCACCAAGATGGACCCGCTCACCGCCGCCAGCCCGAAGCCTGCCACCAGCAACAGCGTTGCCGCGATCAGCGACACCGTGACCCCGAACCGGTCCACCGCCCGCCCGATGGCCATATTGCCAATCGCGAAGCCAATCATGGTCAGCGTGTAGGGCAGCGACGCATCCGCCCGCGTGCCGCCAAATTCGGCCTGAACGGCGGGCATGATGACAATGATCGCCCACATGCCGACATTGCCGATCACGGCAATCGCCAGGGTGATCAAAAGCCGGGTCCAGGAATACCGGCTGTCAAGAATATCCGCGTCGCTCATGGCGCGACGCTAGGAGCGTTGCCCCGGGAAGTATACCCCACCTCCCCCTGTCATCCCCGCCTTCTCCCCCCTGTCATCCCCGCGAAAGCGGGGACCCCGCAGATTGGAGCACCCCCATTAACCTCGCCCCCGTCAGCACAGCGTGTCGGTACAACCTGTGTACAACCTGTGTACGCGCTGTGTACGCCGCAATAACGGTTAACGGACTGCCTCTGGACGATGCCCTCAGCAATCCCTACATTAAGACTCAACTATCCCACCATGGATGCATCGACATGAATGACCAAACGCCCCTCGAAGGCGCCCCGCTGATCAAGCCGTCCTCGACCGATCACCCGCTGCACGAGAATATCGTGGAGGCCTGCCGCTCGGTCTATGATCCCGAAATTCCGGTCAATATCTTTGATCTCGGCCTGATCTACACCATTGAAATCAATGCCGAAAACGAGGTCGACATCCTGATGTCCCTCACCGCGCCGGGCTGCCCCGTCGCGGGCGAAATGCCCGGCTGGGTCGCCGAAGCCGTTGAACCTCTGGCAGGTGTGAAACAAGTCAACGTGGAACTCGTGTGGGAGCCCCCCTGGGGCATGGAAATGATGTCCGACGAGGCCAAACTGGAACTGGGGTTCATGTGATGTTCATTCCCGGACAAGACGCCGTCAAAATCACCGACCGCGCCGCCGCGCAAATCGCCAAACTCATGGCAACAGACGGCCATAAGGCTTTGAAAATAGGCGTCAAAAAGGGCGGCTGCGCAGGCATGGAATACACTATGGAATATGTCGACGAGCTTGGCCCCCATGATGAGGCGGTCGAGAAGAACGGCGCCAAAGTGGTGATCGCGCCCATGGCGCAGATGTTCCTGTTCGGCACCGAAATTGACTATGAAACCAGCCTGTTAGAGAGCGGTTTTAAATTCAACAACCCCAACGTCTCGGAAGCCTGCGGCTGCGGTGAAAGCATCAAGTTCGACGACACGCTTTTCGCTAAACCCTGATGCTCAAATGAGCGTTTCCGATGAAGATATCGCCTTCGCCAAAGAACTCTTCGAAGGCGTCGGTCACCTCACCACCCGAAAGATGATGGGCGGGCTATGCCTTTATTCTGATGGAACAATTTTCGCGCTGCTCTACTCGGACGGTACGCTTTTCATCAAGGCGCAAGGCGACTTTATCGACGAGGTCAAGGCGCTGGGCTGCACCCAATGGACCTACCAGCGCGAAGGCAAAGACAAGCCAACCGCCATGCCCTATTGGACCCTGCCAGAGGCCTGCCTGGACGACCCCGACGAGGCCAAAGCGCTCGCCCGCAA
The DNA here is from genome assembly GCF_947501785.1 of uncultured Litoreibacter sp. Taxonomy (NCBI): domain Bacteria; kingdom Pseudomonadati; phylum Pseudomonadota; class Alphaproteobacteria; order Rhodobacterales; family Roseobacteraceae; genus Litoreibacter; species uncultured Litoreibacter sp. Next base: position 207,771 of record NZ_CANMXB010000001.1, on the reverse strand, counting down.
GGCGCTCAGCTATCTTTGAGATGCACGTAGGTTTCGTTGAACCGCTTTGTCAGATGGTCCCCTGCCAGGATCGTATCCCCTGACCCGATAGGCGCGACATTCACATCGTAATTCGGGTTGAAAAACAGCGGGATAGACAGCCGTTCCGCATTGCCACCCACAACCCGATGCGGCGTCGCGCGCACCGCCTTGTTGGTCCACATCTCGATCATTTCGCCGAAATTGATCACAAATTCCCCCGGCGGCGCCGACACCGGAATCCAGCCCCCACCCCGTTTGCGCACCTCTAGGCCCGGCGAGCCATCCGTAGCCAACAGCGTCAGGCAGCCATAATCGGTATGGGTCGCAATCCCGAAATCCTTGTCGCCTGCCCATTTGGGCCGTTCGGGGTAATAATTTCCCCGCAACAGCGCCATAGGTGCGCTAAAAGCATCTCCGAAGAACGCGGGATCTTCACCAACGGCACCAACAATATCGCCAAGAAGCGCTTTCGCGACGATCAGGGACTTGGCGTAATACTCCGAAATTCGCCGCTGAAACGCGGGCATCCCGTCTGGCCACTGATTGGGCGCATAAACCTTAAGGTTTTGTTTACCTAATGGATGGCCTTCCGGCAGCTCGTAGCCGCAGTCAAACACTTGTTTATAATCAGGATTTGCGTCCGGATCGACTTGTTCGGACCCTTGCGCGCCCCACCCCCGGTTTGACGCCGTCCGATCCATGTTAACCGCTTGTTTAAGATGCTCCGGCAGTTTGAAAAACCCCCGATACGCGTCCAACGCCGCCTCCACCTCAGGCCCCGTCAGAGCGGTGTTATGCACCGTCAAAAACCCGATCTCATGCGCCCCTTCTCGGGTCGCAGCAACCGCATCCGCGTCACCTGCAGCCAATGCCTGCGCGTCAATTCTGGGGATCATGTCCTACCCTCCAAAAGCCTCTTGCCCTCCCCTCTACCCTTTGCGAGTCTGAAGGCCAACCAAAGGGGTCACAGACATGCGCAGAAAACTCGCCGCCGGCAATTGGAAGATGAACGGAACGTCAGAAAACCTTAAGGAACTCAAGGCATTACGCGATGCGCATCCCGACCCCAAGGTCGAGATCCTGATCTGCCCCCCCGCCACTCTGATCACCTCCGCCGTCGTCACCGCCGCAGATCACCCTTTGCAAATCGGCGGCCAGGACAACCACCGCGCTGAGGCAGGTGCCCACACTGGCGACATAGCCGCCACGATGCTCAAAGATGCAGGCGCATCTTACGTGCTGTCTGGCCACTCTGAACGCCGCACAGATCACGCCGAGGTCGACGAACAGATTCGCCGCAAAACCATAACCGCCCATGCCGCGGGCCTGAAGGTCATCGTCTGCATAGGCGAAACGCTGGAAGAACGCGAAGCCGCCAACACGCTCGACATCATCGCAGGCCAGCTCGCAGGCTCCCTGCCCGATGTGCTGACGGCCGAAAACACTGTCATCGCCTACGAGCCCGTCTGGGCCATCGGCACCGGCAAGGTGCCAACGACAGATCAGATCGGTGAAGTGCATGATTTCATTCGCTCAAAACTGGTCAAACGCTACGGCGACGGCGTCGGAAAATCCATGCGCATCCTCTATGGCGGCTCGGTCAAAGCCTCCAACGCGGACGAGATTTTCGCGGTCTCCAATGTCGACGGCGCATTGGTCGGCGGCGCTTCTCTCAAAGCAAGCGACTTCTCTCCGATCATCACAGCGTTAGAGAACGCCTAGTCTCCATTTGGTTTCAAATACTCCGGGGTGCGGGGCAGAGCCCCGCTTGGCGACGCGCGTAAGCGCGGCGCAAAACCTCAGTAAAACAAGTTCAACGCCGTCAGAGACACGACCAGGAACAGCACCGTCATCAAGCTGCCCGCCTTGACGAAATCCGCCACCCTGTAGCCCGCAGGCCCCATGATCAGCGCGTTCACCTGATGGGTCGGGATCAGAAAGCTGTTTGACGTGGCAATCGCCACAGTCAGCGCAAACATCCCCGGGTTGCCCCCTGCCGCGACAGCAATCGACACGGCGAGAGGCACCAACAACACTGTCGCCCCGACATTGGACATCACCAACGTAAACGCTGTCGCCAGCACCGCCAATCCGGCCTGCAAGGCCCACAAAGGCCAGCCGTCCAACAACACCAAAATCTGCTGCGCGATCCAGGCGGCGGTCCCGGTTTCCTGCACCGCTTGCCCCAGCGGAATAAGGCTCGCCAGCAAAAACACCGTCTGCCAGCTTACCGCGCCATAAGCCTCGTCCACTGTCAGAACCTTGGACAGAATCATACCCACCGCGCCCACCAGCAAGCACAGCGACAACCGCACATCAGTGAACAGGATCAGGATCAACGCAATCGCGAAGAACCCAAGCGCCCAATTGACCTTCTGCGGCCGCAAGTCTTCCCGCGGGAAATCAGATGTGATCACCACAAAGTCACGGTCTTTCGTCAACCGGGCCAGGGCCGCCCAGGGCGTGTGGATCGCCAACGTATCGCCGGACCGCAGCATCTGCTTGCCAAGTCGGCAGGCCTCGTGTTCTTCGGTCTCGACAAGGCTCAAAACCTCTTCACCGCGGTGAATGGCCAGCAGCGAAAACCCATAGGTCTGGCGAATGCGCAACTCCTCCGGCGCTTTGCCGACAAGGCTCGACGTGGGCGGCACAACGATCTCCGCCACCCCGGCGCTGGTCGAGGCGAAGTCCTCTACGAACCGCTCAGGCGTGCTCAGCACGGTCAGCCCATAGATGTCGGCAAATTCATTCACCACGCGTCGCAGCCCCAGCACAGCCAACCGGCAGGGCGTTTCGATCCGTGTATCGACCATCGGGGCCACGACCTTCTTGCCGCGGTAATCGGTGCCGATGATATACAGATGATGCGCGTCCATAATGTCGCTCAGCGTTTGGCCGACAAGGATATTGCCCTCTGGTACCAGCACTTCGAAAATATCGGCGTTTAGCCCATAGGTCTGGCGCATGTAGGCTTGCATGGATTGACCGGACGTAGCGTCATCTTTGTCGCTACGCGCCGGCAGCACCCAACGTCCCAGCAGGACGAAATATAGGATGCCGGTGACGATCAGCATCGCGCCCACAGGTGTGACAGAGAACAGCCCAAAGGGCTCGATCTGTTGATCCGCAGGCAAGCCGCTATTGGCCGTCAGGATCAAATCATTCAACAAAATCAACGGAGAAGAGCCCACCATGGTCATGGTCCCCCCCAAAATCGCGCAGAACCCCATGGGCATTAGCAGCCGAGACAAAGGCAGCCCAGTCCGCGCTGAAATCCGAGACACCACCGGCAAGAACAGCGCCGCCGCACCGACGTTTTGCATGAAGGAAGAAATGACGGCCACGGTGCCCGATACAATCGGGATGATGCGGGCCTCGGTGGTGCCGCCCTTGCGCAAGATCAGCCCCGCGACCTTCGACATCAGCCCAGTCTTGTCCAACCCCATGCCAATGATCATCACCGCGATGATCGAGATCACTGCATTCGACGCGAACCCATCGAACAAGTGATTCACATCTGCAAGATTGCCCAGGCCCGGCAGGTAGCTCAGTGCGCCCAGCAGCACCATCACCAGAATGGCGGCCAGATCAATGCGGATGATTTCCGAGACGAACAGCCCGACGGTGAAGGCCAAAAGGCCCAGCACCACTCCCATTTCCAATGTCAGACTAATCGGGTCCAAAGCGCCTCCAACCCCACCAATTTAGCGGGGTTGGAGATTTTGGCTAGTCCCAAAAACAGCCACTATTGGTCTCATTTTATGATGACTTCCGGCCCCATGAAGTAATTGGGAAGCACCGTCGAAATCCACGGTACGTAGGTCACGATGATCAGGAAGATGAACAGCACGCCGGTGAATGGCAGCGCGGCTTTCACCACCGACATCATCGGCATGTTGGCCACGCCCGAAGTCACAAACAAGTTGAGCCCAACCGGCGGTGTGATCATCCCGATTTCCATGTTCACCACCATGATGATGCCCAGATGGATCGGGTCGATCCCCAGCTCGATGGCAATCGGGAACACCAAAGGTGCGACGATAACCAGCAGCCCGGAGGGCTCCATGAATTGCCCGCCGATCAGCAGGATCACGTTGACCATCACCAAGAACATCACCGGCCCAAGACCCGCATCCAGCATCGCCCCCGCGATCTTTTGCGGGATCTGCTCATCCGTCAGCACGTGCTTCAAGATCAACGCATTGGCGATCACAAACAGCAGCGTCACCGTCAGCTTGCCGGCCTCAAACAGCGTGTTGCGGGTGTCCTCATGGAACAGCGCGGTCACGGCGGTCCAAGGCCGCGCGAGGAAGGACTTGTTCGGCTCCCCCTCTGGCGTGGAAAGCGGCCCCATATCTTTGTAAACATAGGTGGCAATCAGGTACGCATAGACGGCGGAGACGGCTGCAGCCTCCGTCGGTGTGAAAATGCCGCCATAGATACCGCCCAGAATGATGACAATCAGGAACAACCCCCAAGCCGCCGACCGCATGGAGGCGAATATCTCACCCCAGCCGCGCCATTCGCCTTTGGGAAGGTCGCGCAGCACTGCATAGGCCCAAATGGCCAGCATCAGCATGCCGCCCGCCATAAGCCCCGGGACCACACCCGCAAGGAACATCCGCCCCACTGACACTTCGACCGTGGCCGCGTAGACCACCATGACGATGGAGGGCGGGATCAGGATGCCCAAAGTGCCCGCATTGGCGATGACGCCTGCTGCGAATTCCTTGGTATAGCCCACCTGCATCATGCCCGCGATCACGATGGACCCGATGGCCACAACTGTGGACGGCGACGAGCCGGACAAAGCCGCAAACATCATACAGGCGAACACGCCTGCGATCGCCAAACCGCCGCGCAAATGCCCAACGCAGGCGATGGAAAAGCGAATGATCCGCTTGGCCACGCCGCCCGTGGTCATGAAGGCGGACGCCAGGATGAAGAACGGGATCGCCATCAGGGTGAAATGCCCCTCGAACGCCTGGAACAACGTGCCCGCGACCGATGCCAGCGACGAGTCCGAGAACCACAGCAGGAACAAAACAGAGGACAGGCCAAGCGAGATCGCAATCGGAACGCCGATCATCAAAAAGCCGATGACCATCGCAAATAGAAGAATGACATCCATGGCTTATCCCTCGTCGCTCAGACGCGCGTTTTCGACGTCGTCTTCTGCCTCATGGCTGACGATCAGCCGGTCCGCCTTACCCACCCAGATCGCAACGGCGGCTTGCACATAACGGTACAAGAGCAACGCCATCGAAACCGGCAGGACGAAATATGGGATCAGCCGGGGGATCTTTTCGTACTCGTCCCCGTCATTGAACACATCTTCGATGAATTTCATGAAACCCGGCACGGGGATGTCGTTGGTCTCGTACCACCCCTGCCCGCGGAACTTTTCGACGAAGCCCGTTGGGAACCAGCGGCCCTCGGTTGGTGGCAGGTTGGCGAAGATCGACCAGTAATCCCATGCGCCTTTGAGCAGCAGGAAAGAGAAAACGATGCAGCTGGCAACGGCGACCAAGCCAAAAATCCGCCGCACCGGTTCCGAGAACAGGTTGATCAGCACATCCACGCCCAGATGTGCGTTCTTCTTGACGGCGTAAGACGCCCCCAACAGCACCAGCCAAGCAAAGCAATAGAGCGAGAACTCAAGCGCCCACAGAATGTTTGAATTGAACCCGTAGCGCGCGATCACATTGGCAAATGATATGATGGTCATCAGAGCCAATAGAAGCGCAATCAGGTTCTCCTCGATCTTGTCGACAAAGCCGGACATGATCTCCCCCCGTTTGATCTAGGTAGAAAAAACGCGGCCCAAGGATCTGCCCAGGGCCGCGTTTGTGTTCGTCTCAGACCGGCTTAGCTTCCCGAGTTCAACGCTTGAGCGGCCTCGATATTTGCAGCGCCCACATCGCCTTCGAACTGAGCCCAGACAGGTTTCATCGCGTCAACCCATGCCTGACGCTGCTCCGGCGTCAGCTGGCGCACTTCGCCGCCAGCGGCGATGATTGCGGCCTTGGCTTCCTCGTTCACCTGGAATGCGGCGGCGTTACGCGACGCGGTGACCTCGTTCAGGATGGTGGTGAACTGGTCGCGCACATCGGCGTCCAGCGAGTCCATGAAGTCGACCGAGGCAACAACCAAGTAATCGATGATGCCATGGTTGGTCTCAGTCGTGCCGTCCTGCACTTCGAAGAACTTCTTGCCGAAGATGTTGGACCAGGTGTTTTCCTGACCATCCACAACGCCCTGCTGCAGCGCGCCGTAGACTTCCGAGAACGCCATTTTCTGCGGGTTCGCACCCAGCGCTTCCATCTGCGCGACAAGCACGTCAGACGGCTGCACGCGGAACTTCAGCCCGTTAGCGTCAGTTGGCGAGATCAGCGGCACATTGGCCGAGAACTGCTTCATGCCGTTATGCCAGAATGCCAGCCCTTGCAGACCGCGTTTCTGCATCGAGTCCTTCATCGCCTGACCGGTTTCCGAGTTCTGGAACGCGTCTACGGTGTCGATGTCTTTGAACATGAAGGGCAGATCAAAGATGCGGAATTGCTTGGTGAACTTCTCGAACTTGGACAGCGAAGGCGCGGCCAGCTGAACGTCGCCTTGCAGCATCGCTTCGAGCACTTTGTTGTCGTCATACAGCGTGGAGTTCGGGAACACTTCGATGCAGGCTTTGCCGTTCATTTCCTCGTTGACGCGTGCGGCCAGCTCGGTCGCGGCGATGCCTTTAGGGTGTTTGTCGGTGTTGGTGACGTGGGCAAATTTCATCACCACTTCGCCTTCGTCGCAGGCGGCATATGCGGCCGATGCCGACACGGCCAGACCCAATGCGATTGCGGTTGTTGTCAAAAATTTCATGATGCTCCTCCCAGATGCAGTCTAATGAAAGGCCAGATTCTGCCTTGGCAAGATCAGAGCACCCCTCAAAATGCGGCTCAACCCTTGAGAACCAATATTTACCGCACTTCCAAATGCTCAATAAAATCAAACGCCTGAGGCAGAAGAAGTCCGGTTCACGCAATCACCCAAGCATGAAGTGGGCGGAATACCGCACACCTGCCGGGGCTTACTTGGCGCGGGACGCCACCTGCCCGATGGCGCGGGTCGCCAGCACAACGCCAAGGACAACCAGCACCACCGCGACCCAGTTGAACCCCAGCGCATTGTCCGCGCCGATGCCGCTCATCGCCATCATCACCAGCCCGCCGCAGGTCACCAATGCGCCGCAAATCGCTTGCGCCGGTCCTGGTGGGGCCGTGCCTTTGCCCCGGCTTCCGGCCTCAAAGCCCACAAAGACCAACACCAGCGGGATCAGCGCGATCACAAACAGGATCAGCCATACCGGCCGCCAAGCCCACCACGCCTCGGTGCCGGGCTCCAGCTGCAACCCCGCGCCACCCAGCGCGTAGGCCACCCCCACCACGGCCACCATCGCCGTGATGTGCCACAGGTAGATCGACATGATCATCTGGTTGAGCATGATCACCCAAGCCCATGGCTTGGTGTTCCGCAGCCACTTCGATATTGGCCCGGTCAGCAGAATAATCGCCCCGATCTGCACGCAGCCTATCGCCATCATGGCGGTCGTTGGCGGACGGGTGTTCGACATCTCTGCGCCGGGCACGCTGACCATGGCCACCGGAAACCCAAACTGCACGATCAGCACATACAGCCACGCGACACCCAGCGCGATCAGAGCCAAGGCCCATGTCTGCGGGCGTTCCGCGCCGCGCCACCAATAGCCGAACTGATGCACGCCAACCCAGACAAACCCGTAATTGGCCCAGCGCAGCCAGCCTTGGTCGAACCCAAAGGCAATGGCGTCCACAGCAATCGCGCCCAGCGCCAGCACAGCCACCGACCAGATGCCAATCGCGTCCCAAGCCCGCATCGTCAGCGGCACCACCACGGTGATCATGATGTAGACGGCCAGAAACCACACCGGCACCAGCGCCGCCTGCGAGGTCGCCGCGATCAGCTCGTTCGACACGCCCATGATGGAGGCCACAAAGGCCGCAACCGCCCAAAGCAGCACCAGCGGCACCGTCGGCTTCAATAAGCGCGCCAGCCGTCCCGCCGCCCAAACCCGGGCCTTTTCGGGGTCCTTGCGCGCCGAGGCCCAAGACAAGCTGTTGGCAAATCCGCCCACAAAGAAGAAAACCGGCATCACCTGGAACAGCCATGTGGCGTAGTGGGTCCAGCGTTGTTCGGTCAACAAGATGGTCACCTCCATCTGGCCCGCCCGCATCACCGGGGCCACCAGCAACCAATGGCCCAAGATAACAAAGCCGATCGCCACGGCACGGTAGAAATCCACCGCGCGGTTGCGCTTTTCAGGAGTGTTTTCGGCGACCCAATAGGCGCGCGCCATCATGCCTTTCGGCATGACATCTGGTGCCGGGCCGGATGTTGGGGTTGTCATACAATACTGCTCCTCTGCCTCTTACGGGCAGCCGCGTTCAGGCGCGGCTTGACGGGGAACGTAGCAACAAAGCCCGCATCCACCTAGAGCCTAACGGTAATCCTCAGGCCGGATGTTGTGCCGGGACAACTTGTCGTAAAACGTCTTGCGCGGCAGCTGCAGCGCTTTCGCCGTTTCAGTGGCGTGCCCGCCATGGGCTTGCAGCACCTCTATGATCAGCGAGCGTTCAACCTTGGCCATCCGCTCCGCCAGGCTCAGCGCTTCGCCCTCTTCCACTGCTGGCATGCCCATGGCAAAGCGCATCGCGGCATTCATCAACGCCCGCGCATTGCCGTCCCATGGGTGCGCCATCAGCCGCGCCATCTGGTCGGGCGAAACATCAGGCACGGGCAATGCCGCCTGCTCGCAGGCTATGGCCAGGTAGTGGCGAAACAGCACCGGAATATCGTCGGTGCGTTCACGCAGCGCGGGGATGCGCACGCTCATCGCTCCCAGCTTCAGCCGCAGGTCGGCCATGAAACGCCCCTCAGCCGCGGCCTCCTTCAAGCTCTGGTAAGACGCCGCCAAAATGCGCGCGCCTTGCCCGGCTTCAAGATGGTCGAGCAAGGCGAACTGCGTCACCTCCGGCAGGTTCACCACCTCGTCCAAAAACAAGCTGCCCTCGGCTGAGGCCTCCAGGGCCTCTGCCAAAGCCTCCGGCGTCAGTCCGACCGAGGGCCGCTTCACGAACCCGTTCTTCGCCCGTTCCGACAGCAAATGGATGACTTCCGCCACTTTCGGCGTCCCGGTCCCCGGCTCGCCTTTGATCAGCACCTCGCTGCCGGTTTTCGCCACGGCTCTCACCCGGTCGCGCAGCTGCTCTGACAGCTCGGACACCCCGAACAACATGCGAGACGCGGCATCACCGGCTTCCGCCGACATGCGGTGATTGCGCGAGGCCAGCACACTACGCCGCGCCGCCAAGGCGCGTTCGACGACCTCAAGAAACTGCTTCGGCGCGCAGGGCTTTTCCAGAAAGTCAAATGCGCCGCCCGACATGCCTTTCACTGCCATCGGGATGTCGCCCTCGCCCGTCAGCAAAATCACAGGCAATTCGGGGTCAACTGAGCGGGTGTAGTCCAGAAGATGAAACCCGTCTCGCCCCGGCATGCGGATATCGGTCACGATCACCCCGTCAAATTTGCGGCTGATCTGGTCTTTGGCCACGATGAACGAGCCCGCCAGAACCGGCGTCAGTTCTGCCAATTCAAGCGTCTGGCCAAGGGCTTCGCGCACCGGCGCGTCGTCATCTACAAGCAATACGGTCTGGGTCATGCCGCCGCCTCTACAGCCTCCGCAGGGGTCAATTCAACTGTGACCACCGCGCCGCCATCCTTGTGGTTGCGGCCGCGAATGGCGCCGCCAAAGCTCTGCACAATGCCGTAGGAGATCGACAGGCCAAGCCCCATACCTTCCGAGTGGCCCACCTCCTTGGTGGTATAAAACGGGTCAAATATCTTCTCCGGGTCGCTCAAACCCGGCCCGTTGTCGCGCACCGACACGCTTACTGTGTCGCCGGTTTCCACCGAGATTTCCAAGCGTTTATCCGCCCCATTCTCCATCGCATCCAACGCGTTGCCCACAAGGTTCACCAAAACCTGCTGCAGCCGCACTTCGCCGCCATGGACGTAGACCGGCGCAGGTGGCGGGTTCCAGGCCACGCGTACCTTGTCTTCGCGCAAGCGGGTCTCGGCCAGGTCCAACACCAGATCAATCACGCCAACCAGTTCGACACGACCCAAAGGTTCCGTCTCTTGCCGGGCGAAGGCGCGCAGGTTCTTGATGATGCGCCCCATGCGCCGCGCCAGATCACTGATGCGAACAAGGTTCTCGCCCGCCACATCTTCTTTGCCGCGCCGCAAAAACTCCTCCGCGTTCTCTGCGTAGGACCGGATCGCCATCAAGGGCTGGTTCAGCTCGTGGCTAATGCCCGCCGACATCTGCCCCAAGGCGCTCAGCTTCCCGGCTTGCACCAGCTCTTGTTGCGCTTGTTGCAAGGCGGCGGTGCGCTCAGCCACTCTGGCTTCAAGCCGCGCATTGGCCCGCGCCTCCACGGCAAGTCGCGCCAAAATCCCGCGCCTGCGTTCGGCAAAAAACAGGATCACCGCCCCGAAAATGAGCCCCAACCCACCAGCCACCAAGGCCTGAAACAAGGCCAGCTGCTCCGCCTCACGGCTATCTACCAGCACCTCGCCTTGCATATTCATCAGTGGCAGCGGTTGGGTCACATGGAGCGAGCGCTCGGGTAAATACGACACGTCATTTTGCACCCACAGCTCATGCCCGCCGCGAATTTCTTCGCGAAACGGGAAGAACTCGCGCAAATCCTCGATGCGGTACTCGCCGGAAAATTTGGTGCGCTGCCGCAACTGCTCCAATGGCTCGCGAGTGCGGTACAGCATCTCGGCGCGGTTGGTCACGAACACCACGCCAGAGGCGTCGGTAAAAAACACCACCTGCGGCGAGGCGCGCCAATCCGTCTCCACCGTCTCCAGATCGACTGAGACCGCAACGGCCCCCGCCACTTTCCTGTCCATGCCGAACACCGGCGCAGCGAAAGTGAAGGACCGTTGCCCCTTAGCGCCAAACTGCGCATGGAGCGAGCCAAGCCCGCCCTGCGCCGCCCGATTGAAAAACGCCGTGTCGCCCAGATTGCGCGGACCTTGGCGTTCAAACCCATGGCTTTGGGCCACGACCGCGCCCTCGCCGTTGAGCAGCATCACTTCCAACGACCCCGTCCGGTCCGCCGTCTTCAACAAAACGTCCCGCGCCGCCTGTGCATCGCCGCTGCCGCCAGTGACAAGCGGCACCAAGGAAGGGTGGTCCGCCAAAAGCACCGCCAATTCGCGGTAGCTCTGCAACTGGCTCACCAACCGGTCCGAGGCCAACGACAAGTCCGCCTTGCCTCTGTCGCTGAGCTGCCCCAGCGCCGCGCCAAGCGCTATCCACCAAACGGCCACCCCAATCGCGGCAACCGCCGCGAGGTAAGCAAGAATGGCAATCAGACGTGGGCGCATCTGGGTTTCTCCAAAGTCGGGGGCCACCATAGGCAAACCGGCCTTGCCAAGGCCAGCCCCATTCGGGAAAAGCGCTGTTATGCGCCATGTTCAGCAATCTCCATCTGATAACGCCTTTGTCCAGAACCCCTACCCGTTCTATGACCGCATCCGTCCCATGGGCCCGCTGGTCTGGTGGGACGACTACGACATGCCTGCAGCCGCAGGCCATGCCACGGTGGCCACATTGTTGCGAGACAAACGCTTCGGCCGGGAAAACCCGCTGGGTCTCAGCTACCCTGACCGGCTCGCGCCCTTTTACGAAATCGAGGCGCATTCCATGCTGGAACTGGAGCCGCCACGCCACACCCGCCTGCGCGGCCTCGTGCTGCGCGCCTTCACCTCGCGGCGCATCGCCGGGCTGGAGCCCGAGATCACGCAGCTCTGCCACGATCTGATCGACGCCTTCCCCGATGGCCCATTCGACCTACTGGAACATTACGCCCAAAAGCTGCCCGTTATCATCATCGCCCGCCTTTTGGGCGTGCCCGAAAATATGGCCCCGCAGCTGCTGGCTTGGTCCAACGCCATGGTCGGCATGTATCAGGCCGCCCGCACCCGCGCGCATGAGGACGCCGCGGTCCAAGCGAGCCTTGATTTCAAGGCCTTCCTGACCGGCTACATCGAAAAACGCCGCGATGACCCGCGCGACGACCTGATCACCAGCCTCATCGCCGCCGAGGAGGACGGCGAAAGGCTCACTACGGCAGAGCTGATCACCACCTGCATTTTGCTGTTGAACGCAGGCCACGAGGCAACCGTCCACACGCTTGGCAACGCCATCCACACCTGCCTGAGCAATGCCATCCGCCCCACATCCGATGCCTCTTTCGTGGAAGAGGCTCTGCGCCACGACCCGCCGCTGCACATGTTCACCCGGTTTGCGATGCAGGATGTGGAGGCATTCGGACACACATTCAAACAAGGCGATCAGGTCGGCCTGCTGCTCGGGGCCGCCAACCGCGACCCCGACGTCTACGGGGCCCCCGACATTTTTGACCCTGCCCGCAAGGCCAAACCCCATACAAGCTTCGGCGGCGGCATCCATTTCTGCGTCGGCGCGCCGCTGGCCCGGATGGAAATCGCGCAAGCCATGCCGGTCCTCTTCACCCGTTGCCCAAAGCTTGGGCTCACCAAACCCGCGACATACGCCAATGTCTACCATTTCCATGGGCTGGACCGCCTGATGGTGACGCGCTAACGCCTCCCATCACTGTTTCAAAAATACCTAAATCCCGCCGCGCGCAAACCGGCTCAGGCGGCAAAAACGAAGCACCGGTCGCGCCGCATGGTCAGCCACAACACCGTGCCCTCTTTCGGCAAGAACACCGCCGGCACCGTCGCCGTCAACACCGAGCCGTCAAACGCCATTTCAAACTCGATCAGGCTTTCACGCCCCATGAACCGCGCCCGCTTCACGGTGCCCTTCGCGGGCACGCCCTCTTGTGGCGTTGGGTTGGGGCCTTTGCCCTGACGGTCGAAGTCGATGCGCAAATGCTGCGGGCGGATGATGATTTCGACTGCTTGCCCGTCGCCCAACCCCGGCGTTAGAAACTGGCCGAACGGTGTTTCGGTCAACGCCCCATGAGAAACGCCTTGTATCACGTTGATATCGCTAAAGAACGCGGCGGCGGCCTTATCCACCGGGGCGTTGTAGATATTGTAGGGCGCGCCGCGCTGCACGATCTTGCCGTCGCGCATCAAAGCAATCTCGTCGGCCATGCGCATCGCTTCATCCGGCTCATGCGTCACCAGCAAAACGGCGGTGCCCTCTTCCTTCAGCACGCTCAACGTCTCGTCGCGGATGCCGTCGCGCAGGCGGTTGTCCAACCCCGAAAACGGCTCGTCCATCAGCATGATCTTGGGGCGCGGCGCGATCGCGCGCGCAAGCGCCACCCGCTGCTGCTCGCCGCCCGACAGCTGGTGTGGATAGGTGTCCGCAAACCCGTCCATGCCAACCCGCGCCAGCAGCTTTTGCACGCGGTCGCGGGCCTCGGCCTTGCTGACCTTGATCCCGAATGCCACGTTCTGCGCCACGGTCAGATGCGGAAAAAGCGCGAAGTCCTGAAACATCAGCCCGATGGGCCGGTCTTCCGGCAAAATCCGAAAGTCGTCGCCGCAGATCAACGTGCCATCAACCCACAGCTCGCCGCTGGTCTGCCGCTCAACGCCTGCGATCATCCGCAACGTGGTGGATTTGCCGCAGCCAGACGGCCCCAGCAGGCAGGTCACCTGCCCCGGAGCCACGCTGAGTGACAGGTCGTCCACCACGGTGGTGTCCCCATAGGTCATGGAGATATCCTTGAGTTCCAGCCTTGGTGTCACGCGTGCGCAGCCCTCTAACCCGATTAAAACAATCGGAAATTCCCCGGCTCAGATACCAGCCATGCCTGATTGCTGCAACCCCGCCCTAGATGCGGCGACTGCCCGACAACACGGCGACAAAGCCAACCAGCAGGACGCACACACAAATTGCCAGCAATTGCTCGTATTTATGCGCATCGGGCAAGATCGCGGCCACACTGTCCCAGCCGCGCGCAAAATAGGCAAACGCGCCCGCAACCGCGGCTGCATAGGCCACTACGTAGGACCACAACGCCACCTGCCGGCCCAGCACGAAGACCGCCACCATCACCGGCGTCAGAAACATCGACGCCGTGCCGCTGACCGCGACCGCATCAAACAAGGTGGCGTTGCCCCACAGGGTCAACGCGCCGCCCAGCGCCATGAAGACAAACATCGCAACTCGCCCGCCAGTCAATGTGCGTTTGGCCCAGCCAAGCTCCTCCACCATCAGCCGGGCGGCGGAGCTGAGCGCGGAATCCAGCGTAGACAGCGCCGAAACCAGCAGCGACACCATCAGCAAGATGAACACCCAAGACGGGAACATCGCCGACCACGTGCCTAGTAACTGCCCCTCAAACTCCGCGCCCAGAATGGCCGCCTGAATTCCGAAAAAGCCGAAGGCGATGATGCACAAGGTGGACAGCCAGAACGCATGCGCGAAGGCACGGCGCGTCGTGGCGCGATCCGCTACAAAGCCGCGATCCATCATCACCGGATCATGTGCCGGGTATGAGAACACCTGCAACAGCGCCACGGCCAACAGCACCCAGCCGGGTCGCGCTCCGCCGGCCCCGTCAGAGGCCAGAACCGCGCCCAACGAAAACCCAGGGCTGACCAGCAGGTAGGCAAAGGCCACCCCGAAAATCGCAAGGAAAACAACCATCTGCACCACATCAGTGCGCAAGGCGGCTGACAGCCCGCCCCAAGCGGAATAGGCCATGCCCAGCACTGCCACGACCACAATCGCCGTGGTGCCCGCGCCCGCCACATCCGGCATCACGGCCGAAAAAATCAGCCCGACCACCAAAAGGTTGGCAAAGACCTCTGACAACAAGCGCAGCGCTATGACCACGTTGTAGCTGCGCGTTCCCGCCTGCCCAAATTGCGCCCCCAGCCAGTCCTGCACCGAGCCCGCGTCGCGCATCCGCAGCTGGCCCACAATGTAGCCGCCGGTGAGGAAGGACAGATAGTAGGCCGCGTAGGCCAGCGTGCCGGGGAAGCCGTAATAGTAGCCCAAAATGGCCGAATTCATCAGCGATCGCGCGAAGATCCAGGTGGTCACCTGGCTCAGCACCAAAACCGCCAGCCCCGGCGCTTTGCCCGCGATCTGGCCGCCGAAGAAGCCGTCGACCCCCACCCGGCGCGGGGCCACAAGGAACGAGGCAAGAATGACTGCGGCAAAAAGGCCGGCGATCGCGAGGCTGGTCATGTGGGCTGGGTCCGGTTTTCAGGTGGCGTTAGAGCCAGTTACCCGAAACGTTTCCGTCGCGCGACCGCGAAGACCCGCCCCACGCGATTGTGACCGAGCCGCCACTAAATGGTGGCGTTGGTTGCCCCGCCATCAAGCAGGATGTTCTGCCCCACAATGAAACCCGCATGTTGCGAGCACAGGAAGGCGCAGGCCGCGCCGAATTCTTGCCGCGTACCGTAGCGGCGGGCGGGGATCGTGGCCTCCCGCTGCGCGCGCGCCTCATCCATCGAAATACCCTGCGCCTCGCTGACGCCCGTATCAAGGGAGGTCGCACGATCCGTAGCATGGATGCCGGGCATCAGGTTGTTGATGGTCACGCCCGAAGGCGCCACCTGCCGCGCGGTGCCGGCGACATAGCCGGTCAAACCGGTGCGGGCCGCGTTTGACAGCCCCAAAGCCGGGATCGGCGCTTTGACTGATTGCGAGGTGATGTTGACCACACGGCCCCAGCCGCGATCCATCATAGCTGGAAGCAGAGCTTTCATTAAAGCAATTGGCGTCAGCATGTTAGCGTCCAAAGCTGCGATGAAATCTTCGCGGTCCCAATCCGACCACAACCCCGGGGGCGGCCCGCCCGCGTTGCTCACCAGAATGTCGATCTGACCAGCCGCGGCCAGCACCTCAGCGCGCCCTGCCTCGGTGGTGATGTCGGCGGCGACAGTGGTGATCTCGACGTTGAAGCGCGACCGAATGCTGTCTGCAGCATCGATCAAAGAGGCCTCGGTGCGGCCGTTCATGACCAGATCAACCCCCGCCTCTGCCAGGGCCTCCGCGCAGCCCAGGCCCAGGCCTTTGCTCGATGCGGCGACGAGTGCGCGCCTTCCTTTGATACCCAGATCCATGGCTCTCTCCTGATTTGTGCTTCTGCCTGAGTAACGATTCGCGAGACTCTGCACAATGTGGAGGCTGCGGGGCGGCCATAACTGCACATTGATACGCAATCAGGGGCAGGATCGGTGGTTTGTTTCCGCTGGCGCACCGATACGGCTCACATTTGCGTAAAATCTTCCTAAAAAGTTGCGTTTTGGCGTCGAACCCACCAAATACAAATCATCCGCGGCGGGAAACGATGCGTCTGGGACTGCGTTTTGGGGAATGCGATCTCGTGCAAGGCACATGGCTTGCTTCCGCTTTGAATTGAGTGAGCTGCCGTCCATGAACCACCTTTCGCCAACCGAATTCCGCGCCAATCACGCATTTTCCGTGTTTGAAGCTGCGCAATTCCGGGTGACAAATGGGGTAAACCACGGCGATCCGGTCGGCGACATGGACAGCCTGTGTCTTGGGGATGTCTACGCGTTGAAACGCACCGCCAAGGTCATCACGCTTGATCTACAAGACAAGGCCGCGCCGGTTCTGGGCGAGCAGCCTTTGTTCAGCGTCACTGCCAATTCCGGCATTGAGGTCAAAGGCACCACCGCCCGCATCGCCGCAAGACTGACCTTCATGACACAGATTGGCGCTTCCGTTGACGCGCTTGTTATCGCCTGCGACGCGCCGGTTGCGCGCTTCTATTTCTATCCGCTTGGGCCCATTGAGCCCGGAACCGATTACACATTGATCGAGGCGGAGGAGCACCCCCGTGATATCCCCCTCGCCGACCTGACCGGCATGTCCTTTGGGCGTGGCACCCGCATCACCATGTCTGACGGCTCGCAACGTGCGGTCGAAGATTTGCAAGTTGGCGACCGCGTGCTGACCCGCGACCATGGGATGCAGCCGATCCGCTGGATTGGCAAACGCACGGTGCAAGGTGTGGGCGAATTTGCCCCCGTCGTGATCACCGAAGGGGTGCTGGGCAACGCCGAAAGCATCACGGTTAGCCAAACCCACCGCATGCTGATCTCCGATTGGCGGGCCGAGGTGATGGTCGGGTCTCGCGATGTGCTGATCCAGGCCGCTGATCTGGTGAATGACGACACGATCTTCATTCGCAAAGGTGGCTTTGTGGAATACACCCAGCTGGTCTTCGACCAGCACCAGATCCTCTATGCCGAAGGCGTGCCGACCGAAAGCCTGCACATGTCGCAGCAAATCCTGTCTGGCTTGCCGGAGGACGTTGCCGATGAGGTGCTGGCCTTGTTCCCTGACTTGAAGGCCAGTGAGCCCAAATTCAGCCGCGTGCCGCTTGATAGCCGCGACGCGACCAACCTGCTGAAGCAGACGGGGCGGTTCTGACCACCGTCAGGATTTGAGTATTTTCACCAAAACGAAGCCCGTGATTGCGCTGCCCCGTGGCGGCCTCTATATCCCAGCCCATGTTAGATCGCGCCTCAAACCAGCCCGTCCTGCCGCCTGAAATTGCGCGGCGCCGGACCTTTGCCATCATCTCGCACCCGGATGCGGGCAAGACGACCCTGACGGAGAAGTTCCTGCTCTATGGCGGCGCAATTCAGATGGCGGGGCAAGTGCGCGCCAAGGGCGAGGCGCGGCGCACACGGTCCGACTTCATGCAGATGGAAAAAGATCGCGGCATTTCTGTTTCCGCCTCCGCCATGTCGTTTGACTATGACACTTACCGCTTCAACCTGGTGGACACGCCCGGCCACTCGGACTTTTCGGAAGACACCTACCGCACGCTGACCGCCGTCGATGCCGCCGTTATGGTCATCGACGGGGCCAAGGGTGTGGAGAGCCAGACGCAAAAACTGTTCGAAGTGTGCCGCTTGCGCGACCTTCCCATCTTGACCTTCTGCAACAAAATGGACCGCGAAAGCCGCGATACGTTCGAGATTATTGACGAAATCCAGGAAAACCTTGCGATTGACGTCACGCCAGCCTCCTGGCCCATCGGCGTGGGCCGCGACTTTCTGGGCTGTTACGACCTGCTGCGCGACCGGCTGGAACTGATGGACCGCGCGGATCGCAACAAGGTCGCGGAAAGCATTGAAATCAAAGGGCTTGATGACCCCAAGCTCGCCGAACATGTGCCAGCCGCGTTGTTGGAAAAATTCCTCGAAGAAATCGAGATGGCCAAGGAGCTATTGCCGGAACTAGACCACCAGGCGCTGCTGGACGGCACCATGACGCCGATCTGGTTCGGCTCTGCGATCAACAGCTTCGGCGTGCAGGAGCTGATGCAAGGCATCGCCGACTATGGCCCCCAGCCGCAGCCACAAAAGGCCCAGCCGCGCCACATTGACCCGGACGAGAAAAAGGTCGCGGGCTTCGTCTTCAAGGTGCAGGCCAATATGGATCCCAAGCACCGCGACCGCGTGGCCTTCGTGCGCCTCGCCTCGGGCCATTTCAAACGCGGCATGAAGCTGACCCATGTGCGTGAAAAGAAACCCATGGCGATCTCCAACCCTGTGCTGTTCCTCGCCTCCGACCGCGAACTGGCCGAGGAAGCCTGGGCCGGCGACATCATGGGCATCCCCAACCATGGCCAGCTGCGCATCGGCGACACGCTGACTGAGGGCGAGATGCTGCGCGTCGCGGGCATCCCCTCCTTCGCGCCCGAGCTTTTGCAATCATGCCGCGCGGGCGACCCGATGAAGGCCAAGCACCTTGAGAAGGCGCTGATGCAATTTGCCGAGGAAGGCGCGGCCAAGGTCTTCAAACCCGCGTTCGGGTCCGGCTTTATCGTCGGCGTCGTCGGCGCGCTGCAATTCGAGGTGCTGGCGTCACGGATCGAGCTGGAATACGGCCTGCCCGTCCGCTTTGAGGCATCCCAATTCACCTCCGCGCGCTGGGTGAACGGCGACAAGGCCGCCGTCGACAAGTTCATCGCGGCCAACCAGCAGCATATCAGCCACGACAATGACGGCGACGTGGTGTTCCTGACCCGCATGCAATGGGACATCGACCGGGTGGAACGCGATTATCCGGACGTGAAGCTGTCGTCCACGAAAGAAATGATGGTGTAGCCCCTCACTTCGCCCTCACCCCCATTTGAAAACAGTTACATCCGCGTTCCGCTAGCTTTGCGGTCATGGACAGCATCTCATCCCGCATCGGGCGCGGCATCGCGGCCTATCTGGAACGCCCGTCGGGCGACTACATGCCGTTCTCGGTTACCAATCAGGGTATGCTCTGCGCCACGCTGCAACCCGGCGACGTGCTGCTGGTCGAAGGCAATTCCCGCGCCTCCAAGGCGATCAAATACCTGACCAATTCCACCTGGTCCCATGCCGCGCTCTTCGTGGGCGAACATGAGAGCGGCTCCCTGATCGAGGCCGACCTGCAGCACGGCGTCATTCACGTGCCGCTGACGAAATACGACCATTTCAACACCCGCATCTGCCGCCCGGTGGGGCTCACCCCTGAAGACCTCGACGGCGTCATCTCTCATATGAAACAAAGCCTTGGTCGGATCTATGACCTGAAAAACATCGTAGATCTGGCCCGCTACCTGCTGCCGCAGCCCCCTGTCCCACGCCGGTTCCGCCGCCGCATGTTGGCGCTGGGCTCAGGCGATCCGACCCGTGCGATCTGTTCCTCGCTGATCGCCGAGGCGTTTCAAAAGGTGGCCTACCCGATCCTGCCCACGGTGGAAGCGGGCACCGACAAAGATCAGGCCGACGAGATTCTGCACATTCGCCACCATTCGTTGTTCACCCCCCGCGATTTTGACCTGTCGCCCTATTTCAAGGTGGTCAAGCCCACCATCGAACGCGGCTTTGATCACCACAATCTGACTTGGGACCACCTATCGTCGCCAAACAGTGGCTAATCCGCCGATTTAGCCCCTCATTCCCCCAGTTTTGTTGACCGCGCCCCTCAACTGCACTACATGCAGCCTACCTGAGGAAAACGTCCTTGGGGCGACGCAGGGACGCGTTGGAACCTGCGTCCCAAATCACTGCAGAAACTCACTGCAACCATTTGGAAATCTATGACTAAATTTACTGACCTGAAGCTGCACACCAAAGTGCTGAAAGCCATTGCCGATGTGGGCTATGAAACGCCCACCCCCATCCAGGCCGGCGCTATCCCGCCCGCCCTGGAGGGCCGCGACGTGCTCGGCATTGCGCAGACCGGCACCGGCAAAACCGCCAGCTTCACGCTGCCGATGATCACGCTTTTGAACCGGGGCCGCGCCCGCGCGCGTATGCCGCGCAGTCTGGTTCTGGCCCCGACCCGCGAACTCGCTGCGCAGGTCGCCGAAAACTTCGACCTTTATGCAAAATACACCAAGTTGACCAAAGCTCTGCTGATCGGCGGCGTCTCCTTCAAGGAGCAAGACGCCCTCATCGACCGTGGCGTTGACGTGCTGATTGCCACCCCCGGCCGGTTGCTGGACCATTTCGAACGCGGCAAGCTGATCCTGTCGGACGTCAAAGTCATGGTGGTGGACGAGGCCGACCGTATGTTGGATATGGGCTTCATCCCCGACATCGAACGCATCTTCCAGATGACGCCCTTCACCCGCCAAACCCTGTTCTTCTCCGCCACCATGGCGCCGGAGATTGAGCGGATCACCAACACGTTCCTCTCCAACCCCGAGCGGATCGAGGTTGCGCGTCAGGCCACCACATCGGAAACCATCACCCAAGCGGTCTATGAGCTGCCCTCCGCTGGCCGCGACACCTCCAAAAAGAAACGCGACTTCCTGCGTCAACTCATTGACCTCGAAGGCGAAAAGGTCACCAACGGCATCATCTTCTGCAACCGCAAGGTTGATGTGGATATCGTCGCCAAGTCGTTGAAAAAGTACAAACATGACGCCGAGCCGATCCACGGCGATCTGGACCAATCCTACCGCACACGCACGCTGGAAGGCTTCCGCAACGGCGAAATCCGGTTCCTCGTGGCCTCCGACGTCGCGGCGCGCGGGCTCGACATTCCCAATGTAAGCCACGTGTTCAACTTCGATGTGCCCAGCCACGCGGAGGACTATGTGCACCGCATCGGCCGCACCGGCCGCGCGGGCCGCTCCGGCTCTGCAATGATGATCTCGACGCCCAAGGACGACAAGCTGCTGGCCGCCATCGAAAGCCTGATCGAATCCACGATCCCGCGTGGCGATACCGGGCTGGTGAAACCGTCCGAGGCCAAGCCCGAAAAGGCTGAGACCAAGGAAGACAAGCCAACCAAATCCCGCTCGCGCTCGCGTTCCAAGTCGAAAGAGGCCAAAGAAGAGGCCCCTGCCGAAACAAAGGACGCCGCGCCTGAAACCGAGCAAGACGCCAAGCCAGCACCAAAACGCGAGGAAAAGCGGGACGACAAACCCCGCGAAGAAAAGCGCACACGTGGCGGTCGTGGACGCGGCCGCAACGAAGATCGTGGCCCAAAGGTCGTAGGTCTTGGCGATCACATGCCCGACTTCATCGCACAAAGCTTTGAAGAACGCCGCACAGATTAAACCTACCCATCGGGTAATTGAGACGTACAAAAATCTAAGGCCTTTTCCGCGCTGAACACCACGCGCAGAGAAGGCCTTTTTCATGTCCACCACCCAAGCAACCGTCACCGTCGCTCGTCATCACGACAAATTGGTGGCGATCCTCACCCAACCGGTGAACGCGCCCAAACCCACGATCTGGCAGGTCATGACCGACCACCCGGGTTACGCGGATGTGGCCGACAATCTGTCAAAAGTCGAAGTGCTCTCCGGCGAGGGGCTCTGCATGCAACGCCGCTGCGCAGGTCCAAAAGGCGAAAGCTGGGGCGAGACCTGCGACCACTTCGTCGAAGGCCAATCCTTCGGCTTTCGCGTCCACACAGACGCCCCCGATTACCCCTACCCTTTCGCGGCAATCCACGGCGAATGGCGCATCGTAGATCTCGACGATGGTGCCGGGTTTGAAATCGAAATCCACATCACCCCAAAAGGGTCATGGTTCTCCAAACTCATGATCCGCCTTGTTGCGGTGCCAAAGTTCAAGTCCGTCTTGTTCACACTCGGTCAAGGCTGGGCCGCCCGCATGGAACAAGACACCGCCAGTTGATGGGGGGCGGATAAAGAAACATGCGTCGGGCGCAGCCCACTCAATTAGGTCACGTTTCCATCCTGATCCCGATGCATGATCAGCCGCACGCCACGCTGCCAGGTGACATAGGCCCACAGCCATTGCAGCACCACAAACAGCCGGTTCTTGAACCCAATCAAGAAATACACATGCGCGGCACCCCATAAGAGCCAGCCAATGAACCCCGTCACTTTCAGCCCAAAGATATCGGCCACAGCGCGGTTCCGCCCAATGGTCGCAAGCGCGCCGGCATCCGCGTAGCGGAAGGGCTTATCAAAGCCCTTTCCCCGCGCTTCTGCGTCCAGACGCTTGCCTACATAAATCCCCATCTGCTTGGCCACCGGCGCAATCCCCGGCAGCGCATCACCCTGCGGTGCAAACCGCGCCGTGTCGCCAATCACGTAGACGTCGTCAAATCCTTCAGGCCGCAAGGTTTTATCCACCTCAACATGCCCAGAGCGGCCCGTCTCAATCCCAAGCCAGTCTGCCGCAGGCGAGGCCTGCACACCCGCCGCCCAAATACAGGTCCGCGCGTCGATCACACCCTGATTGGTCTCGACCTGAGTGTCCGAGACGCCCGTGACCATGGTCTCCACCCGCACCTCAACGCCCAGTTCACTCAGATCAGAGGCCGCCCGCGCCGACAGTTTCTCGGCAAAGGACGGCAGAACACGCGGGCCGCCCTCGACCAAAATCACACGGTTGTCCGCCGGGTCAATCCGCCGGAAATCCCGCATCACCGACGCCGCCAATTCGCCAATCGCCCCCGCCATCTCAACCCCGGTCGGTCCCGCCCCGATCACGACAAAGCTCTGATAGGCCTTGGCCGCTTCCGGGTCGCTGTCCGCCAGCAATTCCGCCTTCTCAAAGGCGCTCAGCACCTGCTCGCGCAGCGCAAGCGCGTCCTGCAAGGTCTTCAACCCCGGCGCGTGCTCCGCCCAAGCGTCATTGCCAAAATAGCTGTGCTGCGCGCCGGTGGCGAGGATCAGCGCGTCATACCCAACCCGCTCGCCGCTCTCGCACAGCACCTCCTTGGCGGCTCGGTCCACACCCTCCACGCGGTCCATCACCACCCGCACATTGCCCTGCTTGCGCAGTACATGCCGGATCGGGGTCGCGATCTCCGCAGGGGTCAGCGAGGCCGTCGCGACTTGGTACAGAAGTGGCTGAAACAGGTGGTGGTTTTGTTGGTCAATCAGTGTGATCTGAACAGGCGATTTCGCCAGAGCCTTGGCGGCAGACAGGCCCCCGAAACCAGCGCCCACGATCACAACATGCTTTAGCGGATGAGGCATAACGCGCCCTCCATTTATGCAAATGTTACGGGCCTTGCTGACCCACCTTTACATAAACGCTGCACCGCAGAATTCATCCCCTAAGGGGCAAATTTCCGGATTTATTTGCGGCCGACGGCACAAAGGAAGTCTTTTGGTTACAACACCTTACCAATTTCGACGCACGCGCCGCAGATCAGGCCGTCAGCCTCGAAATCAGCACCACCACCTCAGGCTTCTTCCCGATCTCCTTGGAACATGTGTTGCGCACAATCCGCTTCACCTGCTCCTCCAGTTTCCCGTCATCCGCCACGGTTTTGCTATCGGCGCGCCCCAAAAACTGGCCCACTTCCTCTTCCAAAATGTCCTGCACAGACACCCGGGATTGCCCCACCTCAGGCAGCCCCCGCATCTCCGCCCAGGCATCGGTCAATGGCTCGTCTTCTTCATCAATGAGAATGCCAATCACGACCTGACCATTCAAAGCCATCCGGATACGATCCCGGACCACTCCGTCCAGCGCCCCAACCTGAATAGAGCCATCCAAGTAGAGCCGCCCTGTCTCGACAAACTCGACCACCTCAGGCCGGTTCCCCGACAGCGACACCATCGTCCCATTGGGCGCAATCACGGACGCAATGCCGCCAGCCTCGCCCAGCTTCGCATGCTCGCGCAGCATCCGGTGCTCGCCATGCATCGGCACCAAAATCTGGGGCTTCGTCAGCTCATGCATCCGCTGCAGGTCTGGCCGGTTCGCATGGCCCGAGACGTGAATAGCCGCCATCTTGTCGTCGATCACGTCGACATCCTTCTCGGACAGCCCATTGGTGATCCGGCCCACAGACACCTCATTGCCCGGAATGGTCTTTGACGAGAAGATGAACGTGTCCCCGCCCTTCAGCTCAATCCCCAGATACTTGCCCCGCGCCAGCTGCGCCGACGCCGCGCGCCGCTCCCCCTGCGATCCGGTCGCCAGCAGCATCAAATGGTCGCGCGGAATATCGCGCGCTTCTTCGGGCGTGATCGTCGCCGGGAAGTCCTTGATCAGCCCGGTCTCAACCCCCGCCCCGATCATCTTCTTCATCGCACGCCCCAGCAGCACGACCGAGCGCCCCGCCGCCACGCCCGCATCCGCCAGCGTCTTCACGCGGGCAATGTTGGACGCAAAGGTCGTGGCCACAACCATGCCCGAGGCCTCGCGCACCACGCGCTCGATCTCAGGGCCGACTGTCGCTTCCGACCGGCCCGGGTCAGGAGAGAACACGTTGGTGGAATCGCACACCAACGCCTTCACCGGCCCCAAAGACCCCCAAGCCTTGATATCAAACGGCTCACCAAGGCCCGGCGTCTCGTCGATCTTGAAATCACCGGTATGCACCACCCGCCCCTCAGGCGTGTCGATGATCAAAGCGGAGCTTTCCGGAATGGAATGCGAGATCGGCATGAACCCCACCTTAAACGGCCCCGCCTCCACCATCTCCGGCATCGCGCCCACGGTCGTGATCTCGGAGCCGTCAAACCCGTGCTCCTCCATCTTCAGCCGCCCGATATGGGCGGTGAACTTGCGGGCGTAGACCGCCGCGGTCAGACGCGGATACAGATGACCCAACGCGCCGATATGATCTTCATGCGCATGGGTGATGAATATCGCATCCAAACGGTCGACGCGCTCCGCAATCCACTCCACATCGGGGAAGATCAGATCCACCCCCGGCGTGCCGTCCATGTCGGGGAAGGTCACGCCCATATCCACGAGAATGTACCGCTCCTTGCCGGGGCGGCCATAGCCGTAGACATACATGTTCATACCAACTTCGCCCGCCCCGCCGAGGGGCAGGTAGATCAGCCTATCCGCTGCCATTAACCGTTCTTTCTGTTGAAGGCATTGATGACCACCAATCCATGGATGGTCAGCTCGTCCTCGAATACGTCAAACAGGGCATGACCCTGCTGGAACAAAGGCGCAAGCCCCCCGGTCCCGATTATCTTCAGCTTCCGCCCGCGTTCTTCCATGATACGCTGCGTAATGCCGTTGATCAGGCCGACATAGCCCCAAAAGACGCCCGATTCCATGCAGGCGATGGTGTTGGTGCCAATCACCTGTTCGGGCTTGCGCACATCCACATTGGGCAAGGCGGCCGCCGCCTGATGCAGCGCCTCCAGCGACAGGTTCACGCCGGGCGCAATCACGCCGCCGATATAGGCGCCGTCGCTGTCCACCACATCAAAGGTCGTGGCCGTGCCAAAATCAACGATCACCAGATCGCCGCCATGCAGGTCATACCCCGCCACGGTGTTGACCAATCGGTCCGGACCCACGGCGGTGCCGGCGTCCACGCGCACATCCACAGGCAAGTCGCAGCCCTCTTTGCCAACAACCAGAGGGCGACATCCGAAATAGCGATCCGCAAACACCCGCAAGTTGAACACCACCCGAGGCACCGTGGAAGACACGATCACCTCGTCAATATCGGCCTCGATCTTCTGGAAATGCATGAGCGAGGACAGCCACACATAATACTGGTCCGCCGTGCGCTGCCACTCGGTCGCGGTGCGCCAATGGGCGATGAAGGTTTCGCCGTCCCAGATTGAGAACACGGTATTTGTGTTCCCGCAGTCAATCGCCAGCAGCATGCACGCGGCCCTTCCCTCAAAACTCTAGCGAACCTCTACACCGCCCGGCCCCTGTGGTCAAAACAGGCTTCGTTTTGGCAAAAATACTCAATTCCCACCCGTTGCCATACCCGCAACCCACCGTGCGGTGCGGTTACATCTTATCAACGCAAGGCCCATAAAACCCGTCCCCGGATATCCAACGACAAAAGTGACATCGCGCCTTCGGCTTAACGCCCCGGGGGAAATGCCGTCATCGATGACTAAAGAATGGCTGCGGGGGCAAAAGCCCCGCTTCGCATGTCGCGCCTACACCAAAGGGCGGGCCCGCCTATTCGACACCTGCAGGGTGGGTTTCCAACCCACCTTCCCCTCAGGAGAAGAACACATCAGCCGCTGGGATCGCCAAGCGGCCTTTGGCCGTGGCCAAAACCAGGTTGCCCTGCGCGTCCACGTCTTCAAACGTGCCGACAAAGCTTTCTTGCATGGTACGCGCCGTGACCACCTCGCCCAGCCTGGCCGCCCGTGCCAACCACGCCTCACGAATGGGGGCAAAGCCGTAGGTCACAAACCGCGTCTCCCATATGGCGTAATGCGCGGCCAATTCGCCTAGAAAGTCCTCCTGAGACACGTCGCCGCCCAGGCTGACCGGCGCAACCGCGCCAGGCTCGACCTCTGCCGCTGCCGGGGCCGCCACCAGGTTCACGCCAATACCAATCGACAACATATCCACCCGCGCGCCGGAGCCTGCGCTTTCCAGCAAAATGCCTGCCAGCTTACCACCATGCATCAACACGTCATTGGGCCATTTCAATGCAAAAGCCTCTGCGCGGCCGGTCAAGGCAACGAAGGCGTCAAACAGCGCCAATGCCGTCACGAACGAGCGCAGGGCCACGACATCCGGCGTCTCAGCGGGCCGCAAGACCAAGGTCGCTGCGAAATTGCCCGACGGGCTGGCCCAAGCCCTGCCGCGCCGCCCATGCGCCGCGGTCTGGTGCTTTGCCATGATCCATGTAGGGCCAGAAATGTCAGAGGCGCGCCGATGCGCCTCCGACATGGTGCTGTCCGTTTGATCCAGCAGGATCAGGCCGTAGCCTTCAGGCCATTTAGTTGACAAGCGCTTGCGCGGCGGCAAGCGCCGGTGCCTCGATGCCAAAGAGGTTCACAACCCCCAGCACCATGATCGCGGCGCAGCCCATCAGCAATGCCCAGCCCACCATTGGCATGGAGCCGTCCAATGCGTCGCGCTCCTCGCCGAAATACATGTAGTAGATGATGCGCAGGTAGTAGAACGCGCCGATGACAGACGCGATCACGCCCGCAACCGCCAGCCATGCCAGCCCGCCATCCACAGCTGCCTGCAGCACGTAGTATTTGCCGAAGAAGCCCAGCATAGGCGGGATGCCCGCTAGGCTGAACATCAACACCAACATCGCCAGGGCACGCCCCGGGTGGTGCTTGGAATAGTTCTGCAGCGCGTCAATATCGGTGACAGCGTGGCCGTCTTTTTCCATCGACAGGATGAAGGCAAACGTGCCGATGTTCATCACCACGTAGATCGCCATATAGACCAGCATCGCCTGCACGCCTTCGGCGGTGCCAGCGGCCAAGCCCATCAGGGCGAACCCCATATGCGCGATAGACGAATACGCCATCAGCCGCTTGATGTCGCGCTGCCCGATAGCCGCGACCGCGCCCAAAAACATCGACACGACCGACAGGAACGCCACGATCTGCGCCCAGTCAGACACCGCCGCGCCAAAGGCGTCGTGAACAACGCGGGCGAACAGCCCCATGGCGGCCACTTTCGGGGCCGTCGCAAAGAACGCGGTGATCGGGGTGGGCGAGCCCTCATACACATCCGGCGTCCACATGTGGAACGGCGCGGCGGACACTTTGAACGCCATACCGGCGACCACAAAGACCAGCCCGAACAGCAACCCAAGACCAACGCCGCCCTCAGCAGCTGCGGTGATCCCGCTGAACAAGGTGGTGCCCGCATAGCCGTAAACCAGCGACGCGCCGTAAAGCAGCATGCCCGAAGACAGCGCCCCCAGCACAAAATACTTCAAACCGGCCTCGGTCGATTTCACGCTATCGCGGCGCAACGCGGCGACCACGTAAAGCGACAGCGATTGCAACTCCAGCCCCATATACAAAGCCATCAGGTCCCCGGCGGAGACCATCATCATCATGCCTACGACGGACAAGGCCACCAGCAATGGATATTCGAACCGCAGCAGGTCGTGGCGCGCCATGAAGTCTTGGCTGAGCACCAGAATAGCTGCCGCCGACAGCAAGATCACCACCTTGGCAAAGCGCGAGAACGCGTCGTCGATGAACGCGCCGCCGAATGCCTCCTGCACCCCGCCGCCGCCAAATCCGATAACACCCGCCAGCACCACGAACAGGCCCGCCGTGACCCACAGGATCAGCGGCGCGGTCTTGTCCTTGCCGGTGTAGACACCCGCCAGAAGGGCTGCCATGGCATAAACCGCGAGGATCACCTCGGGCAGAACAGCGTTGAGATCAGCTTGGATCATGGATCAGTCTCTCAGTTTCCAGCCACAGAAGTGGCAAGGCCGCTATCGAGCAGCGCGGTGTCATAATTGGTTATCAATGCGCCCACGGACGGGCCGATGATGTCGGTGACCAGCGACGGGTAGACGCCCAGCAGGATCGTCATCACCACCAGCGGCGCAAAGATCGCCCGCTCGCGGCCGGTCATGTCGGTGATCGACTTCAGGCTCTCCTTGATCAGGTCGCCCATCACCACGCGGCGGTACAGCCACAAGGCGTAGGCCGCCGACAGGATCACACCCGTGGTGGCAATCATCGCGACCCATGTGTTCACCTGGAACACGCCCATCAGCACCAGGAATTCCCCGATGAAGCCCGACGTGCCTGGGAGGCCGACATTGGCCATGGTGAACAGCATGAAGATCAGCGCGTAGGCCGGCATCTTGTTCACCAGCCCGCCATAAGCGTCAATCTCGCGGGTGTGCATCCGATCGTAGATCACGCCCACACACAGGAACAACGCGCCGGAGATGAAGCCGTGGCTGATCATCTGGAAGATCGCCCCGTCAATCCCCTGCTGGTTCACCGCAAAGATGCCCATCGTCACGTAGCCCATGTGGGCCACGGACGAATACGCAATCAGCTTCTTCATATCCGACTGCGCCAAAGCCACCAGCGAGGTGTAGACAATCGCAATCGCCGAAATCCACAGCACGAAGGTGCCCAAAACCTCGGACCCCACAGGAAACATCGGCAGGGAGAAACGCAGGAAGCCGTAGCCGCCCATCTTCAGCAAGATCGCCGCCAGCACCACGGAACCCGCCGTTGGCGCTTGCACGTGTGCATCCGGCAACCATGTGTGCACCGGCCACATCGGCATCTTCACCGCGAAGGAGGCGAAGAAGGCCAGCCACATCAGCGTCTGCATGCCGCCGACAATCTGGATGCCCAAAAGCTCGAAGTTGTCAGAGGCGAAGTTATGCGTCAGCAAGGTTGGGATGTCGGTGGTCCCGGCGTCCACATACATGCCGATCATCGCGATCAGCATCAGGACCGAGCCGAGCAGGGTGTAGAGGAAGAACTTGAACGACGCATAGATCCGGTTCGCCCCGCCCCAGATGCCGATGATCAGGAACATCGGGATCAGCCCTGCCTCGAAGAACAGGTAAAACAGGATCAGGTCCAGCGCGCAGAACACACCAAGCATCAGCGTTTCCAACAGCAGGAACGCGATCATGTAGTCCTTCACGCGGTGCTTCACGTCCCAGCAGGACGCAATCACCAGCGGCATCAGGAAGGTGGTCAGCAGCACAAACAGGATCGAGATCCCGTCAACGCCCATCTTGTATTGGAAGCCCAGGATCCACTCGCGCTCCTCCACGAACTGGAAGCCCGTGTTGGCCGGATCGAACCCAGTGTACAGGAAGATCGACACAAGGAAGGTCGCCGTCGTTGCGAGCAGCGCCAGCCATTTGGCGTTGCGCTGCGCGGCCTCGTCGTCGCCCCGCAGGAACAGGGCCAGAATGACCGCGCCCAAGAGCGGGATAAACGTGATGATGGAGAGAAGTGAGTTCAACATTATTCCGCTCCTCCGCCTGTTATGGCGAAGTATGTAATTAGAAGCACGACTCCCAGAACCATCGCGAAGGCGTAATGGAACATGAAGCCCGACTGCGCCCGGCCCGCAAGCCGGGTGAAGAACGGGATGATGCCCATGGCGATGCCGTTGAGCGATCCGTCAATCACGTCGCCGTCGCCACGTTTCCACAAGAAGTTGCCCAGCCATTTCGCTGGCCGCACGAAGAGGAAGTCGTAGACCTCGTCGAAATACCACTTGTTCAGCAGGAAGTTGTACAGCGGCCGTTGGTTCGCGGCCAAGCGGCCCGGCAATGATGGGTTCTTGATGTAGAACAGCCATGCCGTGAAGAAGCCCAGCAGCATCACGACGAAGGGCGAGACCTTCACCCATTTGGGCACGTAATGCGCGTCATGCAGCACGTGGTTGTCAGGCCCGTGGAAAATCGCGCCTTGGCCGGGAACTTGGGCTGGTCCGTGATCCTTGTCGTCCTTGGCCTCGTCCGTCGCCGCGTATGCGGGTTCAACCATCTGAACAATCGCGTGCTTCTCGCCCGAGATGCCGAAGAATTTGTCGACGCTTTCATCCGAGCCGAAGAACGGTTTGTAGAACACCATGCCCGAGAAGATCGCCCCAATTGCCAGCACGCCCAAAGGCACCAGCATCGTGTTGGGGCTTTCATGCGCATGCTCATGCGTGTGCTTGTCGCCGCGCGGCTCGCCGTAGAAGGTCATGAACATCAGACGCCACGAGTAGAAGCTGGTGAACAGCGCCGCGACGACCAGCAGCCAGAAAGCGTAGCCCATCGGGGTTGCCGCATAGGCGCTCTCGATAATCGCGTCTTTGGACACGAAGCCCGCAAAGCCAATCGGGAAGCCAACGTAAAGAAGTGGGATGCCGACGCCCGTGATGGCCAAAGTGCCGATCATCATCGCCCAGAACGTCTTGGGGATCTTGTGGCGCAGGCCGCCGTAATTCCGCATGTCCTGCTCGTGATGCATCGCGTGAATGACCGAGCCCGCGCCCAGGAACAACATCGCCTTGAAGAACGCATGTGTCAGCAGGTGGAACATCGCGACGGAGTAGACCCCGACGCCCGCCGCCACGAACATGTAGCCCAGCTGCGAGCAGGTCGAATAGGCGATGACGCGTTTGATGTCGTTTTGTACAAGACCCACGGTTGCCGCGAAGAACGCGGTGGTGGCCCCCAACACAACGATGAAGGTCTGCGCCTGCGGTGCAAATTCCATCAGCGGAGACATGCGGCAGACAAGGAAGACCCCCGCCGTCACCATGGTCGCGGCGTGGATCAGCGCCGACACAGGCGTCGGGCCTTCCATCGCGTCCGGCAGCCATGTGTGCAGGATCAGCTGCGCCGACTTGCCCATTGCGCCCACGAACAGCAGGAAGGCCAGCAAGTTGGCGGCGTTCCACTCTGTCCACAGGAACCGGATCTGCGTCTCGGCGATGGTTGGCACGGCGGCAAAGATGTCGTCGAAATTGATCGAGTCCGTCAGAAGGAACAACCCGAAGATGCCCAGCGCAAAGCCGAAATCACCCACACGGTTGACCACAAACGCCTTGATCGCGGCAGCATTGGCCGACGGCTTTTTGTAGTAAAACCCGATCAAAAGATACGAGGCCACGCCCACGCCTTCCCAGCCAAAGAACATCTGCACAAGGTTGTCTGCGGTCACCAGCATCAGCATGGCGAAGGTAAAGAACGACAGATACGCAAAGAAGCGCGGCTTGTAGCTGACGCCTTCGGCAAAATGGTCGTCATGCGCCATATAGCCAAAGGAATAAAGGTGCACGAGGCTCGACACGGTGGTGATGACGATCAGCATGATCGCCGTCAGACGGTCCATCCGAATGGCCCATGACGTGTCGAGGGAACCCGACTGGATCCAGCGCAAAATCTCGATGCTTTGCGTGGTGCCGTCAAAGGTCAGGAACACGATCCAGCTGAGAATCGCCGACAGAAACAGGCCCGCCGTGGCAACAACGCAAGCCGCCTGCTCGCCGATGAACTTCCACCCGAACCCGCAGATAAGCGCGCAAATCAGAGGGGCGAAAAGGATGATAATTTCCATTGTGACTTAGCCCTTCATCACGTTGACGTCTTCCACGGCGATGGTGCCGCGGTTGCGGAAGAAGCAGACCAGAATGGCCAGCCCGATGGCCGCCTCCGCCGCCGCGACCGTCAGCACGAACAAGGTAAACACCTGCCCCGCGAGGTCGTTGAGGAAGCTGGAAAAGGCCACGAAATTGATGTTGACCGCCAGAAGCATCAGCTCGATCGACATCAAGATGACGATGACGTTCTTGCGGTTCACGAAGATGCCGAAGATGCCAATGACGAACAACGCCGCCGCGACCGTGAGGTAATGTTCAAGTCCGATCATTGGGTGGCTCCGATGGATTCTGGGTAGAAAATTTTGCATCCACAAAACAGGTTGACCTGATCCCGCTTCTTGAAACGGTTGTTGATTGCCTGAATGGCAAGGTTCACGTTCAACCCGCGCGAACGGGCATCGGCGACGATGTCGCTCATTTCGCTGCGGTTATCGTACTTGGCTTTAGGCGGGGTCACGACGCTGACATCAGTGTCGAAGCCGCAACTCGTCTCAGTTCCGGGTATGTCAGGCGGCGCAATTGCAACGACCTCAGATGTCGTGCAATCGGCGACCACAAACTCGTGCCCGAGAAAGCCCGGAAATATCTCCTGCCCGATACGCCCACGTCCAAGATCAATGGCGGGGTAGCCTGAGAAGAAATCCTGATCTCCCGCATACTTAAAGCTGCAGTCCTGCGCCACAGCCGTGCGCCGATTGCGGTCCGAAAAGGCCGGACTGCACGCGCTGGCGGCGATGGTCCCGCCAACTAGGAACGCTGCAACAAGTGTGGGCACAACCATCATGCGTTACAGCCCCTGCCCCGGTTTAACGTTCTTCAATTCCATCTGCTCGGCTGGATCGCGGTAGATCTGGCTGAGGATGTTCTGGCGTTTGACGTCCTCGCGGTGACGCAATGTCAGGACAATCGCGCCGATCATGGCGACCAGCAGGATCAAGCCGGCGGCTTGGAAGAGGTAGATGTATTTGGTGTAGATCAGCAGGCCCAAGGCGGCGGTGTTCTGCGTCTCGTTCAGGTCGGGCGTGACCGCATCGCGCAATGCCGTCGCATTCTCCGCGCCCTGCCAGACGCCGAAGACTAGCGCCAGTTCCATCAACAAAATAACGCCGATCAGCCCGGCGAGCGGGACGAACTTGGCCAGCTCCCCACGGAGTTCCGCAAAATCCACGTCCAGCATCATGACAACAAAGAGGAACAGCACGGCGACCGCGCCTACATAGACGATGATCATCAGCATGGCGACGAATTCGGCGCCCAGCAGCACGAACAACCCGGCGGAGGACAGGAAGGCCAGGATCAGCCACAGCACCGAGTGCACGGGGTTTCGAGACACCACCACGAACAACCCGGCTGTGACCACCGTGATTGCGAACAGGTAGAATGCAAAATCTGCAAATCCCATCAGTCTTCCTTCTCTCCGTCCAACACCTCGGTCGCCAGCTCCATGGCTTTCGACATCGCGGGTACGCCGCCAAACATCGCGGCCTGCGCGATGGTTTCGGCTATTTCTTGTTTCGTCGCCCCGGCTTCCACCAGATGGCGCACGGTCAGCCTGATCTGGCTTTCGGCCTGCGCGCCTTGGATGGTCAACCCGGTCAGCGTCAGCAGCAGGCGTGTCTTGGCATCCAACCCCTCTGGGCTGACGCCCTTGCCCATGAACTGTTCCATCATGTCGGCTGGCATGGTGGGCATCATATTTTCGAACCCTTTGGGCGTGAACGCCTCAAGCGCAGGATTCATGGTCTTGGCCATGTCCTGCCCCATCTTCATCATCGCTTCAAAAGGGTTCTTGGCGTCGGTCATCGGTAAGGTGCATCCATTTCCAGATTGCGGGCGATCTCGGCTTCCCAACGGTCACCATTCGCCAGCAGCTTGTCTTTGTCGTAGAACAGCTCCTCGCGGGTTTCGGTGGCGAATTCGAAATTCGGGCCTTCGACAATCGCATCCACCGGGCAAGCTTCCTGACAGAAGCCGCAATAGATGCATTTGGTCATGTCGATGTCATAGCGCGTGGTGCGGCGGGAGCCGTCATCGCGCGGCTCAGCATCAATGGTGATCGCTTGCGCAGGGCACACGGCTTCACAGAGCTTGCAGGCAATACAGCGTTCTTCCCCATTGGGGTAGCGGCGCAGCGCGTGTTCGCCGCGGAAACGAGGCGACAGCGGCCCCTTCTCATGCGGGTAGTTCACCGTGGCCTTGGGCGCGAAGAAGTATTTCATGCCCAGCCCAAACCCTTTGAAGAAATCAAAGAGCAGGAAATACTTGGCCTTGCGGGCGAGAGACGTTGCCATGCGGTTAACCTCCTACGGCCCAGCGGGCATATGCGCCGCCAAAGGCCCCGTATTGAGCGAAGAACGCCACGACCACGACCCATGCCAGCGAGAAGGGCAGGAAGACTTTCCAGCCCAGACGCATCAGCTGGTCGTAGCGGTAGCGCGGCACGATGGCTTTCACCATCGCGAACAAGAAGAAGAACACGGCCATTTTGCCGACCATCCAAAGCGCCCCATCGGGCAAGCCCGGGATTGGGGACAGCCAGCCGCCGAAGAACAAGAGCGTGATCAGCGCGCACATCAGGAAGATGGCGATGTATTCGCCGGCCATGAACAGCAGGAACGGGGTGGAGGAATATTCCACCTGATAGCCCGCGACGAGTTCTGATTCCGCTTCCGGAAGGTCAAACGGCGGGCGGTTGGTTTCCGCCAAAGCGGAGATGAAGAACAGGAACACCATCGGCAAATGCGGTAGCCAGTACCAGCTGAAGAAGCCGTAATTGCCGTCCTGCGCGCGGACGATGTCGCCGAAATTCAAGCTACCTGTGGTGATGATCACCCCGATGATGATCAGGCCAATCGACACCTCGTAGCTGATCATCTGCGCGGCGGACCGCAGCGAGCCTAGGAACGGGTATTTGGAGTTCGACGCCCAGCCGCCCATGATCACGCCGTAAACCTCCAAAGAGCCGATTGCGAAGACATAGAGGATCGCCACGTTCAGATCGGCCAGCACCCATGTGTCGTTAAACGGGATCACAGCCCATGAAATAAGGGCCAAGACGAAGGCCAGCATGGGCGCGAGCATGAACACCGTCTTGTCGGCGCCCGCCGGAATGACGATTTCCTTAACCACATATTTCAGCGCATCGGCCACGGTTTGCAGCAGGCCCCACGCGCCCACCACATTCGGGCCACGGCGCATTTGCACTGCCGCCCAGATCTTGCGGTCGCCGTAGACGAGGAACAGCAGGGAGACCATCACAAAGCCGATCACCGCAAGGCATTGCGCCACGATGATCAGGGCAATTCCGGCCGGGGTTGTTAGAAATTCAGCCATGCGTCCTCACACTGTAGGTATGCCGTTTTCGGCACATTCTGCGACCACCACTTCGGCGTCGATGGTTTGTAGTCCCTCGGGCAAAGCAGCCGAGATGGTGTAAACCGCATCCGCCGCCCAAATGCCACCCCGTTCCTGCACATTTGTCCGCACATGGCGGGCAAATCCGAAGCCGCGGATCAGCGCGTATTGCGCCGCAGCGCATTTGCCGTAATCGGCCACGTCCGCATTGGTGCGCGCGCCCTTCATGCGGACCAGAAAGCTGACGATCTCGTTGTCCAGCTTGCGGGTTTCCACGCCAATATATTCAGGGGCGAAGTAATCCTCTGTCGGGTCCACCTCCTCGCACGCGGCAAGGCTGGCCAAGGCCAGTCCGAATGCCGCGATATGAAGAGGTTTCATCATTTATTCCGCCGCAATCTTTTCGCCGGCCCGCGCTTTGGCATTGGCAGACAGTTCCGCCATCAGTTCCGACGCGCGGGCAATGGGGTTGGACAGGTAGAAATCAGAGACCACGTTGCGGAACGCCGCCTTGCCCATCTTCTTGGGCTTGGCCGCGGGCAAGGTGTTCTCCGGCACGTCGTCGATCATTGCCAGATGCGGCACGGCTTCGATCATCTGGGTGCGCAGCTGCGCCATTGAATCGAATGGCAGGGTCTGGCCCAGCTCTGCGGATAACGCCCGCAGGATCGCCCAGTTTTCCTTGGCTTCACCGGGCGGGAAGCCCGCGCGCAAGGCCAACTGAGGCCGCCCTTCGGTGTTCACGAACACGCCATTCTCTTCGGTATAGGCCGCCGAAGGCAGGATGATGTCCGCGCGATGCGCCCCGCGGTCGCCGTGGCTGCCTTGGTAGATCACGGTCGGGCCCGCCGCTATGTCAATCTCGTCGGCCCCCATGTTGTAGATCACGTCCGCACCTTCGGTCGCGGCTTTCATGCCGCCCTCGGTCACGGCACCCACATCCATGGCCCCAACACGACCAGCAGCAGTGTGCAGGATCATCACCTTGGACTGACCAGCCGCCGCCGTGGCAAGTGCCGTTGCCAGCACCGCGTCGCCGTCAGCTTCATTCAACGCGCCCTGCCCGATGATCATCACGCCGCGCTTACCGTGTTTGTCGGAATGGTCCATCTCGGCCAGCTTGGCCAAAGCCTCACGGTCGGAGCCGATCTGGATATGGTCGTAGCTCAGGTCCACATTCTCGCCGATCATGGCGACCTTGCAGCCCTTGGTCCACGCCTTGCGGATCCGCGCGTTCAGCACCGGTGCTTCTTCGCGAGGGTTGGTGCCGATCAGCATGATCATCTCGGCGTCGTCAATGTCTTCGATCGTGGCGTTGCCCACATACCCGCCCCGCTCGCCCGCAGGCAGCTTGGCGTTATCGGTGCGGCATTCGACGGTGCCGCCCATGCCTTCGATCATAGTTTTCAACGCGTATGCGGCTTCGGTGGAGGCCAAATCACCCACGAGACCAGCCACCTTCTTGCCGTTCATCGCAGTAGCCGCCGCCGAAAGCGCCTCCGGCCAAGAGGCCTTCCGCAGCTTGCCGTTTTCGCGAATGTAGGGCGTGTCCAACCGCTGGCGGCGCAGGCCATCCCAGACAAAACGCGTTTTGTCGGAAATCCATTCCTCGTTCACGCCGTCATGGTTGCGCGGCAGGAAGCGCATCACTTCGCGGCCCTTGGTGTCCACGCGGATGTTGGACCCCAGCGCGTCCATCACGTCGATGCTTTCGGTCTTGGTCAGCTCCCATGGCCGCGCCGTGAAAGCGTAGGGCTTCGAGACCAGCGCGCCCACGGGGCAAAGGTCGATGATGTTGCCTTGCAGGTTCGAATCCAGCGTCTCGCCCAGATAGGAGGTAATCTCCGCATCTTCGCCACGACCAGTCTGGCCCATCTGCGTGATGCCAGCGACCTCGGACGTGAACCGCACGCAGCGGGTGCAGGAGATGCAGCGCGTCATGTGGGTTTCGACCAGCGGCCCCAAATCCAAGTCGGTGGAGGCGCGTTTTGGTTCGCGGAACCGTGAGAAGTCCACCCCGTAAGCCATTGCCTGGTCTTGCAAATCGCATTCCCCACCCTGATCGCAGATCGGGCAGTCCAGCGGGTGGTTGATCAGCAGGAATTCCATCACGCCCTCGCGGGCTTTCTTGACCATGGGGGAGTTCGTCTTGACCACCGGCGGCTGCCCTTCCGGCCCGGGACGCAGGTCGCGCACCTGCATTGCGCAAGACGCGGCAGGTTTCGGCGGGCCGCCCACGACTTCCACCAGACACATACGGCAATTGCCCGCGATGGTCAGACGCTCGTGGTAGCAGAAGCGCGGCACCTCGATCCCGGCCACTTCGCAAGCCTGAATGAGCGTCATGGCCGGATCGACCTCAACCTCGTTGTCGTCGATGATGATTTTGCGTAGGTCGCTCATGCGTTACTCCGCTGCAACTTGGCAGCCATGCGTCTTCCAC
This sequence comes from uncultured Litoreibacter sp., assembly GCF_947501785.1. NCBI lineage: Bacteria > Pseudomonadati > Pseudomonadota > Alphaproteobacteria > Rhodobacterales > Roseobacteraceae > Litoreibacter > uncultured Litoreibacter sp. The sequence continues at coordinate 169,577 of NZ_CANMXB010000001.1, read as the reverse complement.
ATGGTGGCCTCTTTCAAATAATCCCAACCGAACGCGTCGGGGCTGTCGCCCCTCTCGTTCAGCATCTCAAGTCTCTCCAGCGCCTCGTCCAGGGTTGGCTTATGGCCTTCCGGCACCCACCACATGACGAAATGCATTTTGCCCAGCACTTCGAACCACTCGGCGCGCTTTTCGTAGAATTGCTTGTGCACGGTGCCCCAGACAAAGGTTTCCAGGCTAGCGGCGTCTTCCCAGACCGTCAGGTTCGGCACCAGCAACGCGTCGCCGCCTATCGCGTGACCCGTGGCCCCTGGCCCGCCAGAACCTTCCAGCATCCACACAAAACCCGGCATGCGTTTGCCCAGGCCGTTGATGCGGTCAATATTGTCGATGAATTCCGCGACGCGCGGGTCGTCAACGCCGGCCAAAAGCCGCCCGATATTCAGCTCTGCCAGATGATGGCCCTTCATTGCGCCACCTCCACCAGCAGATTGCCAATATCCGTCTCATCCGCCATTTCCGCCTTGCCGGCTGCGCAAACCTTGTCGGCCCCCGCGCCTGCCAGTTGGTGCTTGTCCATGAACCGCGCCTGCAGCGCGTTCAGCTGGTCGTTGGGGTTTTCCATCTCCGATGTCGGGTCGGCCTCGTCAAACCCGTCCTCCGCCAGCCAGTTCATCACATCCTCGGACATCTTCTGCGCCGCGTGCGGGTTCACGCTGAGCACCGGGCAGTTGATGGCAATGGCTTGCGCAATTTCGGTCGCGATCAACGCACCGATGAAATAGTCCGGCGCCGGGCGCAGCTCTGCCATGGCGGGCGTTGCCGCCGCCATCACAGAGGCGCTCAGCAGATATGCCGGGATGCGGTTCACAGGGCGGAGCACCTTCCATTGAAGGTGAGGCTGTCGCCGTCCTGGCTGAATGCCCAGTCTTTGGAGGCCGGGTTAATGGTCCACTCCACATCCGAGCCGCCAAAGGTCAGCAGGCAGTATTTGGTGGCTTCAAACCGGACGCTTTCGCGCACCTCAGCCACGCCCGCGCCCTTGTTGGCCACGGTCACCGCAAAGTCGCGCTCCTCGCCCTTCTTCAGCTTGGCCTTGAAGGGCAGCGTGTTCTCGGTTTCCGCCCGTTTCGAGGCGTTGCCAATCCCAAGCCGCCCGCAGGAGGCCACGGCAAGTGCCAGCGATATGATCAGCAGGCCCCGCAGCATCACGATTTCAGCCCTGAGCCGTCAATGACCTCGTCGCTGGTCAGAACACCCACGCAGAAGATGTTGACCGTCAATTGACCTTCGGCCCGGGTCCGGGTGTCTGGGATGCCGGACTCGCCTTCCTGGCAGGAGATTTCCATGGCTTTGAGCACCGCCCGGCTTTCATCCTCGCGCGGGATCACGCCGCCGTCTTTGTAGCGCATGGTGATCTTTGCCGTATCACCGGCGCGCACCGCTTTGGTGATCTCGATGGGCGGGCCCTTCGGCACCTCGGGTTTGGCGTCAAACGCCCCCGGCTCGCATGCCGCAACGAACAAACCAAGACCGAGAACTAAATGTCTATTCAAACTGTACCTCACTTCGCTACCAGTAGTTGGCCGATCAATGTCTGATCACGCATTTCTTTTCTTCCCACGACGCAAGGGTCCAGTTTCTGGCCTTCTGTAAACCTGTGCTTCGCCAAGAACCGCCGTTCCGCAGCTGCGAAATCTCGTTGGGCCTGCGCAGTTGCGGCGACCTTCTCATTTGGGCGTTGCGGACCATCTTTTCGTCCGAAAAGTGTGGAGAAATCGAGCGAGCGACACCCGATTGCCAAATCTCCGACTGCTCCCAAAACAAATAGCTTTTCGCCATCGTTCAACGCGTCATAGCGTTCGACGACCACAGCATTCCTACCGATCTGTGCTTCGGTTTCGCAAGCTGCTAGCGACAAGGCAACAGATACGAAGATGGCGAGACGCGTCATCATTCCGCCGCAACCGCCGTCGCCGCACCCGAGCGTTTATGCTTGATGCGGTCTTCAATCTCGTCGCGGAAGTTGCGGATCAGGCCCTGAATGGGCCAAGCCGCCGCGTCGCCCAGCGCGCAGATGGTGTGGCCTTCGACCTGCTTGGTGACGTCGAGCAGCATGTCGATCTCCTCGACCTCCGCCTCGCCTTTCACCAGCCGTTCCATCACCCGCATCATCCAGCCGGTGCCTTCACGGCACGGTGTGCATTGGCCGCAGCTTTCGTGTTTGTAGAACTTGGCCAAGCGCCAGATGGCTTTGATGATGTCGGTGTCATTGTCCATCACGATCACCGCCGCCGTGCCCAGACCCGACTGCAGGTCGTTGCGCAGGTAGTCGAAATCCATGATCGCGTCTTTCATGTTCTCGCCGCGCACACATGGAACGGAGGACCCGCCGGGGATTACCGCTTTCAGGTTGTCCCAGCCGCCACGAATACCGCCGCAATGCTTCTCAATCAGCTCTTCAAAGCTGATGGACATGGCTTCCTCAACCACACATGGGTTGTTTACATGGCCGGAGACCGCGAACAGCTTGGTGCCTGTGTTGTTCGGGCGGCCAAAGCCTGCGAACCAGTCGCCGCCACGGCGCAGGATTGTTGGTACCACGGCGATGGATTCCACGTTGTTCACCGTGGTCGGGCAGCCATAGAGGCCCGCTCCGGCAGGGAATGGCGGCTTCATGCGCGGCATGCCCTTTTTGCCCTCAAGGCTTTCCAGCAATGCGGTTTCTTCGCCGCAGATGTAGGCCCCTGCCCCGTGGTGCAGGTAGATGTCGAAATCCCAGCCGGATTTCGCGGCGTTGGGCCCGACGAGGCCGGCCTCGTAGCATTCGTCAATGGCAGCTTGCAGCGCCTCTTTCTCGCGGATGTATTCGCCGCGGATATAGATGTAGCAGGCGTTCGCATTCATCGCGAAGGACGCGATCAGGCAGCCCTCGATCAGCGTATGCGGGTCGTGGCGCATGATCTCGCGGTCTTTGCAGGTGCCCGGCTCGGATTCGTCGGCATTGACCACCAGATAGGACGGGCGGCCGTCGCTTTCCTTGGGCATGAAGGACCATTTCAGCCCCGTGGGAAAACCCGCCCCGCCGCGTCCGCGCAGGCCAGAGGCCTTCATCTCTTCGATGATCTTGTCGCGCCCGCGTTTGATGATCTTCGCCGTGCCGTCCCAATGGCCGCGCGCCTTCGCGCCCTTCAGGGTGCGGTCATGCATCCCGTAGAGGTTGGTAAAGATCCGGTCTTTATCTGCGAGCATCGCTTGCGTCCCTTAACTGTCGTTCTGGCCAGAGCGCCAGATCATAAAAGCGCTGACCAGCGCCCATCCAAATACGGCCAATGCGGCCAGATCGAAGAAGCCCATGGTGCGGGTGGTCCACCCGTTCATGGCTCCGATCAGCTGGACCCCGACATAGGCCACTGCGGTCCCGGCGATGATGAAGGCCAACTGCCTCCCCCGCCGGGACCGAGCACCGTTATCGTCGGAACCCGTCATGTTTTATCCGGCCTCGACCGGTTTCAATACACGCCGCCCTTTTTGACCTTCTTGGAGAACTCGGTTGTCCCCCCTTTGGCCAGAGTTTTGGCTTGTTTCGTCCACTCGTCGCGCACGATGCGGCCTTTGAACTTCAGGCGATCATCGACCCATTCGATTTCCTTTTTGCGCCATGCGGCGATCTGGTCGAAATGGTAGAAGCCCAGCTCGTTCAGCGTCTTCTCCAGACCGGGGCCAACACCTTTGATCTGCTTCAAATCGTCTGCGCCACCGGCGCGTGCCTTTTTCAAAAGCGGCGGCTTGCCGTCCTTGGCAACCGGCGCAGCCTTCGGCTTGGCCGCTTTCGCCGCTGCGGGTTTGGCCGCGGCCTTGGTGGCAGCAGGCTTGGTGGCTGCAGGCTTGGCAGCCGCCTTGGGTTTAGCTGCCGCTTTGGCGGCTGGCTTGGTGGCTGGTTTGGCGGCCGTTTTCTTAGCCGCGGGTTTCTTCGCAGCAGGTTTCTTGGCCGCCGGCTTCTTGGCCGGCGCGTCTTCCTTAGGTGGCTCAGACACCAAAGGCGCAGCTGTTGCTGCTGCCGCCGCGGAGGAGGTTGACGTGGTGGTGGCCGACCCCGCATTCAGCGCAGACGCCGCGGGCGGCGTGGAAATTGTCGCATCAGAGGATCCACCATCTTGCGCGGACGCGCCCGTATTGCCGGTGTTGACCGCGGCCTTGCTTTCGCTACAGAACATCGGCGGAAACGCGAAAATCCCGATTGCCGCAATTATGGCGCCGATCATCACCGCGGGCAGGAAGCTCCAATCCCCGACGATCATCAGCAGAAGGAATGCGAGAAGGCCAATCAGCCCCCCGATAATCGCACACCACAGATAACAGCTCGACTTTGAACCACTGGTTGTCATTTTGTCTCTCCCTGTCCGCTAGTCCCTAGCATTAGTAGACGCCGCCTTTTTTGACGCGGCTTGAAAACTCAGTACTGCCCCCTTTGGCGAGGGTCTTGGCCTGAGCCACCCAATTGTCGCGGCTGACGCGACCTTTGAATCCTTCGAGATTTTCGTCGACCCAGGCCACCTCGGCTTTGCGCCACCCGGCGACCTGGTCAAAATGATAAACGCCCAGCTTGTTGAGCAATTTCTCCAATGCGGGGCCGACGCCTTTGATCATCTTGAGATCATCCGCGCCCCCGGCGCGCGCCTTCTTCAGCATCTCCGGCTTGCCGTCCTTGGCCACGGGCTTCTTGGCCGGTTTGGCCTCTGCCTTGGCGGGGGTCGGTTTGGCTGCTGGTTTCGCAGCGGGTTTGGCCTTCGGCTTGGCGTCTGTCTTCGGCGCGGGTTTCGCTGCCGCCTTGGGTTTCGGCGCGGGCGTGCCGCCCAGCGTTGGCGCGGCCTGCCCCCAAGGGGCCAGCAGCGGTACTTCGGTGCCGTCAATGCGCTTTACCGTATCACCAATATCGGCCGCCAGCTGCACAGACGCGTTATATTGCGTCTTGCCGCTGTCATATTCCGTCAATGATGTCAGACCCTTAAGCGGCTCGGCGGCGTAGCGCCCGTTCTGCGGCCCAGGGGTTGGGACCTCGCCCTTGTCCAACATGTCGATCAGGTCGCCCACGCGTTTGGCGGTTAGGTCCTCGTAGTAATCCTTGCCAATCTGCGCCATCGGCGCATTGGCGCAGGCGCCCAGGCATTCAACCTCTTCCCAGCTGAATTTGCCATCTGGCGACAGCTCATGCGGGTTGGGCGCGATCTTGCGTTTGCAGACCTCGATCAGATCCTCGGCCCCGCAGATCATGCAGGACGTGGTGCCGCAAATCTGGATATGCGCGACGCTGCCCACGGGCTGCAATTGGAACATGAAGTAGAACGACGCCACTTCCAACGCGCGGATATAGGCCATGCCCAACATCTCCGCGATGCCTTCGATGGCGGGACGGGTCAGCCAGCCCTCTTGTTCCTGCGCGCGCCACAACAGCGGAATGATCGCCGAGGCCTGACGGCCCTCGGGGTATTTGGTGATCTGAGCGTCTGCCCAGGCCTGATTGTCAGGTGTGAAGGCGAAGCTGTCAGGCTGCTCTTTATGGAGGCGGCGTAGCATTTAGTTCTCAAGCTCCTCGACGGGGATGCAGGCGTATTCGGCTTGCTCGCCACCCAGCTCCCCGGTTTCTTTGTAATTTTCGAAGGCACCGTTGCGAATGTCGAACCGGCAGATGAACGACCCCATGGTTTCGCCCTCAAGGATCACCACATTCTCACGCACCTGCACATAGCCCAGCGTGTCGGAGATCAGGTCCGACAGGTCCGGCTGCTGGTGGCCGTCGGCAAAAGCGGGGGCGACGAGTGTTGCAGCTGCGACAAAGGTCAAAAATTTCATCGGTCAATCTCCCCAAACACCACGTCCATGGTGCCAATGATCGCGGCCACGTCCGCCAGTTGGTGGCCTTTGCAGATGTAGTCCATCGCCTGCAGATGCAGGAAGCCCGGGGCCTTCATCTTGGCGCGGTAGGGTTTGTTGGTGCCGTCGGCGACAAGGTAGACCCCGAATTCGCCCTTTGGGGCTTCAACGGCAGCGTAAACCTCGCCCGCAGGCACGTGGAAGCCCTCGGTATAGAGTTTGAAGTGGTGGATCAGCGCCTCCATCGAGGTCTTCATCTCGGCGCGCGGCGGCGGGGTCATCTTGCCGCGTGCCATGACATCGCCCTTGCCCTCGGGCGCGCGCAGCTTTTCAATCGCCTGACGGATGATCGAGATCGACTGGCGCATCTCCTCCATCCGGCACAGGTAGCGGTCGTAGCAGTCGCCGTTCTTGCCGACGGGAATTTCGAAGTCGAATTCGTTGTAGCACTCGTAGGGCTGCGACCGGCGCAGATCCCAAGCCAGCCCCGACCCGCGCACCATGACGCCGGTGAAGCCGTAATCGAGAATGTCCTGTTCCGAGATGATGCCGATATCAGCGTTGCGCTGCTTGAAGATGCGGTTGTCGGTCAGCAGACCGTCAATGTCGCTGAGCGTGTTCAGGAAGCCGCCGGTCCATTCGTCGATATCGTCGATCAGGTCCTCCGGCAGGTCCTGATGTACGCCACCGGGGCGGAAATAGGCCGCGTGCAGGCGCGCGCCACAGGCACGTTCATAGAACACCATCAGCTTTTCGCGTTCCTCGAAGCCCCAAAGCGGCGGGGTCAGCGCGCCCACGTCCAAGGCCTGCGTGGTGACGTTCAGCAGGTGGTTCAGGATGCGGCCAATCTCGGAATACAGCACCCGGATCAACGAGGCGCGGCGTGGCACCTCGGTCCCCGTCAACTTCTCGATCGCCAGGCACCATGCATGTTCCTGGTTCATCGGCGAGACGTAATCCAGCCGGTCAAAATACGGCAGGTTCTGCAGATAGGTCCGGCTTTCCATCAGCTTTTCGGTGCCACGGTGCAGCAGGCCAATGTGGGGGTCGCAGCGTTCTACAATCTCGCCGTCCAGCTCCAGCACCAAGCGCAACACGCCGTGGGCGGCAGGGTGCTGCGGCCCGAAGTTGATGTTGAAGTTGCGGATCTTCTGCTCGCCCGTCAGGGCGTCGTTGAATTTCGAGCCGTCCATCAGGCCGCTCCCATCTTTGCCTGCCACGCGTCGGGCAAGTCGTTAAATCGTTCCGCCACGCCCGCATATTGCGGGGCCAGCTTTGCCCGAAGCGCCGCGCCCAAATCGGGGGCAAGCGTCATGGACGTCCCTTGATGCACCATCTTGCCGAAATCGCCCGGCACGTCGCGAATGCCCAGAAACGCGCAGAGCCGCGTTATGGTGTCGTTCGAAAACAGGCGCTCATAGAACTCGACAAACACGTCACTGGCCGGCACCGCCGCGCCCAGTCGCTTCAACGCGCCAACATAGTCTGATCGCGCGGCGACCGATTGGCTGCGGTCGTCCAGATAGTCCTGCGCGATTTCCGTGGCGAAGCGCTCTGCGTCGCCGCCCTTGCGTTCGGCCTTGATCGACGCCTGCATGCGGATGTTGGACCACAGCCGCGCCACCGGGTCGCGCATCAGGTAGACAAATTTGGTCACCGGGGCGACCTGCGCCATGCGGCGCAGCATATCGGTGGACACCAGCGCGTAAGACGGCGTGATGTCGCCAAAGAGCGGCGCAGGCCCGGCCACGTCCCGCACGTAATCCTTATAGGTCACGTCATTTGCCGCCTGATCGCGCAGCATCAGAATGTAGCGCCGAAACGCAATTGCGCGCGGCGCGTTCGGGTTCAGCTTGTCCGCCCGCGCCTGATAGAGCGCCGCCAGATCGCGTTTGAAGAACCCCTCCGCGCGGTCAAAATAATGCAGCTCTTTCGGGATTGGCATGGCGCAATCGGGATGCGTGTCCAAATAGCGGTACAGCCAGCTGGTGCCGGCCTTCGTCGCGCCCACCCCGTACATCACGGTCGGCATATCTGAGGGGCCTTGCGGCATCAGGCCTTGCCTTCCTCTGTCTTCTCGTCACCCGGCAGCACGTATTGCGCGCCTTCCCAGGGGGACATGAAGTCGAATTGGCGGTATTCCTGCACAAGCGTCACCGGCTCGTAGACCACGCGCTTTTGCTCTTCGTCGTAGCGCAATTCCACGTAGCCTGTGGTCGGGAAGTCCTTGCGCAACGGATGCCCGCGAAATCCGTAATCCGTCAGGATGCGGCGCAGGTCGGGGTGACCTGTAAACAGGATGCCGAACATGTCGAAAATCTCCCGCTCAAACCAGTTGGCGGCGGGGTAGATGTCGACCAGCGAGGCCACGGTTTCCTCTTCCCGGATCGCCACTTTGATGCGGATGCGGTGGTTCTGGTACATCGACAGGAAGTGGTAGACCACGTCGAACCGCATGTCGCGGGTCGGGTAGTCCACGGCGGTCATATCGATCATGGTCGAGAACCGGCAGGTCGCGTCGGTCTTCAGAAACTCCGAGAAAGACACCAGCGAGGCAGGCGCCACATTCACGGTCAGCTCGTCATTGGCAACGGACCATTCCAGCACGCAGTCGGGGCGTTTCGTTTCGATATACGTGGCCAGCTCTTGCAGGGCTTCGGTCATGTCTTGTCCTTAGCGGGTAATGGTGCCGGTCCGGCGGATTTTGCGTTGCAGCTGCAGGATGCCGTAAAGCAGCGCCTCGGCCGTGGGCGGGCAGCCCGGCACGTAGAGGTCCACCGGCACGATGCGGTCGCAGCCGCGCACCACCGAATAGCTGTAGTGGTAATAGCCGCCGCCATTGGCACACGACCCCATGGAGATCACGTAGCGCGGCTCTGGCATCTGGTCGTAGACCTTGCGCAGCGCAGGGGCCATTTTGTTGGTCAGGGTGCCCGCAACGATCATCAGGTCCGACTGGCGGGGGGAAGCGCGCGGCGCTGTCCCAAACCGTTCCATGTCGTAGCGCGGCATGGCGGTGTGCATCATCTCAACCGCGCAGCAGGCAAGCCCGAAGGTCATCCAGTGCAAGGACCCTGTGCGCGCCCAGTTGATGATGTCTTCGGTCGAGGTGACAAGGAAGCCCTTGTCCTGCAGTTCCGCATTCAGTTCCTGCGTGGCGACATCCTTGTCCCAACCCGCAGTATTTGCGCCAGCCATCACTCCCATTCGAGAGCTCCTTTTTTCCACTCGTAGGCGAAGCCGATTGTCAGCACCGCCAAGAAGATCATCATCGACCAGAAGCCCAGCAGCCCCACATCCTTGAAGGCCACGGCCCATGGGAAGAGGAAGGCAACCTCGAGGTCGAATATGATGAAGAGAATGGACACCAGGTAGAAGCGCACATCGAACTTCATCCGCGCATCATCAAAAGCGTTGAACCCGCATTCGTAGGCGGACACTTTTTCGGGGTCGGGATTCCGTACCGCCAGCACCACGGCGGCGAGGATGAGGATCAACCCCAAACCAATCGCAATCGCCAACAAAATAAGGATGGGCAGGTATTCGCGTAGCAGCTCGTCCACGAGTGTCTCCTTGGTATTCCCGCACCTCGACTGGCGGGGCCTTTTCGGCTTGCGGTGATCTTTACGCGTGCGGGTCGGAAGGGTCAATGCGACCGAGGGGGCAAAAATCAACGCAATCCCTAGAATTTGAAGCCTTGGCGGACGCCGCTCCAACTTCAGCTACCGCAATCGCGCCACCTCCATACCGCGACCCGACGGGCGCGGCTGCCAGAATGAAATCGGGACCGGTGCGATGACACCACAACCGCTCTGACGTAAGATCGGTTGTCAATGCAAACAAAGGCGGTGCTGTAGCAATGTCACTAAAGCTGGAATTCGTCTCGGAGCTCCCTGATCCCGCAGCATTTGAAGCGCTCATGCGCGAATACTACGGGGTCATGATCGACAAGCTCGTGGCGGCAGGTGGGCCAAGGCACGACGCGTCAGACATGGCGCGTGATACGATGGCACATCTGGATGACTTGTTGCCACCCGATGGCCGGATGCTGTTGGCGACCGAGCCGGACGGAACGCTGGTTGGGTGCGGCGTCATCCGAAAAATTCGGGCCGACGCGGCCGAACTGAAAAGGATGTATGTCCGGCCCCGCGCACAAGGAGAAGGTTTGGGGCGACAGCTGTTCGAGATGAGGATTGCCGAAGCGCGCGCCATGGGTTGCAGAAGCCTTTATGCCGACACGGTCAAGGGCAACGCGGCGATGCTTTCGATGTATGAAAAATTCGGTTTCACCTACATCCCGCGTTACCCGGAGAACGCCAACGGGCCCGAGCTGGAACCCTACCTCGTCTATCTTGAACATCACCTGTCGTAGGCCGCCGGGTATGCAAAGCAGCCAACTGACGCCGCTTGCGAAACCCGACAATTCGAGCAACGCTTGGCCTATGGCTACACCCCCTTGCGCGCATCACTGCAGCGACCTCATACCAACGGAGCGCGTCACTGCGCAGGCTGAGACGGACACGTCGAAGGGGCGCATTGTCTGGGCGCGGGGAAAATCGCTTTGGTATCTGGGCCATACTTTTTTGGCTGTCGTTGTGGCCCCGTTCTTCATCACATGGGACGCGGTTCTGGTGTTCGTCCTGCTGTCTGGCATCACCCTGTGCGCCGGGCATTCGGTCGGCATGCACCGCCTTCTGATACATCGCAGCTTTTCCGCGCCTTTGTGGCTGGAGCGGCTTCTTGTTTGGCTCGGCACCTTGGTCGGAATGGCTGGCCCCTTTGGCATGATCCGCGCACATGATATGCGCGACTGGCACCAACGGCAGACCTATTGCCCGCCCCATCCCAGCCACGGCGCGGGGTTCTGGCGCGACGCGTGGTGGCAGATGAATTGCGAGTACCGGCTGGAGGTGCCGCCGCGTTTCGCCATCGAGGAACCGACCGCATCAGACCCGTTCTACCGCTTCGTGGAGCGCTCTTGGATGGCGCAGCAGCTGCCTCTCGCGTTGATCCTGTTTGCCCTTGGCGGCTGGGCTTGGGTGCTTTGGGGCGTCTCGGTCCGCGTCTTCGTCTCCCTCACCGGTCATTGGATGGTGGGCCACTATGCGCACCGCCAAGGCCATCAGGGTTGGCGCATCGCGGGGCTGCCGGTGCAGGGCTACAACCTGCCCGGACTCGGCCTGCTTAGCTTCGGGGAGAACTGGCATGGCAATCACCACGCCTTCCCGCATTCCGCCAGGCTGGGCGTTGAGCAAGGCCAGACCGACCCCGGCTTCTGGTTCATCAAAGCGCTGGAAACCCTCGGGCTGGCATGGAACATAAAGACACCCAACAGCGAGGCCCCGCGTGAGGGACTGACCAGAGTATCAGAGGCCAGATGACATTTCCCGACCACACCAAGCGCAACCCCATCATATTCGAAAATGGTGATCGCTACCCCGGCACGGTATTTCTGGATCAGGCCATTGATCATGAAAACTTTCACATCGGTGCCTATAGCTACTATGCCGACACAACGCTGACCCCGGACACTGACATCGCCGCGCTGCTGGCGCCTTATACGTGGCCCGGCGCGCCCGAGAACATCCATATTGGCAAATTTTGCCAGATTGCGCAGGGCGTGCAGATTATCACAGGCCGCGCCAATCACGATATGTCGGGGCTGACGACCTTTCCGTTCCCGATATTCGATCCCGCGCAGATCGGCTCCTATCGCAGCTCCGTGGCGCGCAGTCGCGATGTCCGCATTGGCCACGACGTATGGATCGGGCGGGACGCGCTGTTGATGCCTGCGGCCAATATTGGCAACGGCGTGATCGTAGCCGCGCGGGCCGTGGTCACCGGCGATGTGCCGGACTACGCCGTGGTCGCCGGAAACCCCGCCAAGGTGGTGAAGATGCGCTTTGACGAGGCAACCCGCGCCCGCCTGCTGGCGCTTGCATGGTGGGACTGGCCTGCCGAGACCATCGAAGCCGCCCTGCCCGCGTTGCAAGCTCGGGACCTCGACGCGCTGGAGGCCCTTCAGCCGTCGTGACGCTTTGGGCCGGCGATCAATCCAACCAGAATAACGGCCAGAAAAATGCCCCAAGCGAACACGCTTCCCATCGCCGCCGGGCCTTCCAACGGGTGCGGGTCAAGAAGCTCTGGCGCATAGGATTCGAAACAAGATGGCGACGTCACAAAAGCCAACCCCAAAGTCACGGCCTTCCAAATTCCAAACGCGGCCCAAACCGGCCACCGGCCGAGCGCCGTTGGCGCACATTTTTCCGCAGCTGCGAGCAGCAGACCCATCACCAAGAACGACAACCCCCATGTCCAAAGCGCAATCGTGCGTGCGCCCGCGTAGTCTTTCGCAGTGATGTCGGGCGTGCAGTTTTCCGTCTCTGCGAACTCTATGGCCAGAAAGAAGACCGGCACAAAAAAGGCGGCGACCAGCAGCCCCAGCCACGCCACGCGCATCCAAATGGGCGAGGTGATCGTCACCGCGCCAATTCCTTGATGGACCGTTTCAAATACTTTGCCGCGCGGGACGGCAGATAGGCCAATGCCTGATCCGGCCCCATGTCTTGCCGCGCCAGAAACACCGCCAGAGCGTGCGCGCGCGACGGTTGGCGCATGTAGCCCTGCCAGCCGGCTTGTTCCGATCCGGCCAGTTGGATCACGCCAAGCCCGGCGGTGATGCAATGCAGGTCGGTCGCCAGCTCCTCTGCCTCCGCCCCGCCGGGCCAGTCGCGGGTGGACCGCGCCAGCCGCTGGTGCATCAGCTCATGCGCCAGCGTGGAGATCAGCGTCATCGGCTGGCTGATCAGCGCGGGGTCGTACCTGATATGCCCGCCCATAGCGTCGCCTTGCCATGTGCCCGCAACCGCGCCAAGGCTTTGATAGTTATGGCGTAACTCTGGTGGCACGTCGTCGATGGGGGCCAAAGTCACCTTGAGGCTCTGCAGACCCAGAATGTCTTTGAGGTTGTCCACCAGCCCCGCCACCACCGTGTCAGGATCGCCTTTGCGCGCCGGAAAGAACGCCTTCGTCGGCAGCACCAAAGGCGTGGCGGGTGTCATGATCTTGTTCATCGCGGCCCAGTCGAAACTGTCCTCGATCCAGTCCTGCACGTCGTCCGAGACGTCGTATCCCCCGAACCAACCCATCAGCGTGCCACTGCAATGACGCGCAGCTCTACAATGACGCCTTCCGTCGCAAAGCCCGCTACGTCGATGGCGGTCCAGGCGGGGTACGGATCGCGCATCCTAAGCGCCCATGCCTCTTTGAACAGGGCCAGATGGTCGCGCAATCCGACATGATAGCTGGTGACTTCGGCAATGTTGGCAAAGCTCAGACCCGCTTCCGACAATACGGCCTCTACTTGCGCAAACGCCACATCGATCTGGACCTTGGGGTCGTCTGAGACTGATCCGTCGGGCGCTGCACCGTTAAAGCCCGTCAGAAACAACAGCCCGCCTGCAAGGTGCCCCGGCGACATCTTCCAGTCGCGCGTCAGCCCCTCCATGCCCGATGGAACAATGGTCTTGCGCATCGCCCGTCAGCCCAGCCGCGCCAGCAATGCAGGTGAAGGATTGCCGGTTGCTGCCACGCCGATGCTGGCCTGATAGGCCGCAATCGCCGCTTTGGACTTTGGCCCCAGAACGCCGTCCGCCCCGCCGGTATCGAACCCCTTGGCGGTCAGCCGCGTTTGCAGCAGCTTACGCTGATCTATGGTCAGCCCGTATTTGTCCGGCCCGAACGGGGTCTTCAATGGCCCGCCACCCGCCAGCCGGTCGGCCAGATGGCCCACCCCAAGCGCATAGTTGTCGGAATTGTTGTAGCGCTTGATGGCGCGGAAGTTCTGCCCGACGGCGAAACGCGGCCCGCCGGGGTCAGGCTGCAAGCCGCCCGAGGTGGTTTCCCGCCCCCAGGGCTGGCTGCGCTGCCAGCCGGAGCGCGCCAGATACGCGGCCGTCGAGGCCAGTGCATCTGATGGGTCCTCCGACCAGATATCGCGCCGCCCGTCACCGGTGAAATCTACCGCAAACAATTGATATGACGTGGGAATAAACTGGGTGTGGCCCATGGCCCCCGCCCAGGACCCCACCAGCTTGTCTGCCGTGGTGTCGCCGGTTTGCAGGATCTTCAGCGCCGCGATCAGCTGCTTTTCGAAGAACACGCCGCGCCGCCCGTCATAGGCCAGCGTCGATGTGGCCGAGACCACCGGAATGGTGCCCCGCCGCGTGCCGAAATTGCTCTCCACACCCCAAATGGCGGCCACCACATTTGCCGGTACCCCGTATTTGGCCTCAATAGCGTTCAATCGCGACCGCTGCCGCGCGAAGGCCACCCGGCCCTGGGCGATCTTGTCGTCATTGGCGACGATGGCGAGGTAGTCCTCAAAGCTGCGTTTGAATTCGGTCTGGTTGCGGTCACGTTCGATCACGCCGGGCAGGAATCCCGCGCCGCGAAACGCGCGGCTCAACGTGGCATCCGTGATGCCTGCGGCCCGCGCGCGCGGCATGAAGCCAGCGACCCAGGCGTCCCAACCGGCATTTGGCACGATCCGGGCCGCCGGGTCAGCGGCCTGCGCGGCGCCGGGTGTCGAAACCGTTGTGCCGCTGCTGCAGCCCTGCAAGACAGCCGCGCCTGAGGCGGCTAAGAATACGCGTCGTGTGAACATGGTGGCCTCGTGCTGCTCTTTTGCTTTTGAGCAAGCCTACCATGAACGAAATTGCGGGGCGACCCCTGGTCATAGTGACGCCCAGTCCGGCTTGCGCTTGTTCAGGAAGGCGTCGACGCCCTCGCCCGCCTCGGGGTGGTCCCAGCGGGTGACGAGCGCCTGGATGCTGGCCTCCACCTCTGCCGGTCCGGGTGCCCCGCCAAGCCGCAACGCAAGTGCCTTGGCTTCGGCCACGGCGCCGGGCGCGCAGGCGAGATAGGGATCCACCTCAGCAGCGACGGCGGCGTCCAGATCATCGGTGATTTTCGCAATGAGCCCAAGCGCTTGCGCTTCCTCCGCGCCGAATACCCGGCTGGACATAAACACCCGGCGCGCATGGCCTTCGCCCATCCGCGCGACCACATAAGGGCCGATGGTGGCAGGCAGCAGCCCCAGCTTGGTCTCGGTGAGGCCGAACTTCGCTTGCGGGTCGCAAACGGCAACATCGCAGACCGAGGCCAACCCGACCCCGCCACCAAACGCCGCCCCTTCGATGCGCGCGATGATCGGTTTGGGCAAGGTGTTCAGCGCGCCCAGCATTGCAGCCAGCTTACCCGCCTCGGCGGCGCGTGTGGTCCCGTCAGCGTTGATCTGCGCCTTCATCCAGTTCAAATCCCCGCCCGCGCAGAACATCGCCCCCGCGCCGCGCAGGATCACGACACGCACCGCGTCATCAGCAGCCAGTACGTCCGCTGCTTTGTGCAGCTCTGCGATCATCTCGCCCGACATGGCGTTGCGCTTTTCGGGCCGGTTCAGGGTCAACGTGGCCACGCCGCGCGCATCCGTCTCCAACAGCAGGGTCTCAAACATCGCGCATCTCCTTCGCCATGCGGGCCGCCTGCCCGATCAAATCCAAATCCAGTCCGGTCTCATAGCCCGTCACAGCCAAATGCGCCGCGACCGCTTCCGTGGCCACATTGCCCGACGCGCCCGGCGCGTAAGGGCAGCCGCCCAGCCCGCCCACTGCAGCATCAAACACCCGCAGCCCGCGCGCCAGAGAGACGTCGATATTGTCGAGCGCCCGCCCGCCGGTGTCGTGGAAATGGCCTGCCAATTTGCCTGCGGGCAATTCTTCCAGTACCGCCGTCAGCATCGCATCCACCGTCTCCGGCAAGCCCTTGCCAATGGTGTCGCCCAGCGACACCTCGTAACAGCCCATGTCCCGCAGAGCCGCCACAACCTGCGCCACGTCCGCAGGCGCGGTCGGGCCATCATAGGGGCAGTCGGTGACGCAGGATACGTAGCCGCGCACCGGAATTCCGTCAGCCAAAGCGGCCTCGGCCACCGGCGCGAACCGGTCCAGACTTTCCGAGATTGAGGCATTCAGGTTGGCTTTGGAAAACCCCTCCGACGCGCTGCCAAATATCGCGATCTCGTCGGCGCGCGCGGCTTTCGCGCCCTCATACCCGCGCATGTTGGGGGTCAACGCCGCGTAGGACACCCCGCACGCACGCGTGATGCCCGCCAGCACATCGGCGCTGTCGGCCATTTGCGGCACCCATTTTGGAGAGACAAAGCTCGCCACCTCGATCCGCCGGAACCCGGCAGTGGACAGCAAATCCACCAGCGCCACTTTGGCCGTCGTTGGTATCAGCGCCTTTTCGTTTTGCAGCCCGTCGCGCGGGCCGACCTCGAATATCTCGACAAAGCTGGTCATTGCGGGGCCGGGTAGAAGTCTTGTTGGTAGATGCCCTCACCTTCAGGCGGCAGGGAAGCCTGAAATCCGGGGCGCGCGCTCAACCTGTCGTACCATGCAACGAGGTTCGGGTAGGCATCGGGCCGCACATAATGCACGCCGGAATAGACCGCGTAGCCGCAGGAGATATCTACCGCCGAAAACCCGCTGTCCAGCAGGTAGTCGCGCCCCTCCAGCCGTTGATCCAACGCACCAAAGCATTTGCCCAGACGCGCGGCCTCCAGCTTCATGATGATGTCCGAGCGCATTTCCGGCTCGTAGAGCATCACATGCTGCTGCGTCAGCGACGCGCAATGCTGCGCGACGGTTTCCGCAAAATGCAGCCAGATCAGCCAATCCGCGCGGTCCTCGTCGCCCGCCACTCGGCCCAACCCGGCCTGAGGAAAACGGTCGCACAGATATTCGGCGATCGCCCCGGTTTCAAACAGCACCTTGCCGTCTATTTCCAACGCGGGCACCCGGCCCACGGGATGCTTTGCCAAATAGTCCGGCGCACGCAGATTTTTGCCAAAAGGATGCACCACCGTTTCAAACTCCACGCCTAACTCGTTGAGCAGCCACAGGCTGCGCATGGACCGGGTTTGATGCGCGTGGTGCAGCCGGATCATTGCTGTTCCTCCAAAATGATCATCGGGTCGCCCGCCGCGATCTGCGCGCCTTCGGACACATGGACCGAGGCGACCACCCCGTCGCGCCCGGCGCGCAGCACATGTTCCATCTTCATTGCCTCCAGCACGGCCAGCTTGTCGCCCTCGGTAACATCTTGGCCGGCCTCGACAAACACCGCCTTCACCAGGCCCGGCATGGGGGCCAGCGTCGCGTCGCCCGCCAATTGGCCCGATGCGCGGTCCAACGGGTCCGCCACGGTGAAGCTGTAGGTATTGCCCCAGAACACGGTCACGCCGTCTTTGGTGCGCACGGCCTTGGCGGCAATCTTTTGCCCGTCCACCGACCAGCCGTTGCTTGTGCGGGCAACCTGATGACCCGTCTCCCCGAGGGAGACACGGTATGTGCCGCCGCCAAGCGTCGCCACTTGCGCAGCAATCTCGTCGTCACCCCATTGAAGCGCGACCCGTTGCTCCAATGGACCCCAAAGGGAAAAGCCCGTCTGCCCGCCGGCCTGAGCCCCCAAAGCCACCACGGCGGCCACCGAACGGCACCGCATGCACGGCACGGCAGGCGCTGTCAGCGCATCAAGGTCCCGCTCGATCAGGCCGGTATCCACGTCACCCGCGCCGAAGCCCTCATGTTGAGCAAGCGCTTTGAGAAACGCGATATTGGTGACCGTTCCCGCGATCTGGGTGTCGGACAATGCGCGTTCCAAAGCAGCAAGTGCCTGCGCGCGGTCAGCGCCATGCACGGTCAGCTTGGCGATCATCGGGTCATAAAACGGGCTGATCTCATCACCTTGGCGCACGCCCGTGTCGATGCGCGCGTCGGCGAAGTTCAGATGCTCCAACGTTCCGGTTGCAGGCAGAAAGCCCGCAGGCACGTCCTCGGCATAGATGCGGGCCTCGAATGCGTGGCCTTTGATCCGCAGGTCAGATTGCTTGGCGGGCAGGCCCTCGCCTGCCGCCACACGGAGCTGCCAGGCCACCAGATCGACGCCGGTGATTTCTTCCGAGACAGGGTGTTCCACCTGCAATCGGGTGTTCATCTCCATGAACCAGAACTTGTCCGGCGACAGCCCGTCCGAGGCGTCGACAATGAATTCCACCGTGCCCGCGCCCGCATATCCCACGGCTTCCGCCGCGCGCACCGCGGCCTGCCCCATGGCGTCGCGCATATCAGCGGTCATGCCGGGCGCCGGGGCTTCCTCGATCACCTTCTGATGACGGCGCTGCAGCGAACAATCGCGTTCAAACAGATGCACCGCGCGGGTGCCGTCGCCGAAGACCTGCACCTCGATATGGCGCGGCTTGGAGACGTATTTCTCGATCAGCACCACGTCGTTGCCAAAGGCTTTCAGGGCTTCTGACTGCGCGGCAGCCAATGCGTCGGCAAACTCGGAGGGCGCATCGACGCGCCGCATCCCCTTGCCGCCGCCGCCCGCCACGGCCTTGATCAGCACGGGGTAGCCTATCTTGTCGGCCTCGGCCGCCAGATTGTCCTGCGCCGCGCCGTGATAGCCGGGCACGACGGGCACGCCTGCCTCATGCATCAGGGTCTTGGCCGCATCTTTCAGCCCCATCGCGCGGATCGCCTTGGCAGATGGGCCAATAAAGACCAGCCCGGCCTTTTCAACCGCTTCGACGAAATCGGGGTTCTCCGACAGGAAGCCGTAGCCCGGGTGAATGGCCTGCGCCCCTGTGCGCCGGGCGGCGTCAATCACCGCATCAATGCGCAGGTAGCTTTCCGCCGGTGTCTGGCCGCCCAAAGACACGGCCTCATCCGCCATCTCCACATGGCGGGACGCCGCGTCGATGTCGGAATGGATCGCAACGCTGCGCACGCCAAGCAGGCGGCAGGTGTCGATGATGCGACAGGCGATTTCACCCCGATTGGCGGTTAGAATTTTGTCAAACATCACGAATGCCCTGCTTCTTTCTGCCAAAAATATGCCCGCCGGAGGCGCGAATTTTCCCCGAAAATTCGTAAAAATCTTTCTTCAAGATTTTTGCCCCCCTCACATGCGGAACACGCCGAAACGTGTCTCCTTGATCGGGGCGCACAGGGCCGCTTTCAATGACAGGGCCAGGACGTCGCGCGCTTTTCGCGGGTCGACCACGCCGTCATCCCAAAGCCGCGCCGAGGCGTAAAGCGGGTGCGACTGGCTTTCAAACTGGTCGATAACCGGTTGTTTGAACTTGGCTTCTTCGGCCTCGGACCAGCTGTCGCCTTTGCGTTCGATGCCGTCGCGCCTCACAGTTGCCAGCACGCCTGCGGCCTGCTCGCCGCCCATGACGGAGATGCGGGAATTGGGCCAGGACCACATGAAGCGCGGCCCGTAAGCCCTTCCAGACATGCCATAATTTCCGGCTCCAAAAGAGCCGCCCACCACCATGGTGATCTTGGGCACAGAGGTCGTCGCCACGGCCGTCACCATCTTGGCCCCATGCCGCGCTATGCCTTCGTTTTCATACTTCCGGCCGACCATGAAGCCCGTGATATTTTGCAGGAAAACCAGCGGGATACGACGCTGGGAACACAGTTCCACAAAATGCGCGCCCTTCTGCGCGGCCTCGGAAAACAGCACGCCGTTATTGGCGATGATGCCCACCTGCATGCCGCAGATCTCGGCAAATCCGGTGACCAAAGTCTCGCCAAACCGGGCCTTGAATTCGTCAAACCGCGAGCCGTCGACGACGCGCATGATGACCTCGCGGATGTCATATGGCGTGGTCAATGCCGCCGGCACGACGCCAAGCAGGTCGGCGGGGTCATAGACCGGTTCATCAAAGCCTTGCGGCGCATTGTATGATTTGGACGGCCCATCGCCTGCTTGCACGGACTTCATCGCTTCCCGAGCGAGAGCCAAAGCATGCGCGTCATCCTCCGCCAGGTAATCCGCCACGCCCGACAAACGGGTGTGCACGTCGCCGCCACCCAGATCTTCGGAGCTGACAACCTCGCCCGTCGCGGCCTTCACAAGAGGAGGGCCTGCAAGAAAAATGGTGCCCTGCTCTTTGACGATGATCGTCACATCCGACATGGCCGGCACATAGGCCCCGCCTGCGGTGCATGACCCCATGACCACGGCGATTTGCGCGATGCCTTTGGCCGACATGCGGGCCTGATTGTAGAATATCCGGCCGAAATGGTCGCGGTCGGGGAAGACCTCGTCCTGGTTGGGCAGGTTCGCGCCGCCACTGTCGACCAGATAGATGCAAGGCAGATGATTTTCCTCGGCGATCTCCTGCGCGCGGAGGTGCTTTTTGACGGTCATCGGGTAGTAGGTGCCGCCCTTCACGGTGGCATCGTTGCAGACCACCATCACCATTTTGCCGGAGACATAGCCGACCCCCGCGATCACCCCCGCGCAGGGGCCGGCGCCGTCATACATGCCATGCGCCGCCGTCGCGCCGACCTCCAGGAAGGGCGAGCCCGCATCCAGCAGGTTCGCCACCCGGTCGCGCGGCAACATCTTGCCGCGCGATAGATGCCGGTCGCGCGCGCGCTCCCCGCCGCCCAGCGCCGCATGTTCAGCGGCCTCGCGCACGACCTCCAATGCGGCCAGATTGGCCGCTTCATTGGTGCGGAATTCCTCGGATGAGGGGGATATAGCGGAGGTCAGTTTCATGGCTACTCTTCTTTGAACTCGCAGTATTCAGCGGTGGAACGCCCCTCAAGACAGGCGGCGAATTCGCCTGCCAGACCCGCAAACTCGCTGATTTCACAGCCCAGCCGCGCGCTCTCAGCGCCGGTTTCCTTGGTCGCGGCCACCTGGTTGCATTGTTGCACGACGTAGCTGCCCCATAGCCCCATCAGATCGATGATCTGAATACGGCCCTCCGGCGTCACGCCCTCGATGAGCTTGGCCTGCAGGTTCTGCACGGTCATCGACCAGCCTTCACGCTCATCGCTCAGGCAGGCGGCATGCGGGTCCGACCCCGGCGCCTCGTCGGCGCAGGGCTGGAACATCAGGCTTACACATTCGGGCCAGGAGGTTCCGTTCTCCATCTGCTCAAGGCAGCCCAGAACGAGCAACTTTTCCTCGGCCACGATCGGGTCCTCAGCTGCGTGCAGCTGGGTGGTGAAAATCAGGGCAGCCAGGGCCGCCGACAGGGTGGGTTTCAGCATCGTTTTTCCTTGTCCGTCAGGCCGCGTCGCGTCCTGCGACGGGCTCTTGCGTGACCCAGTCACCGGGCCCGTGTTTGACAATAAGCCCGCCCAGCGGGCCGACGTGATATTCGTAATGTCGGTCGGCATCAAATCGGGCGGGGCCGCAAATGACAACCATCCGGATGTGGCTTTGTGGACCTGGTTTGGCCTTGCAATCGGTCAGTTTTGCGCCTTTGGGGGCCGTGGCCAGATATTGGGACGCATAGGTTTCGATGATTTGGGTTTCCGTGATCTGCAGCGCGGCGCGCTGGTACTGCAACGCGGCCAACAGCGCAAACAGCGCCATCAGCGCGATGCCTGCGTAGTGGAATGCGCGCAGGCGAGCTCTCACCCCATCGCCCCCACCAATTCGCGGCCAACGAGCATGCGCCTGATTTCAGATGTGCCCGCGCCGATCTCCATCAGCTTGGCGTCGCGGAACAGGCGCGCCACAGGCGCGTCGTTCAGGAATCCCGCGCCGCCCATGGCCTGCACGGCCTGGTGGGCCTGGACCATGGCTTGCTCGGACGCATAAAGACAGCAGGCGGCGGCGTCCTGACGGGTGACGGTGCCTGCATCGCAGGCCTTGGCGACCTCGTAGACGTAAGCCCGCGCAGTGTTCATCGCGGTGTACATGTCTGCGATTTTGCCCTGCATCAGCTGGAAGGACCCGATGGGCTCGCCGAACTGCTTGCGCTCCGCCATGTACGGCATGATCGCGTCCATGCAGGCGGCCATGATGCCGGTACCGATGCCCGCAAGCACCACGCGTTCATAATCGAGGCCGGACATCAGCACGCGCACGCCGCGGCCCTCCTCGCCCAGCACATTTTCGAACGGAACCTCGACGTCATCAAAGATCAGCTCGGCCGTGTTGGACCCGCGCATGCCGAGCTTGTCGAAATGCGGCGAGGTGGAGAACCCCTTCATGTCCTTGTCGATCAGGAAGGCGGTGATGCCTTTGCTGCCCGCATCCGGGTCAGTTTTGGCATATACCACTAGCGTGGAGGCGTCTGGGCCGTTGGTGATCCAATATTTGTTGCCGGTCAGGCGGAAGTGGTCGTTGCGTTTCTCAGCCTTCAGCTTCATCGAAACGACGTCTGACCCCGCCCCTGCCTCGCTCATCGCAAGCGCCCCAACATGGGCGCCCGCGACGAGCTTGGGGAGGTACTTTTGCTTCTGCTCTTCCGTGCCGTTCAGCTTGATCTGGTTGACACAAAGATTGGAATGCGCGCCGTAGCTGAGCGATACCGAGGCGGAGGCGCGCGCAATTTCTTCGACCGCGATGACGTGGGCGAGGTAGGACATGCCCGCACCGCCATATTGCTCATCCACGGTGATGCCCAACAGGCCCAGCTCGCCCATCTCGGTCCACAGTTCGGGCGGGAAGGCGTTGGTTTTGTCGATCTCGGCGGCCATGGGAGCGACGCGATCCTGCGCCCAGCGGTGCACCATATCGCGCAGCGCATTAACATCTTCGCCCAGGTCGAACGTCATTGAGGCGGTGAACATGGCGGATCGCTCCAATTAATTGAACATGCGTTCATATAACATGCGAATCCCCCCCGAGGTCAACGACAATATGCGCCCTATTAACCTTTGGGGTGCGATTCCAGGGGAAGAGACCGTTAACCAGTTAACCAATGTTAACCTCGCCCGAAGCCCACATTCGGAAACCCCGAAGCCACTGATATCGCCAGACAATCCGGTTTGAGCCAGCAAAATAAGCGTTCCGCGCACGTCATCTGCGCGGTTCTGCCCGATGGCCGAGAGCCATCCGGTGAATTATGTCCAAATAATGGCCGTTACTTCGTTAACGCGATTCCGCGTAACCTTAACAATTTCTTAGTTTTTTCTTGCCTGTGGATAGTATCTGCCCCATTTTTGACACATTAACACCTGGGACCACGACAAAATCATGATCTACCTTGCCTTCTACAGAGGCGAGGGCCGGTTTTTAAGCGATACGCTCGTTCAACGCATCACACGCTCCGAGTTTTCGCATTGTGAATTATTTATTAGTGACCGACCGCCCCTCCCCGGAGACACATATCGTTGCATCTCCGCCGCCGGAAAACATGGCGGCGTATATACGCATGACGTCACCTTCCGAGCCGGAGCTTACGAGTTCGTTCCGGTGCCATGGGCACCGCAGGACACATTCGAACGCGCGCTGCGCCATCTTGGCAAAGGCTACGACTATTGGGGGCTCTTGATGACCCAGCTGGTCAACATGCGCCGCCACACGCCGGACCGCTGGTTCTGCTCGAAGCTATGCGCGCGGGCCATGGGGCTGGCTGATGCGCATACATATGCGCCGGGCGACCTGAAGCGCGTCGTCGAAGAACACAACCGCACATATTATGCCGCGCAAGGTGTCGTGGCGGAGCGACAGTCCAAAGCACGCCCCCGCACCGTCTTTGGCGGCACGCCGGTCTTCCCAGGATCCGGCACGTTCGCAGGTGGCATGCTAGCGGCCCGCAGCGGGGCGAAGGCTGTCATGGCCAACCTCTCTGGCGGGGCCGACTTGGACGGGGTTCGGGCCATCGGACCCGGACGCGTGGCCAGCCGGTCCCATGGATTGGCCACAGCGCAGCGCACCGCGCGCCTGTCCGAGAACAACGTGATCCAGTTGCAAGACCGGATCGCCAAGTAGCCGCTACTGCGCGGCGACGCTTTGCGACAGGGTCATTGCCTCGTCGGTGATGATCCGCGCTATTGTGCTGCAATCTTCCAAGGTAAAGGTCAGCGGCAGGCGCATGTCGATAAGGCCCGCCAGCACGCGATCCGTCTGCGGCAGGCTTTGGGCTGCGGCGTATTTCCAACTATCATAGCGGGAGGTGAAGGCCTTGGGCTCGGCTGCGCCAAACCATTTCAGCTCGACCCCGCGCGCGGCACAGCCCTGCACGAAGCTTTCGATCTGCTCTGGCCGGTAGCCGGGCAGCAGGAACTGGATGGAGGAGCCGACAAAGCGTCCCTCAGGCGCCCGCTCGATCACGTGGAGGCCGGGGCAGTTGCGTATCCCCTCCTCCACCTTGGCGTAGCGGGCGTTCCATTTGTCCACCTGGGCCTCGAGCATGGGCAGCTGCGGACGCAGGATCGCGGCACGCAGGTTGTCCATGCGGCCCGAGATATTGGGCGTGTCGTATTTCACCCGCTCGAACACCTCCACCGGCGGCGTTGCCGCGTGGCGCTCAAACAGCATGTAGCTGCCTGACAGCATGATGGCCCGAGCCATGACCTCGTCATCGTCAGAAGTCAGGAAACCACCCTCGCCAGAATTGATATGCTTGTAGGTCTGGCAGGAATAACAGCCGATTATGCCATGACGACCCGAATGCACGCCCTTCCAATCCGCGCCCATCGTGTGGGCGCAATCTTCGACCACCGCCACGTTGGCGGCGTCGCAAGTGGCCATAAGGGCCTCCATATCCACGAGATGGCCACGCATGTGGCTCAGCAGCAGCACCTTTGCGCCGGAGCTATCGATTTTGGCCGCAAGGTCGTCCAGATCGATGGTCAGATTTTCGGTGACTTCCACAAAAACCGGCTCTGCCCCGAGCGAGGCGATTGCACCCGGCACGGGGGCCAGCGTGAAGCCGTTGGACAGCACCTTGTCGCCCGCCTTGACACCGATGGCGCGCATTGCGCAGCCCATCGCGTAGCCCCCAGATGCCACGGCGAGCGCATATTTTGCACCGGTCAGCTGGGCAAATTCCTGTTCCAGCAGCGCGGTTTCGCCCAACTCGCCCTCAGCCACGTTGTAGCGGTGCAACCGCCCGTGCTGCAGCACCTCCAGGGCGGCTTTGATGCCCGCCTCGGGGATCGGTTCTTGCTGGGTGAAGGACCCGGTGAAGCGCTCTGACATGGGAGACATCCTTTTGCTGCGCGCAGTTTTGCGTGCGTCAGCGGCGGGCGTCAACGGGCGGCGATGTCGCAAACAGGCATTTTTGACAGCGCGGACGGGCCCATTCTGGAAACATGAAAGATATGGCGCCTGATCCTTCCGACTTTCTGCGAAACTTCGCCCTGGAGAAAGCTCCGCCAGAGGTGATCGCGCGTGCCAAGCTGCATCTTCTGGACCTGTGCGGCATTGCCCAGGGAGGGTCGCGCACCAAGCTGGCCGGGATTATCAACGCCCATGCGGCAGAGGATTTCGCGGGTGAGATGCCGATGCTCTGCTCGGACCTGACGGCCAGCCCGCTGGGCGTGGCGCTTGCGGGCGGCATGACCATCGACGCGCTGGACGGGCATGACGGGTCCAACCCGACCAAGGGCCATGTTGGCTGCGCGCTGCTGCCGGGGATGATGGCGCTTGCGCCAACAGATTGTTCTGGTGACGCGTTCCTGGAGGCGCTCATTCTAGGGTACGAGTATGGCACCCGCCTTGGGACGGTGCTGCACGCGACGACGCCGGATTATCACACCTCTGGCGCGTGGATGGCCGTCGCCGTGGCAGCCGTAGGCGCGCGGCTGCAGGGGCTGAACGACGTACAGACAGCGCATGCAATGGGCATCGCCGAATATCATGGGCCGCGCAGCCAGATGATGCGGGTGATCGACACGCCGACAATGCTAAAGGATGGCTCAGGCTGGGGCGCTATGGCGGGGGTGTCCGCCGTCAGGCTGGCCGCCAAGGGGTTCACCGGCGCCCCTGCGTTGACGTTGGACGGCCCCGTTTGGCAGGACCTCGGCACGCGCTGGTACATGTTGGAACAATACGTCAAACCCTACCCGACCTGCCGCTGGTCGCATGGGCCAGTTGAGGCCGCGTTGGGGTTGCAGCGCGCGCACGGGTTCAGCGCGGCGGATGTGGCCAAGATCGAGGTGGAGACGTTCCACAACGCCTGCCGTTTGGCATGCAACGACCCCAAGACCACCGAAGAGGCGCAATATTCGACCTCCTACCCTGTTGCGATCGCGTTGTCGCGCGGCGGCATCGGGCCGTTTGATCTGGATGAGGACGCATTAAACGACCCCGAAATCCGTCGGTTGTCGCTGGCCATGACCATGTCGGAACACGCAGACGCCGAGCGGGTTTATCCCGGCAAGCGTATCGCGCGGGTGCGGATATCGTTGATCTCCGGCGACGTGCATCAGAGCGAATGGCAGGAGCCAAAATGGGAAAGCACCGCGCCGCCGACGGCGGGCGAGTTGCGCGAGAAATATGATAGTATCGCGGTTCCCGTGGCCGGTATTGACCGGGCAGGACGGATTGCGGACGCGATTGAGGCTTTGCCAGATGCGGGCATCGCTCCATTGCTCGAAGGGTTGAGCGGCGCGCCTTAGCCAATCAGCTTGGCGACGGCCGCATCAAGGTGGTCGAAATGATCGATGGTCTCGTCGGGGAACAGTTCTTGCACGGAATTTCCAGCGGGGCTGAAGGTGACCAGAATGCTGGGCACCCCTGCGGCGGTCGAGGTTTTGCGGTCGGTTGCCGTGTCTCCAATGAGCACCGACTGCGAGACGTCGCCGCCCGCTTGTTCAACCGCCAGAATGTAGGGCGCGGGATCGGGCTTGCTGACCGGCAGCGTCTTGGCGCCAACGACCGCATCGAAGACGTCGTAGAAGTCGATTTCTTTCAGCAGCTTCTCGGCCAGTGTGATCGGCTTGTTGGTGCAGACAGCCACTTTGTAGCCCGCCAGCTTCAGCCGTGTGACCACCGCACGCGCGCCATCGTAGAGGGTTGTCTTGTCGGCGATCTGCTTGTCATAGGCCTCCAGCAAGATCGGGTAGCCCGCGTCGATGTCGTCATGGGTGAACGTGATGCCCAGCCGCTCGTACCCCAGCGTCATCATCGCCCGCCCGCCGCGCAAGGCGGTTCCGGCGTCCCGGGGGTGTTCCAGCACATCACCATGGCCCGCCGCGCGAAAAACGGCGTTTGCAGCGTCCAAAAGATCGCCGCTCGTGTCGGCCAAGGTGCCGTCCAAATCGAATACTACCGTGCGCATTGCCCTGCCCTTTGCCCCGCCGGCTTGTAATGCGGCGTAATGTGTTTTGAGGGCTGCGCGCTTGCGTTGCCCTGCGTGGAAGGTAGAACGGGCACAAAGACAAGGAAAGCAACAATGCAAACCGCACTCGTCATTCTGGCCGCAGGCATGGGCAGCAGAATGAAATCCTCCAAGCCTAAAGTGCTGCACGAGGTGGCCGGGCTGCCTTTGATCGGGCATGCCATGCGTTCAGGCGCTGCGCTGTCGCCTGCCCGCACCGTTGTGGTGACGGGTCATGGGGCTGAGGCTGTGGAAGCGGTGGTTGCCGGTTTGGACCCGTCTGCCGTTTGCGTCCGCCAGACCGAGCAGCTTGGCACTGGCCACGCGGTCGATCAGGCGCGGGACGCCTTGGACGGCTTTGAGGGTCAGGTCATCGTTTTATACGGCGACACGCCGTTCATTTCGCCGGAGACCTTGGCGCGCATGAGCGACAGCGATGCCGACGTCACCGTGCTTGGGTTTGAGACGGCCGATCCCGAAAAATACGGTCGGTTGGTTGTTGAAGGCGACGCGCTGATGCGGATTGTGGAGGCGAAAGATGCCTCCCCTGATGAGCTGGAGATACGTCTCTGCAATTCTGGTGTGATTTCAGCGGATTGCGCGACATTATTCAACTTGCTGTCCAACGTTGGCAACGACAATGCCAGTGGCGAATACTACCTGACGGATGTGGTCGGATTGGCGACCTCCTCTGGCATGAGCGCCAAGGTGGTGACATGCCTTGAAGAAGAAACGATGGGCATCAATTCCCGGGTGCAGCTGGCGGAAGCGGAGGCGGTGTTTCAACGCAACGCCCGCGTCACAGCAATGACCAATGGGGTGACCTTGGCAGAGCCTGCGACGGTCTATTTCAGCCATGACACCGCGATTGCCGCGGATGCGTGGGTGGGGCCGAACGTGGTCTTCGGGCCGGGCGTCACTGTCGATGCGGGCGCAGAGATACGCGCATTTTGTCATTTGGAAGGCTCCCATGTCGGCCCTGACGCGCAAATCGGTCCCTTCGCGCGGCTGCGGCCCGGCGCGGATCTCGCGGCCAAAGCGCGCATCGGCAATTTCGTGGAAATCAAGAACGCCACCATCGCCGAGGGCGCAAAGGTGAACCACCTCTCCTACGTGGGCGACGCATCCGTGGGCGAAGCCGCCAATATCGGCGCGGGCACCATCACCTGCAACTATGACGGCGTTATGAAGCATCGCACCGAGATCGGGGCGCGGAGCTTCGTGGGGTCGAACACGTTGCTGGTTGCGCCCGTGAAGATGGGTGACGAAAGCATGACCGCGTCGGGCACCGTGGTGACCAAGGACGTGCCGGACGGCGCTTTGGCCATAGGCCGCGTCGAGGCCCAAAACAAACCCGGATTTGCCCGCAAGCTGATGCAGGTATTGCGCGCCAAGAAGATGAAGAGGGACAGATAAATGTGCGGAATTGTTGGAGTTCTTGGCAAACATGAGGTCGCCCCCATTCTGGTGGAATCCCTCAAGCGGCTGGAATATCGCGGCTATGACAGCGCAGGCATCGCGACGGTCAATAACGGCGTGCTGGATCGCCGCCGCGCCGTTGGCAAACTGGTGAACCTGTCGGACTTGTTGGTCCATGAGCCGCTGGCTGGCAAGTCCGGTATTGGCCACACCCGCTGGGCCACGCATGGCGCGCCGAACACGGCGAATGCACACCCGCATCAATCCGGCCCTGTCGCCGTAGTGCACAACGGAATTATCGAAAATTTCAAAGAGTTACGCGAAGAACTTGCCGCAAATGGCTTCTCGTTTGAAACGGACACCGACACCGAAACCATTGCCCTTCTGACGCGGCACTACATGGATGGCGGCGACAGCCCGCAGGTGGCGACTGAGAAGACGATTGCCCGGCTGGAAGGCGCATTTGCGCTGTGTTTCCTGTTTCATGGCGAAGACGATTTGATGATCGCGGCGCGCAAGGGCTCCCCCCTTGCTGTGGGCCATGGCGAGGGCGAGATGTTTGTGGGCTCTGACGCGATTGCGCTTGCCCCCATGACCGACCGCGTCACCTATCTGGAGGAAGGCGACCGCGCCATTCTGACCCGCACCTCGGTGGAGATTTACGATGTCGAGGGCCGGCTGGCGAACCGCAAAGCCAAAAAGATCCGGCTCGACAATGCGCAGATTGAAAAGGGCGGCCACAAGCATTTCATGGCCAAGGAGATTGCCGAGCAGCCGGTCGTGCTGGCCGACGCGATTGCCGCCTACACGGGCGGCGCAGGCGACACGATCACCTTGCCCGGCGGCGAGTTGGACTTCACCGCCTGCGACCGCATTACCATGGTCGCCTGCGGCACCGCCTTCATCGCCTGCCAAGTCGCCAAATACTGGTTCGAGCAGCTGGCCGAGCTGCCGGTCGAGGTCGATATCGCCTCGGAATTCCGCTACCGCAAGCCGCCGATCTCGGACAAATCATTTGCGTTATTCGTGTCCCAATCCGGTGAGACCGCCGACACGCTGGCCGCGCTACGCTACGCGACTGAGCGCGCCGCGAAAATCCTGTCCGTCGTGAACGTGCCGGAAAGTTCCATCGCACGGGAAAGCGATCTGGCCCTGCCGATCATGGCAGGGACCGAGATCGGCGTGGCCTCCACCAAAGCGTTCACCTGCCAATTGACGGTGTTGGCGCTGCTGGCACTGAAAGCCGCGCATCAGCGCGGGCATCTGGACGACGCGGGCCTTGCGCAAAAGCTGGCCGACCTGCGCAACATGCCGGGCCTGATCAATCAGGCCCTGGCGTTGGAGCCGGTGATCAAATCAGTGGCCCGCAAGGTCGCCACGGCCACGGACGCCATCTATCTTGGGCGCGGGCCGATGTACCCGCTGGCGCTCGAAGGCGCATTGAAGCTGAAAGAAATCAGCTACATACACGCCGAAGGTTACGCATCAGGCGAGCTGAAGCACGGCCCCATTGCGCTGATCGACAAGAAGATGCCGGTGGTGGTCATGGCCCCGATGGACGAGCTTTTCGACAAGACCATCTCCAACATGCAGGAAGTCATGGCGCGCGGCGGCAAGGTGGTACTGATCACCGACAGCGACGGGGCCAAGACCGCATCAGACGGCGTGTGGGAAGGCATCGTCATGCCCAATTGCGACCCGTTCCTCGCACCGATCCTGTACGCCGTCCCCGCCCAATTGCTGAGCTACCACGCAGCCGTGGCCAAGGGCACGGATGTGGACCAGCCGCGCAACCTTGCCAAATCCGTCACCGTCGAATGACCCCCGCTGCTGCCATTGCGGAGCTGGAAGCGTTGGGAGACGCGGCGAAAGCCGCTGAGATGGCGGCGTATCACAAGGTGGACCGACGCTACCTTGGCGTGGCCAACCCGGCCCTGGACCAGCTTTCCAAAACCTGGCGCCCTTTGATGGATGTGGAAGAGCGCGTGGCACTGTCCGCCGCCCTTTGGGACACCAACACCCATGAAGCCCGCGTTCTGGCTGCAAAGCTGCTGACGCAGGCGCGGCTGCGCCCGTCGGATCAGTCGGCTTGGGCGCTTATCACCTCGTGGGTGCCCGATTTTGACGCCTGGGCCGTGGCGGATCACGCGTGTATGGCAGGTCAAAAGCGGCTGGTGTGGGACCCTTCGCGGGTGGATGAGATCGAGGCGTGGCACCGCTCGGACCATATGTGGACGCGCCGTGCGGCACTGGTGATCACCCTGCCCTGGACCAAACAAAACCACCCCAAACCGCAGGAGCTGGAGATACGCGACCGCGTGCTGGGTTGGGCTGCCACATATGTTGATGACCCCGAATGGTTCATCCAGAAGGCCGTGGCCTGGTGGCTGCGAGAATTGTCCAAACATGACCCAGACCGCGCCCGGGCGTTTCTGGATACGTATGGCGACAAAATGAAGCCCTTTGC
This sequence comes from uncultured Litoreibacter sp., assembly GCF_947501785.1. Classification (NCBI taxonomy): domain Bacteria; kingdom Pseudomonadati; phylum Pseudomonadota; class Alphaproteobacteria; order Rhodobacterales; family Roseobacteraceae; genus Litoreibacter; species uncultured Litoreibacter sp. The sequence continues at coordinate 138,687 of NZ_CANMXB010000001.1, read as the reverse complement.
CGCCAAAGAGGCAGCGCGCAAGCTAGTTTGAGTAGACTTTCAGCGTGGCCAGATCGGTCAGCCCGATATCCAGCGCGCGCATGGCAGACAGCGAGATCTGGCTGCCACCCGCCCCGCCTTCCAGTGGGATCAGCGTGACCTGTGCGACCGCGCCGCCGACACGTTCGATGCGGCCTTCCTGCTCCTCCGTGACCAAGGGCGTTTTCAGCCAGAAGCCGGGTTTGGTCGGGTCGCCCAAAGCCGCGACCGTCTCGCCCAGGAAGCCGCTAACCGGGGCGGGCACATTCGTCACCGCCTCCTTCTCTGCCTCTGTTGCGGTGTCGAGCGCGGCAGCATCCGTGCCCCCCGTCGTGCCGACCTCGATCGGGCCTGCTTCGGTGGACGGTGCCTCAATCGCGCCATCTGTTGCGTCCAACGGCACGTCTTCGACGATAATCGGCTCCGGCGTTTCGCTTTGATCAAACGGGTTTTTGAATTCGCCGCCACAGGCAGCAAGGATCAGACATAGCGATAGCGGGGCAAAAGAGCGCATTTTGGACATCATGGGCGCAGCGTATGCGGAATTCACAAACGCATCAACGCGCGAACTGCGCCTTGTGGCGCTTCTTCGCCGCAGCTAGGGTCACCGCATGACTGCGCCGCTGATCGACCCATTCCAACGTGCCATCACCTACCTGCGCCTGTCGGTGACAGACCGCTGCGATTTTCGCTGCGTCTATTGCATGTCGGAGAATATGACGTTCCTTCCCAAGAAGGAGCTGTTGTCGCTGGAGGAGCTGGACCGCCTGTGTTCCAGCTTCATCCGTCTGGGTGTTGAGAAGCTACGGATCACGGGTGGTGAGCCTTTGGTGCGGCGCGGCATCATGACATTTTTCGACAGCATGTCGCGGCATCTGGAAACCGGTGCTTTGAAAGAGCTGACGCTGACCACAAACGGCTCGCAGCTGGAACGTTTCGCCGATGATCTTTATGCGGCTGGCGTGCGGCGGGTGAACATCTCGCTCGATACGCTGAACGAAGATAAATTCGCCGAGATCACCCGCTGGGGCCGCCTGCCGCAGGTGTTGCGTGGCGTCGACGCGGCTTTGAAGGCCGGGTTGAAGGTCAAGATCAACGTGGTCGCGTTGAAGGATTTCAACGAGGACGAGCTGTTTGATCTGGCCGCATGGTGCGCTGATCTGGGGATGGATTTGACCTTTATCGAGGTCATGCCGATGGGCGATATCGGCAACGAGAACCGCATCGGTCAATATTGGTCACTACAAGACCTGCGCGCCAAGCTGGCCGAAGAGTTTACACTGACCGACCTGTCCGATCGCACCGGCGGGCCGGCGCGTTATATGCGGCTGGAAGAGACCGGGCAGCGGATCGGGTTGATCACGCCGTTAACCCATAACTTCTGCGAAAGCTGCAACCGGGTGCGAGTGACCTGCACAGGTGAGATTTACACTTGTCTTGGGCAGGAAGGGAAATCCGACCTGCGCGCGCCTTTGCGCAGCTCAGAGGCGGACGCACCATTGGAAGAGGCCATTCGCGCGGCCATTGGGCTGAAACCCAAGGGCCACGACTTTGACTATTCCCGCCAGGAGCTTGGCGGGCAGATGACCCGCCATATGAGCCATACGGGCGGGTAATTACGCTTAGTTGCGGAAGGTCCCATCACCGTAATCTAGGCTAATGTCATTGATCTTGGTCGATGACTTCACGCCGGTTGAGACGCAATTCGCATTCGCCTTTTTGAGCGCACGAGCTGACTTGGCTTTTGCAAAGAAACTAAAGTCTTTGACCACGGTCTTGCCGTTAATCTTCAAGGTCCCGCCGCGTAGACTGTTTTTGATGGAAGAACTCAGCTGAATGTTTGTCACGACGCCGACGCCGCAAAGCTCAATTACGCCGCGATCGCCCTTTAGGGCAACGAGCGCATCGTACCCACCAGCAGTTGCGTTGTTCCACCGCAGGTTTGCCGACTGAAAATCCTCATCGACCGTCACCGAGCGCGACACTTTTGTCTGGCTTAGGGCCGGTGACGAAAAAAACGCGGCAATCAGCGCGGCCACAATAACATAACCAAATCTCATCTTAACCTCTTGAAATAAAAATAACTTTCAATCTCATAGGTACCAATAAGGTAGCGAAGGTCAACGCCGAAACGGGCGTTTTTAGGAACTTTGTCAGCCCTCTTGCCCGCACCACAGCGATGCCGGGCAAGAGAGGGCTGACTGACTAGCTTGCCAGCCGCTCCTCCACAATCCCCGCCCACCAAGAACAGCCCGCAGGAATGGTCTCGTCGTTGAAATTGTATTCGGGGTGGTGCACCGGCGCAGTGTCGCCGTTGCCGACCAGAATGTAGGCGCCGGGGCGTTCTTCGAGCATGAAGGCGAAATCCTCGCCGCCCATCACCAATGGTGCATCCTCGCAATTGCCCGAAACCTTAGAGGCGACAGAGGCAGCGAATTCTGTTTGTTCCTCGTGGTTGACCATGACCGGATAGCCCATCATGTAGTTCACATCCATCGTCCCGCCGAAGGTCTGGACGACGCCTTCGGCGATTTCCGGCAAGCGTTTTGCTGCGAGGTCGCGCATCTCGGTGGACATGGTGCGCACGGTGCCTTTGACCGTGACGGTTTCGGGGATGACGTTGAAAGCTTTGCTCTCGGTTTCAAAGGATGTGACGGAAACCACCATCTGCTGAACCGGGTCGGAGTTGCGCGACACAAGCGTCTGCAAAGCGATCACCAAATGCGAAGCCATGACGGTTGTGTCGATGGTTTCCTGCGGTTTGGCGGCATGGCCGCCCTTGCCTACCACCTTGATTTCAAACGTATCTGTGGCCGCAAAGAACGCACCGGGGCGGATGGCAAAACTGCCCACCGGTTTGCCGGGCCAGTTGTGCATGCCGTAGACTTCGTCGATTTTGAAACGGTCCATCATGCCGTCTTCGCACATCTCGCGGCCGCCGCCGCCGCCTTCTTCGGCGGGTTGGAAAATCACCACCACGGTGCCGTCGAAATTGCGGGTCTCGGACAAATACTTCGCGGCCCCCAACAGCATCGCGGTGTGGCCGTCATGGCCGCAGGCATGCATCGCGCCGGGGGTCTTGGAGGCGTAATCCAGACCCGTCGCTTCGAAGATCGGCAAAGCATCCATGTCGGCGCGCAAGCCAATGGTTTTGCCTGACTTATTGGACTTGCCCTTGATGACGCCGACGACCCCTGTGCGGCCAATGCCGGTGGCAATCTCGTCGCAGCCGAACTCTTTCAGCTTCTCGGCCACCAGCGCGGAGGTGCGGTGCGTCTCGAACAGAATTTCCGGATTTTCGTGGATGTCACGGCGCCATTCGGTGATCTCTGACAGCATTTCGGAAAAGCGGTTTTTGACGGGCATTTGGCGGTCCTTTCAGGGACAAAATCGGTGTCTGGTTTTCGTAGAGAAAGCGTATAGACCGCGTCCATACGTTCTTCTTTAAGATGGGTTAATCGACCAGATGGTCAACCAGTTTTGAGATAAACTCTTCACCCTGCCGGAATTGATCGGCTGAGATAAACTCATTTGGCTGATGCGCCTGCGCGATGTCGCCCGGGCCGCAGATGATGGCCGAGTAGTCTTTTTCCTGAAACTGCCCGGCCTCGGTGCCGTAGCTGACGACATGGGTGCCGTTGTCGCCAGTCAGCTGGCGCACCAGGCTTTCGGCTGCGCCCTCTTCTTCCGGCTGCAAGGGTGGGACTTGAAAGCGTTGTTCGATTTCGATGCGGGTTTGCGGCACAACGGCCTGCATCTGTGCTTCGACCTCGGCCACTTTGGCAAACAAGCGGTCCCGATAGTCGGCGATGTCGTCGCCGGGGACGAGGCGGAAATCGATGCCGAACTCGCAATCCTTGGCGGTGATGTTATGCGCCGTGCCGCCGGAGATCATTCCGGTGTGGGCGGTGGTGAAAGGCGGTTCAAACTGCGCGGCGACATCGGAGGGGGTTCTGGCGCGAATTTCGTCATTCAGGTCATTGGCCCAGCTGATCAACCGCGCCCCTTCCATGATCGCGTTAACCCCGGTGTGCATCAGCGAGGAATGCACCTCGAACCCGTGCATATGGATCCACCACCCGTAGCCGCCCTTATGGCCGGAGACGGTTTTCATCATCGACGGCTCGCCAATGATCGCGGCGGAAGCCGCAGGCATATGTTTGCGCATCTCGGCAATCATGAAGGGCGCGCCGATGCAGCCGACCTCTTCGTCATAGGACAGGGCGATCTGGATCGGGCGTTTGACACCACGTTCCAGGGCCAGCGGCACAGCGGATAACGCAAGCGCGTCGAAGCCCTTCATGTCGCAGGTGCCGCGGCCATACAGCTTGTCACCCTTCTGGGTGACCACGAATGGATCGGTGTCCCAGGCCTGCCCCTCAACCGGGACAACATCGGTGTGGCCGGACAGAATCACCCCGCCCTCAACCTCGGGTCCGACATTGGCATAGAGATTGGCCTTGGTGCGGTCGTCATTGTAGACGCGCGTCGCTTTGACCCCATGCCCAGCTAGATATTCCTCAACCCAGTCGATCAAATCGAGGTTGCTGACATTGCTGACAGTCGGAAACGAGACCAGCTTGTCCATGAGTGCGCGTGCGTCCACGTGGTACCTCCCCGGGCGAAATAATGTTATACCGGACCGTGAGCCGCAGCACCAAAAAGGTCAAGCAGCCGCCGAAACGCGTAAGAAATAGACACATGCCCGGACCTGACGCAAGGTACGGGAAAAAGGCGTTGCCGAAACATTTTACCGTGTTAACGTCGGGGCTTACGAACGGCACCTGGCGCGCGATAACGACGCTACATATAGGGCCAACAGGGGGAACTACATGCCAGACGGGGCTCTGCCAGTCCTTGATGTGAAAGACTTGAAGACCGTGTTCAAAACCCGCGGGGGTGAGGTTCACGCCGTTAATTCTGTCAGCTTTGACGTCAAACCCGGGGAACTTTTGGGCGTTGTCGGCGAATCCGGCTCCGGCAAATCGGTGACCATGATGTCGCTCATTGGGCTGCTGCCGTCGCCGCCCGCCGATGTGCGTGAAGGGCAGGTCTTGCTGGACGGCGAGGACCTGCTGAAGATCAACCCCAACGATTTGCGCCACGTGCGCGGCGGCAAGATTGGGTTCGTGTTTCAGGACCCGATGACGTCTTTGAACCCGGTGTTCAACGTGGGCTACCAGATCATGGAGCCGCTGCGCATCCATATGGGGATGAACAAGACCGACGCCCGCGCCCGCGCGGTTGAGCTGCTTGAATTGGTGGGCATCCCCGACGCCGCGCGGCGGCTGAAGGACTTCCCACACCAGTTTTCCGGCGGCATGCGACAGCGGGTGATGATCGCGATTGCATTGGCGTGCGACCCCAAGGTGCTGATTGCAGACGAGCCGACAACGGCGCTGGACGTGACCATTCAGGCGCAGATCATCGAGCTGGTCAAAGACCTGCGTGAAAAGCTGGGCATGGCGATTGTCTGGATCACCCATGATCTGGGCGTGATCGCCGGCATCGCCGACCGCGTGATGGTGATGTATGGCGGACAGGTGGTCGAACAGGCCCCCGTGCGCGAACTGTTCGGCAACCCGCAGCACCCCTACACGCGCGCGCTTTTGCAGACCATTCCATCGGTGCGCGGCGAACGCGCCGAGAAACTGAATGTCATCGAAGGCCAGCCGCCGATTTTGGCAGGCGCGCCCGAGGCCTGCCCATTCCGCGACCGCTGCCCGTTCCGCTTTGACCGCTGCAACGACGAAAACCCGCTGCGCCGCGAGGTTGGCCCATCCCATGACGCCGCCTGCCATTTTGATTTCACCACCGGGGGGCCGCATGCCACTCGATAACGCGAAGAAACCGCTGGTCTCGGTAGACCAGCTGAAGATGCACTTCCCGATCTACGGCGGGCTGTTGCGGCGGCGGGTTGGCGAGGTGAAGGCGGTGGACGACATCTCGTTCGACATTCAGGAAGGCGAGACGCTTGGGCTGGTGGGCGAAAGCGGCTGCGGCAAATCCACCGTGGGGCGCGCGCTGCTGCGCCTGTACGAGCTGACCGACGGCACCGTCAAGATTGACGACTACGACATCGCCCATGCCAACCCCGAGCAGCTGCGCAAGATGCGGCCCACCATGCAGATGATTTTCCAGGACCCGCAGGCGTCCCTCAATCCGCGCATGACCGTGGGCGAGATCATTGCGGAACCCCTGCGCGAGCATCTGAAAATGACCAAGCTGCAACGCGAGGACCGGGTGGCCGAGCTGATGGACCAGGTCGGGCTGAACCGCGACTTTGCGAAACGGTACAGCCACGAGTTTTCCGGCGGGCAGCGGCAGCGGATCGGGATTGCCCGCGCGCTTGCGCTGAACCCCAAATTTATCGTCTGCGACGAGCCGATTGCCGCGTTGGACGTGTCCATTCAGGCGCAGGTGGTGAATCTGCTGGAAGAGCTGCAGGACAGCCTTGGGCTGACCTACCTGTTCATCTCGCATGACCTGTCCATGGTGCGCCACATCGCCGACCGCGTCGCCGTCATGTATCTGGGCCGCATCGTCGAACTGGCCCCACGCGACGACATTTACGCCGAGCCGCTGCACCCCTACACCAAAGCGCTGCTGTCAGCCGTGCCGGAACCCGATCCCAGCGTGGAAAGCACCGTGGAACGGGTGATTTTGACGGGCGACGTGCCTTCCCCATCGAACCCGCCCACGGGCTGCAACTTCTGCACCCGCTGCCCGGCGGTCATGGACATTTGCAAACGCGAAGAGCCGGAATTCCGGGAGGTCCTGCCGGGCCGCTTCGTGTCCTGCCACCATTACGACAACGTAAACGAGAGCGCCGTCAAGGCGACAGCCGAGGACTTATGAGCAACCAAACTGGGAGACTACCAATGAAACTAAGAACAGCCCTACTGGGCGCCGCAGCATTGCTGGCGACATCGCCAATGGCATTTGCTGACGGCCATGAAGGCGAACGCGGCCGTGACGGCAACGTTTCCATCATCTATTGGCAAGCGCCATCCATCCTGAACCCGTTCCTGTCAGGCGGCACCAAGGACGTTGAATCCGCCTCGATGATCATCGAGCCGCTGGCCCGCTACAACGAAAATGGCGAACTGGTTGCGTGGCTGGTCGACAGCATTCCAACCGTCGACAATGGCGGCGTGTCCGAGGACCTAACCTCGATCACCTGGAACATCACGCCGGGCATCACCTGGTCGGACGGCACGCCGTTCACCTCAGCCGACGTCAAGTTCACCGCCGACTATTGCATGAACCCCGAAGGCGGCTGCGCGCAGGCGACCAAGTTCGAAGGCGTCACCAATGTGGAAGCCGTGGACGACCTGACCGTCAAAGTGACCTTCGACAAGCCGACCCCGTTCCCATACGGGCCATTTGTCGGCGGCGAGAGCCCGATCCTGCAAGCGGCACAGTTTGCCGATTGTGTGGGTGCCGCGGCCTCCACCTGTACGGAGCAGAACTTCAACCCAATTGGCACCGGCCCGTTCACTGTGACCGAGTTCAAGCCGAATGACGTTATCACCATGGCGGCCAACGAGAACTTCCGCCACGAGGGCAAGCCCGCCTTCGCGTCCGTGACGTTCAAAGGCGGCGGCGACGCAACGGCCGCTGGCCGTGCGGTGATGGAAACCGGCGAGTTTGACTACGCCTGGAACCTGCAGCTGGCCCCCGACGTGATCGCGTCCATGGAAGCTGGCGGCAAAGGCACGCCCGTTGCAGGCTTCGGCCCGCTGGTGGAGCGCATCATGCTCAACAACACCAACCCCGATCCGGCGCTTGGCCCGGATGAGCGCTCTGTCGTGCGCCCGCACCCGTTCCTGGGTGACCCGGCGGTCTACAAAGCCATGTCGCTGGCCATCGACCGCCCACTGCTGGTCGAGATCGGCTACGGCAAAGCCGGCAAGGTCGGCTGTAACTGGGTGCCTGCGCCTGCGGCTTTCGCATCCGACACGTTTGACTGCGCCACGCAAGATATCGCCGGTGCGAACGCAATGTTGGACGAAGCGGGCATCACCGACACCAATGGTGATGGCGTGCGTGAGAAGGACGGTGTGCCTTTGAAAGTGGTCTACCAGACCTCCACCAACGCGGTGCGTCAGGACTTCCAGGCCCTGATCAAGCAGTGGTGGTCGGAAATCGGCATCGAAGCTGAGCTGCGCAACATCGACGCGTCGGTCTTCTTCGGCGGCGACGCGGCGTCGCCAGACACATTCCAGAAGTTCTACGCGGATGTGGAAATGTACGCCAACACCTTCAACGGCACCGACCCGCAGTCCTATCTGGGCAACGGCCTGTGCGACAAGGCGCCTTCGCCAGCCACGCAGTGGCAGGGTGAAAACATCTCGCGCTTCTGTAACGAAGAGTTTGATGCGCTGCACAAAGAGCTGACATCGACCGCCGGCCTTGAGGCCCGCGCCGAGATCGGCAAACGCCTGAACGACATCATCGTTGAAAACGGCGGCATGATCCCGCTGGTTCACCGCGGTCGTCTGTCTGCCCATGCCAACTCGCTGGGCGGCGTGGTGCTGAACGTCTGGGATTCCGAGCTGTGGAATGTCGCAGACTGGTACCGCATCGGCGAATAAGCCTGCGTTGAAAACAACCGGTAAGGCGGGGTTAACCCCGCCCTACCCCTCAATCTAAAGACCTGAACCGAGGCGTCTGCCATGCTCACCTACACGATCCGCCGGTTGATCCTGACGATCCCGACGCTTCTGTTCATCTCTTTCATCATCTTCCTGATTGTGAAGCTGAGCCCGTCCGACCCGACCTCGAACCTGCCGCTGACCATCCCCTCGGACGTCCGCGAGAAGATCCGCGAGGCGCTGGGCGTCAACGAACCGCTGCCGGTGCAATATTTTCTCTGGCTCAAACAGTTCTTCTGGCTGGAGCCGCGCATCGCGCTGGAGGGCTGGTTTGGCTGGGATCTCGGCACCGAAGGCGAGGTGCGCCTGATCTCCTACCAGACCCGCTCCCCCGTCATGGACCTGATCTGGCAGCGCATGCCGCAGACCTTGTGGGTGGTAGGCACGGCCTATGTCGTGGGCATCCTCCTGGCCGTGCCCATCGGCATCTATTCGGCCTACAAACAATATTCGATCTTCGACCAGTTCGGCACGTTCATCTCGATGGTGGGCTTTTCGGTGCCGCCCTTCTTCTCCGGCGTGCTGGTGATCGTGATCTTCTCGGTGATGATCCCCAATGACAGCTTCTGGTGGCTGCCGTCGATCTACGACACCACCCACCGCGTCGTGGATTGGGAAAGCTTCAAATACCAGTTCCGACAGATGATCATGCCGGTCATGGTGCTGGCGTTGCAGATCACCGCGCAGATCTCGCGCTTTGCGCGCGCCTCCATGCTGGACAATCTGGGGCAGGATTATGTGCGCACCGCGCGGGCCAAGGGCGTGCGCGAACGGTCGGTGGTGATGCTGCATGTGCTGCGCAACTCGATGATCCCCGTTGTCACCGTCATCGCGCTGGGTATCCCCGGCATTTTCGGCGGCGCCATCATCACCGAGCAGGTGTTCAAGGTGAACGGGCTGGGCCAGCTGCTGATCATCGCCATTCAGGGCGGCGACGTGCCGACGGTGCAGACGCTGACCTTCATCTTCGCCATCCTGATCGTGCTCTTCAACCTTGTGGCGGACGTGCTCTACGGCCTGCTGGACCCGAGGATTCGCTATGACTGATACACCCGCGGAAACACCAGCCGAAATTCGCAAACCCGCCCGCAGCCAATGGTGGGACGTCTGGGACCAGTTCAAGTCCCACAAGGGCGCGATGCTGGGCGCGATCTTCTTTGCCATCATCCTGTTCGGGGTGATCTTCGGCCCGATGCTGTGGCCCTATGACGCCACCACCATCGACATCCGATCCCGCAACCAGGGTCCCAGCTGGGGCCACCCGATGGGCACCGACCAGCTGGGCCGCGACACCTTTGCCCGCGTTATGGAGGGTGGTCGCGTGTCCCTCGCCGTGGGGCTGACGGCGATGTTCATCGCCTTGCTACTGGGCACGCTGATCGGCGTGTTGGCTGGCTATTTCAAGCGGTTGGACGGGCTGCTGATGCGCACCACCGACCTGTTTCTGGCGCTGCCGCTGCTGCCCCTTCTGCTGGTTATCATCATGTTGTTCCGGGAAACGCTGTCGGCGAGATTTGGCCCCGAGGGCGGCATCTTCATCCTGATGGTGTCGGCCATCGGCATCACCTCGTGGATGCAGACGGCGCGCATCGTGCGCGGCGACGTGCTGTCGCTGAAAGAACGCGAATTCGTGCTGGCCGCCCGGTCCATAGGCACGCCAAACCGGCGCATGATCACGCGCCACGTGCTGCCCAATGTGCTGTCGCCGATCATGGTGTCGGCCACTTTGGGCATCGCCACGGCGATCATCACGGAATCCGCGCTCAGCTTCCTCGGCCTTGGCTTCCCGCCCGACTTCCCGACCTGGGGACGCCTGCTGCGCGACGGCACCGACTTCCTGCAGCAATACCCCGAACGCGCCATCTGGCCGGGGCTGATGATTTCGCTGACGGTGTTGGGGGTGAACTATATGGGCGACGGGCTGCGCGACGCATTGGACCCGCGCATTCGGGGGCGGTAGGCGCAGAGTTTCACCGAAACTCTGCCTCCAAACTCTCTTCGAGAGTTTGGCCCCCACGCAAAATTTGCGCTCAGCCGCGCATCTTTTTCATGACCATGCCGACGACCATCTGCACGACCATGCCGGCCACGCCGCCGCCAACCAGATTGCCGGCCATAGCGCCGATATCCATGCCTGCGCCGGCATCACCGGCCGCCCCGCCAAGCAAACCGCCCAGCAACTGACCGCCCACAACGCCGCCCGCGCCGCCGGCTATCAGGTTGCCAATGCCGCCCATGCTGGAGCCCTGATTAACCTTGCCGCCGGCGGTCCCGCCGATTGCGCCACCGATCACCTGTGCCAGAATATTTTCCATGTGTCTCTCCGTCCCTTGTTGGGATGCCTGTTCCGACATCCGCCTAAATATTGTGCAATTAGGGACCCTACTGTCAATATCTATGAAAAAACGGGGAAAATGGGGGGTTTGCTCCCCATATTGGTGGTCTATTCCATCTTGTCGCGGATGCGGCGCACCATCCACCAGACGCCCAGGATCACCACCGGCGTCAGAAGTGCCGCCAGCACCAGCTTGGACAGACCCGCCGCGTCGCCCACGGGCTGCGCCATGTAGAGCGCCAGGTTGACCGCGTAGTAGCTGATTGCCACCACGGAAAGCCCCTCGACCGTCTTTTGCAGCCGCAGCTGCAGGTCGGCGCGTTTGTCCATGCTTTCCAGCAGGCTTTGGTTCTGGGCGGAGCGTTCCACATCCACCCGCGTCCGCAGCAAATCGCTTGCGCGCGACGCCCGCGACGACATGGACGCAATCCGCCGCTCCGTGGCCTTCACGGTGCGCATGGCCGGATCAAAGCGGCGCATCATAAATTCGGCGAAGGTCTGCAGGCCGCGAAAGCGTTCCTCCCTCAGGATCTCGATGCGCTGGTTGACCAGCGTCTCATACGCCCCGGTGGCGGCAAAGCGGTAGGCAGCCTTAGCTGACAGGGCCTCCAACTCGGACGACACTTGCAGCAGGCTATCAAGGGTGTTGTCCGCAGGCGCGGTGCCCCCTGCCATCTGACCGGTCATCTGCCCCATAATGTGCGTCAGCGTCTCGTCGATGCCCGTCAACGAACCGCCCATCGACCGCACACGGCTCAGGCCCAGCATGGACATGGACTTGTAGGTCTCGATCTCGCACAGGCGCTGCACGACGCGGCCCAACCTGCGCGGGCCACACTCGTCGCCTACAAAGACGGCAAAGCGCATATGCCCGCTTGCATCAATGCGGAAGTCGCCCGCGATGACGACGCTGTCATCCAGCACCCGGCTACAAGCCAGACTTTCGGGCACGAACCAGTCGCCCAGCGTGTCAAAGACCTTGTCGTCGCCCGGGTGCTTTTCGACCCGCACCAAGGCAGAGGTCATCCGCACGCCCGGCGCGTCATCCAGCCAGTCTTCGGGGAACGCGGCAAATGTTGTCCCGTCAAAGGGCCGGTCCGCCACGCCGTCGCCAAACAGGGTGTAGGTCACAAATTCGGTATGGCTCTCCCATTTCAGCTCGTACCGGCCCAGCTGGCCGAACCAATGTGTGGCGCCGGGCTGAGGGTGCGGCGCGCCGTACCGGTCCAGCAGGGTCAGCAGATGCGCCCGGTCCAGATCCCGGTCCCGCGCCGAGGCGTCAACCTCTTGTTTTATCGCCAGAAAAGCGGCGTGGCATGGGGCCGTCAGGGAGGGGAACGGTCGCGCGTGCAGCTCATTCGCCAAAGCATAGCGCAGCGGGTGATCTTCAACAGGTGGCATCGGCATGACTTTCTTGACCTAGGGGCAACCTAGTCATGCCTCGCCCAAAGTAAAGAAAAATATAATAATATCCGTGAGTTAGAGGTGTGCAATTGTATACCGACCCAGCGCACCGCGAGGCGGGTGCGCTGGGCTGGGGTCATTCCGACGCGTTGTTACGAATGATCCGGCGCCACGAGCGACGCTCCCAGCGGTTCACGAAGTTGGGGCTGTCCAACCCCCTGCGGTCCCGTCGGCTTTCGCGGCGGTCAATCCGGTCCTCGATCAGGTCGCGCGGGCCATTATTGGTTTGCCGGTCAATCCGGTCTTCGCGCCGGTCGATACGGTCCTCGATCCGGTCAAGCACGTCGCCCTTTGCCGCGTAGACCGGCGCCGCTTGGGACAGCGCCAAAGTGGTGGCCGTCGCGATTAAAGTCAGGGTCTTCATGTCAGGTCTCCTCTCGATTGATGGTGTCTATCAAACGGGAGGGATGCCGGTTTCCGTCGCCCTTCTCAGGATCGGCCACATGTTTCGAGATCGCGTTGATCCTGCTTTCGCCATGGCCGACCCCTAATCTTAGATCAGGTTTCGCCTTGCAGCTTGTCCTGGGTCTGGGTGTCAAAATCACCCGCGTCATGCCGCTCGTGCAGCTGACCTTCAAGCGGGCCGAAGGTTTTGTTCACCATGGCTCCGCGCTTATAGGCAGGGCGGTTTGACACCAGCTCGTACCAGCGGAACACGTTCTTGTAGATGCCCACGTCGAGGAACTCCCCCGCATCGTAGCTTTCGCCAGCGACGGTGCGTCCGTACCACGGGCAGGTGGCCATGTCGGCGATGGTGTAGGTATCGCCCGCCAGATACTCGTTCTCCGCCAGATGCCGATCCAACACGTCCAGCTGGCGCTTGGCCTCCATCGTGAAACGGTCGATCGGGTATTCCATCTTGTAGGGCGCGTAGGCGTAGAAATGGCCGAAGCCGCCGCCCAGATAAGGGGCCGATCCCTGCAGCCAGAACAGCCAGTTCATGGTCTCGGTGCGGGTCTTCAGGTCGGTCGGCAGGAAGGCGTTGCCGAATTTTTCCGCCAGATAAAACAGGATCGAGGCGCTCTCGAACACCCGCGTCTTGGTTTCGGTGTCATACATGGCGGGGATCTTGGAGTTCGGGTTGATCTCCACAAAGCCCGACCCGAATTGATGCCCCTCGCCGATGCGGATCAGCCAGGCGTCATATTCCGCGCCCGTGTGGCCCGCGGCCAGCAGCTCTTCGAGCATGACGGTGACTTTGACGCCGTTCGGCGTGGCAAGGCTGTAAAGCTGCAGCGGGTGCTTGCCGACGGGCAATTCCTTGTCATGGGTGGCGCCCGCAATGGGGCGGTTCAGCTTGGCCCATTCGCCGCCGTTTTCAGCTTCCCACTTCCAGACCTTCGGGGGGGTGTATTCATCTTTCATGGCGCAATTCTCCTTTGCCCTTAACAGATAGCCCCGGCGCTGGATGTTCAAACGAAAAACGCCTGCGACTATTGCCGCAGGCGCGTAGGCGTTGTGTTGTGACGCACTTTACTTGTTGGTCACTCTTACCAACTTGGTCCAGCGCGGCGTTCCGCCGCTGACTCTTTCCTCATATTTGAGGAAGTTCCCGGTGGTAAACTCCACCTTGTAGACATGGTTGTAGTCCTCGTTGATCCGAGTGTCGGACGTCAACAGGTTACCGCCGTCATACCAATAGCGCTTCTTCCACTTGCCGTTGTATTTCGGGTGACCCTTATACGTGTAGATGCATTCGCCGATCGCGTCCCCGCATTTCGTGGAGAACCGCACGGTATAGCTGTTGTCATACTTGATCGAATGCAGCCGGCCCTGAGCGTTGTAAACATAGGTGCGAATGAAGTTTTCCTTCACGCTCTCCTTGCGTACCCGGTGATACTTACCGCTCTTGCCCAAGTAGGTAAGGCTGTAGTCCCGGCCGTTGTTGCGCTCGTAGTGAAACGTCGTTCCAACCGCGACCTCCGAAAACCGCTTATCGAAACTCTGGCCGAGAACCGCAGTGGTCATCATCGCCAGTGACAAAAGAATATACTTAAACATCGGTTCCAAAATCCTTTCCAAGGTAACCGCATTGGCCAAATAATTGCGCCAACAAAACTCACTTTCCTAGGTGCATCATGGACGGGATTCGACCGGATAACAACTGGCCTAAGCGCATAGTTCTCAAGTTTGGTGATAGGTGCAAAACGCGCGCCCGGAATGCCCCCGGGCGCGCCTTGAGCCTAGTCGATCTTCGGCAGCAGCGTATCCAAAGACGCTTTCGCGTCGCCATAGAACATCCGCGTGTTGTCCTTGAAGAACAGCGGGTTCTCGATGCCGGAATAACCGGTCCCCTGCCCCCGTTTGGAGACAAACACCTGCTTGGCCTTCCAGCATTCCAGGACCGGCATGCCGGCGATGGGCGAGTTCGGATCGTCCTGCGCCGCCGGGTTCACGATGTCATTGGACCCGATCACGATGGCAACGTCCGTGTCAGGGAAGTCCTCGTTGATCTCGTCCATCTCCATCACGATGTCATAGGGCACTTTGGCCTCCGCCAAGAGCACGTTCATGTGGCCCGGCAGACGGCCTGCCACAGGGTGGATGGCAAAACGCACGTTCTTACCCTGCGCGCGCAGCTTGCGCACCAGTTCAGCCACTGCCGTTTGCGCCTGCGCCACGGCCATGCCGTAGCCCGGGATGATGATGACGCTATCCGCTTCGTTCAACGCTGTCGCCACGCCGTCGGCGTCAATGGCAACCTGTTCGCCTTCCACGGCCATCTGCTCGCCCGCCGGGCCGCCGAAGCCGCCCAGAATGACGGAGATGAACGACCGGTTCATCGCCTTGCACATGATGTAGGACAGGATCGCACCAGAGGAGCCAACCAGCGCGCCGACCACGATCAACAGATCGTTGCCCAGCGAGAAGCCAATCGCCGCCGCCGCCCAGCCGGAGTAGCTGTTCAGCATCGACACCACCACCGGCATATCCGCGCCGCCAATGCCCATGATCAGGTGGTAGCCGATGAACAGCGCCGCCAAGGTCATGATGAAGAGCGGGAAGAAGCCGCCGGTGTTGAAGTACCAGATCAGGCAGATCAGCGACAAAGCCGCCGCGCCCGCGTTCAGCATATGGCCGCCCGGCAGCTTTTCAGCCGCCGAGTTCACCTTGCCCGCCAGCTTGCCGTAGGCAATGACGGAGCCGGTGAAGGTCACCGCACCGATGAAGATGCCTAGGAACAGCTCGACCCGCAGGATCGATACCTCGACCCCTGTTTTCTTGGCCAAAAGGGCTGCGAAGGTGCCCAGGTCATTGAGCTGGTCGCCTGATAGCCCCATCACGCGGTTCAATTCAAAATGCGCGATGAAGCCCACGAAGACGGCCGCAAGGCCCACCAGCGAGTGCATCGCCGCGACCAGTTCCGGCATCTGGGTCATCTGCACCCGCGTCGCCAGTTGGTAGCCGATCATGCCGCCAAGGGCGATCAGCACGACCGAGAACAGCCAATAGCCCGAGCCCGGCCCGATCAAGGTCGCAAGCACGGCCAAAGCCATACCGGCGATGCCGTACCACACCGCGCGTTTGGCGCTTTCTTGCCCCGACAAGCCGCCAAGCGACAGGATGAAGAGGACCGCTGCGACCACATAAGCCGCTGTTGTAAATCCGAATTCCATGATCCCTACCCCTTACGACTTCTGGAACATGGCGAGCATGCGCCGTGTCACGAGAAAGCCACCGAAAATGTTGATGCCGGTCATAAACACCGACGCCGCCGCGAGCAGGACCACCAGGAAGGACCCCGACCCGATCTGGGTCAACGCGCCCAAAATGATGATCGAGGAGATCGCGTTGGTCACCGCCATCAAGGGCGTGTGCAGCGAGTGGGCGACGTTCCAGATCACCTGGAAGCCCACGAACACCGCCAGCACAAAGACAATGAAATGCTGCATGAAGCTGGCCGGGGCCACGAGGCCCACGGCCAATAGCAGCGCCGCGCCAATGGCGATCAGCGTCACTTGGGTTTTGGTCTCTTGCTTGAAGGCCGCCACTTCATTGGCGCGGACTTCTTCGGGGGTCAGCTCCTTGGGCTTTTCCTTCGCAGGCTGCGCCGCGATTGCCGCCACCTTGGGCGGTGGGGGTGGCCATGTGACCTTTTTCTTATGCGTCACGGTCGCGCCGCGGATCACGTCGTCTTCCATGTCGTGCTTGATCTTGCCGTCCTTCTCAGGCGTCAGATCAGCGATCATGTGGCGGATGTTGTTGGCATAAAGCGACGAGGCCTGCGCGCCCATCCGGCTTGGGAAATCGGTGTAGCCAATGATGGTGACGCCATTGTCGGTGACGATCTTCTCGTCCATGACGGTCAGCTTGCAGTTGCCGCCCTTCTCCGCCGCGAGGTCCACGATGACGGAGCCGGGTTTCATGGCTTTCACCATGTCCTCGGTCCACAGCTCGGGCGCCTCACGGTTCGGGATCAGCGCCGTGGTGATGACGATATCGACCTCGGGGGCCAGTTCGCGGAATTTGGCAAGCTGGGCTTCACGGAATTCAGGGGAAGAGACGGCGGCGTAACCCCCTGTTGCCGCGCCGTCTTGCGCTTCCTCCTCGAAATCGAGGAAGACAAATTCCGCGCCCATGGATTCGACCTGCTCCGCCACTTCGGGGCGCACGTCGAAGGCGTATGTGATGGCACCAAGCGAGGTCGCCGTGCCGATAGCAGCAAGACCCGCAACACCCGCGCCAACGACCAGAACTTTGGCAGGCGGGACCTTACCGGCGGCGGTCACCTGACCGGTGAAGAAGCGGCCAAAATTGTTGCCCGCCTCGATCACCGCGCGGTAGCCCGCGATATTGGCCATGGAGGACAGCGCGTCCATCTTCTGGGCGCGGCTGATGCGCGGCACCATTTCCATGGCAATCACCGTAGCACCAGCATCGGCGGCGGCTTTCATGCCTTTTTCGTTGGCAGCTGGATTGAAGAATGAGATCAGTGTCTTGCCAGAGACCAGCTTCTTTTGTTCGGTGGTCGTGGGCTGGCGTACTTTGACAATAACGTCGGCGGCCTTCCACAGCGCCGTGGCGGATTTCACGACCTCAACGCCCGCATCTTTGTAAGCTTTGTCTGAGAACCCTGCGGCAGCACCCGCTTTGGATTCGATCACGCATTCGTGGCCTAGCTTTTGCAGCAGAACCGCGCTTTCAGGTGTCATCGCGACCCTGTTTTCACCGGCAAATGTCTCTTTGGGTGCCCCGATTTTCATGTGGCCCTCCTTTTGTGGCTCAAATGAAATGTAACTCGCAGAACTCTGCTCTTATCCTTGGCGTCCCGAAACGTAAAGCGCGACGATAGGTAAAGTAACAAAATGTCGCAAGTGTGCCTTTGTATGCAATTTTATGTCTCTCTGGATTTGCGCGGCTGTTGGGGTAATCTGACGTGGAAATAGGAGGTTGCATGCATTTATCGGGCAAACATGCGTTCATCACCGGCGGCGGCACCGGCATCGGGCTGGCCATTGCGCAAAGCCTTGCTGCGCAAGGCGCATCGGTCACCATCACCGGACGGCGGATTGACGTGCTCAAAGACGCTGCGGCGTCTTTTGGCGGGTTGCCACTGGCATTGGATGTGACTGACCCCGATGCCACTGCGTCGGTGGTTGAGGCCGCGATTGCGCAGAACGGGCCCGTTCAAATTTGCGTGCCCAATGCCGGGATTGCCGAGGGCAAATCCATCTCCAAGATGGATTTGGCGTTCTGGCGGCGGACGATGGCCACGAATCTGGATGGGGCGATGTTGACGATACAGGCCTGCCTGCCCTCGATGCTGACGACCGATTGGGGCCGCGTGATTGCCGTGTCCTCGATTGCTGGGGTGCGCGGGTTGCGGGGTGCGCCGGCATACTCGGCTTCAAAGCATGGGCTGATCGGGCTCATTCGCGGCTTGTCGGAGGATTACATGGGCGGGCCTTACACGTTCAACGCGCTGTGCCCGGGCTATGTCGACACCCCGATTGTGACCCGCAACACCGACGACATCGCGGCGCGGGCGGGCATGTCCAAGGAGGACGCGCTGGGCACGATGGTGCGGTCCAACCGCCATAAGCGACTGATAGAGGCCAGCGAGATTGGTGAGGCCGCAGCCTGGCTGTGCGGCGCAGGCTCTGGAAGCGTCAACGGACAAACCATTGAAATTGCGGGCGGACAGGTCTGAGCCATGACGGTCCGCGCCTACAGTTTGGACGATGCAGAGGCGACCTACCGCGTCTTCTTTGACGCCGTCCGGCTGGGTGCAAAGACCCGCTACACCACCGAGCAACGCACCGCCTGGGTGCCGGATGAACGGATGCCGGACAGCTGGCCGGACAAACTGGCGCGCGACACCACCTTCGTCTCTGAGGAAGACGGCCGCATCACCGGCTTCATGCAGTTGCTGGAACTGTCGCATGTCGACATGGCCTATGTGGCCCCGGACAAGATGGGGACCGGCACGGCCTCGGACCTATATGACAAGATCGAAGCGGAGGCCCGCAAGCAAGGGTTCACCATGATGACCACCGAGGCGAGCCACCTGGCGAAATCTTTTTTCGCCAAACAAGGCTGGCAAGTGGAGGCGGCACAGGTGGTCACCCGCAACGGTGTCGAGATCCCCAATTTTCGGATGTTCAAGGACCTGTGATGCGGGGCGGTGGAAATTTCTTAAAGTAAGAAATTTGAAGAATTTTCGCCGAAAATTCTTCCGCCTCCGGCGGGCATATTTGGGGCAGAAAGAAACCTAGACGGCGAACCTTTCGGTCAGCTGTTTCACCCTTTGCCCGTAGGCCCGCGCGCTTTGCAAATCCCCTTGCGGCATACCCCCAGGCCCCGCGATTGCCATGACCCCACCATTGGCCCCAGTCCAGTTGGTGGCCGTGTCGGTGTTGGTCCGGCTTGGCGGCGAGTTTTGCCCCAACGACACCCAGATCATCCCATGCTGGTTGGCCAGCGTGATGAAATAGGACAGGCACTCGCCTTTATCGCCATTGGTCGACCCTGACGTGGTGAATCCCCCCGCCAGCTTGTCCTGCCAGTCGCGGTTGTACCACCGCTCGCCCGTCGCATCCGCGAAGCGTTTGAACTGCCATGCGGGGCCGCCCATATAAGTGGGGCTGCCGAACAGAATCGTGTCGGCATCGTCCAGCGCGTCCCACATCTTCTTCTTGGTTTCGCCGTCATGGGGAAGCGTCCACAGACGCGCATCGGCGGCCTCGGCGATGATTTCCGCCAATTCGGTGGTCTTGCCGGTGCCGGAGTAGCTGACGATTTCGATATTTGGCATGCGGCCCCCATTTTCCTCAGAGAACAAGGGGCGCGTCAAATTTTCAACCCTATTCGGCGGCGCTCAGCACGCCTCGGTCGATCTGGTCCTGCTCGATCGCTTCGAACAACGCTTTGAAGTTGCCCTCCCCAAAGCCGTCATCGCCTTTGCGCTGGATAAATTCAAAGAAGATCGGGCCGATCACCGTTTTGGAAAAGATTTGTAGCAGGATACGCGTCTCGCCCCCGCCGACCACGCCTTCGCCGTCAATCAGGATGCCGTGTTTTTTCATCTTCTCGATGGGTTCTTCATGGCCTTTGACCCGCGTTTTGGAGAGCGGGTAGTAGGTTTCGGGCGGGGCGGGCATGAATTTGACGCCGTTCTCAGCGATCTGGTCGGTGGCCGCGTAGATGTCCTTGGCGCCGACCGCGATATGCTGGATGCCCTCGCCATTGTAGCGCTTCAGGTATTCAACGATTTGCCCAGTCTCGCCGCGATCCTCGTTGATCGGGATACGGATGCGGCCGCAAGGGGACGTCAGCGCGCGCGACAGCAGCCCCGAATGTTTGCCCTCGATATCGAAGAACCGGATTTCCTTGAAGCCGAACAGGTCGCCGTAGAAACGGAACCAGACGTCCATATTGCCCTTGTGCACATTATGCGTCAGGTGGTCGAGATAGTGGAAGCCCACGCCCTCGGGATGGGTTTTGCTGACCCAGTTGAATTCGGCGTTATAGGGGTTCGCCTCGTAATACTGGTCGATGAAATAGATCAGCGAGCCACCGATGCCCACGATGGCGGGCACGTCCATGGTTTTGCCAGTGCCCTCGTAGGGTGTCGCGCCTTTGGCGACCGCGTGCTTGAACGCATGCTCCGCGTCGACAACGCGCCACGCCATGGCGGGGGCGCAGGGCCCGTGTTCCTCAACGAAATTCAGCGCGTGGCTGCCGGGCTCGTTGTTGAGCACATAGGTGATGTCGCCCTGCTGCCAGAGCGCGATCGCCTTGGTCTTATGTGTCGCAGTGTGGATGTAGCCCATGCGCGCGAAGGTCTCGCGCAGCATGTCCGGGTCGGGATGGGCAAATTCTACGAATTCGAACCCGTCAGTGCCGGCCGGGTTGGCCTCAGAAATGGTGGATTTCGGGGCGTCGTGCGGGAAAGGGCCCATGGGGAATACTCCTGTGACTGCATGTTGGGTGCATCATACCGCTTGAGGGGCGCACATTGTGCGCATTCTCATGGCCGTTAGCGAAAAATATGCTATTCTTCAGTCATCATTTACGACATTCACGCGAGATTTCCGCATGGACACCTTAGACAAGACCGACTTGCGCATCGTGGATGCGCTGCAGACCGACGCTCATATGACGTCCCAACAATTAGCCGAGGTGCTGAACCTCTCGCCCAGCCAGGCGGGGCGACGCAAACAGCGGCTGGAGCAGGACGGCTACATCACCGGCTACGTGGCGCGCCCCGACCCCGCCAAACTGGGGCTGACCGTGCAGGCCTTTGTGCAGGTGCAGACCGCGACCCACACGCCTGAGACGCATCAGGCGTTTCTGAGCCTCACCCGCCGCCAGCCCGAAATTATTGCGGCCTGGACCCTGACCGGCGACGCCGACTACCTGCTGCGCGTGATTTGCGAGGATCTGGCGGCGCTGAACCGGCTTGTGCAGGACATTTTGCTGCCCCATCCGGCGGTGGGCCGGGTGCAGAGCCAGATCGTGATGGACCAGATCAAGGCGGACAGCCCGCTTCCCACGAAACCGTGAGTTGAACTCCCCGTGAGCGCGCCGCAGGGTGCGATCCTCAAACAAAAAGGAGTTTTCGATATGTGTGATATCTGTGTGATGAATTCCGTCAAAGAAAAGATGCTGTCCCGTCGGTCCTTTTTCAAAGGCGCAGCACTGACCGGGGCGGCAGCAATGGCCTCGACCATTTCCGCCCCGCCCGCGCTGGCCGCCGGGCACGGAACCGTGGAGGACCTGACGCACACGCTGAGCGAAGACTTCCCGACATATTTCGGCGCGCCCGGCTACAGCGCCGAGCAGACGTTCAAATTCGCCGATAACGGCTTCAACCTGCTCAACCTCGCCATCAACGAACATACCGGCACCCATATCGACGCGCCGCTGCATTTTTCGGCGGACGGGTTGTCGGTGGATGAGATCGAGGTGTCCAATCTGGTGGCCCCGCTCTGCGTGATCGACATCGCGGCGAAGGCGGCGGAAGACGTGGACGCCCAGGTGACGCCGGACGACATTCAGGCCTGGATTGACGCCAATGGCGACATCCCCGCCCATGCCTGCGTTGCGATGCATTCGGGATGGGGGGCGAAAACCGGTGGCGACGAGTATCGCGGCTTTGACGGCACCGCGCAGCATTACCCCGGCTTCCATGTGGAGGCCGCGCAGATGCTGCTGGAAACCGGTGCCGGGTCCATCGCGTCAGACACGCTGTCGCTTGATCATGGCATATCGGCCGACTTCGCGACCCATTACGCGTGGTTGCCCACCGGTCGTTTCGGGATCGAGAACCTTGCCAATCTGGACCGGGTCCCCGCAGCCGGAGCCACGTTGATCATCGGCGCGCCCAAGCATCGCGGCGGGACCGGCGGCCCTGCGCGCATCTTCGCGATGGTTTAGATCAGGGGCTAGCGCTTCTGGTAGTAAGTTAGCGCCGCGCAAATAACATGGGTGGTGGCCCTCGGGTCGCCACCCAGCACCAACGCACGATTGCCGGAAAATTCGGCGACGCCGCCGAACAGCTCGCGGGCTTGATCAATAATCGTGGTCTGGCAATGCACGAAGAGCGCGGCCTTGCCGCCCAGCAAGCCCAGCCGGATCGTGGTGCCGGATTTCTTCGGCGGCACAAC
Organism: uncultured Litoreibacter sp.; assembly: GCF_947501785.1. Lineage (NCBI taxonomy): Bacteria > Pseudomonadati > Pseudomonadota > Alphaproteobacteria > Rhodobacterales > Roseobacteraceae > Litoreibacter > uncultured Litoreibacter sp. The sequence continues at coordinate 116,104 of NZ_CANMXB010000001.1, read as the reverse complement.
AGACGGTTGGCCCCATTTCAGGGTTTCTTCCAACGGGCCTACGCCGAGCCGCGCAGCCTCTGCGTAGATCAGGTCGCGGGCCTCCAGTAGCGTCGCGGCTTCGGCCTCCGGCATGTCGTCGAAAACTGCGGGCAAAGTGGTCAGGGTCATATCAAGCATCATGCGCTCCTAAGCTGGGATATGCCAAGCCTAGCGCAGGTGCTTTTCACAAATCTTGCTCAAGTTAGCCGTCGCTCACGCCAGCTTCGGCGAAGGTCGCCATGCCGGAATGGCAGGCCACGGCCCCTTTCAGCACACCAATGGCCAATGCGCCGCCCGACCCCTCGCCCAAACGCAGCCCGAGGGAGAGGAGCGGCTCTTTGCCCAACCCATCAAGCATCTTCTGATGCGCGCCTTCGGCGGACAGATGCCCCGCAACCGCATGATCCAACGCGCCTTTTTGCGCCTTCTCCAACACCGCAGCCGCCGCCGTGCAGATGAACCCGTCGAGGATCACCGGAATGCCATGCTGCCGCGCCGCCGCAATTGCGCCCGCCATGGCCGCCAATTCGCGGCCACCAAGGCAGCGTAACGCCTGCAACGGGTCAGTCGTGTCATGCAGCGCCAAGCCTTCGGCCACCACGCGGGTTTTGATCGCAAGCCCCGCGTCGTCCACGCCCGTGCCACGCCCGGTCCAGTCGCCCGCCTCACCGCCAAACAGCGCGCAGCCAATGGCCGCCGCCGATGTTGTGTTGCCGATCCCCATCTCGCCGGTGACAAGCAAATCCGCCTTCGGGTTCACCGCGTCCCAGCCGGTGCGCAGCGCGATGACACAATCCGTTTCGGACATCGCGGGCTCAACTGTGAAGTCCTGCGTGGGGCGGTCCAGCTCCAACGCATGCACATCCATCTTGGCCCCGAACGCCTTGGACAGCTGGTTGATCGCCGCCCCGCCATGTTCAAAGTTGATCACCATCTGCGCCGTGACTTCTGACGGGAAGGCGGACACGCCCTGCGCGGTGACGCCGTGGTTGCCCGCAAAGATGATCACCTGCGGGGCGTCGATGCTGGGCTTCGGGTTGCCGCGCCACGACGCGTACCAGATCGCCAGTTCCTCCAAGCGGCCCAACGCGCCCGGCGGCTTGGTCAGCTGCCCGTTGCGGTCTTGGGCGCCAGCCAATGCGGCGGCATCCGGCCCGCTTTGGGCGGCGAGCACCGTTTGAAAGTCTGCAAGGGTGGAAAACGGAGCGGTCATCGGCGGGCCATCTGTTTGAGATTGTGTTCCCAGCCCTTCTAGCCGTAGCGTGTCCCGACCTAAAGACCCTGCACGCCCCGGAGTGGCCCAAAACCGACATGCCCTTGCCCTCGCCCAAGATTCTGGTGAACGATCTCAAAATCGCGCTGAACCTTCTGACCCGACTGCCGGTGCCTGCGGCCGATTGGTCCGACAAAGACCGCCCCTCCGCCCAAGCTGCATGGGCCTACCCCATCGTGGGGCTGGTGGTCGCTGCTTTGGCCACAGTTTTGGCCATGGTTGCCCTATGGTTGGGCGTCCCCGCGCCAGTTGCTGCGCTGATCTTCATGGCCAGCCTCGTGATGAGCACAGGTGCCATGCATGAAGACGGGCTGGCGGATTGCGCCGACGGTTTCTGGGGCGGCTGGGAGAAGGCGCGCCGCTTGGAGATCATGAAAGACAGCGCCATCGGCACCTACGGCGTACTGGCGTTGATACTTGTCTCGGCTGCGCGGTGGACGCTTTGCACACAACTGCTGGCTGGCGGCGCAGTCTGGGCGATGCTTCTGGCACCCGTAGTCTCGCGCGCAGCCATGGTGCAGGTGATGGCGACCTTGCCAAATGCGCGCGATGGAGGGCTCTCCGCAGACACAGGAAGGCCGGAGCAGGAGGTGATGTTTGCCGCGCTTAGCATCGCAGCAATCGCGGCTTTGCTGGTCACAGGGCTAAGTGCAATTTGGGTATTGGCCACCGCCGCCTTGGCAGTTTTTGCCTTGCGCCAACTGGCGAAATCAAAAATCGACGGCCAAACCGGCGACGTCCTAGGCGCGACCCAGCAAGTGACCGAAGCCGCAGTACTGATCGCCCTCGTCGCAACGCTGTAGAAACGCAAAACGCCGCCCCTTGAAGGAGCGGCGCTTGCAGATGTTTCGAAAGGCTTAAGCCGCGGAACGGCTGATCAACACGTCGTCGATTTCCTTCATCGCCGACGGCTCGTCATTGCCCTGCACGACCGCGATTTCACGGGTCAGACGCTCCAAAGCGGCTTCATAAAGCTGACGCTCGGAATAGCTCTGCTCACGCTGGTCGCCGTGGCGATGCAGATCACGCACCACTTCGGCAATGGCAATTAGGTCGCCCGAGTTGATCTTCTGCTCATATTCCTGCGCCCGACGCGACCACATGGCGCGCTTCACGCGGGCTTTGCCTTTCAGCGTCTTGAAGGCCTGGCCAACCAGGTCTGGCGAAGACAGCGGGCGCATGCCCACTTCCAGCGCTTTGTGCGTTGGAACGCGCAGGGTCATCTTGTCCTTTTCAAAGGCCACAACAAACAGCTCCAACTCGATGCCTGCGACTTCCTGCGTCTCAATGCTGACAACCTTGCCGACGCCATGGGCTGGATACACCACGAATTCGTTCGGGCTGAAGTCTTGCTTCTTCTTGCTCATAAATACTCACTTTCACAGCAAATCGGACAGGGCCGGTGGAAAGCCCCCCGGTCACATCCGAATTCATTTTCATATGGTTAAGCGCTGGTTTCTCCCCGCTCCGAAAGGCGGCCTGGCGCTGTCATCCTTGACGTATACATAGCACAAAAACGCCCCCCCTTAAAGGGCGGCGCGGCTCATACCACGTTGAGTATCTCTAAATGGGGGGCCAAACGCCCGAATCAGCCGCCCTCGCCCGCATTTTCGGAGAACAGCTCCATCTTGCCCACTTTGCCGTCCATTTCGTCGGCGGTGGGCAGCGGGTCCTTTTTGGTGATGATGACCGGCCATTTCTCGGAATATTTGCGGTTGAACTCCACCCATTTGTCCATGTCCGGCTCAGTATCCGGGCGGATGGCATCAGCGGGGCATTCCGGTTCGCAGACGCCGCAATCGATGCATTCATCGGGGTGGATCACCAGCATGTTCTCCCCCTCGTAGAAGCAGTCCACGGGGCATACTTCGACGCAGTCGGTGTATTTGCAGGCGATGCAGGCGTCATTGACGATATAGGTCATGGGGTTTGTCCGAGTAAATCTGTTGGCAGTGTCGTAATCCGCAATCAGGCATCATTCAAGCGGGGGCTTGTGCGAAAGGTCCAGGGTGCGGCGATCTTTCTTGGTGGGGCGACCTTTTCCCCAAGGGGTGACGGTGCGCGGAACTTTCTCCTCAAACACGGTCTTGTCATGGTACAAACCTTGCGCCTCAGATGCCGGTCCGCGTCTTGAGCCGCATTCAACTACGACCACAACACGCGTTTGTGTTCCTTGCGGGAAGGTAATCCCATCCCCTTCGCCCACCTGAAAGGCCGGTTTGGCAATCTTGGTCGCATTCACCCGCACATTGCCCGCCTTCACGACGGAGGCCGCCAGCGTGCGCGTCTTGAAAAACCGCGCCTGCCACAGCCATTTGTCCAACCTTATGGTCTCGCGCGCGTCAGACATGCTTCTTTCTGCCGGAAATATGCTGGGAGGATGCCCGCGTGGCGGAGGGCAAAGCCCTCCAAGAACGCAAAAACATCACTTGCGCGCAGCGCCCATTTGGATCCCGCCGGATCAGTCTTTCTTCAGCCCCATCAGGGCTGCCGCAAACGGGTTGTCGGGATCGATGGCTTTTTCTTTCTTCGGAGGGCGGGCCTTAAAGCTTTGCGCCTTGGTGTCGCGCGGAGCCCCTTTGCTTTTCGGCTTTCCGCGAGGCTTACCGCCGTCTTTGCGCGGCGGGCGCTGGGGCTTCGCCCCGCGATTGCCGCCCCATTTGAAGGTGTAGAACACCTCCATCTCCGGTGCTGCGTCCTCGGCAGGTGCTTCCGCTTCCGGGGCTGCTTCGCCTTCCGGCTTGGCCTCCTCGACGGGCTTCTCGGCGACCACCTTGACCTTCACCCGTTCGCCCTTCTCGGCCTTGTAGCCCAGACCACCCATCAGGTCGGCAAACTGCTCCAGCGTCATACCGGTGATCGACAGCATGTCGGGTTTGGCCTCAAACCCGCCGCGCGAATCCTCGGTGCGCAACTGGTCCGCCAGGCGTTCCAGCATGTCGATCCGGATGGCCCGCTCGCCAGCCAGGCGGTAGCCTGCGTTGGTGTAATACCCGTCAGGCGCGTCCTTGACCGCTGGCACGGTGACCAGACCGGGGGGCGGGGCTTCGGGGAATTCCGACAAGCCCTGCTGCAGCGACCACAGCACCAGACGCAGGCGCGTCGGCGCGGGCTTCAACAGCAAAGGCATGAAGATGGTGAATTGGCCGAACCGGATGCCGTGCTTGCGCAACGCGCCGCGCGCGTCTTGGTCCAAGGCCTTCACGTCATTCGCAACCACGTCACGCGGGATCACGCCCAACGCCTCCGACATCTGGAAGGCAAAGCCCTTGGCCAGCCCGGTCAGCGTCTCGTCGCCGGACATGGCGATCATCGGTTCAAAGGCCGCCGCGATCTTGCGGTCGATGAAATGCTGTAGACGGCGTTTGACCTTTTCGGCCACATCGGCACCGGCCTCGTCATCGACAAAAGGCTCGACCGTTGGCTTGAGCGGGTCGTCGCCCTTGGCGAGCTTGCCCACCGCCATGTCGCCCCACATCAGGCCGCCTTGTTCGGTGAAATCCATTTCGGTGTCCGGCGCGTTGTAGAACTTGTCGGCCCGCAGGTTGAAATGCGGGGCAAGGGCTGCGACCGCCGCCTGTTTCAACGTCTTCGCCTCGTCCGAGGAACTGGTATCCGCCTGCTTGAAGCGGAACCCGTCCAGCTTGCCGATCAGCTCGCCCTCAACGGTGACTTCACCGGTCTCATTCACGTCAGCCACAAGGCTCTCCTTCTGCTTCAACCGCCGCAACAACACGGATGTGCGCCGGTCGACAAATCTTTGGGTCAGCGCGCCATGCAGCGCATCCGACAGGCGGTCTTCTACCGCACGGGTTTCCCCGCGCCAATGGCTTTCGTCAACAACCCAGCCTTTGCGCTGCGCCACATAGGTCCATGTGCGGATATAGGCCAATCGTTTCGACAATGTGTCAATGTCGCCGTCACTGCGGTCAATCCGGGCCATTTGGCGGGCCATATAGTCGTTTGGCACTTGGCCCTTGTCATGCAGATAGCCGTAGATGACTTCCAACATGCCCGCATGTTCGCCGCTCGAAATCCCCCGAAAATCCGGGATACGGCAGACATCCCACAGCAGTTTGACATCCTGCGGCGTTGAGGTGCGCGCCGTGACATCCGTCATCTGCGACAGCGCTTTCAGCGCGGTCAGATCGTCGGCGTCGCGGGCACGTGACAACCATTCATCATCGGTGCGCATCTCCAAGGACCGGATCAGCCGGTCGATGGAGCCGTATTCTAGCCGGTCATTGCGCCATTGCAGCTTTTTGACGGGCAGGAACTTCGACTCCGTGATCGCCGTGACGACCGCCTCGTCCAGAGGTCGCGCCTCGCCGGTGACGCCGAATGTGCCGGGCTGCATGTAGCGCCCTGCCCGGCCTGCAATCTGCGCCAGCTCGTTGGGCTGCAAAGGCCGCATCCGGCGACCGTCGAATTTGGTCAGCGACGACAGGGCCACATGGTCGATATCGAGGTTCAGCCCCATGCCGATGGCGTCCGTGGCCACCAGATAATCGACGTCGCCGTTTTGGTACATCTCGACCTGCGCGTTGCGCGTCCGAGGCGACAGCGCGCCCATCACCACCGCGCAGCCGCCCTTTTGGCGGCGGATCAGTTCCGCAATGGCATAGACGTTTTCAACTGAGAAGCCGACAATGGCCGAGCGCGCTTTCAGGCGGCTGACCTTCTTGGAGCCGGTATAGCTCAGCTCCGAAAACCGCTCCCGCTTCAGAAACTGCGCCTTGGGCTCCATCGCCGCAATCGCGCTGCGCATCGTGTCGGCCCCCATGAACAGCGTCTCGTGCAGCCCGCGAGAGGTCAGCAGTCGCTGGGTAAATACATGGCCGCGTTCGGGGTCCGCGCAAAGCTGGATCTCGTCGATACCCACAAAATCGGCCCCCATCCCTTCGGGCATGGCCTCGACGGTGCAAACCCAATAGGCCGCGCGCTCTGGCACGATACGTTCCTCGCCCGTGACCAAGGCCACCACTGATGGGCCGCGCAGGGCCACGATGCGGTCGTAAACTTCGCGCGCCAGCAGGCGCAGCGGCAGGCCGATCACACCGGTGCGGTGCGACAGCATGCGTTCAATGGCGTAATGGGTTTTGCCGGTGTTGGTCGGTCCCAGGACCGCCGTCACCCGTGCGTTGCCAGTCATGCGTGGGCAAGGCTTCGCTGGTTGGGGCCGAAATTGGCGTTACAAATCTTGGCCGGACACCTGTTGTTCCAGCCTCTCTACCGCCTCTTTTAGGCCGGGCCGGTGGGGATGTATAGCGTAAGCCGCCTGGTAGGCGGTCAGCGCGTTTTGGCTGTCATCCAATTCCTCCAACATGCGCCCCAAACCCTGCATGGCGCCGAAGTGCCGGGGGTTCAAAGCCAACGTGCGTTGGATATCGGCGATCGACAGCCCGTAATGCCCCGCCCCGAAATAGGCGGTCGCGCGCATGTTCCAGCCTTCGGCAAAATCCGGCGCATGGTCGGTCAGCGCGGTGAAATGGTCGATGGCCTCTTCAATCTTGCCGTCGCTCATCGCGCGCCGCCCGCGATTGAGCAGCAGGTTCATCGCCTTGGATCCGCTATCGGACCATTCCCGCCAAATCGCCTTCTCTATGCTTTCCCAATTTTCTTGTTCGGGCTCGGCAAGGCTGTCAAAAAGCTTGTTGAGCTCGGCCTCGTCGGCGAATGCCGGCCCAGATACCGGTGCCGTAAGCAAAAATGCCGCAACGACAGTGTTGAGGATATGTGTTGAAAACTTCATAACGTCTGTAACTCTAGCGGGTCCGCAGCAAAAATCGAGAGCGGGCCACTCACATTTTTAGGAGATTGAGACATGAGCGACGTCATTACCAAAGCGGTAGAAGCATTGTCGGCAAAATTGGACGGCGGCTTTGACGGCTCGGTCAAGTTCGCCATCGAAGGCGAAGGCGCCATTATGGTTGACGCAAACGGCGTGCGCGCAGGCGACGAAGGCGCGGAATGCACCATGTCGGCAGACGCCGAAACCTTCGAGGCCATCCTCGACGGTGACCTGAACCCAACCGCAGCCTTCATGTCCGGCAAGCTCGCCGTCGATGGCGACATGGGCCAAGCCATGAAACTGGGTGCCGTCCTGTCGTGACGCTGACCCCTGCGCCTCTGCATGCGGACGTGGCCGATGGCCCCGCCGATGGCAAAGCCTATTGGCTGACCTGTCCTGACGGGGTCAAAATCCGTGCAGGCGTTTGGGGAGCCGAGACCGGCACCAAGGGAACGGTGCTGCTGTTCCCCGGCCGCACCGAATTTATCGAGAAATACGGCCGTGCCGCCGCTGGCTTCACCGCGCGCGGATACGCCGTGGTGGTCATCGACTGGCGGGGCCAAGGCTTGGCGGACCGCCTGCTGCCTGACCGCGCCTTGGGCCATGTGGGGTCCTTCAAAGACTACCAAACCGACGTGGCCACGCTGCTCGGATTGGTCGAAGACCTCGCGCTGCCCAAACCGCTGTCGCTGTTTGCCCATTCCATGGGCGGCTGCATCGGCTTGCGTGCGTTGGTCGAAGACCTGACGGTCACCTCCGCCGTCTTCACCGGCCCGATGTGGGGCATCGCGATGACCAACAGCAAACGGTCCCTGGGCTGGGTCGCCTCGACGGCGGCGCATAACCTTGGGCTGGGCAACATTATCTCGCCGGGCACGCTGCCGGAGACATATGTGCTGTCCAACCCGTTTGACGACAACATGCTGACCACCGACCCCGAGATGTTCGACTACATGAAACGGCAGGTCACCAAATACCCCGACCTCGCCCTTGGCGGCCCGACGCTCAGCTGGCTCAACCACGCCCTGCGCGAATGCCGCGCGCTTGCTGCGCATCCAACGCCGAATGTGCCGTGCCTGACCTATCTCGGCACGAATGAGCGGATCGTGGACAAAGACGCCATCCATGACCGCATGGGCCGTTGGCCAAACGGCGAGCTGGTGATCATCGAAGACGGTGAGCACGAGATCATCATGGAATGCGAAGCTGTGCGCGAGCAGGTCTACGAGGCTGCGGACGCATTGTTTACCAAACACGCCTGATTGCGCCGGCGGGTCCTGCCCCGCCGACGTTGCCGCATCTGCTCATGGTGGGAATGTTCGTGAAAAGCGGGCCCGCCAATAGATCGTGGCCGCGAGACGGGGTTTCCCCCGCACCATTCTGTCTTCACATGTGAAGCAAAGTGAGCGCCCAAGTCCGCCGGGATTGCCACGTCCCGACCAGCGCCCTCATGCCACAAGTTTTGTGTTTGGATATCCAGGGACGGGTTCTAGCGCGCAAGATATAACGAAACCTGACCCCACCGCGCGCAGCTTGGCGGGATCGGCTACACCAGCACCCCGTCCTGCAGCCTGACCGTGCGGTCCATGCGGGCGGCCAGCTCCATATTATGCGTGGCAATCAGCGCGGCCAGCCCCGTGTCGCGCGCCAGGGCTATCAGCGCCTCGAACACCTGGTCGGAGGTCGCCGGGTCCAGATTGCCGGTGGGCTCATCCGCCAGCAACAACCCCGGCCCATTCGCCAAGGCACGGCAGAAGGCGACGCGCTGCTGTTCGCCGCCGGACAAAGCGCCGGGGCGGTGATCCGCCCGTTTGCCGACGCCGACCTTGTCGAGCAACTCTTGCGCCCGCGCCTCGGCCTCTTTGCGCGAAATGCCCGCGGCCAGCTGCGGCAGCAGAATGTTCTCGGCGGCGGTGAATTCCGGCAGTAGGTGGTGGAATTGGTATACGAACCCGATCTGCGACCGCCGCGCATTGGTCCGCGCGCGGTCGGAGCGGCCGGTGAGGTCCTCCCCCGCGATTTCCACCTTGCCTGCGTCAGGCGTATCGAGCAGCCCTGCTATATGCAGCAGCGTTGATTTGCCCGCCCCCGAAGGTGCGACCAAAGCCACGACTTCGCCGCGCCCTACTGACAGCTCGGCCCCGCGCAGCACCTGAATTTCGTTGGGTTTACCTGCATTGTAATGCTTCTTGATGCCCGTCAGGCGAATGGCCACATCACTCATAGCGCAAGGCCTCCACCGGGTTCATCCGCGCCGCGCGGCGGGCGGGGAAGATGGTAACGACGAAGCTGAGAAACAGCGACAGGGAGATGGCGGACATGACATCGCCCATTTCCAGCCGTGCCGGTAGCTTGGAAATCATCCGCACGGACGGGTCCCAGACCCCACCGCCCGCGATGTAATTCACCACGTCGAAAATCTGGTCAATGTAGATGGCGAAGAGGCAACCGAGGATCAGCCCCGCGATGGTGCCAATAACGCCAATGCCCGCGCCGCAAATGAAGAAGACGCGCAGCACGGAGCCCTCAGACAGCCCCATCGTGCGCAGGATGCCGATGTCGCGACCCTTGTTCTTCACCAGCATAATCAGACCTGAGACGATGTTCATGGATGCAATGAGGACAAGGATGCCGAGGATGAGGAACATGACGTTATCCTCCATCTCCAGCGCCTGCAGGAACGCACCTGACGAGTCACGCCATGTCCAAAGCAGCACGTTGTTACCTGCGACTTTCATGACCTCGATTTCGCCTTTTGCGATGTTTTCCGGGTCGTCCAGAATGACTTCAATTTCGTCGGCCAACCCCTCGCGGTTGAAGTAATCCTGCGCCTTTTCAAACGGCATGTAGACGCGCGTTCGATCAATGTCGTAGCGGCCGACGCGGAAGACGTAGACCACCTCGAACGCAGCAACGCGCGGCGAGGTGCCAAACGGCGTTTTCGTCCCGTTAGGCGAGATCAGCCGGATCTTGTCGCCCGGCCCCACGCCTAGTTCACGCGCCACGCCGGACCCGATGGCAATGCCCTCGTCAAAGCGCGACCAGTCGCCATAGGCCTCTTGCGGTTCAATCACGCGGCGGATGCCCTCGAAATCGCTGGCGCGGATGCCGAACACTTCGACGCCTGCGTTGCGGCCACGGCCTGTGGCCATGACCTGGCCCTTGACCAAAGGCGCGGCGCGGACCACGCCGTCTGCGGTGGAAATGGCTTTCGCCCGCGCGTCATAATCCGAAATCACCCGCGCCGAACCCGCATTCGCGCCCGCGTCATAGACGGTGATATGGGCGTTCGCGCCCAAGATCGTATCAACAAATTCGTAGCGGAACCCCGACCGCACGGCCAAGGTGATGATCAGCGCGGCCACGGCCAGCGTGATGCCAATGAGCGAAATCCAAGTCATGACCGACACGCCGCCCTCGGCTCGTTTGGCGCGGATGTAGCGCCATGCGATCATCCACTCGAACCCCGCAAAGGGGGCGGTTTTGGTTCCCGTGATCTTGGCCACGTTGGTCTCCTGCTTGCCTGAAACCAGATGTGCGCCTTAAGGACGCGAAGGTCAAGTTGGCACCCGCCCCTTGCACGGGGCGGCAAACCGCTTATCGTTACCCCATGTTCGAAGGTTTCAAGAGTTTCGCCCACGTCATCGGCGACGTTACAATTCATGGCCGGGTCGGAGGGTCGGGTCCGCCGCTGCTGTTGCTGCACGGGTACCCGCAAACCCATGTGATGTGGCACAAGATGGCCCCCGATCTGGCAAAGCGGTTCACGGTGATTGCGCCCGATCTGCGCGGCTACGGGGCGTCTACCTGCCCACGCACCCGCGACGACCACAGCCAAATGTCCAAGCGCGAGATGGCCGCCGATATGGTGGCGTTGATGCGCGGCTTCGGGTTCAAGACTTTCGACATCATGGCCCATGACCGCGGCGCGCGGGTGGCGCACCGGTTGGGCATGGACAGCCCCTACGCGGTGCGCAAGATGATCATCCTCGACATTGCGCCCACGCGGGAGATGTACGCAAACACCACGCTGGGTTTTGCGCGCACCTACGCGCATTGGTTCTACCTGACCGAGCCCTATCCCCTGCCCGAGCGGATGATCGAGGCTGACCCGCGTGACTTCTGGAACAAGAAATGCACCTTCGGCGCGGCGGGCGACGGGCCGTTCTCCGACGAGGCGCGCGATGCCTATCACAACGCGTTTTCCAACAAGGCGGTGATCCATGCGTCGTGCGAGGACTATCGCGCCGCGGCGACCATCGATATCGCCCATGACGACGCGGACGGAGCCCGAAAGCTGACCTGCCCCATCCATGTGCTTTGGGGCGCGCATGGCGCGATCGAGGCCTATTTCGACTGTCTGGAACTGTGGAAGCTCAGGGCGGAGACCGTCACCGGCAAATCGCTGCCCGGCGCGCATTATCTGGCCGAAGAGCTGCCCGAACGCGTCTTGCGAGAAGCGTTCGTGTTTTTGGGGGTCGGCGCGGTGTCGCGCGAGGGCGGCGCATAGGCCGCCCCCGGGCCCTGGTTTCTACTCGTCGAGATTGAACACAAGCCGCATCACCACTGGCGAGGTGCGGGTGATGGAATCCAGGCTGGCCAGTTCCATCAGCTTGTTGACGCCCTCGGTGATGCCAAGGTCTTCGGTCTCAACAAAGATGATGTTGTTGGTCGTCACCATGGCGGAGGTGTCAGACAGTCGGACCGCGAACATTTCGGCGTCCAGATCAACCTCTGAGCCCAGCAGCGACAGGGTGCCCTCGATCTCGAAGGTGGTCATGCCGCCAACTGGCAGTTCGCTGACCTCGGACATGTCGATATTGGCAGACAGCGTCGCGGTGCCCGCGCCTTTGAAAACATGCTCCAACATGCGTTCGTTGCGAATGTCGATATTGGTTTGCACGGAGGCCAGGTCGACCTCGATCATCGCCGCGCCATCCGCGCCAACTGCGCCTGAGATGGTGTTGAAGCTGTGCGCCTCGCCCGTTGTGTCGCCTTTGATAGAGCCGAACACGAGGCGGGAATTGTCGCCATCCAGCGTCCAACCTTTGGCGTGGCCATCGGCGTAAGCCATTGATCCTGCGGCCATCAGGCTGGCGACAAGCGCGAGGGTTTTGAAAGATTTGAACATGAGGGTCCTCCCAGAAATTCCCCACGCGGAAGTGCCGGGGTTAAGAAGGTAACGCTTGGGGGTCGCCTATTATTCGATCAACAACGCATCTTTTTCGGCAAAGGCCAGCCGGTAAGGCATCCCGCCATTTCGTGTTTTGTCACAACGGCATTACACTCGGCGCGTTCATTCCAAGAAAATTAACCAAGGGGGATTCGTCTATGACCATTCAACTCACCCGTCGTGGCTTTGTCGCAGGGACCGCAGGGCTGATCGCGCTGCACCCGTTCTCGGCCCGCGCCGCCACCAACCAAGCACATCTGCGGATCATGGAGACCACCGACCTGCATGTGCATGTTTTCCCTTACGACTATTACGCCGACAAACCCCGCGACACCGTTGGGCTGGCCCGCACCGCCTCCCTGATCAAGGCGATCCGGGACGAGGCCACCAATTCGCTGCTGATCGACAATGGCGACTTCCTGCAGGGCAACCCGATGGGCGACTACATCGCCTACGAGCGGGGCATGAAGGAAGGCGACCTGCACCCGGTGATCGAGGCGATGAACACGCTGGGCTTTGATGCCTCCACGCTGGGCAACCATGAATTCAACTACGGGCTGGAGTTCCTGATGAAGGCGCTTGCGGGCGCGAATTTCCCGGTGGTGAATGCCAACGTGGTCACCGAAATGGGCAGCGACCCCACCAAGGACAAAACGCTGATCCCGCCCTATGTGATCCTCGATCATAAGGTCACAGACGGCGCGGGGGTCGAACATGACATCAAGGTCGGCCTCATCGGCTTCGTGCCGCCGCAGATCATGGGCTGGGACCGCCGCCATCTGGAAGGCAACGTTCAGGCCCGCGACGTCATCGAGACCGCGCAGGCCTACCTGCCGCAGATGAAGGAACAAGGCGCGGACATTATCGTCGCTCTGTCGCATTCCGGTATCGGCGCACCGACGGCGGAGGACGGAATGGAAAACGCGGCGGTGCCGCTGGCGGGTCTGGACGGCGTCGACGCCATTTTGACTGGCCACAGCCATCTGGTCTTCCCCTCACCTGCCTACGAGAACTTCACCGGCACCGACCTGGATGCGGGCACGTTGATGGGTACGCCTGCGGTGATGGGGGGCTTCTGGGGCAGCCATATGGGGCTGATCGACCTGCTGGTCGAGAAGGACGGCAATGAATGGCGTGTGGTTTCTGCTGAATCCGAGGCGCGGCCCATTTCCAAGCGCAACGAGGATCGTTCGACCACGGCGCTGGTGGAAAGCGATGAAGCGGTGCTTGCCTCTGTGCAGCAAGAGCATGACGAGACGCTGGCCTATGTGCGCCGCGCAGTTGGCAAAACCGACGCGCCGCTGCACAGCTACTTCGCCTTGGTGGCGGATGACCCGTCCGTGCAAATCGTGTCGATTGCCCAGCTTTGGTATATCGAGCAGATGATGAAGGGCACCGAACATGAGGGCCTGCCGATCCTGTCGGCTGCGGCACCATTCAAGGCCGGTGGTCGCGGCGGGCCGGAGTATTTCACTGACGTGCCCGAAGGCGATGTGGCGATCAAGAACGTCTCGGACCTGTATCTCTACCCCAACACCGCCCGCGCGGTGCGGGTGACGGGGACCCAAGTGAAGGACTGGCTGGAACGCTCCGCCGGTATCTTCAATCAGGTCGAGCCCGGCGCGCAGGACGTGGTGCTGCTGAACCCGGATTTCCCCAGCTACAATTTCGATGTGATCGACGGGGTCGAATACCAGATCGACCTGTCGCAGCCGTCGAAATACGACCCAAAGGGCGTGTTGCTGAACGAGGATGCCTCGCGGATTGTGAACCTCACCTACAATGGCGAACCGCTTGATATGAATGCGGAATTCATCATTGCGACCAACAACTACCGCGCGGGCGGCGGTGGGTCTTTCCCCGGGGCCACGCCCGATACGACCATCTTTGAAGGCCCCGACACGAACCGCGACGTCATCGTGCGCTACATCGTCGAGAAAGGCACGATCAGCCCGCGCGCAGACGCCAACTGGACCTTCAAACCGATGGAGGGAACGACCGTGTTGTTTGACACAGGGCCAGCGGCGAAAGCCTATGCAACGGATGTACCCGGCGTCACAATCGAGGAAGCCGGGGACGGGCCGGACGGGTTCGCCCGGTTCCGTATCTCGCTTTAGCGGCGGTACTGACCCAAATCATCGGCCAGTGGCGGGCATCCGATCAGCCCGCCATTGGCTATTAGGCGACCATCACCCCAGAGCTTCCAGCCCAGCTTGCGCCCGCCGCGTTTCAGCTCTTTTGAAAGGCGGTATAAAGGCGGCCCCCGCCCGTCATCGGCGTTGATGCGAGTGTCGGAGGTGCGTTCGCTGTTGTCGACGCTGTCAGCCCGGTCGCTGGCCTCGTCCTCGATAAACATCCCCTGCACCGCGACGGCAGGCGTCATCTGCATTGGCCGCCAATCACGGCTGGGCGTGAAGATGAAATCATCGAGATGGTCGCAATAGCGCGCTGCGCGCTTTTCCAACCGGGCCGCGCTTTCCCGGCTCAGCGCGTAGGCAGCGGCGCTGCCGATGGTCTGGATCAACGGCCGCAGAGACACGCCGCCCATATCGACAACAGGGCCCAACCGGCGGGGTTGATTGGCCCCATCCAGCTTGATGACGTCGGCCAGCCGCCCGGCTTCGGAAAGGGAGGCCAATGCATCGCCAAACCCTGCACTCAGGATCGCGTCATCTTCCATGATGACCCCGAATGGCGCCTCGCCATCACGGACCGCCCGCCATGCGACCCGGTGGCTTTCGAAACAGGCGACTTCGGATGTGGTCAGGCTCCAGCGGCTTAGCCACCCGGCTGGGCAGTATTCAGCGGGTTGTGGGTTGTCGAAGGCGTCGACCGCCGAGATACGTTCTGCCCGCAGCCCCTGGGCCGCGAACTGGTCATCCATGAAGGTCCGCCGTTCGGGAACGCGGTCCAGATTGATGTAGTAGATGGGTGTCACTTGCCGCCCCACGGCAGCAAACCTTTGATGAATTTGCGCGTCTTGTATTTGGTGCGCGATTTGGCGCGGGCGCTCATGTAATCCTCGCCCATCTCCTCGGCCTTGTGGCTGCGGATCAACGGGTCTGACGACCACGGCTCAAACGCCACCAGCTTGCCCGCCTCGGGGTCCGGCCGGACGGTCGACGTCGCCGTGCTGTTCAACGCCGCGGCCAAAAAGGAGAAGCTGGAATTGGCAATCGCGACATGATCCGCCAGCCGCATCGCGGTGAAATCGTAGAAGAACCCGTGATCCACAGGCGGCAGGTCGAGCTGATCGGACGTCACAAGGGCAAACTCGTCAAAATCATTGCCCGCCGCGGTCGGGTCGTCGGTAGCGATGTAGACCTGCAGGGTCGGCTCTTTCGCCTGCAACCCGCGCAGCCAATCGACGTACCAGTCGTTGGGCGGCAGGAAGAAAATATCAGTGCCATAATCGCCGCGCCGTAGATGCACCACAGCCACCGGTCCGGCCAAGGCGTCAAACCCGACCCGCATCGCCTGCCCTGCCTCAAGGTAGACGCCTTTATGGGCGAACTCCGCCTCAAGCTCCGCACGGTAGGGCGCGTAATATTTCATGTTGTACTGAAAAAAGCCCTTCAGATCGGCATCCGCCCAAGGCTCCGGCGCATTAACGATGTCGCAATCGTCAAACCCGTATTTGGTTTGCTCTACGGTCCGGCCCGGTTTGGGCAAGGTCGCCTTGCCCGGGCGGACGTGATACATGTCGTCCCCTTCCCAAGGCAGGTTGGCAAATTCAAACCCGTGCTCCGCCGCATAGGTGCGCAGAAACATGTATTGAAACGCCTTGTTGGCGAACCGGCCCATGGACCCAAGCACCGAGTTGGTGATCATCGGGGCCTTCACATAAACCGCGTCGCCCCAGCCTTTGTCGTAGGGGGTCATCGTCTTGATGCGTAGAAAGCCCAGCGGGTACAGGAAGGCGTCCAGATCACTGATATGCGGGCAACCTTCGTAGAGCTCGTCATAGTTGATCTCGGTCTGGATGGCGTCGATATGTTTCAGCGTCTCGGTGGCCCCGCGCAGTGCCATCAGTTCCGCGCCCTGAATATCCATCGTCAGCATGTTGACCGAGGCCGGGTCAACGCCGGTTTCCGCCATGGCGGCGTCCAGTGTCATGGTGCGGACCTCGATCTCCTTGTCGAAGGTGATCTTGGGGTACAGTTCGGCATGTTTGGCCAGGGGCAGCAGCGAGCTGCTCTGATCCATTGACGCAATGTTGAACGTCGCGGTGCCCGCCTTATCCGATGCAGCACCTTCGACGACATGAATATCCGCTTCGCCCGCGGTCTTGTCGCGCAAGGCGCCGGCCAGCTCGGGGTTGGCCTCCACAAAAACAATCGGGCTCATCTTGTTGGTGCGGTAGGTCGGCAGTTCCTGCCCCTGATGCGCGCCCACATGCAGCACGCCCTTGGGTTTGAAGCCGTAGCGCTTCATCTTGTCGACATAGAGCACGATATCTTCGGGCTTGCCGACAAACCGCGAGCGGAGCCGTTCATGCACCGCCAACAGGTTGGCGTAACGGTAATCCTCCATCGCGGGCGTGAAGCGCTCGATCTCGGTGAAATTGCGTTTGCCCACCTTGAACACCGCATAGCCGGACCGGCGCAGGTAGGACCACACGTTGCCCAGAGTGAATCCTGCATCTTCAAACGTGCCGCCATATTCGAACTGTATGTAGTCGACCTGCCCGGCCTTCAAAAGCCGGTTCGCGCCGCGCAGCACGTCATATTCAGCGCCTTCCACGTCGATCTTCAGCAGGTTGATCTGTTTCTTCGGGTCGGTCCAATAGCTGTCCAGCGCCACGGCGGGAACCGCGTTTGCCTCGAACCCTGCGGGCAGCAGGTCGTCCTCCACGCTGGTGCGCCGGTAGATAGAGCTGAGCCGGTCGTCGTCGCGGTAAGTGTTGAACACAATCTCGCCGTCCGTATGGGAGGCCGCCGCGTGGTTGATCGTGCCCTTGTCACCCAGTTGTTCAACGATTTTTTCGTAGGATCCCTTTGTGGCCTCGAACACATGCAGGTCAACGTCACCCACCTGTTCCAGCACGGCCTTGGACCACAGCCCGTGATGCGCGCCGACATCAAACACAACGTCGCCGGGAGCCACGCATTTGGAGATGATCCGGCGCTCTTCGGGTTGGATGACGTCGTCTGACTGTTTGCGAAAATACCTGCGAAGCCCCATCACTCACCCTTTGCGCGTGCTATCTGCGATCCAAACCTGATCTGGCATTTTATCTGCAGCGGCGCAATGGCGCTGGATCATGGCCCCAGCAGCTCTTGAACAACCGGCACCAACCCTTGACCAATTGCGCGGGTGTTTTCCGCGTCCAGATGGATGCCATCAATGGGCGAGCTTTGCGCCACGCTACCTGCGTCAAACCAGGGGACGCCGATGTCATCGGCCTTGGCCTTGGCCAAGGCGCTGAACTGCCGCGAGGCCGCCAGCAGCTCAGCAGTGACATGCGGGTCGTCGCAAGGCACCAACACTTGGGGGATCACCAGCAACACCTTTGGTTGGGCTATATCGGGCACACGCATTGGATGGCGGCGCACGATCTCTGCCAGATGCTCCAGCCCGCGCACCGCGCGCCGCAGTGGGAACCCCCAGTAAACGTCATTCGCGCCCAGGGAAACGATCACCAGATCAAGAGGCGCATGCGTGTGCAGGGCCGACGGCAATAGCGCGGCGCCGTTCATGTTGCCGGGGCTGGCATGCTGGTCCATAGCGGTCGTGCGTCCGCGAAGCCCGTCGCTGATGACGTTCACGCCCTCCAGACCGGCCTGCAATACATTGGGCCAACGGTCCTCGAATTTGTGGCGCGCGCCGCCGTCGGGGCGTGACCCCCAGGTCAAACTATCGCCGAAACACAACACCGTTTTCATTTTTGTTCTCCAAAGACCGCTGCCGCCAACACGCCGTCAAGTTCGGCCATGGCCGGCCAGTCCACGCAAGCGTTATAGGCGACGCTCACCCCCCAGCCACCGTGCCACTGAACCGCAAATGCGCCCGTATTCATCCGGCCCGGGAAGCAAAGCGCCCCGAAATGCCAGAAGTTATGGCCGCCTCTAAAAGCGCGCCAAATGGTGCCGGGACCATAAAACGCGCCGCCGCCCATCTCAGCCATGGGCGCGCCTTCCGGGGCTTGGCCCAGAATACTGCCCTCGCCAAAGTGGTGGGCATGAAATTTGGCGTAATCCGCCACGGGCATGGCCCAGCCGCCAAAGGCCGCGAATGCGCCCGTGCGCGGCGACACCTCCGCCTCCACCCCGGCGGGCCGCAGGACCCTGTCGGCGCAGGCGCGGCCATAGGTCTGACCAGTCTCGACCGAAATCATTCGTCCAAGAATGGCGTAGTTTTCGTTGCTGTAGACATATGTCCCCGCCTTGCCGGGCGGCCCGAGCTCCAGCAGCGCATCCACGATGCCGGGGTGATCAGGCGCATCCAGCATCGCGGGCATCGCCATTTGGGTGGCGTCGTTAACATAGCCGCTGGTGTGGGTCATCAGCTGCCCGACGGTGACATCAGGTCCCTGCCCCAACACGTCGGCGGTCGTGGTGGCCTCGTGCCAGTCACCGCCCGCAATCAACGACATGGCGCATGTGCCCGTGATGGCCTTGGACAGGCTCGCCAATTCCATCGGCGTGTCTGCCGGCTGGCCGATGCCGATCTGGCTGACGACGTTGCCTTGGTATGTTGCGGCCAAAGCGCCGCGCGCCACATCATGCGTGTCGGCCCAATCACGAAACGCCTGTTCCAACCTGTCAGCAACCGCGTCCTGCCCTTGCGCCAGAGCTGGCAAAGCAAGGCAGAGGGAGGCGATCAGACAGGTTATGCGCATCGTGTTCCCCAGGTCAGGATGTTCCGTAAATCGCCGCTACTTTCGCAATCGCGGCGTCCGGCGCCAGCTCCTCGCTTTCGCCGGTTCTGCGGTTCGTCAATTCCACCACGCCGTTCTTCAGGCCACGTGGCCCGACGGTGATGCGCCATGGCAGGCCAATCAGGTCCATGGTGGCAAACTTGCCGCCCGCGCGTTCGTTGCGGTCGTCGTATAGCGGCTCAAGGCCTAGGGCCTCGATCTGCTTGTACAGGCTTTCGCAAGCCGCATCGGCCTCGTCGTCGCCCTGCTTGAGGTTGACGATGCCCACATGGAACGGCGTCACGCCTTCAGGCCAGATGATGCCCTTGTCATCATGGCTGGCCTCGATAATCGCGCCGAGCAGCCGCGACACGCCAATCCCGTGCGACCCCATATGCACCGCCACAGGCTTGCCGTCGGGGCCTTGCACTGTCGCGCCCAAAGCGTCGGAATATTTGGTGCCGAAATAGAAGATTTGCCCGACCTCGATGCCGCGCGCGACTTTGCGGCGCTCCTCGGGGACCTCGTTGAACAGGGCCTCGTCATGGGTTTCGTCCGTGCGGGCGTATTTTGTGGTGAATTCTTCCATGATCGACTGGCATTGCGCCTTGTCGTCATAGTCGATGTCGCGGTCGCCGAAAGTCAGCTCGGTCACGGCGCTGTCGTAGAACACCTCGCTTTCGCCCGTCTCTGCCAGCACCAGGAACTCATGGGTGTCGTCGCCCCCAATCGGCCCGCTATCGGCACGCATCGGGATGGCTTGCAGGCCCATGCGTTCGTAGGTGCGCAGGTAGCTGACCAGATGGCGGTTGTAGGCGTGCAACGCGTCTTCCTTGGTCAGGTCGAAATTGTAGCCGTCTTTCATGTAGAACTCGCGGCCGCGCATCACGCCAAAACGCGGGCGGCGTTCATCGCGGAACTTCCACTGGATTTGGTACATCGTCAGCGGCATGTCTTTGTAGCTCGACACATTGGCGCGGAAAATATCAGTAATCAGCTCTTCGGCGGTGGGGGTGAACAGCATGTCGCGGTCGTGGCGGTCCTTGATGCGCAGCATCTCCTCGCCGTAATCGTCGTAGCGCCCGCTTTCTTTCCACAAGTCGGCCGATTGAATGGTGGGCATCAGCATCGCCATGTGACCCGCACGCGCCTGCTCCTCATGCACGATATTCTCAATGTTTTTCAACACCTTGTAGCCCAAAGGCAGCCAGGAGTAGATGCCGGCCGAACTTTGTTTGATCATCCCTGCCCTCAGCATCAGGCGGTGCGAGACGATCTGCGCCTCGGCGGGCGTTTCTTTCAGGACGGGCAGGAAGTAGCGGGACATGCGCATGGGGGTCAGGCCTTCTTTGTCTGGTTCATTTGTGCCTACGACACGCGCGGCGGTGGGGCAAGTTCAGATGGAGCCTGCTTCAACCATGTAATTGTTTGCGCTGCACATGGCCGCGTCGTCGCTGGCCAGAAACAGCACCATTCGCGCCACGTAAACGGGGTCGATCAGGTCCGGCAGGCATTGCCGCTGACGATGCGCCTCCAACGCCTCGGGCGTGGCCCACAGCTCTTTCTGACGGTCGGTCATGATCCAGCCCGGCACCACCGTGTTCACCCTGATCCGGTGGTCTCCCAAATCCCGGGCCATCGTGCGGGTCAGCCCATGCACCGCCGCCTTCGCCGTCGCATAGGCCGGAAATCCACCGCCCGCCTCCCACCAACTGTTGGAGCCGAGGTTGATGATCGACCCGCCGCCTGCGGCAATCATACCCGGCGCAACCGCCTGGATCGCAAAGAACATATGGCGCAGGTTGGTATCCATCCGCTCGTCCCAGTAATCCGGGGTTACATCCGCCCAATTGTGCCGGTCGTCGCGCGCCGCGTTATTCGCCAGAACCGTAAACGCCCCAACCTTGCCCGCCAGCGTTTCAATCGCCGCCTGCGTCGCCGGGATATCGCGCAGATCACACAAAGCAAATTGCGCACCTGTCTTTTGCGCCACGGCGCGGCTGGCCTCATCGTCGCGGTCCAGAAACGCCACATTGGCCCCTTGTGCCGCAAAGGCCTCAACCGTCAACGCGCCAATACCCCCTGCCCCGCCGGTGACCAAAACGGATTTGCCTTCAAGGCTCGGGTAGGTTGCGAATGCGGGCATGTTTATCTCCAATCTCTGTTCTCCGCGATCCTAGAACAGCTTGCAGCGGCCCGCTACCGCCGCCACAGTGCACCGCAAAAATAGGAGCTTCTATGACCTCGGAAACAGTCGGATTTGTGGGCGTCGGCCTGATGGGCCACGGCATGGCCAGCAACATCTTGAAGGCGGGCTACCCCGTCACCGTGATCGCCCATCGCAACCGCGCGCCGGTCGAGGACCTCGTCGCCAAAGGTGCGACAGAGGCTGCCTCCATGGCCGATATCGCCGCCTGCTCGATCATCCATATCTGCGCCCCGGGGTCACCTCAGGTAGAGGCCATTGTGTCCGAGCTGATGCCGAACCTGACCCCGAACGCGATCATCGTCGATTGCTCCACTTCCGATCCGAATTCCACAATGGCGTTGGCTGACGGGCTCGAAGCCGCAGGCTTCGGTATGGCAGACGCCCCTTTGGGCGGCACGCCTGTGCAAGCAGAGGCAGGTGAGTTGGCCACCATGGTTGGCGCGCCCGACGCCGTATTTGCCCGCGTCAAACCCGTCATCGCGGCCTGGGCCGGCGCCATCGTCCATATGGGCCCCTCCGGCGCGGGTCACAAAATGAAGCTGCTGAACAACTTCCTCGCGATGGGCTACGCCGCGATGTATTCCGAAGCGCTTGCCCTGTCCGAGAAAGTCGGCATCACCACCAACCAGTTTGACAGCGTCATCCGCGGCTCGCGCATGGATTGCGGCTTCTATCAAACGTTCATGGGCTACGCGGTCGAAGGCAATGCAGAGGCCCATAAATTCACGCTGACCAACGCGCTGAAGGACATGCGCTACCTCGAAGCCATGGCCGATGGGGTGGCGCTGGCCAACCCAATTGGCAACGCGGTCAAAAACAGTTTCGCGCTGGCCCATGCCGCAGGTGGAGACGGCGCTGAAGACTACGTTCCGCACCTTGTGGACTACGTCGCAAAACGCAACGGCGTGACCCGCGGCTAGTCTCCATTTGGTTTCAAGCACTCTGGGGATTTGCCCGCGTGGCGAAGGGGCAAAGCCCCTTCAAGAACGCAAAACATCACGGGCGCGCAGCGCTCATTTCACCACAATGTCGGCCTCAAGCGATGCGGCAAGCGAGTTCAAACGGGCCTGTGCGACTTCTCCAAACAACCCTTTGGTCTCGGGGTGTAACTCAAAGGTTAACACGCGCTTTTTGGGCTGCCACTTCAATTCCCCCATCAACTCTGGCCGCTCGACGGAGAACATTGCGCCAAACCGCATCGCCTTACCCAAAATCTCGGCACGTTTCAGGTCTTTGGGCGGCAGCAGTCCAAACAGGTCGTCAAATCGGGTCCCGTCCCGGGAGTTTTTGTAGCGGTGCAACAGCGCGACCCCCAGGAAGATGCGCCCGGCATGATCCAACCCACCGAGATTGGCCCGTGTGGCGTTGTCGAAACACACCTCAGCGCGGTAGTCGGGATGCGCCCGCCAGCTGACGTCGTGCAAGAGACAGGCCGCGCGGATCAGCCGCGCGCGCTCATGCGGGACTTTGCCAAAGATTGGTGCCAGGAATTTGTGCAATTGCCGCCCGAAGCCGGGGATGCGGGCGTTCTTGGCCTCGTCCCAGCGGCAGGCCTCGATCAGCGGGTCGCGGCGTTTCAGCTCAAACGGCATCTGTTCGTATAAAAGCCCCTCTCGGATCCCGTAGCTGGAGGTGGCCAAGGCCTCGGGCTTGAAGCGCTGGATCAGCGATTTCAACACCTGCGCCGCGATCGGCACCAGCCGCATCCGCGCTTCCGAGTTGCCGGTGATCGCGCGCAGTTCATCCACCGACTTGCCGCGGATCCATTTCACCGTCTGCAACACGGATTTCGACGTCATCCGGTATTCGTGGAGGACTTTCAAAGGATAGCCCCGCCGCTCCATGTCCAACCGGGCGAGCGCCCGCCAGGACCCGCCGACCAGGTAGATGGTCTTGTAATCGCGGGGCATGTCGTCGCGCAGATCGGTGATCGTGGCGTCGATCACCGCCTTGCGGACTTTGTGGCCGCCTTTCATCCCCATCAGTTTCAGCGGCCCCAATTCTGACGTGACACGTTTGCCAACGACACCGTCGCCCACCTCCGCCAGCTCCATCGACGAGCCGCCGATGTCGCACATCAGGCCCTGCGCTTCCGGCCAGCCGAGGAAAACGCCCTGCGCGGACAGGCGGGCCTCTTCGGTGCCCGACGCCACCCACAGGTTGATCCCCGTCTCGCGCGCCACTTCTTCGCAAAATTCCGGCCCGTCTTCGGCGTCGCGCACGGCGGCCGTGGCCACGGCGGTCATCGGGCTGACATTCATGCCTTTGCACAGCAGCGAGAACCGTTTCAGCGCGGACAACGCGCGCGCGCGGCCCTCGACAGACAACCGCCCCGTCTCGCGCATATCAGCACCGAGGCCCGCCATAATCTTTTCGTTGTAAAAGTAGGCGGGCGAGCGGGCGGCACCGTCAAACACCACCAACCGGACCGAGTTCGACCCGACATCGATCGTGCCAACCCGGCTGAGCGCCTTGGCCTTCGGATCGTTAAACAGAGGCCGCCCGAACGGGCCATATTCCTCGTTATCGCCGGATTGAGCGCCATCCATGACCAACTGAAAATCCCCGAGGTTCGTGCTGCCGACAACATGCACTTAGCCGCTCGCCCAGGTCAATCCACCGATGGCACATCGCGCTATATTCAGTCCTTGGTGTGCGCCAGTTCTGGCACGTCACCTGCACCGGCCGACCCCCGGCCGGACAAGGACGGGTTCTCCATGAAGAACCGGTGGCAGTTGAAGGGGTGTTCGTCCTCGCCAAAGGTCTGACGCGCGTAGCTACCGTCAGGCTGCAGGACCCAGCTCTGCGCAGTGTCGGCCAGGTTGGCGGCCATAATCTGGCTCATCACCTGCGCGTGCACGGTTTTGTTGGTAATCTCGACCAAAGTTTCGACGCGGCGGTTGAGATTGCGGCCCATCCAGTCAGCAGAGGACATGTAGACCTTGGCCTTCTTTGATGGCAACCCGCGCCCATTGCCAAAGCACACGATGCGCGAATGCTCAAGAAACCGCCCGACGATGGATTTTACGCGAATGTTTTCGCTCAGCCCTTCAATGCCCGGTCGCAAGCCGCAAATGCCGCGCACAACCAGGCTGATTTTCACGCCAGCCTGACTGGCGCGGTAAAGCGCGTCGATGACATCCGGCTCGATCAGCGAGTTCATCTTGGCCCAGATTTCCGCTGGCTTGCCGGCCTCGGCAAACGCAATCTCGGCGTTGATATTGTCGATCAATTGCGACTTCATCGAAATTGGCGCGATCGACAGATTTTCAAGGCTGTCGGGCTGCGCGTAGCCGCCCACGTAGTTGAACACCCGCGTCGCATCGCGGCCCAGCGCCGCGTCACAGGTGAACAGGCTCAGATCGGTGTAAAACTTGGCCGTGATGGGATGGTAGTTGCCGGTCCCGAAATGGGTGTAGGTCACCAGCTTCTTGCCCTCGCGCCGCACGATCGCGCTGATTTTGGCGTGGGTCTTGTAGTTGATGAAACCGTAAACCACATGCGCGCCAGACCGTTCCAGTTTGCGCGACTGGCGGATGTTGGCGGCCTCATCAAACCGGGCCTTCAGCTCGACCAGCGCGGTGACGGATTTGCCGTTCTCCGCCGCCTCGCACAGCGCCGCAACAATAGGGCTTTCGTTGGATGTGCGGTACAAGGTCTGTTTGATCGCCACCACGTCAGGGTCGCGCGCCGCCTGGGCCAAAAAGCGGACCACCATGTCGAATGTCTCGTAGGGGTGATGCAGCAGCATGTCCTTCTGGCGAATGGCCGAAAACATGTCCCCTTCATGGTCCTGGACCCGTTCGGGCACCCTGGGGGTGAAATGCGGCCACAAAAGTTCCGGCGTGCTCATCTCGACCAGCTCGGAGATGTCGCTCAGCCCCAGCATGCCCGAGATTTCGATCACGTCGGCCTCGGTCACTTCCAGCGCTTCCATCACCAACCCGCGCAGCTTTGGGGGGGCGTCGGCGCTCATCGTCAGGCGGACAACCTCGCCCCTGCGGCGGCGCTTCAGCGCTGTTTCAAATTCGCGCACCAGATCTTCGGCTTCTTCCTCAACTTCGAGGTCGCTGTCGCGCAAGACGCGGAATGTGCAATGCCCCTTGGCTTCATAGCCCGGAAAGATGTCACCGACCCGCTCAATCAACAGGTCTTCCATGGCAATGACGCGGGTCTGACCGTTGACGTCCGGCAAGTTGACGAACCGTTCGATCTGTTTGGGGATGGGCAGCAAAGCCTGCAGGCTGCGCCCGTCCGATTTGCGGCTGAGCTGCAGGGCGAGGGACAAGCCGGTGTCCGGGATGAACGGAAACGGGTGCGCGGGGTCAATCGCCAACGGCGACAGCACCGGAAAGATGTTGGAGATGAAGTAATTCTCCAGATATTCAAGATCCGTCTTGTTCAGCGCGTCGCCACCCAACATTGAGAGGCCCGACACATGCATGTCGCGCCGCAAGTCGCCCAGCACGTCGTCCTGGCGTTCCATCAAGGCACGGGCGTTTTGGTCAATCAGCACCAGCTGCTGTGCCGGGGTGCGTCCGTCGGCAGACGGGGTGGTGTTGCCGGCCAGGGCCAGTTCACGCAAGCCCGCGACGCGGACGGAATAAAACTCATCAAGGTTGTTGGCTGAAATCGCAAGAAAGCGCACGCGCTCCAGCAGTGGCACTTTGGGGTTGGAGGCCTCCTCCAGCACGCGCCAGTTGAATGCCAGCCAGCTCAACTCGCGGTTGAAAAAGCGGTCAGGGCCGGTCAGCTCCACACCGTCCAACGCAACGGGCGGCGCAAAATCTGCGTCAAGAAAATTCGCTCCGGTCATGGGCGGCTTTTTGATGTCTGAATGTAACGTCACAGTGACTTATGCCATATTTTTCAGAGATTTGTCCAGAAATCAGCCTGCGTCGCCGCGCAAGATATCGCCTGCCAGTCGCTTGCCGATGGGTTTGCCCTCGCGCAGGGCGCGGGCGTCGATGGCGTCGACAAACTCCCGCGCGGCGCCAAAGCTGCGGCCAATGCGCGGCAGCACGTAATCCAACAGCCCGCTTGGCAGGTTGATCTGCTTGTCGGCGAACAGCTTTAACAACACCACGCTCAGCAGGGCGTCGTCAGGCGGGTCTAGCGCCACCAAAGCCGTGCCCTGAAGGCGGCTCAGCAGGTCGGGCAATCCCACCGACATCGCCGCTGGGGCGGTCGCGGTGGTCATCAGCAGCGGGTGCCCTTCGGCCATCATCAGGTTGTGCAAATGAAACAGAGCCACCTCGTCGTCTGAGGTCATGGTGTCGATATCCTCGATCACCAGCGGCCCTGTGGCCAGTTCGGCAATGTCGCGCGCGGACAGGTTGAGAGCAGGCAGAATGCGGGCCGCGACTTCGCCGGCCCAGACATGGGCCAGATGGGTTTTGCCCGATGCCGCGGGGCCGCTTAGCACAAGCTTGCCATTGGGCCAGCTATCGGAGTTTTCCAAGGTGGTTACGGCCAATTGGTTGGCCTCCGAGACAAAGAAGTTGTCCCGCCCAAGCGCCGGTTTGGTGCTCAGGGAAAATGCCAGCTGCTCGGCCATGTCAGTCGTCCCGGTGCAAGCCGCGATACAGGCGGCTGCCTTGATATTGCACGATGCCAAATCGGGTCAGAACGCCGAAAATGGCGGCGATTGGCACGGCGACCAGCATGCCGACGAAGCCAAACAATGTCCCAAAGGCCGACAGGGCGAAGAGCAGCCAGACCGGGTGCAGCCCGACGCTTTCGCCCACCAGTTTGGGGGTCAGGATGTTGCCCTCCAGAAACTGGCCGACGGCGAAGATGACCGCGACGGCGACGATCCATTGCGGCTCCGCCCAGAACTGAAACAACGCCAGCCCGATGGCCAATGCGCCGCCCACCAGCGCGCCCACATAGGGGATGAACGTGATGAGCCCCGCAATCACGCCCACAACCAGGCCGAATTGCAGCCCGACAAGCATCAAAGTGACCGCGTAAAAGGTGCCGAGAATGCCGCATACGGTCAGCTGTCCCCGCACAAAGCTGGCCAGGGTGTTGTCGATCTCGGTGGCCAGTTCGCGGATCACCGGCGCGTGGTCGCGCGGCAGCAGCGCGTCGATGCGGGCAATCATGTTGTCCCAATCCAGCAGCAGGTAGAAGGCCACCACCGGCACCACCACCACGAACACGGCGGCGTTGATCACGCCCACGGCCGAGCTGAACACGGTTTGCACAAAGGCGGTGCCGCGTTCCTGCAGGGTGCTGCCAATCCCGCTGAGCGCCTTGCGCAGGGTGGAGGTCTCGTCAAGGAGGGTTGGGAACCGCTCGGAGAAGTAGGTGTACAGGCTGGACAGATAGGTCGGGGCCTGCTCCAGCAGGCCGGCGGTTTGGTCGACGACTTCCCGCACCACGAAGATCAGCAACGGCACGATCACCACGATGGCCACCAACGAGATCGTGGCGGTTGCAGCCACCCGGCTGAATTTTAGCCGCTCCAGCCGGTCGGCAACAGGGTCCATCATGTAGGCAATGGCGCCGCCGACGACGAAAGGCAGCAACACGTCGCCGAGGAACCAAAGCATCAAGCCAAACACAACAGCCGCGATGCCCCAATATTTCGCCTGATCTTGAACTGGTAGTGCCATGACGCCTCTTGCAAGCCTGCCCAAGATGTGGCCCATCACGCGCGGCGTTGCAACCCGCGACACCAAAGTCTCGAGGAGACTTTGGTCACAAACTTTCGGGGAAAGTTTGAGCCCCTGATCTAGCCGCGCGACTTTCGGATCAGGTCGAGGATGTCTTTCGCCGCCTCGGGGATGTTGGTCCCGGGCCCGAAGATCGCCTTGACGCCCGCATTGTAGAGAAAGTCGTAGTCCTGCTGCGGGATCACCCCGCCGCAGATAACGATGATCTCGCTTGCATCTGCCTCCTTCAAGGCGGCCACCAGCTGCGGCGCCAGCGTCTTGTGTCCGGCCGCTTGGCTGCTGATGCCAACAACATGCACGTCGTTGTCCACCGCGTCCTGCGCCGCCTCTGCAGGGGTTTGAAACAGCGGGCCCACATCGACGTCAAACCCGATATCGGCAAAGGCTGTGGCGATCACCTTGGCCCCTCGGTCGTGGCCGTCCTGGCCCATTTTGACCACCAGCATGCGCGGGCGACGGCCCTCTTCTTGGGCGAAGGTTTCCACGTCTTGCTGAATGGCGGCGAAGCCCGCGTCGCCCTCGTAGGCTGCGCCGTATACGCCCGCCAGCGTCTTCACCTCAGCCCGGTGACGGCCAAATGCCTTTTCCATGCTCATGCTGATTTCCCCTACTGTGGCGCGGGCGCGGGCGGCTTCGACCGCAAGCGCCAGCAGGTTGCCGGTGCCGTCCCTCGCACCGTTTTCCAAGGCGGCCAGGGCCGCGGCGCAGGCCGCCTGGTCTCGCGTCGCTCGGATTTGCTCTAGTCGCGCAATTTGGCTGTTGCGCACTGCGATGTTGTCCACGTCGCGAATGTCAATGTCGTCTTGCTCGTCCAGTTTGAACTTGTTGACCCCAACGATGACCTCGTCGCCGCGGTCGACCTCGGCCTGCCTTCGTGCGGCGGCTTCCTCGATCCGCAGCTTCGGCATGCCGGAGGCCACGGCTTTGGTCATGCCCCCCATCTCGTCAATCTCTTCGATGATTTTCCAGGCCTCATCCGCCAGGTCCGCGGTCAGCTTTTCGACGTAGTAGCTGCCGGCCAACGGGTCGACGACCTTGGTCACCTTGGTCTCGTTCTGCAAGATCAGCTGGGTGTTGCGGGCAATCCTTGAAGAGAAAGCCGTCGGCAGCGCGATCGCCTCGTCAAAACTGTTGGTGTGCAGCGACTGCGTGCCGCCCAGCACCGCGCTCATCGCCTCATAGGCGGTGCGCACGATGTTGTTGTAGGGGTCCTGCTCTTGCAGCGACACGCCGGAGGTCTGGCAGTGGGTGCGCAGCATCTTCGAGCCCTCTTTCTGCGCCCCAAATTCGGTCATGATGCGGTGCCACAGGAAGCGCGCGGCGCGCAGCTTGGCGGCTTCCATAAAGAAGTTCATGCCAATGGCAAAAAAGAAGGACAGCCGTCCGGCAAACTTGTCGACATCCATGCCCTTCTCAATCGCGGCGCGCACGTATTCCTTGCCGTCCGCCAACGTAAAGGCCAGCTCCTGGACCAGGTTCGCACCTGCCTCCTGCATGTGGTAGCCGGAAATCGAGATCGAGTTGAATTTCGGCATGTCGGTCGACGTGAATTCGATAATGTCCGACACGATCCGCATCGAGGGTTCGGGGGGGTAGATGTATGTGTTGCGCACCATGAATTCCTTCAGAATGTCGTTCTGAATGGTGCCCGACAGCACCGCGCGGTCATGGCCCTGCTCTTCGCCCGCGACAATGAAGGACGCCAGCACCGGGATCACCGCGCCGTTCATGGTCATCGACACGCTGATTTTGTCCAATGGAATGCCATCAAAGAGGATCTTCATGTCCTCGACGCTGTCGATCGCGACGCCCGCCTTGCCAACGTCGCCTTCAACCCGCTCGTGGTCGCTGTCATATCCGCGATGCGTCGCCAGATCGAACGCAACAGACACGCCTTGCTGCCCTGCATCCAATGCTTTGCGGTAAAATGCGTTGCTTTCCTCAGCGGTGGAGAAACCGGCATATTGCCGGATGGTCCAGGGCCTGCCGGTATACATCGTGGCCCGCGGGCCGCGGGTAAAGGGTCCCTCCCCCGGCATGGATCCCATGTGGTCCAGCCCGTCGGCATCTTCCGCGCTATAGACCGGTTGGATTGCGATGCCCTCGGGGCTGTCCCATGTCAGCGCGTCCAGCGGGCGGCCGCGGAGTTCGGCCTCAGCCCGTTTGGCCCAGTCTTGCTTCTTCGTCATCGTATCTTCCTCTTGCATCCAGCGGCCCGCCGGATGTGTCTCCGGTCGGGTCGAAATAAGTTGCCAGACCGTCGCTGCCTTGTATCAGCCAGTCGATGTCGGTCGCGTAGTCCTGTCGTAATTTATGTATCTGGTCGGCATTGAAGGGCTGGTAGCGGCCGCGCCGTCCCATCAGGTTGCTCACAATGTCGGTGTGGCCCCGCTCCATGGCGATTTCCGCGATTTCCACCGCCGTCAGCGACGCATTATGTGTGGTGCCGTTGCCGCTGAGACCGCGTGGCAAGACCCGGCCCGACAGCGCGCCCAGCTGCGGAGCGGGTTGATCGGACCATGCCTCAAACGGCCAAACCGCGATCTTGGCATCGGGAAAAACCGACGCCACATCCGCGATCACATGCCGCCACCGGCGCGGTTGGGTGGTCAGCCTGTCCAGATCCGCCTCCGTCGGGAATGCCGCCCCCGCCTTGATGCGGAACGCCAGTGCCGAGGCCCAGTAGTTGTCGTAGGACCGCACCGCCAACCCGATCCGAACCTGGTGTCCCGCGAAAGCGGGGGCGAAGCGGCTCAGCCGGGGGTGGGTTTGCGAATACAGGCGCGAGCGGCGGAAGTTATGCGCCATCGTGCCAATCATGTTCTCTTCGCTGATCACCAGCCGCCGCATGCCGTTCTGGCTGGCGCGCGAAATTTCCATGCGGATGCGTCCTATCGATCGCTCTGCCGTTGCCTCGTCACAGGGCTGTACAAGATCGGGGTCCCGGACCAGCCCCGCAAACAGCCCCGAGCGGGTACGCCCCGGCCCCCAGATGCTCATCCGGTCGCGCGCCAAAGTCTTGCGGTTGGCGTTCAGAAACATCTGCAACGAGGTTGAGCCGGTGCGATGCGCACCCAAATGCAGGCAAATTTCCATCAGATCACGACCCTTTTGCGCAGGTGCCCATGCGGCACGGTTTGGCAAGAGGTTCTCAGGCAAAACACTGTCAAAGCCGTTAATCACGCGGCTTTGTGCAGCAAAGGTCAATTTGCCCTTAGAAATGCCCGAATGACCGCCTATATAAGCTGCAAGCGGAGGAACTATGAAACACACCTTGATCTTTGTTTTTACGGCATTTTCCGTGGTTGCGGCCGCGTTTTCGGGCATGGCGCAGACCACGTCCGAGGACGGCGACGATATGGCCCCAAAAGACGTAATTGAATTGAATTTGAACGATTTTCTCTGGGAAAAGCGCCCGATTGTGGTCTTCGCCGATACCGACCGCGACCCTGCCTTCGTCCGCCAGCTGGAACTTCTTGAGGCCCGCACCGACGCGCTTTCCGAGCGTGACGTCGTCATTCTGACTGACACGGACCCGTCCAAACTGTCCCCCTTGCGCAAACAATTGCGCCCGCGTGGCTTCATGCTGGTGCTGATCGGCAAAGATGGCGACGTGAAACTGCGCAAGCCCTTCCCTTGGTCCGTGCGCGAACTGTCCCGCGCCATCGACAAGATGCCGATGCGGCAGCAGGAAATCCGCGACCGCAAGGCGGCAGCGTCCAGCACAGATGGGTGAGGCCGCGCGCTAAACATCACTCAAATTCTAAGATCACATCGTCTACGGCAAGATTGTCGCCGGCGGCAGCGTTGATCTTGGACACCACGCCCTTCTTCTCTGCGCGCAGGATGTTTTCCATCTTCATCGCCTCCACGGTGCACAGCGCCTGGCCTTCCTGAACCTCGTCGCCGACGGCGACATCCAGTTTCACGATCAGGCCCGGCATCGGGCACAAGAGCAGCTTGGACGTGTCCGGCGCGACCTTTTCGGGCATCAGCGCGGCCAATTCCGCCTGACGTGGCGTGCGCACATGCACGCGCATATCGGCGCCACGGGTGCGCAGGCGGAACCCGCCTGTGGCCTTGTCGACCTTCAACACTAACGGCTGTCCGTCGATCTCCAGCTCCGCAAGGCGGTCACCCGGGGTCCAGTCGGATGTCACGCGATGCGATACGCCCTTTGCGGGGCCCTTCTTCTTGTGCTTGACGGTGGAGCCGTCCAGATCGGCCTTCACCTTCACCGGGAAGTCCTGGCCCTGCAGAGTCACGACCCAATCCTTGCCCACTTTGCGCTTGTGGTTGTCAATCCGCCCCGAGATGCGGGCGCGCCTGATTTCGGCGACCCGGTTCATCGCCGCAGCGGCAGAGGCCACCCGCGCCAAAGCGTCGTCATCCAGCGTAACCCCTTCAAATCCATCGGGATATTCCTCCTCGATGAACGCGGTGGTGATGTCGCCGGACACAAATTTCGGGTGGTCCATCACGGCAGAGCAGAACGGCAGGTTATGCCCGATCCCTTCCACCTCGAAGCTGTCCAGCGCCACGCGCATGTTCTCGATGGCAGAAGCGCGATCCGGGCCCCATGAGCACAGCTTGGCGATCATCGGGTCGTAATACATCGAAATTTCGCCGCCCTCGTAAACGCCCGTGTCATTGCGCACGACAATGTCCTTCTTGGAAATCTCTTCCGGCGGGCGGTACCGGGTCAGCCGGCCAATCGAGGGCAGGAAGCCGCGATACGGGTCTTCCGCGTACAGCCGCGATTCCATGGCCCAGCCGTTCAGCTTGATGTCGTTTTGCTTGATCTTCAGTTTTTCGCCATAGGCCACGCGGATCATCTGTTCGACCAGATCGACGCCAGTGATCAGCTCGGTCACGGGGTGTTCCACCTGCAGGCGGGTGTTCATTTCCAGGAAGTAGAAGTTCTTGTCGCCGTCCACGATGAATTCCACGGTCCCGGCGCTTGAATAGCCCACGGCATCAGCCAAGGCGCAGGCCTCTTCGCCCATGGCTTTGCGGGTCTTGGGGTCAAGAAACGGGGACGGCGCTTCCTCGATCACCTTCTGGTTGCGGCGCTGGATGGAACATTCACGCTCCCCCAGATAGATGGTGTTGCCCTGCCCGTCCGAGAGCACCTGAATTTCGATGTGACGTGGCTGGGTCACAAATTTCTCGATGAAAATCCGGTCGTCTCCAAAGCTGTTCGCGGCCTCGTTCTTGGAGGATTGGAACCCTTCCCGCGCCTCGTCATCATTCCACGCGATACGCATGCCCTTGCCGCCGCCACCGGCAGAGGCCTTGATCATCACCGGATAGCCAATGCCGGTGGAGATTTTCACCGCTTCCTCGGCATCCTCGATCAACCCCATATGGCCCGGCACGGTCGACACTTTGGCTTCTTGGGCGATTTTTTTGGAGGTGATCTTGTCCCCCATCTTTTCAATCGCGCCGACCGGTGGCCCGATGAAGGCGACGCCAGCGGCCTCCAATGCCTCGGCGAATTTGGAATTTTCCGACAGGAAGCCGTAGCCCGGGTGCACGGCTTCCGCGCCGGTCTGCTTGATGGCGTCCATCACCTTGTCGATGACGATGTAGGACTGGTTGGCGGGCGGCGGGCCGATATGAACCGCCTCATCCGCCATGCGCACATGCATCGCGTTGCGGTCGGCGTCCGAATAAATGGCAACCGTTTTGATCCCCATCTTGCGGGCGGTCTTGATGACGCGGCAGGCGATCTCGCCCCGGTTGGCGATCAGGATTTTCTTGAACATGTTTTAGGTCCCCAGTTCACGCGCCGCAGCGCCAGTAGAAATAGAAAGACCGGGGCGCATTGCTGCACCCCGGTCAAAGCTGTCAGGCGACCCAAGGGCCGCAGTTGTGGTGGTGTTACTTACAGATGCCGACGTCGTCGCAGAAGACGCCAGCCGCGCCGCCGATGACGCCGCCCGCAAGCGCGCTGCCGCCTGTGGCGCTGGCAACCGCTGCGCCGCCAGCGGCACCAACAAGCCCGCGTTCCGCGTCCGAGTCGCAGGCCGCAACGGTGGCGCCGATGGCGATAAGCCCGAGTGTGATGAGTGTTCTACGCATGTCTGCTCTCCTTTTGCATGATTGCAATGAGAACACCCAATCGCGCGGATTGGTTCCATACGGTTGTGTGAGGTGTAAAACGGGCGGCGCTCCGCCGCAAAACGGGCTGGCCTGTCGGCCAAACCCTGCCATTTTGGGGCTAATGCCGCGTTACTTTGGGCAAACGCCCACGTCGTCGCAGAACACGCCACCCACGCCGCCAATGACGGCGCCCGTAAGAAGGTCGCCCCCAACGGCCTTGGAGACGACCGCGCCGCCCGCCGCGCCGACAAGCCCGCGTTCCGCGTCGTTGTCGCATGCCGCAACGGTGCCGATGATGGCCACAAGACCAACTGTGATGATTGATTTACGCATTCCTGCTCTCCTCGATTTGTTTTTTCCGCACGTAAGCACGTGTGGTTACAAAAAGATTCTGCAAAATTGCGGTGGGGTAAAAATGGGCGGTTTCCTGCCAAATTCCCCCTGCGACCGCTTCGCCACAAAAAAAGAGGTCTGCCCGATGGGGCAGACCTCTTCAGAGGGGAAGGGTAACGGTTTTGTACACGCAAGCACGTCTCTGTGCTGGAGGGATATGCTTGCTGAACCAAGGTGCAACGCGCCGCAGCGGGCGCAAAGCGCGCCATGACACCCGCGCAAATTTGGGCCATTTTCTGCTCACATGACGTTAGGGAAAGCAAAAACACGCCGATTATGCCCCGTAAGTGCCGTCAAAAGCAGCAGGAAAGGCTGCGCGGGCGCGGGTTTCGTCGATTTGCAGCAGGGCCTCGTAGCTTTCAGGGTCAAACGGGTCCTCGGCGGGAATCACCTCGCGGCCAAACATCCAGCTCAGCCGTCCGGCGTCCAGGTTGCCGCGTTCAAACGGCGCGTCGCCGAAATGGGACCAAAGGGCCCACATGAACCCCTCGTCGGCACGCCGGTCAGGCGGGCGGCGGTCGGCGAACCGTTCGCGGGCAATCAACGGGGTGGCGCCGTTCTTGTTGTCGCGGCGGATGGTGAACTGGAAGTCGGTGCCGGGCAAACGGCCTGGGAAACCACGGTGCTTAAGCATGGGATACTCCCCCAAAAGGCAAGCGCGGACAACGCCCGATAAGGCGAAGAAACGTTAGGAATGTAGTGGGATGGGTCCCCGGCTCAACGCGCACGGCGGAGCGGGTGGGGTTTTGCGGGGCGGGCCAAAAGGGCCGCCCCGCAAAGGTATTAGAACTTGTTGAATGTGGGCTCTTCGACCACTGGCTCAACAATAACCACTTCTTCTTCTTGCTGGCCGCCGCAAGCTGCGACGATTGCAACGAAGCCGAGGGCAACGATAGCTTTGATGCTCTTGGACATGTCTGTCTCCTATTAGTTTCATACGTCAATGGCCCCGAGTCACCCCAGGGATCGTCGACACACGCTGTATGGGTCACAGAAATGCGACCTTGATGCAAGTTATCTGTTTTCGTTGGGAAAAAATACTGTGCAGCGTTGCCGAAATCACGATGTGTCGCGTTTGCATCATGTGCCCGCCCAGATTGGCTAACACACTCAATATATGGTGTATTTTTCATAAACCCTCCCAGATGCAGGCGTCATTTTGCACCGAGAAGGCATCAAAATATTGCACCACGTTCGGCGCGGATTCGCCAAAAGCGGTTTGTTGCGATGCAATCGAGATGATGATTTGCCCTGCGTCGGGTGCGGATTGCGCGCGAGTCATCAGCCCGAACGTGGCGCAAAGGTGGGTAAAGTCCCCCTCGATCTGCTCAAAGCTGAATGTGTCGCCCAAATTGGGGGCCACATATCGCAGCCGCACGGTGTTGACGGAATGGGTCGGCACACCTTTGGGTTCCAGCCGGGTCTCATGCAGCCGCACAACCAGCCCGGAGGGCAGCGCGATGGTGCCGTCGGCTGACTGCTCCAACGGGACAGGATCGGGCAAGGGCGTCAGAACCGGCTCCTCCTCGCAGCCCACGCCGATCGTGGCGCAGGCAAAGGCCCATATGCCGAGGCTCAGGCTCATTGCGGACCCTGCCCGTTATGTGGCCAAGGCCCCATCAGCCGGACTTCTTTACATGCACGCAGACCAGCGCCTCACGCGCCCACAAGATATCGAGCTTACCGATCTCGGACAGGGTACGGCTTTGCTCTTCCTCGCGCGCGGCGCGCAGGTCGATGATCAGATGGCCGTCGGCGGTGACGCCATCACGGAAGTAGTCCATGTAGGTGTTCACCGGGTAATGGAACCCGCAGGACATGAAGCTGACGGCCAGGTCAACCGGCTTCACCTCCGCAAGGTCCTGTGACTTGGGGTTAATGGTCGTCACGGCGGTCTTCTTCACCCCGTTGGCAAGCGCAAATTCCCGCGCCACGCCGAGGTTGGAATAGGCAGACCCCGACATTTTGTAGCCGAAATGCCGATTCTCGTTTTCCTCGATGTCGATCAAAACAATGTCGCAGCCCAGTTCCCGGGCAGCGAAGACGTCAAAGAACCCATAGCCGCAGCCGATATCGGCGATCCGTTCGGGGTCAATGGCGCGCAGGGTCGGCAGCGTCTCCTCAAATTCCTGATAGATCGCCGCCAGCGTGCGGCGGATCAAAAGCTCGGGCCGGGCCTCGGCCACCTCGACCAATGGCTGGGCGTCGCCATCCGACCAGGCGCGGATCAGCTGCCCGCCGCGGTCCACGTCAAAAATGATCTGTGCACGCTGCAAAATCATGTTCACGACGTCGCCGGTCGAAAACATGGAAATGTCCATGTCTTCAACGGCTTTCATTGCGGCCGCGTCGATCTCTGCTTTGTTCAGGGGGTTGGTTACACTCATAGCTGGCTCGTCCTCCGTGACATGGTGCTGTCTGCCTCGGCGCAGAATAGCTGATTGCCCCGCGCGCTGTTGCGGGGAGAGTGAACCGCCCGCGCGTCACAAAGAGCGATCTGCATCGCGTCGCTCATCCCCGGTCGCCCGAAATCCAGCTTCCGAACGGTGACGTGTGGCCCGTCCTGCCCTTCCTCGTCGAACATGCCCCGCTGCCACATGATCGCAGCCGCCAATGCAATCACGACGACCAGCGCCGCGACCAGAACCAGCACGTTCTCGGCTTTTCCCTTGGCCATCAGCCCGCCCCCTGCACCGATGCGTGGGCCGCCATTTCAAGCGGTTTTTGAAAGGTAGGGTTCAACGCCCCGTCTCCATTTGGTCAAAAATACTCAAATCCGGCGTTTGCTTTACGAGGTAGCGTTCGAGCATCACGATAAAGGCACGCATTTGCCGTCCTCCACTCCAAATTCTGCTCTACCAAGAACGCGAGTTAAGCCACCAAGCTGGGCCTGCACCAAATCAATCTTGATGCTGGGATAGTTTTCGGCCCGCGTAGGCACGCCTAGCCACTTGAAAGATGCCTCGATATTGGCCAATGAATGAATACAGATCGCCATTGCGTTCAAGCTGGACGGGTCACGCTCAAAATTTGGAAGAAGCGGCACGTCGACCTCCAAAGCCCGCCCTTTGGTCCCAACTGTAAAGCTGACCTCCGGCGCGCCAAGCCCCCACAGGTTCAAAATGGACAGCAACTCTTCATTGGGGTCATGCTTTGAAAACGGCTCCTTCAGGTTCGGCATGATAAAAGAAATCGTCCCGGTACAAGCCCCATTCGCTACGCGTTGGCTGAACAGATAAGGGTAAAGCGACTGCTCACCGATCTCTACAGCCATGTGAACAAAAGTCAGGTCATCCAATGCATGCTGGCTACTCGAAAAGTCTGCTGGCCGCGCCACGATCTGACCGCAGGCTTCCCGGAAGGTCTCGACCACCTGGTCCACTCCCACAAAATTGGTTCCCGCAGGCGGTTTCAGCACGACCGATACGCGTTGACCCTCAAAATCGGCGCTATCGTCACCGAGTTCAGTTTTCCACTGAGCCCCAAATATCTCGATATCAGGCAGGGCTGATTGCGCGACGCTTGAATTGCACCACAACGACCAAATCGCAGCAGCGCCGAACGCGACAATATGGGAAACAGTGCGAGGCATCAGAGCGGAATGTTGTCGTGCTTCTTCCACGGGTTCTTCAGGCTCTTGCCGCGCAGCGACGCGAAGGCCCGGCTGACCCGGCGGCGAGTCGAATGGGGCATGATCACCTCGTCAATGAAGCCCTTCTCGGCGGCGACAAACGGGTTGGCGAACCGGTCCTCATAATCCGCCACGCGGGCGGCAATCTTGTCGGTGTCACCAAGCTCGGAGCGGTAGAGAATTTCGACCGCGCCTTTGGCCCCCATCACCGCAATCTCGGCCGTGGGCCATGCGTAGTTGAAATCGCCGCGCAGGTGTTTGGACGCCATCACGTCATAGGCGCCGCCATAGGCTTTGCGGGTAATAACAGTGACTTTCGGCACCGTCGCCTCGCCGTAAGCGAACAGCAACTTGGCCCCGTGCTTGATCACCCCGCCATATTCCTGAGACGTCCCCGGCAGGAAGCCCGGCACATCGACCAGCGTCAGGATCGGGATATCAAACGCGTCGCAGAAGCGCACAAACCGCGCGGCCTTGCGCGAGCTGTCAATGTCCAGGCACCCCGCCAGCACCATCGGCTGGTTGGCCACCACGCCCACAGTCTGACCTTCCAGGCGCACAAAGCCCGTCAGGATGTTCTTGGCAAAGTCTTCCTGTATCTCGAAGAAGTCGCCCTCATCCGCCAGTTTGTGGATCAGCTCTTTCATGTCGTAGGGCGTGTTCGGGTTGTCGGGGATCAACGTGTCCAGCGACGTCTCCTCCCGCGCGACATCGTCAAAGAATGGCCTGACCGGCGGCTTCTCTCGGTTGTTCAACGGCAGGAAGTCGACCAGACGGCGGACCTCGGCCAAAGCCTCCACGTCATTTTCAAACGCGCCGTCCGCGACCGAGGATTTCTTGGTATGGGTCGACGCCCCGCCCAGTTCTTCGGCCGTGACAACCTCGTTGGTCACAGTCTTCACCACGTCGGGGCCGGTGACAAACATGTAGGAGGTGTCTTTCACCATGAAGATAAAGTCGGTCATCGCGGGCGAATAGACAGCACCACCCGCGCATGGTCCCATGATCACGCTGATCTGCGGCACCACACCCGACGCCATGATGTTGCGCTGGAACACCTCGGCATAGCCCGCCAGCGAGGCCACGCCTTCCTGAATGCGCGCACCGCCCGAGTCGTTGATCCCGATGATCGGCGCGCCGTTTTGCATCGCCATGTCCTGGATTTTGCAAATTTTCTGCGCATGGGTTTCCGACAGCGATCCGCCAAAGACGGTGAAGTCCTGGCTGAAGACGTAGACCATTCGCCCGTTCACAGTGCCCCATCCGGTGACCACGCCGTCGCCTGCGGGGCGTTCCGCCTCCATCCCGAACTCGGTGCAGCGATGAGCCACGAACATGTCAAACTCTTCAAACGAGCCCTCGTCCAACAACAGCTCGATCCGCTCGCGCGCGGTCAGCTTGCCCTTGCTGTGCTGCGCGTCGATGCGGCGCTGCCCGCCGCCTTTGCGGGCCACGTCGCGGCGCGCCTCCAACTCGCTGAGAATGTCTTTCATGTCGGAACCCCCGTTGAAATTTGCGCCACAGTACAGTTTCGCTGCACTGCAACAAAGAGGATTTCAGCAAATTTGCAAATTTTTTCCTGCAACGGCACATCAAATTGCAAATCTGCAAATTTTTGATGCACAACCGATGTGCAGTTCAGGTCATGGACAATCCCGCAAATCGGCGTAAAGGGGATGGATGCCCTTT
Organism: uncultured Litoreibacter sp.; assembly: GCF_947501785.1. Classification (NCBI taxonomy): domain Bacteria; kingdom Pseudomonadati; phylum Pseudomonadota; class Alphaproteobacteria; order Rhodobacterales; family Roseobacteraceae; genus Litoreibacter; species uncultured Litoreibacter sp. The sequence goes on along the minus strand of NZ_CANMXB010000001.1, from coordinate 76,280 downwards.
GATACTTCCGTCAAATTTCTAGACCGGACAACGCCACCCCACATTTTCACGCTGGTCCTGCTTGCAGGGGTGTCGGCGATGAACATGAGCATCTTCCTGCCCTCCCTGCCCGCGATGACGCGTGAATTCGGCACCTCCTACGGGGTGATGCAGCTGTCGGTGTCGCTGTATCTGGCCTGCACCGCGTTGACGCAGCTGTTCGTCGGGCCGATCTCGGACAAGTTTGGGCGGCGCCCGGTCATCCTGGCCGCCATTGCCATCTTCGTGCTGGCCACAATCGGCTGCATGACCGCGACCAGCATCGAGGTTTTCCTTATCTTCAGGATGGTGCAGGCCACGGTGGCGGTCGCCATGGTGGTCAGCCGCGCCATCGTGCGCGACATGTTTTCGCAAGAGCAAAGTGCTGCAATGATTGGCTATGTCACCATGGGGATGTCCCTGGTGCCGATGTTCGCGCCCGCGATTGGCGGGCTGTTGGACGAGGCGTTTGGCTGGCGCGCGACGTTCCTGTTTCTGATCCTGTTTGGCATGGCGCTGGGCACATTGTGTTACTTTGACCAAGGCGAAACCAACCGCTCCGGCGGCATGGGGTTCAAGGCGCAGCTGGCCGAGTACCCGGAGCTGTTCACGTCCCGCAGGTTCTGGGGCTACGCGCTTGCAGCGGCCTTTTCATCGGGTGCATTCTTCGCGTTTCTGGGTGGCGCGCCCTATGTCGCGACCGAGGTGTACGGGATGCCGTCGACCGCCGTGGGGATATTCTTTGGGGTCCCTGCTGTGGGCTATTTCTTCGGCAACTACATCTCTGCACGGCTATCGGTGCAAATCGGCATTGACCGGATGATCGTCATCGGCGGATCGATACTGACCCTTGGCATGGCACTGTCGCTGCTGCTGACCTTTGCGGGCTTTGGCAGTGCCTATCTGTTCTTTGGCTTCTGTACGTTTGTGGGCATCGGCAACGGGATGGTTCTGCCAAATGCCTCTGCAGGCCTGCTGTCGGTGCGCCCGCATTTGGCGGGCACGGCGTCAGGGGTCGGCAGCGCTATCATGATCGGTGGCGGCGCGGCCCTGTCGGCGCTTGCGGGCACGCTCTTGCAACTAGGCGGCGGCAGTTACCCGCTGCAGTGGATCATGCTGATCAGCTCGGTCGGCTGTCTGGCCGCCATCTTCTACGTAAAACAACGCGCCAAGACGGTGGCCGCCCCATAAGGCTGCAATTGCCAGGCGGGTTTGCAAAGTGCTAGATGGCCAGTAGCAAAGTTGCAAAGTCACCAAGTGAAAGCACGACCATGGCGACCCAGAAACTCTACGCAGGCGTCAAACTGCGCGCGCTGCGCACCAAGCTCGGCCTGACCCAGAAGGCCTTCGCCGCCAAGCTGGGCGTGTCCCTGCCCTATCTCAACCAGATGGAAAACAACCACCGCCCGGTCTCGACCAGCGTGGTTCTCTCCATGGCGCAGGAATTTGACTTCGACATTACCGAACTCCGCGCAGGCGACGCCGAACGCATGGTCACCGATATGCGTGAAGCCCTTGCCGACCCGGTTTTTGACGGCAACATGCCCCCCATTCCTGACCTGCAGCTCACGGCCTCCAACGCGCCAGGGCTTGCCCATGCGTTCCTGCAACTGCACCGCGCCTACCGCCAGTCGCATGAACGCCTTGCCTCCCTCGATGAGGCTTTGGGGCGTGAAGACGCCGCCTTGCAGCCCTCCCCTTGGGAGGAAGTGCGCGACTTCTTCCATTATTGCGACAACTACATCGACGCCGTCGACCGCGCGGCTGAACATTTTGCAGAATCGCTCAATGGCGATGTGCTGCGCACGGATAGCTTGACATTCGACCTGCGCTTCGCCGACACGCCGCATCTGCGCCGCTTCGACAACCCGAGCCTAACCCTGACCCTGTCCGCCCGCGCCACGCCGCCGACGCAACGGTTTCAGGTCCTGCATCAAGTGGCTCTGGTGTCCCACAATGACCTGCTGGAAGCGACGCTTGATCTGGCTCGTTTCCAGACCGACGCCGCGCGTCAGATTGCCAAGATTGGGCTGGCCAACTACTTCGCCGGTGCCGCGCTGCTGCCCTATGCTAGCTTCCTGAAAGCCGCGACGGAGACGCGCCATGACCTCGAGCAGCTCGCCGACCGTTTCGGCGCGTCGATCGAACAAGTTGCCCACCGGCTGTCCACCCTGCAGCGCCCCGGCGCAAAGGGCATCCCGTTCTTCTTCGTGCGCGTCGATCAGGCCGGCACCATCACCAAACGTCACTCTGCCACCCGGCTACAATTCGCCCGCTTCGGCGGCGCCTGCCCGCTTTGGAACGTGCATCAGGCGTTCGAGACGCCGGGCCGCTTCCTGCGCCAACTGGCCGAAACCCCCGACGGGGTGCAATATATCTCGCTGGCCCGCGATGTATCAAAACCGGGCGGCAGCTTCACCGCCCCCACCCGCCGCTTCGCCATCGGGTTGGGCTGCGAAATCAGCCACGCCGACGCGCTGATCTACGCAGACGACCTGCTCCCCGCCAAGAAGCAAGCCTTTGAACCCATTGGAATTTCCTGCCGCATCTGCGAGCGGGTCAATTGCCACCAACGCTCTGTTCCGCCGCTGGAAAGCAAGCTGAGCGTCGACCACAACCTGCGCGCGACCCTGCCCTATAAGGTCGGATCTTAACGCCGTGCCTTGCGCCAACCGGCGGCGCGGGCCTCGGCCTCGCTCCCAAAACAGGCCTCGCCCTTGGCGGTGTTGATCGACACCTTCGCATACTGCTGCTGGCCCGCGACATGGTAAATCTTCTCGCCCGAATTGGGGGAGATGTTGCCCTTCACCACGCAGCCCTCCGGCGCGGAGGCAGGCTGCACCTTGGCCGCGCGGTGTTGTGACGGGTCACCAAATTCCCCCGCCCAAAACCCGCGCTTGTTCAACGCGGCTTCCTTTTCCAGCAAAGCGTAGTCAGAGGAATATCTGAGATATGCCCGCGCATATCCCGCCTCCACCAGCATCGCGCCAATGTCGCGCCCGGCGTGGTAGCATTTGGCCACGTAGCGTCCATAGCGGTCCTTGCCGCCGATGGTGCGGCACTGCACGGCGTCGCCTTGGATCAAACCCGCCAACCAATCACGCGCCGCGAGACCACAGGCCGCGTCGCCGCAATACTGGTCTATTTCCGGCGCGTCTATGCCATGCAGACGGAACACCCACGCGTCTCGCGTCAGCCGGATCGTGTCGCCGTCAATGACCTCAGCCGGAGCCGAAAAGTCCCGCGCCTGCGCCGTGCCGCACATCATTAACCAAATTAAACAAAGTCTTAACATGTCCCAGACATGGCGGCTTTAGCGACACCAAACAAGGGAGAATGTTAATCCTTATTGCCAAATGGTTAACGTTGCTTGGTCTCCCACTCAGGATGGAACCACGGCTCCGCGTTGTCTTTCGGTAAAGGCGCTTTGCCCAAAATGTGATCCGACGCCTTCTCCCCCACCATGATCGAAGGCGCGTTCAGGTTGCCATTGGTGATACGCGGGAAAATCGAGCTGTCGGCCAGCCGCAGCCCGTCCACACCAATTACCCGCGCCTCGGGATCGACAACTGCGCTTGGGTCATCCGCGCGGCCCATCTTGGCGGTGCCACAGGGATGGTAGGCGCTTTCGGCATGTTCGCGGATGAAATCATCCAACTCGTCATCTGTTTGCACCGCCTCGCCCGGCTGAATTTCGTGCTTGGAATACTCCGCAAAGGCCTGCTGCCCGAATATCTCCCGCGTCAGGCGGATACAGGTGCGGAAATCCTCCCAATCCTCGGGGTGGGACATGTAGTTGAACTTGATCTTCGGGGCGTCGTTGGGGTCGCTGGACCGCAAGGTGACCTGCCCCCGCGACTCGGACCGCATTGGCCCCACATGCGCCTGGTAACCATGGCCTTCAGCGGCCGCCTTGCCGTCATAGCGCACCGCGATGGGCAGGAAGTGGAACTGGATATCAGGGTAGCGCACCCCCGCCTTGGACCGGATAAAGCCCCCGCTTTCAAACTGGTTCGACGCCCCCAGCCCCAGCTTGGCCAGCAGCCATTGCGTGCCGACCCAACCTTTCATGGGGATGTTCCAGTACTTGTACAGCGTCACCGGTTTGGAGGCCGCCATCTGGATATACAGCTCCAAATGGTCCTGCAGGTTTTGCCCCACGCCCGCGCGGTTCGCGACGACGTCGATGCCATGCTCCGCCAGATGGGCGGCAGGCCCGATCCCCGACAGCATCAGCAGCTTGGGCGAGTTGATGGAGGAGGCGGAGATAATCACCTCAGCATTGGCGCGGATCACCTCAATCTGGCCGCCGCGGTCCACCTCGACGCCCACGGCGCGGCCATCCTCGATGACAACCTTGCGCGCAAACGCATTCACGATTTCGCAATTGTCCCGCTTCAAGGCCGGGCGCATATAGGCATTTGCCGTCGACCAGCGCCGCCCATGGCGGATGGTCGCGTCAAACGGCCCCACACCTTCCTGCTGCTTGCCGTTGTAATCCGGTGTCATCTGGTAGCCCGCTTGCACGCCCGCGTCGATAAAGGCCTGCGTCAGCGGGTTCGACCCCGGCCCGCGCGACACATGTAGCGGCCCCTTGCGGCCGCGCCACGACTTGTCGCCACCCCGTCCCCCGGAATGCCAATGCTCCATCCGCTTGAAATAGGGCAGCACATCCGCGTAGGACCAGCCATCCGCGCCCTGCTCCGCCCAATGGTCAAAGTCTCCGGCATGCCCGCGCACATAGACCATACCGTTGATGCTTGAAGACCCGCCAATGACCTTGCCGCGCGGCGTCACCAGTTCGCGCCCGCCCAAATGCGGCTCGGGCTCGGACTTAAAGCCCCAGTCGTAACGCGACATATTCATCGGGTAGCTCAGCGCACCCGGCATCTGGATGAACGGCCCGATATCGGTGCCGCCATGCTCGATCACGAGGACCGAACGCCCCGCCTCCGCAATGCGGTAGGCCATGGCGCAGCCAGCCGACCCCGCGCCGACAATCACATAATCTGCCTGCATGTCAGAACGGAGCCTCGACCGGCCCCATGCCCACATAGACGGACTTCACTTGGCTATAATGGTTGATCGCTTCCTTGGAATTCTCACGCCCTACGCCCGAGGCCTTGGAGCCGCCAAACGGAGCCTCCACAGGCGCAAGGTTATAGGTGTTGATGTAGCACGTCCCCGCCTCAAACGCCTGCGACACCCGATGCGCCCGCGTCAGGTCATTGGTAAAGACGCCTGCCGCAAGTCCAAACTCGGTGTCATTGGCGCGTGCGATCACGTCGTCTTCATCCTCAAAATCCAGCACGGCCATTACGGGGCCAAAAATCTCCTCCCGCGCGATGGTCATGTCGTCGGTGACATCGGCAAACACGGTGGGCTCGATGAAGAACCCGTCGCGCTGCGCCATCTTGCCGCCGGTGACCAGCTTGGCCCCCTCGTCGACACCCTTGTCGATATAACCCAGCACGATGTTCATCTGGTTGGCAGACACCATCGGCCCAAAATTGGTGGCCTCGTCCATCGGGTCGCCCATCACGGCTTGCTCCGTCCGCTCCTTCAGGCGCTTCAGAAACGCTTTCTTGATGCCCTTCTGCACGAACACCCGCGTGCCGTTGGAACAGACCTGCCCGGAGGAGTAGAAATTCCCCAAAATGGCCCCCGACACGGCGTCTTCAATATCCGCGTCGTCAAACACGATCATCGGGGACTTGCCGCCCAGCTCCATCGTGACATGCTTCATGCCCTCGGCGGCGGCGGCATAGACCTTACGCCCCGTCGGCACCGATCCGGTCAGCGACACTTTGTCGACCCGGGCGTCAGTCACCAACGCGGCCCCAACGTCGCCGTATCCTTGGACCACGTTGTAAACGCCCGCGGGCAACCCCGCCTCGTGCAAAATCTCCGCCACTTTCAACGCGCAAATCGGTGTGGTTTCCGACGGCTTGAAAATCATTGCGTTGCCGCAGGCCAAAGCAGGCGCGCCCTTCCAGCACGCAATCTGGGTCGGATAGTTCCAGGCGCCAATGCCCACGCAGACCCCCAACGGCTCGCGCACTGTGTAGACCCAGTCCTGACCCAGCTGGATGTGCTCCCCGGTCAGGGATCCGGCAAGACCGCCAAAATATTCCAACGCTTCGCGCCCCGATGTCGCGTCCACATACAGCGTCTCAGACATCGGTTTCCCGGTGTCCAACGTCTCCAACACGGACAGCTCGTGGTTGCGTTCCTCGATGATCAACGCCGCGCGACGCAACACGCGCCCCCGCTCGGTGCCCGTCATCGCTGCCCAAATCTTCTGCCCTTCCTTGGCGGAGGCCAGCGCCTGTTCAATGATCGCGGGCGTGGCCGAATGGAGCTTGGCCACAACCTCGCCGGTGGCGGGGTAAATACATTCGATCTCGCGGCCTTCGGTGTCTTCAACATATGCGCCGTTGATGAAGTGGCTGGCGATGGGCTGGGCGCGCATTGGCGGTATCCTTAGAATTTGTGACGGGCCGGCCCCGAAGGAGCCGACCCGAAGGTTGGTTTAATGAACGTTTTCGATCTTGCCGAAGTCGAGCTCGTTTTCTTCAGGCGAGGAATTGATCGCCGCAACTTCGCTGCGTTTGGTCGCCAGGATGTAGAACATGCAGGCCAGGTAGATCAGGATGACGATCGCCCCGATCCACTGGATCTGCAGCCACTGGCTTTGGAACAGCAGCGTCAGTCCGAACAGAACCGCCACGTTGCCCGCGATATATGCGGCCTTGCCGAACCGTTTGGTGGTCAGGTTCAGGTTGTCGGTGTACAGCCGGATCAGCGAATCCAGCGAGTTGATCACGAAGGTGATCCCCACCACGACCATGGCGATGTTCATCAGGCCCACGGTGGTCAGCTCGTTGAGGTAGTAGTGGTAGAGAACCGCAAACCAGATCGCCAACGGGATGGACGGGAAGATCAGCAAAGCGGCCAGCAGCTGCCAGGTCTTCAGCCCGCCCACAAAGCGCGAGGTGAACTGCCCGATCATGATCGACCATGCAAACCACCAGAACAGGTAGAACTCGTGATATTCGGTCAGCGGCAGCACGAATTTGTGGATATTGGCAAAGTAGCCGCCGATGTTGCTGATCGAGGATCCGAACTCACCCAGGCCAATCCCAGCATTGATCCACAGCAAGGCGATCAACCCGAGGAACAGGAAGGACGAACTCAGCGACAGAACCTTCACGAACTTGATGTCTGTGGAGCTGTAAGCCGCCGCCAAAATCACCGCGAAAACAATGACGTAGAACGTGGCCACAACGCTTTCCCCATCGCCGATTTCGGGGATGTAGTACGGCATGTAAATCAAAAACAGCGACGCGGTGAACGCGCAGGTGGCGATGATGACGATGTTGTTTAGGATGCGCACCGCGGGGATTTCAAAGAACTTCACCCTCGGTTCAATCACGCAGAAATAGAAGCTCGTCAGGAAGTAGAACGCCCAGATCAGGAAACCCCAGAACCCGAATTCCAACGCCAACGGGTTGGTAAACGCGTAGGCGGGCTCGGTCGCGGTATCCGCATAAAGCGGGAAGTCAAAGGCCAGCGGGAACATGATCAGCCCCACATCCAGCCCCGAGGTGAACAGGATCGCAATAAAGGTGAAAAGCGGCACGGGCGTCACGCCGATGCAGCGCACGTTCCACCATTTGATGACGCAAAACAGCACCAGCGCGAAGGCGAGCAAGATGCCAAAGGAAATAACGAGGTTCATTTGAGGTCTCCCTAAATGCGGGCATGGATGCCCGTCTTTGTTGTGGGAAAACGGCTATCACAGCGGCTGCAAAAACTCAACAAATCCTGAACGACCATTCAGTTTTTGGAATTTGCGTCCAGAAACTTGAACTTAGCACCGGTTGTGTCATGCTCGCACGATGACCCGCCGCCGTATCCGCGATATCCGCCATGACGAATTCGTCGCCGCCACGATTCGTGGCGTGCACGCGCATGGGTTCGGCCGGGTCACCATGGCAGAGATCGCCAAGGAGGCCGGCAGCTCCGCGGCCTCGATCGCCTATTACTTTGGCTCCAAGGAGAAGCTGATGGAGGCCACTATGCGCCATTTGCTTACGCTTCTCAAACAGGCAATGCTGCGACGCTACGCGGCGGCAAATACTGCGCGCGACCGTCTCATTGCGGTCATCGATGCCAATTTCGACGATCAGCTCTTCACGCCCGCGCAATGCTCGCTCTGGGTGCAATTCTGGTCCAACGCCCCGTACGCGCCCAGCCTGTCGCGCCTTCACAGCATTAACCGCGCCCGTGTGCAAAGCCATGTCCAGGCGGAGGTCAAACACCTCTTCCCCCCAGACAAACGCGCCGCTGTCACGGCAATGCTCCAGGCCTATATGGACGGCGTCTGGCTGGAAGCTGCACAGTCAAATGACTGCAACCCGAGCCAAGCGCGAAAAGATGCGGCGGCCCTCGTCACCCTGCTTCTTCAATAGCAGCTTCTTTCTGCCGGAAATATGCTGGAGGGATGCCCGTGCGGCGGGAGGCAAAGCCTCCCAAGAGCACAAATATCACGCGCGGCTGAGCCGCACATTCAGATCGTGTCGCGCAGCATCTCGTAAGACACGATGACGCTCTTCCGATACGCCTCACGCCCACACAGCCGGTCGTAATAGCCCCGCAACGCGCCAAACTCACGCCGCTCAATCTCGATGTCAAAGTAACGGTAGAGCACATGGCCGAAGGGAATATCCGCAAGGGTGAGGGCATCACCCGCAAGGAACGCGTGATCGCGCAGCTGCCGATCTGCTGCGGCCAGCTCATGCTCGAACCGGTCCACGGCATCGCGGATCGCTGGCCGGTCCCAGCGCGCCGCCGGCGTGCGCACGACCCGCCAGAAAATCGGGCCCGTAAAGCGGTTTGCGACCTCAACCTTCGCCCATTCCGCCCATGTGTCGACCGCCGCCCGCGCCACAGGGTCCTGCGGCCAAATTACCCCGTCCCCATAGACCGCACCGAGGTAGCGCAGGATCGCCCCAGACTCGAAGATCGCAAGGCCGTCCCCATCCACCAAAACCGGGATGCGCCCATGCGGGTTCAGCGCCAGAAACTCTGGCGTATCCAGCCCGCCAAAGCTCTCCCCGCAATCGATGCGGGTGTGCTCCAGCCCAAGCTCCGCCAACGCCCACAGCACCGCCTGTACGTTCGACGACGTGGCACGCCCATAAAGCGTCAGCATTCACTCACCTCTCGGGAACCGCTTGCTCTCTTCCAGCACGTTCAGGTCCATGTGGTTGCGCATATAGCGCTCGGACGCTTTTTGCAGCGGCTGGTAGTCCCATGGATAATAGCCTCCCTCGCGCAGCGCCTCATAAACCACCCAGCGCCCGGCTTGGCTATGCCGGACGCCTGCGTCAAACGCATCCAAATCCCACCGCGCATCGGCCTTGGCCGATAGCGAGTTATACGTGCCCGCATGCGCCGCATCCTGCGCCAGGTTCACCAGCTCATGGGGGTCGGCCTCCATGTCAAACAGCTGGTCGGGGTCCAGCGCGCAGCGGTTGAACTTCCACTTGCCATAGCGCAGCGAGACCAGCGGCGCATAACTCGCCTCCGCCGCGTATTCCATCGCCACCGGCGTGTCGCGTGTCCCGCCCTGCCCCAAGGGCACAAGGCTCTCACCGTCTGTCCAGTCCATCACCTCCGACATGTCCACCCCCGCCAGATCACACAAGGTCGGGCAGACGTCGATGTTGGACACCGGCGTCTCCACCAGACCGGGCGCCATGTCAGGTGCGGAAATCATCATCGGTACCCGCGATGATCCCTCATAGAAGCTCATCTTGAACCAAAGGCCCCGCTCCCCCAGCATGTCGCCATGGTCAGAGACAAACAGGATCGTGGCCTCCTGCCGCGTGTCCTCAAGCGTCTGCAAAATCCCCCCAACCTTGTCATCGAGGTAGCTGATATTGGCAAAATACGCCCGCCGCGACCGCTTCACATCCTCTTCCGAGATATTGAAATTGTCCCGGTCATTGGCGTCCAGAATGCGCTTGGAATGCGCGTCCTGCTCTTCATAAGGAATGGCTGCAACCTCCGGCAAAAGGTGGTCGCAATCCTCATACAGGTCCCAATACTTCTTCCGCGCCACATAAGGGTCATGCGGATGGGTAAAGCTCACGGTCAAACACCACGGCCGCGCGTCAGCCCCACGGGACAGGTCATACAGCTTGCGGGTCGCGTGGTAGGCCACCTCGTCATCATATTCCATCTGGTTGGTGATCTCGGCCACGCCTGATCCGGTCACCGAGCCCATATTGTGATACCACCAGTCAATCCGCTCGCCGGGTTTGCGGTAATCCGGCGTCCAGCCGAAGTCGGCGGGGTAAATGTCGGTTGTCAGCCGCTCCTCAAACCCGTGCAGCTGGTCCGGCCCCACAAAATGCATCTTGCCACTGAGGCAGGTCTGATACCCTGCGCGGCGCAGGTGATGCGCATAGGTCGGGATGGCCGATGAAAATTCGGCGGCATTGTCGTAACACCCCGTCCGCGACGGCAATTGCCCCGACATGAACGACGCCCGCCCCGGCGCGCAAAGCGGTGAGGCGGTGTAGCTGTTGCGGAACCGCGTCGACCGCGCCGCCAGTTTCTTCAGGTTCGGTGCATGCAGCCACTCCGCCGGGCCGTCGGGGAACAAGGTCCCGTTCAACTGGTCGACCATGAGGATCAGGATGTTGGGTTTGCTCATTGGCGTTTTAGCTCCGCGTTTAGATATGAGAGTACGATGTCGGCGGCATGCGCCGTCTCCTGCGCGCCGCCAAGGGCCGCGCGAATGTAGAGCCCGTCAATCAGCGCGCCGATCCCGCAGGCAATGTCGTCCGCCCGCGCACCGCAAAGAGGGCGCAGGTCATGCAGCAGGTTCGAGCGCAGCCGCGATTGGTAGACCCGCAACAGCCGCAGCGCCTCCGCGTTGCTATGGGCCCGCACATAGAGGTTCAGCCATGCGCTGACCGAGGCGGGTTTAAACGCCGTGTCCCAGAAGCTGGCCCGGATCACCGCTTCCAGACGCCCGCGCGGCGTCGGGGCATCCGCCAGCCGCTGCGCCACCTCAGCTCCGAAAACACGCAGGATGTGGCGCATCGCCGCCTGAAAAATCTGCTCTTTGCCGCCAAAATAATGATGCGCCAGCCCCGAGGACACCCCCGCCCGACGCGAAATGGCGCTGACCGTCACATCAAGCGACCCCGCAGCGGAAATCTCGGCGATCGTGGCCTCAACCAACGCCTTGCGGCGGATTGGCTCCATTCCAACTTTTGGCATTGCATCCCCCTTGGCGGGGGACGTTATTTTTTATTGACTGACGAGTCAATTAACAAAGCTACACCTTCGTCGCAGGTGGCGCGGGCGTGATCGCCTGCCGCTTCAGGACATGTTCGCGCCACGTAATGAACGTCACCGCCCCAATAATCAGCACGCCGCCCAGCACCACCCAAATGTCCACCGCCTCGCCAAAGGCGAGCCAGCCCAGCAGCACCGCCCAGACCAGCTGCAAGAACGTCACCGGCTGGGTCACCGTCAACGGCGCCGACGCGAAGGCCAGCGTCATCGTGTAATGCCCCCCCGTGGCCAGCGCCGCCAGCAAGAACATCCACCCCAGCTGCGCCACGGTCGGCGTCACCCACACAACAGCCGCCATCGGTGCCAAACCAATCGTCACCGTCACCGACAGCAAGAACACCACCACCGCCGGGGACACCTCGTCCGCCATCAGCTTGGCGCTCAGGTAAGACCCCGCAAACAACACGGCGGTGAACAGCATCGCGAAATGCCCAGAATTCAGCTCCCTGAAGCCCGGCCGCAAAATGATCATCGCCCCCGCCAAGGCGGCCACAACCGCCAGGATCCGCCGGAACGCCAGCTTCTCCCCCAAAAACAGCGCAGCGGCGATGGTGACGTAAACCGGATTGAGGTAGTTCATCGCCGTCACCTCCGCGATGGAGATCTGGGTCATCGAATAGAACCACAACATCACCCCCAGCGAATGCACCACGCCCCGAAACGCTGATATCTTCCAGATGCGCGGCGTCAGCTTGGCCGCCCGCATGGCGGGGATCATCGGGATCAGGAACACCAGCCCCAGCAGGTAGCGCAGGAAAGCAGCTTCGGCGGCGGGCAGCCCGTCGCCCACATATTTCACCACTGCAGTCACCGCCAAAAACAACGCGCCGGTGACCAACATCCAGAAGACGCCGAGAACGGGGTTATGTGGGCGTGGCGACATGACTCAACCAGACAGCGAGACCACCCCCGCCGCAAGCGCAATCGCGTTCAATGTCCGAAAATCAGGCCCAACGCGATGACCCACATCGTCAGCCCGACGCCAAAATCAAGCACCTGCCACGCGCGGGGCCGCGCAAATATCGGTGCCAGCAACCGCGCCCCGAACCCCAGCGAAAAGAAGAACACAAAGGAGGACACAACCGCGCCCAGCCCAAATTCCAGCCGCGCGCCCGGATATTGCGCCGAGATCGAGCCCAGCAGCACAACCGTGTCCAGATAGACATGCGGGTTCAACCAGGTCAGCGCCAGGCAGGTCAGCAACGCGGCCCGCAGGCTGCCTGCGCCCTGCCCTTCGGCGCTCATGCCATCAGACCCCCGCCAAGAGGAGCGAAAGGAGATCAAGCCATACACGAATAGGAATGCAGCCCCGCCGTAGCGCATCGCGGCCCCAAACCACGGGGCCACTTCGCTCAGCTGTCCAAAGCCGCCGACGCCTGCGGTGATTAGCAACGCGTCCGATACGGCGCAGGTCAAACACACCGCAAACACATGGGAGCGCCGCAACCCCTGCCGCAACACAAACGCGTTTTGCGAGCCAATCGCCAGGATCAGCGAAAACCCAAGCGTGAAACCCGCAACCGCGGCGCCAAAGCTCATAGTTTCATCTTGGCAAAAATATGCAAATCCAACATCAAAATGAGAATGCTAGGCTCATTCAAGCTGGGCCATGACCTCATCAGAGGCTTCGAAATTGGCCGTAACCGTCTGGATGTCGTCATCGTCTTCCAGCGCGTCCATAAGCTTCATCAGCTTCTGCATGCCTTCCAGGTCCAGCTCGGTCGTCGTCGTCGGCTGCCAGATCAGCTTGGTGGACTCAGATTCTCCCAGTTCGGCCTCCAACGCCGTAGACACGGTGTTCAGATCGGTATCCGCGCAGATGATCACATGGCCATCCTCGGTGCTTTCGCAATCCTCGGCCCCCGCCTCAATCGCCGCCATCATCACCGTGTCCGCGTCACCCACATCAGCCGGGTACATCACCTGTCCCTTGCGATCGAACATGAAGCCCACGGACCCGGTCTCGCCCAGATTTCCGCCATTCTTGGTAAAAGTCGACCGCACGGTCGACGCGGTGCGGTTCTTGTTGTCGGTCATCGTCTCCACGATCACGGCCACACCACCGGGCCCGTAACCCTCGTAGCGGATTTCGTCGTAATTCTCGGCGTCGCCGCCTTGGGATTTCTTGATCGCGCGCTCAATCACGTCCTTGGGGACGGATTGGCTTTTCGCTTCCTTGACCGCCAGCCGCAGGCGCGGGTTCTTCTCGGGATCAGGGTCGCCCATTTTGGCGGCCACGGTGATCTCCTTGGCGAGCTTGGAAAAGAGTTTCGAACGCAGCTTGTCTTGACGGCCTTTGCGGTGCTGGATGTTTGCCCATTTTGAGTGGCCTGCCATGGGTCTCTCCCCTGTCTTTGGTGGTCGATATGCGAGTGCTTCCTCTTAGCGGGGCCGCGCGCCGCCCGCAATCCCGACAAGTCCAATCCGAAGGATAGAGACAATTGAAACTGCTTTGGTTGGATCGCGCAACGGATTGTCAACTTCCTGCCACCAGCTTGGCGCGCGTTACATGTCCTTAGAATGGGGTCCCCATGGCACATCAAAACACCCGAATTGGCTGGGTGGCCTTCCTGTGCTTCGCGATTTTGCTGCACATTCCGCCAAGCGTGACCCCCAGTGTGGCAAATGGCTCGCTGTTTGTGGCAGCGCCGGCCCAGACCAAGGGCGGCCTGATCATGCATCGCGCCTCTGCGCCTGCGACTATGACGGCCACACTGGCCCCGACCCCGCCACCCATCATTGGCGAGACGTCACGTACCGTTGCCAGTCTGTTTCGCAAGGCCCCGGACAAAGGCATGTTCCGGCCGATCAGCCAATCGTCGTTGCGTGCCGCGCGGCGCAGCAAAGCGGGCGCCGGGCGCGCCAGCGACGACATTGCCGCACATATCCCCGCCCGCAGTCGCGGACCAAAGCTTGCTGCCAACTCCAGCCAGATCGACCGGCTGCGCCAACTAATTGAAACCGCCGAGTCCCGGCATGACGGTTATGACGCCGTCCAACATCGCGCCAAGGTCAAACCGGCCCGACTGCCGACCCGCATGACGCTGTTTGAAATCTACACCTGGATCGACAACACACCGGGCCAGCCACATGCCATCGGGCGCTATCAGTTCATCCCCGCCACGTTGCGCCGGTTGGTCAAACGGCTTGAGTTGCCATTGGGCACGCGCTTCTCCCCCGCCATTCAGGACCAACTGGCCGACATCTTGCTGGCAGAGGCGGGACTGAACCGGCTCCAGCGGGGCGAAATCACCCGCGAGACCTTCATGAAAAACCTGGCCAAAATCTGGGCGGGACTGCCGACCTCGACCGGCAAGTCCTATTACGATGGCTACGCCGGAAATTCCGCCAGTATCAGCTGGGCCACCTTTGATCGCGAAATGGGCAAGATATTTCCGACGAAAACGCCTTCCTGATCGGGCCGCGTTAACGCTTTGACCTGCGCGCGGGTCAAGATGAAACGTTGATACGTTGTCTATATGCTTTCTCTACGCAAAATAGACAGCGCCTGACCGGCATCAGAGCCGTTCATCTTTCATCCGCTTTGATGGCAAAACCGCGCAGAAAATCCCCCTTTCGTCCATCTGCAATGCAGGGCAGAGTCCGCCCCATGACAACTGATCAAATCATCCTCTTTTCGCTCTTTGGCGGCGTCTTCATCTTCCTGCTCTGGGGCCGCTGGCGTTACGATCTTGTGGCCTTCACTGCCCTCATGCTGGGCGTCGTTCTGGGCGTGGTGGAGACCAAGGACGCCTTCGCGGGCTTCGGTCATTCGGCCACTTTGGTGGTCGCTTTGGTGCTGGTTGTTTCCGCCGGTTTGGTGCGCTCGGGGGCTGTGTTTCTGATCACCCGCACGCTGGTTGATTCCGCCCGCAGCCTTGGCGCGCATATCACCCTGATGGGGGCAGTTGGCGGCATTTTGTCGGCTTTTATGAACAACGTAGCGGCCTTGGCGCTTTTGATGCCGGTTGATATTCAGACTGCCCGCAAAGCGGGGCGCGCACCGTCTTTGTCGCTGATGCCGCTGAGCTTTGCCACCATTCTGGGCGGCATGGTGACCTTGATCGGCACGCCCCCGAACATCATCATCGCCTCCATCCGCCAGGACAATCTGGGCGAGCCGTTTCGCATGTTCGACTTCGCCCCTGTGGGTGGCGTGACAGCCATTGCCGGGCTGATCTTTGTTGCGCTCATTGGCTGGCGCCTGATCCCGCAGAAAGCCGATGCCAGCACCTCCGGCGACCCGATGGATGACTACGCCGAGTACATCGCCGAGCTGGTTGTGCCCGAGGGATCCAAACTCATCGGCAAACGCCTGCGCGAGCTCAACGAGGACGCAGAAAAAGCCGACGTCGCCATTTTGGGCCTGATCCAAGACGGCCAACGCCGCTACGGCTCCGGCCAGAACCGAAAACTCAACGCAGGCGACGCCTTGGTGTTGGAAGCCACCCCGGACGCGCTCGATGAATTCCGGTCGGCCCTGTCCCTGCAATTCGCTGATGATAAACGGGAAAACATCGTTCGCGCGGAAAGCGACGGGCTCAGCGTGATCGAGGTTGTGGTCACGGATCAATCGCGCATCAACGGCAAAACCGCGCAGGCGATTGGCCTGACATGGCGCCAACAAGCGGTGCTGATGGGCATCTCCCGCGAGGGCAAACCGATTAAGGCCCATGTTCGCAAGACCGAGGTTCACGCAGGCGATATCCTGTTGCTGTTGGTTGCCCCGGAGAATGCCAGTGACGTTGCTGAGTGGCTGGGTTGTCTGCCGTTGGCCGACCGCGGGTTGGTGGTCACCGAAGACAAAAAAGTATGGCTCGCCATAGGCTTCTTCGCCGCCGCCGTGGCCGCCGCCTCTTTTGGACTGATTTATCTTCCAGTGGCCCTGGGGCTGGTGGTGGTGGCCTTTGTTTTGGCCAAAATTATTCCAATCTCGGAGATCTATGACCACATCAGCTGGCCCGTGGTCGTTCTTTTGGGGTCCATGATCCCGCTGGGACAAGCCCTGGAGCAATCCGGCGGAACAGAGCTGATTGCCGGGTCATTGGTCTCGCTCACCGAAGGGATGCCCGCATGGGCCATTTTGACGATCCTGATGGTCGTCACGATGAGCCTGTCTGACGTTCTGAACAACACGGCCACAGCCATCGTGGCCGCGCCCATTGGCATCCAGATGGCCCAGTCCCTTGGGGTTAACCCTGACCCGTTCCTGATGGCGGTCGCCGTTGCCGCGTCCTGCGCGTTTCTGACGCCCATCGGCCATAAGAACAACACATTGATCCTTGGGCCGGGCGGGTACAGCTTTGGCGATTATTGGCGCATGGGGCTGCCGCTGGAAATCCTGGTGGTCGCGGTCTCTATCCCGGCGATCCTGCTTTTCTGGCCACTCTAACGACGGCCACCCATCAAAATCCCTCAGCAGATTCAAAGCGATAGCTTTGCCCATTGGTGTCGGTGATGCTGACGCTTGCGATGGGGCGGAAAGGCACCTCCCCCTCATCCAGCGGCAAAACGGGGCCTGTCACCTCGTTCAGCGGTATCTGTCGACCGGGCGTGCCAGCTGCCAATGCCACGGCGTAAGTGTAGGGATAGGGACATTCCGTCAAAAGTCCGGTCCACCCGGCTGCGGCAAAGCTGCCTCCGGCATTGCCCAAACACTGGGATTGGTCATCCATCTCGACAATGATGCGGTCCCCGTCAACAACCACGAACGCCGGACGCGCCAAGCGATCTGGCGGAGGGGGCGGCAGCGTGATCTCGGTGCTGGGTCGGTTCAGCGCACGGTCCAAGAACCAGTCACAGCCTTGCAGTGCAACCATGGCCAGGCAGAGCGACACAACGGGCAACGTCTTCATGCAAGCTTCCTCATAGCGGCCAGATAAACGGGATGACCGCGCTGGCCAATATACCAATGCTGAGATTAAGCGGAATGCCCACCTTCATAAAGTCAGTGAATTTGTAGCCCCCTGGCCCATAGACCAGCATGTTGGTTTGATACCCGATTGGGGTGGCAAAACTGGCGGACGCGGCAACCATGACGGCGACGACAAGGGGCCGGGCGTCAATGCCCATGGCTGACGCAAGCCCGATGGCGATTGGGGTGACGACCACTGCGACCGCGTTGTTGGACACAAGTTCGGTCAAAACCGATGTCAGCAGGTAGATGCCCCAGATGATAAAGAACGGTGGGAAATTCATCATATAGGGGGCGAGCGTTTCCACGATTAACGCAACCGCGCCAGAGGCTTGCAACGCCGTGCCGACTGCCAGCATCGCGAAGATCAAAGTCAGCAAGCGCCCGTCAACGAAGGAGAAAGCCTCCTCCGCGTCGATACATTTGGTGAAGAACACGACAGCAACGGCAAGGATGGCCAGCAAGAAAATCGGGGCAACGCCAAGGCCTGCAAGCCCCACCAAGCCCAACAGCGCCACGATTGCGATGGGGGCATGCCCGCGCCGGAAAGCCCGCGCGGTAGGATGCGCGACGTCAACAAGCCCCATCTCGGACGCAAGCCGGGCAATATCTTCCGGCGCGCCCTCAAGCAGCAGCGTATCACCGACGCGGACCTCCATATCGTCAAGCTGCTGGCCGATATTCTGGTCGCGGCGATGCAGCGCCAGCGTGTAGACCCCAAAGCGACGACGCAGCCGCATTGATCCCAACGTGCGCCCGATCATTCGCGCACCTGGCGTGATGAGGACCTCGACAGTTGATGTCTCCACGGCTGACAGTTGGTCCACGCGTTTCAACTGCTTGTTGGCCTGTAATGACAAAAGTTCGGTCATCTCTGTGCGCAAGATCACACGGTCGCCCACCTGCAGGGCCACCCCTTTGAGATTGCGGCGCAGCGAAGTGTCGCCGCGCACCACGTCGATCAGGCGCACCCCATCACGCTTGAACAGCTGCACATCCTGCACCTCCCGCCCGATCAGGTTGCTTTCCGGCGGGATAGCGGCCTCCGAAAAGAACTTCTTCTTGGAGCGGTCAGACAGCAGCGACGCCATGCTGGAACGATCCGGCAGAAGGCGGGGGCCAATGAAACGCAAGTAGATCATGCCCCAGATCACCAGAACAATTCCAAGCGGCGTGACTTCGAAAATGGTGAAAGGTTCCATCCCGTTGGCCCGCGCCACCCCATCCACCAGAAGGTTGGTTGACGTCCCGATTAACGTCAGAGTGCCCCCAAGGATCGCCCCATAGCTGAGCGGGATCAGCAATTTCGACGCCGATAGCCCCATGGTCTTGGCCAATTGCACGAAAACGGGGATCATCACCACGACCACCGGCGTGTTGGACACGATCGCGGATGAAATCACCACGAAGCCCATCAGCGCGGCTATCGCCATGACCGGGTTCGTTGCGGCCTTCCGGTCGGCAATTTGCGTGAACCAGTCCAGAGCCCCAGTACGCACCAGAGCCCCCATTACGATAAACATCGCGGCAATGGTCCACGGCGCGGGGTTCGACAACACGGACAAAGCCGCGTCATAGGGCAGAACCCCGGTTACCAGCAAAACTGCAACACCGCCAATGGCGACCACTTCCGTCGGGTAGGCCTCGCGCATGAACAGTACGAACATGCCCACCACTACGCAGAGCGCCACGATGGATTGGGTGGTTTGTGGAAGGGCAATCAGGTCCATATCAGGGCCTTTTCAGTAGCTTATGTTATGCAGTGTCGCGCAGCGTGGGGGCGCTGTCCAGCAGTCGTGGGCGAGGCTGCACCAACGTCAGACCGACAATCATCACCACAAAAGCGGCCCAGACCCAAACCGAGTAGCGTTCCCCCAATAACAGCATCGACCAAAGCAGCCCGAACGCCGTCACCGGATAGCTGACCTGCACAGCGAACACCGCACCAGCACGGCCTATAAGCCAAACGTAGCCTGTATAAGTGAGCGCGTGGACAACGGATGACACCAAGATGGCCACATCAGGCGCACCCATCGGAATTTGCAGGACAAGAAACTGTCCTTTCCAAATGGCCAGCGGCAGCGTGACAAACACGCCCACAATGGACGCCCCGAACATCACTTGAAACGGGTCCAGACCGGCGGTGCCCCAGCGCGCCACGTAGTTGCCTTCGAACGCATAGAGGCATGGGGCGACCAAAGCCAAAGGAATTACAGCCAACATGGCACGTTCCGGCAAGCTGGCCTCGGGCAACGTGATCAGCAATACCGCGATCAGACCCAACGTCAGTCCGATCAGGCGGCGCAGCCTGAAATGTTCATTTCCAAGCGCCAAGGCCATCGGAAACGCTATCATTGGGATAAGGGACAACAGGATCGACACAATCCCTGCAGGCAAATGAACCATCGCCTGGTATGAAGCGCCGTTTGGCAGCACTGTCCCGATCAGGGCAATTACCACGTAAGCCCAGATATGACGCACACCTAATGGCAAAGCGGTCTTACGGACGGCGCAGATCACGCCAAGAATTACGGTCGAAATGGAAACCTGCCAGAAAATCAGCCCGAACTGGCGGTAGTCCTCGCTGACGGCGATTTTGGTCAGCGGCTGCGTGACGCCCCATGCCGCCCCTAAGACCAGCAAGAAGGCCATGAGAAACAGCTTGTCCCTCATTCTAGGGGCCTATTCCGGCCCGGAGGATGCGAGCCGCCCACCCTGCCGCACCGGAACGATGCGCGTCGCTTTGCCCGTGCGATCGTCGGTTTCGACATATGCACCGCTCAACGTGGCCTCTTCGCCCGCGGGCACAAAGCGACCTTTTACCATGCCGGTCACAAACCGACGCATCGGTTCGGCCTTCTCCATCCCGATGACCGAGTGGTAATCGCCGCACATCCCTGCATCAGACAAAAACGCGGTTCCACCCGGCAGGACCATGGCATCCGCGGTCGGCACGTGAGTATGGGTGCCGACCACCAAGGATGCCTTGCCGTCGCACCAGTGCCCCATGGCCATCTTCTCGGATGTCGCCTCGCAATGCACATCGACCAACGCGGCGTGCACCACACCGCCCAACGGGTGGGTCTTCAAGGCCTGCTCTATCAAACCAAACGGGTCCTCGAACGCGCGCTTCATGAACACTTGGCCCAGCACCTGGGTCACCAGCACTTTGCGCCCTCGGGTCGCCTCGAACACGCGCGCACCAGCGCCCGGCGCGCCCTTGGCGAAATTCAGCGGGCGGATGATGCGCGGCTCCTGGTTGATGAAACTTAGCATGTCCTTTTGATCAAACGCATGATCGCCAAGGGTCAGCACATCTGCGCCGGCGTCCAACAGCTCTTTGGCATGAGCGGGTGACAGCCCTGCCCCGTTCGTGGCGTTCTCGCCGTTGACGACGACAAAATCGAGCGCCCACTCTTCGCGCAAACGGGCCAGATGCGTGATCACGCCAGCGCGGCCAGACCGCCCCATAACATCGCCAAGAAATAAAAGCTTCATGCTGCGTTGCTACGCCTCCGTGCGGGGCTGTGCAATGGGGCTGCGCCTCAGGGGATTATCACGCCCTGCTCGGTCACGATCATATCCAATGGCTGGTCTGTCGCTTCCAAGGGCAATTGATCCGCCATTTGAGCGCTATAGGCGTAGCCAATCGCCGTAACCGACCCATTTGCGCGCAGACTTTCCAATGTGCGGTCATAAAACCCGCCGCCGTAACCCAGCCGCATTGCTTGCGGAGTGAAGGCAACCAGCGGAACGATCAGGACCTGGGGCGTCACCCAGACGCCTTTTGCAGGGACTTTCGCACCAAAGGGGCCGTCCTTCATCTCGCAACCAGGTGACCATTCGCGGAATTTCAGCGCCTGCCCTTTGCCTTGTATGACGGGCACGCCAACCGGCCCAAAGGACGCAAGCGCCGCCATGGCAGGGATGGGGTCAACTTCGGTGCGGATCGGCATGTAGCCCGTCAATGGCGCACCTTTCAAGGGCATCAACACCTTCAACAACTGCGCCGTCGCCTGCGCATCCGCTTCAGAATTGCGGGCCAGCTTGCGTCTTTGGAACGCGGCCTTTCGGGCCTGCGCTTTGAGTTCAGTCATCGCTGTCATGCGGGCCGTTTTGAGCTGAAGGGCGACGCTTGGCAAGAGGGCTTCGATGCGCCTAATGTGGGATATGTCCTTGTTGAAACTCGATCACCTCGCCGTTTCTTGCGAAGCGCTTGATGCAGGCGCTACTGCCATTGAGCAGCGGCTTGGCATTTCGCTTGAAGTCCAAGGGGAACACCCCGACATGGGGACCCATAACCGCCTGGCCTCGACGGGAGACATCTATCTTGAGGTGCTGGCGATCAACCCCGACGCCAAGGGTCCCAACCGGCCACGTTGGTTCAACATTGACAACTTTTCAGGCACGCCGCGGTTGACCAATTGGATTTTGCAGACCGACGACATCGAAGGGGTACTCGCCAATTTGCCCGGCGGCTTTGGTGAGCCTCTTGCGTTGCAGCGCGGCGACCTGAAGTGGCGGATGGCAGTGCCAAAGACGGGTATTTTGCCGTGGGACGGGCTAGGACCGGCAATCATCCAATGGGACGCAGGCCAACACCCCAGCGCCATCCTACCTGACTGCGGGTTGAGACTGTCCAGGCTGACAATACATCACCCACAGGCCGTCGAGATGGCGGAACTACTGGGGCCGTTCATGCCGCGCGACACCGCGCAATTCATGCCGGATGAAGACGCAAAGCTCGTCGCAATCTATGACGGGCCAAATGGCGAGATTCGGTTGGAATGAGTGTCATACGACCGGCCGAGCCGCGCGACGCTTGTGCCATTGCGGCCATATTGAACCAAATTATCCGCGACACCACCATCACCTTCAACAGCGTCGAAACGACCGAAGCGGAGGTGGCCAATGGCATCGCCCAGGCAGACGCGTATTTTGTTGCAGAACTGGACAATGCCGTTGTTGGCTACGCCAGCTTTGGGCCATTTCGCAAAGGGATTGGCTATGAGGCGGTAAAAGAACATTCCATTTGCCTTCATCCAGATGTGCGTGTCGCAGGAATTGGCAGCAAGCTGCTGGAGAATATTGAGAAATCCGCAAAGTCGATGGGCGTCCGCAACATGGTAGCCGGCGTTTCCATTGAGAACGACGCGGGGCTCAAGTTTCACGCAAAACACGGATATGAAAGGGTCGGCCATCTGCCCGCGATTGGACAAAAATTCAACCGCAGCATTGATCTTGTGCTCATGCAGAAAACCCTCTGACATTCCCAAACGCATCGGGTAGCGTGGCGCCATGTCGATTTGGCAACGCATTGCAGACGCGATCGCCGCCCTCGCCAATGGCGAAGGGCTGACTGCGGTATTCGACAAGTTGCGGGCGGAACCGGAAAAGACGGTCGCCTTCACCATCGCAGTCATAGCCCTGGGGGCAAAAATGGCGAAGGCGGACGGGCTGGTTACACGCGGCGAGGTGTCCGCCTTCCGCGAAGTGTTTACGATCCCGCCCGAAGACGAAGATAATGCCGCACGCGTATTCAACCTGGCGCGTCAGGACGTGGCAGGGTTCGACAGCTATGCCCGCAAGATTGCGGCCATGTTTGATGACCGCCACGACACCCTCTTTGATCTGATGGAGGGGCTGTTCCACATCGCGGTCGCAGATGACAATTACCACGATGCAGAAGACCAGTTCCTGTCAGTGGTGGCCCGCATATTTGGAATGACAGACGCCGAATTTCGGACCCTTCGGGCGCGGTATGTCCCTGATGCTGACCACGACCCCTACTTCATCTTAGGCGCCACCCCGGACATGTCATTGAAAGATGTCCGCGCGCTCTGGCGCGAACTTGTGCGCGAAACTCACCCCGACCGGATGATGGCGCGCGGCGTGCCCGAGGAAGCCAGAAAGATGGCCGAGAAGCGGCTGGTCCAGATCAACCGCGCCTGGGAAGAGATTTCGGAGAAGGCCGCGTGAGAATAGCCACCTACAATGTGGAGTGGTTCTCCACGCTCTTTGCGGATGACGGAACGCTCATTGATGATGACAGCTGGTCCAGCCGTCGTGACGTGACAAAACAGCAGCAAACAGCAGCTTTGGGGGCCGTCTTTCAAGCGTTGGATGCGGATGCTGTCATGGTTGTTGAAGCTCCCGATACCAGCCCTAAGCGGGATGGCTGCACAGCGCTGGAACATTTCGCAGATCGGTTTGGCCTTCGGGCACGAAACTGCCTCATCGGGTTTACCAATGACACGCAGCAGGAAATAGCGTTGCTCTATGATCCAGATGTGATCAACGTCACGCATGATCCAAAGGGGCCGGCGACCGGCGGCAAAGGCGAAGCGCCCCGATTTGACGGCGTCTTTCACATCGATCTCGACGTTGATGACCGCGAAGATCACATCAAATTTTCAAAGCCCCCATTGGAAGTGGCGCTGGTGACGAAGGACAACCAACACCTTCGCCTGATTGGCGCGCATTTGAAATCAAAGGCACCGCACGGCGCGCGCAACCCGGCTGCCGTCATGCGCCTGTCGATCGCCAACCGCCGCAAGCAGCTGGCACAGTGCATTTGGCTGCGCGAACGGGTGGAGCAGCACCTAAATGCAGGTGAAGATTTGATCGTGATGGGTGATTTCAACGATGGCCCGGGCCTGGACGAATATGAAGAGCTGTTTGGCCGCTCTAGCGTCGAGATCGTTCTGGGGGTCGGCAAAGAACCAGAAACCCGCATGTTTGATCCCCATGCTCATGCCGCGCTCGCCCAACGGATTGGCGCGCAAATGGCGACCTCCCGTTTCTATGTTCGACGCGAAAAACGTTACCTGAACGCGCTTCTGGACTACATTATGGTGTCCCCTGCCTTGGCCGACACCAAGCCAAATTGGCACATCTGGCACCCTTTTGACGATCCGGCATGCTGGGGAGACGTGGAATTGCGCGACGCGCTGCTGACCGCATCCGACCATTTCCCCGTGACCTTGGATATTGTGCTCCCTGCCCCTATCTTGAACACATGAAGGTCCTGCTGCTCATCATCGCAGTCTCTGCAATTCCGCTTGCTGCGGTAGCCGAAAACGCGCCCGATCAAGACGCGCCCGTTATTGAAGGGCTGGACGAATTGGCGGAAGGAATGCGGAAGTTGTTGGAGGGTTTCACCGACGACATGGCCCCCCTGATGGAGGACCTTGCCGACCAACTAAAGGGCCTCAACGCTTATCACCCGCCAGAAGTCCTACCGAATGGCGACATCATCATTCGCCGCAAACAGCCCGCTGACATCCCGGATGAAGGCGCGGATGACGCAATCGACATTTAGGGGCTGCGACGCAGCGTCGGAAAATTGCAAGAATTACGCAATTAGCTCTTGCAGGACGCGGGCAGACTTTATATCTCACGCCTCACCAACGGATGCGGGCGTAGCTCAGGGGTAGAGCATAACCTTGCCAAGGTTAGGGTCGTGAGTTCGAATCTCATCGCCCGCTCCAATTGGTACTCACATCGACATCCCTATCGACACATCCTGCCTTATTTATAAGGCGAGATGGTTATTGTGCCCCTTTCCCTATCCCTTTTCAGCCCGCAGTGTCTCCGATTGTGGGGCAGAAGGACGAGGAAAGGCACTCATGGACACGCATATCAAGGCTTTCACTTCGCCCGTGCCGCAGGCAAACGGGGCACTGCTTGGGTCGATGACTTGGGTCAAGCGCCTACCAGCAACCTTGTTGGCCATCAGACAGCCAACTGTCATAAGCCGCTGCGCGGCTTGGCCACCATACGTGTAGATGTTCTTCAACGCTTCACCCATACCTACTTGCTGGCGTACATGCGTTTCTTACGGGCGCGAATACGGTCTGTGGCGGCGCGCGTGCCGTCGTGGAAACTGCCAAACCAACGATCAAGAGGGATCTCTTCCGAGCCGTAGTTGCATTCGAAATAACGGTGGTGCAGCTGGTGATGGAAGGACCCAGCCTTCATCGCCTCCTTGTTTCGGACGAGCAGTTTGGCAAAGCCGGAATGCGAATAGATAGCCCCGAGGTTCAACGCGAACATATGGAAGATCAGATGGATCGGATGTGACGGCAGCACGAAATGGATCAAGATGCCGGAATAGTAGAGCACATGTTCCGCCGGGTGCATCGCGAGGCCAGACCACGGGCCTACGTTCACATTGCGATGGTGCAGGTGGTGCACGTTTTTGAACAGCCAGGGGATGTGGATCAGCCGGTGGATCCAGTAAAAGTGGAAAGACTGCCAAAAACGGATCACGAAGAAGAACAGGACAAACCAGACCGGCGACGCGCGGACGCTGTCCAGCGACCAGACCCAGCCATTTGCTGCCACCCAGAAATAGAGGATCATCCAGGCCGACCAGATCGGCACACCAGAGACCAACGACCAGAACATGTTGTCCCAAACCTGATTGCCAAATGTGAAACGGCGGCTTTTCTCCATCGGGCGTGCGTCGAACTTCAACTGCATTTCCTGCCCCCGCAGGATGAACAGGTAATAGTGCAAAGCGCCCGCCAAGATCACGGTGGCCGCAAAGTTTATTACGAAGATTTGCAGTGGCCAGCCCCATGACAGGACCTTCATGGCCTCCGTTGATGGCCAGAAAAGGAAGAACGCCACCAGAGCGAAGGTCAGGTGACTGACAGGCGGCGTCAGCTTTGTCCACGTGCCGAGCAGCCAGTTGAGCGCGGCTTTTGGTTTCGGTGGCAGATCAAAGACCGGCGACATGGATATCGGCAGCGCAGGATGAAAATTCCACTCTCGCGATTTACCTGCCGGTTCAATTTCTGGTGTCGCGGCGTCTGTCTTGGACATGATGTGCTCCACTCTTGATAGTCTAACGCATCAGCGTGATCAGCCGCAGCACGGCGACCATGCCCGGATTGTCCATCAATTCGGGTCGACCGAAACGATCACCCATTGTTTCTTGATGTATTTGTCGACGGTCCAGATCGGCTGCAGCCCGTTATCCATGACAAATCCGTCGCCCGCCTTCACTGTGAATTCCTGATCATCGCTGGTTCTGATATTCGCCTCCCCCTCGAGAATGTAGCAATATTCGATTTGATCGTTCTGCGGCCCGCGGAAAACGCCTGCGGTGCTTTCCCAAACGCCCGCACGGAATGCGTCATTCGCGCCTTTGAAATGGACCCAAACCGTATGTTCATGGCTGCCCGATATGGTGTTGGCGCTGGTGTCTTGGCGTATGGCAGGTGGGGTGCCGTCGGCGAATTTCGTCAGTGTTGTCATCGTCTCTCCTCGCGCTTGGACGGTACGCTCAAATTCCGTCTGTCAGTGTTTCGAACCGGTCGCGCAGGGTCATGGCTGGGGCCGCGAACGGGATCAGGTGGCTTGTAATCCCATGGAACGGGATCGGCGTGACCGGCTGGATTGGGAAAGGCAAATCGTCCGCTTGCGTGCCCAACAGCTTGGCGGATAGCGCACGCCCCATGACCGAGGTCATCGCAATCCCACGCCCACTAAACCCAATACCTGCGGTAATCCCCGGCGCAGGTTCGTGAATGTGAGGCATCATTTCAGGCGTCACGGCAATGCGCCCGGCCCATTTTCGTTCAACCGGGATGTCCGCGATCTGGGGGAATACCGTTTTCAACCCGCGTTTGACGCGGTGGAACCCCCCCAAGTGATCGACCCGTTCGCTGCTGCCGACACAGCCGAAGATTAGTCGGCCGTCGCGGTCATAGCGGGCAAAGTAAATCGCAAGGCGCGAATCCGAGATCGTCACTTTCCCGGGCAAAATTTCGGCCTGCTGCGCCTCTGTAAGGGGCTGCGTTGCAAGCGCGACACTGAACAGCCCATGAAATGTCTTTTCCAGGTCAGGCCAGGCACCTTTGCTGTAGCCGTTGGTGGTCAGTACGACGTTTTCCGCAGTGATCTGCCCATTCGTTGAAGATGCTTTCCACTTGCCGTCGATCCGTTCGAGATTTGTGATTGGCGTCCGCTGAAACGCATGTGCACCGCGCTCAATCGCGGCCCGGGCGTAGCCTCGCGTTAATGAGAGCGGCTGCACATGACCACCAGCGGCGTGGCGCAGCGCGAAGGCATAGGCAGGCGATCCACTGGCATCAAGCACCGCGTCGCCTTCAATCTCCTGAATATCAAGGCCAGCGGCGGCCCAGCTGCTGCCAAGCGCGCGCAAATTTGTGCGGGCCTTCTTGGTATGTGCGGCTTGGATCCAACCGTTCTGGACCGCATCACACTGCACCCCGAACCTTTCGATGTCGCCGAACAGATCGTCCGCGGCCGTTAGTGTTGTCTGGATCAGCCTTGCGCCGTGCGTTTCGCCAAGCATGTCGATCAGCTTTTGAGGTGTCTGGCGCCAGATCGGGTTACATTGCCCGCCACTGCGTCCTGACGACCCCCAACCGATCTCTTGGCTATCAACCAGCGCGACCGAAACGCCGGCCTCCGCGAGGCCAAGAGCCGTTCGGCAGCCCGTTAGCCCGGCCCCGACAACGAGGACATCCACGTCAATTGAGCTGTCGAGCTGCTGGCATTCGGGCGCGGCCTCAGCCGTGACGGTCCAGTGAATTTCTTCTTTGACGGGTGAATTGATCAAGTTGCCTCAAAAGTTTTGCATTGTAAAACTAGCATTTCGCCATTAAAAACTATGACTCAAAAGTCATGCCGTCAACGGTCAATCCAATTGCTCGGCGGCGCGAGATCGCGCGCCACAAGGCATCGCTGGCTCACCAAGTTGTTCTGTGATACGAAAATCGAGTTTCGCTTGGCGGCACGATCTTTCGCGGCTCTCTTGGCCTAACCCGCGGTGCCGCTGCATTAATCAACAACGCTGGGATCGCTTTGATGCAAAGTTCAATTGTCCAGAAGGTGCTGGTCGTTCTCACGGTCATCAGCGAAGCGCAGAAACCTCTGACATTCTCTGAGATTGTCACGAAATGTGCGCTGAACAAAAGCACTGTTCACCGGCTGCTGGCGATATGTATCGAAGAGAATATGGTGCGCTTTGATCCTCAGAGCAAAGCCTACTTTTTGGGCCCGCGCGTCTTTGATCTGGTCAAGAACGCCTATAGCGGCTTCGACATCCAGGCGATTGCGCTGGACGAGATGGTCAGCCTTCTTGATCGTTTTGGAGCAAATGTCACCTTGGGCATCCCCAGCGGTCTTGAGGTGGTCTATCTCAGAATTCTGGAAGCGCCTCATTCGCTTGGCGGCGTGCAGCGCCCGGGTATGCGCGAGCCTGTTCATTGCTCGGCGTCAGGGAAAGCGCTGCTCGCCTTTCTTCCCGAAAAAGTCGCGTTGTCCAAACTGAGCGACCATGAGTTCACGCAATTCACGCCCCGCACTATCACCAATGCGGCGGATTTTCTGTCCTGTCTATCTCGGGTTCGCGACCAAGGCTTCGCCACGAATGACCGGGAGGAATATGAGCATTTCCTCGGAATCTCGGCGCCAATCTTCAACTATGTTGGTGAGGCAATCGCGGTGCTCAATATCTGGTCGGTCTACCCACAGCACAGCATCAAGGACCTCATTGGTTGGAGCGGTGAGCTGATGCAGTCAGCGGATCGGGTGACCGACCTGATTGGCGGTGTGAAGCCGAGCGAGCCTATGCACTGAAGGCGGCAAGGCGGTTTTGACTGCGAGTTTTGCATTGCGAAACAGCCATTTTGCAATGGAGGAAAAACTTGCGGGCGCTTGTTTTGCCTGTAATGGTGTGCGCATCGTAAATGAGTCTTGTTTAAAGGCGCTCTGCGCAAAAGAGGCTCTACGAAGTTCAAATGGGAGGAACTCAATGATATCCAATATTAAAAAGGCGGCACTTGCTGCCGCAACAGCAATGACGGTCATGGCACCGGGAATCAGCTACGCAGAAGATGTGAATGTCGCATTCTTTCTTCAGTGGCCAACGCCAAACCTGATGGCAAAAACATCCGGCGCATATTCGGACGCCATGGGTGTGGATGTGAACTGGACCGACTTTACAACCGGCACCGCGATGACCGAAGCCATGTTGGCTGGCGACATCGACATCTCCTACAGCCAGGGCCTGGCACCATTCGTGACCGCCATTCAGCAAGGCGCGCCGCTGAAAATGATCGGCATCGCCGTGGTTTACGAAGCCAATGATTGCTTTGTGCGCAACGAGCTGGGCATCGATGGCTCCAACGCATCCGAGCTGGAAGGCAAGACGGTTGCTGTTCCATTGAACACAATGGCCGACTACGCGTTCCGCAAATACATGGCGCATTACAACGTCGACATCTCCACGATGACTGTTGTTGACCAGGCTCCGCCGGATGGTGCGAAGTCGCTGGCTGATGGCGCTGTGGACATGGCATGCGTCTTTGGTGGCGTTGACACGAAATCTGCTGGCGAAGTTGGCACGGCCATCATGTCGTCAGATGAAAAACGTGCGGCCAACATCGGTTCGTTCGACGTCATCACAGTGACCGAGAAATTCGCAACTGAGAACCCAGAGCTTGTTCAGGCTTTCATGGATGCAACCAAAGAAGCAAACGAAGCATGGACCGGCTCTGATGAGCAGGTGCAGATGGTAGCGGAAGCGTCCGGCATGAATGTCGAAGATACGAAAACCACAATCGGTGGCTTCGTGATCCCAACCGTTGAAGACCAGAAGAACAACTTCTTCAACGAAAACGGCGATGCGGCTTCTGCTGCGGCGTCTCTTGGGCTGGTGTTCTCCGACTCTACCACGGATGTCGCCAAAACAATCGACAGCTCTTTCCTAGAGTAATCGTCAAATAACGTGCGATTTGAAGGGGCTGGAAACGGCCCCTTCAAGCTTGTTGATCCGCGTTTTTGTCGGCTAGCATAACGAGACGTCACTTTTACCCGAGCGCGCCAACACGTCATCGGCAACTGTCAAATTAGAGAAGCGAAGCAAGCCATGGCAGATCTCATCTGTGAAGACCTCAGCATGACATTCACCAACCCGCAAACGGGTGGGAAGGTCGAGGCGCTAAAGGACATCAACTTTAACCTGAAAAAGGGCGAATTGCTGTCCGTTCTAGGACCATCGGGATGTGGTAAGACCACCTTGCTGAACGCGATTGCCGGTTTCGTGCCGCCGACCGGGGGACAGGCGAAGATAGGCGACAAAGTGATCGAAGGTCCTGGCGTGGAGCGTGGCATGGTCTTCCAACAGGGCGCCTTGTTCGAATGGCTATCGGTGTCGAGCAACGTGGATTACGGCCTGCGCATGCGCGGCAACGACAAAGCCGAAAACGAAAAACTGGTTGAGAAGTGGCTCGATATTGTGGGTTTGCAGGGCTTCGGCGACACGCCAACCTATCAGCTGTCGGGCGGGATGCAGCAGCGCGTGGCATTGGCCCGCTGCCTGATCAATGAACCCGATGTCATCTTGATGGATGAACCGCTAGGCGCGCTGGACGCGCTGACCCGCGAAAAGATGCAGTCACTGGTTCTGGAGATTTGGAAAGAGACCGGCAAAACGATCATGATCATCACCCACTCGGTGGAAGAGGCGCTGCTGCTTGGCGAACGTTTGTTCGTGATGGCTCCACGCCCAGGCCGGGTACACAAGGAATACCGCCTCCCATTCGCCGAACGCGGTCTCAAAGAGTCTCTACGGGAGATTAAGCATGATCCCTATTTCATCGAGGTCCGCGAAGAGATCCTGACGATGATCTGGAACATGGAAGAGGAGATCATGGGCCGTGCTTGATTGGTTGTCAGATAACCGCGCGCTCTTTGCCGCCTACATTATTCCCATCCTGCTGGTGGGATTTATTTGGTCCATCTGGTACGGGCGCAAACAATCCCGACAGACGGAAAATGACGAGGTTTTTGGCGATCCGGTACGCACCAAAGGTGGGTGGTTCTGGGCCGTTTGCGGCGTTTGCTCGCTGTTTTTGGTTTGGTTCTACTTCTCTTGGGGCGTGGGCCGCGCCTACTTCCCGGACGCAGCGAACGATATGTGTCAGATCGCCAAGCTGGAAGAATCCGTCGGTCCAATCAAGGCATCCCTGCCTATTGGGTCGCGCTACTACAAATCAACGCTCCTTGCCGGACGGAATTCAGATCAGCTCGATATTCTTGAAGCACAGCTCGCCACGACGCCATTCACCGATGCGGAAAAGGTCGAACTGGGCGAATTGATCGGTCAGACGAAAGCACTAATCGCGAACTCATCCGATCCAGCGCGCATGTCAGAAGAGGCGAAGGTCGAACTGACGACAATCGCATCGCGGATTGACGCGCTGGGCGACTTCCTCGACGCGGGCCCCGTGAAAATGGCCCCTACGGCGGAAGCACTGGCGCAGCCGAAATGGGGGACCACGTTCACCGAAATTCCGATCCTGCCGATTACAGAACGTGGTGTACTGTTTGAAAACGCCTCCCTTCAGGCGGCTGAGATCGCGGGCGACTTCAACAAGATCAGAAACAACAACTCCGCCAATGATGCGCTGATCGCCGATACCAAGGCCCGCATTGATGCGCTGAAGGAGGTCAACGAGGCCGGCAGTTTTGACGAGCCCGTTGCCGGGGCACGCGAGGCCTATGTCAAAGCGGTCGAACGTATCTTCCGTCGCCTCGACGATGGCCTTATCTTCCCTGCCGCGGCGTTGGAAGAGGTCAATCTGGCCGTCAGCAATCTCGACGCTTCGGCAGTTTCAGCTCAGGGCGGTCTTCGCATCGCTGATGCGCTGTTCTTCCCGGGGCCGGGCATCGTGAAGTCGGCCACGCAATGCACGGAACAAGGGTCTGCACGGTGGCTGCCCAAACCGACAGACGTGGTTGCAACCTTTGGTCGCCTGGCCAACCCTGACCTGGAGAATGGCGGCGGCTACCGTGGCTTCCCGCTTCTGTGGTGGGACTGGGTTGCCGTGGCGGACATCGTCGCATTCTTCACACCAGATTGGATTGCAGATGCCTGGCCGGGTGAATACGCGCGACATGGCTCTGACGGCTCGATTGAACCGAACTTCAAAGACAAGCTGCTGGCTTTCGCCACAGGTGACGTGAACCTCGGGCATTTCCCAATGCTGGACGGGCATATCTGGGACTCGTTATTCCGGGTTCTTGTTGCGCTTGGATTGGGCATTCTAATCGGTGTGCCGCTTGGGTTGTTTATGGGCGTCTCGAAGTTCTTCAAATCGTTCTTCGACCCGCTGATCGAGCTCTACCGACCCGTACCGCCCCTTGCCTGGGCGCCGCTGATCCTGACGATCTTTGGCATTCAGGATGACGGTAAGATCTTCCTGCTCTTCATGGTTGCTTTTGCCATCATGGTGATCTCCGCTCGGACAGGCGCGTCTGGCGTTCAACTGTCCAAGATCCGCGCGTCGCACTCTTTGGGGGCGACGGATCGGCAGATCATGTGGACGGTTATTTTCCCGAACGCTTTGCCAGAAATTCTGACGGGCATCCGCATTGCGGTTGGTGTCTGCTGGGGCACCCTTGTCGCCGCTGAGATGCTTGCCGGTACGACAGGCATCGGCTTCATCGAGAACATCGCACGGACAGTGTCCGACTATGAACTTATCTGGGTCACGATCCTGATTATGGGTGTTTTGGGTCTGATTTTTGATCTGATCATGCGGTGGGTCATTCAGAAAACGATCCCTTGGCGCGGCATGGGGTAAACCAAGCCGCTCCCTGGCTGTTCGCGACTGTTATGCGGGAGGGGCTGCCTATCTTGTATCGGAGATCGGCAGCCCACCCTCGTAGTGTCGACTAACGGGATAAGTCTTAACTGTATTGCTCTGGGCAGGATGGGTGTTTTGACAAAACCCCAAAAGTGATCGTTTTCAGGCTGCCAAAATGGACGCTTGGTGGCCTTTGATAAACGGTCGGGCGACTTGCCCGTATGAAATGGGATTGGCCCGCAAATCCGGGAAAATAGCGAATAACTCCTCGCGGGACCGCTCGTGCAGGCCCGGCAGGCTATATGCGCCCGGGTGGTAGCTTTCACTCTCGGCTCCGTTAGCCCGGACAATCTCGTGGGAATCAAACATAAAGTGATGGTATGTCACCAACCCAGTCGGACGCTGAACAACGTCCTTACCGTTCACAAGGTGGCGCGCGGCAACCAGGACCTCAGGTGATCCGAAATACAGTTCCGACTGGTAGCCAGTCTGCAACATACGGTGTTGTGGCGACACCATCAGACGCGATGTATTGCCGATGGCTCCCGCGGCGAACTCAATTGGCGCCGTGGCTTTGTTGGTCAATACTGTGCGCGACCCTGTCCACCTTATGGCTTGCGGGCCATTGTCGCGAGTCAGGACCAAGTCGCCGGATCGCAGGTCCTCCACCGGACGTTGACCATGCGGGGTATCGATGAGGCAACCATCGACGAAACAGATTATCGTTTCAATCTCGGAGAAATTGACTGTTGTGCCGTCCAACAACGTTGCAGTGCCCGAAAGCCCGCCCGCGGCATCATCGGTGTTTGAATAGACAATGGAGCCCAAGACCAGTTGGCCGTTAAAGTCCAACGTATCGCCAGCAGTTTCATCGCCCTCACCGCCGGTGACCGTGATGGTGCCGCCGTTTAGCTGCGTCGGGTCAATTGTGAACGTATCGTCGCCGTCGCCGCCGACGGCGGTGTCGCTTTGCCCCAGCGTGATGGCGTCATCGCCGGTCCCGCCATCGATGAAATCATCACCAGCGCCGCCGTCAATTGTGTCATTTCCGCTGCCGCCATCAACGGTGTCGTCCCCATTACCCGCAAAAACGGTGTCATTGCCTCCGCCTGCCTCGATGACATCTTCATCGCCGCCGGGCGTAATGGCGTCAAAATGCAGGTCGGAGAAATAGATGGCCTGCTGTGTCGTTCCGCCATTGTCATAGACGACTTCAATGCGCGCCACAGGTCCTGGTATTTCGATCAGCGCCGACCCACTTGCGTCGGTGGGCGACCCGTTCGATAGGCCGGCCGTAATAGTGTTGCCGGTTACAGTGTGGTTGCTCCCACCTGTAATGTTGACCGTGATTTCGTTGCCCTCTGCATCAAAGGCACGCACGGTGACGATATCTTGAAAGTTGTTGGTGCCGTCATCGAGCCCATCGATATCGCTAATGCGGAACCGGACGTTTTCAACTTCATCGTTGAGCCCTGAGCCCGCGGCCGCAGAGAACTCAAATTCGACGGTCGTGTCGTCAGCGCTGCCATTGGCGAGGATATAGCCCGCAGAGTTGCTGCTGAACGGCTCCCCTGCCCCCACAAAGATGCCTTCGGTACCGCCGCTCAGTTCGGCGGAAAAGTTCTCGTTGGTTTGGACATCCGTATATGTGACCTCGACATTGATCCCGCCTGTGTTCTGCGTGACCCCGCCGCGCAGATCCTGCTCATCGGTGTAGTCCGACCAATTGAATTCGGATGCTTGCGGAGGTGTCGCGCCAGGCGCGTCGCCGCCATCTACGACATCATTGCTGGTGTCCCCCGTGTATGAGCCGTCAATGACATCGTCGCCGTCCGTCCCGCTGACAATCCCGTCAGACGCAGCCGCGTAGTCGGCGTATGAAAAGCTTTCGTCACCCGCACTGACATCTGGCTCAGTGTCAAACGATACGGTCTCGTAAACCCGGCCTGGGACCAGAGGAATTTCCGACAGCGTGTAATATCCGGTGTTCGTGCCATCATTCACGCGAATGGTCACGACCTGGAATTCCTTGCCCGTGACGGTGTCGATCAGCGTCCAGGATTCCTCGGCATAAACCTCGTTGCCGGTAGTTGTGTTGCCGCCAATGGTAACTGTCGCCGTCGCGTTTTCGCTTGCGGCGTCATCGAGAACCAAGCCGTCAACGCCAACTTGGTTGTCTGTTATTGCCGCAGATCCGTTTGCCGTCGCAGGGCCGCCGTACGTAATTTGGCCGCCCGTTGTCTGAGAGAACGTTCCCAGCGGGTCAAATTCGTAGATTTCTACGTTAAAGGTGGGCATCTGCTCGGTCTTCTCTCATCTCGCCCTGACGCATTTTGCAGAGGTCAGGTTTTCCTTACCCGCAACTAGGTGTCGAATATGGCCTTCCTTGGATTCAATCGTGGCTGGAGAGGGGAAAATTGTGTCAAAAAAGTGGCCAAGCTGCAGATATGACGTCCAATCCGCAGACCTCCCCGCAAATGGTGGCCCGCTGCCACAAATCAGTCGCTTGTCGTACAGCCCCCTTGGCCCTTTCGCAGACCCGGCCTATAAGCCACCAAACCCAACGGAGAACCCAATGCGGACTGCCAAGATCACACGCAAAACGGCTGAAACGGATATCAGCGTCGAGATCAATCTCGACGGTACCGGTACGTACGACAACCAGACCGGCGTAGGGTTCTTTGACCATATGCTCGACCAATTGGCGCGCCATGCTCTGGTCGATATGACCATTCGTGCCAAAGGCGATCTGCACATCGACGATCACCACACCGTTGAAGACACGGGCATTGCCCTGGGTCAGGCGCTAGCGCAAGCTATTGGCGACAAACGTGGAATTGTGCGCTACGGCGCGTGCCACCTGCCGATGGATGATGCACAAATACGCTGTGCGCTCGACCTGTCCGGCCGACCGTTTCTCATTTGCAATCTGGATATTCCGACGCAGAAAATCGGGACGTTTGACACTGAGCTGGTGCGCGAATTCTTCCAGGCCTTCGCGACCCATGGCGGGATAACGCTGCACATCGACCAGCTGCATGGGTTCAACAGCCACCACATCGTCGAAGCCGCGTTCAAAGCGGTCGCGAGGGCACTTCGAGACGCGTTGGAAACCGACCCGCGCAAGGCCGATGAGATCCCATCAACCAAGGGCACACTTTGATGCTCACTGTTCTCGTTGATTACGATAGCGGGAACCTGCACTCAGCCGAAAAAGCCTTCCAGCGTATGGCGGCGGAGGTTGATGGTGGCGACGTGCTGGTGACTTCTCGCCCGGAAGATGTGGCGCGGGCAGACCGCATAGTGCTGCCTGGTGACGGGGCCTTTCCGGCCTGCCGCAACGCCCTCATGCAGGACCGTGCGGGCTTGTATGAGGCAATTGTGGACGGTGCAATCACACAAGCCAAGCCGTTCATGGGCATTTGCGTTGGGATGCAGATGATGGCCACTGTCGGTCGGGAATATACCGACACACCGGGATTTGACTGGATTGAGGGCGAAATCGTAAAGATTGAACCGAAAAACCCGGCAATGAAGGTTCCGCATATGGGTTGGAACGATTTGGTACTTCAGGGCGCTCACCCGGTGCTTGATGGCCTGCAAAGCGGCCACCACGCCTATTTCGTGCACAGCTATCACTTCAAGGTCGCTGACGCCGCCCAACGGCTGGCGCATGTGGAATACGGCGGTGATGTAACCGCAATTGTCGCACGCGACACGATGATCGGCACTCAATTCCATCCGGAAAAGAGCCAGAGCACAGGGCTCCGGCTGATTTCCAATTTTTTGAAATGGACGCCCTGAAGCGTTACTTGACCCGCGACCAGGTCTGTTTCGAGCACAACAACCCGCCTGCGACACAACCTGCCAAGCGCAGGCTGTTACCGTTCAACGCAATTTTACCAATGTAAATCTTGTTGTTCGACGGACGCCAGACTTTGCCCGCGTAAGCGTTATCGCCGGAAGACGTCATGTTGCGCACGATGTCCTTGCCAATGTTTGCGGACTTAAATTCTCCGGACGCATTGAACGTGCGCACGATCTTGCCACAGAAAGCTCCGCCGCATTGGTACATCTTCACATGCGCGTATGCCCCGTCATCAACCTGCGTTTTCCAGGTCCCCAAAACTGGGTCTGCCGCAAAGGCCGACCCTGCGAACGCCAGCACGAAGCCTGCAGCCAAGGTAAGTTTTTTCATGTGATCCTCCCTAAATCTGCCGACATAGTGGCGCGTCCGCCCCTTCACGATCAAGCATGACGTTGGGTCCAAAGCCCCTTCACACCCAGGCGCGGCTGTGAGATAGACCCTGCGAAATCACAGCCATCCGAGGACCCGGGCCATGATCCTGTACCCCGCCATTGATCTAAAAGACGGAAACTGCGTGCGCCTCTATAAAGGCGAGATGGATCAGGCCACGGTGTTCAACGACAACCCGGCGGCACAAGCCAAGGCGTTTGTGGACGCCGGCTGCGAATGGTTGCATCTTGTTGATCTTAATGGCGCTTTTGCCGGAGAACCAGTGAACGGCTCGGCGGTTGAGGCAATCTTGAATGAGACAAATGTCCCCGCACAGCTTGGCGGCGGCATCCGCGATATGGCCACTATTGAACGCTGGTTATCCAAGGGGCTGCAGCGCGTTATTCTTGGCACAGTGGCAGTCGAAAACCCGGATCTGGTGCGTGAAGCTGCCAGAGCCTTTCCAGGACATGTCGCTATCGGTCTAGATGCAAGAGACGGAGTGGTTGCAACCCGCGGTTGGGCAGAAGAAACCGACATCGAGGTCACTGAACTTGCCAAGCAATTCGAAGACGCTGGCATTTCAGCGCTTATTTATACGGACATCAACCGTGACGGCGCGATGCAAGGCCCAAACGTAAAAGCAACGGCGGCCCTGGCAAACGCTGTCTCCATCCCGGTCATTGCCTCAGGGGGTGTTTCCTCGCTCTCGGACCTAGCTGAACTTAAGGCCAGCGGAGCGCCACTTGATGGGGCCATATCGGGACGCGCGCTTTATGATGGCGCGATTGACCTCAAAGAGGCCCTGGACCTGCTGAAAAACTAGTCCGCTATTCCGAAAGAGCCGCGCCGACCAAATATCTGCGCGGCTCCTTTTCAGTATTATTCAGCCGCTTTTGCGGTGAGTTTTCCTAAGGCGCCGGTCATAACCTTCAAGAATTCTGCGTCCGCTGGAATATCGAGCTCTTCAAACATGGCCGCAGGATCATCATAGGTGAGCTGCGTTTTGCCATCGGCGTCAGCGTA
The DNA here is from genome assembly GCF_947501785.1 of uncultured Litoreibacter sp. Taxonomy (NCBI): domain Bacteria; kingdom Pseudomonadati; phylum Pseudomonadota; class Alphaproteobacteria; order Rhodobacterales; family Roseobacteraceae; genus Litoreibacter; species uncultured Litoreibacter sp. The sequence continues at coordinate 38,080 of NZ_CANMXB010000001.1, read as the reverse complement.
AACCAGCACCTTCAGGGGCAGATAGAGCGCAGACCGGATATCTGCCTGCATCGCTGGGGTCCCGATCTTCGGATTGCCGAAAATCAACACCTGTGCTTCGCCCATCTCCAGATCGGCGCCGGCGGCAGCTTTCTGATGATCGACCCGCGCCACCACCTTTGCGCCAGCACCCTCGATGGCGGCCGCCAATGCGTCAGCGGTTTCGGTGACTGATTTCGGTGACGAGACCGTCACAAGGTCAGCAAAAGCAGGCATGGCGGCTCCGATGGAAAGGACGAAAGAGGTCAGTAACGCTTTCATGAATAATACTCCTGTGAATTGTATGAAAGCAGAACCGCATAGGTCGTTCCAAAGTTCCAATCACGTCTCTGGCATCGGCGGGCGTTTGCCGCTACATCAGCGTCTTAAGGAGCCGCGCCAATGCTAAAAACTCGCATTATTCCCTGCCTCGACGTCAAAGACGGGCGTGTGGTGAAAGGGGTCAATTTCGTTGGACTGCGTGACGCTGGCGATCCGGTTGAGGCCGCCAAAGCCTACGATGCCGCTGGGGCGGATGAGCTGTGTTTCCTTGATATCAACGCCACCCACGAAAACCGCGGGACGATGTTTGATGTTGTCACCCGCACCGCCGAGGCCTGCTATATCCCGCTGACCGTTGGCGGCGGGGTCCGCACCCACGAGGATGTGCGCAAACTTTTGTTGGCAGGAGCCGACAAGGTCAGCTTCAATTCGGCAGCCGTGGCCAATCCTGATGTGGTGTCCGAGGCCGCCGACCGGTTTGGATCGCAGTGCATTGTTGTGGCCCTTGACGCCAAGACCGTCAGTCCAGGCAAATGGGAACTCTTCACCGCAGGTGGCCGAAAACCAACTGGAATCGATGCCGTGGATTTCGCCGAAATGATCGTTGCCAAGGGGGCCGGAGAAATCCTGCTCACCTCAATGGACCGCGACGGAACGCGCGACGGCTACAACCTGCCATTGACCAAGGCGATCTCAGACGCGGTTTCGGTGCCGGTCATCGCGTCAGGTGGCGTAGGCACCCTTGATCATCTGGTGGAAGGCGTGACCAAAGGCGGCGCGGATGCGGTGCTTGCGGCCTCCATCTTCCATTTCGGTGATTATACTATTGCGCAGGCCAAGGCACATATGGCGAAAGCAGGGCTCAACATGAGGATCGGCCAATGAGCACACTTGAACGTCTTGCAGCGACAATCGACGCGCGCAAAGACGCGGACCCTGACAAATCCTGGACTGCGCAGCTTCTGGCAAAGGGGCCTGAAAAATGCGCTGAAAAATTTGGTGAAGAGGCCGTTGAGGCCATCATCGCCGCCGTAAAGGGTGACAAGCGGAACCTAACAGAAGAAGCGGCAGACGTGATATATCACCTCGCAGTGCTTCTTGCGGCATGTGATGTCCCGCTGGAAAACGTGATGCAGGAGCTCGATCGTCGCCAGGGTCAGTCCGGCATCGCCGAAAAGGCCGCCCGCGACTAGCGACTTGTTTGCGTTGAACGCTCGGGCGTAGAATTTTCAATCAGCGCAACCAAAGTTTGTTTCGTTTCAATTGGTTGCGGATTGCCTGCTCACGTCTTGGCAAGTTGTCCCGATCAAATATTGCGCGCGCCTTCCGACCTTTGCCTTGAAAAATGATCCGCCGCATCGGCTCGTATTGCTTGAGCACCTTTTTGATCTTGTTTGGCGCTGACACCTCTTCCAAGACATCCACCACATGGTCGCGTTCACGCGCGTAAAGCAGCGGCAGAACGCGGTAATGGCAGGTCACGTCATGGTCCATCGGGCCGGACACGTCCGGCTGGCGCCCGCCGTTGAAAGAATGAACCACCAGCGGCAAAGCGATCTGATCCAACCAAGGTTTCAGGACCTGACATACGATCTCGTCTGGCCCGTCATCACGGATTTGCCGGGCAAATTTCAAAAAGCGCGCCCCAAACTCGTGCGGGCACCGATGATAGAAGAAGCCTGCGTTGAAGTAGAGATAACGCTGCCAGTACTCATCGGGTTGCGACAGATCCAGGCTGCTCTCAAAGTCCAATCCAAACTTGTCGTATAATGACTTCCAAATCGCGCTGTACCCAGGTCCGTACAGCTCTATTGTCGGCCAGGTTCCCTCCCGCTTCATGGATGCTGTTGGCCGGTCAAAATCAAACGGGACTTTCGACAAATCACCGGTAATCAACGTGTCGGTATCCAAAAACAAGAACGGCTCACCCTTGGGTAAGGCCCCCAGAGCCTCGATCTTGTTTCCATAGGGGTAGCCAGCCCCGAAGACCTGGTTTTTGAACGGTACAAACTCCGCGCCGAGCATTTCAAGGCAGGCCCGCACCTCCGGATTGACCACCGAAGGGTTCGTGTCCCAACGATGATTCAACTGCGGCTCTGCCAGTAGCAAACGCCCCTTAAAATCCGGGTTGGTATGGCGCAGCGAAGCGGCCAGCAAAATAGCCTCGTATTGCAGCCGGCCCGCCTGCACGACGGCCATGATATTGAAGCGATCCGGCTGCACTTTGGTCTTGGGCCGCACTGCCTTTGGGGGTTTGCTTGTCGGTTTTGCTGCCATCTGGGTCACATTACTTCTTGTTGCCCCGACAGTAGAATTTTTGCTCGCGGACGGAAAGCCAAACAAGGTGGCAAATGAAAAGACTTCAAATGGGGGCGTCGGGGCGACATACTCCAACAAACGTTTGTTGGTTAGGGATATCCAATGCACCTAATTCGCACCACCCTTTGCGCACTGTGTTTCGCCCTGCCCGCAGGCGCTCAGGACTTCACAACGTCTGCCGGGGTCAAACCCATTCTGGAACTGATCAAAGCGCAGTGGGTCGCGGTGCGGCCTTATGATGGCAAAGACCACCTGTATTTTTCTACGTTGCTGGTCTACCGCTGCGGCATTCAACAGATCAGTTTTGCCTATAACGGAGGGCCATTTCAGCCTCTTCAACATGAGCCTTGTCACGAAGGCGAGGCAAATCCCTCTGCACTAAAAGTTGAAACCCATCTTCCTTATGTCGTTGCACCGTTGGACAGCTTGCAAAATATTGCGGTCGAGCTGCAATTTGACGACGGGTCGGTGATGGTTCAGGGCTATGATCGCGCATCCATACTGATCAACTGACGTGCTGGCATCGCATTTCGTTTGCGCTAGGGCGCTGCAGACCGTTCGCTGAAAAATGATGACGTTAGGTTCCCCACCGGACGCGTTGATTTTCGGGGCGATATATGGTGCCCTTGGGCGCAACAACACGCATCGGGGGCGTTGAGTGGACATCTTGGTCAATGTGGTCCTGCCGCTGTCTTTGGCGGTTATCATGCTAAGCTTGGGCGTTGGTCTCACGCCGGCTGACTTCAGACGCGTTGCAGAACGCGGTTGGGTCTTTGCGGTCGGGGCCACATGCCAAATTATCTTGATACCGGTTGTCGCCTATTGCGTGATCATCCTGTTTGGGCTGAGCGGAGCAATCGCAGCCGGTATTATGCTGCTTGCATTCTGTCCTGGCGGGGTCACCTCCAACGTCGTGTCGCGGTTGGCCAACGGCGATGTAGCCCTTTCTGTGTCGCTTACGGCAGTGGTGTCGCTGTTGTCCATGTTGACTGTCCCGCTGTTTGTTGGCTGGGCGGTCGTGCATTTCATGGGGGAAGACGCGCCCACCTTCTCAGTCAGTTCACTTGCGCTCGCTATGTTTCTGATCACCGCATTGCCGGTGGCGGTTGGCATGGGCATTCGCCATATCGCACCGGATATGGCCGAACGTATTGAACCGAAGCTTCTGATCTTATCCAGCGTCTTGTTTGTGGTCATCATTCTTGCCGCCATAGCCTCCAACTGGAATTTGTTTGTTGAAAACTTTACGTCCCTCGGCCCTGCTTTGGCCGTCCTGAATATCGTCACGATGGTTGGCGGGTTTGCGATTGGCGTCGCCCTAAATCTTGGTCGGGCGGAACAGAAAACCATCTCTATCGAAGTCGGCCTTCAAAATGGCACGCTGGGCATAACACTGGCCCCGATAATCGCTGGCGCTGCGGGAGGGATTCCGACCATCGGGCTGCCGTCAGCCATCTACAGTGTCATCATGTATCTAACCGCGGCACCATTCGTCCTTTGGCTACGCACCCGCAAAAATGAAGGCTGACGTCGTCATTGTTGGTGCCGGCCTTGCAGGCTTGGTCGCAGCCGCCGAATTGGGTGACCGCGGGAAATCCGTTCTGATTGTAGATCAGGAAGGTCCGCAAAACCTCGGCGGGCAGGCTCACTGGTCCCTTGGTGGCCTGTTCATGATCGACACACCCGAACAGCGCAGGATGGGCATCAAAGATAGCCATGCGCTTGCGTTGGGCGATTGGCTGGGATCTGCGCAGTTTGATCGCCCGGAAGACCACCTGCCCCGCCAATGGGCTGAGGCCTACTTGGATTTCGCAGCTGGCGAGATGCGTCCTTGGCTGCACGAAATGGGGCTTCGTTGGTTTCCGGTCGTCGGTTGGGCTGAACGCGGAGGTGGATTTGCAGACGGCCCCGGCAACTCGGTCCCTAGGTTTCACATCACTTGGGGAACCGGTCCCGGTGTGCTTCAGCACTTTGTCCGCCGCTGCCGAGCACATGAACAGGCAGGGCGGATCGCAATCAAGTACCGCCATCAGGTCGATAGGATTGAAATGCAGGATGGCGTGGCTGTTGGCGTCAGCGGTTCAGTCCTTGCTCAAGACGACGCCCCCCAGGGTGCCCAGACAACACGTGATGTCGTAGGCGAATTTCGAATTGATGCATCATCAGTGGTGGTGGCTTCCGGCGGAATTGGCGGCAATTTCGAGTTGATAAAGAAGGTCTGGCCCACAAAGAGGCTGGGCAGAATGCCAAAGAGGCTGCTTTCCGGGGTGCCTGCCCATGTTGATGGCAGGATGCTTGATATCTCCGAGCAGGCCGGTGCGCACCTGATCAATAAGGACCGGCTGTGGTTCTACACAGAGGGCATCAAGAACTGGGACCCGATTTGGCCGCATCATGGTATCCGCATTTTGCCCGGGCCGTCATCGATGTGGTTTGACGCACATGGCAACAGGTTTGCCCCACCTGCCCTGCCCGGCTTCGACACAAACGCGACATTTAGGGCGATCCTGGACAGCGGCCACGACTACAGCTGGTTCGTCCTCACCCAAAAGGTGATCAAAAAGGAATTCGCGCTGTCAGGTTCGGAGCAGAACCCGGACCTGACCTCGGCCAAATGGTTGGAGGTAATCAAACAACGCGTTCTGTCTGGTAAACGCGCCACCGACCCCGTTGAGGCTTTTAAGGCATCGGGTGAAGACTTTGTCGTGGCCGACACGCTCGGCGAACTTGTGTCAGGGATGAACGCGGCAACGGGTGACAACCTGATTTCGGAACCCAAGCTGCGTGCGCAGATCGAAGCGCGGGACCGGCAGGTCGACAATCCGTTCAGCAAAGACGCCCAGATGACCTCGATCAACGGGGCGCGACAATATCGTGGCGACAAGCTGATCAGAACGGCAAAGCCACATAAATTCTTGGACGCAGAAAACGGTCCGCTGATCGCTGTCCGGCTAAATCTGATAACGCGCAAAACGCTTGGCGGCTTGCAGACTGATCTGAACAGCCAAATGGTTGGTGCTAATGGGACGACAATCCCGGGCCTGTTTGCAATCGGCGAGGTAGCCGGATTTGGCGGCGGCGGTTATCACGGCTACAATGCTCTAGAGGGCACCTTTTTGGGTGGGTGCATATTTTCCGGCCGGGCCGCTGGTCGAAGTAATGAAATCGGTTGAGCTGAACGCTACACCATACGTACCCAAAAGTGGCGAGCAGATGGACAAGGTTCGGCCCAACGGTCCTAGCGTGCCGGCAGCAAGACCGGCCAGATCGCGTCGAGCCCTACCATGATGGTTTCGCCAACCTCATGTGGCTCGTCCACTTCCTCGCTTATCGCAAAAACCTGGCCAAAACTGGCTTCCAATGTGTATTCCATTCTGCTGCCAACATAGGTCGCCTTCTTCACCTGCATCTCCAGCCCAACTTCCGCGCCGAGGATCAGGCGCGTCGGCCTGACCGCCAACGATGCGGCACCGGGTTGCAGGCCGCGTGCCGGCAGAACGTGGGTAAATTCGTCAATGTTGATCTTCGCCTGATCGCCAGACACGGAAGAGATCTCGCATGGGATGATATTCGCCTCGCCAATAAAATCTGCGACGAAGTGGTCAGCAGGCTCGTCATAGAGCGCACGGGGGGAGCCTATCTGCGCAATCGCCGCATTGCGCATCACCACAATCTCGTCTGATACCGCCAATGCTTCTTCCTGGTCATGAGTCACGTAGACCACAGTAAGCCCGAGGTTTTGCTGAATGTCCCGGATGTCTTCGCGCACCTGACGGCGCAACTTCGCATCAAGGTTCGACAGCGGTTCGTCAAACAGAAGAACCTGAGGCTCCAGAACAAGCGCGCGCGCCACTGCAACCCGCTGTTGCTGGCCGCCAGACAGTTCGGACGGCAAGCGGTCTCCAAAGCCCTTGAGGCCGACCAAATCCAGCCCGTCTGCCGCCCGGTCACGCGTCTCAGATTTGTCAAACCCCGAAAACCCCAGCCCGTAGGACACGTTTTCCATCACCGTCATATGGGGGAACAAAGCGTAGCTCTGAAAGACCATGGACACATCGCGATCCGTGGCAGGCAGCAAGGTGACATCCTTGTCGCCGATCTGGATGGCCCCCTTAGTCGCCATCTCAAGCCCAGCGATCATGCGCAATGTTGTCGTCTTCCCGCACCCCGAGGGTCCCAGAAGCGTCACCAGCTTTCCTGCCTCGATTTCCAGATTGATGTTGTCTACGGCGACCACGTCCTTGCCGTATATCTTGGTGACATCTTTGAAAATGACGGGTGCGGCCTTCGAACTGATGCTCATCTGCTTTCCTTACACATTGGTTCGAGACTGCGACATGCGTCGACCGATTTTGGTGCGGCCTACAATCAATTGCATCGCCAAGACGACGCTCAACATCACGAAAATCAGGGTTGTCGAATAGGCAATGGCCAGGCCGTAATCGTTGTTCTCGACGCGTCCGATAATGTAGCTGGTCGCCATGTCATATTCGGCGCTTACAAGGAAGATCACCGCGGAAATCGCGGTCATCGCCCGCACGAACGAATAGACCAGCGCGGCCAGAATTGCGGGGCGCAAGAGCGGCAGGATGATCCGGCGGAAAGTTTGCCAAGAATTTGCGCCAAGCGTGAGCGACGATTCATCAAGCGACTTGTCGAGCTGCGACATGGACGCAATTCCGGCACGCACGCCCACCGGCATATTGCGGAAGATGAAGCTGACGACAAGAATGATACCTGTGCCCGTTATCTCTATCGGTGGCACGTTGAATGCCAGAATGTAGCTGACCCCAATGACCGTCCCGGGGATTGCGAAGCTGAGCATTGTGCCAAATTCAAATGCATTCTTGCCCGCGAAGTTTTGGCGGGTAAGCAGATAGGCCGTGATAAGTCCGACAATGGCGGTAAGCGGCGCAGCAATTCCGGCAATTTTGAGCGTGGTCCAAAAGCTGTCCCATGCAGCACCGGACCATCGAATGCCGCCTTCCTCCAGCCGGAATGAGAAAGCCGTAACGTAATGCTTGAAGGTAAGAGTGTTATTCACCCCCCAGAGTTCGACCACCGACCCATACAAGATCATGAGGTAAACCAGACCCGTGAATGCCGCCCAAATCAACGCAAGCGCGAGCACAGGTACTGACAATGCATTTGGCAAATGCGGGTGCACCCCGCTATCGCCTTTTCCTGACACCGTGGTGTAGCTCTTCTTTCCCAGCCAGAACCGCTGCGCGTAGAAGGCCGCAAGGGTGAAGCAGAGCAAGACCATCGCAAGCACCGCCGCTTTGCCCTGGTCATATTGAGCCCCGACAATGGCGAAGAAAATTTCCGTGGACAGCACATCAAAATTGCCACCAAGCACCAAGGGATTTCCGAAATCCGCCATACTTTCGATAAAGCCCAACAGAAAGGCATTCGCCAGGCCAGGACGCATGAGCGGCAGGGATACGGTCTTGAACACCTGCCATTTTGAGGCGCGAAGTGTCTGGGCGGCCTCTTCCATCGACGGCGAGACCCCTTCCACCACGCCTATCAGCACAAGAAAGGCGATTGGTGTGAAGGCAAGAGTTTGAGCAATTAACACCCCCGGCAACCCGTAAAGCCAACGGGTTGGCTGGATGCCAAAAACATCCGCGAAAAATACCGTGACCGACCCTGACAGACCGAAGAGCAAGATGAGCGCCAGCCCGATCACAAACGGCGGCGTAATGATGGGTAACACCGTCAGCGCCCGCAGCAGCCGCTTGTAACGGAAGCCGGACCGCGTAACGACCAACGCAAAGACAAGACCCAGCGCTGTGGTGATGAACCCTACGAGAATAGCCAAGAAGAGCGAGTTCAGCGCAACGCCACATCGCCCGCCGGAGAGACAACCAAGCCCCCAGAGCCGATCATCAAAGAATTTTGAGGCGAACACACCTGCGGAATAACCACCGTCATCTGTAATGAAAGCGGCGGTCAGCATCTTGGCGATTGGGAAGAACACGAAGACCGTGACAATAACGATCACACCACCAATCGAACTGACCACAAAAACGTCGCCATTGATTGCCCCGCGGGCGGCAATTCCCTGACAAAAAAGAAACAGAAACGCCGATGCGCAGATCAGGCCGCCATACCCCATCCCATATTGTCGGTCACCGAGATCGCCAAAAAGCTGTGCCGCCCATTCGAAGTTCCAGCCGCGGATCCCTATGGCAAACCCCTGAAGGATCAACCAACCAAACCCAAATGCCCCTGCGCCAATAAGGATTTTTGCAAAGATCGGATCAGATTTTGGCCGCTTGAGCGCTACGAGAGGTGCCAACAACGCCAGTATCAGAGGGGCCAGCCAGCGCTTTTCGCCTTGGGCGATCAGAAAGGCAGCTGGCGCATAATCTTCGTCAAACGGATACCCGTCGACAAGCCATTCAAACGTAAAGAAGTCTTCGATCCCAAACCACGGGAGCAAAGCAAATCCGACCCAACCGGCGATGATCCAGAAGACCAATACCGGATGGGTCGTTTTTTCAGATGTCAGTGCGCGCACGATTTATTGTGGCAGGACGGACACCTCGTCATCCCATTTTTTCAAGAGGCGCTTACGTTCGTCGGAAGAGCCGTATTTCTTGAAATCATAGTCGATCAGCTTAATGCTCGACATGTCCGGCGCGCTTTCCGAAGTCTCGGCCCCCATGTTGGAAGGCACCTGAAACGCGTTGACCTGCAATGCTAGGTTCTGCGCCTCAGCCGACAAAGCCCAGTCGTAGAATTTCTTGGCTTCGTCCATATTGCGCGCGCCGTCGATGATCGACATTGACCCGATCTCGTAGCCTGTCCCCTCGGCCGGGGCGACCACCTTCACAGGGAAGCCAGACACAGCTTGCTTCACGGCGTCATGCATGAAGACGATGCCAATGGTGTTTTCCCCGCGGCCCGCAGCCTTGATCGGGGCGGAGCCAGATTTGGTGTATTGGTTGATGTTGACGTGAAGCTTTTTCATGAAGTCAAAGCCGTCTTCCTCACCGAACAGCTGCATCATTGTGGCCAATGTTGTGTAAGCCGTCCCGGATGAGTTTGGGTTCGCCATCTGAACGTGACCTTTGTATTCCGGCTTGGTCAGGTCTTCCCAGGACGTAGGCTCCGGAAGGTTGTTGGCGGCAAGCAGGTCAGTATTGAACCCATAGCCCAGAGCCCCGGAATAAATGCCGATGGTTTTGTTGCCTGCGCTCTCCGCTTGGGCGATTGCCCACGGATGCAGCTGGTCGCGCATCGGCGACACGTATTCCGCGGTCAGACCTTCTTCGGCAGCCTGAAGGTGAGGATCACCTGTACCGCCCCACCAAACATCACCTTTGGGGTTGGAACTTTCGGCTTTGATCTGGGCAAAAGTCTCCCCCGATGATTTGCGGGTCATGGCCACGTCGATGCCCGTTGCATCTTGAAAGGAGTTTGCCATCAACTGGCACCAATCCTCTTGAGCGGAGCAATAGAAAGTGAGTTTGTCAGCCTGAGCCGCGCCAGTCGTCATCAGCGCAACCGCCGATGCGCTGAGCATCGCCTTAAATGAAGTCATGAATTTTCCTCCCAGAAAATCTGTTTTGTAACAGTATTATGACATCAGCCTATGTACGGTTACGGCAGCTGGCAAACTTTTTCTGGCACCGGCATTGTGTGGTGCGGTTCGATCGCAAGCGTCATCTCCGCCCTTTGCAGTGCGCTCCCAGGTCAGGATTGCTCCGACATTCGCCACATCTTTCGATTGAAATGAATACGGTGGTGAAAGACTGCCGCATTGGCCAAAAGCCTATATTTTTAAGCACATGTAGCAGGCTAATGGTTGAGGAGTTTCGCCCGGGAACGCCCGACAGCGGCGGTAGTCTGGCTTCATGAGTCTGCGCAAAATTTTTAGACTCACAGTTGACTCACAGCCGATCCCGCTGAATGTTTCGAAGATAATTGGGGGGAATTGCGCGTCCGCGGCACTGTCATGCAGCGGTTACTTTTTGCCCCTTATAACCACTTCTGCGAGCACTCTGTGATCCTTAGAAAGGGGCAATACTATGAAATTTTTAACAGTGATGGCGGCTGGGTTTATGACCGTCGCAGCGCCAGTGTCGGCTGCCACCGACATCCAATTCTGGCACGCAATGGGGGGACGTTTGGGCGAAGTCGTCGAAGAAATCGCGGCCAAGTACAACGCCAGCCAAGACACTTACAACCTGGTTCCGACCTACAAAGGCGGCTACGAGGACACGATGACAGCCGGCATCGCGGCATTCCGCGCCAAGCAGCAACCAAACATCATCCAAATCTTCGACGCCGGCGCGGCGACCATCATCAACGCCAAAGGCGCGACTGTCCCGATTGCTGAACTGATGGCGGACTTCAACGCCGAAGACTACATCGAAGGCGTGCGCAACTTCTACGCCGACAGCGACGGCAACATGATCGGCATGCCGTTCAACTCGTCGACGCCGCTGCTGTATTACAACAAGGACATTCTGGCGAAGGCAGGCATCGACACACCTCCTGCGACATGGGAAGAGTTCGAAGCCATGGCTCCGAAGATCAAAGAGGCCGGCTACCAAGCGCTTGCGCAAAGCCACAGCCCCTGGATTTTCTCCGAGAACTTCCATTCCCGTCACAATCTGCAGCTGGCTACCGGCAACAACGGGTATGACACCACGGACGTAAAAATCCTCTACAACAATGACGAAATGAAGATGCATTGGGGTAAGGTGAAGGAATGGTTGGACAATGACTGGTACGGCTTCTACGGCCGTGGCTGGGGCGACAACCAAGACGCCTTTGTGCAGCAGAAAACGGCGATGTGGCTGGGGTCTTCCGGCTCCTTCGGCGGGCTGGCTAAATCGGCTGAGTTCGAATTTGGCGCGGCTGAGCTGCCCTACTGGAAGTCCATCACTGACGAACCTTACGGCACATTCATTGGCGGTGCAGCGCTGTTCGCCATGGCTGGCAAGCCTGACGAAGAAAATGCAGGCGTTGCCGACTTCATGGCGTTCCTGACCAGCCCTGAGATGCAATATTTCTGGCACAAGGAAACCGGCTATGTCCCGATCACCAACGCAGCCTATGAGCTGGCCAAGTCGGACGGCTACTATGAGACCACACCGGACGCTGAGGTGGGTATCACGCAGCTGACCCAGCGCGCGGGCGAGTGGACCAAAGGCTATCGCCTTGGCTTCTACGTGCAAATTCGTGAGGCGATGTACAAGCAATACGACAACATCTTCTCCGGTGCTTCGACCGTAGATGCAGCCTTTGATGCGATGGAAGAAGAGAGCAACGCGCTGCTCGAACGCTTCGACGCATCGATGAATTAATGCCGATTGCGGCCAGCAGGGAATGCCTTGCTGGCCGCTTTTTCCAATTCCCTGAAAGCACCGTTCAATGAAGCGCGTTCAATACGAACACAGCCCCATCCCCTATTTGTTTGTGGCGCCGCAGATCATCATTATCGTGATCTTCTTCCTCTGGCCCGCCGCACAAGCGGTGTACCAATCTTTCCTGCTTGAGGACGCCTTTGGCCTGTCCTCGCAGTTCGTTTGGTTCCGCAATTACTCTGACACCATCCTGTCCGGCGCATGGCTTCAGGCCGCGTGGTTCACGATGATCTTCTCCTTCCTTGTGACCTTCATGTCGCTCGGGTTGGCATTGTTGCTGGCCGTCAAAGCCAACGAGGTCATCCAAGGGGCCAGCACCTACAAGACCCTGCTGATGTGGGCCTACGCCATTGCGCCCCCCGTGGCGGGTCTGATGGGCAACCTGATGTTCAACCCGCTGATCGGGGATCTTTATGGGTTCATGAACGCTGTTGGCTTTGACTTTGACCATAAGCTGGACCCGGTGGATGCAGGCTTTGTCGTGGTCCTGATTTCCGTGTGGAAACAGGTCAGCGTGAATTTCATCTTCTTCCTGTCAGGGCTGCAAGGCATCCCCAAGTCAGTGCAGGAAGCCGCGCTTATGGATTGCAAAAGCTCGTTCCGCCGGTTCTGGACCATCACCTTCCCGCTGCTGGCGCCGACGACGTTTTTCCTGATGGTGATCAACATCACCTACGCGTTTTTCGAGACCTTCGGGATCATCGACACGACCACCCAAGGCGCGCCGGGCGGGGCCACGACGACACTGGTGTTCAAAGTGTTCCAGGACGGTTTCCGGGGAGCTGATATCGGCGGGTCCTCGGCACAATCGGTGGTGCTGATGTTGCTGGTGCTGGCGCTGACGGTGATCCAGTTCCGCTTCATTGAGAAGAAGGTGCATTACTGATGAACCGCTCTTCTATTGCAACCCACCTGATCCTGATCTGCGGCGCGCTCTTTATGACGCTGCCAGTCTGGGTCGCCTTCGCCACATCCACCCACGCGCCAGAGACGATCTTGCGCGAGGGGCTGCAAATCTGGCCCGGCGGACATTTTCTTGAAACCTATAACGAGGTGCTGTTTGTCGAAGGCGGGGTGATGAAAAAGGTCACCGCAACCGCGATGCTGAAGAACAGTTTGATTTTGGGCGTGGGCTTTGCTGTGGGCAAGGTCGTGATCTCGATGTTGGCGGCATATGCCATCGTCTACTTCCGTTTCCGACTGGCCGTGCCCCTGTTCTGGATCATCTTCATGACGCTGCTTCTGCCCTTGGAAGTGCGGATCATCCCGTCCTACAAGGTGGTGGCCGACATGGGGATGCTGGACACGCATGCGGGGTTGATCATTCCGCTGATTGCGTCTGCAACTGGCACGTTCTTCTTCCGGCAATTCTTTCGGTCCGTCCCGGATGAGCTGCTAGAGGCCGCGCGGCTGGATGGGGCCACGTCATGGGGGTTCTTCATCGACATTCTGGTACCGCTGTCCAAAACCATGATCGCGGCCATCCTGATCATCATGTTCGTGGTGGGCTGGAACCAGTATCTGTGGCCGCTGATCATGACCACCAAGGAGGAGAACTACACCTTGGTGATCGGCATCAAACAAATCTACCAGGTGCTGAACGAAGGCGGCGAGCTGCCGCAATTCCAAAAGGCCTTTGCGCTGACCATTCTGGCCACCCTGCCCCCGGTATTGGTGGTCCTGATCTTCCAAAACTGGTTCGTTAAGGGCCTCGTAGAAAGCGAGAAATAATGTCGGGTGTTCAACTAAAATCCGTCCGCAAGACCTACCCCAACGGGGCGGAAGCCATTCGCGGCGTCGACATGGATATCAAATCCGGCGAGATGATTGTGTTCGTCGGTCCCTCAGGCTGCGGCAAATCCACTTTGCTGCGGATGGTGGCGGGGCTGGAAAGCATTTCCGGAGGTGACATCTCCATCGGGGACCGGGTGATCAACGACGTCTCCCCGTCAGAGCGGGACGTAGCGATGGTGTTTCAGAACTACGCGCTTTATCCGCATATGTCGGTGCGCGGGAACATGTCTTACGGGCTGAAGAACCGGAAGATGGACAAGGCAGAGATTGAGAAGCGGGTCAATGAAGCGGCCTCCATGCTGAAGATCGACCAGTTCCTCGACCGCCAGCCCAATCAACTGTCCGGCGGGCAGCGGCAGCGCGTCGCCATGGGCCGTGCGATTGTGCGCAACCCGCAGGTCTTCCTGTTTGATGAACCACTGTCGAACCTTGATGCCAAGCTGCGCGTGCAGATGCGGATCGAGATTAAGCGGCTGCAACGGCGCATGAATGTGACTTCGATTTACGTGACCCATGACCAGACCGAAGCGATGACTTTGGCGGATCGGCTGGCGGTCATTAACGAAGGGCTGGTAGAGCAGATGGGGGCTCCGATGGAGCTGTATTCCAATCCGAAAACCCTCTTCGTTGCCTCCTTTATCGGCGCGCCGCAGATCAACCTGATCCCCGTGACATATGACGGCAAGACACTGAACAACGGAACGCTGAAACTGGCGGGGTTCAAGGACCTACCGGAACAAACCGAACTGGTGCTTGGTGTGCGTCCCGACGTAATGACGCAATCCGCCAAGGGACAATTGGACATGCGTGTCGATCTGGTAGAGCAGCATGGCGGCGAAAACCTTGTCTATGGGGCTTTGCAAGGAGCGACCAACGACGAAGGCGATGAGCTGGAGATTTGCCTGAAAGGCAACAAGGCTTTGCTGCCTGACCTCGACGCCGCGTTGCGCCTCAGCTTCGATCCAGCGACCGCGTTTGTGTTCCGCAAGGACACAGGTGAGCGGCTGGTATGACAACAGCCCGGCTTACCGCTGCCAAAAGCATTGCGCGGGACGCCGGAGCCATGGCGTTGGGGTATTTCAAAGACATTTCTTCTTTGGACATCAAATCCAAGGGCGCGCAAGACATGGTATCGAACGCCGATCTTGAGGTGGAAACCTTCGTGCGCTCCCGGCTGGCTGCGGCTTTCCCCGAAGACGGGATTGTTGGGGAGGAATATGACGATGTGGTGTCTCGGTCCGGGTGGACATGGGTGATCGACCCAATAGACGGCACGGCAAATTTCGTCGCCGGAATACCGCAATGGTGTGTGATCCTGGCTTGCGTGAAGGATGACCAGACTCAGCTCGGGGCAATTTATGAACCGTCTGGCGGCGAACTGTTTTGGGGCGCAAGGGGCCAAGGCGCCTTCGTCAATGGGGCGAAGATGTCTATCGCGCGCACCAGCGGGCTGAACGATGGCAGTGTTGGTGTGGGTATGAACGGGCGAACGGCCACACATATGGCCGCCGACCTGATCGCTGCGCTCTCTGCGCGCGGCGGCATCTTCTTTCGCAATGCATCGGGCGGCTTGATGCTATCTTACGTCGCTGCAGGCCGGCTGATTGGCTACGCTGAGCCGCATATGAACGCATGGGATTGCCTGGCCGGGCAATTATTCATTGCCGAGGCGGGCGGCCAAATTGAATGCCAAAGTGCGGAGGAAATGCTGCAGGATGGAGGCCGCGTTATCGCGGGATCGCCTGACATATTCGACGAACTCCTCACCATTTCTCAGGCCGCTTTCAAGGCGTGACAACTATGTCAATTCACACGCTGCGTGCGGCGGGAAACCACATTATCCTGCTTGCCGGCGTGGCCTTTTTGATGCTGCCAATCCTGATCATCTTTGCGTCTTCCACGCATCAAACGGGAACGTTGGTTCAGGACGGGTTGATGTTGGTTCCCGGCCTCAACGGACCAGAGAACTACGCCCAGGTGTTGACCATGCAGGCTGGGTTCACCGATCAGATCACGGCCTTGGACATGATGAAAAATTCGCTCATCATCGCCCTTGGCGTGGCAGGGTGCACGACGCTGGTCTCCCTGTGCGGGGCCTATGCAATGGTGTATTTTCGCCTGCCATTTGCGGGATTTCTGTTCTGGCTGACGCTCGCCACATTGCTGTTGCCGTTGGAAAGCCGCTTTATCACTACGTTCCTCGTCACAGACGCATTGGGGCTGATCAATACTCATCTCGGAATGGTACTACCGATGCTTGCGGTCGCCCTTGGCACGCTGTTCTTTCGGCAACTCTTTCTGGGCTTTCCAAACGAGTATCTTGAGGCCGCCAAATTGGATGGCGCCGGGCCCGTCAGGTTCTTCTTGGATTTCATCGTACCGCTGTCATGGAAGCGGGGCGGTGCAATTTTTGTCGTCACATTCATGATCGGGTGGAACCAGTATCTTTGGCCACTCATGATCAGCACCGACGAAAGCCGCTATACGCTTGTGCGCGGCATACGGCTGATCGGGCAGGAAAGCGGGCCGGGCATGGCGCTCATCATGCTTTCGATACTTCCGCCGCTGATCCTTGTGTTGATCTTTCAGCGTTACTTTTTCCGGGCCTTGGCCGACGAAAAAAATGCGTTCTGAGGTGCCAATGACCCATCGTGCGAAGGCCGCCCTTTTGCTGCTGCTCACAGGTGTGATCTGCAATGCCTCAGTTATACCATACATGGGTGTCTACATTGTAGAAACGCTCGGTCAGGACCCCTGGTTCATCAGCGTCTACGCGTCGACAACGCTGACGCTGACATTGGTCGTCAACCGACAATATGGCGAATGGATCGATGCAGGCACACCGATTGCGCCATTGGTCTTAGCATCAGTCGTGGCCTTTGGGGCTGGTGTGACCTCGATTTTGGTATTCGCGAATTTCTGGGTGCTGGTTTTGTTTGCAAGCCCGTGTTTTGCCATCTCGAACGCCGCGGTTTCGACAATGTACAGCTTTGGCCGGTTAATGGCGGAAACTGATGGGCTGAACATCCCTCGTTACAACTCATATCTCCGTGCGATGACCTCGTTGGGCTGGATGCTGGCCCCCGCCGCCAGCTTCTCAATCGCCAGCGTGTCCTCCTCCTATGCAGTGTTTTGGATGGCGTTGGGGTTGTGCGCGGTCTGGCTTTTGCTGTGGATGGCCGTGATGCCCAAAGCCTTTTCGGCACCGCCTGCCAATACGGCCAACGACTTCGCAGACACGTCCACCCAACCCGCCAATACCGGGCTGTGGCTGGCAGCGGGCGTTTGCCTGGCCTTCGCATTGGCTCATTCCATGTCAATGAGCGCCCTCCCCTTGTTTTACATCCGAGAGGCGGCATTGCCGACTTACGCCCCAGGACTCTCTCTTTCGGTCAAAACTTTCGTTGAAATAGCGGCGATCCTGTCATCGCCTTGGATCATTCAAAGACTTGGGCCCCGTGATGCCTTGCGCGCCGCCGCTGTGATTGCCGTTGTCGCATTGGTGGTCTTGTCGAACGTTTCCACGCTGCCCCAACTGATCTACGGCGCGGCACTGGAAGGCTTGTATTATGGAATATTCGCTGCGGTCGGGCTGACCTATGTTCAGGAGTTTGCAAAAGGGCGGCTTGCGCGAGCAACGTCACTGTACATGAACAGCCTTTTTATGGGTGGCTTGCTCGCAAGTCCTTTGATGGGGCTAACAGCCCAATTCGTCAGCTTCAAAATGGCCATCCAATTGTCGATCATTTGGGCCGTTCTAGCTTTCGCACTGCTTAGCGTTATGGGCCGACGTCCTGATGCTGACTAAATGTACCTGGGCTTATGCAGGGCTCTCCACGAGACATAATGAGCGTCACGCAAGGTATACAGTTACAATGTGAATGCAGCATCGATTGTTTCGTAGCGCGCGCACTTGGGCAGCCGCCACGTTTGAAGCGCAATGGCAACCTGCCAGTGCCCCTTCACACGCTCAGCCATATGGCGGCCGACTCAGACTGCGGTCGGCCACGGCCGGTAGAGACTTTGGCATGAGAGCCCGCACTCGTACCCCAGTCAACCCTCAGAAATGTATGAACATTCTGAATGAGTGACATTTTACTCGTTTTGAAAGGAGTGAAGTGGTGGGCGACCCTGGAATCGAACCAGGCGTGCGTCTCCGCGAGGGAGTTACAGTCCCCTGCCACACCTTGCGGCCTGTCGCCCACTAGGCGGCTGATCTAAAGGCCGCCCCCTGCGTCGTCAACATCAAAACGCCGCCGCTCTTGCGCTTTTGTCCCGCAGATGGTCAACACCCCGCTATGAAGCAGAAAAAACCCGCATGGGTCGTCCAGAAAGAGCGCGACAAACGCGCGTCCGCCGCTGAAACCGTTTGGCTCTTTGGCATCCACGCCGTGCGCGATGCGTTGGAAAACCCGATGCGCGAAAGGCTGAGGCTGGTCGTGACCAAGAACGCCTTTGACAGGCTCGCGGATGTGATCGCCGCCTCAGGGATGGAGCCCGAGATTTCCGACCCGCGAAAATTTGCGGCCCCGATTGACCCTCAGTCGGTCCATCAAGGCGCCGCGCTGGAGGTCAAGCCGTTGGACTGGGGCAATCTGTCGGATATCTGCGCGCCGCGCGGGCAGCCCGCGCGGGTGATCCTGCTCGACCGGGTCACAGACCCACATAATGTGGGCGCAATCCTGCGGTCTGCCGAGGTCTTCGGCGCGCGCGCTGTTGTTGCCCCCCATCGTCATTCCGCCCCGGAAACCGGAGCACTCGCAAAAACGGCATCCGGCGCTTTGGAGCGTCAGCCATACTTGCGCATCAAGAACCTCGCCACCACCATGGAGGCGCTGCGCGAGATGGGCTACACCCTGCTCGGGCTGGATGGCGAGGCGGACGGGACGCTTCATGAAGCGATCCAAGGCAATAACGGGGCAATCGCGCTGGTTCTGGGCGCGGAGGGGCCGGGCCTCAGGGACAAAACCAAAGAGACCTGCGACCAATTGGTCAGAATCGACGCTTCTGGCGGGTTTGGTTCACTCAACGTCTCGAACGCGGCGGCGGTGTCCCTATATGAGGTGCAGGTAAAGTCGTAACCGGAGCCACCAACTTGCCCCACGCCGTCAAAATAGCAACCTGCTGTTATTGCAGTGCCCGCACAGTGCTGAAACCCACGGCTCGCCATGGGCACGAGCTGGCCTGCGGGTCATGCGGGGCCCCATTGCATGAAATGAAGTGGCTGAAATCACCAGCGCCCGCTTCGTCCCCGGTCAGGGGGCCAATGCGCAAACCGGCCAAAGCGTCAAAACCCAAATTTTCCACATATTCCAAGCCCCGCAAGCGGCGAAAGCCTGCCAAAAAACTTAGGTCGTTCCTGTCAGACATCGTGGAGGAAGCATGGGATTTTGCAGAAGACATCTTCGACTGATCACCACCTGCGGCCTTCACATCTTTGTCACCAGCTCTGGAAGATTGGCGATGCCCGCATACCTGCTTCTTATCAGGATGCGCACCGGAACTGCGCACCTGAATTCACTGTCCCTCGTTCCGCGACTTAGCGCCCGTGCCAGAACCTTTCGGTTTCCCACGGGCGCTTTTTTGTCTAATCGAACAGCATGACCTACACTGATGAACATATTCGCAGCGTGTTGACCACGACCAAGGTGGTGGCCTGCGTCGGCGTCTCGATGAACCCGGTGCGTCCCAGCTATTACGTGGCCCGATACCTGTCGTTGAAGGGGTTCACCGTTTTTGGCATCAATCCGGGCCACGCCGGAAAGATGCTGTTTGGTCAGACCATCCATGCCTCTCTATCGGATATTCCGAAGGGCGCAAAAATCGGCATGGTGGACATCTTCCGCAAGCCTGACGCGGTGCCCGCCATTGTGGATGAAGCGCTAGAGCAGCTGCCGGAACTGCGCACCATATGGATGCAAATTGGGGTAAGTCATGAAGGTGCCGCGGCAAAAGCAGAAGCCGCGGGAAAGGTTGTCATTCAGAACCGGTGCCCGAAAATCGAATATCAGCGGCTGTTTGGCGAGCTGCGGATGGGCGGGTTTAACACCGGCGTCATCTCGTCGAGGCTCTAGCCTGCGAACACGCCACTTAGGTCTTTGAACCCTTTGATCTCTATAGGGTTTCCGGATGGATCACGGAAAAACATGGTCCATTGCTCTCCCGGTTCCCCTTCGAACCGCACGGACGGCTCCAGCACCCATTCAGTGCGCGCGGCCTGCAACCTATCCGCGAGCGTTCGCCAATCATCATATCCCAAAACGAGCCCGAGATGAGGCATAGGCACCATATGGTCGCCAACCTTGCCGGTGTTGGCATTTTCGAAAGGTGCGCCAAGATGCAGCGATATTTGATGGCCGAAGAAGTCAAAGTCGACCCAGCTGTCGGTGGAACGGCCCTCCGCGCACCCCAGAACGCCGCCATAAAATCGGCGGGCGGCTTCAAGATCTGTGACGTGATAGGCGAGATGGAAAGGTGTCAACATGGTCTGTATACTATTGTATACAAAAGTGAGTGACAACCGCGAATTCCGCATTTACCGCCACAGACCACCCAACATCGGCAGAACAGTGCCGGTGAGCGAAAACAACCATGGCTCGCCCTCTTGCCGACCTCTATGTTGCACCGCATGAACAGACGCGCATTTCTTGTTGCCGGCCTTGCGCTCTCAGCCTGCGGCCGGTCCGACCCCCCTCCTGCAGCGCCTTCAGCGGCCGCTCTCTATCCTGGGGAAACCCCGCAAATGCGCGCGCTCATTGTGAAATGGGCCGCCATCCACGATATTCCCGAAAGCCTGCTGCACCGTGTCATCCAGCGCGAAAGCGACTACCGCGCGGACGCCCGAAATGGCCCCTATTGGGGGCTAATGCAGATATTGCCGCAAACGGCACGCACGATGGGTCATCGCGGCCCGCCATCCTCGCTGTTGGATGCGGAAACAAATCTGAAATACGCGGGCAAGTACCTGCGCGGCGCGTGGCTGGTGTCTGACGGGGACGAGGCGACCGCCGTCAGCTGGTATGCCCGAGGGTATTACTACGAAGCCAAGCGCCGTGGCATGTTGGTCGAAACCGGATTGCGCCCCGCCTAGAATCGCTGCGCTGAGTTTTTTCTCCCAAACACACCCCAAAGCTGGTACATTATTACCGTCAGTAGCAAGTGAACTGATTACAGTTTTGGAGAGAACAATGAATTTCAAAGACATAGTTTTTGCCGCGGCAACCCTGTCACTTTTGGCGGCCTGCGATACTGTCGATGAAGAGATCGCGTCATCGACATCCGCTGCACCGAATTTCAATCCAGTCGTTGAAACCAAGAGGCTTGAAGACACGTTCATCACAATCGACGGCAAAAAATTCGAAGTGCGCCGCAATGAAGTGACTTATCGCGACGGGCGCAAAGGCCTTGGCTGGGCGATCGTGGTTGAACACAGAATTGTCAGCTGCAACACGCCCAATGATGCCGGATGCCGCGCTGCGTATGAGCGGCAAAAGCGAACGATTGAAGACTCTTCCGAGGGCGGCATGTACTAACCTCGCCCCCTCCCCCGTGTCAGGTATTCAGGCCATTGTCGGCCCGCAGTGAAGGACGTAATGTGCCTGAGCTATTTGCCAATCTAAAGGAATTCACATGTCCGACACTGAAAGCTACGGATTTGACACGTTGCAAATACACGCGGGCGCCCGCCCGGATCCGGCGACCGGGGCGCGCAACACGCCAATCTACCAATCGACCGCCTACGTGTTCCGCGACGCCGAACACGCCGCCGCCCTCTTCAACCTGCAAGAAGTGGGCTACATCTATTCCCGCCTGACCAACCCGACGGTTGCCGTGCTGCAGGAACGCATCGCCACGCTTGAAGGTGGTGTCGGCGCAGTCTGCTGCTCGTCCGGCCACGCGGCGCAGATTATGGCGCTGTTCCCGCTGATGCAGCCGGGCTGCAATGTGGTGGTCTCCACCCGGCTTTATGGTGGCACGGTCACCCAGTTCAGCCAGACCATCAAACGCTTTGGTTGGGAGGCCAAATTCGTCGACATGGATGACGAGAAGGCCGTCAAAGCCGCCATTGACGACAAAACCCGCGCGATCTTTGGCGAGGCCATTGCCAACCCCGGCGGCTACATCATGGATGTGCGCGCCATTGCCGACATCGCGGATGCCGCGGGCATTCCGCTGATCATCGACAACACCACGGCCACCCCCTATCTGCACCGCCCGATCGAACATGGGGCGACGCTGGTGGTCCATTCCACCACGAAGTACCTGACCGGCAACGGCACAGTAACGGGCGGCTGCGTCGTTGATTCAGGTAATTTCGACTGGGGCGCGTCTGGCAAATTTCCTTCCATGTCAGAGCCTGAGCCTGCCTATCACGGCCTCAAATTTGCCGAGACATTCGGCCCTCTGGCCTTCACCTTCCACGGAATCGCCATCGGGCTGCGTGATCTGGGCATGACCATGAACCCGCAGGCCGCACATTACACGCTGTGCGGGATTGAGACGCTGTCGCTGCGCATGGAACGCCATGTCGAGAATGCTGAGAAAATCGCCAACTGGCTGGAAAAAGACGACCGTATCGACTTTGTGACTTATGCGGGCCTGAAATCCTCACCCTATAACAAGCGGGTCGCCAAGGTCTGCCCGAAGGGCGCGGGCGCGCTGTTCACATTCGCGGTCAAAGGTGGCTACGAGGCATGCGTAAAGTTGGTCGATAGCCTCGAGATATTCTCGCATGTCGCCAACCTTGGCGACACACGGTCGTTGATCATCCACTCCGCCTCCACCACGCACCGCCAGTTGACGGCAGAGCAGCAGGAAGCCGCAGGTGCTGCCCCGAATGTGGTACGCGTGTCCATCGGCACAGAAGACGCTGACGACTTGATCCGCGACCTCGATCAGGCGCTGTCCAAGGCGACAAGCTGACAAAACAAAGCGGGCGCCGCAGGGACAATGCGGCGCCCGACGCGTGAACCAACGTGGGAGACTGCGTTAGTTCAACACCTCGTACGTGATGGTAAAGCTTGTGTTCATGCTGACCTCGCCTGCGGCAACGGGCATCGCGCGGCGCGATGACATATCTGCCTCGGCCATCATCTGCTGACGCGGCTCCCCGCCGCCGCTTTCATGCATAGACAAGACCCGACCCAGCTCGACCCCTGTTGTCGCGGCAATGACCTTTGCGCGGCGAAGAGCCTCCAACATCGCAGCCTCGCGAGCCTTTTCCATCAGAGGCTCAGGGTCAGAAAATTCAAATCTCAGCCCGTGAAAAGTATTCGCCCCCGCGTCGGCAACAGCGTCCATGATTGGCCCAAGCTTGTCCAGATCGCGCACCCGTACTGTCAACAAGTTGGACGCCACATAGCTGGTGATTTTCTGGGCCTCGGCACCGGAACGCAGTTTGTACCGGCTCCATTGCGGGGCCATTGAAAGCTGGCTGGTTTGCATATCGCGCGCTTCAATTGCAAAGGGTGAGAGCCGCTCGAACACTGCGGCAGAGCTGTTGGTCATCTGGGTCAAGGCGTCCGCTGCGGTCTCAGATTCTTGGGTTACGCCAAGCGTGATGGTGGCCATATCGGGCGCTTCGGCAATTCGCCCTATGCCGGTCACGCTGAACTGCGGAATGAACTCGGTGGCATAGCCGGGGCTTTGCGCCAGCATGACGATACCAAGCATGACTGCCGTAATTTTCCTAAAACGCATCGTAAATTCTCCGCCTCTTTGAGTGTTCCATAAACGTCTGACGCTTAAGCACGCAGAATCCTTGGTTTTTATTTCTCCTCCCGGAAATTATGATATAGAAACGGGAAGATAGGCCGCTCGCATTCGCTTTACGGCCCCCAGCCAGGAACTGTGACACGCAACGCAACGGGCCGGAATGACACCAAATTTTGCCTTGGACCTTTCTGAAGACGGCATCGTTCTTCTGCACCGCGCGCCGGGTGGCGGCGGCTGGTTTCGTGAAGGCAAGGTTGATTTTGCGTCTGACGACATTGCTGAAGGGCTGGCCAAGCTCCGCGCCAAAGCGATCGAACTGGAAGGCGAAGACTTCAGCACGAAGATGATCCTGCCGTCCTCGCAGCTGCTTTTCACATCCGTCTCGTCGGGGACCGATATCCCCCAGGCCTTGTCGGAGCGGACGCCATATCGCGCCGACCAACTCAGCTATGCGACTTCCGGCGAAGGGGATGATATCAAGGTCATCGCCGTTGCACTCGAAACCCTGGGGGAGGCAGAAGGCTTCATATCTCCTCACGGGCTGAACCCTGTGGGCTTCACAGCCATCCCAAGTGACGACCAGTTTGACGGCGAACCCATGCTCGGTGGCACGTTAATGGGGGCCGATGGCTTTGATCCTGATCCGACACCGGTCAAGATCATCGAAAAGCCGACCTTCCTGCCCGACCCTGTCGCACCGGTGACTGAAGAGCAGGTGGAGGCGGACCCCGTCCTTGAGAATTCACCGGAACCAGAGCCGTCTGAGAGCAGCTCAAGTGATGCAACTCCGGAAGTGGAAGAAGACCCACCAATTGAGGAAACGACCGCCGCCGAAGAGGCGGCCTCCGAGGAAAAAGAAATCCCGGCTGCCGTTGCAGCGGCTGATGCCGAAGCTGACGCAGCTGCTGCGGACGCACTGGAAGACCCCGCGCCTGCGGCAAGTGACGCACCTCCAGCGGCGTTTTCCAGCAGACGACAAAGCTCTGATCCGTCGGATGCGGAGGAAACGGGCTCCCGCGTCAATAAGCTGGCGGCGCGAATTGCGGTACCAGACAGCGCCCCGAAACTAGGTGGCGCACCGCCCAAGACCACACCGCCGCCGGCACCGAAAGTGACCCCGGTTGCCAAATCCAAGCCTGCACCAAGGGCTGTTCCGGTCGTACCTGCGCCGACTTCGACGCGGCTGAAAACAATACCACCGGCAGCGGTCGCCGCGGAACTGGCAAAGGCCGACCCAATTGCAAAACTTGCCGCCAAGGAACGCCGCGGAAAGCCACGGTTCCTTGGCCTTATCCTTACCGCGATCTTGCTCGTCTGCCTTGGCCTGGCTGCGCTTCTGTCGTCCTATGTCTTGCCTGAAAACGCCATCAGCCGTTTCCTGGGCGGATCACCCGACACGCAGGTGGCGCAAGATGAGATTGAACCCGCGTTGATTGAAGGCCCGGAGGCCGACCAGTCGCTTGAGGAAGAATTCGATCTCGCCAATCTGCCCATGGATCAGACATTGCCAGATTTGGCCGGAACGCTAGACGCCGACGGCGTCGGTGAAAGCCCTGCCGCTGATCTTCAGCGCCCTGAACCTATCACCGAAGCGGAGGCCGAGACTGCCTATGCCGCGACGGGCATTTGGCAGCACGCCAACACGCTGAGCCTGGGCACAGTCGCGCGCGAAACACTTGATGATCTCTATATTGCTTCGCTGGACCCCGAACCCGCGTTTGAGGATGCGCCAGCACTGATCCCCCAAATAGCAGGTGGTGGCGAGGTCGAGATGGTCGCCTTCACCCCGCCTCCTCCGCCCGGCGTTATCTTCGATATTGACGAACGCGGGTTGGTTGTGGCGACACCTGGCGGCGCGCTGAACCCCAATGGCGTGATGGTCTTTCAGGGTCGCCCACCAGTGCTGCCCGGCCGCCGGCCCGAAGGCCAGGGCACTGCGACGCCTGCGGTCGAGGCCCCAACTAACCGGCTGGCCGAAATCCGACCTCAGCAGCGCCCGGACAATCTGATTGAAACCCAGGAACGGGCAACTCTTGGCGGTCTCTCCCGACCTGAATTGGCAAGCATCCGTCCCATCCAGCGTCCGGCATCGGTGCAGGACCGCGCGGAGGCGATTGCCCGTGCTCTCGCAGAAGCCGAAGCCGCAACCCAGGCCGAGGCAGAAGCCGCTCTGATCGCGGCCACTCCGCAGGCGGTCACCCGCTCGCTGCGCGCCCCGCAACGTCCGCGCAATTTTGACCGGGTCGTTGCCAAGGCCCGCGCCACGCCGCGTCGCCCAGCCGCTCAACCCGAAACGCAAACCGCAAGCGCGTCTACGGCGTCGCCCAGCCGTGGCTCCGGTCCTGCCGTCGCCCGGTCCAGCCGGGCCAAACCAACCGGAGCGGTCAGTGCGACCGTGGCCCGCGCCGCCACGGACAACAACGCAATAGCGCTGGGCAAAGTGGCCCTTGTCGGCGTCTTCGGCACATCGTCAAAACGGCGGGCGTTGGTGCGCATGCCAAATGGGCGGTTCAAGAAGGTTGCCATCGGCGATCGTGTGGATGGTGGCCGGGTCGCGGCCATCGACAGCAATTCGCTGCGCTACACCAAGGGTGGCCGTTCGGTCATCCTGAAAATGCCAAAAGGTTGATCCGTCAGATCAACATCACTGCCGCCAACCCCAGAAACGCAAAAAAGCCAACGACATCCGTGACCGTGGTAACGAATGCACCAGAGGCGAGCGCAGGGTCCACACCCAATTTTTCCAGACCGATGGGGATCAGGATGCCGGCAAGTGCCGCCACCACCATGTTCACAACCATCGCCGCGGCGATCACAACGCCCAAAAGCGGCGTGCCGAACCACAAGACGCCGATCACGCCCATCACCACAGCAAAAATCAGCCCGTTCACCAATCCGGCCACGGCCTCCCTTCGGACAACCCTCAGCAGGTTGGCGCCGGTCAAATCCCGCGTCGCAATAGCGCGCACGGCAACGGTCAGCGACTGAGTGCCCGCGTTGCCGCCCATGGACGCCACAATCGGCATCAGTACCGCCAATGCCACGATCTGACTGAGTATCTCTTCAAATTGTGCAATCACCAGCGAGGCCAGGATAGCGGTGACCAAATTCACTGCCAGCCAGGGGAAGCGCTGCCTGACGGTCTCTAGCGTCCGGTCCGAAATGCTTTCGTCGCCCCCAACCCCAGCAAGGCGCAAGATGTCCTCTTCGGCCTCCTCATCCAGCACGACCATGGCGTCGTCGATGGTGATCACGCCGACCAGCCGTTCATCCTCGTCCACCACGGGGGCAGAGATCAGGTGGTATTGATTGAACGCATAGGCCACGTCACCTTCGGGTTGCGAGGCGGGGATGGTGCGAAAGCTGTCCTCGGTCATGTCCCGTAAAAGATGCGCGCGCTTTTCTCCGAGGATACGGCCCAAGGTGACGTACCCGGTCGGGTGATAGGCTGGGTCGACCAAGATCACGTGGTAGAATTGCTCTGGCAGGTCGTCATGCCGGCGCATGAAGTCGATAACCTGTCCGACATTCCAGTGATCGGGGGCCACCACCATCTCGCGCTGCATCAGGCGGCCGGCAGAAAACTCAGGGTAGCTCAGCGCGTCCTCGACCACCGCACGGTCCGCGTCGTCCAGCGCCTCAAGGATCAGCTCTTGCTGGTCGTCCTCAAGGTCTTCGATCAGGTCGACGACGTCATCTGATTCCAACTCGCGCACAGCGCCCACCAACACGTGGTTGGGCAGGTACTCGATCACCTCTTCGCGCAGCGACTCCCCAAGCTCGGAAAGGACCTCCCCGTCCAGACCGGTTGACCATAGGGACAGCAACGAGCGTCGTTCCGGCCCGCTTATCTGTTCCAGCAGGTCGGCTATGTCGGCGGGGTGTAACGGTTCAAGCAGCGAATCAAGCGCCGTGGCGTCGGCGGTATCAATCGCCTCCAGCACCTGCTGCACAAGGCTGCGATCCAGCTGGTAGCCGTCCTCTGTTGCTTCCGGGACGGTGTCTTTTGCGTCTGTGTCCTGCCCGCTCATCGGTGCTACCCCGCTGATTTGAAGGCACCATAGCCAAACCCATTCAATGACGGTAGGCCCGTTTCGGCAATTTCCTTTTGGCCCCAAGGCGGTTACCACATGGGTATGACCACAACCCCTCAGATCTTGCTCGGCCAAACCCTAGGTTTCACCGCGAACCCATTTGCCGATGGTGTGGCCGCCGCGCAGCATCATCGCCACGGCGCGGTCTTGGTTGAAGCGGGACATGTGGCGTGGGTTGGGCCTGCCGACCAATTGCAAAAGCCACCGAACGCCCAGACTACGGACTATGGTGACAAGCTGATCATGGCGGGATTTGTTGATGCGCATTTGCATTACCCGCAGACCGCGATGATCGCCAGCTGGGGCAAGCGGCTAATTGACTGGCTCAACGACTACACCTTCCCCGAAGAGGCGCGGTTTGGCGATCCTGCCTACGCCGCCACCATTGCCGCGCGATATTTCGACCTGGCGCAGTCCCACGGCACCACGACCATGTGCAGCTACGCCACCATCCATCCCGAAAGCGTGGAGGCGTATTTTTCAGAGGCGCAGGCACGCGGCCTGCGCGCGCTTGCTGGCAAGACCTGCATGGACCGCAATGCCATCCCCGCGCTGCAAGACAGCGCGCAAAGTGCCTATGACGACAGCAAGGCCTTGCTGGAAAAATGGCACGGTGTGGACCGGTTGGGCTACGTCATTACCCCTCGGTTTTCGCCGACTTCAACGCCAGAACAACTCAACGCGCTCGGCGCGCTTTGGGCGGAACACCCGGACTGCCTGATGCAAACCCATCTCTCGGAACAGTTGGAGGAGATCGCTTGGGTCAAATCTCTCTTTCCGGCCGCGTGCGACTATCTGGACACGTATGAGGCCCACGGGCTTTTGGGCGAGAACGCCGTCTTTGGACATGCCATCCATCTGGAGCCGCGCGAAAAGGACCGTATTCGGGAGGTCGGCGCAGGACTGGTTCATTGCCCGACCTCCAACACGTTCATCGGCTCCGGCATCTTCGACTTGGCGGGGCTGACAGCCGCGGGGCACCGGGTCGGGCTAGCCACCGATACTGGCGGCGGGTCCTCGTTCTCCATGCTCCGCACGATGGCTGCGGCCTATGAGCTAGGCCAGCTCAACGGTGCCGCGTTGCATCCGGCCCAGCTGCTTTGGCTGGCCACGCAAGGGTCGGCGCAAACACTTCATCTGGAGAGCAATATCGGCAATCTGGCGCCGGGAATGGAGGCCGATCTGGTCGTCCTCGACCTCGCCTCAACGCCCGCAATCGCTCAGCGCGCCGCGCGGGCGGAGACGGTATGGGAAGCCATATTTCCCACCATCATGATGGGCGATGATCGCGCCATTTCAGACATGTGGATCGGCGGAGCGCGGCGGACGGGCTAATCTCAGCAGGGGGCCGCCAGGACCAAAACCCAGTTGTTGCCAGCTGCACGTCCAACTCCGTACTCGGTCGCCTTCTTGTTGAGGTTGTTGCGCCGATGCCCGGCACTGGCCATCCACGACTCCATCACCCGCGCCGCTGTCGGCTGACCTTGCGCGATGTTTTCGGCAACAAAGCAGAACTGGTATCCTTGCGCGCGGACGCGGTCGGATGGCTTCGATCCGCCGGGTGAGATATGCGAAAAATAGCCCTGCGCGGCCATGTCCTGTGCGTGCACTTGCGCGGCGGCTGCCAATTTTGGCGAGGCCACCAATGCCGCAAGCCCATTCTCGGCCCGCCGCGCGTTCAAAATGCTTCCCAGATCGCCCGCATCGACGGGCGCAGCGACCTCGGACTGAGCAGCCCGTGGGGCGTCGAACACCGCCCAATCCACTGTGGTTTCAGGCTCGGCATCCGGCCCGCAGGCCGCCAATATCAACAGACCGGCTGTCATCGCTGTATGGATCTTCATCATCTCACGTCTCCCCTAGGCCAATAGTTGGCGCACCATCTTGTTCTGCTGTTGAATCGCGCCCGGTAGATCAAAGCTCCGCACCTGCCCGTCGCGCACAATGCCCCGCCCTTCCACAAGAAGGTCTCGCACCCGTGTCGGTCCGGCAAGCACAAGCGCTGCCGGGTCCCAGGACCCCGCGCTTTCCACGCCCGAAACGTCCCAAATCGCAATATCCGCGCGGAAGCCCCGCGCGATCTGCCCGCATTCCTGCGCGCGCCCCAGCACCTCTGCCCCGCCACGTGTCGCCAGCTCCAACGCCGCGCGGGCCGAGAACGCGTCGCCCCCATGCGCCACGCGCTGCAGCAACATCGCCTGCCGCGCCTCTGAAATCAGGTTCCCGGCGTCGTTGGATGCGGACCCGTCCACGCCCAACCCAACGGGGACGCCCGCGGCCTGCATATCGATAACTGGCGCGATGCCGGATCCCAACCTGCAGTTTGAACACGGGCAATGCGCCACGCCGGTGCGGGTATGCGCGAACAAATCGATTTCATCTCTGTCCAGCTTGACGCAGTGCGCGTGCCAAACGTCAGCGCCGACCCATCCCAGTTCTTCCGCATATTGGCCGGGGCGGCATCCGAACGCCGATTGGCTGAAGGCGATGTCCTCGTCATTCTCTGCAAGGTGGGTGTGCAGCATCACGCCCTTGTCGCGCGCCAGAACCGCTGTCTCGCGCATCAGTTCGCGGCTCACCGAGAACGGAGAACATGGCGCCAATGCCACCCGCGTCATTGCGCCCGTCTTTGGGTCATGAAACGCGTCCACGACGCGGATGCAGTCCTCAAGGATTGCCGCCTCGTCTTCGACCAGCGCATCCGGCGGCAACCCGCCCTTGCTTTCGCCAATGCTCATTGAGCCACGCGTTGCGTGAAACCGCAGCCCGACCTCCCGCGCGGCCTCGATGGTGTCGTCCAGCCGGCCCCCATTGGGGAACAGGTACAGATGGTCAGACGTCATCGAGCAGCCGGACAAGGCCAGTTCCGCCAAGCCAATCTGGGTAGAGGTGAACAGATGTTCCGGCCCCAGCCGGGACCAGATCGGGTAGAGCGTCTGCAGCCATCCAAACAGCGCCGCGTCCTGCGCCGCCGGGACGGCGCGGGTCATGGTTTGGAACAGGTGGTGATGGGTATTGACCAGCCCCGGCGTCACCACACAGCCCGCAGCGTCAATGATGTCGCCCGTCGTGGCCAGCCCTGTGCCCACATCCGCGACGACGCCGTCGCGCACCACAATATCCGCGCCTTTCAATTCCCGCTGGGCATCGTCCATGGTGACAACGACGTCAGCGCCTTTGATCAGCAGCTCTGCCATCAGGCGGGGTCCAGCAACGCCATTGCGGCGGCATGCAGTTCCGGCGTGGCCGCCGCAATGGCCTGCCCGCCCTTGTCTGCGGGCCCGCCGGTCCAGTTGGTCACGATGCCGCCCGCCGCCTCGACCACGGCGATCGGCGCCTGGATATCATAGGGCTGCAACCCGGCCTCGATCACCAGATCAATTTGGCCTGCAGCCAAAAGGGCGTATGCGTAGCAATCCATGCCGTAGCGCGTCAGTTTGCAGTGCTCCGCGACGCGACGAAAAGCGGCGGCCTCATCTGGCGTGCCGACCTCCGGGAAAGTGGTGAAGATCATCGCGTCTTCCAGTGCGGTCACGCCTGAGACGTACAAATTCCGCATACCTTGCGGCCCCGTCATCCGCGCCTCGCCAAGCCCGCCAATAAACCGCTCGCCGATATAGGGCTGATCGATCACACCCAGCACCGGTTTGATCCCGTCATGCAGCGCAATCAGCGTGCCCCAGGTCGGTGTCCCGGCAACATAGCCGCGTGTTCCGTCGATTGGGTCCAGCACCCAGGTCAGGCCAGACTCGCTGGGTTTCTGGCCAAATTCCTCGCCCAAAATGCCGTCCGACGGCCGACGCGTCTCGATCAAGGCGCGCATCGCCTCTTCGGCGGCGCGGTCGCCTTCGGTGACGGGGTCAAACCCGTCGGCTGCCTTGTTGTCGGCGCGCAGCCCGGTCTGGCGGAAAAAACGCAGCGTTTCGCCCCGCGCCGCGTCCGCCAAGGCCCCCGCTAGAGAGCGGCATGCCATTTGCGTACGTTCGTCCATGTCACTCTCCCTCGTCCTTCATCCTTCGGTGCCACGGGCCGCCCCTGCAAATCAAGTGCAGAGCGTCAAATTCGGGTGGCAGCGCCGGCGCGCGCTCAGTAGTGTCGCCGCAACTTCAAACAGGAGCAGTCACATGCGGGCATTTCAGGTCACCGACTACAACCAAACCAGCTTTACCACCGATGCGGTCAAGCCAGAGCCTGCCAAAGGCGAGGTCCTGATCCGCGCCCATGCCTGCGCGCTGAACTTTGCAGATCTGCTGATGGTCAAAGGCACATATCAGGAAAAGCCGCCGCTGCCCTTTTCCCCAGGGATGGAGGTGGCGGGCGAAGTTGTCGCGCTTGGCGAAGGCGTCACGCAACCCGCCATCGGGACCCGTGTCGCAGTGTTTGGCGGCAATGGCGGCCTGGCGGAATTCGGGGCCTTCCCGGCAGAGCTTTGCGTCGCCTTGCCCGACACGATGGATTTCACGACGGCTGCGGCCTTTCAGGTCGCCTATTCGACGTCCCATGTAGCGCTCGATTATCGCGCGGATCTGAAAGCTGGCGAAACGCTGCTGGTGACGGGCGCGGCAGGCGGCGTGGGCCTGACGGCTGTTGAATTGGGCAAGAAGATGGGCGCCAAGGTCATTGCGGCGGCCCGTGGGGCCAACAAGCTGGCGGTCGCGCGCGATCATGGGGCAGACCATCTGATCGACACAGAAACCGACGATTTGCGCGAAGAGGTTAAGGCGTTGGGTGGTGCTGACGTGGTCTATGACACTGTCGGGGGCGAGTTGTTTGCCGCCGCATTGCGCGCGTGCCGCCCGGAAGCGCGGGTGTTGACCATCGGCTTTGCCTCCGGCGACGTCCCACAGATCGCCGCCAACCACATTCTGGTAAAAAACATCAGCGTGTTGGGCTTCTATTGGGGCGGCTACCTGAAGTTCAAACCTCAGGTGCTGACAGACAGCCTCAACCAGCTGTTTGCAATGCATGCGGCGGGGGAGCTCAAGCCGCATATCTCCCACCAATACAAGCTGGAAGACGCAGGTCAGGGCCTTGAGGTCCTGCGGTCGCGCAAATCAACCGGCAAGGTTGTGATTACGCTGTAAGAGGCATCTTGCTGCGCGCAATCGACAGCTTTTCCTCTGCCCTGCGGTAGGTCTCGCGGATCATGTCGCTCAGCGCCTTGGTCACCGTGTCCTCGTTGGGATGCATATACAGAATGATCTGCGTGGATCCGGCATTCGGCAGGGAGGACTGGTCTGGGATCGGCGCCGTTTGGCGGGGGTAAACCCCCTCAATCGCTGCGTGAACCGCCAAATCCGCGCTTACAACCGCTTCAACGGCATTGTCCAAATCTGAATCGACGACCATCTCCCAGTCAAATTGCGCGTCATCCAATCGGCGCAGTACGCCGCTGCGGAAAATGCACTGCGAGCAGAACGCGACCGGCAAGGGGCGCTGCTTCCAAGCGTTGCCGCCTTCCGCGCCGATCCACACCAGCGGCAGTTTCACCAGCACTTCGCCACCCGGTCCGGGTTGATCCTCCGTGGTCAGGATCGCGTCGCATTCGCCCCGGCCGAACATTTCGCGCAGCTTGGTCGTGGGGGCGGAGATCAGCTTGATCTGCATCCGCGGGAAGTCCTGTGCGAAGTGGCGCAGGATTGGCGGGATGTAGGGGTAGATGATGTCATGTGGCACGCCCAGCGTGATCTCCCCCTCAAATTCCCGCGCGGTCAACCGCCCCCAAACCTCGTCGTTCAGCGCCAGCATCCGGCGCGCATAGCTCAGCAGCTGCTCCCCCTCCGCCGTGGGCGTCACGGACCTGTTCGCACGGTCCAGCAATCGGACATCCAGCGCTTCCTCCAGACGTTTCAGCTGCATCGACACGGCCGATTGCGTCAGGTGGAGATACCCCGCCGCCTTGGTGACGCCGCCGCTATCAGCAACAGCAACAAAGGAACGGAGCGCGGTCAGGTCAAGATTTCGGGGCATATCAACATCCGTGATGGTTATTACGAAAATCATTCATTTCACAAATGAACCACAAGGCGGCATATAGATCAACGTAAATGATGCGAACCAACATATGGATCACGGAAACCGAAGGATAGAGCCATGACTGACCTGACCGCCGCCCACATCTCCCGCAATGCCCGCCGCACCCGCACGGGCCTGATGGGATATCTTGATCTCTACCGGCAGCGCCGCGCGCTCGCCCATATGGATGACGCGCAGCTGACGGATCTTGGCCTGACCAAAGCAGAGGCCCAGCAAGAGGCCGATCGCCCCGTCTGGGACGCCCCAAACCATTGGCAACGCTAGACTTTAGGCCGCAACCATTGTCTGCACCAGCGGTGTCAGGGTGCTCTTCCTGTCGCTGACCTGCAGCAGATGAAGCGGGGGCACTGGTTCCCAACCCGAGGTCTCCCCGTCCAACGGCTCCGACGCCAGTATGACCCCCGTTTTTGCCCGGCATTGATACAATGTCGGGCATTTTTTGTCCGAGGCGTACCGAAACGCGTATAGTGAGACGCCGTCCGACAGTACGCATGTAATGCGATGCGGCGGCTCGTCAGGTTGGCGCAATTCGCGCAGCAAATCCAACACACGCGCAACGGCATCCGCGGGGTCCTGCTCCAACCCATGTGCCAAAAGCAGTAGAAACAACATCTCTGAATCCGTGGTTCCGGCGCGCGCATGATACAGCGCGTCAGGCAGCAGCCCTTCCAGCCGCCGCTTGATCCGAAGGAAACCGCCAATTTGACCGTTATGCATGAACGACCAACGCCCATGTTGGAACGGGTGGCAGTTGACGCGGGCGGTTTCCCCTACGGTCGACGCCCTGACATGGGCCAGAAACAACGGGGATCTGATCATCTGGCACAGGCTGGTCAGGTTGCCGTCCGACCATGCAGGCAGCACGTCGCGGTACAATCCCGGCCCCTGCCCCGCAGCGTCATACCAGGCAAAACCGAACCCGTCGCCATTCACCGCAAGCTTCGCCTCGGTTGCGTCCTGGCTTTGCTCCAACAACGAGTGGGACGGGCGGATGACGATGTCTTCCAACGCAATCGGCGCGCCGGCCCAAGCCGCAAGTCTGCACATAACTCAGTCCTGCGCGCCGCGGTGATGGCACATCTCGTATAGCTCTTTGACCTTCCGGCTCGCCGTGGTCTCGCACAACGGCGGAATGAATGCGTGGACCAGAGCAGCGCCAGCGGCCACGAACAGCTTGCACGCGAACCGCAGCGCAAAACCCATATGGCCCAAATAGGTTTCCCCGACGCTGGCGGGGTGGGTGCGAAATGTGGCGAAGAAACCTGGTTTTGAGGTGGTGTGTTCTGTTGTGCTGCTCATCGTGCCCTCCGTGGATGCCCGCGTAGATTGCCACGGCGGCGGCAGGGAATTATCTCAAAATCCCCCTGCCCTTCGAGACATTTTGAGGATATCATCCCGCGAATGACAGATTCTATAGACAAAATTGACCGCGCCATTCTGGCGATCCTGCAAAATGATGCCACGCTTAGTGTCGATGCCATCTCTGAGCGGGTGTCCCTGTCGCGCAACGCGTGCTGGCGGCGCATCAAACAGATGGAGGAAGCCGGCATCCTCAAGGCCCGCGTGGCGCTTGTGGACGCGACAAAAATCGGCCTCGGCCTGCCGGTGTTCGTGCTGATGCGCGCGGCAGACCATTCGCCCGACTGGCTGGCGAAATTTGACCGTGCCGTGCGCATATTGCCGGAAATCATCGGTGCGCACCGCATGTCAGGCGATCTTGACTACGTGCTGCGGGTGCAGGTGGCCGATGTGGCCGATTACGACCGGTTCTACAAAAGGCTGATCGAACTGGTGCCGGTCCGCGACATTTCCGCGAGTTTCGTGATGGAAAACATCAAAGACACCACCGCGCTGCCCGTCTAGGTGGCATTTGAGCGAATTCCGACTGAAAACGTCATGTTTTCGCCCAGATTTCCTTGAAAAAGAGGGCGCACTGCCCCACATTCAAAGGCAGAAATCCCGATTTCTTTCGGGGCAGCCATTTTTAATGACTGAAGGGAGTCATTCCATGCAGGAATACGTCAGAACAGGGCAATCTACCGCCGGCATCTCCGCCGAGGAGATGGATGTCGGTCTGCGCGCTCATATGAACAAGGTCTACGGCACCATGTCCGTGGGCATGTTGATCACGTTCGCCGCGGCTTGGGCCCTGTCCAATCTCGCCGTCAGCGCGACACCAACCGAATACCAAATCGGGGCCAATGAGTATCTCACCGGCCTGGGTGTGGCGCTTTACGCCTCGCCGTTGAAATGGGTCGTGATGTTCGCACCATTGGCCTTTGTGTTCGGCTTCAGCGCCATGATCAACAAAATGTCCGCCGCAACGGCGCAGGTCGTGTTCTACGTCTTTGCCGCCGTGATGGGTGTGTCGCTTAGCTCGATCTTCCTGGTCTTCACCGGGTATTCAATCGCGCAGGTCTTCTTGATCACCGCAATCGCCTTCGCGGGCCTCAGCATCTGGGGTTACACCACGAAGAAGGACATCTCCGGTTGGGGGTCGTTCCTGATCATGGGTGTGATCGGTCTGATCGTGGCGTCGATCGTCAACGTCTTCATCGGCTCGCCGGCAATCATGTTCGCCGTGTCCGCGCTGGGTGTGTTGATCTTCGCGGGCCTCACTGCCTACGACACGCAAAAGATCAAGAACGACTACATCCAGATGGCCTTCGCGGGCGATCAGGAATGGTTGGGCAAGTCCGCGATCATGGGGGCGTTGAACCTCTATCTGGACTTCATCAACATGTTCATCTTCTTGCTGCAATTGTTCGGCAACCGCGAATAAGCGCGCTGCAACATGCAAATAAAAGAAGGGCCGGTGCTTCCACCGGCCCTTTTCTTTTGTCCCGTATCTGGGTCCGCCTAAGGCGGGGTCACCCGGCCTTTGCGCCGATCTGAACGGTCTCTTTGATCTTGCCACCGGGCAGCAGTACGACGGTCACCAGCGTGTTGTCTGGAAGGCGGTAGGTCGTCGGCGTCGCCGTGGCCAAGGCCCGCGCTTCGGCCGCTGTCTTAGGTCCTGTCAGAACGGGGCCTGTCGCCACAACTGGCGCTGCCATGGTTTTGGACTTGCGCGTAAAGATCGTGTCGCGCGACCCGCTGTTTTTGCGCCGCGCGTCAGCACGCGTCCACGGCTCCTGACGGCGCACCAGGCCAGGCTGCCCGTCCGCTACGCGCGCGTTGTATTCCGCGAGGCTGTACGGCGCGAGCCCGGCGCCCTGCGGCGTGGCGATATAGAGGTCTGGAACCAAGGCGTCTAGCTTGCTGTTCTGAGCGCTTGAACAAGCCGCAACAGCCAATGGAACCACAAGAAGCAGCTTCTTCATTTGATCTTCCCCCAAAATGTTGTGGGGAAACACTAACCCTTGCCGAGTGAGTCGGGCAACGTCCAATTCGGGTTATCCCCAGTTAAGGCAGCGCCCGCCCCATGGAAACGGCCGGAAAGTCGATCCCCGCCCGCAACGGGACCGAGATCACCTGCTCTCCCTCGAACCCCATGGCGCGGTAGTAGGGCGCAGCGGTCAACGTGGATTGGCACGCCAGAAAGTTCACGCCCGCCTCTGCGGCCTTCGCAAAGATATGCGCCATCAGCAACCGCCCGCCCCCTTCACGAACCCGCCGGTGGTCAGTGACCACATGGCGGATATGGGCCGCCTTGGCCCGCGACTGCGCCCCACCGGGTGCCGCCATCGTCCAGCCGCCCGCCCCGACCAGCGTCTGGCCCTCAAACACACCGTAATACGTCCCGCAGGTCACCAGCTTGGGCTGCGCACGGCTAATCAGCGGCAAAGCAGTCACCAGCACCGAGGGCGGGTAGTCCGCCTTCAGCAAGACGGGGTAGCTGGCCGCCAGCAGGGCGTCTACGGCCGCAATGTCGCGGCGGGTGGTAGGGCGTATCTCCATCAGGCACTCCAAAACGAAAAAGCCGCGCTCTCAGGCGCGGCTTTGTCTCAATCTGGGAAGGGGAAGATTACTTGATCTTGCCTTCTTTGTATTCGACATGCTTGCGCGCAACAGGGTCATATTTGCGCACGACCATCTTCTCGGTCATGGTGCGGGCGTTTTTCTTGGTCACGTAGAAGTGGCCCGTGCCTTCGGTCGAGTTCAGGCGGATCTTAATCGTGGTTGGCTTCGCCATGTCACATCTCCTGCACGAGGGGCGCACCCTCGGAAATTCATTTGAAGCTGCCTTTTACCCCCGCTGCCGCCCGAGTCAACCGCCAAAGCTCCAAAGCGGGCGCGAAACTGGGCCGCACCTGCCGATTTACCTAGAACTGCACATCGCTCACCCGCCATCCCGCGACAACGGCCACCTTAAACCGCCCTGGCAAGGCTGAGATCGCTCGATCCTGTTTGTTCGCTTTGCGGACGGAGCCGCCATTGACCCGTTGTCTCTTGGTCGCTACCAGAATGACCATGATTGCTTGAGCCTCTCCCACACAA